>PBMG01000001.1 GCA_002722565.1 Acidimicrobiaceae bacterium
ATGAGATCTCCCACTGGATAACCAGGTAAGGCCCGTGGCAGACCACCACGTTGATAGGCCGGATGTGTAAGCACGGTGACGTGTTCAGCAGACCGGTACTAATCGGCCGAGGGCTTGGGCTCGATACTCAGTTTCGAGGAAACAAATACCTTCTTTGGAGAAGGATCGTGCATCGCTATGGAGTGCTCAGGGGCAGACGTCCCTCGCACCTGTCGACTCTGATGGAGTTGACTCAAGAACGTGCTTTGTCATTGCAAAGCGCAACATATTTCTGGTGGTTATGGCGACAGGGCAACACCCGTTCCCTTTCCGAACACGGAAGTTAAGCCTGTCAGCGCCGATGGTACTTGGGGGAAGACCCCCTGGGAGAGTAGGTCGCCGCCAGAATTTTCTTAAGAAGGGCCTCGTTGGTCCGACACGTCACTTGTTGATGTGATCGGTTCGGCGGGGCCCTTCGATTTCACCGCCTATCCGATACCGCCAAGCTGGCCCTGTCGGTGACGTTAGACCCGTAGCATGGAGATCTGTGAATAATCGAAATGGGCGCGGCAACGGCGCTGGACGAAGAGACCCTAAACGCGACACTGGCAACAAGGGTCGCGCTAGCGGCGGCCCTTCGGGTCGACCCGGCGACCGCAATCGAGGACCTGGACGCGCGGCGCCCAAGAGAAGCACTGAACAGCCGACACGCGGCCCAGGAGTGGAAAAGCCTGAGCGTTATTTTGGTGACCAGGCAAGAGGGTCCAAATGGGGAGGCGTTGCCCGGCGAGGAGCACACAATGCCAGTATCGATCCAGGTGGTCCTCGGCCAGTAGCTGATGACATTGGTCCGCCTCCAGCGCGAGATGACGATAAGTGGGAACGACAAGACAAAAAGTCCGGACAGAAAAGTTCTCGACGAAACAAACCTTCAGTTGCCGTAATTGAATTAGACGCAGCTCACACCCAAAACCTGCCCAAGGTGGAACGCGATCGATTGCTGCGAAGAGTTGCTGAAGCGGGTGAGCACTTTCTATCTGACCGCTTCGGAGAGGTCGATGACCTCCTACGACCGATGATCAAAAAATATCCCCAAATCCCTGAACTGCATGAACTCTACGGTCTGACCCTCTATCGCCTTGGAAGATGGAGCGACGCCCTAGAACGACTTCAACACTTTGCTGATGTGACTGGCGATATCAATCAATACCCAGTTATGGCGGATTGTTACCGTGCCCTGGGAGAGGTCAAGTTGGTTCGAAAGTTATGGGATGACCTGAGGGCAGCCGGACCCGAAGCAGCGATTATGACAGAAGGCCGGATAGTGATGGCAGGAGCTATGGCGGACATTGGAGATGTTGCTGGCGGGATAAGACTCCTCGAACAAGGGCCGCTCAAACCTAAAAAGCCTCGCGATCATCATGTGAGACTTTGGTATGCGTTAGCGGCCCTGTACGAAAGCGCTGGTGACCATCAGCGCGCCCGGCGTGGTTTCGAGCGAATCGAACAGGTTGAACCGGGATATGCCGACGTTTCCGATCGATTGGATTCGCTGTCGTAAACGTCCTTTAGTAGAACTTCAAAATCTAAAGCTTGCCTCAACCTTTTCAAGGCGCACCGCGGCTACGATTTACCTCGGCCCGAATACCCCGATATGACCTACTTATTGCCTACCTAAGGAGTCGTGCCGTGAGCCTCGACATCGAAGGTTTACTCGGAGATAAGGCGACTTATCTTCTTGAACATAAATGCGAGACGATTTCCCAGGATTTACTCACCCTTCCTGGTCCTGATTTCGTCACTGATGTGTTGTCTGCTACCGATCGGTCACCTCAGGTGATGAGAAATATGCAGGCACTGTTGAGTAGTGGCAGGCTTGCCAATTCTGGATTTGTATCGATCCTGCCTGTCGACCAAGGCATAGAACACTCAGCCGCCGCATCCTTTGCGCCCAATCCCATCTATTTTGACCCGGCCAACATCGTGGAGCTAGCCATCGAGGGCGGATGCAACGCGGTGGCCACTACGTTCGGCGTATTGGGCGCCGTTAGCCGAAAGTACGCGCACCGGATCCCGTTCATCGTTAAGTTAAACCACAACGAACTACTAACTTACCCGGCAACATACGACCAAATAATGTTCGGTTCCGTAGACCAAGCACATGAGCTGGGAGCAGCTGGAGTAGGCGCCACTATTTACTTTGGAAGTGAAGAAAGTGGTCGACAAATTCAAGAAACTGCTGAGGCTTTCGAGAGAGCACACCAGCTAGGCATGTTCACCGTTCTGTGGTGCTACTTGCGCAACAGCGGTATAGATACCGAAGATCAAGATAATCATGTGGCTGCTGATGCCACCGCCCAAGCGAATCACATTGGCGTCACGATAGAAGCTGACATAATTAAGCAGAAGTTGCCCGAAACCAATGGAGCTTTCAACCTCATAAAGGGCTTCGGAAAAACCCATGCCGACGTTTATGACAAGCTGACCTCGGACCACCCGATTGACCTTTGTCGGTGGCAAGTAGCCAACTGTTACATGGGAAGAATCGGGCTGATCAATAGTGGGGGCGCTAGTTCCGGAGCGACCGATATGGCCGAAGCGGTCATGACTGCAGTGGTCAATAAACGAGCCGGCGGCCTTGGATTGATCTCTGGGCGCAAGGCCTTTCAGAGGCCCATGCAAGAAGGTGTCGATCTCTTAAACGCCATTCAAGATGTGTACCTCAATGAATCAATTACCGTCGCCTGAGCTTACGATATGAAGTACCTGGTTTTTGGCGAGTATTTAACGCGTGGTGGGTATAAAGTTCGATTTCGGACGACCAGCATCCTCTGGGAGGGTCAGTGACCGACACAGCACCTCGAGAACTACCTCTTCAAGAGCTTGATGAGGTAATTATTCGGTTCGCCGGCGACTCCGGCGACGGCATGCAATTGACTGGTGACCAGTTCACCAGCATTTCGGCTGCCCTTGGCAACGACCTTGCGACTTTGCCAGAGTTCCCCGCTGAGATTCGAGCCCCACAAGGGACACTCGCAGGCGTTTCAGCTTTCCAGGTCCGTATTTCTGATTTTGCTATTACGACGCCGGGTGATGCCCCGACTGTCCTAGTCGCGATGAATCCGGCGGCGCTCAAAGCCCAATTGCCCAACTTGGTGCAAGGCGGGGCCATCATTATTAACACCGATGCCTTCAGCGAGAAGAACCTCGAGAAGGCCGGATATGAAAGCAATCCGCTAGAAGACGGAAGTCTGGATGGGTACAGAAGTTACCCGGTTCCAATGAGTCAGATCACCAGGGACGCCGTTGCCGAACATGGAGTAAAGCCCCGTGACGCAGAACGTTCGAAGAACTTCTTCGCTTTAGGCCTTATCTCGTGGATGTACACGCGGCCTGTTGAACCGACCATGGAGTTCATTGGCACCAAGTTCCGGGGGAAAGAGTTAGTCATTAAAGCCAACGAGGCGGCTTTCCACGCTGGCTACAATTTTGGCGAGACAGCGGAGCTTTTCGAATCGCATTACGAGATCAAACCCGCTGAATTACCAAAAGGCGAGTACACCAACGTCAATGGAAATACGGCTATAGCCTGGGGCTGCGCAGCGGCTGGCCAATTAGCCCGTCTCCCGGTGTTTCTTGGTTCTTACCCAATCACGCCAGCCTCAGACATACTCCATGATTTATCGGAACTAAAGCACTTCGGTGTGAGAACTTTCCAAGCCGAAGATGAGATAGCCGCCGCGGCCTCGGCAGTCGGCGCAGCTTTTGGTGGAGCTCTTGCCTTTACGACGACCTCCGGACCAGGCGTTGCTTTGAAGGGTGAAACGCTTGGGTTAGCAGTGAGTCTTGAACTGCCGCTGGTTGTGATTGATATCCAGAGAGGTGGGCCGTCAACCGGGTTACCGACAAAGCCGGAGCAGGCTGACCTGCTGATGGCGATGTACGGGCGTCATTCTGAATCGCCGATGCCCATCGTGGCTCCAAAAAGTCCGGCAGATTGCTTTAACGCTGCGATAGAGGCCTGCCGCATAGCTTTGCGTTACCGGACACCAGTGATGCTTCTGAGCGATGGTTACCTAGCTACAAGTTCTGAGCCTTGGTTGTTGCCAGACATCGATTCGTTACCTGACATAGGCGTTGACTTCCACACTGGCTTTAACGGAACTAATGAAGATGGTGATGGGATCTTCTTGCCATACTTGCGAGACAGCGAAACATTGGCACGTCCATGGGCGATACCAGGAACTCCTGACCTCATGCATCGCATAGGTGGCATAGAAAAAGAGGATGAGTCTGGAAACATCAGCTATGACCCTGCGAATCACCAAAAGATGATTGATCTTCGAGCAGCCAAAATCGAAGGTATAGACGTGCCTGACGTCGAGGTCGCAGGAGATCCAGATGCGGACTTCTGCATGTTGGGATGGGGCTCGACGTGGGGAGCGATAGATGCTGCAGTGGATCGACTTCAAGCAGCCGGCAAGAAAGTAGCGCATGTCCATCTCACCCATTTGAACCCGTTCCCGAAAAACTTGGGAGAAGTTCTTTCCAAATTCGAGACGGTAATTTGCCCCGAAATGAATGCAGGGCAACTGGTTGACTTAGTCAGGGCCAAGTACCTACTAGATGTCAAACCAGTCAACAAAATGAACGGTGTTCCCTTCACGACTGCCGAAATAGAATCGGCGGCGCTCCAAGCGATCGAAGCTTCCTAAAGGACCATAGGTAATAACTATGACTGATACCTCTACGCGTACAGAACCGGCCGATTGGGCAACTGACCAAGAAGTTCGTTGGTGTCCAGGGTGCGGTGACTATTCCATCTTGACTGCTATGCGAATGCTGATGCCTGAATTGGAAGTCGATCGTGAGAATACGGTCTTCGTTTCTGGAATTGGTTGCGCCGCTCGCTTTCCCTACTACATGAACACCTACGGGATGCACGGTATTCATGGACGAGCGCCGGCTATCGCCACAGGCCTTGCCATGGCGCGTCCTGATCTAGATGTGTGGGTCATTGGCGGTGATGGCGACATGATGTCCATTGGCGGAAATCATCTCATCCATGCTTTGCGAAGAAATGTGAATTTGAACATTCTGTTGTTTAACAACATGATTTACGGCTTGACAAAGGGCCAGTTCTCGCCAACTAGTGAGGTTGGCAAGGTTACGAAGAGTTCACCGATGGGTTCTCTGGATTCACCATTTAATCCGATGTCGGTGGCGTTGGGTGCTGAAGCTTCATTCGTGGCGCGCACGCACGATATGGATCGCCAGCACATGATGGAGATGTTCCGTCGGGCCCACGACCACAAGGGCGCTTCAATCGTAGAGGTCTTTCAAAACTGCAACGTTTTCAATGATGGAGCATGGGAGGGCATAACAAAGAAGGGGAACCGCGACAGCAACTTAATTTCGCTGGAGCATGGCAAACCGGTCAAGTTTGGTGCCGATGGTGAGTTTGGCGTAGTCATTGATAATGGAACCGCCAAGGTAGTTTCCGTAGCGGATGTAGGTGAGAGCGCTCTTTTGGTGCATGACGAGACTAAACCTGACCCGTCAACCGCATTTATGTTGAGTCGCCTATCTCGAGGCCCCTTTGAACCGACACCAATTGGCGTTTTTCGGGCAGTGGAGAGAATCGAATACGCTACATCCTCCACAGCCCAGCTTGCTATGGCGCAGAACGACAAAGGCGCAGGGGACCTATCCTCTTTGCTTAGGTCTCGCGGCACCTGGCAGGTCTGAGTAAAATCGCCTGGATCCTGGATCTCGACGGAGTCGTTTGGTTAGCAGACCGGCCGATTGATGGAGCTGCTCAAGCTATAGAACAACTTGACGTAGCAGGACATCAAATCCTGTTTGTGACGAACTTTTCTGCTCTCACCAAGCGACAAGCTGAAAATAAACTCGAATCGTGCGGCATAGACGCGCGAGATCGTGTTCTTACGTCTGCAATGGCCGCTGCATCGTTAGTTAGCTCAGGTGAACGGGTACTGGTTTGCGCTGGGGAAGGCGTTGTGGAAGCGGTTGAAGAGCGCGGAGCGTTGCCTCTCGACCCGGAAGACGAAATGGTCTCTAATGGTCCTGTTGATGCTGTCGTCGTTGGCTTTCATCGCGAATTCAATTTCCATCGACTAGCGGCGGCGGCTAACGCCCTTCACGGTGGAGCGCGCCTAATCTCAACCAATAATGATCCCACATACCCGACACCCGGAGGGTTGCTACCCGGCAACGGCTCCTTAACTGCAGCAGTCGCAGTCGCAGGAAAAACAGAAGCGGCGATCGCGGGAAAGCCCCATGGCCCGATAGCGGATCTAGCCCTCAAGTGGTTAGGGCTCGAACGTAATAGTCCGGGGAACATAGTTGTCGGAGATCTCCCCGCGACAGATGGATTATTAGCCGCTGAACTAGGGTTCGATTTTGGGTTAGTCCTCTCGGGCGTTACTTCTGCTGAAGATTCAACGAGATGTAAACCAAAACCTGACTTCATCGCTGATGACCTGCGCGCCCTAGTCGAAGTGGTCTTGAATCCGCAGTAGCTGGCGACGCGCCGAAGTCATCCCAAATGTCACAAGCCTGCTGGTAGCTTCGACTTGTGTGCAGATGCTGACGGTAAACCCTCCGAGACGTTCATCATGACGCGACGCCGACTCGATATTGAAATGGTGCGGCGGGGTCTTGCACCCAATAGAACTAAAGCCAAAGAACTTATTGAGGCAGACGGAGTTCTGGTGAAAGGCGCCTTAGCTCGCAAGCCCGCGTCCTTAGTGGCTAATGGAGATCCCGTCGTCCTTGTCGGAAGTAAGCCTAGATTTGTGTCAAGGGGGGGAGACAAACTGGATGCAGCATTGACTGAATTTCGAATCGACCCTGCCGGGAAACGAGTAATTGATGTAGGTGCATCCACTGGAGGTTTCACTGATTGTGTGCTGCAGCGGGGTGCCATAGAGGTTGTCTCTATCGACGTTGGGTATGGTCAGCTTGACCATGGTTTGCGCGAAAACGAGAGAGTTAAGGTTTTCGAACGCACCAATGTAAGACACATTGACGTCTCGCAAATCGGTGGCCCCGCGCCCCTTGTGGTAGCTGATCTTTCTTTCATATCGCTCAAAGTCGTGTTGCCAAGACTTGCGAGTTTGTGTGAACCGGATGGAGACCTACTTATGCTGGTAAAGCCACAGTTTGAGGCAGGTCGAGTCGAGGCGACTCGGGGTCAAGGGGTAATCAAAAACCCCGAGATCTGGCACAGAGTTCTCAAGGAAGTATCAGCGTGTGTTTCGGAAGCGAAGTTTGGGGTGATAAGTGTGATGGTCTCACCACTTCGCGGCGCTAGCGGGAACACCGAATTCCTTGTCCATTGTCAAAACGGATCTCAGGTATCGCTAGAAGTTGCATCGATAGAGCAGGTAGTTGAAGAAGCCCGAGTTGTAGGTTCGTTATGAGTGTCATTTGCATAATGTTGCACCCTGAACGAAACGAATCGCACGAGTTGGCAGGTGTACTCATTGATCATCTAGAGACATCTGGTCATACCGTGCGCCTCGACAAAGCGGAATCATCCATGGTCGACAGAGTGGATCTCGGATGTGTCGAAGAAGCCTTGGCAGACGGCGCTGATCTAGCAGTCAGCATTGGCGGAGACGGAACCATGCTCCGTACCTTTGAACGAGTCGCTCAGTATGGCGTCCCCGTTCTTGGCATCAACGTGGGACACCTCGGTTATTTAACTGAATTCGAAGCGGATGAAGCCCAGACTGCTGTTGACAAAGCTTTACGCGGGGAACTCCCGGTCGAAGAGCGCCTAATGATCCAAAGTCAGATCCAAAGATCAGACGGCGGAAGCGAAGGTCCTTGGATCGGACTGAATGAGGCCGTCGTTGAGAAGAAATCCCAGGGGCACACAGTTCGCCTAGAAGTCACAATCGACGACTCTCCATTCGCGATTTACGCTGGCGATGGTCTGATAGTTTCAACTCCGACCGGATCAACTGCATACAATCTGTCTGCTCGCGGGTCAATCGTTGCACCCACTCACTGGTCACTCCAATTAACCCCAGTCGCGCCACACATGCTTTTTGATCGCTCATTGGTTTTGCGTCCCGACACAGAGATTCGGATTTCGGTAATGGGAGAGCGTGAGGCGAACCTCTCTGTTGACGGGCGAAGTGTGGCGGCGTTAAGCGACGGGGATGTGATGATGACTTCGCGATCAGAGGTTATTGCGCGGTTGGTTACCTCCGGTTCTGGAGGTTTCCAACAAGTACTGAAACAAAAGTTTGGTTTGAAGGACCGCTAATGCTTCTGGAACTTTCCGTCCAGAACCTTGGAGTTATTGAATCCTCGTCGTTAGTTCTAGGTCCGGGAGTAACAGTTCTTACAGGCGAAACCGGTGCCGGCAAGACGATGGTCGTTCAAGCAATACAACTTCTCACCGGCGGCAGGGCAGACCCTTCAATGGTGCGGAACGGGGCAGACCAGGCGATAGTTGAAGGTCGATTCCAAACATTGGATGGGGAAGAAATCATCCTCGGAAGAGTGATTCCAGCGGAAGGTCGTAGTAGGGCCTATCTCGATGGAGGACTCGCCGGAATGAGTCAACTATCTGAGATTGGCCTGACATTGGTTGATTTGCATGGTCAGCACGAACATCAATCGCTGTTGCAACCAAAAGTTCAACGTTCGGCGCTAGACCAATATGGTCAGATTGATCTGGGCCCCCTAACAGAAGCTCGAAGCGATGAGCGTCGCCTGCTCGAAGTGATCGAAGAAGTAGGCGGCGATGCAAGATCTCGGGCTCATGAAATCGACCTATTGAAGTTCCAAGTCGAAGAGCTGGAACAAGCCCGGCTGGACGACCCGAATGAGCTAAATGAGCTAGCCAAATTAGAAGAGCTCCTTGCTGACGCATCAGCTCACATCGAATTTGGGAGCCAGGCTCGCGAGTCGATAAGTGGTGACGAGGGCTTGATCGATTCTTTCGGAACGATCATCAGTAATTTGGCGGATCGCGCACCCTATAGGGAGCTGACGGAAAGGCTCCGCGGATTGCAGGCCGAAGTTACTGACGTGGCTGAATTAATGCGAGATTTGGTGGATTCGATCGAAGATGACCCACAGAGGCTGACAGAAGTCCGCGAGCGTCGCCAACTCTTGCTTGACCTGCAACGCAAGTACGGAGACACAATAAATGAAGTGATTGACTACCGATTGCAAGCTTCGCAGCGCCTTGAGCAGCTGCAGAACCATGAAGCTAACGCTGCTGAGCTTGAAGCTCAACTAGTCGAAGTGCGAACCCGGATCTCGGCGATGTCAAAACAAGTGGCGAAGGACCGGCGCGCTTCAGCACCATTATTTGCGAAAGAAGTGAGTCGCTACCTACCAGAACTCGCATTAGAAAATGCTGAGTTGTCGGTGGAGGTTCGAGGAGAAGATCCAGCCGACGATGTCGAGATCATGTTTCGTGCCAATAGCGGAAGTAAGTGGCACGGCCTCTCAAAAGTTGCTTCGGGGGGTGAGCTAGCAAGAGTCATGTTGTCATTGCGACTTGTCCTAACATCAGGACCTCCCAGTCTGGTATTCGATGAGGTAGACGCGGGTATTGGAGGAAGTGCAGCATTAGCTGTAGGTAAAGCGTTAGGCCGATTGGGTGGAACGCACCAGGTTCTCGTCGTTACTCACTTGCCGCAGGTTGCCGCTTACGGTGATCGCCACTTAGTCGTGGACAAAAAGGATGATGGGTCGACCGTCGTATCCACCGTCACGAAGGTAGAAGGCGAGGATCGTGTGAGGGAACTGACGCGAATGCTCGCGGGACAGCCCGATTCTGCCAGCGGGAACCAACACGCAGCGGAGTTACTCGAAAGAGCACACCTTGAGCGGAGCGATAAGTGAGATTGAGACGCCGAGAGAGTCACTTGAACGTTGGAAGTTTCAAGGCGACGGCCCGCGTCGATCGTCGAACTAAAAACCTTATTCCGCGTTTGCGTTCAGGAGATATTGCGGTCATCCAACATGAAGACCTCGACCGCGTCGCTGCACAGGGGTTGGTGTCAGCTGGGGTTTCTGCAGTGCTTAACGCTTCACAAAGTCTGTCGGGAAAGTACCCAGCTCAGGGTGCTCTTGTGCTGCTGAAATCGGGCATCCCGCTGATCGATGGGATTGGGGTCAGCGCTTTCAACAACATCAGAGAGGGTGAAGCAGTCACGGTCGTTAAAGACAAAGTTTTTTTTGACGATCGACAAGTCGGAAAGGGTGTTAGGCCAACCATCGTTGACCTGGAACGCCGCCTGGAGTTGGCGAGAGAAGCAGTCCGAGAACAACTTGGCGAATTTGCAACTAACACCCTTCAGTATCTGGCAGATGAGCCAGAACTCATAACCGACGATTTGGACCTTCCCGAAATTTCAAGCAGCCTTGCTCAAAGGCAGGTGTTAGTGGTTGTTCGAGGTATCGACTATCGCGAAGACCTCTCAACACTGAAAAGGTCAGGTTATGTAAGCGAAATGCGACCAGTGTTAATTGGGGTTGATGGTGGGGCTGATGCACTATTGGAAGTGGGTCTTACCCCTGACCTCATATTGGGCGATTTTGATTCTGTTTCAAGGGAGGCTTTGGACTGTGGTGCCCAACTGCTAGTTCACGCTTACCCTGGAGGAGTGGCACCTGGGGCGACGCGGTTGGAACGTCTCGGCTTTGACTATTCAGTCGTTGAAGGCGTCGGCACTAGCGAAGATATAGCGATGCGAATCGCCTTCGAGGAAAGTGCCGAATTGATCGTGTTGGTGGGATCGCATACGTCTATGGCTGACTTTTTTGACAAAGGTCGCAGGGGTATGGCGTCCACTTTCTTGACTCGCATGAAGGTCTCATCAATTTTGGTTGACGCCAAGGGAGTTGGCCGCCTTTATCGTACGCAGGTTCGTAAACGAGATTTAGCTTTGTTGGTTCTGTCGGCGATCTTTACTCTGGCTGTTATAGCTGTGGTGACTGAACCTGTTCGGCTACTCCTCAGAACCCTCTGGCTCAATTTAGGGATGTGATGAATAAATGATAAATCTCCGCTATCACATCGTCAGCGTTGTAGCTGTTTTTCTAGCTTTGGGCATCGGCCTGGCATTGGGTTCTACATTTGTTGATTCAATATTGGTAAACGAGCTTGAAGATCAGGTAAATGAATTCAAAATAGATCGAGACGCCGCCATCGATATTAAAGACCAAGCCGTTGCTGAGAAGAAAAGCGCCGAGGAAGAGCTTGAAGTGCTTCGGATTGAATGGCTTCAAGAAGTACAAACCCACGATGCGCAGCTAGAAAGTCTACGTCGTTCAGCGGGTGAGGAAGTTAATGCGATCCGTGAACAAAGCGACGCCGAACGAAAAGATAACGTTCTCGCCCTGAATACGATCGAAACCCTCATGCCCAGAGACCGTTTAGAAGGAACGTCCTGGGTAATTGTGGCGCCAACTGGAGTTGATCTATCAGCTATATCGGAGATACGCGAACTTCTGACAGGATCTGATGGCCACTACCTCGGGACCCTGTGGATTCGACCAGCGATGAGCTTCGAGAACTCAGAAACCTTAATGGCTTTAGCTGACCTCTTCGGAGTTGAACCCAGTTCTAAAGAGATAATGGGTTTAACGGTTTCCCATGTCGCTGCTTGGTTGAAGGCCCATGAGGAAGTGAACGACGAAGACGGCCAAATGGTTAACGAAGCGATCAATCAGATGCGGTACTTAGGGCTCTTACGTCATGACCGGTACGGGTCATCAACGACTTTCAATCCGCTCGAGAATTCAGATAGCAGGCTGATTTTCGTCAATGACAGTGCCCACATGGGCCTCCACCAAGAGTTCTTTATACCCGTGCTCAAGGAACTCACCGACCGGGGGCAGCAGGGCATGGGAGCGGTGATTGAAATTGCACATGAAACTTCGTCGATGGGCGAAGTGGTGAACAAGATTCGCAATGAAGCAGAGCTTGCTGAAACCTGGTCGACCTTCGATGAGATTGGCTCCGTGGAAGATCGGTTAGGGCTTCTGCTTGGCCTCAGTCGTTTACCATTAGTGGGCCACTACGGAAGTTTGTCGACTGCTGAAGAACGGTTCCCGAAATGACCCATGTGGTCGCGATAATTCCAGCAAGAAACAGCATTGACTCTATAGCTGCAACTGTCACAGCTCTAATCGAGACTGAGGTGGTTGGTGAGGTATTGGTTGTTGACGATGCCTCGGTAGATGGCACCGGTGAAAGTGCAGCGAAGGCTGGAGCGAGGGTGGTCGTTTTAGACTCAAATATCGGTAAAGGTGGCGCGGTAGCTGCGGGTATAGCATCGTCAGGCGCTCCGGACAGCTACCTTCTCGTAGATGCAGATTTGGGGGCATCGGCAGCTCACGCGACCGAATTGTTGGAGCCGTTGATTGAAGATAAAGCCGATATGACAATTGCTATATTTCCGGCGGAGGGAAGGTCCAAGGGATTTGGTTTCGCCAAACTTGCAGCGGCTGAAATGCTGATGGAAGCGACTGGACACACTTTTATGGAGCCACTATCAGGTCAGCGAGCAGTTAATGGGGCCTTGATGCGATCGTTAACGTTGGCAGATGGATTTGGGCTAGAAGTAGGGCTAACGATCGACGTAGACGTGGCCGGCGAAAGGATCTTGGAGATGCCGGTAGCGCTTGTGCATTCACCGACAGGAAGAGGGATCCAAGGCGTTCTTCATCGAGCAAGACAATTAGGTGACCTGACGCGAGCGTCCGCGGTCCGCCTCGGATGGCGGTGCACTCTAGAGTCGATCCTTCGGTCCCTAGTCAGGAGATTCAAACGGTGATTCTAACTTTAGGTGTCTTCGTCGTAGGTCTAATAGCAGCGTTGCTTGCTTGGGGACGCCTCGGCTCTGTGCTGAAGAGCCCTGGTTTGCAGAAGCAGAACTATCGTGGCGCCTCGATTTTTGGTATTTCCGGAATTTTCGTAGTCGCGTTAGAAGTTCTGATTGTTGGAAACTTGTATTGGGGATTCAGACCTTCTCTCTATGGCTCGCATGTGATTGCAGTGTTGTTGCTTGTTCTCGTGTTCGGGACTTTGGGATTCTTTGATGACATCAAGTCAGAAAATGCTGGAGGGGGATTCGAGGGCCACCTTCGGTCAGCTGTTTCTGGAGGAGTAGTGACCACCGGACTAGTCAAACTAGTTGGAGGCGTTCTCGTCTCTCTTGCGGCAGTGTTCATTGCTGACCTCAATGCTGGTTTGGTGGGATTAACGCGAGGTGCAGCAATCGTCGCGTTAAGCGCAAATCTGTTAAATCTTTTTGATCGGGCGCCCGCTCGTTCGTCAAAAGTTTCCTTATTGTGGTTCGCCATTCTTTTAGTTTCGGTTTCTATTTGGGGTGGTTCGTACGCCGGTGTTCACCTTGTGTGGGCCGCCGGAGTTGTCGGAATCAGCACGGGATTGATGCCGTCGGAGCTAATTGAACGACACATGCAGGGTGATACTGGGGTTAACGCGACAGGTGCCATCCTTGGGTTTTGCACTGTTCTAGTGAGCACGTCAACGATTCAGTGGATTGTCTTGGCGCTGCTGGCTGGCTTCAACCTCGCGAGTGAGCGGACTTCCTTCAGTCAAGTCATTGCAGACAACCCGTTGCTGAGTCGCTTAGACCGTGTGGGTCGGAAGGAATCGAGCGCTTAAGTCCGCCAACAAGCCGAAGCTCAATATGGCAGTTCCAGAAAACTGTTGCATAAGGTCAACAACATTGGAGAGTTGAACCGCTAAATTCTCTTCCAGTGCAGCGGGACCTCGACCATGACTAAACACATCTTCGTTACCGGTGGGGTCGCGAGCGGACTCGGTAAAGGAATAACCGGTTCATCCTTGGGGCGTCTATTGAAGGCGCGAGGTCTAAGGGTGACCATGCAGAAGTTTGACCCGTATATCAATGTCGATCCGGGCACTATGAATCCCTTTGAACATGGCGAAGTCTTTGTGACCGATGACGGTGGCGAGACGGACTTAGATTTAGGTCATTACGAACGTTTTATTGATGAACCATTAACCAAAGACTCCAATGCGACCACTGGGTCGATCTACCAGGCGGTACTAGCAGCTGAACGCCATGGCGATTACCTAGGTAAGACGGTTCAAGTAATTCCGCATATTACTGACGAAATAAAGAGGCGAATTCGAAGGCTAGCTACGGCCGACACGGATGTAGTCATAACAGAGGTTGGAGGAACAGCCGGAGATATTGAAATACTCCCGTTCCTAGAAGCAATTAGACAAATGCGTTTGGACGCTGGAAAGGACAACGTCTGTTACGTACACGTCACCTTGGTGCCTTTTATCGGCCCATCTGGCGAACAGAAAACCAAACCAACGCAACACTCAGTGACTGAGCTGCGAAGTCGCGGAATTCAACCTGATGCAGTGGTGTTACGCAGCGAGGAGCCGATCGACACAGCGTTACGAGAGAAAATCTCGCGGCTATGCGACGTGGAACTTTCTGGCGTCGTTAATGCCCCCGACGCATCGAACCTTTATGAAGTTCCTTTAATTCTTCATCAAGAGGGGCTTGACCGTTATGTATGTGAAATTCTCGGCCTTTCGGATCTTGAACCTGACCTTCGATCATGGTCTTCGTTGGTTGATCGCATCGAAGGCGCAACCTCGAAGATCTGCATAGGCATCATCGGGAAGTACGTAAGTCTTCCCGATGCGTACATGTCGGTGGTCGAGGCGTTACGTCATGGCGGATATGACCACTCAGCGGACGTCGAGATCGATTGGATTCAGGCAGAAGAAGTTGAGGGTCTCTTGGCAGGAGGCCGCCTTTCTCATTTAGACGGGATGATTATTCCCGGAGGTTTCGGAGAACGAGGTATCGAGGGCAAGATTGCTGCGGCTCGCTATGCCAGAGAAAATGACATTCCATGTTTGGGTATCTGCTTAGGTCTGCAGGTCATGGTCACAGAATTCTGCCGTAACGAACTTGGGCTAGTTGGCGCCAACAGCCGAGAATTCGATCCGACCACTGCCCATCCGGTGGTTGACCTAATGGATTCCCAACGTGATGTAACCGACATGGGCGGAACAATGAGGCTTGGTCTGTATCCGGCCCGACTGCTTGAAGGGACGAAGGTCTCGGCGATGTATGGAGAGGCCTTGACCTACGAACGACACCGACACCGTTACGAAGTAAATAATGATTATCGCGTTCCGATGGAAGAGCACGGCCTGAAATGCAGTGGTTTGTCGCCCGATGAGCGGCTAGTGGAGTTCGTCGAGTTAGAAGCTCATCCGTTCTGGGTAGGCACGCAGGCGCATCCAGAATTCAAAAGCCGTCCGGACCGGCCGGCTCCACTTTTTGGGGGTCTCGTGGCGGCGGCTTTGTCCAGGGCGGAGGGGCGAAACCCGAAGCTGTTGGAGTCAAGATCAGAGTCGGTGGATTGATATATGGTCGGCACACCCGACCCCGAATTCTCTCTCATTTCTGAAGAACTAATTCACTCCGGTTACGCCTTCGATCTATATGCAACACGGTGGTCTGATTCGTCGGGGGAGTTTTTCGAAAGAGATATAGTCCGACATCGAGGCGCCGTAGCTGTGGTTCCGCTTGCTGACGATGGAGAGCATGTATTCCTTGTTCGTCAATTCCGAACACCTCTTGCTGGGTGGCTTCTCGAGCTACCCGCAGGGCTGAGAGACAAAGACGGAGAGTCGGAGATAGAAACTGCTCGCCGAGAATTAGAAGAAGAAGTGGGGTGCATTGCTCGTCACTTAGAACATCTGGTGACATTGGTGACCGCTGTGGGATTTAGCGATGAATCCATTTCTCTGTACCTAGGAACTGATCTCGAATGGACCGAACGTCAAGCGGATGGGGTTGAAGAGAAGTCCATGACGGTTGAATCGGTTGCTTTGAAGGAGATTGATCGGCTGATCTCAAGTGGCTACATCACCGATGCCAAAACCGTTGCGGGCCTATCGTTGCTCCAACGAAGATTAACCTTGTAGTCACATGAACCTGTCCGAAGATGAGCGTTGGTTAGAGGACTTTCTGAAGTGGGTTGTCGCGAATAAAGGACTCGTGGAGTCGACCAAAGAAGCCTATGGACGGGATCTGCGTTCCTTCTGTGGCTGGCTACACGCCGATGGTGGCGCATTGGCTACCACTACCGAAGACCAAATAGTTTCATACGTTGCTCACATACGCGACTCGGATTATCAGCTGTCGACGGTGGCGCGGACAGTGGTAGCTATTCGTCAGTTCTTTAGCTTCCTCGTCTATGAACAGGAGGTCTTATCGGAGGACCCGAGTGCTGAAATCGCAGTTCCAACAGTCCCTGACGGCAGCCCGAAGGCTTTGACAACTGACCAAATCCAGTCACTGCTTGAGTCTCCGGTAGGGGAGGAGCCAGTCACTTATAGGGATAGGGCAATTCTCGAAGTTCTCTACGGTTGTGGGTTGCGTGTCGGGGAACTTGTCGGGCTTCAAATCGATGACGTCGACCTAGATGGCCAGCTTCTCCGAGTTTTCGGTAAGGGCAGAAGGGAACGAATTGTTCCGCTCGGGTCACCAGCCGCCGAGTGCCTGTCTCAGTGGATGAGCGGCGTTGGGCGAAACGCTGTGTTAGGTCTCCGAGGGGCTGACAGTAGAGGAGCTGAGACTGCAGTTTTTCTGAGTGTTGGTGGGCCGAAAAGGGGAACTCAACTCTCTCGCATGGGTGCTTGGAGGGTTGTTCGTTACCACGGCGACAAAGTCGGGTTGGGAGATGCATTAACCCCGCACGTGTTGCGGCATTCATGCGCTACCCACATGTTGATTAATGGCGCTGATATTCGATACGTACAAGAACTATTAGGGCATGTCTCGATCCGGAACACTCAGAGATATACAGCTGTCAGAGAGGATGAGTTGCGAAATATTTATGTGCAGGCTCACCCGCGGGCAGAGGTTCGACTCCAAGACAGATAAATTCCTTAACGTGCCTAGGAATCATTTGCATCATCTTGCGCGCCGTTTCGTCTCCACCCTTAGGGCGAGAGCACCGCAACAAGACGAGGTGGATTGGGTGAGGCAGCAACTTTCGGATCGCGAATTTGAGCTTTGGGTTCAAATGTCGTCAGCAGACCGACTTCACTCCGTTTCGGTCGCTAAAAGAGTTTTGAAGGAACTACCTGGAGACGAGATAGCGTTGACCGCTGGTTTCTTGCATGATGTAGGAAAGGTTGCTGTGCGGTCCGGGATCGTCACGCGAGTCGTTGCGGCTATTGCTAAGCCGATGATTAATCCCAAACGTCTGGAGTGGTTGGCTTCACGTGGACCCTTCTTCTCCAACCTCGAATCGTTTCTCGATTACCCGCATATTGGAGCTGAGTTGCTTCGAGGTGCCGGAAGTGATGAATTCGTGGTTCGATGGGCAGCCGAGCATCACTTACGAAAAGATAAATGGACAGT
This sequence comes from Acidimicrobiaceae bacterium, assembly GCA_002722565.1. GTDB lineage: Bacteria > Actinomycetota > Acidimicrobiia > Acidimicrobiales > Poriferisodalaceae > MedAcidi-G3. Next base: position 17,436 of record PBMG01000001.1, read on the forward strand.
GGATGAGACTCGAGGGGAAGCACTCGTGCGTGCGGACTCTTTGGCAGTGTAAGAAGGTTGTATGGAATCGACAGAGATAACCGAAGAGTTGAAGAGAGTGATCCTTGACGCCTACGGGGAGCGAGTTGGAACATTCAAATTACAGTCAGTGGACGAAGAGACGTCTAGAGCGAGGCAAAAGGCTCGAGGCCAACTTTCCAAAGAACAGCGATTGACAATAGATCGGGCACTAGTTCCATTTCGCGATTGGCTAATTGCAAGAGACCCAGAAGCCGCTGAGCGTGTCGCTAGTGGAGCTCCAGCTCCTCAGGATATAGAAACAGCGGTGCGCGCCGCCGAAGACCACGCGGTAGCGAAATTGGCTCCTAACATTTCTGTCGAAGAGGCTGCTTTGCTTGTTTATCGAATCGAGAACGGCAGAATTGAAACCATCGCAGAACGAAACATAAACAAGCGGCCGCCCTTACGTTGGTCGAACCGGCATGTGCGGACAATGGCAGGAGGTTTTGCCATCATTTTTATTGGGTCCGGTGTAGCGGGTGCGACAGCGGAGGCGGGCACTTTGGTTACGGTAGCTGGGGCCGCGGTCTTCGTATACGGATTTAGGAGATGGCGGTCTGGCGAGACAACTTCGAACGTCCCCGACGTGTCAGTTTTTCGGGGAGGCAAAATCAAGAACGAAGGTCGAACTCAAATTTAAGCGGATGTTCTGCTCTAGCTAGTTGAGAGGTAGGAACCCCATAGCGTTTTTTGCTCGTTGAACGGTCTCAGCTGCAACTTCGGAAGCTTTGTTAGCTCCGCGAGCAATGATTCGGTCTAACTCGGCCGGGTCAGCAAGTAACTCTGAGCGGCGCTTTTGTACCGGCTCCAGAACGCTTATTACAGCATCGGCAGCATCCGATTTCAGTGGACCGTACTGGCTGTATTGGTCGGCAAGGATTTCAGGGTCGCGATCAGTGGCTGCCCCAAGGATAGATAACAGATTCGAAACACCGGGCTTGGTTTCAAAGTCAAACCGCACATCGTTGTCTGAGTCGGTAACCGCTCGCTTGAACTTCTTAGCGATGGACTTTGTGTCCTCAAAAATCCCGACTGCACCAGCCGCCGACTCTGTTGATTTCGACATCTTGTTGGTTGGTTCCTGGAGGTCCATAACGCGTGCGGCAATCTTGGGAATAGCGGCTGACGGTAAAACTAAAGTCTCGCCGTAGCGAGAGTTGAAGCGCTCAGCAATATCTCGGGTGAGCTCGAGGTGCTGCCGTTGGTCATCACCGACCGGGACGCGATCAGCGTCATAAATCAAGATGTCTGCTGCCATCAAAGCGGGGTAGGTGAAGAGACCCGCAGATACGTGTTCTTGTCCGGCATCGCCTTGTTTCGTTGATTTGTCTTTGAACTGTGTCATCCTCCGAAGTTCCCCAAACGAAACTGTGCATTCAAGAAGCCATGACAATTCAGTGTGATATGGGACATGACTTTGGACGAATAAGGTACAAACCTCAGGATCTAGACCGACAGCGACCAGGGTGGCCATAGTCTCAAGAGTCTTTGATCGCAGATCTTCTGGGTTTTGCTGAACGGTGACAGCGTGAAGGTCCACGGCGCAGTAGAAACTGTCGTGCTCGTGTTGGTCCACGGCCCACTGGCGAAGAGCACCAAGGTAGTTGCCTAGGTGGATGTCACCCGTCGGTTGAATGCCAGACAAGACTCTCGTCATGAAGTTGACGGTACATCAGTCAGCGGCCTAAACCGCAGAGAAACGGTGGAAGAGATTAGAAGCTCTAAAAGAGGGCTCTAGCGTGTTACATCGATGTGATTTGCTCCGCTATCGTGAAGGCATGCCCTATGAGGTACAAACAAAGGTATTCGAGGGTCCCTTCGACCTACTACTTCGTCTTATCTTGGACCAAGAAGTCGACATATACGAAGTGTCTTTAACTGGCATCGTCGACGCCTACTTGGAAGAGATGGACAGAATCATCGGCGCTAAGGTTCAGCCCAACGCGAATACCCCCGGCGTGGACTTAGAACTAGCGACAGAGTTCTTGCTCATAGCGGCCACGTTGGTTGAGTTAAAGACCCGGCGACTGCTGCCAGACCGCAACGACGGCGACCTTGATGAAGAACTTGGTCTCTGGGAAGAAAGAGACCTTCTCTTGTCCCGGCTTTTGGAGTGTAAGACCTTTAAGACCGCAGCATCAGTAATGCGGCAAATGAGTCTTAGTGCTTCGCTTAGCTATCCTCGAACAGTTGGCCCTGATGAGAGGTACTTGTCTTTGGCCCCGGACCTACTGATTGGAATTAACGCCAATGACTTAGCGTTAGCCCTTGTCCAGGCGCTGACGCCAGCCTCCGTTAAAAGAGTGGACTTAGGTCACGTGGCCCCGATTACGGCCTCAGTCAGCGATGCTATGTTCGAAATTATTGATGAACTCCCCGCGTTAGGGAAAGCGAGTTTCAAACACTTGACGGGGGGACTCGTTGACCGCATCGAGGTGGTTGTCCGTTTCTTGGCGATTCTTGAGTTGTTCAAGCAAGGTCACATTGAGTTAGACCAAAGCGAGCGGTTCGGCGATATCACCCTTACATGGACAGGAAGTGAATCAGAGTTGTTAGTTCCGTTGGGTGGGGGAACTTATGACGGGTAACGAAGATGCGGACACTTTCGAAGTTCTGGCCGCCCAACTAGAGACTGAAGGTTCTCTAATGGATGATGGTCCTTCAAGTAACGCAAGTCCAGACTTGGACCCGACTCTTGTCCCAGCTGACGTTAGGGCTGCACTTGAGGCAATCCTCTTAGTAGCATCCGACCCAGTTGCTCCAAATGTTCTGGCGCAGTTACTTGAAGTAAGTGTCGATACTGTTGAAGCACTATGTGGATATTTGGCCGATAGCTACGCTCAGGAAGAACGTGGTTTTACTATTGCCCAAGTTGCTGGAGGCTTTCGGTACCAGACAGCTGAAGCCCAAGCGCCTTATGTGGAGCGCTTTGTCCTAGAAGGTCAAACGACGCGTTTATCAACAGCGGCTTTGGAAACTCTGTCGATAGTTGCCTATAAGCAGCCGGTTTCTAGGGCACAGATAGCTTCTATACGTGGCGTTAACGTGGATGGGGTAGTCAGGACTTTGCAGCAACGCGGCTACATATCGGAAGTGGGGCGTGACGCTGGTCCTGGCAACGCGGCGATGTACGGCACGACCACCCTCTTTCTTGAGCGGATTGGTATCAATAGCTTGGATGAGCTGCCCAATCTCAGCGATTTTGTGCCAGATGCGGACGTGGTTGAAACGTTAGAGGTGGTGTTACGCGGAGGAGAGCAAGATCCTGCGGGAGGCGCGTCAGAAATCAGTCCTGAGGATTTGAGCCCCCCAACGTGACTAGTGAGGAGTCGCAGGAACGACTCCAGAAGATCTTGGCACGCTCAGGGCTGGCTAGCCGGCGTGTGAGCGAAGACTTGATCGACTCGGGACGGGTAACCATCAATGGCAAGGTCGCCACTCTTGGCGACAAGGCAACAGAGTTCGACCAAATAGAGCTTGATGGCATTCCGGTTCTCAGAAACCCCGACCTCGTTCACTACCTGCTGCATAAACCGCGAACGGTGTTGTCAACAGCTAGCGACCCAGAGGGGAGAGAAACCGTTGTCGATTTAGTGCCTTCTGAAGCGAGAGTTTTTCCTGTAGGGAGACTTGACGCCGATAGCGAAGGCCTGATCATTTTGACAAATGACGGAGACCTCACTCAGCGACTAACTCATCCGAGTTTTGGGGTTCCAAAAGAATATTTGGCTCATGTGGAAGGAGTTCCGAGCCGGTCTGCGATTAGGCGTTTGCGGGAAGGGATCGAATTAGAAGATGGCATGACCTCCCCAGCTGAAGTTTCAATGCCGCAAGATGGGCTGCTTCGAATCGTTATGCACGAAGGGCGAAATCGCCAAGTGCGGAGGATGTGCGACGCGGTTGGACATCCGGTTCTGAGGTTGGTTCGGGTCCGGATAGGGCCGATAACCGACCCGGCTCTCTCGGCTGGCGACTGGAGAACAATGACTAGAGATGAGATTTATTCTTTGTACGAGGCAGCGATCAATTCATAATCTCGTTTCAAGGTATGCCGAAGCCTTCGGTACCATTTCTCTAGTACTTAATATCTCTCAGCGGACGGGTCCTATCTCATCATGAATAACAACGTACGCCGTGGCCAGATCATAGGTACCGGCCTTATCGGTGGTTCGGTGGCCTTGGCGCTTGGTGAAGCTGGGTGGCATGTGACTGGGGTTGATATAGACCCTCAACGGGCGGAAAGAGCTAAAGAGATAGGCGTCATTGACGCGATAGGTATCGACTCAGAGGCAGAGCTGACTGTCGTCGCGGTGCCAGCCGGAGCTCTTGAGGTGGAAATCCGTAATGCCCTTAACCAGACCAAGGGAATGGTAACTGACACCGGCAGCGTTAAAACGATGGTCGCTCGCAATATAGATGACCCCAGATTCGTGCCGGGCCACCCAATGGCTGGCTCAGAGCAAGATGGAGTCGATGGCGCTGATCAAGGCATTTTCAAAGGAGCAGTTTGGGCTCTAACTCCGACCGAAGGCACAGATGACAATGGGCTGCGAGAACTTCAGACGGTCCTTTCAGCAATGGGGTGTGATGTTGTCACGATGACCCCTGAACGCCACGATGCATTGGTTGCGATCGTTTCGCACGTTCCGCACCTCACCGCCGCAAGTCTTATGTGTCTAGCTGATGACCGTGCATTAGATGATGCCCCGCTCCTCAGGTTGGCCGCTGGCGGCTTTCGCGATATGACTCGAATAGCAGCCGGGCATCCCGAAATATGGCTGGATATTTGTGAGCAGAACAGTGATGCCATTATTGCTGTTCTCGATGAATTCAGTGATCGGATTAGTCATATTCGCGGCCTTATCGCCGAGACTGACCGTGATGGCTTAACCGCCCTGTTGTCGCAAGCTAGACGAGCCAGGACGAACCTTCCGTCCCGCTATGTGAGGCCGCAAGATCTGCTCGAAATAAGAATCCCAATACCTGACCGGAAAGGTCAAATAGCCAACATCACGATGTTGGCAGCAGATTGCGACGTCAACGTTGCCGATATTGAGGTTGCCCACTCCACCGAGGGAGCGCAAGGCATCCTGGTCTTGGTGGTAGCTAGAGCAGAAGTCCAGAGATTTCTCGCAGTCCTAGCTGGGCAGGGTTATAAGCCGACGACAAGAGAGCTTGCATGAGTCGAACACGGTTAGTTAGACCGGTCGGCGGCCCAATGAGCGGGCTAGCCGAAATCCCAGGATCAAAAAGTCAAACGAATCGGGCATTGTTGTGTGCCGCCCTCGCTGCAGGCACTAGCCGACTATCGGGCGTCCTTTTTGCTGATGACACCGAAGCCATGTTGGAAGCGGTTGTGTCTTTAGGATGTGATCTGCAAATAGACCGCCAGACTGCGACGCTGGAAGTAACAGGCATCGGTGGGGCCTTAAGCTTCGAGAAGCTAGCAATTGATTGCCGTTCTTCTGGCACGACCTCGCGCTTTTTGCTTCCCGTTCTGACAGCCGGGAAGGGCAACGTCGTCATAGACGGCAGTGACCAGCTCCGCTCCCGACCATTTAGTGAGCAGATACAAGCGTTACGTAATCTCGGAGGCACTCTGAATGAGTTAGGTGGACCCAATGGACTACCGATAGAAATTGTCGCTGATGGGTTAGAGGGTGGAACGATTCAAATTTCTGCAGCGGAAAGTAGCCAATTCGTAAGCGGCCTGATGTTGGCAGCCCCACTTTTCGAAGGCGGCCTTCTAATCGAGCTAACGGATACACCAGTGAGTCGCCCCTACCTAGATCTGACGATCGAAGTTATGAAGAGATTCGGAATCGCTATCACAAAGGAAGGTGATTCGGTATACCGCATTCCTCAAGGGCAATACCGCTCGGCAGACATGATGATTGAACCGGACGCGTCCGCCTCGTCATATTTTTTTGCCGCAGCCGCCATCACACAAGGAAACATCAGAGTTGACGGTCTGAGCCGAGACAGCTGGCAAGGAGATATACAGTTCGTGGACGTGCTCGAAGCACTCGGAGCGCAGGTCACATGGGGAGCAGATTGGATAGAGGTCCAAGGAGACCGGCTCAGCGGAGGAACTTTCGATCTTAAGGATTTCTCCGACACGGCACAGACTTTGGCAGCGGTGGCTGCCTTCGCCGAATCCAGTATCGAAATCAACGGGATCGGGTTTATCAGAGCGAAGGAGACAGACCGGATCAGGGCCATCGTCACGGAGCTGAGGAAGTGTGGGGTCGAAGCTACGGAACTACCAGACGGCCTGCTCATTAAGCCAAATCAGTGGCGATTGACCGGAGCGAGTATTGACACCTACGACGATCACCGGATGGCGATGTCGATGGCGTTACTCGGACTTCGTGTGCCGCGAATTGAGATCAGAGACTCTGGCTGTGTCTCAAAAACCTTTCCCGATTTCTTTTCGGTACTCGAAGGTTTAAGACCTACTGCTGCATTAGGGACGGACGCTGTAGCGGTAGCGGCTATTGATGGACCCGCTGGTTCGGGAAAGTCAACAGTTGCAAGAGCATTAGCTGTAGAGCTTGATTTGCCACATTTTGATACCGGAGCTATGTATCGAGCGGTCGCGGTGGCTGCTTCCCGACAAGGTCTCGATTTCTCAGATACACAAGCCATAACAGAAGTAGCGAAGACAGCGGACATAAGCATCGGAGACAAAATTGTTGTGGATGGTATTGATGCCACAGAGGAAATTAGAAGCGCTAAGGCGAATCAGCTAGTGAGTATGGTCGCCGCCAACCGAGAAGTTCGACGAATCCTCGTCCCGCGTCAACGACAGTGGGCTAGCGACTTAGGAGGAGGCGTCATGGAAGGTCGAGACATCGGCACCCAAGTGTTTCCAGACGCAATGTTGAAAGTGTTCTTAACGGCAGATCTCCAAATACGCGCCGAGCGGCGTTTCAGAGAAACTAAAGGCCAAACGTTCGATGATGTACTAGAAGACCTAGAACGAAGGGACCATGTGGATTCGACCCGGGACGACTCTCCTTTAGAAGTTGCGCCTGGTGCCGTTATCTTCGACACAAGCAATATGGCTATTGAAGATGTTGTTAAAGAGCTTGCTGAAATGTTTCGTTCAAGGATGGAGGGATAATGCCTGACCGCAGTTTGGTGTTAGATCAGAGAACACGGTGGTACAACCTTCTTACCTACCGCCTCCTCAAATACCTGCTTTGGGGGGTGTTTAAAATATGGAATCGCATCACAGTCGAGGGTGTCGAGAATATCCCTGATGGCGCGTGTGTATGGGCCCCCAACCATCGCAGTTACATTGACACCCCGCTGCAGGCCTGTATCCCTAGGCGCTTGCGGTTTATGGGTAAGGAATCAGTCTGGAATAACCGGTTCTTCGGATGGCTTTTTACAACGATTGGATGCTTCCCAGTTAGCCGAGGGAATGCAGATCGCGCAGCCCTGATGACGGCTTTGAGCGTTCTGCAAAGTGGCGATGACCCGGTAGTGGCTTTCCCCGAAGGGGAACGTAAGGATGGACCGCGGATATTCCCACTGTTTGATGGAGCTGCGTATTTGGCAGCGAAAACCCAAGTGCCGATAGTCCCTGTAGGGATCGGCGGGACCGCGGCGGCCATGCCTCGGGGCGCGAAGTTTATGTACCCAAAACGTATCCACGTGATTATCGGGGAGCCGCTACCACCGCCACCACTTAACGAGAAGGGGCGACTCTCAAGGAACGAAGTGCGGGAGACGACGGAAACCCTTCGAGAGGAAATCCAGTCATTGTTTGATCGTGCTCAATCTGTGTGCGGTGTTCCTAATGAGTACGACCCCACAACCGATCCAACCAACTCTGAGTTACCTGATTAGTTTCTAAATCTTCAATCAGTGAGGGAAGCCAGCACTTCGCTAGCAGCTATCTCGCGGTCTAGGGGCGCGATGCGTGAGTCGGTGGGAACTGCCAGAAGAGCATGAATTGCTGTCTCTAAGGTCGATAAAAGCTCCCTAAGTTCTCGCGGGGGAGGAAAGTACTCGTCCTCATCGGTTATTCGAACTTCTTCTACGCCTTCATCCGGTGATAAACGCTCAATGACCGCATTAACCAACTCTTCGGGAGCCGAAGCCCCCGCCGTTACACCGATTGTTCCCTCCAAATTTTGAGGTAGTTCGTCCGCCGCGTTCACCCTAAATACCTGATCGCAACCTGAAGCTTCAGCAAGTTTCGCCAAGGCCATGGTGTTAGAGGAATTAGCTGAACCTATGACTATGACCGCATCGCATCGTTCCGCTATGGATGCGAGGGCAGATTGTCGATTCGTTGTCGCAAAGCACAAGTCACTGCGGCCAGGCATCCAGACGTCGGGAAATCTTGCTTTGGTTGCTTCTAAGACGTCTTCCCAGTCTCTATGGCTAAGTGTCGTCTGAGCCAACATGGCAATTGGCTCATCAAACTCAGGTAAGTCCGCCACATCGGCCACCTCTGCCACAAGATTTATCTTCTTTGGCGCAACTGCCATAGTGCCGACAGCTTCCTCATGTCCTTCGTGCCCTACGTAAACGATTCTGTACCCCTTATCTGAGCGGACTCGTACTTCGTGGTGAACTTTTGTTACTAGGGGACAGACGGCGTCAACAACGTAACCGCCTCGTTTCCTAGCCTCAGCGACAACTTCAGGCGCGGAGCCGTGAGCCGAGAGCATCAGAGGTCTTCCTTCGGGTACCTCCATTACGTCATCAACGAATACGACACCCAGACTTCGGAACCGCTCTACGACAAGCTGGTTGTGGACGATCTCGTGATAGCAGTACACCGGCGGCTCAAATGACCGCACCATCCAGGCCAGTGCCTTGATAGCCATTTCGACGCCAGCACAAAAGCCTCTAGGCGAAGCAAGCAGAACTCTGGTGATGCTCACAGTTTTGAGGCTACCTGCTTGAGGTTGCTTGCTGGGTGTAGAGCAAAGACCCCCGTATCCTAGAGGGCATGTCATTGCCCGTCATCGCTGAACTTGTTGCCGGTAGTCCTGGAGAATTGGCAGGACTGCTATTAGGCGACGAAATTGTCGCGATCGATGGAGAAATTCCGAGCGATGTTATTCGCTGGCAGTTCCTGATTGATGAAGCGGACCCTGTTCTCAGCATTCAACGAGGTGGCCTCGAAATTGAGGTTGAGGTAGCAAAAAATGCGGGCGAATCGCTTGGCGTGCAAGTTGATGCGGCGATCTTTGACCGAGTTAGGACATGCGACAATCACTGCGAGTTTTGCTTTATCTACCAGTTACCCAAAGGAATGCGTCGAAGTTTGTATCTGAAAGATGACGATTATCGCCTCTCATTTCTTTATGGAAACTTCACCACTCTGACTCGCTTTACTGAAGCCGACTTAGAGAGAGTTATTTCTGAAAATTTGTCGCCGCTGTATGTCTCGATTCATGCGACGGATCCTGAGGTCCGTAGCAGGATGTTGCGTAACCAACGAGGCGGGTACAGCCTGCGGTGGTTGAGAGCCTTGCTCGACTTCGAGATTGAAGTTCATGGGCAGATTGTGGTTTGTCCTGGCGTCAACGATGGTGATGTCTTGGACGACACGTTGCTGGGAGTTCTTGACCAATTCCCAGAACTTAGCTCACTCGCCATTGTTCCCTTAGGAGTGAGTTCCTATAACACTGAGTCATCAATGCGACCGCATACGAGGGATGAGGCGAAGAGAGTCTTGGAAGTTGTCCATGACTGGCAGCAACATTTCGTTGAATCTCTGGGTCATCGCCTCGTCCACGCGGCAGATGAGTATTACCTGCTAGCTGGCGAAGCATTTCCTGAAGCTGCAACATACGGAGATTTCGCTATGCACGAAGACGGAATCGGTATGGCAAGGAGTTTCGAGAAAGAGTTTTCCGATCCCTCAACTGCAATCGTGGGAATCCGCTCAGGGTTTTTCCAGTCGGTGGATGGGGCACCAGCTGAGGGCTATCGGGCGGCCCGCACTGTAGGTGCCAACCGCGGTGGACAAATTACTTCTGGGATTGAATGTCAACCTGACAATGTATCGCCTCTCGTTATCAGGCCCCGGCAGAGCGCCCCCATAGGGATTTTAACTGGAGAGTATGGAGCCAAAGTTCTGAAGCCGCTCATCGATTCCCTGGAACGAAATGACATTCGAATCCTAGAAGTGACTAACCATTTCTTTGGGGGGAACATTAAGGTCACTGGTCTTATGGTTGGAGAGGACGTGCAGCGGGTCCTCGAGTCGGAGCCAGATGGCCACCGCTATTTACTCCCTGATGTATGTCTTAATAATGGAAGATTCTTAGATGGTCTCCGGCCAGAAGATTTGTGTAAATACGTTGAGGTAGTTGCGACCGATGGCATCGCTTTGCGCTCAGCATTAGAGCCCCAAGAGAAATCTAATCCGGTCAGCAGTGAGCTAGTCCGATGAGAGTCGAAGGCGGCTTGCCCGTAGTCTCCGTTGTTGGACGTCCCAATGTCGGGAAATCGACTTTGTTCAACCGAATCCTTGGACGTCGCGAAGCGATCGTAGAAGAAAGGCCTGGTGTAACCAGGGACCGAAAAGCGATCGAAGCTGAATGGCTGGGACGTCACTTTCAGATAGTTGACACTGGTGGTTGGATGCCTTCGGGTGATGAGCTCGACGATAAAGTGTCGGCCCAAAGCGAGAAAGCGATCGGCGACTCAGACTTGATAGTTCTGGTCGTTGATGGCACAACAGGGATAACGGAGGAAGACGCGAGGATTGCCTCAATATTGAGACGGTCGAATATTCCTGTGCTGTTGGCCGTAAACAAAATAGATACCGCCCTAAGAGATCATGACATTTGGGAATTTGTCTCACTCGGTTTAGGAGACCCGATGGGAGTTTCGGCTTTACACAGCCGGAATACAGGTGACCTGCTTGACCTGATTATTGGGATACTCCCAGATGACCAAGGCCACGACGCCGAAGAACATCAAATTGAAGACGAATCCGAAGAAGACCAAATCTCAGGTGTGGCAATTGTTGGTCGGCCCAATGTTGGCAAATCAACTTTGTTCAATCGGTTGATCGGCGACGATCGTTCAGTAGTTCACGACATGCCAGGGACAACTCGTGACGCAATAGATACAGTCGTCGAAACAGAACTTGGACCGTTGAGATTTATCGATACCGCTGGCATGCGTCGCAAGGCCCGAGTAGACGACGACACTGAGTATTACTCAAACTTACGAGCTCTCCGGGCGATCGATAAGGCCGATGTCGCCCTTCTAGTGATAGACGCATCTGAAGGGGTCACATCCCAAGACCAACGTTTGGCCGAGCGAGTAGATGCTGCTGGCTGTCCGATTGTAATTCTTATGAACAAGTGGGAGCTTGTGAGCCAGGAGCAGAAAGATGAGTTGATGTACCAAGTGGGTCAACGTCTGCATTTCTTGGGGGAATCGCCGGTTCTTCGAATCAGCGCCCTTTCAGGCCGAGGCGTACACCGGCTAGTTCCCGCTCTAGAAGCAGCGATAGATGCTTATGAAACGAGAGTGCCTACCCGAAAGGTGAACGACGTAATCCAGTTGGCACAATCCTCTCAGCCCGCGCCACACGGTGGACGCGTTCTGTATGCGACCCAAGGAGCGACCCACCCTCCAACTTTCACCCTCTTCACGAATAAAGAAATCCCGGCAAGCTACGTTCGGTATCTCGAGCGCCGTCTTCGAGAGGAATTCGATTTAGGGGCTACACCCATCAAAATCCGGTTGAGGCGACGTGGGTAAAAAGACTGAAATGATTTTGTCTCGAACGGCCATATGGATTCAATTGGTGCGCAAAAAGTGATCTGGTGCGATAACTGCGATCGCGATGTTGATATCGGTCTGTTGAGTCCAGACGGGCTGTGTCCCGGCTGTGATACGTGGCTCGCTGACTCCCGTGATGGAGGTTCGGTACCTTGGCATTTCTGGGTGGTTGTTGTGGCGGCGGTCATTTATCTGGGATGGCGCGCAGCGCAAGGGGTGTTGTGGGTTGGCCAGCAACTATTTTGACCCATTAGCGCTTGCGTATCCGAGCCGAGACCGAGGTATCGTGACCCCATTGCGGGCTGTGGCGCAGTTTGGTTAGCGCACTGGTCTGGGGGACCAGGGGTCGGAGGTTCAAATCCTCTCAGCCCGACACCAATGTGACCCATCACCTGAAGGTGAGGGGTCACATGCGCGTTGTGAGGTCTATAGAAAATATTGCCGCTCTGCTATTGGAGAGTGCTATTCGCAACTGTTTATCAATAGTTCCAACACTTCTATTATCGCGTTGGGATCGGTCACCCTCCGAAGATATTTATGACAGTCACTATTGAGCAATCCAGCCGAAATCGCTTCGTCTAGAAGGTCGAGGAATTTGTTCCAAAAGTTATCGAAGTCGAGAAGAACTAACGGTAATTGATGAATACCTAGTTGGTTCCACAGCAGTAACTCGACTACCTCGTCAAAGGTACCCAAGCCGCCAGGTAGCGAAACAGCTGCATCTGCCATCTCGAACATAACTAACTTTCTTTCATGCATAGACGAGACTGTTCGGAGCTCAATTGCCCCGTGGTGGCGAACGTCGCGCGAGAAAGTGTCTTCAGGGTAGACGCCAACAACATGACCGCCTCGCGCTAGAGCAGCATCAGCTACGACACCCATCAACCCAGCGTCGCTGCCGCCAAAAATAACGGTGATGTTCTGATCAGCGAGGTGTTCCCCTAAAGCGCGGGCTAGATCGGATAATTCTGGCCGGTTGCCGATCGAGGACGCACAAAAAACTGCCACCGACTTCAGGTCTGGGTCAATGGCTACCATTTAGTCACACCGTCCCCGTTGAGGTGATCGACAGCCTTTTCGATTTTATTCTTTAAGTGCTGTGGAAATTGGTGGTCTCGTCTAGGGATCAGTCCGGGAAACATTTGTTAGCTCTGTAATTCCTCGGCAAGGCCGACGGCGTCTTGCCAGGAGCCGTTACCAGCTATGAGGCGACGGAATTTCACAAAGCTGCGCATGCTGTTAAGTGCCATTACACCCGCCAACGAGTCCCCATGTCGATAGCCGGCTATGAAAGCTTGGTCGTCGGCGGATGCACTCAAGATTGCTACCTCGTCAAAGTCAATGGTGTCGCCAGCAATTTGAATTCGATCCTCACCTTGATCTGACCAAATGAACGGCACTGAATTGTAAGAGTTACTGCTCTCTGGCGTCAGGAGGTTTTTGGCTGCTAAGGCAGCGTGTTCAGTTGCTGTCGTCCAGTGTTCGGTTCGCCGGATGCGACCCCCAAGCCATCTATTAGGAGCTTTAGCGACATCGCCAATCGCGTATATGCCGCGGACACCAGCGTTTAGAGTTTCGTCACAAACGATGCCATCATCGACTGACAGTCCTGAAGTGGTGAGCCACTCAGTGTTCGGTACTGCACCAATTCCGACTACCAATAGTTCCGCGGACACAAAAGCACCATCTGTGAGCGTAACTCCTTCAACGTTTTCGTCACCATGAACATCTTCGACGCTCACCCCGAGTCGCAGGTCGATGTCATTGGACCGAAGGAGGTTTGCGTAAGCATCGCCAACCTTGACCCCGAGCCCGCGAACCAGAGGAGCTTCGGTAGCTTCGACGATGGTCACCTGACAGCCGCGCTGCTTTGCGGCAGCAGCAACTTCGGATCCAATAAAGCCGGCACCCACAATCACGACTGAGGAACTTGATTGAAGACCCGACCGAATAGCCAACGCGTCATCGACCGTCCTCAAGGTATGAATTCCCCCAATATCGTCGAATTTAGAAAGTTTTCTTGCACGCGCTCCGGTAGCGATGATCAGTCCGTCGTAGCGAATTTCTTCACCACCCACCGTGACCTCGCTGCGTTCCGTGTTAAGCGCAGTCGCTTGTTCTCCAAGGATCAGGTCAAGGCCAAGCTCCGATAGGTCCGAGTTTGAAACAAGTGTGAGGTCAAGAGGATCTTGGTCTGAGGTGAGCATAGTTTTGGACAACGGTGGTCGGTCGTAGGGGAGGTGCTTTTCATCGCCGACAAGGGTCAAGTCACCTTCAAATCCTTCACGGCGAAGATTTTGGCAAGCGCGTACTCCAGCTAGCGATGCGCCTACTACGATGATTTTTTTCACTTTATTCACCTCGTCCTTGAAAGTTATCTGAGGATCTTTCTGTTAGTCGACCCGACCTTCGGTAACGGATCGGCAACCACGCAGGGTGATCGTAATGGCGCCTGAATAAAGGAGCTGTTCGGAAATGAATAGCAGTTTGTGCTTGCGCGCGGCCAAAGAGAGCGGTACAGATGCTTGACAACGTTGTAACTACACGGGTGTAATCACAAGTCCGGAACTTAAACGATCTGGGTCAAAGATTTCGATTTCTCGCTTCGTACCACTCAGGGCCCCAACGGGCCGTGTGACTCGAAGCAGGGTCGGGTCGGAGACAGTTAGACCGGGTCGTAGAGCTCCGGTAGTGGCAGATGAGGAGCGACAGTGGCGGTAACGGATCAGACAGAGTCGGATAAAACAGAAGTAGATGCTGGTGCTACGGCAGTCGGAATGCAGGTCCAAAAGCGTGACGGCAGCAAACAGACTGTTGATGTCAACAAGATCGTGCGAGCAGTTGAACGGTGTTCCTCAGAGCTACCTGGCGTCGATCCGATGCGTATCGCAACACGAACTATTTCAGGTCTTCACGACGGCGCAACCACGACAGAATTAGATGAATTATCAATACGCACTGCTGCCGCTTTAATCATTGAAGAGCCAAACTATTCTCGTTTAGCTGCCCGCTTGCTCGGGACGTTTATAGATAAAGAAGTTCAAAATCAAAACGTCTATTCTTTCAGCCAGTCGATCGAATTAGGGGCCCAATGTGGCTTGATTCACGATGGAGTACTTGAGTTCGTTCAGGTACATGCTCGCAAGCTCAACAATGCAGTTCTTGAAGAACGAAACAGCCTCTTTGAATTTTTCGGCCTCCGCACGGTCTATGACCGGTACTTACTGCGACACCCAACCGAGCGAACGGTTATAGAAACTCCGCAATACTTTTTGCTACGAGTTGCCTGCGGTCTAGCTCGCACACCAGAGGAAGCGATAACGCTTTACGAACTGATGTCGAGTCTTGAATACTTGACCTCAAGCCCGACTTTGTTTAATTCAGGAACTTCACACCCTCAAATGTCGTCTTGCTATTTGCTCGACAGCCCAGAAGATTCATTGGAAGGTATTTACAAGCGCTATACCGATATCGCGCAACTCTCCAAGTTTGCTGGCGGTATCGGCGTGGCTTGGCATCGAGTTCGTTCTAAGGGTTCTTTGATCGGAGGGACTAACGGCCTCTCTAACGGAATAGTCCCATGGCTAAAGACCCTTGACTCGTCTGTTGCTGCAGTCAACCAAGGAGGTCGACGTAAGGGCGCAGCCTGTGTCTATCTCGAAACATGGCACGCTGACTTAGATGACTTCCTAGAACTCAAAGACAACACAGGAGACAACGCTCGTCGAGCGCATAACTTGAATCTGGCGAATTGGATCCCAGATCTCTTCATGGAACGAGTTGAGAACGATTGGCAGTGGTCTTTGTTCGACCCGAAGGTGGTTCCCCATCTAACTGACTTGTACGGCGAGGAATTCAGGCAGGCCTATATTGCAGCGGAGCAAGAGGGCCTTTACGAACGACAAGTTTCAGCGCGACAGCTATACAGCCGCATGATGAGGACGTTGGCGCAAACCGGTAACGGCTGGGTGACTTTCAAGGATGCTTCGAACTTGAAATGCAACCAGACAGGTGAACCAGGAAATGTTGTCCACCTTTCGAACCTTTGCACAGAAATTTTAGAGGTCACCAATCAAGAAGAAACAGCAGTTTGCAATCTTGGTTCAGTGAACCTCGGCCGCCTCGTCAGGGACGGTGCCTTTGACTTCGATCGCTTAGGAGAAGTCGTTCGTACCGCCGTGCCTTTCTTGGATCGGGTTATCGATATCAACTTTTATCCGACAGGTGAAGCGGGAACCTCCAACAGCAAATGGAGGCCGGTTGGACTTGGTCTAATGGGGCTTCAAGATGTGTTCTTCCAACTAGGGATTGCGTTTGATACTCCCGAGGCATTGGCGCTTTCAACCAAGATCAGCGAAGAAATCTACTATTGGGCTTTGTCGGCTAGTTGCGATTTAGCTGCCGAAAACGGTGCTCATGACAATTTTGCTGAGACCCGGGCTGCTCACGGCGATCTCCAATTCGACTTGTGGGGAATCGAACCGAGTGATTCGGCACGATGGACGACGCTCAAAGACCGTATAAGCCAGCACGGCTTGCGTAACTCGCTCATGATAGCGATCGCTCCCACAGCCACGATTGCGTCGATTGCAGGTTGCTACGAGTGCATAGAGCCGCAAGTCTCTAACCTCTTCAAGCGAGAAACTCTCTCAGGGGAGTTCCTCCAGATCAATCGCTATCTCGTTAATGAACTTCAAGAGCGAGGTCTTTGGACTGAAGAAATAGCTCAACGAATTAAACGAGCTGAAGGTTCGATACAGGAAATTGAAGAAATCCCAGCTGATTTGCGTCAGGTTTACCGGACAGCTTGGGAGTTGCCGCAACGATCATTGATCGATCTGGCAGCAAGCAGAGGTGCTTATATAGATCAAAGCCAGTCTTTGAATCTTTTCATGGAAAGCCCGAGCATCGGCAAGCTCTCCTCCATGTACATGCATGCATGGAAGAGTGGCCTGAAAACGACTTACTACCTGCGATCCAGGCCAGCTACTCGCATCAACCAAACAACCACTGGATCAGAAGGCGCAGACCCAACGGATCCCACGAACGGCGGAATAGCCGAACCATCACCATTCACCGACGAAGAGGCCATCGCCTGTTCGTTGGAAAATCCAGAGTCCTGTGAAGCCTGCGATTGATAGGCAAACAGGAGAAATAGCGTCCATTACACGCCGAGAAACGAAACCAAATGGCATTAATAGAACCTGACAACAATTTCGCTGCTCCCGAAAGCGCGGAAGAACAGTTACCGACTCAAGCAGTAGATCTAGGAACTCCCGGCAAAATTCTCGACCCGGGCTTCAACCTGACTTTGCGGCCGATGAAGTATCCGATCTTTTACGAGATGTACCAGGACGCGATAAAGAACACCTGGACGGTGGACGAGATCGATTTCTCTGACGATGTCGTTGACCTCGATCGGAAATTACTGCCAGCGGAGCGACATTTGATCAATCGGCTTGTCGCTTTTTTTGCTACTGGGGATTCGATAGTCGCTAATAATCTTGTTCTGAATCTGTATCAGCACATAAATAGCCCTGAGGCTCGGATGTACCTCAGCCGTCAGTTGTACGAAGAGGCTTTGCACGTTCAATTTTATCTGACACTCCTAGATACATACATCCCTGACCATGATGAGCGGGCAGAAGCATTTGCGGCGATAGAGAATATCCCTTCGATACGAAGTAAGGCCGATTTCTGCTTCAAATGGATGAGCAGTATGGAAGACCTCACCGAGTTGCAGACGCCCGAAGAACGTAAGCAGTTCCTGTTGAATTTGATTTGCTTTGCGGCGTGCATCGAAGGGCTGTTCTTTTTCGCTGCCTTTGCGTACGTCTACTTTTTGCGTAGCAAAGGCTTACTTAATGGCCTAGCAGCGGGAACAAATTGGGTCTTTCGTGACGAGTCGTGCCATATGAACTTCGCCTTTGAAGTCGTCAAGACGATCAAAGAAGAAGAGCCGGAACTATTTGATGAGGATCTATCCAACAGGATCGTTGAAATGCTTGAGGAAGCGATCGAGGTCGAAAGTCAATTTGCTCAAGACGTATTGTCTGGTGGCGTTGCTGGTATGTCCGCAGCGGACACTCGCACCTACCTAGAGTTCGTCGCCGATCAACGTTTAACCCAATTGGGGTTGCCGAAGCGTTATGGCTCCAAGAACCCGTTTGACTTTATGGAGCTACAAGATGTTCAAGAACTCACGAACTTCTTTGAACGGACAGTAGCGGCGTACCAGCATGGGGTTGAAGGGGACGTCGCATTCGACGAAGATTTCTAAATAGAAGCTCTTCTTCTGCGAGCTAATCGCTCAAGAAGGCATGGATAAGCCTGTCTACCGCTGACACTGGTGTGGTTTGCCCTGATCTAACCTGAGATTCCATCTCTGGGAGAAGGCTCTTGACCCTTGAGTGTGTCCGGAGTCCCTCAATCAGGCGGTCATCAAGCATCGACCACATCCATCGGACAGTTTGTTCTTCCCGACGACGATCAAGCTCTCCAGCGTCACTCAGAAGCCGTTGGTGCTCTTGGACCTGCGTCCATAGCTCATCTACCCCTGCGCCCGTTAAACCGGCACAGGTGAGGACTGGGGGACTCCAGAGGGGAGAGGTAGGGGCAGTGAGGTGTAGTGCAATTTCATATTCCCGGGCCGCGGAAGCGGCAGCCTGAGCGTTGTCTCCATCTGCCTTGTTGACAGCAATCATGTCCGCAAGTTCCAAGATTCCTTTTTTGATGCCTTGCAACTCGTCTCCGGCACCGGGCAGCATCAGCACTAGGAAGAAATCAACCATGTCGGCGACTACAGTTTCACTTTGTCCCACTCCGACTGTTTCGACCAAAACGACATCAAATCCCGCTGCTTCGCAGATGAGCATGGTCTCTCGGGTCATTCGATTCACACCACCAAGTTCACCCGATGTAGGTGATGGACGAACAAATGCCGAAGGGTGGTTTGCTAGGGATGCCATGCGAGTCTTGTCGCCCAGAATCGATCCACCAGTTCTCGACGAAGTTGGATCGACAGTTAGAACGGCCACCCTGTGGCCGAGGCTTGTCAGATTGGTGCCAAGTGTTTCGATGAAGGTGCTTTTGCCTACTCCCGGGACGCCAGTGATTCCTACTCTGTGAGCAGATCCAGAAGCAGGAAGGAGCTCAGCCAATAACTGCTGGGCCAGCTCTCTGTGGTCGGGCAAGTTACTTTCAATCAGCGTGATAGCGCGACCTAGTGATGCACGGTCTGTCGACTTCACACCCTTGACGAGCTCTTGAATTGACGGCATGGGATCCACCAATATGAGGGTACAGGCCGTTTCTGGCCTGACTCCTAGCTCATTTATTTGTTGTAGAACTCTGTCGAACGTTCGCCGCGTAAGTAACTTGATGTAGGTCAGATGCGGAGCAGGAGCTTATGGGTCTAGCAAAACGGATAATGGACAAAAAGGGGAGCCGCCCTCATCCGGTAGAGAAATTTCTTGAGGCCGACGAAAAGGTTAAGTGGATCCTCCCAGCGCAAGGAGGGCTCCACCCATTTACGATGCTTTTTTTCGCGGTGTTTATTCTTTTAGCGGTTTTAGTGTTGGATCCCAATTCATGGATTATGGGCGTGACGATCAGCACAGTTGTGTTTGCCGTCGTTGCTGTATTGACCACAGCTCGCTATCGAGTCATAGCGATAACGTCGGACGACATCTTGTTATTAAAGGCACGTGGCTGGCGGCCGGCAAAGCCTGTCGAACTTCTCCATCGTGTCCCACGTACCTCTAAGTTTGAAGTGCGTGGCCAATTTTGGTCCCAGATCGAGATAGCCGACGAAAAACTCTGGGTCCACAAGCGATTTCAAGCCAAGCTCGAGGAAGCGGATTCGACCTTGGGCCGAGGGACGTCTAAAGCGGCTCCGAGCGCTGCTTATCGCGCTAACCGCGCCAAAAAGAAAGTCAAACACGTTCGTCGCAAGCGCTAGTCGCTAGATAACTTTTCCAACAATTCCTGCGCCGCTTCAGCTATCACTGTTCCTGGAGGAAAGATCGCAGCGGCCCCGGCATTCGTTAGGGCCTCAAAGTCTTGAGAAGGGACTACCCCTCCAACCACGATCATGATGTCATCCCGACCTTCTGCCGCTAGCGCTTCTCGAAGTTCAGGGATGAGAGTCAAATGACCAGCAGCCAGCGAAGAAGCACCAACTATATGAACGTCATTCTCTACTGCCTGCCTCGCAGCCTCAGATGGAGTCGAAAAAAGGGGCCCGATGTCGACGTCAAAGCCCAAATCAGCAAAAGCAGTCGCTATAACCTTCTGGCCTCTATCGTGGCCGTCTTGGCCCATCTTGGCGATGAGGATGCGCGGCCGTCTCCCTTCGCTCTCAGCGAAGGAGTCCACCAGCTCTCTGGTTGCCTTAACTGCGTCGGTTTCATCTCCCACTTCGCTGCCGTACACCCCGCTAATTGATCTAATTTCGGCTTTGTGGCGGCCATAGACAAGCTCAAGAGCAAGACTGATTTCGCCAACCGTTGCCTTAGCTCGCCCTGCTTCGATAGCTAAGGCCAACAGATTTCCTTCACCAGTGTCTGCTGCTTTAGTCAAAGCTGCAAGCGATTTTTCAACTTGGTCAGGGTCCCGCTCCGCTTTCAGTTGATTGAGTTTGGCAATTTGAGAGGCTTTCACCTCGGCGTTGTCTATGCGTAGGACCTCTACAGCGTCTTCTGTCTCCATACGATATTTGTTAACGCCTACGACGACTTGGCGCCCAGAGTCGATACGAGCTTGAGTTCGAGCCGCTGCTTCTTCGATTCTCATCTTTGGAATCCCGGCTTCGATTGCCGCCGCCATACCACCCATATTCTCAACTTCTTGGATGTGCCTTAGGGCTTTATCTGCCAAATCGCGGGTGAGTTTCTCAACGAAATAGCTGCCGCCCCAGGGGTCGATCACATTCGTCGTCCCCGATTCTTGTTGGAGAAATAGCTGAGTGTTGCGTGCTATGCGGGCGCTGAAGTCAGTTGGTAGCGCCAATGCTTCATCGAAAGCATTGGTGTGAAGGCTTTGAGTATGACCTTGTGTCGCAGCCATAGCTTCAACGCAAGTCCGCACTACGTTGTTGTAGACGTCCTGAGCTGTAAGGCTCCAGCCCGACGTTTGGGTGTGAGTTCTCAACGATTTTGACTTTGGGTTGACCGGGTCGAAGCCATCAACCAAATCGGCCCAGATAAGTCGAGCAGCCCTAAGTTTGGCGACTTCCATAAAGAAGTTCATGCCTACTGCCCAAAAGAAGCTCAACCGCGGGGCAAAATCGTCAATTCCCAGTCCAGCGCCTTGTCCCGTTCTGAGATACTCGAGTCCATCGGCGAGTGTGTAAGCCAACTCCAAGTCAGCTGTCGCACCTGCCTCTTGCATGTGATAACCCGAAATGGAGATCGAATTAAATTTGGGCATATTTTTGCTCGTGAACTCAAAGATGTCGCCGATAATTCGCATTGAAGGTTGCGGTGGGTAGATATAAGTATTCCGAACCATAAATTCTTTGAGGATGTCGTTCTGTATTGTGCCAGCAAGCTTTTCTGGGGCTACTCCTTGCTCTTCGGCAGCCACGACGTAAAGAGCAAGTATCGGAAGAACCGCTCCATTCATTGTCATGGAAACACTCATCTGATCTAAAGGAATGCCGGCGAAGAGGGTTCGCATGTCGTAGATCGAATCGATTGCCACCCCGGCCATGCCAACGTCACCGCTAACTCTTTCGTGATCGCTGTCATATCCCCGGTGAGTTGCAAGATCAAAGGCCACTGAGAGACCTTTTTGTCCGGCGGCTAGATTCCTTCGATAGAAGGCATTCGAGTCTTCGGCTGTCGAAAAACCCGCATACTGCCTAACCGTCCAAGGTTGATTTGTGTACATGGTCGGATAAGGCCCGCGTAAGAACGGGGCGAATCCAGGGAAACTGTCTACATGGCCCATGTCACCCTCGAGGTCCGCGGGCGTATAAAGACACTTGATGTCGATACCTTCGGGCGTATCTGAGGTAAATGCTTCAGACGGGCGCCCAGTCTGAGTTGCAAACGCCTGTTCCCAATCAGATCTCTGAGATGACGCGTTGCCACCTAGTTCTAGGTCAATCGTCGAAAAGTCTGGTATTTGGCTCATGTTCTGACTTACCTAGTTGAGGAGTTGATGGATGGGTGTAAGAGCGTCCAAGACGTCGCAGCCGAGATAAATGAAGCCATCGATATCGGAAACACTTTCAGCTAACGCATCAGGGTTCGCGGCTAGATAGACCAGACTTGCTCCGGCGGAGCGGAGCTCTTGGGCTGTTTGGATAGCGGATTCTGAATAGGCACTGTCCGAGGAACAGATGCAAGCAATACGTGTATTGCTAGCAGTAAAAGCTTCAACGCAATCAGCAGTGTTCGCGAATCCGTCGTTGTTGAGGGTTCGAATTCCTCCGGCCTCGAACAAGTTCATAGCGAAGGTGGACCTAGCCGTATGGGTAGCAATGTCCCCAAGGTTCGCTAGAAATAAGACAGGCTCGTTGGTCGAACTGCCAACGGACTCACGCATCTCCTCAAAAGGAGTGGACCATCGAAACAGGGGGAGAGCTTCACACCGGCGTTCGCCTTCGATTTTTTCAAGGCTTTGAGGCAATGACTCACGTTCTAATTGCTGCTCATCTAGGTTCGGAAACTCGCTAGTGCCAGTCAGCGGCATTTCTCTGTGGGCGACAGCTTTATTCCGTTCCGAACGAGTTTTCGTTAGCTCCTCCTGCCAGTACCCGGACAGCAGTGCATCAGCAAGACCTCCCTGACGTTCCAAGTCTTGAAAGAGTTCCCAGGCTGAACCGGCCACATCGTCGGTCAACTCTTCGACATACCAACTTCCTCCAGCAGGGTCGATCACAGAAGACAATTTGGTTTCTTCTTGGAGGATGAGTTGTGTATTGCGCGCGAGTCGAAGCCCCATTTCGTTGGAAAGACCCACAGCATCATCAAAGGGGGTAACCGTTATTGCGTCAGCGCCTCCGACGGCAGCAGCGAAACATGCTGTAGTCGCGCGAAGCATATTCACCCACGAGTCAGTTCTCGTCATCATTGCTTGCGCAGTTTGTGCATGAATAGTGACGGGACTCTGAGAGGGTGACGCTCCACATGCAGACATAACCCGTGCCCAACAGACTCGAGTGGCTCGAATCTTTGCCATATTCATGAACTGATCAGGTCCAACTGTCAGCGTAATCTCAAGTCTCTGTGCAACATCGTTAATGCTGAAACCTGAGTCCAGAAGGGCACGCACCCAAAGGACACCGGCGGACAATATGGCGCCTAGCTCCTGACTGTCTGATGCTCCTCCATTTGCCCAGACGGAACCATCGATTGCGATAGGGATGATGTTCGGGTACTTCGACGCTACGTCATTGGCCATGTCGGCGCATTGCTTAATTTCTTGATCTAGAGGTGAAACAGAATGCCCAGTTCGGGCTAACAGACCCACGGGATCAAGTCCCAGGTGATTACGAAGGAGCTCAGCGTCAGAAGATCGATCCTCACAAACTTCTAAGAGCGCGGAGGCGAGTTTCCGGCTGCTTCCTGAGGCTAAATGGACGGGAGCTAGTTCGAGATAGACACCTTGAAGAATTGAAGCAATATGAGCGGCATCAGCGGTGGCCCCCTTCAAGGTTATGGCAGTGGCCCCGTTCTCTAGGTCGGAAAGAATATGGGCGTTTACACCGTCGCGGATTGCCAAGTGACTTTGACGAATCTCCCACCCGAGAAGATTCCCCGACGCGCTATTGCCTCTAGCGAATGCGGTTCCTCCCGGAAAATCATCTCCATTTCGTATTGTTCCGTTGCGCTGTCGTGTGTAAAGCGGACTTCTTTCGATGCCTTCCAAGGTGCGGGTAGTGAGGTCGGCGAGATCCTTACCCTTGAGGGCAGCAGTCGCTGCCGCTTGCCAAGATTCGTAATCGCGATCATCAAAGTTCTGTTCGGAGTTGTCGCGGGTCATAGCAGAAGGTTATTCGACTCAACGGGTCGATAACTAGGTAGAAAGCAATCCATTGCTGCTAATTGTCTTACTCGCCCCTGTACGTGGCATCCTTGAACTTCGTGAACAGATCTCCTTCGACACCGGACCATGAGACAGATGATTCGCATCCTGCTTTTCGATACGACGCGCACTTAGCCGAACGAATTGAGACCGATTGGCAGGAACGCTGGGCGAACGAGAATACCTATCGAGTTAGCAACCTCCCACCAGTGGAGGAATATCGAGATTCCGTTGCCGAAAAACGTCAAAAGTTGTTTGTTATGGACATGTTCCCGTACCCCTCAGGAGCGGGTTTACATGTAGGGCATCCGCTGGGCTACATCGGAACCGATGTCTTCGCTCGTTACAAAAGGATGAGGGGATACGACGTTCTACATACGATGGGATACGACGCCTTCGGACTCCCAGCAGAAGAACATGCGCGCCAGACAGGCGAACACCCGAGAGTCAACACAGAAAAGAACATTGCCAACATGCAACGGCAACTCGACCGGCTTGGGTTAGGTCACGACAAAGAACGATCCATCGCCACCACTGACGTCGCCTATTACCGCTGGACTCAATGGATATTTTTGCAGATTTTCCAAAGCTGGTACGACAGCGAGGCGGGCATGGCGAAGCCAATCTCGGAGCTCGAAGAACGACTTTCAGCAGGGCAGCTCGTCACCAAGAATGGTCACCCTTGGTCGGGTATGACGGAAGTAGAGCGCAGAGAGGAACTTGATAGGTGGCGTCTCGCTTATTTGGGTGAAGCACCTGTTAATTGGTGCCCAGGGCTAGGAACAGTTCTCGCAAACGAAGAAGTTACGGCTGACGGGCGAAGCGAACGAGGTAACCACCCTGTCTTTAGGCGGCCAATGAAGCAGTGGATGATGCGGATCACAGCCTATGCAGATCGTTTGCTTGAGGACTTAGGAAGCCTTGATTGGACCGACTCGATCAAAACCATGCAGAGAAACTGGATCGGGCGGTCCGAAGGTGCCGAAATTGCTTTTGAAACGGCATCTGATTCGGTCATCAAAGTTTTCACCACCAGACCAGACACCCTATTTGGGACCACTGCAATGGTGTTAGCGCCCGAGCATCCACTAGTTGACGAATTGATATCTGATGTTTGGCCCGAAGACACACCAGCTAGTTGGACAGGCGGAGCGACATCCCCACGCGAGGCAGTTGAGGAATATCGCCGTCTGGTCTCGGAGCTGAGCGACTTAGAAAGGCAAGAGAATCGGTCAAAAACGGGGGTCTACCTTGGGTCACATTGTGTAGTCCCAGTAAACGACAAAGAAATTCCAGTTTTCATAGCCGACTATGTATTGATGGGCTACGGAACAGGAGCCGTGATGAGCGTTCCTGGTCAGGATCAACGAGATTGGGATTTCGCGACAACCTTTAACATCGAAATTGTGAGGACGGTTGAACCTCCAGAAGATTTCTCAGGCGAGGCCTACGTTGAGGATGGGCCAGCAATCAACAGCGATTTTCTGAATGGCCTATACATCGAAGAGGCCAAGGGATCGATGATCGACTGGTTGGAAGGTAGCGGCAACGGCGAACGCACGATCACCTACAAGTTGCGTGATTGGCTTTTTTCTCGTCAGCGGTACTGGGGTGAACCATTCCCGATTGTGTTTGACGAAACCGGGCTCGCTCTAGCCGTGCCTGAAAGCGAACTCCCTATCGAATTACCTGAACTTATGGATTGGGCACCACGATCTCTGGATGAAGAATCCGAACCGGAACCTCCCTTAGGGCGTGCAGAAGAGTGGGCAACGGCTGATTACGACCTTGGGGAAGGTCAGCGCTCCTATCGGCGTGAACTTAATACCATGCCGCAATGGGCAGGATCTTGTTGGTATTACCTGCGCTACCTAGATCCGACGAACGACGAACAGTTTGTCGACCCAGCAGTTGAGAAATACTGGATGAGTAGCCCAGATGGGGGTGTTGGCGGAGTTGATCTATACGTTGGGGGAGTAGAACACGCCGTTTTGCATCTCCTGTACGCACGTTTTTGGCACAAAGTTCTGTTCGACCTCGGACACGTATCTGGCCCCGAACCTTTCCAGCGGTTGTATAACCAGGGCTATATCCAGGCTGCCGCTTACCAAGATGATCGAGGTATCTATGTTGAAGCGGAAAAAGTAGTAGAAGAGGACGGTTCGTTCTTTTACGAAGGCCTCCCAGTATCTCGATCCTTCGGGAAGATGGGTAAGTCCCTCAGGAACTCAGTGACCCCAGACGATATGTACTCGGCTTATGGTGCAGACACCTTGCGCCTTTACGAAATGTTCATGGGGCCTTTGGACCAAGACCGGCCTTGGGAAACAAAATCTGTGATCGGGTCTCATAGACTTTTGCAGCGGGTGTGGAGGAATCTGATCGATGAAAGCACCGGTATGGCTACGGTGGTCAACGACCAACCCACAGAGGAATTGTTGAGGCTTACGCATCGAACCATCGCTGCTGTTGACGATGCAATGGAAGGGTTGCGGTTTAATTCGGCCATAGCGCGCATAACAGAGTTGAACAATGAGTTGACGCGAAGCGCTGCGCCAGTTCCTGCTGAAGTAGCTAACAGCCTTATCTTGATGCTTAGTCCATTGGTGCCGCATATAGCTGAAGAATTGTGGCAACGACTTGGCAACGATGGATCGGTAGTTCATCAGCGATTTCCTGAGGCGGATGAGGCACTTCTCGTCGACGAATCGATCGAAATCCCTGTTCAGATAAACGGCAAAGTAAGAAGTCGCGTGATGGTAGCGACAAGCGCTGATCCACAAACGATTGAAGAAGCAGTGCTAGCTGATGAACGCGTCACCGAACTATTAGCAGGCAAAGCGATTCGCAAAGTAATAGTAATCCCCGGGAAAATGGCCAATATCGTTGTCAGCTGATCGAGATACCGTGTTGGGCTACTTTGAGGATTTTGCTGTGGCCGGAGCTCGGCAGCAAGCGCTTGATTGACTCCGCATAGTCCCTCTCCACGAACGCAGCAACCGTCGGGCCTGAACCACTTAGCCACGCGGCGCACGCACCATTGTCGAGGGCGGCCTCTATGGCGTGCGCAGAGTCAGGTGCCGAAGCGAGCCGCGTTGGTTGGTGAAGATCGTCGACACAGTTAGCACGCATCGCCGTCAAATCACCAGAAGCGATGGCAGCGACCAAAACTGAACTTCTAGCTAACGCTTGCGTGGCGGTCTCGAATGGTACCGATGCCGGCAGGTGCTTTCTAGAGGAATCAGTCGAGGTCTTCCCGTCCGGAATCCAAACGACAACATCTAACTCTTCCGGACATCTCACCCGAACAACCGAATCTTGGTTGACCGCAGTAACGCTGCCGTATATTGAGGCTGCGACATTATCCGAGTGGCCTTCAAGCTGCCCTGATCGTGCGAGGAGATCTCCATAGCGAATCGACCCAGAGCTCTGAATAGATGCTGCAGCCAAACCGGCCACCCGAGCGGCTCCTGAGAAACCAAGGCCTTTACCCGGCGGAATGGCTGTCTCTCCGAATAGAGGTCCCTCCCCTCCAGCATCAGCAAAAGATTTGGCAGCTGGATGATTTGCATCAAGCTTTGTGGCGCCTTGTTGTGGCTCTCCCACATCCAGATGGAACAGCAGGTCCAAGGCAACCGCTAAACAGTCGAAACCGGGTCCGATGTTGGCTGACGATGCAGGCACAGTCACACGCATCTAAGGCAGCGTACAGTTCTATAGTCAGCTGTTAGCGAAGTCGAGAAGAGTTGGTTCTATGACACACGGTGGAAAGTTAGTTGCGAAGGCGTTGAAGGCCGCAGGAGTGGAGTGCGTGTTTACTCTTTCGGGGGGGCATGTCATGGGAATCTATGACGGATGTCTTGATGAAAATATTGAAGTCGTAGATGTCCGACATGAACAAGCTGCTGTTCACGCAGCCGATGCGTGGGCTCGTCTTCACCCAGGCAAAGTGGGTGTAGCGGTTCTAACTGCTGGTCCAGGAGTAACCGACGGGGTTACAGGCGTCGCTAACGCTTGGCGAGCTAATTCCCCGATTCTGGTTATTGGAGGCCAAGGGCCTTTTCGACACATACGACGCGGCTCTTTGCAGGAAATGGACCATGTTTCTTTAATGAAGCCAGTCTCGAAATGGGCTGAGGCCTGTTACCAGACAGAACGAATTGGCGAATACATGGAGGCCGGAATTCGAGTGGCCCTTAGCGGCGTTCCCGGTCCGGCATTCCTAGAGATTCCAATGGACGTGCTCCATGGAGAGATTGACCTAGAAAAAATTCAAATTCCCGAGTTTCGTGACTACAGAATTGCTGCGACGGCGCCTCACCACTTGGTTGAGAAAGGTGTTGATCTGCTCTCTGGAGCTAAAACCCCGGTGGTTATGGCAGGGACGTCTCTTAAGTGGAGCGAGGGAGGCAAGCATTTAGCGCGCTTTTTAGAGCGAACCGGCCTTCCCTGCTTCGTGAATGGAATGGCGAGAGGGGAAATATCTTGGGATCACCCTTCATTCCTGTCTTTAACTCGCAAAGAAGCGCTCGAAAAAGCCGACCTCGTGGTTCTTGCTGGAACTCCCCTAGATTTTCGGATGAAATTTGGTAAATCGATTCCACCCTCGGCAGCGATTATCCAGATGGATATAGATGAGACCCTGATTGGTGATAATCGGCCTGCGGACCTCGGACTCGTTGGCAACATCGGTATGAATTTCCAATTGCTGACCGAAGAAATAGAAGGCCGCCGGTTGCCAATCGATTTATCCGGATACCGAGACCAATTGCGCGAGCGAGAAGAAGAACTTGATAGCGCCCGAAGAGGGCAAATGGATAGTGAAGAGGTCCCGATAGATCCGCTGCGCTTGTGTCGAGAGATAGCTGACTATGTTTCGGACGACATGATCATCATCGGGGACGGCGGAGACATCGTCGCCCAAGCTTCAAAGGTGATCCGGGTGCCGCGTAATGGAACATGGATGGACCCGGGACCCTTAGGAACGCTTGGCGTTGGGATGCCCTTCGCGTTAGCGGCTCAAAAAGCTCACCCCGACAAGCGCGTCCTTATTGTTTACGGTGACGGGTCGTTTGGTCTCAATGGCTTTGAGTATGACACTGCTGTCCGTTTTGGTCTTCCTATCGTCGGTGTCGTTGGGAACGATGCTGCATGGGGCCAGATGATGCGACCGCAGGGCATGCTTTACGGCGAAGATCGTTTGGTGGCGGTCGAACTCAATCGCACTAGATATGACCTCGTAGTAGAAGCTTTGGGTGGCTACGGAGAGCACGTCGTGTCACCGGCAGAAATAGGTCCAGCAATAGCTAGGGCATTTGAGTCCGGAAAGCCTGCATTAGTAAACGTAGAGATTCGGCAGGACCGCACTGGCATGAAGGGTTCCACCTATGTTTGAGAATTCGCGAGGTGGTTAGCGCGTGTGCGGCAGATTCGTTTCAACGGTTCCGCCTTCTGGATTAGAGGCCGTGTTTAGTGCTCAGTCTTGCGGAGAGTCTCTGACCCCTAGCTATAACGTCGCGCCATCTATGGAGGTATATGGAGTCCTCGGCGCTCCCGGCTCCATTAACCGAGAACTAAAAGTTTTTCGATGGGGTTTCGGTCAATGGTCAGAGAAGAAAGGCCAGAGTCCAAATTTTCTCATTAACGCTCGAATTGAAACAGTCGACTCGAAACCTAGGTTTGCTGAATCGTTCGAACACAGGAGATGTCTAGTTCCAGCTGACGGATTCTACGAATGGAATCGAGGTTTCAAGCGCAAAGAGCGTCAGCCTTCCTACGTATATAAACCAGACCATACTCCGCTAGCCATGGCGGGAATTTGGGAATTCGACTCAAGGGAGGGAGAGTCTGAAACCCGCCCATCTTTGGTCATCTTGACTAGAGAAGCTGATGGATTCATGTCTGATATTCACGACCGAATGCCGGTCACGCTTCCTTCGTCACTGTGGGCTAGATGGTTGGATTCAAATTCCGATAATGCTGTTGCGCTGAAACGCTTCATAACTGAAGGGCCAACGGAGACGTTACAAGCACATTATGTAGACGCGAGAGTGGGGAATCCCAGGCACGATGAACCTGAAAACCTTGCTCCTGTTCAACCCAACACTCTTTGGTAGTGAGTGAAGCTATTTCTCTAAAGCTGATTTGATGGACCCCGCTGCGCTATCGAGATCTTGAGGGTCGGCGGAGTCGGCTGCTAGGGAGAAATCCATATCGGCCATTGTGTCCATAGGGATCAAATGTATGTGCGTGTGCGGTACCTCGAATCCAGCGATAACCAGCCCAACGCGCTGGGTGTTGAAAGCCTGTTTCTGTGCAGCCCCGATTGTTCCGGCGACTTCAAAGAGATGTCTTCGCAGGTCTGAAGGAACATCGATCCAATGATCGATTTCGGCTCGGGGAACTACCAGCGTATGGCCATGGGAAATTGGATTTATTGACATGAAGGCGACGCATTGGTCGTCTTTCCAGACGAAAGTTCCCGGTAAATCGCCTTCGATAATCATTGTGAAAACAGATGACATGAAATGAAGCCTACGATGCAACCGATGTCTGAACAGCCTTTACCGTGGAGACCATTCACCCTCCCGAATCTTATTAGCCTCGTCAGATTGGGTTGTATCCCTGTTTTTTTGTGGTTGCTGTTTTCTGTTGAGGACCGGTGGGCAGCCGCTCTGTTGCTCGGAGCGCTAGGCGCGAGTGACTGGGTAGACGGATTTATCGCTCGAAGATTTAACCAAGTAAGTGAATTGGGAAAAATTCTGGACCCGACTGCGGATCGACTGATGCTCTTGGTTGGAATTTTTGCGATTTGGGTTGATGGGTCGGTTCCTGGGTGGATTGCATGGCTGGCCCTTGTCAGGGAGGCGTTGGTAGCTATGGCTGCTCTATTTCTGGCGGCCTTTGGGGCTAGAAAAATTGAAGTTACCTGGTGGGGTAAGACCGGCACCTTTTTGTTGATGTTCGCCTTTCCGTTTTTCTTAGCAGGAGAGAGCGACGTGTTTATCGCGTCTTTTTTCGCCAGTGGAGCATGGGTTTGCGCCTTGGTGGGGCTACCTATTCACTATTGGTCTGGACTAACATACGTTCCTGCGGCCCGAGAGGCACTTCGACAAGGTCGAGCCGGCCGATAAGCGCAGGTTCCCTAGTCGACTGGGTGGGATAGGTTGTGAATATGGATACACCTGAAGAGCTTCGATACTCAAGTGATCACGAATGGGTTCGAATTGAGCATTCCTTAGCGCACATCGGTATTACAGATTTTGCCCAAGATGCTTTGGGTGACGTTGTTTATGTGGAACTTCCAGAGGTAGGCCTAGTGGTTACTGCAAACTCAGCGTTCGCTGAGATTGAGTCGACCAAGTCAGTCTCCGACGTTTTTGCACCGATTTCAGGCGAGGTTACCGCAGTCAACGGTGCCTTAGGAGACCGTCCGGAACTCGTCAACGAAGACCCCTACGGTGAAGGTTGGATATGTGTCATTAAACCGAGTGCAGAATCTGAACTCGATCAATTAATGGATGCAATTAGTTACGAAACATTCGTCCTTGCAGAGAATAAGGAGGAATAGATGACTCAATTATGTGAAGCTTGCGGCCATTCAAATGATGCCGGGTCGCGATTCTGCTCTAGCTGCGGACGACCTCTGAGTCAGGCTGAAGAGGTCAACACTGAGGTGCTTGAAACTCTTGTGGCTGATTCTGAAGGGCTCAACCTTGACAACCCGTTAACAGGGGCGGCGCTGATTGTTGCTAGTGGCCATCAGGCGGGTACTCGTTATGCGGTTACGTCGGAGGTTGTGACGGTCGGCCGCCACCCGGACAGCGATATATTTCTCGACGACATCACTGTGTCACGACACCACGTTGAGTTAACGGCGAGCAGCGCAGGCTACGACATCAAAGACGTTGGGTCGTTGAATGGCACCTACCTCAATGGGCAACGTCTAGAAGACAGCGAGGCCTTCCTCACCAATGGTGATGAATTGCAGATAGGTAAGTTCAAATTGCTCTATCTCGTGTCATCGAGCGCTTGAAAGCGGGCTACGAGCCGACAACCCCGCTAAGGTCAGAACATGATCGAGATGGAGTTACTCGGAGTTCAGGTTGAGTTGCCATCAAACAGTCCACTCTTGTTGTTGAGAGAGACCGAAGGGCAGGGGAGGGTGTTGCCTGTTGTCATTGACACCCCTGAGGCCCACGCCATCCATCGGGGTATTGAGGGGATCCGTCTGGCAAGACCACTAACGCATGACTTGCTGGTCGCCATGCTGGAAGAACTTCAGGCGAACATTGTGGGAGTGGCGGTGACGGAGCTCCGCGAGCGAACGTTTTTTGCAGAGATAGAACTTCAAGTTGCTGGCGAAAGTCGGACGATTTCGGCCAGACCCAGTGATGCTATAGCCATTGCTGTCAGAACAGATACTCCTATCTTTGCTTCCGAAGACGTTCTTGCTGAAGCGGGGCAAATCATCGAAGAACATGGATCTGATGAAGACTCTGAAAGTGATCCAGATGAGCTACTTGATGAATTTAAGCAGTTCTTGGATGACGTTAACCCGGGTGATTTCGGAGCGTAGTTAGGTATTAACGACGAGTTTTTCGCGCGGAGCGCGCGAATTATCGCGCGAAGGGTGGTTGCTAACGGTGCGGTTTGCTCGTACTGTGGCATCACATCGACGTAGTTTCATCGGTGTGATCGCATTGATCACTTGCCGAGATGGAGGCACAGCCGTGACCGAGGGCATAGTGGCAACAGGTTTCTCAGGAAAGAGAACAGCAGAATTGGTAGGTATCACTTATCGCCAACTTGATTATTGGGCGCGTACGGACCTCATTCGCCCGTCTTTAGCTGATGCGCAAGGAAGCGGAAGTAGACGTAGCTATTCATACCAGGATCTCCTAGAACTCAAGGTCGTAAAAACCCTGCTCGATGCTGGGATTCGACTTGAAATGGTGAGAGACGTCTTTTCTTATTTACGAGAAAACCTTGGGGCAGATGTTGCTTCAGCCAATCTAGTGATCAACGGATCTTCGCCATTGCTTGTCTCAGGAGAAGAAATCATTGACCTGATCCACAAAGGGCAGGGCGTCCTGAACGTGCTGCCTTTGGCCGGGGTCAAAGAAGAGTTAGACAACGCCATCATCGACCTGTTTCCATCGGTGGAAGAACGAGTTCAGCTAACCGGATAGCTTCTATTTAACCGCTTTGCGGGTTACTTGCCTTCTTGGGGATTGAACCGCATGGATGCCGAGTTCATGCAATAGCGATCGCCTGTTGGCTCGGGGCCATCGGGAAAGACATGTCCCAAATGTGCTCCGCATGAATGGCAAAGGGCCTCAACGCGCACCATTCCATGAGAAGTGTCGATTTCGGTGTCAACAGCACCGTTGGATAGCGGTTGCCAGAAACTTGGCCAACCAGATCCCGACTCGTACTTGCTATCGCTAGAAAACAGATCGATGTCGCAGACAACACAGTGGTAGACACCATCCTGTTTCTGGTCCCATGTATCGCCAGTGAAGGCCTGCTCTGTGCCAGCTTCTTGCGTCACGTGATACTGAAGAGGAGTTAAGCGAGCTCGTAGGTCGTCATCACTAAAGGTTTTGGAACGGTCACTCATGAGGTGTCTCTCAAACATAATTCAGGCAGATTGTGGATAACCGCAACACTATTGCAGTCTGCGACTCCAAATCTTATCTGTGGACAAAGAAGATCTGTCCACGAGAAAGTCACAGACTTATGGCACTAGTTAGCCACAACGGACTCTAGGTAAGTTATGAAGCATGGTGTTTGAAGTGAAGTTTGTTGATGGTCGCGCAGAGGTAATTCGTGGAGTTGATAACTACCAGCAAGAAGGTCCCATGACGACTTTCTTCCAATCAGATGGCCGGAACTATTTGGACTCTTGGTCCGATCGAGTTGCTAGCTACAGAACGGCGGATCTCTCCTATGTGCGACGAATTCTGAGAGTCGAGTCGCACTAGCCAGGAGAGTTTCGACAAAGGCAGCCGAAGGCACTAAGTAAGCTTGCGGCTAAGAATCATCGTTGTTCAAGGCTCTCACAATGTCGACAATTCCACCTAAGCTGTCGAGCCGCTCTTGCATGTCGGCACCCTCTGGTTGAACCCGCAGAACAGAAATGCCAGCTTCTCGATAAGAGCGAACGCGTTCAGTGACTTCAGAGGTAGAGCCCAAAAAGTTGGTTTGTAAGATCAGTTCATCAGGTACCGCCTGAACAGCTTGTTCACGTTGGCCCTCAACCCACAGTTGCTGGACTTTCCGTGCTTCGGTTTCGAAGCCGCCACGACTATAAGCATCGTTATAAAAGTTGGTGGTAGCCGAACCCATTGCCCCCAAAGTGAACGCAACACCCGGTCTCCTAGGAGCTAAAAGACGCTCCACATCGTTACCGAATTGGACAGCCCCACCAGCTTGGTAGTCGATAGTCGACGGGTCTCTTCCAGCCGCTAAGGCTCCTTGATGGACATGCCCAATCGTGGCCGCGGCACCGGTAGGAACAAAGGAAGTCCCTGCCCACCCGTCAGCTACCTGACCGGTGTATTCGAGCGATTTCGGACCAAGAGTCGCTAGCCAAATAGGGATCTGTTCGTTGGCGGGTTGAGCTAATCGGAGGGCTTTCCCCTCGCCGCCCGGGCGAGGTAGGAAGTGATGTGAACCTTCGTATCTAATCTTCTCGCCGGCAAAGGCCTGCCTCACTATGTCAACTGTTTCTCGGAGTCGGGTAAGTGGCTGACGGAAAGAAATCCCATGTAACCCCTCGACAACTTGGGGCCCACTCACACCAAGTCCCAAGATAAATCGGTCGTCGCTAATCGCTGCCATGGATAGGGCCGTCATAGCGGTCATCACAGGAGTGCGAGCTGAGATCTGCAATATGCCGGTCCCCAGTTGGACCTTTTTGGTTACGGCGGCGAGATAGGCCAACGTGCTGACGCCATCCATTCCCCAGGCTTCAGCGGACCAAATTATGTCCACACCCATTTGCTCGGCCTCGCGCAAGAATTCCACCTGAGTATCCCAGTCACGTTTCTTACCTGAAGCTGGGCCACCGAATGCAATAGAAATCTTCATAGCCCCTGCCTAGCGCACCAAAGCGACTCTTGCAGCGCTAGTTTCGTGTTATGCAAATAAACGCGTTAACGGGTGCTTTCGGCGCGGAAGTCTTCGATATTGATCTCAAAGGCGGTATCGAGTCAGAACAGGCCCGATCGATAGAAGAAGCCCTCGCTGAGAATGTAGTGCTTGTGTTTCGAAATCAAGATTTAGACATATATGACTTTGAGAGATTCGCGATGTCTCTTGGCGAATTTGGTGAGACGCCTTTCATCGCTCCGATTGATGGTCACCCAAACGTGTTGCGCCTCTTGCGTGAGGCCGAAGAAAAAGGACCTCTGTTTGGAAGTGGATGGCATAGCGACTGGAGTTTTCAACTCCAACCGCCGAGCGCGACTTTGCTCTACGCGCTTGAGGTTCCAGAGGTCGGGGGAGATACTGCGTTCACCAACCAATATTTGGCTTTCGAAAGCTTGTCGGACTCGATGCAGTCAATTCTTCGCGACTTGAAGGGACTTCATTCTGCAGAGCGGAGCTACGGTCCTCAAGGGACATTTGGACAACCCGACCCGGGCTCATCGATGCACATTCAAGGAGATGAGACGGCGGTGGTTCTTCAGGCACACCCTTTGGTGCGTTCACATCCGCTGACTGGGCGTCAGTCTTTATTCGTGAACGAGGTTTATACGGTTGGGATAGAAGGAATGACGAAGACTGAAAGTAGTGCACTACTTGAGTTTCTGTTTGAGCACAGCCGCCAAATCGCGTTCACCTGCCGTGTGCGATGGATGCCGGGGACTTTGACGATGTGGGACAACCGAGCGACACAGCATTTTGCGATCAACGACTATTCAGGTAGCAAAAGAGAGATGTACCGAATCACTCTGGCTGGCGAGCAGCCCGTGTTGAACTAATCGAGGATTGAGGCGTCGACAACTACGAGCGGACCCAATAAGGCTAAATCTTGCAGTGCTTGGTCGTATAAGAATTTCTCAGTGCATGCAGGCCGGGCCCAATCTTCTTCGTTAGGCGTGGGGAGTCTTCCGCGTGCGCTTACTTTGAGGTCGCCAGTCGAGCGGCTACTCACCAAGATGGTTTGCCCAAGCAGCATCTGTATGAAGCTTTCCGGATCGTGGCTAGGTTCGTCAAAAACGTAGAGCTTGGACCCATCGGTCACGAAAGGTGTTATGTAGTGGGTTCTTTCGCCTTGCGAACCACTGATATCGAAACGAAGCATTAGCGAACTGTCAAAAACTTCGAAAGGCCGAGCAGTAGAACTGTTCATTGGGTGGACCGTAGCAAGCGACAGGTGTTCGAGGTTGACACGAGGTAGGTTCTTCACAGGAGCAGATAAGAAGAGGCATGGGGGTTTTGAGATGGCAGTCCAAGAAGGCGAGTATTGCGGGTTCCTTACAGCTATTGAAGATCCCGGCGTTCTGGTTGTGACGTTTAACCGCCCTGAGAGTCTGAATGCGTCTACAGCTGCGATGAAGCGAGACTTAGTTGAAGTGCTAACTCAGACGCAGATGGATGACGCAATTCGGATCGTTGTTTTCACAGGCGAAGGCCATGCCTTTTGGGCAGGAGATGACTTGAAAGGTTATGGAGGAGACAGCACCCAAGTTCCGCAGATCCACCACGGTCATCACAACCCTTCTGGCACATACAACGGGTTACGGACGATATCTCAGGCGGTTAACACAGCAGTCCGCAATCTAGACAAGATATCTATCGCAGCGATAAACGGCTTCGCGATTCAAACGGGCTTTTCGCTTGCATTAGCCTGCGATTTTCGTATCGCTTCGCGTTCGGCAAAGATGGGAAGCGCGACGCTTAGGTTTGGCTTGCTGCCAGACGAAGGCGGCCAATGGCTGCTCGTACAGCACCTTGGAGTAGCCAAGGCAACAGATTTCATGATGCGTAAGCGAATTGTTGATGGCGAAACCGCTCATCAGTTGGGCCTAGTGCACGAGGTCGTCGAAGATGAAGATCTCATGGACAAGACTTTCGAACTTGCTCGAGAACTCGCTGAAGGACCCCAAGTAGCGATGAGAATGTTGAAGCGATCAATTCTGCTTGCTGCTGACCTAACTTGGGACCAGTCGCTTGATGAGATTGCCGCAAAGACAGCAGTAACAGATCATCTTCCTGACGCGCGAGAGGGCGCTCAAGCTTTCATAGAAAAACGAAACCCTGAATTCAATGGGTGGCTCGAAGGCCGTTCCGACCCGCCAATGGATGGACCAGCTCCATGGGAATCGGATTCTGAATAAAGCTCTCCAATAGGGCCCGTTGAGAAAAGAAAACTGCGGTCGTTTATCTCAAGTGTGCAGTTAATTCCTCAAGAGCGCCCAGCAGCATCTTTACGTTACGCATCTGTGCTGTATGGCCCATACAGCCAATGCGCCATACTCTGCCGGCTACCGGTCCAAGGCCGCCACCAACCTCGATGCCGTATCGGTTAAGTAAGTGCTGACGCCCTTCAACGTCATCTAAACCATCTGGGATCGATACGGTTGTGAGCTCCGGAAGTCGATGTCCTTCTTGGGCCCATAACTCGAAGCCGAGTTCCGGTAGGCATCTGTGGAGCTCGTCACCGCAAGATTGGTGACGTTCCCAGGCTTGCTGGAGGCCTTCATCTATCACTACTCCCAAACCCGCATGCAAGGCATAAAGCATCGAGATAGGCGCTGTGTGATGGTATGCCCGAGCACCGTCGCCAGTTACGTAGTCCTTGATCATGTTTAGATCCAGGTACCAGCTTTGCGGAGTCTCCACGAGTCTCTCCATGGCCCTATCGCTGACAGTGACGGGAGAAAGACCAGGAGGAACTCCCAGACACTTCTGAGTTCCGCTGTAAGCGATATCGACAGCCCATTCGTCGATCAAGACAGGTATACCGCCAAGCGAAGTCACACAATCGACTAGAAGCAGGGCGTCGCCTTTGCCTGCGCCGAGGTCCTGGATGTCATTTCGCACCCCAGTTGATGTCTCAGCATGTACTACCGCAATCATCTTCGGGTTGGGGTGTGCTGCCAACAGTCTCTCAGGGTCTATTGCCCGCCCCCAATCCTCTTCAACCTTGGTAACTATGGCGCCCGCTCGGGTAGCCACATCACACATTCGGTTACCAAAAACCCCATTAACTCCAACTACAACTTCATCACCCGGATTAATGAAATTAACGAATGAGGTCTCCATCCCAGCTGAGCCGGTGGCGCTAATCGGAAATGTCAGAGCGTTTTTTGTCTGCCATACCTCTCGTAATCGGTCGTTAGTTTCATCCAGGAGAGATATGAATTCAGGATCTAAGTGTCCGAGAACTGGCCGAGCGAAGGCCTCCATCACTGTTGGATACGGGTTACTCGGGCCAGGGCCCATCAAGATTCGGTCGCTGTGGATCACGTCGAGCAACCGTAGTCACCAGATCACCTAGATGCACATTTGCCTCCTAAGAGTTACCAGCAAGCCGTGTGATTAGGCTGCTGGTGTCCCACCGCCCTCCTCCCTTTTCTTGAATTTCTTGATAGTAAGAGTCGACTAGTCGAGTCACTTCCACAGAGGTTTCGAGACGCGCTGCCTCTTCCATCACAATGCCGAGGTCCTTCCTCATCCAGTCGACAGCGAAACCGAAGTCAAATTCGTCACGAATCATGGTTGAGCCACGGTTCGTCATTTGCCACGAACCAGCTGCTCCTTTGCTGATTGTCTCTAGTACAAGGTCGAGATTTAGTCCGCTCATTTTTCCGAACTGAAGAGCCTCTGAGAGTCCCTGAAGTAGCCCCGCGATGCAAATTTGATTAACCATCTTTGTTAGTTGACCTGAACCGGTAGGGCCAATGAGGTTACAAGCTTGGCTATATGCGGAGATGAATGGTTTAGCCAGGTCGAACCACCTCTGCTCGCCGCCGCACATAACGGTCAGAGCCCCATTTTCGGCACCTGCCTGGCCTCCGGAAATAGGCGCATCAAGGAATCCAACGTTACGGATCGAGCAGAGTTCATTGAGCTCCCTAGCGAGTTCAGCCGATGCGGTGGTGTGGTCGACGATCAAAGATTTGGGTTCGATACCGGCGAGAATCCCTTCGTCCCCCAGAACGACTGAACGAACATCGTCATCGTTTCCGACACAGATAAAGACCACCTCGGCACCGGCGGAAGCTTCTCGTGGGGTCGCCGCCGTTATGCCATTATTTTGCCTGGCCCAAGCGTCTGATTTTGACCTCGTCCTGTTGTACACCGACACAGAATGCCCTGCTTGTGAAAGGTGTTTGGCCATTGGAAAGCCCATGATCCCTAGGCCTATAAACGCAACTTTCTTTGAAGTAACCATTAGCGAGTCCTTTGTTTGATCTAACGCTTAACTACGTACCGACTTGGAGAAGGCTGATCTCTATCTGTTTCACGAGGTGTTTTGATCGCGGGCGACCAAAGCACGAACCTCGTGTTTCAGCACCTTCCCCATAACGTTCCTTGGTAGCTGGTCAGTCCAGATGACTCTCTTCGGATACTTGAAAGGAGCAACTTGTCCATGGAAAAGTTGTAGAACAGCTTCACTGTTTTGTTCGGCCCCCGCTGCTGCCACTGCTACCACCACTGGAATTTCTCCCCAGCGGCTATCTGGCGTCCCAACCACAGTCGCTTCAAGAAGCAATGAGCTCTCTGCAAGCACATTCTCCAACTCGGCGGGATAAATATTTTCTCCCCCCGAGATAACGAGATCTTTCTTGCGGTCATCGATGTAGATCCAGCCCTCGGGATCTTGGTGCCCGATATCACCTGTGTGAAACCACCCATCGGTTATCGACTCAGAAGTAGCGTCGGGATTGCGCCAGTAGCTGCTTAATATGTTCGGCCCGCGAACCCACAATTCTCCTGATTCGCCTTCAGCGACAGCAGTCCCATCATCGTTCACGATGCGAACTTCACATAAGGTCGCGGGTTTGCCGCATGAACCGGGCCGTTCAGAGGCCTCATCGACCCTCATCACTACGGCGGTTGGAGCGGTTTCAGTTGCGCCGTAAACCTGACCCACCGAAATGCCTCGTTCAAAGAAGGGGCGAGTTGTTGCCTCCGGAATTGTTGACGAGCCCGCCATTAGTCCTGTGAGCGATGATAAGTCTGTTCCTTCGAATGCAGGATGACTACTTACCGCATCCAATGTCGCCGGAACAAAAAGCGACCAGGAGGGTCTCCATCGTTCAACGTCCGTAAGCCACTGTCCAGGGTCAAAAGATTCGTGAAGAAGGACTGATGCTCCCCCCATTAGCGCAGGAAGCGTCTGGATATTTAATCCTCCGACATGGAATAAAGGCAGAAATGTCAGGAAACGATCTTTGGAAGTTAAGTCATGTGCATGGGCGCCGTTGACAGCGTTCGCTGCTAATGCGCTTTGGGAGAGGAGGGCGCCTTTCGGAGTTCCAGTCGTTCCGGAGGTGTAGGCCAGTAGAACGGGGTCGTCAAGTTTCCCGATTCTAGGGGTGGTGTCGAGGGTTTCGGCTTTAGTTATCTCAGCTGAGGGGTGCACCGGAATTGTGGTGGCAGCTTCTTCGGCATGAGCGAGGAAGCTCTCATGACTTACGACAAGTTTTGGCTTAGCGTCTTGGAGGATCCACGAATGCTCGGAGACAAGTAGGCGCGAATTGAGAGGTAAAAAAATAGCTCCCAGTCGAGAGCAGGCAAATAGAAGTTCGATTGCCAGAGGCTGGTTTGGCCCGAGCCAGGCAATTCGATCGCCCACACCAACGCTTTGACTATGGAGCCAACTTGCTGTGGCCGAGATTCTGGTGGATAACTGACCGTAATTGGTCTCAACACCTTTGAACTCAATAGCGAGGGAAGTCGGCTGATGATCAGCCCAGTTGTCTACCCATGATGCGAGGTCTGCTCCTTTATCCCACATAAGAAGTATTGCTATGCCAGATCACCTTGTAGCACGCCATCGATTACGACGGGTTCACCATCCAACGCCACCGTATGATTGCGCATAGGGAGATCGAAATGTCCAAGAGTATGTCGACCGGCATGTTCGTTGGCGCCGGTTGAGTACAGAAAGTTCCCGGCAAATGCTCTCTGCTCAGTGCCGTTAGTTTGACTTCTGTCATACAAAGGCAGGGTGTCCCAGCGAGCACCTGGATTCATTCCCCAACCAATATGGCTAGTCGCGTAGGCATCTGGATCGTCCCATGCATCTGAGTAGCTACGAAATAGCGCAGCATCGGTACCTTCGCCCGCTACATCTACCACGAAGTCGTTTTCGATCGTGAGCGTAATGGGCGACTCAACGTAGCGTTTGAAAGTTAAATTCATATCGCCTCGATCCATAACGATGACCCCATTTACGGTGTTGGCTTTAGGAAAGGCTAGGCATAAGCCCCCAGGCCAGTGCGATATCGACCCTGGTTGAGTTGTGTATCCCCAGCCACCTCCGCAAGGAGCATCGTTCAGGTCAACCGATACATCAGTCCCGGCCTGTGAAGTAACGCGCATTTCCTTTGCCTTTATTAGCTTTTTGATGCCCGCTTTGACTTTAGGTTCAAGATCGATCGTTGGCATCAGCCTCTCAAGTGCTTCTGGGTGCTCGTTCGAGACCATCAGCACTCTGCTGCCGTCAGCTAATATTTGAGGCAGTTCAGGGGCATGTAATAATCCCTCGACGGTGCAATCGACTACGAAGTCGACTGAAGAGAGAGCCTTAATTACTGCTGTGGACCCGGCTATGGCATCGGAAGCTCCGGTCGACCTCACAGGCACCGGTGCGCTCTGACGTAGAGTTGGAAGCACTATGTGGATCGGGCGTATACCTAATCGGTCAAGTGCAAGCTCTGCCAGGTTTACGTTGACGCTACGGCTCTGAGTTTCGGAAAGTATTGCCGCACTCTGAGTGTCGTTAACAGCGCACATTTCGAACACGCGAGCGAACACGTCAATCCACTTTCCTTCGATGCGTTCAACGAGCATGCTTCCTCCTGGTTGTGCAGCGCGAAAGCGACTGCTTGGATCTAGTTAAGCATTGATGACTAGGAGTTAATCAAGATTCCTAAAGTCTGACTTATATTTACAGTTCCGGTTTCTATCTGAGGAAACCCAGCAGATTATAAATGGTCTCGTGGGTCTAGGTCGCTTCCGTGTAGATGGCTTGTGTCGTTGTATCGCCGACACATCCACCGTCGTCCACGATCATTGCTAGAGCCAACCTCCAGTTCAGTAATTGAGGTAACGCCGGGTGCAAGCTCTGTTTGCCATTGGTTCGGCGCTAAACCAAACGCGACCGCCATTGCAGCGGAAATGACTCCTCCGTGACACCCAACCAGAATGGTTGAGCCCCTGTGTGTGCGCTCGATCTCGCTTAGGGCTTGTCCTACGCGATGACGGAAGCCAGCTCTGCTGTCTGCACCGGGGATAATGGGTACAAATGGGTTTCTTTGCTCGAAGTTACCGAGGTCGTAGCGCTCTCTGACTTGCTCCCAAGTAAGCCCGTCAGCCTCCCCGAGACGGAATTCTTCGAGCTCAGAATGGATGTTGACTTCATGAGGCTCTGAGAGGCAAGAAAGTAGAATCTCAGTAGTTTCGATTGCCCTTGGAAGTGGTGAGGAATAGACCACGGTAAATGAATTTTCGTTGCCCGTTGCGAATCTCTCACCTAAGGCAGTTGCCTGTTCCTTGCCGCGCTGCGAGAGCCCCGTGCAGGTCTGAAGCCCGCCTACCACTCCGTTAACCATGACATTAGATTCCCCATGGCGGACCAAAAGAAACCTGGTTATCAGCGGGGTGTTTTCTGTCGGTTCGGTCATCGAGGCACTTTAGGCGCATAAACGCTTGAGCAACCAAAACATGCTTGGGCGACCTAGCCTACGATCCCGTGCAAAGTGTTCTATGTGGAGAGCGTCCTGATGACAGAAGTCGAAGTTGAGGTGGAGCCAGGTGAGGCGGGATTTGATGCAAAGCGCCTACATCGGCTGGGTGACCATTTAGACAAATATGTAGACGAAGGGCACCTGCCGGGCGTGAACGTATTAGTAAGTCGCGAAGGCAAGATCGTCTATCGACACATGTATGGGCAGCGTGACATGGAACGGGCGTTGCCCGTCGAGGCTGACACCATCTATCGCTTCTACTCCATGACGAAACCAATTACTTCCGTTGCCATCATGCAGCTTTATGAGAGAGGTGCTTTCCAGTTAAAAGACCCGATATCGAACTGGATACCGTCATTTGCGCAGAGTCAGGTTTTCGTTGGGGGTGACGCCGAAAATCCACAGACCAGGGAAGCAAGTAGAGCCATTTCGATCCATGATTTGTTGACGCACACAAGTGGGCTTACTTATTTCTTTCATATGGCTCATGTTGTTGACGAAATGTATAGAAGAGCTGGATTTGATTGGACTACAAGCCCTGGCGACCTAGAAAGTCAATGCGATATTTTGGCTTCGCTACCCTTGCTATTCGATCCCGGAACGGAATGGAATTACTCGTATTCGACTGACGTCTTAGGTCGCCTCATAGAAGTAATGAGCGGAATGAGTCTTGACGCGTATTTCAAGAGAAATATATTCGAGCCGCTGGGGATGGTTGATACCGACTTTTCAGTCCCGAGCGAGAAACAGGAGCGATTTGCGTCC
Organism: Acidimicrobiaceae bacterium; assembly: GCA_002722565.1. Lineage (GTDB taxonomy): Bacteria > Actinomycetota > Acidimicrobiia > Acidimicrobiales > Poriferisodalaceae > MedAcidi-G3. The sequence continues at coordinate 60,995 of PBMG01000001.1, forward strand.
TGCTACTACCCAAACGGTGAAGCAAGGCAAGTAGCTCTGCTCGACGATGCACAAAGGTCTCGGTACCTTCACGAACCTCCAGCGTTTTCTGGTGGCGGTGGACTGGTTTCAACGCTAGCTGACTATCATCTTTTCACTCAGGCGTTAAGAAATGGCGGCTCACTAGACGGTCAACGCATTGTTGGACGGAAGACCTTGGACTTCATGACGAGCAATCATTTACCTGGCGGCGTTGACTTGACTGAGTACGGGCGGCCTCTCTTCTCCGAGACAGCCTATGACGGGGTCGGTTTCGGGTTGGGCTTCTCAGTAGTAATTGATCCTGCAAAAGCCAAGGTTTTGTGTCAAAAGGGGGAATACGCATGGGGTGGCGCCGCCTCAACAGCGTTTTGGATCGACCCAGTAGAGGATTTGACCGTTATTTTTCTTACTCAACTGCTCCCTTCTAGTACCCACCCAATTAGACCTGAGATGAAGACGTTGGTTTACCAGGCGCTCGAGTAGTCATAGCTAGGTCCGTGGAGGACTGCGGCTATTTTTGGTGCACGCTTAATTTATTGGTCGAAGTAAGAATCGTCGCTAAATGCCTGCGAGAATCATCGATATGAGCAACGAAACTATCGAAGAGTTTGATCTGGTAATTGTTGGGACTGGGTCAGGCAACAGCATTCCGGGCCCGGAGTTCGACCACTGGAAGATAGCGATAGTTGAAAGAGGTTTATTCGGAGGTACATGCCTGAATGTGGGTTGTATTCCATCGAAAATGTTTGTCTATGCGGCAGACGTCGCTCAAATTGTTCGAACAGCCGATGCTTATGGCATTGAGGCTGAAGTGACCGGAGTGAATTGGTCAGCTATTCGTGACCGCGTTTTCGGAAGAATCGATCCGATCGTGGAGGGTGGCGAGAATTATCGCCTAGGCGATGAGTGTCCCAACATCACAGTGATCAAGGGCGAAGGACTTCTGGTGGGCGAACGAATTCTTGACATCGCTAGTGAGGATGGGGGAGTTAGGCGTATAAAAGGTCGGCATATGGTTTTAGGAGCTGGAGCGCGCCCGTTTCTACCGCCGTACCCAGGGCTTACAGATGTCGATTTCCACACCTCGGACACGGTGATGCGTCTCGATGTTCTTCCCGAACGAATGGTTATTCTTGGAGGTGGATACATAGCGTCCGAACTCGGCCATGTCTTTTCGGCATTTGGTTGCAAGGTGACAATGCTGAACCGCGGTGATCGTTTATTGAGGCGGGAGGACGAAGACATTTCTCGGCGTTTCACCGAGTTGATGAGTCAGCGAGTTGACGTCCGCTGCGGGGTAGAGGTCCGAAATGTCAAGCAAGAAGGTGAAACTTTCAGCGTTGACATCAACGCGGGCGGTGAGACAGCGGTCATTGAGGCTGACGCTATTCTCGTAGCAGCTGGCCGAGTTCCCAATGGTGACTTAATCGGTGCTGAATCCTGTGGAATTGACTGCGAAGACGGCAGGGTTCTGGTTGATGAACACTTTCGAACTTCGATGCCAGGTGTCTGGGCCTTTGGCGATATATCGAATATTCATCAGTTGAAGCACTTAGCAAACGCTGAAGTAAAGGCTTTGCGTCACAACCTTTTAGTTGCCGACGGGGAGTCCGAGGGTCCCATGAGACGTGTGAACTCTGCCTTCGTTCCACATGCTGTTTTTGGAGATCCACAAATCGCTTCAGTGGGATTAACAGAGAAAGAGGCGATCGAGAAAGGGCTGCCACTTTCTGTTGCCTCTAAAGAGTACGGAGCGACCGCGTACGGCTGGGCTATGGAAGATTCTGAGAGCTTTTGTAAGTTGATCGCTAACGCTGAAAGTCGTCAGTTGCTAGGCGCACACATTATTGGACCTCAAGCATCAACTCTGATTCAGCAGTTGATTCAAGGTATGGAGTTTGGTCAGACGGTAGACGAGTTAGCGTCTGGCCAGTTTTATATTCACCCGGCGTTGACTGAATTAGTGGAGAACGCGTTATTGGATCTTTAGAGGTCTGGAGAGGCTTATTCGGAACTCAAATTAATTTCCCAAAGCACCTGGTCTAGGCAGTCTCCAGCAGACATAGCAGGAAAGCTGCATGGCCGATCGGCTGAGACAGTTGAAGGAACCGGCGAAAGGATGGTCCAAGGGGTCGGATGACAGAACTGGACAACGCTTAGCCGACCTTGAGGTTCGTTGGGATCGGCTACGACACGGTGCCAGCCCACAGGAATCAAACCATTCGTTAAACGCTCAAGCATGATTCCGGTATTGATTATGACGTACCCATCCGGTGCTGTCGCATCAACCCATCGGCCGTCCACTTTAACTTGGAGTCCGCGGCTGGTAGCTCTCGGGAGGGCAGTTATGAGGTTGATGTCGCCATGTTCTTCGGCCCAAACATGTCCGTCGTTACCGCTGTTAGGAGCCTCGCTCATTGGGGGATAGTTGATTGCTCGGGTGAGGTGAGAACCGTGCTTCAGCATGGTGTCGAAAAAGTGTTCATTAGCGCCGATTCCGGCAGCAATTATGCGCAAGAAGCGCGTTTGTAACTCCACGAGATTGTCGTGAAAAGTTGAAAGAACATGTGGTGATTCGGGAATGTGTCCCGAAGGAAACAGTGGATCGCCATAACGATGCGGATACCGCTCGCGAAGGGGGTGCCCAGCTGGCAAGGCAGCGCCCCAGTTCAACATTTCTTTCCAGTCGGGTGTCTCGGATACCGCCGCCGTCTCAACTAGTAGGCCTGTATAGCCAGTTTGCCCCCGAGAGCCTGCAGCCACGTATTGCTCTTTAGCCTCGACGGGAAGACCAAAGAATCTGTCTAGAACGCCATAAGTTTCGTCGAGCATTCCTTCTGAGAGGTCATGCCTCACGTAGACGAATCCAGTCGCCAAGCTGCGCATGACGCCGTCGACCACGGCAAGGCGATCGTTGGAGTTTCCTTGCTCGAAGGCCAACAAGTCGACGTCAAGAATTTCAGTCATCATGAGCCAAGGTATGTGTAATTAGTTGATTTGTCAGTCAGTTTTCTGAGTTAGCCAGAGCTCGTACTTCTCAACGTTGGTCCATGCCCCAGTTTGTTGGTCAAAGTTTTGTGCCGGAGGAAGCATCAATGAAGTCGAACCTTCGCGTGCTTTAGAGCTGGAGATTGAGTCCATATTCTCCGGAAGCTTCAGTTCCTGCGCAGAAGGTGCTTCAAAAGGCTCCCGTGGAACGATTGCAAGCTCCGGTAACTCTGCAAGAGCTAAGTCGCGTGATCCAGCGTCGCCGTTGTAAAAGATCGGATCCTGGATTTGGTGCCACTTGTCTGCGCCCATTATTAGGAGGTCATAGCCGACGGCAATGTCTGCCAGTAGCTGAGCGTTTGTTACCTGGATTTGGAGCCACTTATGCTGATCCGCAACTTCTTCCAGGACTGCGATGCGATGTTCGAAGGTCGGGGTTGACACCTTCTCTTTTCCGAGGGCTACGCGACTGACGGACCAGACGACGGTGTCTATTTCTCGTTGCTGCAAGGCAGCTTTCGATATCGCGAGATGTGCCACAGTGGGTGGGTTAAACGAACCGGGGTAGACCGCCGTAGCCATTTCAGACGCGCCTTCCCGTGAGTGATTTAAGGGCTCGAGGGTTGCCTCCAAGTCTAATTTCGACATCTCTGTTGATTCCGTGGGCAAGGTTGTCCCACATTCGGTCAATTAGTTGTGCTCTGTGGACATCTGATTCGGTTATTCCCTCTCTCAAGGAGCGTCTGAGAAAGGGAGCGCAATAGGCGTTTAAGCCGACTAGGCCTGCTGCTAAAGCTAAATCTAAAGGTGCAGCGCCCGCCTGTCGCGATTGCTGAATTCGTTTCTTAGTGTCGCTGCCAAGTGTCTGGGTTATTGATGCTGCGAGTTCTTCATAGGTCGATTGAGGGGTCTTGTGTCGAACCGATAAAGCTTGCGTTGCGCTTCGAGCGGCTTCATCGCCGAGTCTTAGAGTTTGGAGTCGTATTCCAGCGAACCACGCAGCTTTTTTGCCTAACTTGCGGCGCGCAGAAAATCGATGCTGTGCATCGTCGATGAAGGAGGCCTTTCTCAGCGTTTGGTCGTATTGGGAGCGTCGGGTTGGGTCAGATAGAACAAACCAGGCCTCGTTAATCTGGCCCATTAAGGAAGTGTCGCCTGATTGCCGGTCTGGGTGATGAAGCATCGCTAGTCGCCGGTATGCACGTTGCAAAGACTCTTGAGTGCTACTTGTGGGCATTCCTAGCAGGTCGTATAACGAAGGATTAGTTGCCTTTGTTGCAGGGTTTTCCATCAATCACCCGCTCAGCGTTATGTGCCCAGGGTTCTCTGGTCCTAAATGACCTATGACCGCAGCGAAGTGACCTGTTTCGTTGAGTTCATTGACCGCGTCAAGAGCGGCGACAGAATCGCAAGAAAATAGAAGACCTCCCGACGTTTGAGCGTCGCAGAGGATGAGGCGTTCGGTCGTCGATCCGCCCACCAAAATTGGTTGCAGGAAATCTAGATTCCTCTCGGTGCCCCCTGCGACGAAGCCGTTTTCGACGAGATCAACAACGCTAGGTAATAGTGGAACCGCTTCGATATCAACCGAAGCGGAAACGCCACTCGCTAAAGCCATTTCATGTAGGTGACCTAGAAGACCAAATCCTGTGATGTCGGTCGCTGCTGAAGCGTTCACGCGTAAAGCTGTTTTGGCAGCCGATGAGTTAAGGCGGGTCATTTCTTGAATACCAGCGAGATAAATTTCATTTAGTGCGCCCCCTACCGAAATGGCTTCAGGTTCAGAGCGCTTTAGAGCGGTGGCGAGTAGGCCCGTTCCTATCGGTTTCGTTAGCACTAGTGCCTGCCCAGAGCTACCCCTGCCATTAGTTAGAAGTGCGTCGGCATTGACCTCGCCGACCATCGACATTCCATACATTGGCTCTGGGCCGTCGACGGTATGTCCGCCTGCTACTACCCAGTTGCCTTCATCTGCAGCGACCTGACCTCCGATTAGTACTTGGCTCAAAATTTCTAGAGAAAGTTCGTCTTTAGGCCAAGCAACCAGATTGAGAGAAAAGAGGGGTTCGGCGCCCATTGCATAGACGTCACTGGCTGCGTTGGTCGCTGATATCTGACCCCAGATCTTCGCGTCGTCAACTATAGGAGTAAAGAAATCAGCCGTGGCTACGAGGGCGTTGCCATCAGGTCGTCGCCAGACAGCGGCATCGTCGCTGTTCTCCGAGCCAACTAACAGGTCAGGGTGACTTGGGTTTGGTAAGTGACGCAACACGTGCGCCAGGTCACTGGGACCAAGCTTGCAAGCTCAACCAGCGCCGTGGCTGTATTGGGTCAGTCGGATCAACTCTGTCACATCACCACGGTAGTCCCCGAGAGCTAACTCTCCGTATATGCCTTGATGGTCTCGATAAAAATCTGCATTCCCTTATCGCGGTCAATCTCGTAGGCAACTTCACAGTTGAGCGGTTTGTCTCCCCAGCCGCGTTCGTCCACTACTGTCATCCCTCGCGTGTAAAGGCCTTCGGTTTCTACAGCCACAGCGCGGTTTTGGAAGTTGAATAATTCAGGATGGGTTATCGCGAGGACAGCGCATGGGTCATGCAGCGGGACGCGTTGTCCGCTAGTTCGTTTCTGGTACGAGGTGAGATAAAAGTCGAATAGATCAGCAGCAAAGAGTGCGACCCGGTTGTCGATCTCACGTAGTTCGGAAATAGTTTGTTCGTCGATACCGAATTTGTGGGTGAGGTTAAGCCCGGCCATTCGAAACGACTGAAACCCCGCACCGTAGACGATCGAAGCAGCGTGAGGGTCTGCCCAAACGTTGAATTCTGCTGTGGCGGTCACGTTTCCTACGGTGGCGCTCCCTCCCATGATTGATATTCCAGCAACTCGTTCCACGATGTCCGGTGCTTGTTGGACTGCCAACGCAATATTCGTTAAAGGTCCAATGGGAACCAGCCAAACATCGTCGTTGTCGCGCACAGTATCGATAATGAAACGAACGGCATCTGAACTTGCGACTGAGCGAGATACCTTTGGCCTAGTCGGTCCGTCTAAACCTGTCTTGCCGTGTGCCTCTTCAGCGTGCCTTGCGGCTATCAAAAGAGGTTTTCCAGCGCCAGCGTGTACTTCTGCATCCAGGTCAACAAGTTCTGCCAGTAGAAGGGCATTGTCGGTGGTCAAATCCAAGGGCGCATTTCCTGAGACGGTCGTGATTCCCAAGACCTCTGTTAATTGGGCCGCCATCATGATCGCTATAGCGTCGTCGTGGCCGGGGTCGCAGTCGATGATGACTTTAGGTTTCATATTCTTGTCATCCCCGGACCATTCACGTCTGTATCTCCCCAATAATGAGGCAGCCTTAGATAGCCGACCCTTGGTAACTCAAGCGCTAGTTCCAGTCCCTGGTGAAGTTTGAGTCGTTGGATGGAACGCACATGACTCAACATTTCATAGAAAACCATCCACAGAGACCCCTCTAGATCATATGTAATGCTGCTTCCCTGCAGATCGTCAGTGTGTGCGCCTCTCGGAAGCGTTGTGATTACATACTTCCAAAACTCTGTGCCTCTAACCGTCTTTGTTTCCGACCTGAGTAGCTCTATCGGCTGCTCTTCCACGAGTTTCGTCAGCCAACCGATCCCAACTTTCAGATGGCTCAGTATGTCCGGCACTTGCCAAAACAAGTCAGTATCGAGCACTCGGTCCCATTTGCCGTTTGGTCCCATTTGGTGCTCGTCCCAATCAATAGGTTGAGGGATGTCACCATCTGGCCAAAGGAGATGCCCCGCACGTCTCTTGGTGAACACCAGGGCGTCCCACGCAATGTGAGAGACCTGAGTTCTGCAGGACCACCACATCCATTCTTTTTCTGGCGCAGGATCATGGAAATCTAATTGGTCGTCCGATAGGCCTGCTAATTCGGCTTCTACCCACTCGACAATGTGGGGATACCAGGGCATAGCGCCTAACTCCGGAGAGGTAGGCATCTCAAGGATGTCTGAGCTTGTTAGTGCCATGTGCGAACGCTAGCCGTGGTTTGACGGCCTTTGGCTATTTACTCTTGAAGATCTTCGAAGAAGCGCGGGTCTGGGCAATTGCAGACAAGATTTCTATCGCCGTGAACCCCATCAATCCTGCTTACTGGGGGCCAATATTTGTCCTCGGAATTAAGAGGAAGAGGGAAAGCGGCTTCCTCTCGCGAATACGGGTGCAGCCAATTGCCTCGAATTAGGTCTTCAGCTGGGTGTGGAGCATTGATTAGCGGATTGTCGTCTTTGGGCCATTCTCCGGATTCAATTCGCGCAATCTCTTGCCGGATTTGGATCATGGCATCGCAGAAACGGTCGATTTCTTGTCTGGATTCGCTTTCGGTTGGCTCAACCATCAATGTGCCTGGAACCGGGAACGACATCGTTGGCGCATGGAACCCGTAATCAATTAGTCGTTTAGCTACGTCTTCGACAGTGACGACTTCCGATAATTGCCTGAAGTCTAAAATGCACTCGTGTGCTACTAACCCGTTCTGCCCTCGATAGAGAACTGGGTAGCTCTCTTCTAGTCGTGAGGCGATGTAATTGGCGTTCAGAATTGCGACAGATGTTGCTCGCCTTAGCCCTTGAGGACCCATCATGGCTATGTACATCCAAGGAATGGGCAGGATTCCCGCTGAACCCCATGGAGCCGCGGCTATTGCACCACTCCCTGTATGAGGCCCGGCTTCAGAAACTAAAGGGTGATTGGGAAGGAATGGCGCGAGATGCTTCTTGACGGCTACTGGACCAATGCCGGGACCGCCACCTCCATGGGGGATACAGAAAGTCTTGTGAAGATTGAGGTGGCTTACATCAGCTCCGAAATTGCCAGGAGCAGCAAGTCCTACAAGGGCATTAAGGTTCGCCCCGTCCACATAGACCTGACCCCCTGCTTCGTGAACGATGTCGCATATTTGCACGATGCCTTCTTCGAACACTCCGTGGGTCGAAGGGTAGGTGACCATGATCCCGGCAAGAGTTTCTTCATGCTTGGAAGCCTTCATTCGAAGGTCATTGATATCTATGTCCCCTGCATCGTCGCACTCGATTACGATCACTTTGAGTCCCGCCATAATCGCGGACGCAGCGTTAGTCCCATGTGCTGACGATGGGATAAGACATATCTCTCGTTGGTCTTCTCCGTTTGATTCGTGGTAGCGCTTGATGGCCAGAAGGCCGGCAAATTCGCCTTGCGAACCCGCATTAGGCTGCAACGAAATTTGGTCGTAGCCGGTGCAGGCAAGCAACCATTGGCTTAGCTCCTCGACTAACTCCATGTATCCCTGAGCTTGATCTAGGGGAGCGAAGGGGTGAATATTCGCGAATCCGGGCCAGCTGATTGGCTCCATTTCGCTCGAGGCGTTGAGTTTCATTGTGCAACTACCGAGCGGAATCATGCTGCGATCGAGAGCTATGTCCCTATCTGATAGCCGGCGGATGTACCTGAGCATTTCAGTCTCAGATCGATAGGAATTAAATACAGGATGTTCGAGATACGTTGAAGAACGGGCTAAGTCAGAAGGTATGCCCACATCAATATCTAAGTCCCCTGAGTTGTCGCTGTCTTCCACAAATGCTCGGAGGAGAAGTTCAAGAAGCTGGGAGTCACATGTCTCATCGAATGTGACGGAGACCGTATTTAAGTCGACGAAGCGGATGTTTATGCCGCTGTCCAGGGCTCGCTGTGTGATCTCTGCAGCCTCATTGGGTACCTGAATGGTCACGGTGTCAAAGAAAGTCTTGTTAATAACGACGATGCCGGCCGCGTCAAGCCTTTTTGCGAAGTTGGTTGTGAGTAGATGTATTCGCTCGGCGATGTTTTTCAGACCATGAGGCCCATGCCAGACCGCGTACATCGACGCGATTACAGCGAGGAGAACTTGAGCGGTGCATATGTTGCTTGTGGCTTTTTCCCGTCGAATATGTTGCTCCCGGGTTTGGAGTGCCAGGCGATTGGCTGGGCGCCCTCCACTGTCAACTGAGAGACCCACTAAGCGACCAGGCAGCGACCGTTTGTCGTTTTCGCGAGCTGCTAGGTAACCGGCATGTGGGCCTCCAAAACCCAATGGAACGCCGAATCGCTGGGAGGTGCCGACGACGAGGTCTGCTCCTAGTTCTCCTGGTGGTGTCAGAAGACAAAGAGCTAAAAGATCTGAAGCGACGCAGAGAATCCCATCAGTCTCATGCAACGTCGTTGCGATCATTTGAATATCACGAATTTCGCCTGAACATCCTGGATATTGAACGAGCACCCCATAGCAGTCATTTGGGTCGAGGTCTCGCCAAGCGTCACCGAGCACAGTTTCGATTCCAAGCGCCCTTGCCCGTGTCTGTACGACGTCGATGGTTTGCGGGTAACAGTCTGAGTCGATAAAGAATTTTGTGCCGCTGGTTTTTGTTAACCGTCGAGCCATGGTCATAGCTTCAGCCGCTGCGGTACCTTCGTCGAGTAAGGAGCTGTTCGCCAAGTCCATGCCCGTTAGGTCACAAACCATCGTTTGATAGTTGAGTAAAGCTTCCAGTCGCCCTTGGCTAATTTCAGGTTGGTAGGGGGTGTAAGCGGTGTACCAGGCAGGATTTTCAAGTACTCGCCTGCGGATAACAGCAGGTGTCACGGTGCCGTGGTAGCCGAGTCCGATCAGTGATTTTAATGGTTGATTCAAATTTGCTATTCGCTGGATTTCGGCGAGGGCGTCTACTTCGCTCAGAGGCTCCGGGATCTTAAGAGGTTCATTTTTTTGTATTGCCGAGGGAACGGCCGCATCGCAGAGTTCTTCGAGGTCGGAATAACCAATCGAGGACAACATTTCAGTGATCTCTTCGTCATTTGGTCCTAGATGACGAGTCGAAAACTCGGGTTGAAGGTCAAGTTCTTGCATTTAGGTGTTCTCAATTTCGTATGTAGTTATGTGGAATGAACGGTAATGAGTGAATTCGGCAGGGAACTTCTTTGCCGCGCACCTCCGCTACAAGGGAAGTTTCTGGCTGCGAAAAAGACCGTTCGGCATATCCCATGGCGACTGGGGCATCGCAACTCGGTCCGAATCCTCCGCTGGTAACAGCCCCTATCTCAAGGCCCTGCTCAGTTCTTAAGATTGCGCCATCACGGATCGGTCGCCTTGTCAGGGACGAAATGCCCACCCGAGTCCGTTGTACCCCATTTGATAATTGAGCCATTATGAACTCGGCGCCCGCAAATGTTGGGTGCTCTCTCCGGCGTCGGGGGATTGTCCATGCAAGGCGGGCCTCTATAGGGGTGATGGTTTCATCGATCTCGTGACCATAAAGACACAACCCTGCTTCAAGACGCAGGCTGTCTCTTGCTCCTAGACCACAGGGTGCAACTGTGTTGTCGCCGAGCAGCTTTTCGGCTAATTGGACGATGTCAATCGATGGCGCAACTAATTCGAATCCGTCCTCTCCGGTGTAACCGCTGCGACTAACGCTGCAATCAATTCCATCAATTGAGAATTCCCCAAAATTCATAAAAGTAAGGTCGGCGACCATCGGAACGAGTGCCGATAGGACATCTACTGCCTTGGGCCCTTGGAGCGCTACTTGAGCGAGATCTTCTCGATGATTGACCTGTGCATGCGAACCCACAGCGGCTTCAAGGACGCGAATGTCAGGCTCGACCCTCGAAGCGTTCAGCACTAGCCGAAGGCGATCTTGGTATCTACTGACGATGAGGTCATCGACGATGCCACCCTGATCGTTGGTGAGGAGAGCGTAACGAAGTCCTCCCACCCCTAAATCACCGATTGACGCAGGCGTGATGGACTCCAGGCATTCGATAACTGTTGACAGGGGGCAGCCTGATTTCGGAAGCAAGTCGACGATGCCCATGTGGCTTACATCGAAGAGCCCTGCTTGTGAACGAGTGGCTAGATGCTCGCTGATGGTGCCGTCGAAACTCATGGGTAGCTCGAAACCAGCAAAGGACGCGAACTTCGCCCCGCGCTCGCGGTGCAGTGGATCTAGAGGTGACAGTTTTGTTGTCCGACTCTTGGAAGGTTCACTCATATCTCGGCCGCCCGCGTCAAAGTTGACACCCCGCGCTGTCGTGGAACCTGAGAGATTGGCCGCTTACAGCAGTTTTCCCCTTCGGTGGAGCCGGCCAAAGCCAACTCGCTTTCCAGCGTTGCTTCTTCCCTGCGGTCCGGAGGCCTGAGAGTTTCCCGGGGCGGTTGCTCCTTCGGCGCCAATCAACTGAACTACCTGCTGACTGAACTCTCCCACTGGGCGTTGGCAGCGCTCAGAAGCCTAATCGTTATCTCTTCCCTAGGGTGTGATCGATTGATTCACAGTCGATCCATCGAGACAATTACTTGAGGAAATCAGCGATACGAGTTTTGGGCCGCCCAATTATTGCAGCATTGGACTTAACCAGAACCGGACGTTGCATTAAGGCTTTGCGTTGTAATAGAAGCTCAACGACCGCCTCGGGGTTACCGACATAATCACCAGGGTCCAGACCAAGTTCTTTAAATTTAGAATCCTTGCGAACTAAATCCTCTACAGGGTCTTCTAGGACCGAAGTTATGTGCTCCAAGGTCTCGCGATCTGGTGGGGACTTCATATAGAGAACAACCTCTACGTCAACATTCTCTTCCTCGGCGACCGCCAAGGCATTCTTTGACGACCCTCAATGAGGGTTGTGATAGATGGTGACTTCAGACACGAAAACTCCTCGTTCTAGCTAACTATGACCGTATCAGCGTTGGAAGGCGCCTCGGATCCGTTCAAGCATGTCGGGCGCTGCTCCAGGACCGTGCTCTCGAGCCCATTTGATCCCATCGTCGCGGTTCATTCCCGCGAGTAGACGCATCTGTTTTTTCTCTTCGCGCAAAGTGTGCCAAGAATTGGCAACGATGCTTTCAGCCCACTCATGTGCAGATGTGTCTAGGTCAGTATCAGGCACGCACCTATTAGCCAAACCAATCTGTTCCGCTTCTGTCCCAGCGACGACTCGCCCGCTGTACATCAGGTCGCGCGCTGCTAAGGGTCCCACCCTCTCGGGCAGACGATTGGTCATGCCCCAGGTAGGTACCATGCCCCACTTCCCATGGGTATCGCAGAATCTGGCGTCCTCAGAGCAAATTAGTAAATCGCAAGCTATGGCCAATTCCAGCGCTCCTGTATAGCAGTGACCGCGAACTGAAGCGATAACTGGCTGGGGCATTCGTTCAATGAAATCAAGTGTTTCCGCCTGCTGGTATGGAGTGGCGGCCTTTTCGCCTTTTTCGATCGCCTTTAAATCATTTCCCGCTGAGAAAGAACGGCCGTTACCGGTGAGGATTACGACACCGGTTTCTTCCGGTGTATTGGCAATATTAGTGAGATGCGATTGCAGCTCTTCGAATAGCGATGGGCTCAAAGCGTTCAAAGCTTCAGGTCTGTTGAGGGCTAAAGTAGTGATGCCGTCGCGGTCAGATCGCACGACTAGGGGTTGAGCACTCTGGTTCATCTTTGCAGTGTCTCACACAGCAGAAGAACTGGCTAGGCGGTTCAGCCTTGGGTGTCTAGGTCGGAGGCATCAGCAGCTTCGATCTCTTCTCGGCTTACTCCAAGCATGAAGAGAATCGCGTCTAAGTATGGAACGTTTAAAGATGTATCAGCCGCCCCCACTAGAACAGGTTTTGCGTTGAAAGCAATTCCAAGACCAGCCTTTTGGAGCATGGGTAAATCATTGGCTCCGTCACCAATCGCAACCGTTTGTTCTAGCGGGATGCCTTCTTCAAGGGCTACAAGCTCGAGTAGCTTTGCTTTGGCCTCTGCATCAACGATGTCACCCTCTATTCGACCAGTTATGACACCGTCTGTTACTTCGAGTTTGTTCGCGTAAGCGTGGTCTAAATCCAAGTCCTCCGCTAACACATCCGTAAAATGAGTGAATCCGCCGCTGATTATCGCTACTCGATAACCCAGGCGTTTAAGTGTCCGAATGAAAGTACGAGCCCCTGCTGTAAGGACCATGCGAGAAATCGCTTTGTCTACTATCTCGACCTTTGAGCCTGCTAGCAGTTCAACTCGTCGCTTTAGGGCTTCGCGGTAATCCAATTCACCTTGCATGGCGAGCTCGGTTAGTCGACGAACCCCTTCTCCATGACCCGCCTCTTCAGCAAGCAGATCAATTACCTCATTGCGAATGAGTGTTGAATCAACGTCAAGGACAACCAGTCGACTTGAACGTCGCGATAGGTCATGAGGTTGAACCGCAATATCAATACCTTCCTGTGCGGCGATATCCATCAACGAAGCCCTTAGATCAGCAGGGTTCGCTCCCTCAACCAGAAACTCGTAACTCCAAACTGGAAAGCGAGATAGGCGGTGGATCCGATCGATATTGCCCCCACTTTTTGTGATTGCCCCAGTGGTGAGTGCGAGGGCCTTTGGCGAAAGGTCGGAGGCGAGAGCAGTGACCACGTGACGTCGGACTTGTTCGGTTGGTGTCGAATCGACGATTTCAAAGTCAATTTCTAAGTCGCGTTCCCAGCCGAACAGAAGAACTTCCTTGACTAAGTCCCTGCCAGTAGGGGCTGAGGTCGCCAGCCCTAACGTAAGTTGGCTTTGGACTACTACCTGTTCAATATCTTGTAACTCGGCTCCGAGTGAAGACAGAAGGCTTAAAAGCTCCGTAGTGATGCCGGGGCGATCGTGGCCCGTCACTCTTATCAAAATAGTTTGAGGGAGTGTCACGCCTCTGACCGTACATCGGCGACCCGACCTCTCCTACAACCATTGGACACATAATTTCTAACGCCCGTTTTTGCAGGCTGCAGTGACAAAAAGGTCGAGCTAATCAATGTTGACGCGCACAAATAGCGCCGGAGTTTTGATAGTAAGGGACCGTCTAAGGTCCCACGGAGCTTTCATGAACCCTCTAATTCGGTTGCTCCCTGAGCTTTGTCGGTGGTTTTGTCAGGCCGGTCCGGGTTTAACGCTCGTCGGCGGAACGACAGCATTAGCAATGTGGTTGAACTCCGTGACCAATCTGTCAGCGGGGGCTATAGCGCTTGCTGGCGGTCTTTGTTTCGGGAACATTCACCTGATCCAAAAGCCAACTCAGATTGGTTTGACTTTCGCATCACGGCGTTTGCTGCGATGTGGGGTAGTCCTATTGGGACTTCGACTGAGTATCTCTGAACTTCGACAGAGCATGAATTGGCTCGACGTGGTCGCTGTCATAGCGTTAGTTGCCTTCACTTTTTGGGGTGTGGGTCGAATCTGTTCCTTCTTTGGACTGTCACCTGACTTCGGCCGCCTACTAGGTGTTGGTTATGCAGTCTGTGGCGTATCAGCAATAGCTGCGGTCAAACCTCTTACCGATTCAGAAGAAGAAGAGGTGGCATATGCCGTTGGCATGGTGACTTTATTTGGGACCCTTTCCATGCTCTCTTATCCCCTGTTCGGCGCGATCCTAGATCTTGGCCCAGAGCTGTTCGGCTGGTGGGCCGGCTCTGCCATCCACGACGTGGCCCAAGTGGTAGCTACAGCCACGATGAGAGGGGACCAGGCCTTAGAAACCGCCGTGATCGTCAAACTGGGACGGGTAGCGTTGTTAGGCCCAATCTTGGTGATCTTAAGTCTTAGGACGCGCCGATCGGACAGCGGCAACAAAGCCGGCGTCACAAGAGTTGTTCCTTTGTTTGTTTTCGGATTTGTTGTTGCAGTGCTGATCCGGTCATTGGACTTGTTCCCAGCGGACCTGCTCGACTTCTTAGATACAACTAGAAAGGCCTTACTCACAGCAGCGATGGTTGGCGTCGGAGCCCTCGTGAAATTCAGAAACCTTGCGTCAATGGGTGGCGGGCCGCTCAAAGCAGGTTTTCTCTCGTGGGTATTGCTTGCGGGAATAGCGTTTTGCGTGAGTGGTTTCGTCGTCTAAGTAATTGATCAGATACATCGATAGAAAAGTTTCTCACTTTTGGGAGTACCTTGGCGTTAGCTGGTGCTGATTGGGGGCGTGATGGTGCTAATCAACGGTAGTTGCGACGAAACCTTCTCGGTTGTGCGCGATGCGTTTCAAGCCAACTTTGATTCAGGTGAAGAACTAGGCGCGAGCGTAGCGGTCACGCATCATGGAAAGAATGTGGTTGATTTGTGGGCCGGAAGCCGAACGCTTGGAGGAGACCCATGGGGCGAAGACACGATCGTCAACGTTTACTCAACGACCAAAACCATGGCGTCAATATGCATGTTGATGTTGGCGGACCGAAACCTCATCGATTTCTCGGCCCCCGTTGCCAAATACTGGCCAGAGTTTGCCGCTAACGGTAAAAAAGAAATTCTGGTACGGCATGTGATGACCCACCAAACAGGGTGTTCCGGCTTTCCTAGGGTCATTACAGTCGATGAGCTATACGACCATCAGTTGTGTGCCTCTTTATTGGCGGGGATGAGGCCTTGGTGGGAGCCCGGAACAGCACCGGGCTATCACGCATTGACTCAAGGCACTATGCAAGCAGAACTCCTGCAACGTGTTGATGGTCGGACGCTTGGAACATTTTTTAGAGAAGAGGTCGCCGGACCGCTCGAAGCGGACTTTCATATTGGTTTGCCGGTCTCAGAAAGCCGCCGTGTTGCTGAAATGGACACTCCAGGGCGGGGGGTCGATGAGATGATCGAGGCTGAAGCAGATTCGGTAGCGTATAAGACCTTGAGAAGCTGCGTTATAGACGGCTCCGAACCTTCGACAAGGAATTGGCAGACAGCCGAAATTCCAGCGGCTGGTGGTATAGGAAACGCGAGGTCTATTTCTCGAATTCACTCCGCAGTCGCGTGTGGAGGGAGTGTTGATGGGGTCAGCCTAATGGGGGCTGCCACAATCGAAGACGCCCTACTACGCCGAACCTATGACCGTGACTTGGTCTTGGGTATGGGTGTTCCATATGGAACAGGCTTCGGAATTAATCACGAACGTTTGCCCTTGACCCCCAGTGAAAAAACTCTCTATTGGTTCGGGTGGGGTGGTTCGCTAGGTGTGATCGATATGGATGAACGGCTGACTATCTCCTACTCAATGAATAAAATGGCGCCAGGTCTCGTTGGTGATTCTCGAGCCTTCAATTTGATTGCTGCGACGTACGCCTCTTTAGAGAAAGCTCGAAGTTAGATTGCTTGGATGTCCTGGATGACATCCGGTGGTAAATCGGCAGGAATCTCTGGTGATGCACTAGCTCCTATGGAGTCAGTGAGTCCTCCGAAACGCTCTGTTATCGCCTCGACTATTTCGTCGTGTCGCCCAACAGCAGCAAAGTGGCGCACCACTTCATCACTTACTAATGAAGCCATCTTTGACCAACCGTTGTTCTTGGAGAGATAGTTGAGTTCTTGGCCAAGTTCCAAAAGGTCGTGTTGTTCTAGGACAGGCCAATAAGCCTTAGTGCTTCCGTAAAATCCGATTCGATAACGGACCCAATCAATCATTTCTTCGACCGACTCGTCGTCGGGCCCAGTGCAAAGGAAGCCGCCCCCGCTAATTTCGAACTGTTCTCGAGTTAGCGAGTTATGGCTGAGGCCGATCTCGAGCTCAGGCAGAATTTTCTCTTCGAGATAGGCCCGAGTGCAAAACGCGTGAAGCCGAACTCCGTCACAAACGCGCCCAGCTGTTCGCAACATCATCGGACCGACTGCTGCCATAGTGATCTTTGGAAGGGCGACCCTTAAAGGCTCAGGAGTAAAATTTGGGGTCATGAGAGTGAAGTTGTAGAAGTCCCCTTCGTAGTTCAGGGGTTGACCGGTTGACCATGTATCCCATATTGCTCGGACGGCCTCAATGTATTCCCGCATGCGTGGCGCAGGAGGAAGCCATTTGACGCTAAATCGACGTTCGTTATGGCCTCGGACTTGACTGCCTAAACCCAGCTCAAACCTGCCTGAGCTTGCTTGTTGTAAGTCCCAGGCAATGTTTGCTGCGATCATTGGACTTCTTGGGAATGCGATAGCAACGCCGGTGGCCAGTTCCAGTTGCTTTGAGTGAACGGCCGCTACCGCCAAGGGAAGAAAAGGGTCATGCCTGTTCTCAAGCGCCACCACTCCGTTGTATCCATCTGATTCGATGCGTTGAATAGCTTCCGGAATATCGTTGAGATCGGCCTGAGGTAGCGTGGCGAATACTTTCATGATTTCACTTCTTCGGTAGGACGTCTGCGAAGGTGTCCCAGTGTTTCCATTCGGGCTCAGGTGGGGGAGTTGGGCCTCCCGGAGCGAATTCAGAAGTTGTCCCCGACTCGAGGTCGTGAACGTACCTGGGACAGTTAGGAAAAACTCGGTTCAGTGAGACTTCCACCACTGCCTCCGCGCCTTCGAATGCTGATAAAGAAAGCTCATCAAGAAGAAGCGTTGCCGTCCCATGCATGCGGATTCTGTTCGCCTTTTCATTCTGGCGAATGAACAGCAACGCTACGTTTCCCGTCTCTTGAATGTTGCCTAAGGACCGGTACATGCCGTTTCCATCGTAGGAAGGGAACCGCAGAGTCTGAGCATCTAGGACCTTGACGAACCCTGCTCGACCACCCTTGTAGGAGACATCTGGAAAACCATGGGTATCCACTGTCGCCAAGAAAAAATAGGTGGCTCGTTCCACGTAGGAAGCTGTTCTGTCGTCCATAGCGGAAGTGACGGTTATTTCGTTGAGCCGGTCAGCCAGTCTCCTGGCGTCGAAATGATCTTGTAGCGTCCTCGCTCCAGGCCCGTACAACTCACCCGCAGATTCAGTCATGATTACACATTAGGTCCCAGCTCAACGAGCCTTGCGGCTACCGCCCAGGTTTATGGTCTTTGCGAGACCCAGCTTCCCAGTCCTCCATGACGGGGGGCGCTTCAAGTGTCCCCAAAACGTTTATTTGGGGGGCTTCCCGGAGGGACCGTTTCATCTCAGCGAATCCCGGAAAGCTAGCTAATTCGATAACAGCGTCCCAAAGAGGAACGGCTTCTTCGTCGCTTGGTACTCGAGATATAACCGGTCCAAAAAAAGAGAGGCCAGTAGGCGGTTGAAAGGAGATGATCGGAGTTCCGACGTCTCTGCCCGTTCGCGAGAGCGCTAGTTCAGTTTCATTTTCGATAACCGCATCCCATCGAGGGTCATCCACGGCCGTTGCATAACCCGTCGGTAAGGCTGCGGTCTCAAGACATTTTTTGGTGTGCTCTACGGTTCCTAGCTGTTTCCTCAAGCCTGGTTGTTGGTCTAGTTGCCAGTAGTGGGTCCCGAACGCGGCATATAGGGCAGACATTACGTTTCGACCTTCTTCTTCTCGGACAGCTGCTGCTGCTCTAAGAAAGCGAAGCCCAGCGGTGTGTCCTTGCTCGTAACCAGAGGGAAAGTCGGTCTCGTAATTTTTGTCTTTGTTGAGGATGCGAAGTGAAATGAAACGCCAGTCGACGGAATAGCTGGTTTGGAGTGCGACTTTCTCTACCCACCGGGAGGTCACCCACGCGAAAGGGCAAATAGGGTCCCAAAAGAATTCGATGTCATAATTGTCTTCGCTCATAGACGTCATGCATAGCATGTTGGCGCCTATCGTCAATTAGGTGAGCGGGAATGAAGGAAACCTGAGAAGCGTGCCGGAGCCAGAAATGCTGAAATCGGCTGGTGGTGGGCTGATAGCGCTTCATTGTCTGGGAGGACAAGGACCGCCAGCACTCTTCGTTCACGCCACGGGCTTTAATGCCCGGACTTACGGCCCGTTTGTTAGCGGTCTTACCAGCGAATTCACAATATGGGCCCCAGATTTAAGGTCCCATGGATGGAGCACAGCACCCAAAAATGGGGATTACGAATGGACGAGTCTCGCGGAGGATCTATTAGTTGTCGTCGACCGTCTCGAGATTAAGACAGGCGAACTTGACTGTGTTGGTCATTCCGTAGGCGCGGCAACTCTTTTGCTGGCCGATGCCGCACGTCCGGGTTTGATACGGCGCATGTATGGCTATGAACCAGTTATGTGGAGACCCGGTGAAGCTTTCCCTCCGGGTCAGAACCCGCTGATATTGGGAGCTCAAAAAAGACGCGAAGTTTTTGGTTCTCGAGCTGAAGCCCTAGAGAGGTTTGCTAGCAGACCACCGTTTTCGACCTCTAGATCTGATGCGCTACACAGCTACGTTTCGAATCTTTTCGAGGACCTGGAGGATGGGACGGTGCGGTTGCGGTGCAGAGGCTCTGAAGAAGCTCGGGTCTATGACGGCGAACGGGTGTCGACAAATGACAAGATCCGGAACTGCAAAGCAACAGTTGTGATTGGAATGAGTGGCGACCATGGCTTCGGAAATCTTGGAGAGCCAGCGGCCGAGGCCTTAGATAATTCTCGAACGATTGACTACGAGGGCTTAACTCACTTTGGTCCGCTTGAAGCGCCCGACCGCTTGTCAGGCGACGCACTAGCGGCCTTATTGGGCTCATAATCTAAAGGCCGTCGGCTTAGATCAACTTCCCGCCGCTACAGAGGTAATTAGAATACATGCTCTTTGCTCGCTCAGCTCAAGCTGCAAGACATCTCGAGATGTCGCGAATTAACGAGACTTGCCGAGCAACGAACTCTGAGTGAGTGGTCGGCTTTAGAGGGTTGTCCTGAACCAGAGCTTTGGAATGTATGGATCTCATGAAGTATTTGAGATAATGCCCTGCGCTGAGAGGAACGAAACGATTTCTTCGACAAGGACACCGGGCTGATCTTTGTGTGCGATGTGTCCGCAATTCGGAATGAACTTGCCGACAGCGTGAGGCACTCTTCGGAGGAGCCCATTGACCATTTCGGGAGTTGCATATTCGTCTTGGTCGCCTTGGGTGACGAGTAATGGGCAGGTGATTTGGTCAAGATTTTGGCGGATGTCGAAAGGCCCGAAACTTGGATCTAGCCAAATATTGGACCAACGATCAAATGCAGTATCGGGCTGGTTGTGGTGGCGAGCCATGCCCGTAACGATATGTTCCCGATTCGACGTCGCCCTCTGCACCCCATCTAGTCCCGCCTGCTCTACGAAGATGTGAGCGGCGATAGTTACGACTGCAACCGGGTCTAATAACTCTGAGGCTGCAGCGATCAATGAAATTGACGCCCCATCGCTATGCCCAATGAGAATGGGCTGATCAATGTTGAATCGTTCTAAAACCAAGGGCAATGTTTCTAAGGCCTCTAGATGCATAAAGTCGGCAGAGTAATTGGAGGGCCCTGGCTCGGAACGCCCATACCCAGCTCTGTCATATAGGAGAACTGGTAATCCTGTCGCTGTATGAAGCTGCTCGGGGAAGTTTCGCCATTGAGTTATAGACCCCAAACCTTCGTGCAACATTACGATCGTTGGCCCGGCTCCCGCAGCTCCCACTGTTTCTACTGCTAAACGAAGCCCCGATATTTGGTAGAGATCAGCCACGATTCTTTCTACATGATTTAGCGACTAAACATGATTTAGCAGCTACCTTGCCGAGAATGGTTTTTGCTCCGATCATTGGAACCCTCATCTATCTCCTTGATCGAGACAGTAATAGAGTTCTCTTAATAAATCGTGATGCTCGACCCGATGATGACCACTACGGAAAATTCAATGGGCTCGGAGGCAAATTGGAAGTGGACGAATCAGTAGTAGCCGGGGCACTTCGCGAATTGCAAGAAGAAGCGGGGGTAACAGCGACTTCGCTTCTTCTGAGAGGCACCATAAGTTGGTCTAACTTTGGTCCTAAGCGAGAAGAGTGGCTGGGTTTCATCTTTCTTGCAGATAGCTGGGAAGGTGACCTCTTAGCCTCTAACGACGAAGGTTCGCTGGTTTGGGTAGGACTTGAGCGACTCTTGCAGGCGTGTGAGGTTGACCCAGAAACTCGAGCAGCGGCTGATCTACCTATGTGGGAGGGGGATCGTCACTTTGTTCCCTTGGTGTTCGACGGTGACGACAGACAGTTCCACGGATCAATGCCATACGACGGTGACAAGCCTCTTGGTTGGGTCTATCAGCGTCTTTAGTGCTTAGAGTCGCACATAGTCATAGTCGACTCCTTGGGTGTTGATTCCTGTTGTAGGCGGCGAAATCCAGCTCGCCATTTGGCCAGCGCCATATACCGGCTGCATTAACGAGAGTACGAAATCTCGATCGGAATCAGTTGGCAGGAAGCTTGATGCAAGGTCATTCCATTCTTCGCGAGAAATAATGGAGCCCTCGGGAGTAACGAACTGCTCCTGATGCACTCCTACTTGCCGGTGAAATGCTTCATGGGGGAGTTGCAGTTGAAAGTCGACTCCATTTTGGTCGAGGATCCGGTTCCATCGACGTACACCCTTGGCGCAGTCTTCGATATAGGACCGCCTAAGTTGCTGGTTAACCACAGTTATTGCTGGTTTGGCAGTCTTGCTCCATAGGCCGTCCTTCGCCTCGATTATGAAATCCTCCTCGTCGACGAGCACGTGATCATCTTGATAGGAATCTTCGGCAAACCTTCCCTTTAATCCTGCAGAGTAATAATTAGCTGCGTTCGTTGAAGTTTCGGAGCCAAATAGGTCTAGAGAAACTGAGAAGTGAAAGTTGATGTATTTCTGAAGCGTCTCTAAATCGATCACTCCGTACCTGCGAACATCGTCGGTGTTGTGTTCATTCATCACATCGCATGTTCGCTGAATTACGCGCCCTATGCCTGACGCACCCACAAACATATGATGAGCTTCTTCTTTCAACATGAAGTCGCAAGTTCGACTCAACGGGTCAAAGGCTGACTCCTTCAGAGCTCCCAGCTGGTATTTGCCATCTCGGTCGGTGAAATACGTAAAGAGTAGATATGACAGCCAGTCCGATGTCTTTTCGTTAAAGGCGCCCAAGATGCGAGGATGATCCGGGTCCCCGGAGTTTCGTTCTAGGAGAGCATCCGCTTCATCTCTGCCATCGCGGCCAAAGTAGGCGTGCAGTAGATAAACCATGGCCCAAAGATGGCGACCTTCTTCAACGTTGATCTGAAATAGATTTCTTAAGTCGTACAAGGAGGGAGCGGTCTGCCCTAGATAACGCTGTTGTTCAACCGAGGCAGGTTCGGTGTCGCCTTGCACAACAATCAAACGCCTCAGCTCGGTCCTGAACTCACCAGGCACTTCCTGCCACACCGGTTCACCTTTCAGCTCCCCAAAACCAATTCGTCGATCAGTTTCCGGCTCAGAAAGAAATATTCCCCAGCGATACTCAGGCAAAGTCACGTGAGAGAAGTGAGCCCAACCTTGTTGGCCGACATCTATTGCCGTCCGCAAATAGATTTCCTTGTCCTGAAAGCTGACCGGTCCCATCTCAGACCACCAATTAGCAAATCGAGGTTGCCAATTCTCGAGTGCCCGTTGTAACCGCCTGTCGCTTACGAGATCAACGTTGTTCGGAATTCTCTCTGAGTAATCGATTGGTGCGTTCATTGAGGCTTCAGTCTGCCGTTGTGGTTAAGTGCGTCGGTTGTCGAACTCTGCTCGACTTCCGCTGCCGTAGCGTTGAAGTGCACCGCTTGGCCCACTTGCGTTCGGTCTAGTAAATACCCAATTCTGCCAGGCAGAAAGTCGAGCGAAGATCTTTGTCGCCATAGTTTCTGGCCCAGCAAATCTTTGGTTTGCCTCCATGGCGGTTAAAGCGTCTGCTGAAAAGCTTGATCTCTCCTCAACGAAAAGGCGTAGCTCGTCATCCCAGTCTAAATCGTCCGGGGTGGCGCTCACTAACCCCAATTCCGCAGCCTGTGCGGCGAGTATCTCGGTCCCTGAGAAAGCAGCAAGGTGGGATGAAGCTTCTCGGTCACCCCAAAACCGGGAAGTCAATCTGCTGATTTCATTCCACATTGGCATGGCCCCAAAGTTAGTTTTAGTGAGTTGAATTGGAGCTGCTGGTAAAGGATTTTCATGATCCTCAAACTGTCCGTCCAGCATGAAAATGCGATCGCAAGCCAGGGCCAATTCAAAGAGAACTCCGACAAAACACGACCCAGGCTCTATCGCCGTGACCAATGTCTTGGCAGTCAAATCAAGCCGTGTTAAGCATCGCCTCCAAAGCAGTTGTATTTCGAGCTGATCGGATGTTGAAGGGTCAATTAACTCGGAATCCTGACGCACGATGTCGTCGATGGCTCCTTCTGTTCTCAAGATCAGTGTGCCCAGGTGCGGATAATCAAAGCGAAGACGGCAAAAAACATCGTCGAGTTCGAGAGCTGTTCGGATCAACCAGTCGGAATCGGAGCCGACCAACACCTTTAGCTCTGCATGGGCTTCGAATAGGTCGACCTTTACCCAGTCGTAAATTATGTGCTCGTCAGAAATTGAAGGGTTTAGTGATGGGAGTTCAGTTGGGCTTCCCTCTAGGCGAGGGCTACCTTTCGCAAGTTCTCTAGCTCGATTTTGGGTTGCCTCATGGAATTTTGTGGGTGTCGCTAGCTCATCGATCAAGCCCCACTCGAGCGCTTCTTGTCCTGAGATACCTTCGGCTTTTGTGGCGAAAATATCTGCTCTATCTCGGCGGATGTGCCTTTTGTCTGTGAGGCGGGTTAAGCCACCAGTTCCGGGCAGAACACCAAGCAGTGGGACTTCCGGCAATGAGATAGTGGTGCTTCGGTCGTCAACTAAAAGAATGTGATCGCAAGCGAGTGCTAGTTCGTACCCTCCTCCCGAACATGCACCGTTGACAGCAGCAAGGAACTTGATTCCGCTTAGAGTGCTCGCCTCTTCCATCTCGAGCCT
The DNA here is from genome assembly GCA_002722565.1 of Acidimicrobiaceae bacterium. Taxonomy (GTDB): domain Bacteria; phylum Actinomycetota; class Acidimicrobiia; order Acidimicrobiales; family Poriferisodalaceae; genus MedAcidi-G3. The sequence continues at coordinate 84,717 of PBMG01000001.1, forward strand.
TGTCTCGTTGGTGTACTTGCAGAAGTTGACTTTATGAGAGTGATCAGCAGCTGCGAGCATTCGAATGTTGGCGCCGGCACAAAATGTTCCTTCTAGTCCGCTGGTAATCACGACACATTTCACAGATGGGCACGTAAGGCGAATATTACGGATTGCGTTTGCTAGTTCGATGTCGACGCCTATGTCGTAGCTGTTTAGTTTCAGTTCATAGGTGCCGAATGCAGAACCGGACTGATTCACGGAAAGAACCAACGTAGCTATGTCGGCGTCGATAGTTAGTTCCCAGTGCTGGAATTTGCTTGGTGGGATATCAAAACTGGTCACCTTGTCACCCTTATGGAAGTGGCTTTTCCGGACATAGTGGTCAACTTGTGAGATCCCTCGTCATATTTTCGCTCCACACTCTAAAACACGTGAGAGGCTGTGACCCCATGGCTAGCAGAAGGTAATTATCTTGACTGGTAATGCGTTGCACCGATTCCTGATTGACCCAGCAGCTGTTTCTCCTGATGCTGTTGCGCTCACTGATGCTCCGACTGGAGCAACTACAACCCGACAGGAACTATTAGACGAGGCACGAGATGTAGCTCGGCTGCTGCTGCATCAGGGTGTCGCAGCGGAGCAACGTATTCTGATTTGCAGCCTCGACACCAAAGCGTTCCTGGCGTGGTTTTGGGGAGCGATGTGGATTGGTGCAATTCCTGTGCCGGTTTCGACAATGTTGACCGAAAAAGATTATCGCTTCCTGCTTGAGGACTCCCGAGCTGTCGCGCTCGCTTTTTCTCCCTCTTTCGAGCAAATTATGAAAAAAGCAGCTGCTGACCAGCCTTATCTCAAATGGTCTCGAATTGATGGCGACGTGCCGGACCTCGCTACCGAAGTTGACCTTGGGACGCCGTTCGCGGCTGTGGATGATGACATCGCTTTTTGGTTATACACATCAGGCACAACCGGATTTCCTAAAGGCGCGATGCATCGACATATTGATCTCGGATTTTGTACTGACGTGTATGCGAAAGCCGTATTGGGTATGGGTAGCGAGGATGTCGTGTATTCGGTTGCCAAGCTCTTCTTTGCCTACGGCCTCGGAAACGCAGGGTATTTTCCTGCGGGCACTGGCGCTCAATCGGTATTAAATCCCGGAAGGCCTATTCCCGAAGAGATCTCTGAACATGTCTTGACATACCACCCGACAGTTTTCTTTGGAGTTCCGACCTCTTTTGGGCAACTCCTGAGCTCTGAGATACCTGACCATACGTTTGAGTCAGTGAGAATTGCCGTTTCTGCAGGAGAGCCACTGCCGCCAGATATCCACCAGAGATTCCGAGAACGTTTCGGTGTTGAAATCTTGGATGGCCTAGGTACGACTGAACTAGCTCATATAGCTATCTCTAATAGGCCCGGGTCTTCGGTACCGGGGACGAGCGGGACTGTCGTTGAAGGATATGAAGTATCACTCCGCGACGAAAACGGCGTCGAGGTTCCAGACGGAGAACCTGGAAAGCTTTACGTTAAGGGTGAATCGGTGATGGTCGGCTATTGGAACCGTACTGATCGAACACGCCAGGCCTTAGAAGGTCCGTTTCTCGCGACAGGTGACACGTACGTGCATAACCTCGACGACACTTACACCTGTTTGGGTAGATCAGATGACATGTTGAAGGTCGGAGGCATCTGGGTTAGCCCAACCGAAGTCGAGTCGTGCATTCTCGAACTGCCGGAGATCTCCCAGGTAGCGGTGGTGGGAGATGAGGATCGAGAAGGACTAGTGAAGCCAAAGGCCTATGTGGTTTTGGAAAGTCCGGTAAACCACGTAGACGTGGAATCTTTGGTCAAGGAGCATGTGAAAGAGCGCTTAGCTCCTTTCAAGTATCCCAGATGGGTTCAGGTCGTTGACGAACTTCCCCAAACTGCAACTGGGAAAATAAAACGCTACTTGCTGCGCTCTTAGACGTTTTGTGATGGGCCCCAGGCTCGAGCGATACTTCGGGGTAACTCTTCTATCCATTGGATGAGATCGTGGCCACATACCCGTTCGGTGAAGTGGTGAGGGGATGAGTGGAAATGAAGCCAAGCAGCCCAAGCCTCGGTTGCCTGGTGGAAACCTTGTTCTAAAGTTCCGGCACAAAGATGGACGAACGGAGCTCCCTCTGGATCCCATTTCATCTGTTCGCTGGGCGGCATGCCGGTCGAGTAGGCGATGCAGTGGCCGTACCGATGACTGTGCATTGATCCCGTTGCCAATGCGTGACCGCCACCATCAGAACAACCGAAAATGGCCCGAAACTCTCTGTTGCTGGATGCGGAGAACTCATTTTCGGCCCATTCTGAGATTTCGTCAACGAAAAATCGTTGATGACGGTCGAAACGTTGATCGTCGAACCCCGGTAAATACTCGAGTGCGCGCTCGTTGCCTCTGTGATCCATTGGCGCCGCGTGGGGAGCAACAATCACTAGCGGGCCAATAACCCCAGTCGTGATGGCAGCATCGATGCGACGAATGTATGGCTCGATCATGTTTCCATCTGTTGCATAGACGACGGGAAGTTCTGAATGTTGGTCGTGGCCAGGGGGTAGATAAACCTTCACTCGTCGATTCTCACGTAAGGCCACGCTCGTGAACTCGTGTGTGGATAGCGAGCCTTCTAAAGCGTCGTCCTCGTGACTTGGAAGTTCTTCGGGAGCGAGCTTTCCTCGGTAACGGTTGTTCACCGGACCCCTTCCTCCAATAGGCATACCGTTGAGATCCAGAGGCCAAAATCCATACCCGAAAACGGCCTCGTCGAGTCGATCGACACGGATTTGAACGCACCAAAGATCGGACATAGTGCCATCGTCTTCTTCGACGTTCCACATCGGAAGCTCGAATACTGGCCCCGGAATAAGGCCAGATGCCTCTGACCGGCACGCGAGAGTGAGATCGTTGCCATCCGACCACGCGCCGTCAGGGAACTGCGCTAGGCCCTGGCGAATCTCTCCAGGACTCGGATCTGACCAGATTCGACAAAATTTCTGTCCCTGAGGCAGATTTTGTTCCTCGTACCGACTTTTAGCTAATGACTTATTTTGCTGGTCAACGTTCATTCTCATCTCCGTCAGAGACGGTAAGCCGAATGAGCGGCGGGTTTCGTCGTCAGCGACACCATCGAGCGGGGCCATCACCAAATCACCTTGATGTTCTAGGATGACTGTTCCAAATCGTTGGGGGCGCCCACTCATGAGAGAGACTTTGTCGGCACACTCGGCGAACAAAGATCCGGAGCCAGGGACACCGGCTTGGTGAGCTCGCCCAGCAAGTTCGCCAGCTATCGGCAATTGTTGAGGTCCCGCAAAGATGGTTAAAGCTCGAGCCGCACGTAGAGCGTCCGTGCCTTGTAGGTCCATCAGGTCTTCTTCCTGAAGTAACTGGCGGACAAAAAATGGAGCGCTATCGGGATCGGCTCCCTCTAGATGGGTTAGTAGGTCACCGATAGCACTCACGTTGCCTCCCTGGGGTCTCTTTAGAGTACTCCTCGATTTGAGGCGCTTTTCTTTGCTTAAAGATTAAGCAAAGTGATGTCAACCCCCATTGGGTTGTAGCGTCAACGGTTATAGCTAACTGAAGAGGAGATGTCGTGTCTGAAGAACTCGTGATAACAGAAAAGCGTGGCCATATTCAGGTTCTAACTTTGAACCGTCCCGAGGACATGAATGCGTTTAACACCGCGTTAGCGAGCGCCCTGGGAGAGGCGTTGGAGGCTATGGACAGCGACACAGATATCCGGGTTGGTGTGTTGACAGGAGCTGGCCGAGGCTTCAGTGCTGGAATGGATCTAAAGCAGTTCGCTGATGGCGGCATTGACGCCATGCCAAATGTTGGTGAGCGCGGGTTTGCAGGTATTACTGAAAAGAGTTGCGCGAAGCCCCTAATTGCTGCTGTTGAAGGCTTTGCCTTGGCAGGAGGTCTCGAAGTTGCTCTTTCGTGCGACTTAATAGTTGCTTCCGAAGGCGCGAAACTAGGTATCCCAGAAGCTGGGGTTGGACTATTCGCTGGTGCTGGGGCATTACTGCGCTTGCCGCGTCAACTGCCGTACAGCCTGGCTATGGAGATGGCACTCACCGCCGATCCAATTTCTGCCGAAGTAGCGCACCAGCATGGGATGGTGAATCGGGTAGTACCTAAAGGCGAGACCTTGGCTGCTGCTCTTGAACTAGCGGAAAGAATCTCAAAAAACGCTCCAATGGGAGTAAGGGCCTCGAAACAGCTGATTAAAGACGTCCTTGGCGTTTCTGAAGAAGCATTCTGGTCTTTCCAAAGACCGGCCTTAGAGGAAGTCTTTGCCTCGGAAGATGCCTTCGAGGGAGCGACAGCCTTCGCCGAAAAGCGTGACCCTAATTGGCAAGATAAATAGGTTTTTCCTTGTCCCAAAGCAAATGGAGTGATCAAAAAAATATTCCAAGGGGTTCAAGCTACGATGCGCGTTGGGAGCAGCTAGCAAGCTCTGGTGAGAACGTTCATGGTGAAGCTGACTTCATCTCGCAATTGAACCCCTCTTCCGTACTTGACGCTGGTTGCGGTACCGGTCGAGTAGCGATCGAGCTTGTACGACGAGGTATCGACTCAGTTGGTGTGGACCTAGACCCCGAGATGTTGCAGGCCGCTCGTCGGAAGGCACCGACTCTCGAATGGGTCGAAGCTGACCTTCAAAAGTTCACTCTTGAGAGACGTTTTGACGTGGCTGTTTTGGCTGGAAATGTCATGATTTTCGTTCTTCCCGGGTCTGAAGAACGGGTTGTTGAACAGATCACCCAACACCTTTGCGAGGGTGGACTTTTTGTATCCGGATTCACACTCGACACCGACGGCATTCACCTTGACGAATATGACGAAACGATGCAACGCCTAGGACTTTTGTCTGCTGGAAGGTGGAGCACATGGCAAAAGGACCCATTTACCGGCGGCAAATATGCAGTGTCGGCTCACCGAAAAATTTAGCTGTCCGGTCACTCCATAGGTAAACGCGCCAGAAGCTCAATTTTGCGTTCTTCGTACTCGTCGAAGTCGATTTCTTCTCTATCGAACTTGGCTTGTAACTCTTCTACGAGGCGAAGAAGGTCAGCTGCTGAGATTTCCTGCTCGAGATTGCCGTCTAGCTGAGCAGCATCGTCGTCTACCAGCGGTTCGGCTTCGTCATATACCAAAGGACCACTGTCGGGCATTTTGCCCATTCGTTTTGCTCGCTTAGCATCCGCCTTTGCCTTTTTGGCTCTATCTCGCTGGAGTTTTTCGAAAGTTGTGCGGCTTCCTGCCATGGTTTCTCCTCTTGGCCGACTAAAGCGAAACTAAATCAAGAAAAGGCCGAGTTCGTAACCGCTAAGGATGAGCCAACTGGGGGGTCGGCATATAGCGCCACGGCCAATTAAACAGTCTAGAACATCGATCGACAGAATTGGTGACGCTAAAAATGAGTGGCAATATAAGCCAGGACTTCTAGAAGGAACATGATGCAGAGTGTCTGAATACAGCGAAATAGTTTTAACGAAATCTGGTCATACAGCAACCGTGACAATGAATCGCCCCGACGCTCTTAACGCCATCACTCCGACAATGCTTGAGGAGCTGAATGATGCCGTTCTGAAAGTCGAAGAAGACCAGGAAATTCGATTCGTCGTGTTGACCGGTGAAGGACGAGCCTTTAGCGGAGGAGTCGATTTGAAGGCCTTAGGAGAACGAGAGCTCCTTAACGGCAAGGTTGGGGACATTCTGGATTTGCCTGCACGGGCATTAACAGGGCGACTTTCCTCAATGCCTAAAGTAACTATCGCCAAAGTCAACGGGTTTTGCTTTACCGGTGCGCTAGAGATCGCTATGTCTTGTGACCTAATCGTCGTTGCAGACGAAGCACGTCTAGGTGACACTCATGCGAAATTCGGTCTTCGCCCAACATGGGGCCTGAGCCAACGTTTGCCAGCACTCGTGGGTATGGCCCGGGCTAAAGAACTGTCATTCTCAGCGCGGACCTTTGATGGCGTTGAAGCACGAATGTGGGGACTGGCTGCGCTGGGCGGACCCCTTGAAGAGCTAGACAACTTGGTTACCTCAACCATTGAGAAGATGGCGGCAAACTCGAGTGAATCTTTTGTCGCGTACAAGGATTTATACGCGGCAACTGAACGTCTTAGCGCTGACCAAGGCCTCGTCTATGAGGCCGAGTCCGACTACTCGTTTACCGATACAGGAGAAAGGCTGGCGGACTTCCGGTAAGTGTCAATCGGGCCAGCTGAAGTCCGCAAATCGTTCCCTCAGTACTTTCTTGTCAATCTTTCCGGTTCCGGTGTGTGGAATCTCGTCGATTGCTACCACGTCGTTGGGTAACCACCACGACGCCACATGCGGCTTTATAGATTCAAGAATTTCATTGGAGTTCAGGTCTTTGCCTTGATCCAAAACGACAACGAGAAGTGGACGTTCTCCCCAACGATCGTGAGGTAAACCAACGGCGGCAGCTTCCGCCACTCCTGGTGCACCAACGGCAGCATTTTCGAGTTCGATGGAGCTGATCCATTCGCCGCCGCTTTTAATTACGTCTTTTGCGCGGTCAACGATTGATATGTAACCCTCGCTGTCCATCGTCGCCACGTCTCCTGTCCTCAACCAAACTCCGTCGGGTCCAGAGATGTGGGTGGAATCATCTTCTAATCCGAAGTATGAGCCTGCGACCCATGGTCCGCGAGCAAGCAATTCCCCTGGAGTGACTCCATCACGTTCAACGTCGTTTCCGTCGCCGTCAATGAGGCGAAGTTCGACCCCGTAGAGCTCTCGACCTGCCATAGCCTGGCGACGCCTTTTCTCTTCACGATCCAGACGCGAGACCTTGTGTGTGAATCTGCCGGCCGAACCTTGGGTCATCTCGGTCATTCCCCAAACGTGGGACACAAAAACCTCATAATCGTCTTCCAACGTGTCCATCAACGAGCGTGGTGCAGCTGACCCGCCTACAGCGAGACGGTTGAGGGAGGGCACATCAGCTCCGGTTTCCTGTAAATGTTGAACGACTGAGAGCCAGATGGTTGGAACCCCAGCAGAGAATGTCACATTCTCTTCCTGTATCTGTCGAACGATTGACTCAGGAGACATGTCAGGTCCAGGCAAAACCAGTTTTGCTCCCGCCATCGCCGCAGCGAAGGGAATCGCCCAGCCGTTGACATGGAACATTGGGACAGCCAGCAATATCGACTGACTTGAGTTGACGTCGTGGCCGTCACCCGTGCAGGTTGCCCATGTCTGCAGAACTATGGACCGGTGGCTCTGCATAACCCCTTTGGGGTTACCGGTGGTTCCTGAGGTGTAACACAGAGTGGCGGCGCTCCACTCGTCCAAGATAGGCCACTCCTCAATTGGAGGAGTTTCTGCAATCCACTTTTCGTAGGCGACCACATTTTCTAGAGAAGTTTCGGGCACCTCGTCAGCCAGGATTACCCAAGCACGGACTGAAGGAGTTTCTTGAGCGATTTCCTCTGCTACTGAGAGAAAGTCAGGGTCAAGAAAAACTATTTTGTCTTCTGCGTGATTGATGATCCAAGCGATTTGTTGCTCGCGTAGGCGAGGGTTCACAGTGTGTAAGACCGAACCAATACCTGTTATCCCGTAGTAGGCCTCTAAATGGCGGTGATCGTTCCATCCGATAGTGCCGACTCTGTCACCTTGGTCGATTCCAGCTGCTCGTAGTGCACCCGAGACTCGTTGTGATCGTTGATGAACTTCTGCCCAATCAGTTCTATGGACCTGGCCAGTAGAGTCGGTCGCCACAACTTCAGTGTTGGAGTGATTGCGACCTGCGTATTCGATCAAGCTCGAAATCAAGAGCTGGCGATCCATGTTCAATCCACGAAGCATTTCGGTCCTCAACGAATCTTTGCAAAAAATGAGCGGACATCCTCGACAAATAATTCGGGTTGTTCGAACGCGGCAAAATGCCCTCCCTTGGGCATCTTGGTCCACTGCCTAATATCGGTGTAAGTCCCTTCGCTCCAAGACCTGACTGGGGGAATAATTTCGCGAGGAAACGAAGCGACTCCTGTTGGAACATTCACTTGAGTCGGTCGCAATGAGCGAAAACTTTCCCAATACAGACGTGCCGAAGAAGTCGCCGACTTCGTGACCCAATAAAGCATGACGTTGTCGAGCATCTCCTCTCGAGAAAGGGCGTCTTCGGGGTGACCTTGGTTATCTGTCCAGGCCCAGAACTTCTCAAGAATCCACGCCAACTGCCCAACAGGTGAGTCAGTGAGGCCGTAACCCAGCGTTTGAGGCCGTGTGCCCTGTTGGGTGGAGTAACCAGAGTCCCAATCTCTGTAGTAGGCGGCTGCCTCCAACGCAGCTTTTTCTTCCTCGGTTGGTTCTCTGTCTTTTGGTCGGTTTCCCCGCATCACCATGTTGAGATGAATGCCTAGACAGTTATCTGGGTGGCGTCCACCGATAGCGGTCGTGATGGCGGAGCCCCAGTCGCCGCCCTGGGCACCAAAAGTCTGATATTCCAGCCCGACCATAAGTTCGGTGAAGACGTCTGCAATCTTTTCGACACCCCAGCCAGCTTCGGGTGGCTTACCGCTGAAGCCATAGCCCGGCAGCGATGGACAAACAACGTGAAAAGCATCGTCGGCCTTGCCGCCGTGCTCTGTTGGATTGGTGAGGGGTTCAATGACTTTGTGAAACTCTACGATGGACCCTGGCCAACCATGAGACAGAATTAAAGGAGTTGCCTCGGTGTGCGGCGATCGTTGATGGATGAAATGGATGTCGCAACCTGCTATCGAAGCTGTGAACTGATCGAACCTGTTCAAGGCAGATTCTCGCTGGCGCCAGTCATAGGTTGTCAGCCAGTACTCACACATTTCTTGGACGTAGCTCAGTGGTATTCCTTGAGACCAATCTTCAACGAGTTCTTTTTCGGGCCACCGTGCTCTAGATAGACGGTCTCGGAGGTCGCTGAGGACTTCATCAGGGACTGATATCTGGTACGGGTTTATCTCCATTGCGCCAATTTATCGCTGCTGAGTGGCTCTCTTAAGTCTGAGCACGCTTTTTGGCTCGGAGGCGCACTCCAGAATTCAACTCCACTTTCCTTATACGGATGCTCTCTGGGGTTACTTCAACGCATTCGTCGTCCGCTATGAATTCCAAAGCGTGCTCCAGAGACAGAGTTCGTGGAGGGCTGAGACGCACAGCGTCGTCAGCGGCAGCGGCTCTGATATTCGTCTGTTTCTTTTCCTTACAGATGTTGACATCAAGGTCATCGGGGCGGGGATTTTCCCCAATAACCATGCCTTCGTAAACCGACGTACTAGGACCTACGAATAGAGTCCCTCTTTCTTGGATAGTTGAAGCTGCGTAGCCGCTTACCTGGCCTGTGCGGTCCGCGACGATCGACCCGGTGTGCCGCGAACGGAGGTCACCGGTCCAAGGAATGTAGCTATCGAAGACATGGTGTAGAAGACCGGTACCGCGGGTTTCAGTCAGAAACTCAGTTCGAAATCCGATGAGACCACGAGCGGGGATCAGGTAATCGAGACGTACCCATCCAGTTCCATGGTTCATTATTTCTTCAAGCCGGCCTCGACGCTCACCTAGTAGCTGGGTGACTGCCCCGACATGGTCCTCTGGTATATCGATTGTCGCCCGTTCGGCTGGTTCGTGGAGCGCGCCATCGATACTTTTTGTGAGGACCCGAGGCTTGCCTACCGTTAGTTCGAAGCCTTCACGACGCATGATCTCGACGAGAACTGCTAACTGAAGTTCACCTCTCCCTTGAATTTCCCAAGCATCTGGGCGGTCCGTGTCTAATAGTCGAAGTGAGACGTTTCCTATCAGCTCCGCCTCCAGGCGGTTCTTGATAAGGCGAGCTGTCATCTTCTTGCCTTCGGAGCCAGCTAACGGTGAGGTGTTGATACCAATTGTCATCGAAAGACTGGGTTCATCGACGGTAATAACCGGAAGCGGAACAGGTGAAGATGGGTCGCTAAGGGTTTCACCGATCGTTATTTCAGGGATGCCCGCAACAGCAGCAATTTCACCAGGTCCCACTTCATCGACGTCTACGCGGGCGAGACCCTCGGTTGTGTATAACTCTACGATTCGAGTTGTTTCGATCGTGCCATCGAACCTGCACCAGGCGATGGCCTGCCCTTTGCTTAGGGTGCCATGCAGAACCCTGCAAAGAGCCAACCGGCCCACATACGGATTCGCGTCTAAGTTAGTGACCCATGCTTGGAGCGGATGCTCCGGATTGTGAGTAGGTGCTGGGACGACACCTACTAAGACTTCGAACAGAGGAGCTAAGTCGGATCCCGGGGATGCAAGTTCAGTAGTTGCAGTTCCCTTTCGAGCATCGGTGTAGACAATCGGAAAGTCGATTTGGTGGTCCTTGGCATCGAGGTCAAGGAATAGCTCGTAAGTTTCGTCTATAACCTCTGAGATTCGTTCATCGGGTCGGTCTATTTTGTTGATAACCAGCACTACTGGAAGATCGAGAGCGAGGGCTTTACGCAAGACGAATCGGGTTTGAGGCAACGGTCCCTCAGAAGCATCGACAAGTAACACCACGCCGTCGACCATCGTAAGGGCGCGTTCAACCTCACCACCAAAGTCAGCATGGCCGGGAGTGTCGATGATATTTATTTTGACGTCTTGGCCTGATTGGCCACGCCAGTGAACGGCCGTATTTTTGGCCAAAATCGTTATGCCTTTTTCGCGTTCCAGGTCCATCGAATCAAGCACGCGTTCTTGTACTTCTTCGTTGTCTCGAAAAGCTCCTGATTGCCAGAGCATGGCATCGACCAGGGTGGTCTTCCCATGGTCGACATGAGCGATTATTGCGACATTGCGCAAGTCGTCTCGCGAGGTCAATGATTCATCGATAGTCACGGTCATCGACTTTTGGGGGAGTAATCGGGCACGAAAGATCAAGTGTGCCACGAAACAGTGAAAGTATCGCCCTTAGGTCGAGATGAATCTGATCCCTCCGCTGAAGGTGGCGCATTCGAGGATGAGTTTGCTTCCTGGAGTTCTCTTAGAGAATTGCTAATTTTCAGCGGCGTTGTGATCGCTTTGTCTAGCTGTCACTTTCATGGCCTCTGCAGCTTTTTCGTTTGAAAGGATCTTGTCAAGGATCGCTTCACCGGCTCGGTTGAAGGAATCTCGCTTAGTCGAGACAAACTTTTGAGATTCCTTCAAATTCTGTGTGTAGCCATTTAGTTCAGGGATGACATAGCGCGCCACTAGGTCCCAGCTGTTAGAGGTGTCTCGAGGCGTGGCCCAGTCATGAACGAAGCCGATAGCGGTTCCGAAGCCACCTGTCAGATCTGACATTTTGCGAATGAACTCAACGAGGTCATCGGGCGTGCCCACCACTGCTGACTGAGCGATGCCCTTAGATGCGCCACCGCAAATTGCGTCTAGGGCTTCGTCAGGGTCGTCGTATGCGACCGTTCCTGGGCGTTGCAACGTACCCACAATATATTCGTTATGCCAACGTTGAAGCCCTTGCCGGGCTTGATCACGTGCTAGTTCGCGAGTCTCTGCGATGTGCCAGTTGAGGAGTACTCGCCAATCCGACCTATCAACCGTAGCTCCTGACTCCAGCGCAGCGTCTTCCGCGAAGTCCCATTGAGTCGCTAGCGCTGTGATTCCCTCTGAGGCCATCGAACCAATAGACAAAACTCCGATCCCGTATTTACCTGCCAACGTCATTCCTGATGGAGAAACCATTGAAGCTGTCGCAGCTGGGATTTGGTCCTGAACAGGCAGTAATTGTAGCTGGGCGTCTCTCATCGTGAACCAATCGGTTTCGTAAGAGAAACGGGGCTCACCGCGCAGGAGGCGAAGTATGACGCCGAGAGCTTCGTCCTGGCGGTCGCGGAGAAGCATGGGATCGATATCGAACGTGTGGGCATCAGACGGAAGCGCTCCCGGGCCAGTTCCGAAAATAACCCTTCCCGCGGTCATGTGGTCTAGCTGAACGATTCTTTGAGCCACGTTGAACGGGTGGTGATATGGAAGAGAGATAACTCCCGTGCCGAGTTTTATTCGCGAGGTGCGTTCCCCAGCGGCAGCCAAAAACATCTCAGGGCTCGCGATCATTTCCCATCCGGAGCTGTGGTGTTCTCCACACCAAAATTCGCTATAGCCAAGCCGGTCTAGTTGCTCTACAAGGTCCAAATCGCGCCGAAATTGGAGCATTGGATTTTCACCGATGGGATGGTGGGGCGCTAAAAAAGCTCCGAAACGCATTATCGGTCTCCCTTAGTTGAATCGGTGATCAGGAATCTGGGACTTGACATGAGAAGAACCTAGTTGGCTGAGCTCTTCATCTGGACTCAATAGAGACCCAACTTAATTCGACTTGATGGTTACTGTTCGGGCAAATCCTCGTCCTCACCCCAGGTCTGAGGTGGTCCGAATCGAGTTTCGTTGAGAACGTTTAATACGGTCGAAAGAGCGAATCCGATAAACATTCCGAAGCCGGTGAAGATCACTGGAATGCTCTTGATCAGGATGCCGAGCCAAGAAATCGCGACCCCAACAGCTATAAACCAAGCAGGTTCTATGGGCCGGTTGAACATATTTGCTCCCTGATCGCCTGAAATTATGAGAAATATTGGCTCCGTTGCTGTCTGCGCGACTGTGGTTTTGTGCATCCATTGAAGCCTTGGACTTCCGTACTTTCTAGCAGCCTGCGGATACTCTCGGTAGTGCACAAGTGAGCCTTTCAAGGCAAAGCAGGTACTTCAGTGAGTAATGGAGAATCCCCAATAGGGGTCATGTTTAATACCGACAGGATGTCGGGTGACGCGCTCAGAGAATTTGGAAGACAGCTTGAGTCGATAGGCGTTGAGACTTTATGGGTGCCCGAATTATTTGGTAGAGAGCCGTTTGTTACCGCAGGTCATGTGTTGTCGTCGACAACAACCCTTCGCGTGGGCAGTGGTATAGCGAATATCTACGCCCGAGACGCCACTGCTGCCGCAGCAGGAGCTCTTACCTTGTCGGAGTTCTCCTCGGGAAGGTTTGTTTTGGGTCTAGGTGTCTCGAACGCTGGATTGGCTGAAGCTCGCGGGCATGATTGGGAACCTCCGGTCGAAAAGTTGAGGGAATATGTCAATGCTGTACGTGGCGCAAAACTTTCAATTCCGGTGCACCACAAATTAGAAATCCACGTCGCCGCACACGGACCGAAAATGTTGGAAGTTTTAGGCGGACTGGTAGATGGAGTAAGCACCTTCTTGCAGACGCCCGCTCATACTGAAAGAACTAGAAAACATGTTGGCAGCGGCGTAGCTCTAAATGTCACTCAAATGTGCTTATTGGTTGACGATCCGCATGAGGCTCGAAAGTTAGCCCGTAAAGCTCTCACTTTTTACCTGGGTTTGGACTATTACCACCGAGCCTGGCGCAAGTTGGGCTTCGCTGACGCTGATTTCATGGATGGCGGAAGTGACGCGTTGATCGATGGGTTGGTCGCTTGGGGTGACTCTCAGCAGATTGCCTATCGGCTGGACGAGCACCGGGACGCTGGTGCCACAGAGATAGTCGTTATTCCTTTAAATCCAGCGGGAGGCGCACAAGCTCATATGTCACTTCTTGAAGCCTTAACTGAATAAACGCATAGGCTGCTACGGAGCCATTTGGAAGGAGCGCTGGTGAGCGGAAAACCTCGCGCGGTAGTAGAGAACCTGCCGCAGTACAAACCCGGAAAATCGGCAGCGCAGGCAGCAGCCGATCATCAACTAGCCGAAGCTATAAAGCTGGCCTCTAACGAAAGTTCATACGGTCCGCTCCCATCGGTCCTGAAGGCAGTTGCTGATGGTGCAGAGCTTTTGAATCGCTATCCCGATCATCGAGGGGAGGCTTTGCGCGTTGCGATATCAGAAAAGCAAGGAATCGCTCCAGATCAGGTGACTATTGGTTGTGGGTCTGTTGGTCTGCTGCAGCAAGCCTTTACGGCCTACGTCGGGTCTGGTGATGAAGTGGTCTACCCGTGGCGATCTTTTGAGGTCCACCCGGTTTTTAGCGCGATTGCTGAAGCAAACCCGATCATGGTTCCGTTGAGAGAACAAGCTTTCGACCTAGATGCTGTTGCCGCGGCAGTAACTGCGCGGACAAAGCTTGTGATCTTGTCAACTCCAAATAATCCAACCGGAACGGTTTGCGCAACGCGAGACCTCAACAACTTGTTGGATTCAGTGAGTGATGATGTCGTCGTCATAATCGATGAGGCATACCTAGAGTTCGTGACTGACGATTCGGTGAAAGACCCAGTGGCGGAAATTCTTCCTCATCACGACAATGCCATTGTTTTCCGGACTTTCTCCAAGGCATATGGCCTTGCAAATCTCCGAGTCGGCTACGCGCTCGGTCATTCAGAAGTCATCGGGTCGATCGACAAGGTGGCACTTCCATTTTTGGTGAACGGCGTCGCTCAAGCAGCTGTGTTGGCGTCTCTTGAACCAGACGCAGAAAAAGAATTAGGAGATCGCGTAGCCGAAGTAATCGGTGAACGAGATCGTGTGACGGCAAAACTTTTAGAGTTGGGGTGGCCTGTGACTCCGAGTCAGGCGAATTTCCTATGGCTTCCAGTCGAGGGACAGGCTGGGCCACTGTTTCAGCGACTGGAAAGCAAGGGCATAGTTACTCGTCCGTTTGAGAATGAAGGCTTGAGAGTTACGATCGGCAAACCCGAAGAAAACGATCGTTTCATAGAAGCAATCGGACCGAAGTAGCGCCTCGTGGTGGGTGGGGGAAGTAGGACTGGAATGATCGAAAGCAGCGGAGGTCAAGATGTTTATTAACGGAGCATGGGTTGAGTCCAATTCTGGCAAGACTTTTGATGTCACCAATCCGGCAACGGGGGACGTGCTTGGAACGGTCCCGGATGGCGACGCAACAGACGCTTTGGCCGCGATAGATGCGGCAAGTGCAACTTTCCCATCATGGTCGAGCACCACAGCTTACGAAAGGTCTCGGCTTCTCTACAGAGCGTGGGAGTTGATGACTGAGCGCAGTGAACAGTTAGCTCAGCTCATGACTGCAGAGCAGGGCAAACCACTGAAGGCCTCTCGAGCTGAAGTGAAGTATGCGGCAGATTTTTTGATTTGGTTTGCCGAAGAAGCGAAACGGATCACGGGCGAATGGCTGCCTTCGCAACGACCAGATCAAAGGTTCCTTTCTGTAAAGGCACCTGTTGGAGTTGTGGCGGCGGTTACCCCATGGAATTACCCGATTTCAATGCTCACGCGGAAGATGGGGCCAGCCCTGGCGGCTGGATGCACGTTGGTCCTAAAACCTGCCGAGGCAACGCCTCTTTGCGCAAAAGCAACCTATGAGGTCTTTATAGACGCGGGGTTTCCGGATGGTGTCATCAATTTGGTTACCGCTCTTGACCCAGTGCCGATTGGTGACATTTTCACGGGAGACCCGAGGGTAGCGAAACTGACTTTCACCGGTAGTACAGCGGTCGGCCGAACCCTCGCAGCTAAGTCAGCTGCCAATCTTCAACGAATCTCCGTGGAGTTGGGCGGCCATGCTCCATTTATAGTCTTCCCCGATGCTGACCCTGTTCACGCAGCTAAAGGTGCCGCCGCTCTGAAGTTTCTGAACGCCGGACAAGCGTGCATCAGTCCCAATCGACTCTACGTACCAAATGTTTTACGACCTGCTTTCGAAGAAACGCTGTGTGCCCGAGTCGAAAAATTACAAACTGGCAACGGCATGGAAGAGGGGGTCGGTGTTGGTCCTCTAGTTAACGATGCAGCAGTATCAAAGGTAGAGGCACAGGTAGAGGATGCTCGAGAGAAAGGAGCTGGCGTACCCGTTGGGGGTGTGCGTCTGACCGAAGGTGACCACGCAGATGGACACTTTTTTGCTCCGACGGTCTTGACCGATATCGGGCCTGAGATGACCATCTACAGGGAAGAGACCTTTGGGCCGGTGGCACCGGTAATTGGCTACGACGATGCTGAAGAGGTAATCGATCTGGCTAATGACACTAACTATGGTTTGGCAGCTTACGTTTACACACGCGATATAGCGGTAGCGATGCGGGCGTTCGAAAGCCTCAGGTTTGGAATTATCGGAATTAACGATGTGAACCCGACCTCAGCTTCAGTGCCCTTCGGTGGCATGGGAGATTCTGGTGTCGGGCGCGAAGGTGGTCACGAAGGTATTGGTGAGTACCTCGAAACCAAAACAGGTGGCTTCGCTATCTAGGTGAATCTCCGAACAGCTTAAGCAAGCTCATCTATGAGATCCCACAGAGCCTCAACGTGGCGGCCTTCGGTGGCGCGTTGGCCTATGGATACTCGGATCATCGGGCGCCCATCTAACTCGGACCCGGTCCATGCGACACTGCCTCTAGCGTTTACCGCATCTATCAACCGGGCCGTCGCTGCATCACCTTCGGTGCACCTAAAACAGACAAGCGCAAACGGGTGCGGGGCGACTATTTCGAATCGCGGGTCGTTACCCAAACGGTTAGCTAACTCTTGGGTCAGCGCCACGTGATACCGGATCATGGACCGCAGCCCTTCAGCTCCGTAACTCCGGATCACCCACCAGAGTTTAAGAGCCCGAAACCTGCGCCCGAGTGGAACATGCCAGTCTCGGTAGTCGATCACGGCACCGGACTCGCTCGCCTCGTTTTTCAAGTAAGGCGGCAAAATGCTCAAGCAATCGATGAGTGGTGCGCGGTTTGCTACGTAAAACACTGAGCAGTCGAAGTTCACCATCATCCATTTGTGCGGGTTGAAGGTATAGCTGTCGGCAAGATCAAGACCATCTTGGTGGAACCTGAACTCGGGGCAAATCATTGCGTTGCCGGCGTAAGCGGCATCGATGTGAAGCCATAGGCCCTGCTCTCGACAGATTTCCCCGACTGCCTGAATTGGGTCAACGCCCGTAGTGCCAGTGGTGCCAACTGTTGCCGCAACGAAGACAGGGGTAAGTCCATTGGCTCGATCCTGTTCGATCGCAGCGCGCAAGACATCAGGACGCATTGCTTGTTCCTCGGTGACATCGATAAGTCTTATGTGTCCGTAACCAGCTACCGAGGCACCTTTTTGAATTGAACTATGAGTTTGTGTTGATGCATAAGCGACCATTGAACTTGGGTCGATGTCCCGTTGGGCTGCTTGGTGCCGCGCCACAACGAGTGCCGTGTGGGTTGAGTCTGAAGCACTCATTTGCAGGACGCCACCTCCCTGGTCTGTGGTTTTCCAGGATGGAGGAAGACCCAATAGATCGACCAGCCAGTCGAGGACGTGACTCTCGATTTCGGTAGCAGCAGGCGATGTCGACCAAAGCATCCCCTGGACCCCTAACCCGGCAGAAACCAACTCTGCTAGAACAGACGGCGGCGAAGCATTGGCTGGGAAAAAGGCGAACCAGGAAGGGTGTTGCCAGTGGGTGACACCTGGCATGACGATCGAGTCAAGATCTTCGATTAAATTTTCAAATGGTTCACCGAGTTCTGGGGCGTTGGTCGGCAATTGATCGCGGATTGTCCCAGGAGTTACCTGCGCTGCTACAGGCAGCTCTTCAACCCTCTCCCAATAATCAGCGATCCAATCGATTAGCGCATGACCATGGTCACGGAACTCCTGCGTAGACAGATGCTTGGGAGGTTCGGGAAGGTTCTCGAGATTCATGCTGTGTCTCCGTGCAATTTTGTGACGCGGTGTCGTGCATATTTCGGGGCATCGTAGCGTTACGCAACCCTCTAAAGACTCCCGCTACACACAGAGCATACGATCTATGTATGAAGAGACTTACGGGACGAACTGCAGTTGTAACAGGTGGAGGTTCAGGGATTGGCAGATCGATAGCTATCCGCTTTGCGGAAGAAGAGGCAACGGTTGCGATTGTCGACATCGACGCGAACGGCGCGGCAGAAACAGCTGAGTTGGTTGAACAGTGCGGAGCTAGTTGTCGCTGGTTTCAAGCTGATGTCTCTGATCACGCAGCAGCCAATGAAATATCGGAGACAGTTGCCCAAGAGTTCGGCCCAGTTGACGCCCTTGTGACAGCGGCAGGAATTTCCGTCGGCAAATCAGTGTCAGACACGGAGCCTGAGGAATGGGACCGGGTTTTTGCAGTGAATGTTAAAGGGACCTACCTGTGGATGAGAGCAGTCATGCCTCAGATGATAGGTAGAGGCGGTTCTATAGTTGCCGTAGCTTCTCAGCTTGCAGTATCCGGCGGCATATCTAACGCCGCCTACGTCTCTTCAAAGGGAGCGATCATAAGCCTTTGCCGGACGGCTGCGAATGATCATGCGGCGCAGGGTATCCGCGTCAACTGCATCCTCCCGGGCGCGACTGAGACGCCTCTGCTTGAGCGGTCCTTCGCCCGTTTCGAAGATCCTGCCCCGTATATCGAAAGATCTTTGTCTAGGCATCCATTGGGACGCTTCGGTAGGCCTGAAGAAGTAGCTGAGGCCGCCTTGTTTCTCGCGTCAGACGATTCAAGTTTCACGACTGGGTCTGAATTGCGTGTTGATGGTGGCTGGATAGGTGGCTAATCCTGTTATCCCTCGGTGTAGAACTTTGAACCTTGATCAAACTTATTTGGCTTTAGGAAGAAACCCAAGATCACAGCGCCGTCGACACTCCTTGCCTCATGGCGGTTACCTGCGGGACGCCATATGTAGTGGCCTGGCAGGGCCTTGCCTTCATTGTCTTCGAATGAACCAGAGATAACCCAAGTCTGTTCAATATCTGTGTGCTCATGTGATGGCACTATCGCGCCGGGAGCCAATTTGAATAGAATCGTAGATCGGCCTGTATCCGGGTCCGCCCACAACACTTTGTGTTCAATGCCAGGGAACTCAGATGCGGTCCAGGGCATTTCGGTGGGGTCGATGTAGGTAGATGCCAATTCAGGTGGATTGTTAAAAGTAGCCATGATCTTCCCGTTTGCTCTCCTAGAGTTCAACACAAATGCTCGGGGTCTGTCAGAGCACGATTCTTGAAGTTGGGTGAAGCTAATGAGTTGGGAAGAAGTTGACAAAGGTTGGGGAGATCAGGCGCACGTCTGGGCGTCCATTATGGAGCCACGGTGGTGGCCAGAATTTGACGCTGTGCTGCGGGCGACTGAAGTTGGGCAAGGAACCAACTATTTAGACATTGCCTGTGGGTCCGGCTTCATGATCAACATGGCGGCAAGACGAGGAGCGCAGGCACATGGATTAGATGCTTCTGGGCGCCTGCTGACCCTTGCTAAACGCCGTACCCCCGGAGCGGATATTCGTCATGGCGATATGAATGCTTTGCCCTGGTCCAATGAAACTTTTGACGTAGCGACAAGTTGCCGTGGTATTTGGGGACCCAACCAAGAGGCCGTAGTTGAGGCAGCCCGAGTTCTGAAACCAGGTGGCTGCCTCGGATTAAGTTTCTTTTCGGCGGGCCGTGAAAGTAGCCAGATTGGGAAGGCCTTTCATGCGATACGACGTATCTCTGAGCATGAAATTGAGTGGTCGCAACAATTGGGCGAGATCGGCCTTGAAGGCCGTGCAGAAGAAATGTGCGAGA
Organism: Acidimicrobiaceae bacterium; assembly: GCA_002722565.1. Taxonomy (GTDB): domain Bacteria; phylum Actinomycetota; class Acidimicrobiia; order Acidimicrobiales; family Poriferisodalaceae; genus MedAcidi-G3. The sequence goes on from PBMG01000001.1 coordinate 104,277, forward strand.
ACGCAGGCTTAGTTCCGCGCGACCGTCAAGCGGTCCAGTTCGACCTGGAGGGGGCAGATATCGAACATGAGATAAGAGCTTGGATGTCTGCAGGCCCAGCTTGGATGGCCATCCAAGAACGCGGCGCGGAGGAAGTGGAAAGCTCTATCAGAGAGGAACTTTCTCAATTGGAGGAACCGGGGATCGGCGTGAGGACCCAGGTGCAGATTGAGTATGTCGTCGCTACCAAACCAACTTGACGTGATTGTGCGCTAGCTCAACCGTTCAAGAGGGACTTGATTTAGCTCCGTATCACCGGACTTCAGAAAAATAGCTAGTTTCTTGTCATGACCGAAGTTATTCAAGAGCTAGAGAACCGCCGGTGGCAAGCGATGATAGATGTTGATTTGTCTACGTTGAATGTTTTGCTTCATCCCAATTTGAGATACACACACTCAACGGCCGCAGTGGACTCGAAGGAGTCCTACATGCAAGCTCTCGAAAAGGGGGTCTTCGACTATCGGGAGGTAGACAATACTGATGTTGAGATTCAAACCTTCGACGGTTTGGCCCTTGTAAATGGAACTGCTGAAATAAAAGTCGTTGCTAGAGAAAAAGAATTTCTGCTTCGAAGTCGATATACGTGTGTTTGGGTGGAGGGGTCCGAAGGTTGGCAGTTCCTCGCCTGGCATAACACACCTATTGCGTCCTGAGAAGGGAGCGGCATGCCAAATGAGAAACGGACGGCTGAGCTCGAACTTCGCGTTAGAGGCGATTTCGCGTATTGTCGTGTGACAGCAATGATGCAAGCGAGAAGCAAATGAGCGAACGCGTTGAGATCGACGGATATGACGTTGAAGCCGTCGAGGCATGGATTAGAGATAACACCCAGGGCCTCGAACCTCCATTTGAGTGGGTACAGCTAGAAGGTGGACACTCCAATTTAACCTATGCCCTCACCGACCTGAAGGGGAATCGTGCCGTGGTTCGGCGACCTCCTATGGGCGAGTTACTGCCTAAAGCGCATGATATGGGGCGAGAGTTCTCGATCATTAGCGGTCTCGGGCCAACTGCTGTTCCCGTACCGATTGCTTACGGGTACTGCGAGAGTCCTGAAGTAACCGGAGCCCATTTTTACGTAATGAGCCAGGTTGACGGCAAGGCATTATTCGAACTTGAGGACTCGTTGGATTACCTGACCGAAGATGCCCGCGCCAATGTGGGTCTCTCCTTCATGGATGTCTTGGCATCGCTGCATTCGGTCGATCCAGACGACGTCGGTCTGGGCGATTTAGGTAAGAAGGAAGACTATGTGGGTCGACAGATAAAGACCTGGTATCGCAGTTGGGAGGCCTCGGCAGAAGGCGCTTCTTATGACGACCCTGACCTACACGAGTTGCATGACTTCCTTCAGTCGCGGCGACCCGATCAGGGGCCTGCACGGGTAGTTCACGGAGATTATGGACTACACAATTGCTTGCTCAGCGAAGAGGGTTTGTTGACTGCGGTTTTGGATTGGGAGATATCAACGCTTGGTGACCCAATGGCTGACTTTGCTTATGCCCTGAATACGTGGGCTGAACCGGGTGACAAGTTGGTCAACAAGGAAAATGCCCCAACCCTTGCAGACGGCTTCTCGGATCGATCCGAGCTAATTGAACGATACGCGGCGAAAACTGGCTGTGATCTTACGGACCTTCCGTACTACATCAGCTTCAATCACTTCAAAACTGCATGCATCGTCCATGGCGTTTATGCCCGCTACATGCAGGGGCAAAAGTCCTCGGAGGGAGTAGATCTTGACTACTACAGGACTCGGATCGGGGTGTCCATTGAATTGAGTAAGCAGGCAGCAGCTGAGCTCGCTTGAGGGTTGACCTGTGTTGACAGATTGGAACCCGTTGCTACGGCAACAATTTAGTCAAGAGTATTGGGCTGAACTACAAGGGTTCGTTCAAGCAGAACGAAGAATTAGTGCTGTTTATCCCCCCGACGAAGAGGTTTATGCAGCCCTACATCTCACTGCCTATGCGGACGTCAAGGTCTTAATTCTCGGCCAAGACCCCTACCACGGCGAAAGACAAGCACATGGCTTGTGCTTCTCCGTGCAGCGAGGAGTCACAATTCCTCCTTCGCTGCGGAACGTCTATAAAGAACTCCATTCAGATCTTGGATTAGTGCCACCCAACCACGGCAACCTCGAAACCTGGGCCAAACGAGGCGTACTTCTTCTCAACGCTGTCCTTACGGTCCGTTCAGGCAACGCGGGTTCGCATAGAAATCGAGGATGGGAAACCTTTACCGATGAGATCATTCGGTTGGTAAATCAGAAGAACGAGCGCGTTGTGTTTATCTTGTGGGGGGCTTTCGCTCAAAAGAAAAAGCCCCTGATCGATCTCAACACCCATTATGTGATCGAAGCACCGCACCCCTCTCCGCTAAGTGCCCACAGAGGATTTTTAGGTAGCCGGCCTTTCTCCCGTGCAAACCAAGCCCTTGCAGAGGCAGGCCGCAGCGAGGTGGACTGGGCGCTTCCTCACAATTGACGCTGTGTCAGAGATGGCTTTAGTTCATGACCCTCTTTTGACCACTCGACCTGGTGAAGAGTGGAGATTCCTTTGTGCTCAGTTAGATCCACAGTAAAACGGTCCGCATGAACTGAAACGCCTCTCGCCCAAACATGGCTTAACCATCGAGGATGTAACGAAATCTCGACATGACTTTCTCTGCCGGAAAGCCGACCAGAGACTGCAGGGGTTCCCGATAGGTCAACCGTGCAATTAAACGGAATTAAGGCGGGGTTGGGCACGGAAGGCCTTTGGTTAGCTAAGGCTTGGACCAGCGATCGACGAGCTCGTAATTTGGTTGCGTCCGTTAGATGGCGGTTCATGGAGGGGGAAAAATCCCACCCACGTTGGTTACCAGCGTCGACTACGGCTGCCATCGCCCGGTCGAGAAAGTCGTGGGGGAGCGTAGTGACAACTTCACCCATCTTGACAGCTTTATCCCGTGGTAAGTCATACAGGAAGTCTTGAACCCCTTCTGATCGCAGCCGCTCAAGGGCCGTCTTCAACCACCAACGCCTCTGATGATCTGCCTTGTGCCAAGGCGCCCATTCTTCGATAAATCCACCATCACTCAGTGCGAAATCCCATAAATCGAGAACGTCTAAACATCGTGGCTTTGACCCACCCAGCGCGACTAAGACCTTTTCGGCGCCGATGTTGGGGTGGTCTGGAAGGAACACCTCGCCCGCTGACCAAACAACCGTGTGTCGGTGACCTTCGCACTCAACCTCGAACAGCGTGTCTGAAACACCTTGATGCCAGGGCACAATTCCCAACCGTAGCGCTTACAGGTCTAACGCCAGCTACTTTCGGTAGTCGTATCGTGTTGTCGGGTATCACCCGAGACTCGTACTCGAACGAGATAACCCACCGCCTCTGCTGAAACAATGTTGCTTGATTATCCCCGTGTTCGATATTTCCGATGGGTCTGATTAATGATGACTACCCTTTCGGGGTATGCATGATCTAGTGGTACGAAACGCACGCATCGTTGACGGCAGCGGGTCACCTGAATTTATGGGTGACTTGGCGGTCTCCGATGGACTGGTGACTGATGTCGGGCAGATCGACGGTAATGCACGTCAGCAAATTGATGCTGATGGCCAGTTGCTCGTTCCAGGGTGGGTCGATATCCACACCCATTATGACGGCCAAGCGACATGGGACCCAGAGATGACACCCTCCTCGTGGCACGGGGTGACAACTGCGGTATTTGGGAACTGCGGAGTCGGGTTTGCCCCGGTTCGCCATGGAAGCGAAGATTTTTTAATCAACCTGATGGAAGGAGTCGAGGATATTCCGGGCACTGTTCTGGCAGAAGGAATCGATTTCACCTGGCAGACATATCCCGAGTACCTCGATGTCCTCGAGAGCATGCCGCGCGTGATGGACATTGGAAGCCAGGTCCCTCACGGGGCACTGCGCTTTTTTGTAATGGGAGAAAGAGGGGCCGACCACCAGGAACGTCCTAACGCTGACGAACTTGTTCAACTGGAGTATCTAGTAAGTGAGGCTTTAGAGGCAGGAGCGCTGGGATTCAGCACGAGTCGAACAACCAAACATAAGGCCGCTGATGGCCGACTAACTCCATCGCTAAGTGCCGGTGATCCAGAGTTAGCCGCCATTGCGAATGCAATGAAGAGTTCGGGTGCGGGTGTCTTGCAGGTCAACAGTGACTTTGGTCCGGGAGAATTCGAGGCCCTCGAGGAAGCTGCTCGAATTTCAGGCAGGCCCCTATCGGCCCTCATTATCCAAGTCGACCATTCACCTGCGTTATGGAGAGAAACACTCACTCAGATTAGGCAGGCCAATCAGGAAGGTCTCTCCATGACTGGCCAGGTTGGCTGCAGGCCTATTGGGGTTCTGCTCGGGTTAGACGCCACGGTTAATCCGTTTGGCAACCATCCGGCCTATAAGGTAATCGCGGATCTCCCACTTGATGAGCGAGCCGCGCTCTTACGAGAGAACCGGGAATTGCGAACAAAGCTCATCGAGGAACGACCGAGAGATGCGTTTAGCGATTGGATGGATTATGCGCTAACTCGAGCCTTTGAGTTAGGGGACGATCTTAACTACGAGCCCGAGCCATCAACATCTGTTGCGGCGCGAGCCGAAGCTTTGAATGAAAGCCCTTGGAAGTTGGCACTTGATCTATTGGGTAGCGGCAAAGGTGAAACTTTGCTGCTGTACCCGTTCGAGAATTACGCCTCAGGCTCCCTGGACGACGTATTCGAAATGTTGACTGATCCGCATACCATCTGCGGCGTAGGAGATGCCGGTGCTCATGTAGGAACCATCTGTGATGCCTCCTACCCGACCTACCTGTTAACGCATTGGGGCAGAGACAGAACCAGAGGTGAACGTCTCCCTTTAGAGTTCTTAGTGAATAAACAGACCCGCCGGACTGCAGAAACCTATGGCCTACTGGACAGAGGACTCTTGCAGGCTGGCTATAAGGCCGACTTCAATGTCATCGACTTTGATCGCCTGTCGGTGGGGTCCCCCGAACTAGTTCGTGATCTTCCTGCTGGGGGAAAGCGGCTGGTCCAACGCCCCACGGGCTACACCCATACATTTGTAAGTGGTGTCGAGGTCTCTCGTCGAGGTGAGTTGACAGGATCGCGTCCAGGTCAACTCGTCCGCGGTGCACAACTGGACCCAAGGTAAAAACTTGATGGCACCGTCAATGCCTCTAGCCGACGTCACAGTCCTCGACTTGACGATCGCACGGGCAGGCCCCACCGCCGTTCGACAGTTAGCGGATTGGGGTGCAAACGTCGTGCGCGTGGAGTCTCCTGATGGAGGGTTTGAAGCCAGCGCTGATTCCTCACCTGATCATTTGAATCTCCATAGAAACAAGCGTTCAATGGTCATAGACCTGAAGAACCCTGATGGCCGCAGAGTGTTCCATCGACTTGTCGAGTCTGCTGATGTGGTCGTCGAAAACATGCGGAGCCAAGTCAAATACAAATTGGGGTTTGATTTCGAGACGTTGTCCTCAGTTAATCCGCGAATCATTCTTGGCTCAATTTCAGGCTTTGGCCAGGATGGTCCATACGGAGAGCGTGGGGGAGTGGATCAGATAGCTCAAGGTATGGGCGGTTTAATGAGCGTCACTGGCGACGCTAACCATGGGCCTGTAAGAGCTGGCGTCGCTATCAGCGATGTAACGGCTGGTCTGCAACTCGCTATAGGGATCTTGACGGCGCTTCATGAACGTAACCGAACCGGACAAGGACGGTGGGTACACACGTCCCTTCTTGAATCGATGATAGGCATGCTGGACTTTCAGGCTGCTAGATGGACAGTTGCTGGGGATAATCCCCAACAAGCGGGTAACGATCACCCAACGCTAGGTCCAATGGGTATGTACGGAACTGCTCGAGGTTTTATAAATATTGCTGCGCCGGGGGGACGCCTCTGGGAGGCTTTCTGTCGGGAACTGGGCGTAGCGCAATGGTTGAGTGATCAGCGCTTTGCTACTTCTGCTGCGCGACGTGAAAACAAAGCAGAATTGAGCGACCTCATCGAAAAAGAATTGCTTAAGGACACTGGCGACAGCTGGGTGGAGCGGTTCAACGCTGTGGGGGTTCCATGTGGTCCGGTTAACTCGGTGGCCGAAACGTTCGCTGATCCGCAAGTACAACATCTCGGGATGGCCACCCCGGTAACTCACCAGAGTGCCGGCGATATAGAGATCATTAGAAATGCCACAAATATGGAGGGGGTATCCTCGGAAATTCGAATGCCAAGTCCTCTGAAAGGTCAGCATTCAAAAGAGGTGCTCCTTGAATTTGGATTTACCGAAGAGGAGATAGAGGAGCTTTCTCTGAGTGGCGCAGTCGAAGTGAATCCCGACTAGGTCAGCCATTAGGTGTCCGGAGAGAATAAATCCAGGTCTCTAGAAACCAGCAGCTTTGTCGACAATGCCTTCAAGTTCTCGCCCTTCGCGTAAAGCGGCCAAGTTGCGGCAGAACCTTTCAAGGTTTCTTCGGCCCCGGTGTTGGCTGGCACCAGCAGTGTGAGGTGTCATCACACAGTTATCGAAGGTCCACAAAGGACTATCGGCAGGCAGCGGTTCGATTGGTGCAACGTCTAGCGCAGCGCCACCGATTATTCCCTCGTGAAGTGCTTGTTCGAGGCCGGGCCCATCGATAATTTCCCCCCGTGTGACATTAAGAAAAATTGCAGTTGGTTTCATCGCCTGGAAAAACTGGTAATCACACATCGCTCTAGTGTCCTCTGTTAGCGGGAGCCCTACCGCCAACACATCGCTGACTTCGATCAAGTCATCTAGAGCTTCCATGCTCTCAACTTCTTCAACCCCGTCGCTGGCAGGTACCGAGAAGGCATCGATCGCTCGAACCTTCATGCCGAAGGCCACCGCCCTGCGAGCTAGATGCCGTCCTGTGCCGCCAAAACCGACGATACCCATTGTTAAGCCCTCTAGTTCGACCTCTGAGAAGCGCATCATTTCGCGGTTCTCAAGAGTCCACCCTTGAGGTCCAAGCTCTATGGCGGTCTTAATCCTTCTGGTGAGAGCCAGAAGGAGACCAAAGGCCGTATCTGCTAGGTGGCCACCGACTAGTCCCTTCTCGCCGGTTAAGAGGACGTTGCTCTCAATGAACTCTTTGTACATAAACATGTCGACGCCAGAAGCTGTGGCGTGAACCCATTTGAGTTTGGGTGCGGCTTCGAAAAGCCACTTGGGTGTGATCCCGAGTATGACATCAGCTTCTGCAGCGTGGTCGACCCCCTCCTTGGGGCTGTCAACGATGGTTATGACCGCATCGGGCCCCGCAGCTTGCCTGATCATTGCCTCGTCTTCAGCACTTACGTTTGGGAGAGTTAAAGTTTTCGTGACTAGGACGTTTAGGGGCTTGTCAGGGACTGGAAGGCTTGCGTTCATGTGTAATCCGTTTCTACTCGGCCGATATTTGAGTATTCGGCCACCCATCTCTCGCCAGATGAAATTTGGTGGCGCGTGTAAGCGCCGGTGATTATTTTTTGACCTTGCTCTAGCTGAAGGCCAAACCGATGCAAAGTTGCTGCTAGTCGAGCAATAGAGACATATGGGTTATCGACCTCTTGTTTGTGTAGGCAGCGAAAGCACTCCTCGTCGTTGCGGTAAAGAACTATCTCGGTGTCATCGATATTGTCTATGTCTTCAACGGGGACCCCAGTTCCTTCGACAATCGCCCAATTAGTCAGGTTGTCAGCAACCAACATCGCCAAATTTCCTCCCACCACGGCCCTGCGTTCATTGAGCTCATACCCAGCGGCAACCTGCTCCATGTGTTTAGGAACAATTGTTGGATCTACACTCGGCCCTGAAATCGTTTCGCCAACTGTGAAGCACATTTCAGGTTCGATAGTTGCTCCGTTAACTGCAGAGGCCGGAATAGATACACCGCTTTCGAAACGCTGCATCAGGTGCCCAAACGGGCGGTCGTCAATACCTACCTGCTGTCTAGCTCGGTCAGAGGTCAACCCGACTTTCCAGCCGATTTGGATAGCACCGCTCTCTAGGCGTCTTCGACGAATTTCGGTTTGTACGGCGAGCCCGTCGTTGAAATCCAAATCAGTAAAGGCTTCCTCAGGGAGATCAAGTCCTTTTTGGTAGTAGTCCCAAAGAACATCGGCGGCATGGAGTTGAGAGTCGTTAAGTGGATTCACTGACTTGACGGTAGTCGGGAGAGTAACCACTTTGCCTTCTCCCTTTGGGATCAGTTGGCAGCCATCTCCATTTCTTGAAAGCCGCACCAAAGTAGGTTCACCTTTGGAGCCAGGCAGGAGGGGGTTACCCTCATGCAATATGGCATCACCCCCAGCAACGTTCAACGAGTTAATGCAGTTGGAAGGGCATGGTCCTGATACATGGGTCGGTCTGAGTCCCGACTATGCGTGGGGACGCATCTATGGAGGACAGGTAATTGCCCAAGGTCTGAAAGCGGCGTTTGCGACAGTGGACGATCAGTTTTTGCCCCACTCCGTCCATGCTTATTTCATACGTGGCGGAACTTTGGGCGAGCCTGTTCGGTATGAAGTAGATCGTCTTCGGAATGGCCGTTCATTCTGCACCCGGTCCGTTGTGGCCCGCCAGAGTGGGGGAGCGATCCTGAACCTCTCCTGCTCGTTTCACGTTGCAGAAAATGACGCTGAAATTCAAACAGCGCGCATGCCGCTTGCCCCTGAGCCTGACGATTGTAAGGGGCGCGAAGGTGATCACATGAATACGATCTTGGATCGCAGAACTCTGAGTAGTCCCCCTGGTGCCGGACGGTCTATGGGGTGGGTGAGGGTCCGCGGTGAGCTCCCTGAAGACCAGCGTCTACACGTGTGTGGGCTTGCATTTACGTCGGACGCTGTCCAGTTCGATGCGGCCCGTTCTTTGCATCCCATTCAGGCGCCTAGAGAGGAATATCAGGAGCGATTCATGGGAGCATCGCTAGATCATGCGATGTGGTTTCATCGGCCGATGCGCGCTGATGAATGGCATCTTTATGACTGGGACTGTCATGGATTAAATGGATCTCGAGGTATGACCGTTGGAAACCTATTTGCGTCTGATGGCAGTCACGTGGCCACCATTGCGCAAGAAGTGTTGTTGCGAGAGCGACGTTGAGGTCAGATTAAACCGCGTCGACTGTCTTTCCATGGAACTTCTCTATCCAACCTTGGTTCCCCGGGAAGGCCAAGAACTCGTTCTCCGAGGATGTTCCGCTGGATTTCGTCGGTTCCACCGCGAATGGACATAGAGGGCGCTGTCATGACCTCGATATATCCATGTCCTTCCTCAAGCATGCCGTGCGCCCCAGAAACGCGGTTTGTTAGATATGAACGCCCCTTGTACGACTGCACAGTTCTTAATTTCGCTCCGCTACCTGCAGGTCCAGGTGCTCCGCTTGAGCGAGCTTCGTCAGCAGCACGCTGCGCGGTCCAACGACTAACGGAATCATGGGAGTACAGACTCATAATCGCATCACTAGTAACAGTACTTTGATCGTTGTCTGATAATCGAAGGTCGCTTATCCAGCTGGGAATTCGTCGTCCTTTCGCACCGCCGTCACCGCCGCCGCGGCTCCCGCCTCCGGCGCGTTCGTGTGCCAGTACTGTCATGGCGACCCGCCACCCTTCTCCAACTTCGCCTACCCGCCATTCATCCTTGAGGTGAGCATCGTCAACAAATACTTCGCTGAAGTGAGCATCTCGGTTCATTTGCATTAAGGGTCGGATTTGGACTCCGGGAAGTGACATTGGTAGGGCAAACATTGTTAGGCCTTTATGTTTTGGTTGCCCAGGGTCAGTCCTAGCGAGACAAATTGCCCAATCAGCCCACATTGCCCTACTAGTCCAAGTCTTCTGTCCTTCGAGGATCCATTCTTCGCCGTCCTGTTTGGCTTGCAGGGCGACGTTGGCGAGATCAGAACCAGCTTCAGGTTCTGAGAACATTTGGCACCAAATTGATGCACCCGAAGCTATTGATCTCAGCCATTCGTTTTGCTGGCTTTGGGTACCGTGCGCCAATAAGGCTGGGCCAACCATACCTAGCCCAATGGCGAACGGGTATAGGTCGGGGACTATGAATTCTCGTAATACACGGCCGATGAGGGCGTTCTGGCTCACAGAAGCATTCCTGCCGCCATGTTCAGAGGGCCAAGCCGGAACATGCCACCCTTGAGTCACCGTGCTGGCGAGATACCTGCGACCGGCATCAAGGTCGTCAGACCCGGCCCCCATCGTGGTTAGTCGAGTGTCAGCGTTACGTCGTTCGAGGACCATGTCGAGAGCAGAGCGAATATCTTCTTCGTTGAGGTCACTCATAACAATGTTCTTTCCGATGGCTTTCTATTTTCTCGAGAAAGATGGGAGGCGACGCTCATTCATAGCGTTAACCCCTTCCTTCCAGTCTTCCGTGGTGCGTAATCGATCTTGCTCTTCCTTTTCTCGGTCAGTCGCAAGTCTTATAGCGTTAGGAAGATGCCCCCGCATTGTCTCTCGGATTGATTCGACAGCGAGTGGTGCTGAAGTTGCTATCTCAACCGCCAAGTCGTTAGCGGCGGCACGGAGATCAGAAAGCGGGGCCAATTTATCCACTAGTCCAATCGCAGCCGCTTCTTCGCCTTTGATTCGGGCCCCGGTGTACAGGAGTTCCAAAGCCTTTTGTTGGCCAACTAGCGAAGGCAGAGTAACTGTTAATCCAAATCCATGATGGAACCCGAGACGTGCAAAGTTTGCGGTGAAGCGAGCTTCTGGAGCTGCGACTCGAAAGTCAGCAAAGCATGCAACTCCCAGACCACCTCCGACGGCCGCTCCTTGAATTGCGGCGACGACTGGAGTCTTGCAACTGAAAAGATCGAAAGCAGCGTCGTAAAGATGACGCGCTGAACCATCTGGGTTCTTAGCGGTAATTTCACCGCCTCTACTGCCGTCATTGTGGAATTGGGCGCCGGCACAGAAGTTCTTACCTTCTGCGCAAAGAACGATTGCCCTGCAGGCATCCTCTTGGTCAAGGTCGGTAAAGGACGAAACTAAGCCATCAATTAGTTCGAGGTCGAAGAAGTTGTTTGGAGGGCGTCGTATTTCTGCCGTCGCAACGTGTCCCTCTATCGAAACATGTAAATCGCCATATACACCGAATTCAGTCATGTCCTGATGCTAGGTCTGATCGGCGGTTGTTGCGAGTAAAGGCTTGACCCTCAGCTTAAAACGGCTGACCCGCCAGTTATCAACGGGTACAGGCCGTCGGCATCCTGGGCTACGGCAACACGCCCTAGCCAGGAACTCCACTCAGCGTCTCCACCGTATTCTTTGCGCCAAGACCAAAGGCGCCGACTCAGATGGTGAAGGGGGTACTCCTGTGTCATGCCCATTGCACCGTGAGCTTGGTGACAAGCTTTTGTTGCCCGGGCGGATGCCTGATTTGCGATCAATTTTGCGGCAGCAATTTCGAATAACGCCGGGCCCCTATTTGCTTCGCGTCCGGCGGACTCTGCCGCCATTCGAGCAAGCGCAGCGTCCTGTGCCCCCCAGACTAGATGCTGTTGGACAGCCTGAAATTTGGCGACAGGGCGACCGAACTGAACACGGTCATTCGTGTACGAGACTGTTAGCTGGCTCATTTTTTCAATAGCGCCTGCCATCAACGCTGTTCTCGATAAGGCACCCCGAAAGCGAAATGTTTCAAGGTTGATTTCTGAAGGCAAGACTGCAGCAAAAACGTCGACATTCTCGAAGTCGACGGTATCTCTGGGCTCTCCGGCCATGTTGGTCATGCGGCTAATCTGGCATTCACTTGAGTCGATCGCAGCGGCGAAGGTCTGGCCGTCAATCTCTAAAGGCACCACGATGGTTTCGGCGACCCGGGCCCAAGGGACACGCAGGCCGCGGCCGCTTATGGTTAGACGGTCACCTGTTCGTTCTACTGCAAGCCCTTGGCTGCCATTTGGAAGGACGGTAACGATTCCTGATGGTAGCTCTAGTCCAGCGCTGGACATTAGCCATCCGCCGAGAATGCCGGTCTCCGCGGCAGGAATTGGTGCTGCGTGATACCCGACTAAACGAAGTACTTCTAGGGCGTCCAACAAGGTCCCTCCGGAACCCCCAGACTCCTCGCTGATTGATATCCAGGGGAACCCAGTGTCGGCGAAGGCGCTCCAAATATCCGAAGCCTGGCCGTCTGCTTCAGCCTTCTGAATTGACTCGTGATCACACAGTTGGGAGAAGAGCCGGTCTGCAGTATCGGTGATTAAGGTATCTACCTCGGAAGCATCACTCATGCTGGTAGTCCTTTCAATCCTTTGGAAGCGACCGAGCGAAGGATCTCTATGGTCCCGCCCCTAATTGTGTTGCCTGGAAATGTGACCACGCATTGCGCTAATAGTCTTTCGAACAAGGAATCTGAGTCAGGCGAGTATTCGAGGTCTATTAGATGGACCAGTTTTTCGATTACCTCTTGTTCGAATCGTGTTCCCATCTCTTTAACCAAAGATGATTCAACTGAAGGAGCTTCGCCGGTATCGATGAGCCTCGCAACTGAGAGAGATAGGTTGCGGATTCCCCACCACCTAGCAATGAGTTCACCGAATAAGTCACTGACTACCGGCTCCAGATCTGTGCCGCGCGCTTCGCGGAGTAACTGTTCAACTGTCGAGAATGGGGAGAGCCAGCGATCCGGACCGCCCCTCTCGTAGGCCATCTCAGTGGTGTTCTGGTGCCAGCCCATTCCGAGGTCACCGACAACGTTAGTTTCGGGAACGAATACTTCGTTGAAGGTAACTTCGTTGAAATGATGTGAGCCGTCAAGAAATGGGATGGGGCTAATTTCGAGTCCGGGTGATTTTAAGTCGATCAGAAACTGTGACAATCCGGCGTGCTTGTTGCCATCCTCCAGCGGTGATGTGCGCAAAAGGCATACAAACCAGTCATTCTCGTGGGCGCCGGATGTCCATATTTTTGTTCCGTTTATAATCCAACCACCTGTTGTTGCTTCCGCTTTCGTGCTTACGGAGGCCAAGTCAGAACCGCTGTCTGGTTCGCTCATTCCGATTGAGAACCCGAGCTCGCCTCGGCAGATCGCAGGAAGAAATCGTTCTCGCTGTTCTTCTGTCCCGAATTTGAGGATCACGTTTCCTGTTTGTCGGTCCGCTACCCAATGGTGACCCACTGGCGCACCCCACCGAAGCATCTCTTCTACGACGATGAAGCGGTCAACAGCGGTGCGGTCCGAGCCACCCCATTCTGTAGGTAGGGCCATGCCGACCCATCCTCGATCTGCCATCTTCAGTGAAAACTCTTTGTTTTTTCGGGCAGCCATTCCGAGGCAAGGCTCATGTGAGCCTGGTGGCAGCTCCTCAAGGAGAAAACCTCGAACCTCTCGTTGAAGTTCCAATTCTTGTTTACTTAGCTCGGTTGGGGTAAATCGCATATCGATCGTTTCTCCGGACAGCCGGTTATTCACTCAATCTAACTCTGTCTTGTTGGTTTAATCGTGCTAAATGAAGACAAGAGGAAATTGTTAGAACGGCTAAAGGCCGATGGTATTAGAGACTGAGGTGAGATGGTGAGCCAAGATCGGAGCTTGGATAAGGCGCAGGGACCTTTCGATGGATATGGGGCCGTGGTTAAGCCTGAGTGGATCGACTTCAACGGGCATTTCAACGCAGGCTTCTATCTAGTCTGTTTCGATGACGCCATCGAAACTTGGATGGACTTCATTGGGCTCGGCCGAGCTCACCGCGACGTCCATCACGTAACCACCTTCTCAGCCCAGAATCATGTGACCTATCTGCGCGAAGTCCAAGAAGGCGCAAATTTGAGAGTTACCACCCAACTTTTGGGATTCGATCGAAAACGGATACACGCGATTCAAGTTATGTGGAACTCGGATGAAGATTTCGTCGCAGCTACGTGTGAAGTGATGTCGCTTCATGTGTCAGAGGAGACTCGTCGAGTCTCGGAAATGGAAGACAGCGCATTTCTTCGTTTGACAGAAATCTGGAAGAGTCATAGCGAGTTGGAGATCCCGGACCAAGTCGGCCAGACAATGTCCGTTCCGAAATGATTGTCCTAATCTCCACAACACAGGAAGAATAAAGGAATGACAGAAAGACTAAAGGGCAAACGCGCCGTCATAACCGGCGGCGGACGAGGCATAGGTAAAGCCATAGCCTTGGCTTATGCCAAAGAAGGGGCTCAATGTGTAATTACTAGCAGGCGATTCGAAGACCTAGAGGCGACAGCCGCAGAAGCACCTCCGGGAACCGTTGTCCCCGTAGCCTGCGACGTTTCGGAAGGGGATTCGGTCTCTGCAATGGCCGCTTTTGTTCATCAGGAATTAGGCGGCGCAGACATTGTTGTCAATAATGCCGGTATTCATGCGGCGGGCCGCTTCGTTGATATCGAGCCAGAGACTTACTCCCGTCTTTACGAAGTCAACGTCGTGGGCGTCGTCCGTGTGAGTCAGGCATTCCTGAGCGGAATGATCGAAAGGCAACGTGGGAGCATTGTCAATATTGCTTCAACCGCAGGACTTTTCGAATCACCGGGCCAGGCTCCTTACAACGCTTCGAAACATGGAACAGTCGGGCTAACGCGGTGCATGGCTCTGGAGCTGGCATCAAGCGGAGTTACGTGCAATGCCATCTGTCCTGGTTTCGTAGACACACCTATGCTTGATGGATTTGCTGACCTAGTCGGAGCCGAATCTGAAGAGCTCCGAAAACAATTGGCTAAGAGGACCCCTATGGGCCGCATCCTTTCGCCCGATGAGATAGCGAATCTAGCCCTCTACCTCGGTAGCGATGAGTCTTCGGGAATGACAGGTCAAACAATGGCGATAAGTAATGGAATGCGGATGTCGTGAACTTGACAGCGAGTGTTCTGATTCGGGCTGCCGTCCGAGTCGGCGATACTTGCAGCTCGGACGAAGCCTTTCGGCAGGCAACGAGGTTCTGGACGGGTGCCTTCCGACTAGGAGTCGATGATAAGTCTGTTCGCTTTACCTTTGATACCGGTGACCTGGTTTCCGTAACTGAAATCAACGGAAAAGCAGAAGACGGCGAAGGAGAGTTTGGTTTCGATGCTCCCTGCTGGGCCTGGAAAAAAATTCTTGTTGATTCCGAACTTCAGAGTGATTTCTCAGGGATTATTAATCGTGGGGAAGCACTAACTAGGACCGGGGATCGAGATACCTACTGGCTTTATTATCCGGCTGCCCGCCGGTTCCTAGAGCTGCTAAGTGAAGCTCTAGATAATCAAAGCTAGTGACCGAAGGAGAACATTTAAGCCCGTAAAGGCGGCCAAGGTTCTAGAATTAAGTCATGCCTCAGTATCGTTCAGCGACATCCACTGCCGGCCGGAACATGGCTGGCGCCCGGGCTCTTTGGCGCGCCACCGGGATGACAGACGAAGATTTTCATAAGCCAATTATCGCGGTAGCAAACTCCTTTACCCAGTTCGTTCCAGGGCATGTGCACTTGAAAGACATGGGTCAGCTAGTAGCTCGTGAAATTGAGGCGGCAGGCGGAGTTGCGAAAGAGTTCAACACCATCGCAGTAGACGATGGTATTGCAATGGGCCATGACGGCATGCTTTACAGTCTCCCGAGTCGAGACTTAATTGCTGATTCGGTTGAATACATGGTTGAGGCGCACTGTGCTGACGCGATGGTATGTATCAGTAACTGCGACAAGATAACTCCCGGGATGCTCAACGCCGCTATGCGCTTGAACATTCCGACAGTTTTCGTTTCTGGCGGACCAATGGAGGCTGGGAAAACAAAGCTGGCCGAAAACAAAGTCGACTTAATTAACGTCATGATCGTTGCCGCAGATGACTCTGTGAGCGATGAAGACGTAGCTGAAATGGAACGCTCTGGCTGCCCGACATGCGGCTCATGCTCAGGAATGTTTACCGCTAACTCAATGAACTGCTTAACGGAAGCTTTAGGGCTTTCCCTTCCAGGTAATGGGACGGTTGTGGCAACCCACGCAGATCGAAGAGAGTTATTTCTGAGAGCGGGACGTCTAGCGGTGGAACTTTGCGGGCGATATTACGGAGAAGACGATGACTCTGTTCTCCCTAGAAATGTCGCAAGTTTTGCCGCTTTCGAGAAT
This sequence comes from Acidimicrobiaceae bacterium, assembly GCA_002722565.1. GTDB lineage: Bacteria > Actinomycetota > Acidimicrobiia > Acidimicrobiales > Poriferisodalaceae > MedAcidi-G3. The sequence goes on from PBMG01000001.1 coordinate 120,439, forward strand.
GCGATGTGTCTCGATATTGCTATGGGCGGCTCCACTAACACCATCTTGCATCTTTTAGCTGCAGCGCAGGAAGGTGGAGTTGACTTCACCATGTCAGACATTGACAGGCTTTCGAAAAAGGTTCCCAATGTTTGTAAGGTAGCGCCGGCCACGGAGTTGTATCACGTTGAAGATGTGCATCGCGCCGGGGGAGTGATGGCCATCCTGGCCGAGTTGAATCGAGCCGGATTGCTCAACAATCAGGTCCCAACGGTTCATGAACCTAGCCTGTTCGAAGCGTTGACAAAGTATGACGTTGCGACAAATGACGATGCAGATTTGCACACCTTCTATCGAGCGGGTCCAGCGGGGATTCCTACTCAGGTGGCCTTTAGTCAAGATGAGCGCTACAACAAACTAGATCTTGATCGCCAAAACGGCTGCATCCGTTCAGTCGAACATGCTTATAGTGCCGACGGCGGGCTCGCTGTTCTATACGGCAACTTGGCTGAAGATGGTTGTGTCGTAAAGACGGCTGGGGTGGACGATTCGAATCTTGTTTTTACGGGGACTGCCCACGTCGTTGAGAGTCAAGATGAAGCTGTCGATCACATTTTGAATGACAAGGTGGTCGCGGGGTCTGTCGTGGTGGTGCGCTATGAAGGACCGCGGGGCGGCCCTGGTATGCAAGAAATGTTGTACCCAACTTCATACCTGAAATCGAAAGGGCTTGGTAAGGCTTGTGCCCTGCTGACTGATGGAAGGTTCTCGGGAGGTACTTCTGGACTCTCTATCGGTCACGTTTCGCCGGAGGCTGCGGCGGGCGGCACGATAGGTCTAGTTAGAGACGGCGACATTATTCACATCGATATTCCGAACCGGTCAATCCGTCTTGATGTATCTGAAAGTCAACTGGTAGAACGCCGCAATTTCCAAGATGAAATGGGTTGGAAGCCTGAGATGCAGCGACCGCGCAAGGTTTCTACTGCGTTAAAAGCATACGGATTGATGGCTACCAGCGCAGATAAGGGAGCTGTTCGCGACCTCAGTGCGTTTGAGTAGCGCCAAGCCCCGACGATGAGTGGGGCTACCTTCGAGAGTTTGTCCATCCCCTCATTTCGCCGTTTGTGGGCTGGCGGCTACCTATTTTCCCTCGCGATCTTCGCCCAAATGGTTGCGCGCGGAGCACTAGCAAAAGACCTTGAAGGTAGCAATGCTGCATTAGGTGCGGTGACGCTGGCGTTTGGGTTGACAGGGTTAGTCACAACTCCTCTTGGCGGAGTAGCGGCGGACCGGTTTCCGAAGCGCCGGATGCTGATGATTTCGACAGGCCTACTTTTCGCTTCCTCGTTATGGATAGCGGTAGCCGTCCAGTTCAATTTCGTCACCTTTTGGATGTTGTTAGTGGCATCTGCGATTCAATCTGCTGGATTCAGCGGTTTACTGCCGGCCAGAATGGCCTTTACTGCCGAGCTTGTGGGGCCTAGCCGTTTGGCGAATGGGATCGTCCTGTCTCAGATCTCGATGAACCTGAACAGAGTCATCGGGCCAGTTATAGCTGGCGTCTTCTTGGGTCTCCCTACTCTTGGTATCGGCGCTGTCTACTGGGTTAGCAGTGCAATTACGGCTTCAAGTGCGCTCTTCTTTGTTTCCTTGCCAGCGGGTCACCCGCAATCGAACTCACGAGCACCATCCGCTGTCACTGACCTCCTGGACGGAATCAAATATGGACTTGCAACGTGGCCAGTTCCGTTACTACTAATGACTTCGGCCTTTGCTTTGTTCTTTGGCTTTCCATACGTTGCATTTCTGCCGAGTGTGTCGGAGGATCTGTTTTCTTCAGGCAACACCGGATACGCGTGGCTATCAGCAGTGGGGGCCGTGGGAGGCCTTTTGGCTGCCCTTGCCATAGCAGGTAGAGCCAGAGGAAATGTTGCCTGGAAAATCCACAATTCGGCGGTTGTCGGATTTGGGCTCGGTATTGCCGCTCTAGGTGCAGCTCCATCATTTGGGGTTGCGATGGTTGTTATGTTTGGCCTTGGCGCTGCAACTGCCGCCTTCCAGTCCATGAATGCGACATTGACATTAGCTAACAGCGAAGCGGCGTATCACGGTCGGATGCAATCCCTGCTTCAGTTGGGTTTCAACCTCTTTGGTGTCGCGGCATTGCCTCTTGGAATATGCGCTGACAACTTTGGGCTCAGAAAGACCTTGATATCTATGGGGTTGGTCGTTGTGGTTGTGGGGGTAGTTTCAGCCAGTGTCTATAGAACAAAGGTGGATGCTCAAGCTATGTCGATAGAGCAGGCAAGGTAGGTTCCAAATATGGAGATCTTTGGAGTCGTTAACGCATCTTTAGATTCTTTAGCGAAGTTTTCAGTGGTGTCCAACGAAGAGGAAGCCAGAAAGTATGGGGCGGAACTTCTCTCGCAAGGAGCAGACCACTTAGATCTTGGAGCTCAGGCATCTCATGGAGACGCAAGTTTCGTTGACCCTGACGAAGAGTGGTCAATACTCGAGAAACCATTGAAAGGTCTGCTCTCTCTTGGCGTAGATGTAGCTATCGACACCTGGCAAGTAGATACAGCTAGGAAGGCCCTTGACGCGGGTGCAGCAGTTCTGAATGCTGCTGATGCTTTACAGGCTGACGAAATGATCGAACTAGCAGCTGAACGAGAGATTCAAGTTGTGTTGCCTTTCATGCTCGGGCCTGACCCACGGCACCTCAAGCATGTTGAAGGCGATCCGGTCCAAGTAATGGTTGATTGGTTTGACTTGCAACTAGAGCGAGCGACGAGATGGGGGATACGGGATCGATTGGTTCTAGACCCTGGAACCGGTTTCGCTCCTGCTCATTGGGATTGGGAGGACCGCTTCAAGTATCAAAAAGCCATTTACCTCGGTTTGGACAGGTTGCGTCGTTTCGAACTTCCCATTTACGTGCCGATTGCTTGGAAGCAAACCCCGGACAGGTTGGAGTTGGTTGACTTAGTTTTGGCTCAAGAGGTGGAATACGTCCGAGCTCACATTCCAAAGCAAATTCGTGAACGACATGCGGCAATTCGCGACGGTGTTCCGCTGCCGATTTCAGATACGTGGCAAGGCTACGAATAAGCAGTTAACCGGGCACAGCTTCCAGTCGAGCCCTCACGTGTTTATGGTGGGGTGTTAGAGCTAGCCAGTCACGGTCCTCCAGGTCAGTCAGTTCGTTTACCGCGACTCCATGGATCTTGTGTTCGCCAGTTTCGTCGGGATATTCCATGCCGAAACCATGAGGCAAACTGACTTGACCTTCCATCATGGTGTCTGTGATATCGGCAGGGGCTTCGGCTTCACCTCGTTTGGTAATTACTCGAACTCGCTGGCCATCTACAACTCCTATTCGCTCCGCGTCGACCGGATTGATCCGCAGTGCACCGTCTTTATCCTTCTTACGCCAAGAGGGGTCTCGAATGACGTCATTGACGGTCGAACCACGATGTTCTCCAGCGGTGAGAACAAATGGGTAAGCATCCGTGGGGGAGGCTGGCTCTTCTGAAGCTAGCCCTTGCAACTCTTCTACCAGTTCTTCTATATGAAGATGAATCTTGCCATCGGGAGTCTTGATCCGATCAAAGCTCGTCGAATATTCGCTGGTGCTAAACACCATGCCCGATTTGGCCTCGAGTAAAGCATCGAACAAGTTGCTTGCTAATTCTAAGCCGTCACCTTTTACCCCAGCGGCTCTAATGGCATCTGGAAAGCGCATGGAGGCTTGCATCGCGGAACCAAACATTACGGCTGCAGGACCCATTTCTCCAAGGCTCCGACCAAGCGAGCGGTATAAAGCCGTTGGAAGTTTGGCACCGAGATCAGGGTTCTCTGCAGATAGCCGTGTAAAGGTTTCAACAAAAGCCTCGCGACTTTCCTCTGCGGCGTCTGTTAACTCCTGAACGCCTTCTGGTTCTCCACCCATTGCTTCCACTAGCCGAGCGTGGATTTCTGCTTCGGGCAGCGTGTCACCTAAAGGTTCGAAGATCGGTTGCCTAATGTGGAAGTAGTTTGATGGCATCTCACCGGCAAAGAAAGTTGCCTCGGCCTTTTCGTACTGTGAACATGCAGGCAGTACATAATCGGCCTGCCGGGCTGTTTCCGTCATTGCGACATCAATTACGACCAAGCAATCCAGCTTGGCAAAGGCCTCTCGGAACCGCTTGGAGTCTGGCAAAGAGTGAATTGGATTGGAAGACTCAACGATCATGCCTCTAAAGCGGTCCGGATGCTCAGTGTCAATTGCATCAGGAATTGCCGCACACGCCACCAGTCCGCAAAGCAATGGGGTTCCAGTGACCGGTTCCGTCGCTCCGTCGGCGCTATGCCCACATATGGGAGCCAGCCGGTTAGGGATATTCATGCCCCCTTCATTTCCAAAGTTACCGGTAAGCAGATAAAGCAGTCGTTGAAGCCAACTGTTCAGAGTGGAATGCGGCGCCATTTCGATTCCCAGATCTTCTTCGGTCGCCATTGATCGGGCATTAGCCATTGTTCGAGCAGCTGCCCTTATCTGCTCTTCGTCGATTCCGCATTTGCGTGCGTAGTCAGAAATATCAACTTCCTCAAGAAGGGGACGAAGCGCTTCCCAGCCCACGCACTGCTCTTTCAAAAACTTCTCATCGGTTAATCCCTCGTCAACCATTGTGGCCAACACTGCGGCTAGGGCCCAGGCATCCGTCCCAGGTTTTACCCGGAGGTGGTGGTCTGAAATATTCGCGGTCTCCGACACCCGTGGATCAAAAACGACGATCTTTCGGTCCTCATCATTTTTAATAGCGTTCAACACGTTTCGAGCCTCAGGGAAACCATGGCTATGCCAGGGATTTTTCCCGATGAAAACGGCACAGTCCGTGTGATGGAAGTCAGGCGATGCACCAATGTCTTGACGGCCAAAGAACTTTCCTTGCACCCAATACATGCCGGTTTTCTCCTGGGCTAAGGCATTACTTCTATATTGCACTCCTAGGGTCTGTAAAACGCTTCGGGCATAAGCGCCAGGGAAGTGATTGCCTTGGCCTCCACCTCCGTAGTACATAATTTTGTCGCCGCCGTAAGTGTCGCGGATGCCGACAAGTCGATCGGCTACTTCTTTGATCGCCTGATCCCAACTGATCTCTTGGAAGGTGCCGTCCTCCATCTTTTTCAGCGGGCCCGTCAGGCGATCGCGGCCATTCTGGTAGTGATTGACTCGAAGGCCCTTTTCGCAGGTATAACCCTTGCTGGCCGGGTGATCTTTATCCCCGCGGACACGAGTGATTTCTCGCCCGTCGATTCGAACTTCAATTCCGCAGTTGGCGGAGCACAACACGCAGGCCGTTTTATGCCACTGCTTTGTCGGATCTAGCTCTTCAGTTGATAGTGCCTCTACCTCGGATTGGCTCATTGCTGATCTCCTTCCCCTGCGAACATGTTAGATGGCTAACGGCTACGTAACCCATATAAGTGGAGGCTTGCACGCAAACTCCGCATCTCAACGAGAGTCTGCAACTAAATAGAGCTACCTTGGACCTATCAGTTGACGGGGTTAAGGGGAATTTGAATGCGTGTGCGTGTCGATACTGAAAAATGTCAGGGACACAACCGGTGTTTCTCTCTCGCTGTTGAGCTATTTGATGTTGATGACTACGGATATGCAACAGAGCTAGATGATGGCATCGTGCCCGACGACCTTGAAGACAAAGCTCGCCTTGCGGCAGCCAATTGCCCTGAGTTCGCGATTTCGATTGAAGAGTAAGACCTAGTTCAGGTTCTCCCGGAGATCACGGATTGCTAGTCCGGCTCCCCAAGCATTGTTCTCAAGAGCGAGCATCATGTCGACCAAGTTCGTGTCTCGAATTCTTTCGAGCTCTCGAACTGAATACTCGCCTGACTGAGCATCTGATTGCTCAGCAATTCGGTTAACTAGCTCTTCGGTCATTTCTGGAGTGTCGGTCAATCTCGACCAGGGCCAGTCAAGAGATGGGCCAAATTGCCTAATGAAGTGCTCCATTCCTCCCCGGCCTCCAGCTATCCGGTAATTTTCGAATAGGCCCATCTGTGCCCACCGGAGGCCGAACCCGAACCGAATAACATCGTCAATTTCTTGTGTGGTCGCCACTCCGTCTTCAACAAGCCAAAGTGCTTCACGCCAGACAGATTCAAGGAGACGATCGGCAATGAATGCATCTATCTCAACGCGAACATGCAAGGGCTTCATCCCAGCATGCGTGTAGAAGGACATGGCAGTCGAAATTGACTCAGCAGAAGTCTTCTCTCCGCCTACGACCTCCACCATCGGTATTAGATAAACCGGATTGAACGGGTGTCCGATTACGAGACGGTCTGGGTGCCGCATTTCGTCTTGAAGATTTGAAGGCAGGAGACCAGACGTTGAAGATGCAATCAAGGCGCTCTTGTCTGCCGAGATCTCTATTTCCCGCAGAATAGACTTTTTGATTTGCAGATCCTCGGGGGTGCTTTCTTGTATGAAATCAGCATTTCCCGCAGCTTCATCAATTGTTTTTGTGTATGTGAGAGAACCCTCACTCTTAGGTGATGTTCCCATCCTTTCCCACGCGTACCGGGCGTTTTCTAGGACCTCTGGAACTATCTGCAAAGCTTCGTCAGATGGGTCGTAGATCAATACATCACAGCCTCGAAGAAGCCAGCGAGCCGCCCAGGCAGCTCCGATAACCCCAGCTCCGATAATTGCGACTTGTCGAGGCGGTGAGATCTTTCTTACGGAGTCCATTTCCTGAGTTCCAATTTTTCGCGCACCCGGTCTGGTCCTATTACGTCGAAATTCATGTCTTCCAAAATTTTCTTCGCCCTTGCTGTAAGGGTTTCGTTGGTAGCTAGCTCTCCGCGATCGAGGTAGAGATTGTCCTCTAAGCCAACTCGAGCATTTCCGCCAGCTATAGCTGCAAGGCCTACGTATGGCAGTTGATCTCTGCCTAAGGAGAAAGCAGAGAATGTCCAATCTTGAGGAACGTTGTTCACCATGGCCATGAAAGTGTTTAGGTCATTGGGGGCACCCCATCTGACTCCCATGCAGAGCTGAACCATTACCGGAGCTTCAATCAGTCCTTGATCTACAAGTGCCTTCGCTTCCCATAGCTGTCCGGTATCGAAGACTTCAATTTCGGGCCGCACGCCGATGGCCTTAATTTGACGGGCCATTTCAGAAAGAGTGTCGTGAGTGTTGGTAGCCACATAGTTCCCTTCACCGAAATTCATAGTCCCGCAATCAAGCGTGCAGATCTCAGGCCGCAACAAGCGAACGTGATCAAGCCGCTCCGTGGCGCCCGCAAGGTCAGTCTCGTTGGGGTTGAGTGGGATCGGCGCCTCGACCGAGCCGATCACCAGATCACCACCCATACCAGCGGTCAAGTTGATGACCACATCGGTATCAGAAGCTCGAACACGTTCTACGACCTCCTGGTAGTAGTCCACGGTCCGGTCTGGGTCTCCCGTTATTGGGTCCCTCACATGGATATGTGCGATTGCAGCGCCCGCTGCAGCAGCTGCAACCACGTCGCTAGCGATGGCTTCCGGAGTAAAGGGAACCTTGTCGGATTTTCCGACAGTGTCGCCAGCTCCTGTTACGGCGCAAGTGATGAAAACTTCAGGCATTGCAGTCCTTTCGTGCTGTGGGGAGACTTTTATTAGCGCTGGTCGTGGCTAAATATCGCCGTAGAACTCGGACCCGTGAGTAGACCTCGTCGCAGTCAAGGTATGTACCGCGCAATTTCCTGGTACCGGAAGTTGAATCAAACGCGGTTCGACCATGCAAAATACGTCGATTGTCGAAGGCGACTAGATCTCCGGGCAGGAAATCATATTGGATTTGGAAAGCGTCGCTATTAGCGACGTGTCCGAGCCGTTGCATGGCCAAATAGGCATTAGTTATATCTCTATATGGCATTGCTGGAAATCCACGAACTGGGTGGAACGCCCTGAAAGTCCAAGGCACTCTTCCGTCGCCCTTGTCGATTATTGGACCGGTCCATCGATGATCTTCGCAACCATCCCGATTAGAAAACGTCCATTTCTTTGACGTAAGCAGTTCGAATATTTCCGGCTCTTCATCTTCAAAGTATTTCGCTACCGCTAGGCCGTCAGTCATCGTTGAGCTACCCCCATGCACAGTATTTTTGAGGCAGTGCAACAATTGGAAGCCGGGTGGGGTTTCTCGTGAAGGAAGGTCGCTATGGGCGGGCAAGCCCATGCTCGTGTTAGCGGTTGAATTCGGATTGAGATCTACGCTTACATTCCACGTAGTGCCAAAATTTGTCTCTCGAAGGACGCCAATTCGATTGGCTACCGCCTGAACTGTATTTGTGGTGGTCGGTAGACCTGTCAGGCGCGCCATACCGTGAGTCAGGAGATCATCTAGCCATTGAGATAACACCTGGTCAGATTCCAAGACCGAAGACCCGTCATACGTCGGAGGCTCTTTAAAATCGGTGGCCTTCCAAAGCTGGGGTTCAGGCAACGACGCGAACGGCTGGTGTCCGCCTTCTGCGACATGTCGTAACCACCCAGGATGAAATGTGACGCTGCGCCCTTCGGGCTCAAATCGGACCACCAGCGCTCCATCCTCGATGTGAGCATTTGTAATCCGTGTTTCGAGGTTCAAATCGACGATATCAAGATCATTTTCCTTGGACTGCGGGTCGATGCCGCCCGGCCCGGGAGCATTTTCTCGGAGCCACAACGGGTGACATTCAAATTGCGTGCCGTCCTTCCAACTCACTACAACTCCACCGTCCGTAGAGCATGACACCGACTCCACGGCAGCCCACTCGTAGCTGTAGTAATCAGGGGTTAATGGTTGGTGCATCGTGGATACAGGAGCGTTCTTGGGCATTCAGCCCTTGAAGTTAGACCTACGAATGGAAAAGCTTGACATGCAGTAACCGTAGTCAAGAAGAATCTGAGTACCTGACATGCTTAGCAAGTGACTACTGAGTCTCAATCTTCTAGGTTTAGTTAATGGTCAAACGAGACGTATATACCCATGGGCATCAACCAGCGGCAGTGAATCAACATGCCAAGAGAACTGCCGAGAGTTGTGCTCAATTTGTTCGTCCCATGATCTCAGCGCAGTCGGAAATTTTGGATGTTGGGTGTGGTCCGGCGTCAATTACCGTTGGTCTTGCTAGATGGGCTGTGGACGGTTCTGTAGTCGGTATAGATGTTGGCGAAGAAATCCTTCAGACAGCGCAAAAAGCTGTAGACGATGCCGGGTGTTCAAATATTTCGCTGGAACAGGCATCCGTTTATGAGCTTCCCTATCCTGATAACTCGTTTGACTTGACCTATGCCCACCAAGTTTTGCAGCACCTAGCGGACCCAGTTTTAGCGATAGTGGAAATGGCAAGAGTCACTCGCCCAGGAGGTCATGTGGCAGTCCGCGATGCGGACTATTACACGATGTCCTGCAGTCCAGAATCGGAAATGATTGATGAATGGAGGCGTATTTACCATCTAGTTGCTCGACACAATGGGGCCGAACCAGATGCGGGCCGGCACCTTTTGGCCTGGTTTCATCAAGCTGGCTTGCACGAAGTTAAATGCTCTGCGACGGCTGGTGTTTATGCGACCAAAGAGGAAAGAGAAAACTGGGGCCTGTCATGGGCAGATCGCTGCCTTAGTACCAGCTTCCCTACTCAGGCAATGGAGTACGGATACGCTACTTGGGAAGAGTTAGAAGCCATATCAGAAGGCTGGCGTGAATGGGCCGCACACCCAGATGGCTATTTTCAGTTCATCAACGGCGAAGCAATTGCTGCTGTCCAATAACTCTTAACCCAGGAAGAAAGAAGTAGATATGACGGCGCCAATTCCTGACAACTTCCCCGCTCTGGTGGACCGAGCGTCGAGAGAATTTGCTGCAACCGAAGCAATCTCCGATGGGGGTGTCAGTCTGAACTTTTCAGAGTTAGGGCAACAAATTAAGCAGGCAGCAGGTGCGCTAGTTGCTTCAGGTGTCAAACGAGGCGACCGAGTGGCTGTGTGGGCGCCTAACTCATGGGAATGGGTGGTCTCTGCAATGGCGGTGTTCCGAGTCGGAGCCGTCTTGGTGCCGGTGAATACAAGGTTCAAAGGGAGGGAAGCCGCCTTTGTTCTTGAGAAGGCACAAGTAAAGGTTCTGTTTACGGTCGTTGGTTTTTTAGGCAATGACTATGTCTCTGATCTCAGGGAATCTGGCGAACGGGTCGACTCCATTGAGGACATCGTCGTGCTGCGTGGTGACGTATTGGAAGGAACGATCTCTTTCCAGGATTTCCTCGCTCGCAGTACTAGCGAGACTTTCGAGGAAGCCGAGGACCGAGCCGCAACCGTTTCTGGCTCCGATCTTGGGTTGATTATGTTCACATCCGGAACCACCGGGGTGCCCAAAGGCGTAATGGTTGAACAAGGTCCTATCATTCGGGGTTTCAGCCACTACGCTCGAGAACTCGGAATGCGTCAGGGTGACCGGATGTTGATCGTCAATCCCTTCTTCCATGCATTCGGTTTCAATGGAGCCATTAATCCATGCTTCATTCATGGGGCAACGATGCTTCCCCACCCAGTGTTTGATGTCCCAAGCGTCCTTCAACGAATTGAGGATGACCAAGTCACAGTGTTCCCAGGACCCCCGGCAATCTTTCAAGGCCTAATTAACCACAAAGATCTCGATGACTATGACACAAGCACGTTACGTTCCGCCCTAACAGGGGCCGCGAGTATCCCTGTGGAAACGGTCGTGGATATGAGAGATCGTCTGGGGTTCGAGACCGTAATCACTGCCTATGGCATGACCGAAACCCATGGCTTGGTGACGATCTGCTCTGCTGATGACCCCCCAGACGTTGTAGCGAACACCAGTGGCAAGGCTTTACCCGGACTCGAAATAAAGCTTGTCGATGACGACAATAACGAAGTTGAGCTAGGGCAACCTGGAGAGCTATTGGTTAAGGGCTACGCGGTAATGAGGGGCTACCTGGACGAACCAGAGCAAACAGCGGAGACAATTGACGAGCATGGCTGGATGAAAACCGGTGACATCTGCGTCATGGATGCAGACGGTTATATCGATATAACCGATCGCAAAAAAGACATGTTCATTAATGGGGGGTTCAATGCCTATCCAGCAGAAATTGAAAGCATGATGTTGGAACACCCTGAAGTTGGCCAGGTTTCGGTAATAGGGGTGCCAGATGAGCGCCTAGGGGAAGTTGGGGCCGCGTTCATAGTCGCAACTCCCGCTGGCCCACCTAACCTCAACGAGCTCGAGGCTTGGTGCAGAAAAGAGATGGCCAACTATAAAGTTCCCCGTCATTTCTGGATTATCGATGAGCTACCGTTGAACCCTTCTAACAAGGTCCTAAAGACAGAGCTGAGAGAAAAAGCCGCGGACTTACTTGCGTAGTCTGCACGCCCGAAGGCATCCGCAACCTAATCAGTGGCTTAGTTCAGAAAGTCGGGGTTTTCGGCGAGGATTTTGTCGTAAATCGGTTGATAACTAAACCACCCGGCAAGATGGCTCCCCACCTGGGCGGCAGTAGTTTTGGCGACTTCATCTCGTATGGGAATAGGGGTGCCAGCAGCTTCTGCCAAAAGTTGGCTTTGGCAGGTGCGTTCCATTGTGATGAACCACCAGGCGGCCTCGTCAACAGTGTGGCCGACTGTTAAAAGACCATGATTTTTTAGGATTACTGCCTTCTTGTCACCTAAGGCTTCACCGATCCGGTCCCCTTCGCCAGTATCCAAAACAACACCAGTAAAATCGTCGAATAGTGCATGGTCCTCGAAGAAGGCACAAGAATCTTGAGTTAGGGGATCAAGTAGGCGTCCCAGACTCGACCAACTCTTGCCATAAAGCGAATGAGTGTGAGCTGCAGCTATAACGTCTGGCCGAGCTTTATGCACCCGACTGTGAATGGCAAAGGCAGCTTGGTTTAGAGGGTGGCGACCTTCCACAATATTTCCATCATGGTCGACTAGGAGTAGGTCGGAAGCCTTGATGTGTCCGAACGGAACCCCAAAAGGGTTCACCCAAAAATGGTCTTCCAACTCAGGGTCGCGAGCCGTTACGTGCCCTGCGAGTCCTTCCTCGAAACCGAACTTGGAGAAAACACGAAAAACCGAAGCAAGACGCTCCTTGCGGTGCTGCCTTTCTTGTTCGATGGAATCGAAAGTAGGAGCTGACGGAATCATCTGGTCGATAGTTTGAGTAGGTTCGGCGGTATCGGTCATAAATAAGAGCTTAGAACTTCACAAAAGAGAGCGCATCCCGTTAAGCCTGTTTCGCTCAGAGTTGAGTATCGTGAGACACCGAAGTCTGATGCAGAACTTGGGGGACTGAGTGGGGAACTTTGGTGCTTATAAAGGCATCCGGGTAGTCGAATTAACCGAAGGAATAGCCGGCCCTTACGCGACTCGCTTTATGGCTGATCAAGGCGCAGATGTTATTAAATCTGAAACGACAGTTGGCGATCACTATCGCAGCGACCCAGGTTTTCAAGTTCTGAATAGAAATAAGAGATCTGTGGTTTTGGCAGATGACACCAGTTTGTTGCGCTCGGCGGATGTGATCGTGGTGGACAGCTCTTCAGAAGCAACGCGTGCCCGAGCTCTCGCCCCCGGATCTGTGATTATTTCGATGCCGACGTGGGGCTCCAAGGGCCATCTCGCTGATCAGCGAGGTTCTTGGGAGCAAGTTGCTGCGGCGACAGGGATCTCATGGAATCAAGTGAGCTGGACTGAAGGACCGGTGCATGTGGTATTGCCTCTCGCTTCTTACGGTGCTGGGATGCTTGGGGCGCTTGCTATCGCAGCTGGCCTGTACACAAGAGAGGTTCATGGTTCGGCGCCCACCTATGAAGTATCGGAGTTAGCCGGGTCTGGGGCGATGCAAATCGGTGACTTTTGGTCGCCTGGAACTCCTGAAGAAAGAGATGGCGCAAGTCCGCTGGGACCGGCGGGTAGGGCGCCTGTGTATCGCCCGTTCCAAGCGGCAGACGACCTTTGGCTCTTCGTGGCCTGTGGTACGCGACGCTTTTACGAAGCGATGTTAGAAGCAATCGATCGCCCAGACCTGCTAAACGACGCTGCTTTGGAGAACCCCCCGTGGGGCCTTATAGAACCCGAACCCTTGGCGTATATAACGCCTATTCTCGAAGAAAGGTTCCTCACTCGAAGTCGGGACGAATGGATAGACAAGCTTCGTGCTCATGACGTTCCCTGCCAACCAATCCAGACCCGCGAGGAATTTCTGCTTTCCGACCTAGCGAAGAGCAACTCGGTTATTGAAACCATTGAACATCCAGAACTGGGTCAGTTGTCCATGCCGACTCAGCCACTCCAACTTGGTGCATGTCCTGCCGCAAAGATTCTCCCGGCACCAGCACTAGGCGCTGATACTGACGAGGTAATGCAAGAGCAACACGTACCCGGCGGCGGCTCTGGTCAAGGGGGGTCGCCCTTAGATGGTGTCCGGGCAGTTGACCTGGCCTCATTTATTGCGGGACCGGTGATTACTCGCCATCTAGCGATGCTGGGGGCTGACGTCATAAAAGTTGAGCCGGATTCCGGTGACCCGTTCCGAACCTTCAGCCCCATGTTTAACGGATGGAATCAAGGTAAACGCGGAGTTGTGCTCGACCTGAAAGAGGAAGTTGGGCGAGAATTTCTATACAAAATGGTGGCGGCTTCTGATGTAGTAGTCGAGAATTTTCGGCCCGGTGTGGCTGAACGTCTCGGGTGTGCGCCGGATGACCTTAGATCTGTGAGCGACGACCTCATATTGGTAAAGAGTCCCGGCTACGGATTTGATGAGTCTCGCGCTGATCAACCAGCCTTTGACCCCCTTTTGCAAGCGCTAGGTGGAATGATGAGCACGCAGGGTGGAGATGGTGAACCTGTGTTCTTAACCGTCCCGGTCCACGACGCAGCAACGCCTATCATCGCGGCTTTTGGTGTCGTGACAGCTATGTATCATCGGACCCGCACTGGTGAGGCGCAAACTGTCTATACCTCACTTGCTCAGACCACTGCAGCGGCTCAAGCAGCAGAATTTGTCGATTATCCCGGCAGACCGAAAGTTGACCAAGGCGGTTTTGACTACAAAGGGCCCGATGAAGACCATTGTTATATTGAAGACGGTGGCAATTGGTTCTGGTCCGGACCCGAAGGGCCTATCCGCGTCGAAACTAAAGGATTTGTTGGAAGTGAGTTGGCCGCAGCGAACGATTTGATCTGCGAGCACGCGGATTCACCAGGCTGGGGGCCACTGATCCAAGTCGGCCAGCTAATTAGAGGCGCTGGTCCGCACCCTCAGCGAGCACCTTATTTTGATGAACACGCTGATGATCTGAGAGCTGAGTTCAGCTAGGCAGATCGACCCCGGTTAGGCCTATTCGACGCGAGTGACTTTGGGCGTCGGGGCATTCTCGACATTGACCCATCCTGACAACAGGCCCGAGGTGTAACCGCCATCTACCACAAGGTGATGTCCATTCACCCACGAAGAAGCACCAACTGCCAACCATTCTATTGCTTGTGCAATCTCATCAGGATTGGCAGCGCGCCCAGCATGACTTACCACCCAATCGATGCGATCGTCTCCAATTTGTTCTCGAAAGGTCGGTAGGAGAGGTGTATCGACGGGGCCAGGACTTACGACATTGCATCTGATACCAGTTCCTTGCAACTCACCAGCATGAAGCATGCTCCAAACAATCGCAGCTTCTTTGGAAAAACTGTAAGGGTCGACATTGACCGACTTATTCCAGTCCCTCCACCAGGCTCGGGCCTCTCGATCGTCAAGTGCCAGTAGGGATTGATAAATCTCAAGGCGTTGCTGCCAACCATTTCCCGATATGGAACCGACGTTTACGATCGTGCTACCTGACGAAAACTGGGATGCGATGATGCGGCTAAGTCGTCGAACTACGAGCAGGTTGACTTCAAGAACCTTGGAGGCAGCTTCAGTCCCGGGAACACCTGCCACGTTGATGAGGGAAGACGCGGTTGATAGGTCGAAATCTTTGGCTATGTCAGCTAATAACTGCAGAACACTGCCTTCGTCACCCAGATCACATACGTAGTGCCCTTCGACTTCTACTGATGGACCTTTTGGGTCAATATCGATACTGATTATTGGATTTCCCGATGCAGCTAGACGTTTACAGACAGCATTACCGATACCTGAAGACGCACCGGTCACTATTGCCGGACCGAGAAGACTGTTAGACGAGGTCATTAGGGTGACGCTAGCCCTGCCGAAGACAGAGGGGTAACCAAATGGATGTCCTGGTTGAAAAAGTCGAGCGACGTAACCAGCCAGCCTCACTGTCCTCGTTGAGGATCCGCCGATAGGGGCGTAGCATCCTTAGCTAACGACGAAGGATAAGAGCATGGTTGAACCGGATTATCTGAAATTCGACACACTGTCACTTCACGCTGGTCAGGAACCCGATCCCACTACTGGTTCGCGGGGCGTTCCCATCTACCAGACCACATCGTACAGCTTTGTCGACACGGAACAGGCGGCGGGACTTTTCAACCTTGAGCAGCCGGGACATATATATAGCCGGATTTCAAATCCCACCGTCGCCGTGTTGGAAGAGCGTCTAGCGGCTCTCGAAGGTGGGGTTGGGGCAGTATGCACAGCGAGCGGCATGGCAGCTTTCCACCTTGCATGCGCGACGATAATGAGCGCTGGGAATCACGTTGTCGCTAGCCGAAATATTTATGGCGGTTCTCACAACATGTTGAACCTAACTATGCCGCGCTTTGGCATCAATACGACCTTTGTAGATCCTCGAGATCCGGATGCTTGGCGAGCAGCTATTACTGACGACACCAGGGTTCTGTTCGCTGAGACTTTAGGGAATCCAGGCATTGAAGTGCTCAACGTTCCCGTAATTGCGGAAATCGCGCATGAACATGGTCTGCCTCTGATGTTGGACGCCACCTTCACCACCCCTTACCTTATGAAACCGATCGAATTAGGTGCAGACATAGTGATGCACTCAGTCACCAAGTTCCTTGGTGGGCATGGGATAGCTCTAGGTGGCGTCGTGGTCGATGGAGGGCGTTTCGATTGGGCTGCTAGCGACAAGTTTCCAACTTTGTCTGAGCCATACGACGGATACCATGGGATCAGCTTTGCTGAGGAATACGGACATCAAGCTCTCTCAATGCGAGCTAGGGCAGAAGGGCTCCGAGACTTTGGTGCAGCCATGAGCCCCGCCAATGCATTTCACCTCCTGCAGGGAGTGGAGACCTTACCTTTGCGAATGAGACGTCACGTTGAGAACACCACAGCGGTAATAGAATTCCTTGAAGAAAATGAGGCCGTATCTTGGGTAAGTCATCCCTCTGTTAGCAGTCACCCAGACCATGAACTCGCTAAGGAGTTACTACCGAAGGGGGCGGGTGCCATCCTCTCGTTTGGGATTACGGGCGGCAGAGAGGCCGGACGAAGATTCATCGAAAACGTCCAGCTGGCGTCACATGTGGCGAATGTTGGTGATGCCAAAACGCTGGTCATACATCCAGCTTCAACCACTCACCAGCAATTAAGCGCCGAGGACCTTGCTGCTGCTGGAGTAGGTGAAGACTTGATCCGTCTATCAGTCGGCCTAGAAGACCCAGAAGACATAATCAACGATCTAGCTAGAGCTCTTAGGGCTTCGCAGAAGGGTTAAGTTGTGGATCTCGAATTTCAAGGAACAACGGTAAATTTTGCAACCGGAGGGGTCGAAATCGATCACAGTCAACCCCCGGTTCTGATGGTCCACGGGGCTGGGATGGACCGAACGGTTTGGAGTCAGCAAACTCGTTACCTTGCGCATCACGGGTTTTCTGCGATGGCAGTTGATTTGCCGGGACATGGCGATTCGAGCGGAGAGCTTTTGTCGACCGTAGATGAAATGGCTGATTGGCTAGCTGGCCTTATTCGTGCTCTCGATCTTGGACCTGTTCGACTTGTCGGACATTCCATGGGATGCCTTATAGCTCTAGAAACAGCAGCCCGTCATGGCGATGTAACGGAACGCTTGGTCTTAATGGGAGCTGCTGCCGCTATGCCGGTTCACCCAGATTTACTTGGGGCAGCTAAGCGCAATGAAATTCTCGCACCACAACTGATGACGGCTTGGGCTCATGGAACACGGGCTCACATCGCTGGCAACCCAACGCCGGGTTTATGGATGCGAAGTGGTTGTCAAGCATTACTGGAACGAGCAGCTGATGGCGTGATCTATAACGATCTTTTTGCCTGTAGTTCTTACGAAGCCGGCGATATTGCTGGACAAGTGAAGTGTCCCATTACGGTAATCGTGGGTAGCGAGGACAAAATGACTCCACCTAAAGCGACCGCCCAACTCGTTGCCGGGTTTTCAGAAGTTGAGTTACTGCATTTGGAAGGGATTGGTCACATGATGATGCTTGAAGCCCCCGACCAGATTCGCGAGATGATGTTGAAGGCTCTTCAGTAGGTCGAGGCGACAAGGTCCGCTAAAGATGTCATGATCAAGTAAGTCCTACTGAAGAAAAGGGGAGAGCATGGCAGTCGAACGGTTCCCAGTTGAGGCCTCGCACATCTTGATGTTCGCTAGGTCAATCGGTGACAGCAACCCGATCTACTCAGACGAGTCACACGCAGCCGACACAGAGGCGGGGTCAATAATCGCTCCGCCTACTTTTGCTCAAGCAAGCGCACAGTTCGATCCTGACTATTTCCTGCGTCCAAAAGATGGCCAGAAGTGGTTTGGTAGTGGAGGAACCGCATCGGGCACTTTGGCAAAAAAGCAGGACGAGGATGATTCCAAATCAGATGATGAAAAATCAGGTTCCTCGGCCGGAGGGCTCCATGCCGAGCAGCATTTCACTTATCACAGACACTTGAAGCCGGGCGACGTCCTAAGCGCAGAAACCAAGCCAGGCGAAAGTTGGGAAAAGGAATCTAAGAGAGCTGGTGTGCTGAAATTCAGCGAAAGTATTACCGAATACCGCGACCAAGATGGCGAGCTAGTTGTGACCGCCCGCAGTGTCGGTGTTGTGACAGAAAAAGTCATCGAGCAGTAGGAGAAATGCAATGGGATTAAAAGCAGATGAACTCAATGTCGGCGATTCATACTCTGAAGTGATTGTTGAGGACCTAACTCGGACTCAAATAGTGCAATACGCAGGGGCCTCCGGCGATTACAACCCAGTGCACAGTGACGAAAAATTCGTTACAGAGGTAGCGGGATACCCGACGGTATTTGCTCATGGGATGCTGACGATGGGAATGACAGGGCGAATGGTGACTAACTATGTCGGTGATGGACGCCTTACCTACTACGGCGTGCGTTTCGTTAACCAAGTTTGGCCAGGCGACACTTTGACAGCGCGAGCGGAGGTAGCCGAAGTTCGAGAAGAGAATGGTCAGACACTTGTTGATTTGACTATTTCAACGACAAACCAAGATGAAAAGTTCGTGTTGACAGGTAACGCCACAGCTCGAGTCGATTAAAGCTACGCCGGCCGCCGTTGCAGGCCGCTTCTATCAACCTTTAGCGCGTCCCGCATAGCCGAACAGTTTGCCCGCTACTTTGCGAATCTGGATCTCCTCAGCGCCCTCTGTTATGCGGTAGCGCCGATGATGTCGGTAGATGTGTTCGAAAGGCATTTTACGGCCATATCCGATGCCGCCGCAGCTTTGCATTGCACGATCAGCGGCATCGCAACAGAATCGGTTTCCGCGGTAGTTGCACATGGCGACGCGATCCGTGATCTCCATATGGTCAACGCCTTCATCCATTTCCCAAGCTGTTTTCCAGATCAGTGCCCTAATCATTTCCGCTTCGGTGTATAACTCTGCTAGCGGAAATTGGATTGCTTGATTCTGGGAGAGCGGCTTCCCGAAGGTTGTCCTGTTATTCACATAGTCAACTGCAAGATCGATGCAATGAAGTCCAGCGCCGACAGATGATGCTGCCTGGCGAATCCGGTTCTCATGGACAAATAATTGAGCTGTTTGGAGACCCCGCCCTTCTTCTCCGAGGATGTCGTCGTTATGCACTCGAACCTCACTTAGGCGCACGTGAGCGTGGTCCGTTGGCATATTGAAAGTCCACATGAATTCCTCGACACTGAATCCTGGAGAGTCGACCGGAACGATAAAGCAAGTGATGCCGTGGCCTTCCCCAGGGGAGCCCGATGTCCTCGCAAAGATGTAGTCATGTGTTGCATGGTGCAAACCTGTGTTCCAGTATTTTTCCCCACTGATGACCCACTCGTCTCCGTCGCGAACGGCGGTGGTTTCCATCCAGGTTGCATCGGAGCCATGAAGAGGTTCAGTTAAACCAAAACCAATTCGGGCTGTCCCTTCCAGCATCTTGGGTATCCAATATTCTTGCTGTTGTGCCGATCCGTACTTCTCCATCATCAGAACAGTTGGGAAGTTACCGATGATCGAATTTTCGTTTTGTAGATCGTTGTGGAGACCTAATCCTCGTCGAGCTAAATGCTCTCGCACGATGGCCATACCGAGGTTTGTACCTTCTTGGCCTCCGAAGCGTTTAGGGAGATGCCACCTCAAAAAGCCAGCATCGTCTGCTTCGCGTCGCATCCGACCGAGCAATGCCTCCCATTCAGCGTTTGGTAGACCGTCGCGTTCCCAGTCGGTTCTGGAATCTTCTCGGCGGTGGTCGAAAAACCTAATGTTGTCATCTTCATTTTCGATTGGCTTGATCACGTCTTCAATAAAACCGTCGAGATCGCCTATTAATTTTTGAATGTCAGTGGGAATAACGAAGTCCATACTGTGCGAACGTATACCGTCGTTGCGTATGGCGCTGCCAATTATCGTCTGGTCCGACTTTCTTTGACCTTGGTGCCATCTGGCGCGGGCCCGGGCGGCCCGTTTAAATGAGCGGCAGGACGTCGACATTTCGTGGCTTCCGTACGAACTTCACCCTGAGATTCCTGCTGGTGGTAGCCCAAATGAGCGAAAGTTTTCGGCATTGCGGCCGATTGCTGATGAGCTCGGCGTAGTCATGAATCCGCCAAGCCGGTTTCAGCCAACTAAGAAAGCGCACCAAGCAGCTCTGGTTGTGGAACATATCTCGCCCGAAGCTATAGAGACCTATCATGACCGTCTTTTCGCAGCCATATGGGTGGAAGAACGAGATATCGAAGACCCTGGGTTTTTGTCAACCCTGGCGCGGGACCTCGATGTACCCCCTGAATTAATCGAAAGAGTGGTCACCAATAATGAATTGTGGCCAGCAGTGGTTTCTTCGATGGAACGTGCGCATGCATGGGGAGCGACTGGAACTCCGAGTTGGGTCATTGATAACAAACTCATGGTGCCGGGCCTGCAGGATGACGAGTTTTTTGACCGAGTAATTGAGAAAATGTCGATGGCTAACGGTGATGAAGAGCCATTGAAATGATCATCTGATCGTTGATGGCTGTACTGTCCTGGGTATGGAGCCGACGTATTCCGAAGAAGCAGAGTCCTATCGCGACAAGATACAAAAGTTTATAAGCGAAAACCTTCCTGCTAATTGGCAGGGCATCGGGTCTTTGACCGGTGACGCTAAAGCAGAATTCGTGGGTGAGTGGCGTCGGATTTTGAGCGATAACGAGTTGTTAGCAACTATGTGGCCCAAAGATTACGGAGGCCCTGGTTTGTCTGCGAATGAAAACGTCATTATCGCTGAAGAATTCACTAAGGCGGGCCTACCGACGGGCGGTTCCAATGATGGATTCGGTATTGGCATGGTCGGAAATACATTGATCGAATGGGGTACTGAGGAACAGAAGAAGCATTACTTACCGCGTATCCTTGACGGCGACGATCTTTGGTGTCAGGGATACTCCGAACCCGGCGCTGGATCTGACTTGGCAAATCTAGGTTGCAAGGCTGAGTTGGATGGCGACGAATGGGTCCTCAACGGACAGAAGATTTGGACCTCTAGTGGGCATTTAGCAAACTGGATCTTTGTGCTGGGCCGCACCGCTCCCGAAGACGCTAAACATCAAGGCATCACTTTTTTTCTTTGCCCAATGGACCAAGCCGGGATTGAAGTCCGACCCATTGTGAATATCGCTGGGCACAGCCACTTTAACGAAGTGTTCTTTTCTGATGCTCGAGTTCCAAAAGAAAATGTCATCGGGCAAGTCAACGGTGGTTGGGCGGTTGCTATGACGCTTCTTGGGTATGAGCGGGGCTTTGGGGCTACAACTACTTATTTTCGTTATCGCTCCGAGTTGGACCGTCTAGTTGAGATGGCGCAAGCTAAGGGTCGGACCGAAGATCAAAGCATTAGGCAACGCCTGGCATGGTGCCATAGCAAAGTTGAAATAATGCGTTGGTTAGGGCAACAAGTTTTGACTTCATTTTTGAACGGAGAAGCACCGGGCCCGAAGAGCTCCATCGGCAAACTGAATTGGAGCGAATATCACAGAACAGTGACTGAACTCTCACTGGACATCCTCGGCGCGGATGCCATGGTCATGGAGGGTGACACCGCGTATGCGGCTGGGCTAGGCGCTGCCGATGCAGGAACTCCCAATACCACTTCCGCTTGGATAAATAGTTTTTTGGCGGCACGGTCAGGGACTATTTACGCAGGGACCAGTCAAGTCCAACGAAACATCATCGGAGAACGCGTCTTAGGTTTACCAAAAGAGCCGCGAGCGGACGAAGGCCCTTGGAACGAAACCTTGCGTTGAAGTGCTGATCGGATTTAGTGGCGGATCTTGCTCAGGTAAAACAACACTGGCGAAGGCCGTTCTGCAGATAAGTGGCCCAGCAACGTTGCTTGCCTTCGACGACTATTACAGCGACCTTTCACACATGGCGCCTTCAGAGCGAGCAGCGATTAATTACGATCACCCTGATGCATTAGATGTTGAACTATTCATCGCTCACATGGACGATCTTGCTGCGGGGAACTCTGTCAAAGTCCCCAAATATGACATGGCTACCCACACGCGACCCGGTGGCAACTATCAACTGGACCCTGCGCCCCTCGTGATTGTCGACGGTATTTTGTTGATGGCAGTGGAGGAATGTCGTGAAAGATTAGACCTCAAGGTATTTGTCGACGCCCCTAGAGAGGTGAGGCTGGCTCGCCGTCTGGTTAGAGATGTCGAAGAGCGCGGCAGAGACCCTCACAGCGTGGAAGAGCAGTTCATGACCTCAGTGGAACCAATGCATCAGTCACTGGTTCTGCCAAGTTCACAGTATGCAGACCTGAAGTTTGAACATCCTTTTGACCCAGCCGCCGCCGCGCAGATAGTTGTAAGAGAAGTCAACTCAACTTAGTTAAGGCCAGCCAGGCTCTATTTTTCTATAAATTCCACCCAATTACCGTCGGGGTCCTCAACCATTCCCACTACGACGCCTGGGCGGGCTTCTCGACGGTCCCAGATAATTGGAGCACCGACCTCCTTGCAAGAATCCAGTGCCGCCTGCACATCACTTACCGAAAGTGTGAAATAACGCATGCCGGTTGCGCCCATCATTCCGCCGCCGATTCCAGGATCAACCTCTTTGGTAGGAACGACGATCTTTAGCAGGCTTTCGTTGGCCCATAAGCGGTGCATCGCAGCGACACCCAGAGCCTCCATGTTGATGGTTGCCTCGAACTCCATTCCTATTACGTCTCGATAGAAAGCAAGCATCTGGTCACCGTTAGAAGTAACCATTCCTAGGTCAAAACCAGACTTGGTGAACTTGTTGGCCATTGGCCCTCCCTGAGGTCGTCGTATTGCTCAGTCGTAGCTAGCGCCGAGTCCAGCTCGAGCATCACTTTGGATACCGTAATTCGGTATTGGGTAACGGAGGCCATTCCGCGCTAAATATTCCATTCCTTCAACGGCAACTAGCAGATCTTCGGGGGTTAAGGCCATCAAGAGTTCGTCTTCCATGACTCCGCCATACCGTCGTTCAGCAAAACAAGGAATTGACAGGCTGGGCTCTCCAGTTTTTAGAGCGCGACCCCAACTATCAGCACAGGCAGACTCTCCGACGCAGCCCCACTCGAGTTTCTTGTAGCCACGCCACTGGAGTCCGTTGATCAAAATAATCATCTGGGCTGGAGTGGCGTAAATCATGCAAATGTCAGGAGGATCGAGACGCTTGGCAGACAGCGGGGAAACTGCCATTGCAGAGAAAGACCCAAAGGGGACACAGTCCATGGCTTCCTGATGGGCTGAGCTGTCTTCGAGGGTCTCGAACCAGACCCCTTTCATGCGGTGGCCTGATAACCATTCGTCGTCTTGGGGGTGAAGGCCGATCACCGCGCCGCATTGATCACCAACCAAGTCGTCGCGAGTTATGCCAACAGTCCAATTCAGTCGGCTAGCCATACCCACCACTTGGTCCGTCGTATGGATGGCATTTGGCCTCCGAATACGAGGCACTGATTCCATCTCTTCCACTGTCGTAAACATTTTCATGCCGATCGGCGTGGTCCTGATGCGTAAAAGTGCTTGAAGCCTGCTCAGTAAGTCATCCCAATCTAGGTGGGCGGTCCGCAAATGAACCTGTTGCTCGTCGTTCTCATCCATCACATCCCCTAACGTGCTGTCGCCAACTTACCCGTATGTGGCGCATGTTCAGGATGAATAGCCATTTCCTCGAGGGTTCGCTCGCTCGTGGCTTTAACTCGGCGTTGGATTAGGGTGGCCTTGAGCGCTCGAAAGAGTACTTCGAATTCATCCGAGGAGAACCCAATGGCTGACGGCCTTCGAGTCGAAATTCACGGCAATGTAGGAGCAGTGATCATGGATCGCCCGCCTCATAATTTCTTGAATTTCAAACAGATACACGACATCGCTGACGCACTCGATGCAATGCAAAACGACATGTCGATCCGCTGCGCGGTTCTAGCAGCAGATGGGCGATCATTTTGCGCCGGAGCTGATTTTGCAGGAGATGGAGTGGGAGGCGGAGACGATGAAGTTGTTGGAGGTGACGCAACGCTTGCCCTATATCAAGGGTCTGGCCGGCTGTTTGACGTCACGATCCCAATTGTTGGCGCTATCCATGGTCCTGCTGTTGGTGGCGGACTTGGACTGGCAATGGTGCCAGACATAAGGATCACGTGCCCAGACGCTAGGTTCTCTGCGAACTTTGCGTCACTCGGTATCCACCAGGGTTTCGGGATGAGCGTCACACTCCCGCGCTTGCTCGGTCCATCAAAGGCGGCTCAAGTTCTATATAGCGCTAAGCGATACAAGGGAGAGGAAGCCGTAGGAATCGGCCTTGCTGATGAGTGCGTGCCGAACGAAGAAGTCCGCAATAGGGCCTTTGAAGTTGCTCAAGAGATCGCCAATAACGCTCCGTTAGCGTTGCGAGCGATCAAGTCGACACTTCGGCAGGGCCTTGGTGACGAGGTAAGAGAAATAACGCAACGAGAGGCTCGCATCCAGGCGGAACTCTCTGTGACGGACGACGCCAAAGAAGGAATTGCTTCAGTAGGCGAACGACGTCCAGGCAACTTCACTGGTAAGTAATAGAGCTATCACCCATCCGTTCCCAACTAAAGAAAAACGCTGTCTAAATGAATGTTCTAATCACTGGTGTCACGGGCCTTATCGGATCTGAGTTGGCGACCGCACTACGAAGTCGGGGAGACAACGTAATAGGTGTTTCTCGAACACCCATAGATGATCAAGTTTCGTGGGAGGACGTTACGCCCTCCTTGCTTGATGAAGTCGATGCGGTTGTAAACCTTGCTGGTGAATCAATTGCCGGACGATGGACCAAATCGAAAAAGGACCGGATCTTAGCTAGCCGAGTTGAGGCGACTTCTTTGCTTGCCGCGGCAATTACCAGCGCTGATAATCCGCCGAAGGTATTGGTTCAAGCTTCAGCTTCGGGACTCTACGGGGATATGGGTGACGTGATTCTTAATGAAAGCGCTGCTGCCGGCAAAGGATTTCTATCTGACGTGTGTCAGCAATGGGAAGCTGCTGCACAACCCGTGGCCGATCTGGGTATTCGGACAGTTGTTCCCCGCTTTTCAATAGTGCTCGCTGACGGGCCTGGTGCATTAGGGCGACTGGCTTTAGTGACCAAACTCTGCATAGGGGGACCACTCGGCAATGGACGTCAATGGTGGAGTTGGATCTCGATTAATGACACTGTGCGTGCACTGCTTCATTTGCTTGACCACGACATTTCGGGACCTGTGAACATTGCAACGCCCAATCCTGAACTTCAGCGAACATTCGCGAAGAAGTTAGGGAATGTGCTGAGGCGCCCTTCTTTCGTACCCACTCCAGGTTTTGCGATCAGGCTGGTTTTGGGAGAAATGGGTAAGAACCTTCTGCTTGAATCTTTCCGCCTTGACCCCGGCGCGCTCGTAGAGAGCGATTTTGAGTTCGACGATCCGGAACTTGAAGGTGCTTTGAGGGGAATCTTGTCGAACTGAGTCACCATAAGCAACGACGGCCAATACAGTTTCGACCATGACACTTCAACCCGACACCAAAGCCTTCGTAGAAATGGTCGAACTCGCTCGAGTCGAGGGACCCGCTGTCTCAGAACAGACACCTGAATTTGCTAGAGATCGCTATCAAGCAATGGCGCATATTCTGGGCAGCGGCCCCGATCTGCCTGGCGGCGTAACCGACTCGGAAATCCCAGGACCCAGTGGCGCAATCCCCATAAGGATCTATCGTCCGGTGGGCCAAGGACCACATCCAGCGTTAATTTTTTATCACGGTGGCGGGTTCGTCATCGGAGACCTTGAAACCCACGATAAAGAGTGCCGATTGCTCTGCGCCGAAGCTAACTGCATCGTGGTAGCGGTTGATTACCGGCTGGCGCCAGAAGCGCCCTTCCCCGCCGCTGTCGACGATGCGTGGGCTGCACTGAAGTGGATCGCAGCCGAAGGTTCGACATTGCAGATCGATACCGACCGGCTTGCCGTTGGGGGAGACTCAGCGGGCGGCAATCTGTCTGCGGTTATGGCGCTCATGGCGAGAGATGCAGGGATAGACCTCAGGCTTCAGATGTTGGTTTATCCAGCAACAGATGCCTCCAAGCATTACGAGTCCTTCACAGAGAATGCGGAAGGCCCATTGTTGACGGTGGAAGTGATCGAATGGTTTTGGGGTCACTACTTAGGGACCGCTTCGAGCGAAGAAGTTCGAAACGACTGGCGTTTCTCTCCGGCAAAGGCACCATCACATAGCAACCTCGCACCCGCATATGTCGCCACCTGCTCCGCTGACCCATTACGTGACGAAGGTAACGCCTACGCTGCGCAGCTCGCTGAAGCTGATGTCATGGTTAAGCATTCGCTCTTCGAGGGCCAGCCACACGTTTTGTTTCAACTCTTCAATGTTTGTGAAGGTGCTAAGGATTTGATTCGCGAATGCGCTGCTGCGCTCAGCGAGGCTTTTGAGTGACGATAGAGATAAGTAGGGATAGGTGGGGCATATCCCATGTGAAAGCACCGGATCGCCAAGCCGCCTTTGAAGCTCAAGGCTGGGTAGCAGCTCACGACCGGATCTGGCAGATGGACGCCGACCGCATCAAAGCTCAAGGGCGTTGGGCGGAAATAGTTGGTGCGAAAGGAGCCAAAGAAGACGCGTTTTTTAGACGTATGCGATTGTCAGAGAAATGCATGATCGACTGGTCTTTTTTGGCGCCTGATACGAAAGAAATGACAGAGGCCTACGCCAATGGGGTCAATCGGTGGCTAGAGGCGAATAATGACCAGCTTCCTGGAGAGTACGACTACCACGATTTGCGTCCGGAGACTTGGGAGCCGTGGCATTGCTTGGCTGTCTACAAAATCCGACACGTCTTTATGGGAACACTTCACCGCAAACTTTGGCGTGGGCATCTCTTGGCTACTTGCGGACCTGAGTTAGTCAAAGCAATGCAAGGCAATATCAACGATGATTCAGTCATCGCTTCGTTCGATAAGCCGACCCTAGATCTGCTAGGAGGATTACCTGAAATTCTTGAGGCGAATTCAGAACTACTTGAAGCATTGGTAGATGTGGATGGAGGCTCTAATTCCTGGGCTGTTCATGGATCGCGAACCGTCTCAGGTATGCCGCTCTTGGCGGGTGACCCCCACCGCGGTATCGAGTTCCCCAATGTGTACCACCAGTTCCATATGAGATGTCCTGAGTTCAATGCAATAGGGCTTGCGTTTCCAGGAGTACCTGGATTCCCTCATTTCGGACACAACGAAGAGACGGCTTGGTGTATCACCCACGGAATGGCCGATGACACAGATCTGTTTGTAGAAGGTAAAGATCTGGATCAAGTCGAATGGGAAATTGAAACGTTGAAGGTGCGCGGTGAGGGTGAGTTTGAGGTCTATTGCGGTTCAACAGAACGCGGCCCGGTCGTCATCGGAGACCCTACGGACAAGATTGCCCTATCCCTAGCCTGGACCGGGCTCGTAGGCAGAGACACCACCTTCGACTCCTTAATCCCAATGCTGAAGGCCTCGAACTGTAATGAACTTGAAGATGCCGTTGAACCGTGGGTCATACCCGTAAACAACATGCTTAGCGCAGATACTCAGGGCCATATTTCATTCAAGATTAGAGGGCGAGTTATTGAACGAGCCGCCGCAAATCGGTGGATTCCAGTGCCCGGCGCGGCAGCTACTCCTTGGACGGAACTGGAGCCGGTGACCTTTGACGAACTGCCCGGAATAACTGACCCGCCTGAGGGGTACCTAGTAACGGCCAATAACCGAACTTCAAATAGTGGTCCATATATATCTCTCGATTTCGCAGGACCCGCCAGGTACGACCGGATCTCGGAACTCTTAGCACCCCTTACAGCGGCGTCGATGTCGGATATGGAGAGAATTCATAGCGATGTTGTCTCGCTGCGAGCACCCGAAATCATAGAGTCCGTCATAAATCATGCATCTAAATTCACTCACCCTTGGGGCGACTGGCTGATCGATTCACTGGCGAATTGGAACTATGAACTTTCGGAAAGTTCTGTTGAAGCCTCTATGTATGCGATCATCCGACGCCGCTGGTGTGAAAGTGTCGGAGAACGGCTTGGTGTATCTACCCCCAACTTTGGAGCTCCAGGCTGGCCATCTGCGGAGGCCGCTAGTCGAATGCTGGCAGATGCCGCTGTTGTCCTGCTGGCGGACAACAAACAAGGACTCATTCCGGGTCTGGAACTAGACGAAGACTTAGACCATGCGCTCTCAGCGTGCGTCGACGAAACTTTGACAGAACTGCAGCTCAGGTTTGGCGATAATAGAGATTCATGGACATGGGGACGCCTTCATCGAATGATTTCCCCTCATTTGATGGCTTCGGTGATTCAAGAAGCCCAGCATCTACACCCCCCAGTGGATGGCTGTCCCGGAGATAGCGACACGGTCCGATGTGGAACCGTGATACCAGAACGGGGAGAGAGGGCACATGCGGCTTCGGTAGCTCGCTACGGTTTCGACCTTAGCGATTGGGATAAGTCAGGCTGGGTAGTGCCGCATGGGGTGTCAGGTATCCGAGGCTCAGGTCATGATTTAGACCAGCGG
Organism: Acidimicrobiaceae bacterium; assembly: GCA_002722565.1. Classification (GTDB taxonomy): domain Bacteria; phylum Actinomycetota; class Acidimicrobiia; order Acidimicrobiales; family Poriferisodalaceae; genus MedAcidi-G3. Next base: position 148,965 of record PBMG01000001.1, read on the forward strand.
CAGGCATGGCTGGCATGTGAGTTAATCCCGATGGTGTTTAGCGACGACCTCGTTAAAGAGACTGAAGTTGGCTATTTCGAATTATGAAGGCTGTCGGCGCGTTCTTTCAACGGGCTTGACAGCACCATCACATGTGCGACTAGTTTCCATTTATGACCCTGACTAATACTGGCGCTGCTGTCGAACTGATTGATTCGTTTGCGGTAGGCCACGACAAGTTATGGCAAGGGCTTGGTGAATGCGGCACTTGGTGGTCAGGGCCGGATCGGGTAGCTGCGATAGCGGAGGGACGGCAAGCCCTTTGCTGCGAGTTGTGCAGAACCAGATCTGAAGTACTTAGCCCGATGATGGTGCCAGGTGAGCATGACTCCATTTCACAGCTGTCTGCACCAGCAATTGACCTAATTCACAGATTGGGAACAGATCCAGGCAGATTGTCAAAGAGCTGGGCTTCGCAAATCATTGACGCCATGACAGAAGAAGCCTATGTGGAGCTTGTCACTGTGAACTGCATTCAATATGTGATCGATAGCTTTAGTCGTTGTTTGGGTCTACCGCTACGAGAATTGCCACAAGCAGGCGAAGGAATCCCAACTCGGATAAGGCCAGATGGGGTAGGTGACGTAGGAGCCTGGGTCAGTCAAAGCTTGGATAAATCGCTTGCGAACGTTTCACGGGCGGCATCATTAGTGCCAGATACCGAAAGCTTGTGGCGTGAACTAGTTCAGATGCACTACAGCCGTGGTCCGGAGTTTGCCGATCTCGTATGGGATCGTGCATTGTCTCGACCTCAAGTAGAGCTCTTAGCTTCAACGGTGTCAGCCTTAAATGAATGTTTTTACTGAACAGCTGCACATGTATCGTTGCTCCGTGCGAGCAGCGAAGCGCTTAGCTCCGAGGTAAACATCGACCGACTAGAAGCAGGAGCTCAGGTGACCAACGGTGACTTACTCGTCCGCTACGCTGAGTCGGCTGTCAGAGGCGACAGCGACCTACCTAGCGTGCGGAAAGAAGTTGAGCTTGCGGTGGGAACACATGGCCTTATCGAAGCAGCGGCCACCGTCTCGGCGTTTGAGGGACTCAATCGGCTAGCGGATGCCACAGGAATTCAACTTGACGCCGGGCTCGCTGATGAATCTGCGGACTTTAGAACAGCTCTTGGGTTAGACAGCTACTCGGGAGCCGCCAGCACCACCTCTCAAGGTAGTCCCGGGCGCGCAGCGGACGTTATGGGTATTTTTAGATAGGGAATTGAAGCAGGCAATTAAAACTCGCCAGAGGAACATCTACTCGTCTATCTGAGGCTCCCGGGGTAACCCAAGAATTCGTTCCCCAATTATGTTTCGTTGGATTTCGCTTGAGCCTCCCGCTATCGACATGCCCGGTGAATAAAGCAAGTTGTCGGTCGACCTAGAGTTCAACATCGATGCTGCACCCTGGAGAGAAGAATCTAACTGCGTTTCGTCGTAGCCAAGTTCGCTATTCATTAACTTTGCGACCGGTGCAATCAAAGGATCTCCTCCTCGTCGCTCCATGAGCGATTGAAGGGCTTTTCCTCGGTTGAGAATACGGGTCATCTCATCGGCTTTGACGCTGTCAAGCGAGCTAGATCCATCCAGCATTGCCTCTAATCTCTTCCTCAAGCTTATGACGCCCGCCGCTCCTGCCCCGCCCCGTTCATCTTGAAGTACTCCCATGGCGATACCCCAGCCGTTATTCACTTCTCCAAGAATGGACTTGGCAGGCAACGACACATCAGTGAAGAAAACTTCGCAGAACTCGCTATCGCCAGTCATTTGCTTGATCGGTCGTACCTCGACCCCCGCAAGTTTCATGTCAAGTAAGAAAAAGGTTATGCCCTTGTGCTTGGGCTTTTCGCCGTCGGTGCGAGCCATCAGAATTCCATACTGAGCAAATTGAGCGTTCGAAGACCACACTTTTTGTCCATTTAGGACGAAGGAATCACCATCCCTGATGGCTGAAGTTTGCAGCCCAGCCAAGTCGGATCCCGCACCCGGTTCGCTGAAGAGCTGGCACCAAAGAATTTCGTTACTCAGCGTTGACCGGAGAAAATAGTCACGCTGCTCTTGGGTGCCGGATCTAAGGATCGCTTCTCCTGCAAGCACAATTCCTTGAAGGTTCAGATAGGGAGCGACTTCGGCCTTTGCGCACTCTTCGTGCCACACCACGTTGTGGTCAACGCTTAATCCCATGCCTCCATGGTCAACTGGCCAATGGACTCCAGCCCAACCGGAATCGAAGCAGAATCGCTGCCAATGCATTGCGCGGTGATGCAGGTGCGGCGGCAAGATTGCACCGTAAGCGGGGCAGGCGTCACCAGATACGACGGCTGCATTGATAAATTCCGCCGCATCCCCCCGGAATGCGTTAGTTGAGAGATCCTCGGCCATGGACAGAAGGTAGTACCGAGGCGTGCTGGCTGCATAGTCGGTTAGGTAGCATCTCGGCTATGAGTGACCTCAGTCATACAAACGAGCAACTGACTAACCAAACTATTGAGCTGCTCCAACAGATGATCCGCCACGAATGCGTCAACACTGGACAAAGCGATTCTGGTGAGGAAGTCCGAAACAGTGACGTTCTAGAAAATTTCTTAGAAGGACCTGGAGTAGATGTTGAGCGGTTCGACTGTCTGCCAGGCCGCCGCTCTATGGTGGCCCGGATAGAAGGGACCGACCCGACGGCACCATCGCTATGTCTGATGGGTCACACCGATGTCGTTCCGGTTAGTCCTGAAGGATGGAGTCGCGACCCGTTCGGCGGCGAACTCATCGATGGAGAAGTGTGGGGACGCGGCGCGGTCGACATGTTGAATCTGACTTCCTCGATGGCCGTCGCTTTTCGTCATTTGGCCCGAAGCGACTTTCGACCCAAGGGAGATCTGGTCTATTTCGGAGTAGCAGATGAAGAGGCAGGTGGCACCTATGGGGCAAAGTGGATGGCCGAAAACCATTGGGATGCGATGGCAGCAGACTATGTCTTAACTGAATTCGGGGGCCTGCCAACGGAAACTCCAGACGGTAGGAAGCTCACACTTGCTGCCGGCGAAAAAGGCCTTGGCTGGCGACGACTAACTGTCAAAGGAACACCCGGGCATGGGTCTATGCCATTTGGCTCCGATAACGCGGTGCTAAAAGCAGCGGAAATTATTCGAAGGTTGGGCGAGTATCGGCCTGCTGCCAAATTGACCGAGATGTGGCAACATCAGATTTCGACCCTTGAACTCGGTAATGAGGTCAAGGACGCTCTTCTTCATCCGGAAACCGTGTGGGATGCAATCTCAAAATTGGATTCACCCGGTTTGGCCCGTCACCTTCACGCCTGCAGCCATACAACGTTTTCACCGAACGTAGTCCACGGAGGGGTCAAAACGAATGTAATCCCTGATTCGGTTGAAATAGACGTTGATATTCGAACAGCGCCCGGCGACAGCGATGCGGTTGATCGACATCTCCGTGAAGCATTAGGAGAGCTTTTCGATGACGTCGAAGTCCGGGCGATTCACGATGACCCCGCCACATTCTCCTCCACTGACACTCCAATGTGGAACCTGTTAGAAGAGATGATGCAGAAGGCTCACCCAGGCGCACCACTAATCCCGTCACTAATCGTTGGAGCAACAGATGCCCGCTTCTACCGCGACAGGGGCGCGGTAGCTTATGGTGCGGGTTTGTTCAGCGACCGTGTTAACTCATCCGACTTCATGAGCCGCTTCCACGGCCACGACGAACGAGTCGACGTGGATTCGCTAGCTTTGACCACCCAACTGTGGATTGACGTCGCCACGAATTTCTGGGACAGGGTCAACGGCTGAGCAAATGATCAACTAGCCGAGCAACCAATCTTTGGTGTTACATCTGAAGTCCTACCAACCCGAAGTGAAGTTACGACACCTGACGCATCTAGTTCCCAGATGACCCGCATTAGGCTGTCACCGTCAGTTACAGGGACGAAAGTCAGGGAGTCACTCGTAGAGGATTCTTGGATCTTGCTACCGAAAGCTGCCTTGATCTCGTCCTTTGTTGATCCAATTCCGTATCCGGATTTTGTGGTGATGGGACCACTAGAAATATCGACGCGCACTACCTCTCCGTTGACGACCATAAAGGATGCTCCAGTAGCTCCGGCCGCTGGCGTGTAGTACTGGCATTTCTCGCTACCGGTTGATGCGGCGTTAAAGGTGACTCCCGCAGCTTCCTGGGCTTCGTCTAGCGTCTGGCCGATACGCACGGGTCCCAAACCTGCAGTTGTGATGGTGTCAGCGTTGGTCAAAGTAGGTGGAGCCGTTGTCTCTGTCTCTGTTCCATATCTCTCAGCTGCACTCTGAACCCCTGATGAAGTTGATGCTGAGCTATCAGCTGCTGCGGTATCGGTAGATGAGGGCGTTGTAACGCTAGGAAGGGTCGTAGTTGTGTCACTAGCAGTGCTGCTTAGTGAGCAGCCGGAGGCCACAAGAGCCAAGGCGCATGCAAGGCCAAGGAATTTCTTTGTGTCAATCGTTCTGTGTGTCATCTTCGCTTCGTCACCTCTTGAAGTAGCTCTCATGGTGGAAAGCTATCGAACCTAACTTGTGTAGATGAGGGTACATCTGTTGAGCTCAACGTGTCGCTTTGGTTCAGCGGTTAGTCTTGAAGAAGAATTATGCACGACTGTTAGTAGCTGGTAGTTGCGGCTGCAAGAACTGAATGGAGACCCTCATGTCTAACGCTGAGTTTGACATTGTGATTCGAGGCGGAGAAGTTGTTGATGGCACTGGGGCTGCGGCCCAAAAGGCCGACGTCGCTATTGACGGCGACCGGATTGTGGCCGTGGGCCAAATAGACGGTCGGGGTGTCCGGGAAATTGATGCAACGGGAAAAATCGTCACACCTGGATTTGTTGATATTCACACCCATTTAGATGCTCAGCTGGCCTGGGATCCAATTGGCTCTAGTTCCTGTTGGCATGGGATCACTTCAGTAGTTATGGGCAATTGTGGAGTTACCTTCGCGCCGGTTAAAACAGAAGACATCTCTCATCTCGCAGAAATGATGGAGTCAGTCGAAGATATTCCCCGAGAGGCGATACTTCAGGGGTTGCCCTGGGACTGGCGGAGCTACGGCGAATATCTCTCCTTCCTTGACGGATTGCCTAAGGGCATAAACGTCGGAGGGATGGTTGGTCACGTCGCCGTGAGGTGGAACGTGATGGGAGAAGATAGCTTGGACGAAGAGCCAGCTAGCGCTGAACAAGTCGCACAAATGTGTGATTTGGTGGACGAAGCAATAGGTGCCGGCGCATTAGGATTCTCAACGTCACGAACCTTGCTCCATAGAACCCCTGACGGTCGACCGATACCGGGCACATTCGCTGATGACGATGAACTATTTGCGTTTGCTGACGTTCTTGGCCGCCACGGCAAAGGCGTGTTCGAATCAGCTCCAAGATTTGAAAAAGCAGGCGCCGACTGGGGTGGACTAAAGCATGAGATAAGAACACTTGGCGAAATCACTCGTCGGAGTGGTCGACCATCAACGTTTGGTTTGGTCTACAACGCTGTGAGGCCAGATATGAGCGACGTAGCGCTCGCCGAGGTGGCTGCCGAGAACATGAACGGGGCTGACCTCCGACCGCAAACGACTTGCCGCCCGATCGGAGTCGTTCTTGGGATCCAGCACCGCACGCCATGGGCTCGCGCTGGAGCGACATGGAAGTCGATGCAAGGTATGACCCTAGACGAGCGGCTAGCCCTCATTCGAAACGAAGACACACGTCGGATCCTCATCGACGAAGCAAATAATCCTGAGCAAGTCCATGGTGGAGGTAGCGCCATGGTTGACCTCAGTCGCTTGTACCTGCTTGACGCAGAGGATCCTGACTACCGCGTTGGGCCAGAGGGAACGCTTGAGGCTAAAGCCGCAGAGGCTGGTGTGACGCCTGTTGAGTATTTCCTCGCTGAGACGGACCGGTCGGATGGTTCCGTCATGCTTTCTCTGCCGATTCTTAACCAAGACTACGAAGCGATCGAGACGATGATGGCAGATGAATCGATCGTCATGGGTTTAGCGGACGCGGGAGCGCACGTAGGGCAAATCATGGATTCAAGTCAACCCACTTACTTCCTTAGTCACTGGGTTAGAGACACCGCCTTTTTCAGCCTTGAAGAGGGAGTACGAAGGATTACATCGGATACAGCAGATCTATTCGGCCTGGTAGATAGAGGTCGCATAGTTGAGGGTGCTTATGCCGACATAAACGTGATCGATTTCGAAGAGTTGTCTTTGAGTGGTCCTGAATATGTTCATGATTTCCCGGGTGGAGCGGGTCGTTATATCCAACGAGGTACCGGTTACGACGCGACAATCGTTAATGGCAAGGTGTTCATGGAGCAGGGTCAACACACCGGAGAATTGGCCGGGGTTACCCTCAGGTGCACTGACTAACGACTTCGGGTGTTCTAACGGTAGGGTGCTGAAATGGCTTCAGTACCTGAAATGAACATTGATGAACAAACGATCTACCGTGTGACCCTGGAAACCAATAAGGGCACGATCGTTATGGACCTTGACCCTAAGTTGGCGCCGAATACTGTCAACAACTTTATTAATCTTGCGCGCGATGGGTATTACACCGGTTTGACGTTTCACCGTGTTGTCCCTGACTTCGTCGTGCAGGGCGGTTGTCCCGAAGGAACTGGTACAGGTGGACCTGGGTACCGCTTCGATGATGAACCAGTCACGGGAGAATACACATTGGGTGCCGTTGCGATGGCAAACGCAGGACCTAACACAAATGGAAGCCAATTCTTCATCTGTATCGATGACTGCCGTTCAAAGCTTGCGCCTGCGTACAACTTGTTTGGATTTGTGACAACCGGCATGGATGTAGCCCTAAACATCGAGGTTGGGGACGTAATGCAAACGGTTCAAATCGAAGAGATCACTGGATCTTAAATCCCGCTGAAGGGAAGTCCTGTAAAAGGGTATGGTGTGGGCTCTAGCCAAAGGGGTCCTGAAATGAGTGATGTAGTCCTTTACGAAGAGATTGATGGTGTGGCTCTCGTCACGCTTAATCGACCTGAACGTCTGAACTCCTGGACGGGTGAACTTGGGTCAGCATATTTCGATGCCCTAGACCGAGCATCAGGTTCGGGGGATGTGAAATCAGTCGTCGTTACAGGTGCCGGACGAGGTTTCTGTTCCGGAGCAGACATGGACATGCTCCAAGGAATCGGTGCGCGTGACGGCGAAGAAGAGTCGGCACCCAGACTCCGAAATGAACGCCACGACTATGCACTCAGCATCCCTAAGCCTGTTGTGGCTGCTATCAATGGCGCATGCGCGGGCTTAGGTTTCGTGCACGCCATGATGTGCGATATCCGCTTCGCAGCGGAAGGAGCAAAGTTTACGAGCGCGTTTGCCCGACGTGGCTTAATTGCTGAGCATGGCGTTTCCTACATGTTGCCGCGCGTGGTTGGACCATCGAATGCCCTTGACATCCTTATGTCCGGTCGCGTTTTCTTGGCAGAAGAAGCCAAAGAAATGGGTGTAGTTAGTCGTGTCTTGCCCCCTGATGAACTTCTCGAGTCGACAATTCAATACGCGAGCGAGTTGGGTCGTTACAGCGCTCCCTGGTCAATGGCTCAAATGAAAAATCAAATTTGGAGTCAATTGGACATGGCCCGAACCGAGTCCTTAGAGGAATCCAATCGTGTGATGGCCCAGTCGCTTAAGAGGCCAGACTTCAAAGAAGGCGTGGCGAGCTTCGTTGAAAAGCGGGATCCCTCATTTGAGCCAGTGACCGGATCTTAAATTTTACTATTAAACCTTCGCAGGAAGCGGCCCTCGCAGTAGCGTCCCTGGCATGACGGAGACCTTGGGAGCTTTTGCGGTTCTAGCTTGGTTGGCCTATTTGGCCAGTCGGCTTTTAGCGCGCCGCCACCTACCAGAACTAGTTGGTTTCTTGATAGTGGGTGCGCTGTTAGGGCCATCTGGAATTGAGTTAGTAAGTGAGCATGAGTTGGCGTCCCTACGTCCGTTGACTGAAGTGGCGCTAGCAATCCTGATGTTTGTAATTGGTGAGCGCGTGTCAACGCGTGCGCTACGCGCAGCGAAATGGACGTTGACAACAGGAGCAACCCAATACGCGTTGAGTGCAGTGTTGGTTTTTTGGGCTACGAGGGCTGTCGGAGCTGATAGATCGGTCGCCTTAGTGCTAGCGGCGCTCGCAGGTGCTGGGGCTCCCATGACGATCGCTCACATTGTTAGTTCAGTGAAGGCTAAGGGCGACTACGCAACCGGAGTGGTTGGTACTCACGCTGTTTCTGATGCCTTAGCGACAACTACATTTGCCGCGGTATTGCCAATAGCGACAATCTTGGCGGACCAGGATGCCGATATTTCGGCGGCAGTAGTTGATTTCGTTCAACTCGGAATCGGCGGCGCTGTCCTTGGCTTGCTGGGTGGTTGGTTCATCTCCCGTCTCGGATTCCAGATTGAGACTTCCGGTGAACTGCTCCTGTTCGTGCTTGTCCACATCTTGCTGGGATGGGCTGTGGCCGATTGGCTAGAGATTTCGTTACCGCTTGCGGCGTTAATGGCTGGGGCAACTGCGGCCTCTGTCTCACCAGAAGCGTTTTCTCTGCGGTTGTTTCGCACTGTTAAAAGTATTGAACAGCCACTCTATTTGCTCTTTTTCGCACTCGCCGGAGCCTCCATCCACCTCGATGACCTTGGGGGAGTCGGGGTCGTAGGACTTGTTTATATAACCGTCAGAGTGGTCGCAAAGATAGTGGGCGGCCTGATCGGAGGCTTATTCGGTGGCCTGGGTTGGAAGACTGCGCTCAGACTTGGGGTCAACCTAACTCCACAAGCCGGTGTTGCAGTCGGGCTGGCGGTCCTAGCAAGTGAAGTCCTGGGGAGCCCTGGAGCAGAGGCTGCGACTGTGGTTTTAGGGTCGGTAGTGCTGTTCGAGCTTGTCGGCCCCCTCCTGGTAGCGAAGGACCTTCAAGGCTCAAGTAACGTAACTGAGAATGGCTCGGCGGAATCAACCCAATTGGAGCTTCCAGCTAAAGTTTTGATTGCCTCTTCGATGCCTACAGAAATTCCAGAATGGTTGATAGATCTCGCTGCGCGTTGGCGTTCAAAATTGGTGGTGTATCAGCCCAAAGAACCAGAATCAGATTCGATTCAAGAGCTTTTGGCCCTCTGTGCCAGCAAGGACGTAGAGGTCCAGTTTCTGCCATTGCGAACCGAGAGTTTCACGGGTGCGGTTGTGAGGACGACTTCAGAAGTCCAGGCCGACATGGTTGTGTTGTTTGCCGAACGACCTCAGGGAGCGACCTCGCGACTGGTTCTGTTCCCTTCGGAACGAGTGGCCAGAGAGTTGACAGTACCTGTCCTTACTTTCCCTATAGCGATGCAAGGTCCGCCGGAGCCGCTGCAAAAGGCTCGACGCTGGCCTTGGTTAAGTTAACTTCGTTTAACAATTGATCCGATGAGGTCTCAGTGGGCAAACTGTTGTGACCTACCGAAGGGAAGCGATGTCTGAGCGTGTGTTAGTCGAAGTGCAAGACGGAGTAGCGGACGTGCGTTTGAACCGTCCAGAAAAACTAAATGCTCTGGACAATCAAATGTTCAGGGCCATTGTGGACGCGGGCGAAGGTCTAAAAAATCGCGATGATGTGAGGGCAGTGGTCCTCAGCGGTGAAGGCAGGTCATTCTGTGCTGGCCTGGACTTTTCGTCCTTCCAAGCAATGGGAAATGAGCGAGAGGAGAATAAAGCGGAGCCTACGGTTGACCACCTTGAGGGCCGTATGACCCACATTGGACAGCAGGCTGCTTGGGTATGGCAAGAATTAGAAGTGCCCGTAATTGGGGCTATAGAAGGGCATGCTCTTGGGGGTGGCTTTCAGATAGCTATGGGGCCCGACATCAGAATCGTTCACCCCGACACAAAAATGTCAATTTTGGAAATCCGGTGGGGCTTGGTGCCCGACATGGGGGCCTCGGTGACACTTCCTTCGATGGTCGGCCTCGATGTTATGAAAGAAATGTACTTCACTGGGAAAATGGTTTCTGGAGTGGAAGCGGTCGAATTAGGCATTGCAACACGATTGGATGACGACCCATATGGGGCAGCCATGGAATTGGCCAGCGAGATAGCTGGGAAGAACCCGGAAGCTATTCGACGAATGAAAAGCATTCTGAATGGGCTTTCCGACCGCACTATGGCAGAACGTTTCGCCGCCGAGCGAGAACATATTGGTGCCTTGATTGGCTCACCGAACCAGAAAGAGGCCGTAGCCGCTTTCTTTGAAAAGCGTCCACCCAACTTTTCGTGAAGAACGACGAACTCTAGGGCTGCAACCTGTGACTGTTTCTACTGAAGGACTATTGGCTGAAGCCACAGAACTAGCTCAGGCAGCTGGCTCTTTAACTCTAGATTGGTTTCGCCGTTCGGGCTTAGAAATCGAGTCCAAGGTCGATGGGTCTGAAGTAACTGATGCTGATCGCGCGGCGGAGCGTTTTGTTCGCGAGGAAGTGAAGAGACGTCACCCAAATCATGTGGTCCTCGGTGAGGAAGAGGGAGGGTCTTTTGATTCAGGGAACCTGACCTGGGTTGTTGACCCCATTGATGGGACCAGAGGATTCGTGCGAGGAGTGCCTCTGTACACAACTCTCCTTGCGGTCATTGACGACTCTGGGCCTTTGGTGGGCGTGATCTATGTCCCCGCGCTTAACTCGACTGTTTCTGCAGCGCGAGATATGGGTTGCTGGCATGACGGTCAACGGTGCGCAGTTAGCGGAAAGAGAACACTTGACGGAGCCTTAGTGAACACGAGTAGTTTCGATACCTTTTCTGATGGGGCGCTCTTGGCACTGAAGGCTTCGAAGGCCCTTATGAAAACTTGGGGGGATGCATTTGGCTACTACATGGTGGCTACGGGGCAAGCAGAGGCAATGATCGACCCAGTTTGCTCACCATGGGATCTTGCGCCGATGCCCGTGATCTTGCAAGAGGCCGGGGGAACTTTTACCGACATCAATGGGGGAAAGACCCTCGATCTCAGTGGAGGTCCTGATTCGATAAGTGGCGTCGCATCTAATGGGTACCTGCACGAAGAACTCATAGCGATTATGGGTTCATTATGAGCGAAGGAGTAGAGAAGATGCCTAAATGGGTGCCGCGCGCCATAGTCGTGTTTCTTTTGGGGGCAGCACTTTTGGTGGCTATTGCGTGGATGCTTTTTCGCGTCCGGTCTCTGATCATTGTGATTTTGGTCTCTCTGTTTCTCTCGTTTGCGATTGAGCCGGCAGTCAACTGGCTTGCGCGTAGAGGGTGGCGTCGCGGACCGGCAACGCTGTCGATGTTTGCTTTGATACTTCTGGCTATCGGCGGCTTTTTGTATGCGATGGGCGCGGTCCTTGCCGAGCAAATCACGAAGTTGACAGCTGAAGCACCCGGGTACATACGCGAGATCGAACATTGGCTGGAAGCCAGATTCGGCATTGTTCTTGAGACAGATGCCCTGGTTGCCGAGTTCTCAACTGGTGGTAGCGCAGCACGCTTAGCTTCCAATGTCGCTGGAGACCTAGTTTCCATCGGAACGGCGCTTATGTCTCTGATCTTCCAGACCCTTACTGTCTTGCTGTTCACCTTCTACCTCGTTGCAGACGGACCTAAACTCCGGCGCCTTCTCTGCTCAGCGTTGTCGCCGAAACGCCAAGCGTTGATGTTGAAAGGCTGGGAAATAGCCATCGATAAAACAGGTGCATACATTTATTCCAGGACTCTTTTGGGTTTAGCGGCGTTTCTTGTTCACTGGCTAATCTTCGCTCTTCTCGAGGTGCCGTCCCCAGTGCCGCTCGCGTTGTGGGTCGGAATTATGTCTCAATTCGTTCCTGTCGCCGGGACTTATCTGGCGGGTCTTCTTCCGATTTTGATAGCTCTGCTGCATGAACCAATAACAGCGTTATGGGTGTTGCTGGCTATAGCCATCTATCAACAACTAGAGAATTACCTTTTCGCTCCTCGTATTACTTCCCAAACAATGAATATTCACCCAGCGGTTGCATTCGGAACGGTGATCTTGGGTGCTTCATTACTTGGAGTTGTGGGAACGCTCCTAGCTGTTCCGGTGGCTGCAACCATTCAGGCGTTCGTATCAACCTATATACGGCGCCATGAGCTAATTGATTCTGACTTGTTAGATGATGAGGGCGCCGAATCTGAGGTGCAGGAGTAGCGCTCAGCGTCAATGCGATTTTGGTTAACAGTCTCCGATAATCAATTCGACCACCCTTGAGTCTCCTGCCTGACTATCAACGAATAGATCAAGATCTCTTGAGTCAAGAAACGGGCGGTCTTTGAGATCTAACACTATGGCGGAAGCCTCGAAACGTTCGACCATTAGTGCACCGAGAACCTCTAACTGAGGTCCACCTGACGTCAGTGTGCGGTGGAACCGGGCGCGATGACCGTGGGAACTCACGTCATTGGAAAGCATAGTGAGTAAACCAGAAAGTGCTTGGGGCCCTTTCGACTCGTAGATGACATTCCAAGGGGCTCTGCTACCTCGATGTCTGAGTCCCGCATCACGCAGCCTGCGCACTAATTCGCGACTATCAACTTGGGTTGCGCCTGCTTCAACCGCTAGCTGATGTTCATCCTCGTTTACGTCGTAATGATCACCTTGGAACCCAATTCGACGTTTACCTATTTGCTGGGCAAACGTATGAAGCTCGTGCAATGAGGCATCGGAGACCAGGTGGCCCCAGAGCTGGCCCTTCCATGACCAGCGTGGGGTATCTACGAGAATCATTAGGCAGTTGCCAGTAAATCGTCGAGCACCGAGTCGTACTTGGGGGCCACCGTTTCCCAACCAAAGGTGGATATGTGGTCTCGGGTCTCTTGTCGGTGCATGTGTAACTGGTCTCGGGGCTTCGACAAGACTCTCCGAAGAGCTCCTTCGAGTGGCCCGCGATAGAGAAACTCAGAGGACAAGTTTCCCGGGACTATTTCTGGATACGCAAGCCGGTCTGGGAGCAATGGCCTTGCTCCGGCGCCAATTGCCTCGGCAATAGCTACGCCAAAGAATTCATGATTTGTGGTCGAGACCACGACATCGCTGTGGCACAAAATCTGGCGGTACGCATCACTTTTTTGAACGCCTGATATCAGAATCCGGTCCGAAAGCTGATCTTTAAGTCGTTGGTACGCCTTTTCACCTGCACGTTCAACCTCTCCCAGAGCGTAGAGTTCAAATTCGTACTCTTCAGCTGCTAGAAGCGCGATTGCGTGCACGAATTCTCCGGGGTTTTTGTCATGAGACCATCTGTGATTCCACAAAACCCGAGTCGGTCCGCTAAGGGGAGCAGGGTGGAGACCGGACAGATCTATTCCTATGGGTAAAACGTGCAGATTATCTAAAGTGGTCTGCACGTTGTTTCCCGAGCCCTCAACGAGCTCCTCGGCGAAGGCCGGCATCTTATTTCTCAAGAGATCAGCGTGGTATTGAGTGGCAACAGCAACGTTGTCGGCGCTCATTACTGAGTTCAAGTCAGCCACCATTGCTCGGTAGGGTTGTCCGCCCTTCGGGCCTGGGGGATAACCAATCTGGCTTTCATGCATGTACAGGAGAGTGGGTGGACGACGGGTCGACCTATCTATCAGCCCGAGCACAGTTGCAAGATCTATAGGGGTGCTAGCGACCAGCAGGTCAATTGGTTCCGTTGTTTCATCGATCGCCTGCGCAAAACGAGCAGGCGCTGTTACGAGAGAGCGACGCCAACCAGAGTCGTTCCCGGCCACCACCCGAATGGCATGCCTGCTGTGTAACTGCCACCCCTCTATCCAACTTCGATGGGAACCTCGATACCAAGGTTCGAGCACAAGAACATTCGCCACGGTGACGAAACTACATGGGTACTTCACATCAGGGGAATAACCCGGCAAACTAACCCTTCGTGTCGAAGAAGTTAAGTGCCGCTGCCTTATCAACACTGCTACTGCTGATTGCAGCTCCGCTCGCCGCGGCTCAAGTAGAAACGGCTGGTGACGCAGTGATTTACGGCCAGCCTGATCAAGCGTCAATAGCTACCGGGGTAGCAGCGATGACTTCTCGTTCGGACGGAAAAGGTTATTGGATAGCGACCTCGGATGGTGCTGTCCTTAACTTCGGCGCTGCCGGTCACTTTGGCGACATGAGTGCGATAGCGCTCAATCAGCCGGTCGTAGGCATGGCGCCAACTAAAACCGGTGACGGTTATTGGTTAGTGGCTAGCGATGGCGGAATCTTTTCGTTCGGAGATGCAGCGTTCTATGGATCTGCGGGCGCGCTGGTTCTCAATAGCCCAATCGTAGGTATGGCTGCCACCAGGAGTGGCCGCGGATACTGGCTCGTTGCTGCCGACGGAGGCGTGTTCTCCTATGGTGACGCTGTCTTTTACGGATCAACAGGTGCCCTAGCCCTCAATCGACCAATAGTGGGTCTACTTTCGACCAAGACAAGTGCCGGATACTGGTTGTTAGCGGATGACGGGGGGATCTTCACTTTTGGGGATGCCGGGTTCTACGGTTCTGGACCTGGAAGGGGCTTTGTTGACTCCTTCGCTGGCATGATTCCCGCTGGTGATGGCAATGGCTACTCGTTAGTGCACTCAAACGGTCGTATTACCGCTTTTGGAGGCTCGATCCTTACGAATGACCCTGCCTGTGACCTCCGGCCAGTTAGGGATATGTCAGTCTCGGCCGGGGGCGCGGTGCTTCTGCGTACGGCGGCAAAAGTGCCAACTAGCGCACCCTCGAAGAACTCCGCATCCCTTGACGCTGACTATATAGAGACACTCATTACTCATTCGCAAGCCTGCCAGATGGATCGAGTCCCAAACCTAGGTTCTCTGGGATCTCCGCTACTGGAGCCGGTACAAACCTCCGGTTACGGCTGGCGCCGGCATCCGATATGGGGAGACCTTTCAATCCATAGAGGCGTGGATTTCATAGGACCCAACAGGACTTCAGGCGGTGCCGCGCTAGCTGTGCGGAGCGGAGTTGTTCTAGCGATTGTTGACCTAACTGCCTACGGCACCACTGTCATCGTCGACCATGGGGAACAGGTGGCGACTGTGTACGGACATCTAGCGAAAGTATTGGTTGATGTCGGTCAAGAAGTGAAGGAGGGAAACGGCCTCGGTTTGGTCGGGTCTACTGGCTTGTCGACAGGGGCCCATCTGCATTTCGAACTTTGGGTAGATGGTCAAACTGTTAACCCTCTTCCATACTTAGCTCTGCCTTAAAACCGTTTTGGGTCTCAAAAAATGCGAAGATCAAAACACCTCTAGGTGTTCTAGGACAGCGTCGATAAACCCGAAGTTCTTTGGTGTGGCGAAGTGATCGCATCCACGCAATTCGCTGTAGGTGGAGTCAGCTAGTGCATCCAGCAGCGGGGTGGCCGGTCCAGCAAAATCCTCTGTTCCGAGTACCACGCTCACGGGATGATTGATCTTGGCGAATTGGGCTTCTCCAAGCGGGTAGTGCTTTCTTCGCATGAAGGCTGCTAACGCCAAACCATCTTGGTTTGGTTCTGAGGCGTAACGAGCGAAGGTTTGAGCGTGAACATCGCTGTCATCTGCGTCCCCTTGCACACCTCTCGCGATTCGCTCTGCCTGTGCTTCGTCGCGTTCGAAAAGATTTCTACCTACTCCTGCGACCACAAGTCTCCCGAATTTTTCTGGTGCAATGGCAGCCATACACAGAAGAGTCCGGGCACCCATTGAGAATCCAACTCCATCCACCTGGCCTTCGGGTAATTGGGCAACCAATTGTTCTTCCATATCTGCGTATGCGTCTGGATCATGGTGCTTATCCGCTAAACCATGGCCAGGTAGATCCCATGCGATCACCTCACGCCCAGCATCGGTCAATAGCTCAATGATTCCAGTAGGGACCCAGGTGGACTCCACTGAACCGGTGAACCCGTGTAGAAGTAGAACAGGATTAGGCATGCGATCATTCTGTCAGACCTATGGCAGTCGCGGTGCAGGCCGGCCCACTTAGGAGCACGATCTCGAATTGCATTACCGTAAGGAAGACTCAGCTACGAGAAGAGGAAAGATGTCAGCCTCCAGTGAACAGCCAATAAGAATCGCCAACTGCAGTGGATTCTTCGGCGACCGTTTATCGGCAGCCAAGGAAATGGTTTATGGCGGACCCATCGACGCCTTAACAGGAGACTGGTTAGCCGAGTTAACAATGCTGATTCTGTCGCGAATCCAGGCGAAAGCACCAGGGGGAGGGTACGCCCGCACTTTTGTGACCCAAATGGAAGATGTCATGGGGGAGTGCCTCGATCGTCAAATCAAAGTTGTGACAAATGCTGGGGGTTTAAATCCGGAAGGTTGTGCTGATGCGGTCCAGGAGTTGGCAGACCGCTTAGGTCTGAATCCGAGCATTGCATATGTCGCAGGCGATGATTTAGCTCCACGGTTGGCTGATTTGATGCAGTCGGGCCATGACCTTGCACATCTCGATACCGGTGAACCGCTAGGCGAACTAGCGGACCGGATCGTGACAGCGAACGCATATATCGGGTGTTGGGGCATTGTTGAAGCCCTTAACCAGGGAGCAGACATCGTCATTACAGGTAGAGCTACAGACGCTGCTGTGGTTGCGGGGCCCGCTGCATGGCATCACGGCTGGCAACGAGACGATTGGAATGCATTGGCCGGGGCCATCGTCGCTGGTCACGTAATTGAGTGTGGTGGGCAAGCTACTGGTGGAAATTATTCTTTCTTTACTGAAATCGAGGATTTGACCTACCCGGGATTTCCTTGGGCTGAAGTTTTTGCTGATGGGAGCTCAATCATTGGTAAACACGACGGAACCGGAGGTGAGGTGTCCGTTGGCACAGTTACCTCCCAACTTCTTTATGAGATTCAAAGCGACCGGTATTTCAACCCGGATGTTGTCAGCCGTTTCGACACCATAAAAGTTGAAGAGGTAGATAGGGACCGCGTAAAAATATCGGGGACGCAAGGAGAACCAGCACCACGTCAACTCAAGGTAGCTATGAATTATCACGGCGGTTTTCGGAATCAGATTTCCATTGGGTTGACGGGATTAGACATTGAGGCAAAGGCGGAGCTAATCGAAAGACAGTTCTGGAATAGTTGCCCGTATGGGCCCGAAGACTACGAAACAGTCGTGCGTAAGTTTTTGCCCACTCATAAAGAGAACCCGGGGACCAACGAAGAGGCAGTTGCCGTCTACAAGATCATCGTCAAAGACCCCGACGAGAGGAAAGTGGGAAGAGCCTTTTCGAATGCCGGAACCGAAATTGGGCTCTGCTCTATCCCGGGCATGTTTGGAACCGGCGGAGGCCCAGGCCCTGGGCAGCCATTCGGTGTTTATTGGCCGGCCTTAGTCGATTCAGATTTAGTTCCAATGGAGGTAGTCGTGGACGGGAAGCTGACCGTAGTGGATGGCACCCCGCCGTTGGACGGACCAGAGATCCTCGCCGAGCCCCCTGATCTGCCGGCTGTCCCGAAAGGCCCCACTCGGTTAGTGCCTCTAGGCGCATTATTCGGCACTCGTTCTGGAGACAAGGGCCCCAACGCCAATCTGGGCATATTTGCTCGGTCTGAGGAAGCCTACGTGTGGCTAGCGGAATATTTATCTATTGGTATGTTGAAGGCGCTGATGCCTGAAGCTGCGGAAAGAAACATCGACCGCTACGAGCTACCAAACTTGCTGAGTTTGAACTTCATCTTCCATGGGCTGTTAGAAGAAGGGGTCGCTGCATCAACTAGGCAAGACCCTCAAGCAAAGGCTTTAGGTGAATACTTGAGAGCGAAACTTGCTGAAGTTCCCAAAGTTCTACTTGGCTAAATTCTAAATCAGCTGAGTGTCGGGTTCAGCTACAACTGGATTAGTTAGTGTCCCGATCCCTTCAATTGTGATCGACACTTCGTCGCCCTCGGCCAGCATCTTTGGGGGATCCCAATAAACCCCTACGCCGGCCGGGGTTCCCGTAGCAATCACGGTGCCCGCTTCGAGAGTGAACGCTGATGAAAGGTGATGGACGATATCGAAACAATCAAAAATAAGATCGTCGGTATTTGAGTCCTGACGTATTTCGTTGTTCACGCGTGTCGTCAACCGCAGTTTGTGGGGGTCAACCTCGTCACTGGTAGCCATCCAGGGACCAATTGGGCCGTGAGTGTCCCACGACTTTCCCATCAACATCGTAGGGCTAGCTTTTTGCCAATCTCTGACGCTTACGTCGTTCATTATCGTGTAACCAGCAATCACCTCTTGGGCACTGTCTCTTGGCACGTGTCGGCAACGTCGACCAATTACGATCGCTAATTCACCCTCGTAATCAACCTTGTCCGGAGCGATGGTGGGAATGTGGATACCATCCCCGGGCCCGATTATGCAGTTGTGGTGCTTCGTGAATATCACTGGAGTGGTGGGTACGTCCCGACCACCTTCTTCAGCATGCGCTCGATAGTTAAGACCAACAGCAAGAATCGCCGGAGGAGCGCCGACTGGAGCTAACAGGTGAGCCTCAGAAAGATTAGTGCGGTCCCCAGTAGCTAAGTTCTGAAGGTCAACACCGCTGTCTAATAAGGCTGGAAGATCATCGTGGTCGGTGTCGAGATCAACTAATTCTTCGTTAAGGACTAAAGCAACGCGGACCGTGCCGTCGCGTAGGTGTCTGGCAATAAGCATGTAGGGACCATAGTCCCGAGATGGAGATAAGGAGAGCCTCGACCAGGAAATCCTGCAAGTCTCGACGTTTGCCTCTTGTTCTTCTGGGCATGCTCTGGCACCCTTGCCTTTCACGTCCTTTGTCACTTGATGTGAAACGAGAGATTTAGATCCAATGCGTGGACCCGAAGCAAGCGTCGACTCAATAACCGATTCCGTGACCGGGTTGCCAGACGGCCGCGTTTTCTCGGTGGTGTTGGATCGGAAAATAGCTTTAGCCAGGCGAACGCTGAAACCGGTATCGATCATTTATTTTGAGTTAGATGAATTTGCATCCTTTGCGCCGTATGTGCGCGAGCACGCGATGCGTTCGACATCCCGGGTGATTACCAACACAGTTCGTGACTCAGACACGATCTGCGATCTGGGACACGGGGTCCTCGTGGCCTTATTGGACGACACCTCGGAAGCGGGTGCGGTATGGGCTGCTGACCGCGTCAGGAATGCATACACCGATTCGCCCTCGCGCGACATTGTGACGCTTTCGGCAGGAGTAGCGTGTTATCCCTCTCACGCCATGGACCCTCAGGATCTACTCGACGCCGCACAAGCTGCATGCTGTAGCGCGAAAAATCACGGACCTGGCAGAATTGAAGTTGCCATCGAGGGCGATACCTTCTGAAATATTTGTAATTCGAGCTATTCTCCTGTTTCTCTTACGAAGGCGCAGCGATGATAGACGAGTACGAAAACTTGGTGATTGATTTCCCTGAAGAGGAGATCGCACGCATTACTCTCAACAGGCCTGAACGTCTCAACGCGATGACGCACGGGCTCGTAACAGACTTACATGAAGCACTTGATTTCTTTGACAGTAACCATTCCGTTCGAGTCCTGATTCTCACCGGAGCTGGCCGCGGTTTTTGTGCAGGCCTCGACCTCACAGGTTTCGGAAAAATCCCAGGAACCGAAGGCTTTGGAGAACAGCAGCAAGGGATGGCTGTCCAGCAACATATAGCTGAACTCGTTCACCATATGCGTGACGTGAGACAACCGATTATTGCCGCAGTAAATGGTGCCGCAGCTGGGGGTGGATTT
The DNA here is from genome assembly GCA_002722565.1 of Acidimicrobiaceae bacterium. GTDB lineage: Bacteria > Actinomycetota > Acidimicrobiia > Acidimicrobiales > Poriferisodalaceae > MedAcidi-G3. Next base: position 168,774 of record PBMG01000001.1, read on the forward strand.
GCTTTAGCGTGTGCATCGGATGTCCGTTATTGCGGGACCTCGGCGAAGTTTGGTACGGCTTTTGTTCGTCTCGGCATATCTGGTTGCGATATCGGGGTCAGTTGGATGCTGCCGCGTCTTATCGGCGCGTCCAGAGCGTGGGAACTTATGCTCACAGGTCGGGTAATCGACGCAGAGGAAGCCAACCGGATCGGGCTGGTTAGCAACGTGGTAAGTGACGCTGACTTACAAGACAAATGTCTGACAGTTGCTAAGGAGATATCGCGCAACAGTCCGTTCGGAGTTTGGATGACGAAGGAAGTGATGTGGTCGAACCTCGAAATCCCGAGCCTTCGTGCGGGTATAGATCTGGAGAACCGAACCCAAATTCTCGCTGCGGGCACCGAGGACAGTAAGACGGCGATGAGTTCTTTTCTGACAAATGGTGAAGCGGACTGGAAAAACCGCTGATCGCGAGTTCCGTCCCTCAGTGGCATTGTTGAACTCAACTTTTAGGACGTGAAACGTTAGAAACCTTTCGCGTTACTCGATTTAATAGGCGGCAGTGCCGGAAACGCTAACTCGAGGTTCAGCTGCACCGGATAAGAGTCCTCCCTCTGTGGAGATGATATGTGCATGACCGAAAGCACTGCTATTGGCCGGTAGGGAGCTGAGAGTGTGGCCTAGGCGCGTGAGTTGAGTGCTGAGTTCCGGATGGTCACCTTCAAGCTCGAGTCTGACATCTTCAGGATTCGCCCACGTGTTGAAGCCATTTGACGAAGACCCGCTAAAACGCCAGCGCGGTGACGCGAGTGCAGTACCTGGGTCTTGGCCAGCGACAAACAATCGAGCCAACAACTGGAGAACGATTTGTGGTTGAGAATCACCGCCCATTGTGCCTACTAGAGCGCGGAGTGAGCCATCAAGGTTCTGGATTAGAGTTGGAGCCAGCGTATGTGGGGGGCGCCGTTTTGGTCCGTAGGCGGCAACGCTGTTTGGGTCAGTGGAAAAGCCGATTCCCCTGTTGTGCAGTGAAATCTTGCTCTCGGGTAGAAAGACTAAAGCGCCCCACCCCGACGCGTTGGACTGAATTAGCGACACGCCCATCCGGTCGGCGTCTACGGCGTTCAAATAGATTGTGTCGCCATCGTTGACTCCACTTGGCAGGGTTGAGGCTTGTTCTGTACTAATGGCAGAAGCTCGAGGTTGCAGACGTTCTGAAGCCAATAATGCTTCACCGTCGGCATCTTGGTGGAGTACTTCTGGTCGATCAAATGCGGCTTGAAGTGCCGCTTCGGCGAGGAGATGCCAGAAGAGAGGGTCCGAAGGGTCCGTGGGGAGGCCGAGTTGATCAGCAATCCATGCTGATGCAAGACAGATATAGCCTTGGGAGTTCGGCGGGAGACTCCAAATTTTTTGCCCAAATGCTTCGACGGAAAGGGGCTCTACCCAATCTGCCTGGCTTGTCAACAAGTCATCAGGTGAATACTCGCCAGCACCAAACGAAACCAGGTCTTCGCCGAATTTGCCCAGATAAAATGACTCTCGACCCCCACGTACGAGTTCTTGAAGGGTCTTTCCTAGTTTGGTTCGCCGAATGAGTTGACCTACTTGGGGTGGGCCGCTGGCGAAATAGTCTTGGGTGTTGTCTACTTCTTTCAACAGCTTGGTGGCTAGAGCGCATTCGGCACTAATCGGAAAGCCTTCTATGGCTAGGTCAATAGCGTCACCCAAGACGTCCTGTAATGGGAGTCGCCCAAATCGTTGGTGCAAGGTCAACCACCCATCGACACACCCCGGAATAGGGATACTCCTTGGATCTTGGTGAAAGGGCATATCGGCCAGGCCGTCCCTGTGCAGGCTGCTTATCTCAGCGCCACTGCCGCTATGTCCACTTGCGTTTAACGCGAATGGTTTTGGTTCACCGGGGACATGTACTAATGCCCAAAGGTCGCCGCCAACTCCGCACATGTGCTGACTTGTTACCGCCAGTACAGCAGAGGCCGCGATCGCTGCATCGGCAGCGGACCCACCCTTACGAAGGACTGAGACGCCGGCCCCGCTCGCCAAGTGATCTATTGAGCAAACCATGCCATTTCGCGCAGAGCGAGGTTTGAAAGGCACGAGGGGAGATTCAGCGGTCATGGTGACTCAGGTGGTAAGAGTACGTTGGGGTTGAGAATTCCGTTCGGGTCAAGAGCCTTTTTGATCGCTCGAAACGCAGCTAATTCGGACGAAGACCGGTTCAGGTGAAGGAATTCCCTTTTTGCGCTACCGATTCCATGTTCGGCGGAAATACTTCCGCCGAGTTTCGCCACATAAAGGAGCACGGCCTCATCGACTCCTTCATCGGGTTCAGCGCCCGCTGGTCCGAGGATGTTGACGTGCACGTTGCCGTCCCCGAGATGGCCGAACATCAGAGCCGTTGCACTTCTATCTACCTCCGAAATCACTTGAGGGACCCGGTTTACGAATTCAGCGAGCCGAGATGCACCAATCGTGACGTCGAGCTTGTGAGGAGTGCCCTGGGTTGAGATGGCTTCGGTGATTTTCTCGCGGTACTGCCAAAGATTGGCCCGAGTTCCCGTATCCATCCCTACTGCTACCTCCACAGGTAGTGAACCAAGCCCGTCGATGGCCTTTGCTAATTCCTCAGTCGGGTCGATAGATGCCGCTACCTCAACAATTACCCAAGCGTGCGCGTCGTGTCCTACCGGAATTGACGATCCGATGTGTTGTGAAACCAAATGCATTGCTTCTGCAAAGATGACTTCGACTGCATGTAATGAGGGCAGTGTCCGCCGCAGCTGAGCAGTCGCGGCTACAGCGTCATCAACATTGTTGAAGGCGATCATTGCTGAGCATCGCTCCTCCAAGCGGGGGTGCAGTCGTAAACGGGCTTTCGTGATGATGCCTAAGGTACCTTCGCTGCCAGCCAACAAACCCGGGAGGCTGTATCCCGTATTATCTTTCTCCAACCCTTCGAGATGGCTAATGATCGAACCATCGGACAGCACAGCCTCGACTCCTAATATTTGGTCTCGCATAGCTCCATAGCGGACAACGTTGATTCCACCTGCGTTCGTTGCGATCATTCCGCCGACTGTGCAGCTATCACGTGCGGCGAGATCGACTCCCATATCCAACTCACGTTGAGAGGCATGCGACTGCAGTGCTGCGAGGGTGACCCCTGCTCCGACTGTAACTTGTTGAGCTAGCACATCAATCGGCTCGCATTGATTGAGACGTAGCGTCGAAATGATGATCTCTTGATTGAGTGGAACGCTTCCACCAACCAAGCCGGTATTTCCTCCCTGAGGCACGATGCTGATTTCAGCGGCTGCCGCAACCTTGACTAGTTCGGCAACCTGCGCAGTATCGGCAGGTCGCAGGACCACAGGAGACTGACCCTCGAACCTTCCAGTCCAATCGGTGGTGTAGCTAGCCGTTAGGTCCGGCTCTTGTAAGGCGTGATTAGCGCCGACAATTCTTTCGAATTCTCTAATTACCGATTGATCGAGCTCTCTCATCAAGTTCAGCTTCCATTCGGCCAGAAGCCGCGCTCTCGGAAGACTTCGAGAAGAGTTACTGGGTCGTCCGTCATGATTGCGTCGACGCCAAGATCCAACAGCCGGTTCATGTCCGCGACCTCGTCAATAGTCCACACATGGACAGCGATATCGAGTGAGTGCATTCGGTCGATGAATCGCTGGTCGACAATCGGTATTGGTCCTTGGCGGATTGGGACTTGAGCAGCCCGAGCTCGAAATTTCCGTTTAGGGAATCCCCACGAGGAGAGACGTGCCTTTACGACCTCAATGGGTCCCATACTCAAACAGATGTCCTCACCGAACTCGTCATAAAACTTTCCCAATCTTGAGTCCGAGAATGCACCGACACAGACCCTTTCAAGGGCGTCTAGTTCCTTGAGTTCTCGAATCAAGGGATTCACTGCGTTATCTAGCTTTGGGTCAATGTTGACTCTCAGGTCAGGGAAAGTCTTCATGAGCTCCGAAAAGCGAGGTATAGGCTCTTTCCCGTCTACTAACGCGTGTTGTACGTCGCTCCACAGAAGTTCTGAGATTTTGCCAGTTTTGTCGGTGACTCGGTCTAATCGTGAGTCATGGAAGGCCACAAGCACACCATCAGCGGTTGCATGAACGTCTGTTTCCACATATTTGAAGCCGAGATCGACAGCTCCCTGAAAAGCCGGCATTGTGTTTTCGGGCCACGCGCCAGCACCGCCGCGGTGAGCAATCGGTATAGGAACTGTTGTATCAAGGTAAGGGTGGGAGGATGTCATAGCTTGTGACCTTTCGGTGCACCGTTCACGTTGCTCGCCAAGCTACTCTCCGGATCTAGTGACTTCCTCGCCTCTTTCGGATTTGGACCGTTTCAGGGCCTTGCTATTGAAAATTCCTGTCCCGCTTGATGTGTCAGCTTTCTTGCTAAGCGGGCATTGTCAAGGTCGGACGCTTGATGTTGAAGGGGAGCTGTCGAAACTTGACCGTTTGGCGGAACGCGTTCCAGCGAACACTTTGTCCGGTGTAGTCGAATGTCTCTTTGGTGAACTGGGTTTCGCCGGAGATGAAGTTAGCTACCTTGCTCCGGAAAATAGCTATCTGGACAAGGTGATCGAAAGAAAGCGGGGGATACCCATTTCCCTTGCCGTTCTGATCATAGAAGTTGCTCGGCGTTGTTCTGTGCAGGCCTATGGAGTGGGTATGCCAGGCCATTTCCTTGTTGGGGACCCAGAGAAGCCCGAGACCTTCGTAGACCCCTTTCGGGGCAAGGTGCTGACGCAAGCTGAGGCAGAAGGACTATTTCGGCGTATGCATCCGTCTGCGGAATTCAACATCCAATACCTATCTATGGTGAGCACGCAAGCGATCTTGACTCGAATGTTGAACAACCTGCGGATCATTAGGATGAAGAGTCGATCTCCTAAAGCATTACTACCAATTCTCGAATTGGCTTTATGTTTTGGTCAACCTTCGCTTCCTGAAGCGAAACAATTAGCCTCGACGCTTGAGGCGCTCGGTAGAACTGACGAAGCCGCTCGGCGGATGGAACAGATAGCGGAGCGCAGCAGCCAAGGCGAAGCAACAGAGTTGAGAGCATTGGCAACGCGTCTTTGGAGTCAATTAAATTGATCAATTTAGATGGCAGTGTCGGCACGTGTCGCGAGTCGAGGTTGGATTTAAATATTTTCGAACTAGTTTCGCAATGTTGTCGAGCGCGATGCAGACTGTGTGCCTACTAGATGTCGTGTTCGGAGGATAAATGAGTTCTGATACTGCGGAAAAGCACCTTGATTCTTTGGTGCAGCAGCTACTACGCGATCACGATCCGGCAGGTTCAAGGGTGGAATTTCTGGGCGCGCAATACGACTTAGGTCTTGCATGGGTTCACTTTGATGAGGGATTTGGTGGCCTAGGCATCGCCCCGAAGCTTCAGGGTCAAGTCAACGCTGCGCTCGCTGAAGCCGGCGCACCGATGTGCTGGCCTCGCAATCCCATTGGATATGGCATGTGTGGACCGACTGTGTACACGCACGGAAGCGAGCAACAAAAACAACGATATCTGCGGCCTCTTTTTAGTACCGAAGAAGTTTGGTGTCAGTTGTTCTCAGAGCCGTCTGCCGGAAGCGATGTCGCTGGTCTAACCAGTCGTGCAGTGCAAGATGGGGACGAATGGGTCGTCAACGGGCAGAAAGTTTGGACCACGCTTGCGCACGTCTCTCGATGGGGTTGCTTAGTAACCCGTACCGACCCCGATGCTCCTAAACATAAAGGATTGTCTTACTTCGTCGTTGATATGGAACAACCAGGAGTGGAGGTTCGGCCGTTACGTCAGATGACAGGAGACGCTGAATTTAACGAGGTCTACTTTACTGACGCTCGAATCCCGGACTCGGAGCGGTTGGGGGATACAGGGGATGGGTGGAGAGTTGCGTTGACCACTCTGATGAACGAGCGAGTAGCTATAGGAGGGGGTCAAGCTCCGCGCGGATCGGGAGCCATTGCGGATTCAGTTCGCTTATGGGCTGACATGGACGAAAGTCGGAAAACGCCAGCCGTTCGGGATCGCCTAATGGCGCTGTGGTCCAAATCTGAAGTCGCGCGATTGACCAATATAAGAGCGAGTCAGAATCGAGCCAAGGGAGTTCCAGGCCCCGAGGGCTCGACAGGGAAATTAGCTTTCGCGGAAAATAACAAAGATATTCACGAGTTCAACATGGAACTGCTTGGTCCACAGGCAATGTTGTATGACACCTATTCGATTGAGCGCTCAGCGACAGCTATGGGTAACTCGAGTGCCCAACAACAATTCTTGCGTTCTCGAGCGAACTCAATTGAAGGTGGCACGTCCGAAGTGATGCGAAACATATTGGGGGAACGAGTGCTGGGGCTGCCCGGCGATGTTCGGACCGACAAAGAGCTCCCGTTCTCCGAGGTGCCAAGTAACTAGCTTTGGACTCGCCGGTCTACCTAACTACTAAATGAGGCTGGTTGCGAAAGTGGGTTGTCTCGTTTATCGACTTGACGCTTCGGTGTCCGGCAGCCGACGCCAACACTCGAGTAACTGATGTGTAGTCGACATCGAACCTCATGAAATTCTCAACCTTGAATTCCAGACAAAGGGAAAGATAGGCATTGATCACGCCGCCATGGCACACGACAACAACTCGTTGGCCACCGTGATCCTTAACGATCTGTTCGAGTTGGCTTAAAGCATTCGAATACCAGGTGGAAAGCTTGCCAGGAGCTCCGCTCATGGAACCAGAGGCCATACGCTCCCAGGCTTGGCGATTAGTTTCCTTTAAGACCTCCATGGGGACGTACGCGCTGGCGTCTCTATCGAACTCACTGATGTCGTCGCGGACGAGAGCGGTAAGTCCAAGTGCCGCTTCTATAGGTTCCGCCGTCTCTCGGGCACGCATCATCGGGCTCGAATAGATCTGGTCAATCGGTTCTTCGCTCAGCCACGACGCGACAGCCGACGCTTGAGAGTGACCGATCTCCGCTAGTGGTGGATCGGCTGGAGTGCCATCGCGTTTTTGAACGTGTTCTGGTCTGCCGTGTCGAACGAAAATCAATTCCATTGATGTTGACCATAGAGGCTTAGGCTGCGGAGCTGCCATTTCGACTTATTGACGATCGGATGAACAGTAGAAATTCTTTCTGGTCTTTTTCGCGAGCCTCGGTACCGTAGAGGTCATGGCAAGGCGCACGAAGATCATCGCAACTATCGGTCCCGCTTCGGAAGACGAAGGGACTCTTCGAGGAATGATCGAAGCAGGAATGGACGTCGCCCGTATCGGGTTGGCTCACGGAAGTCTCGATGAGCAAGTCCAAAAGTTTCAGATGGTACGCAAAGTTTCATCTGATCTGGGAAAGCACGTCGGGATTGTTGTTGATTTACCCGGCCCAAAGGTTAGATGTGCGCCATTTGATGAGGGAGGGATTGACCTCACCGAAGGCTCCCAGATCTCCTTAGGCGTTGAAGGAAGCGAGAGTTCATCTGACTTCATTAACGTCGATTACCCAAACCTCCTTCAAGACGTCCAACTCGGAGACAGCCTCTCATTCGGCGATGGCCAAGTGGTCGTAATCGTAGAAGAGCGCGAAGGAGACCGTTTAAAGGCTCGAGTTGTGCATGGCGGACGCCTAGATGGTCGACCAGGACTTCATGTGCCTTCCGATCGCCTTAGGCTCAGCTCACCGACTGACCATGATCTAACGCTGTTGGATACCTTCGTTGAATTAGGAACGGACATGGTGGCGGTATCGTTCGTGCGTTCGGCACACGACATTAGACGGCTAGGGGTGGAACCAGCTCCTCGAGGTCCGATGATCATTGCCAAGATCGAGACAAAGGCTGCTGTGGCGAACCTAGAAGGAATTATCGAGGCATCGGGCGCTGTGATGGTGGCGCGCGGTGATTTAGGATCCGAGGCAGACATCGAAGAGCTGCCTCACCTACAGAAACACATCATTCAAGAATGCATCGCTCTTGGGCGTCCTGCTATCACAGCTACTCAGATGCTTGAGTCAATGGTCTCGGCTCCGACGCCAACTCGGGCCGAAGCCTCTGACATAGCGAACGCTGTCTTTGACGGGACGTCTGCCGTGATGCTTAGCGGCGAAACAGCGATCGGGCGAGACCCTGTGAACGCCGTGCGGACCATGGCGCGGATAACAGCCAGAGCCGATGAGAAATTCAACTATGAAAGTTGGGCTGAACATATACGAGCGATTCGACGACGATCAAAGTCCGATGCCGCATATCTTCGTGTCACAGATGCTCTAACGATGGCCGCTTCGCGGACGGCGACCGACACAGATGCCGAAGCCATTATTTGTTTGAGTCGGTCCGGTTTCACCGTTCGAAGTGTTGCTCGATTTCGTCCAACCGTCCCATTGTTTGGTATGACCTTTGACGACCGCACCGCTAACCAGCTCTCACTCTCCTGGGGAACGCGACCGCTCATTTTCAATGAACAAGCAACCCCAGCAGCAACTGCGGAAGAAGCCGTAGCGACAGCGGCTCGGGTGGGCGTAGTCCGCAGCGGTGACACTGTTGTTGTTGTGTCGGGCTCAAGTGCTGCGACTCATGCAACGGACACTCTTAGGGTGTTGCGAGTTCCCTGATCAGTGGCCGCTTTTCAGGAAAATACCCAAGGCCTAGCTGTCTATCGCAGTGCTTCGGTGAACTCGCCACTACAGGTGGTGTTGGTTCACGGGGCAGTGGATCGCGCCGCTGGGATGATTAGGGTCGCGAGGAAGATTGATAACTGTGAAGTAGTCCGTTACGACCGTCGTGGATACGGCCGGTCTGCATCCTTAGGCGCTCCCTTTACCTTCGAAGAACACATTGAGGACTTGGAGTTAGTCATAGGTGACCGCCCTTCAGTGCTTTTCGGTCACAGCTATGGAGGCAGCATTGCACTAGCTGTCGCTAGCCGCGGCAACTCCTTCGTACATGCAGCAGTGTCGTACGAAGCTCCGCGTACTTGGGAAACATGGTGGCCGCCGCCTCCCGGTACCGACATTGACCCTGCTGACGCTGCTGAACATTTCGTCAAACGCATGATCGGTCAAGAGCGTTGGCAAACTCTGCCCGCTAGCAGTCGTTTGAATCTGCGTCGCCAGGGAGTGCTCATGGTTCATGAGTTGAATACCCAAACAACACAGCGCTATCGAGTCGAAGAGGCCGAGGTCCCCTTAATCCTAGGAGTTGGCGATTTTTCGGGGGAGCATGCACAAAGAGCAGCAACGATGTTCGGCGAAGAAGCGAAGATGGGACGAGTTGTTCGCTTGTTAGGTGCCAAACACGACGCGCCGATGTCTCACCCCGAACAGATAGCCGACCTCATAGGTGCAGCTGTTCGGCAGATCTCTAAACTGCTGTGAATCACTACTAGTAGAATCATCGTATGCCTGAGACGCCAATTAACTTAACGACGGGTGGCCTACCTGAAACTGTTATCCCCAGTTACGATACGGAAGCAGTCTCGGCTTTAGCAGAGGCTCTTGCGTCGCCCCCCTCAGACCAGAAAGCGATGGTCGCTGCTGTCGCCGCTAGATGGCCACGGTATTTGGACCCTTGGGTTGCCTTAGGCGCCCTCAGTACCGACACCATAGAGGCCTACGCCTATTTTCGAGTCGGATATCACCGAGGGCTCGACACCCTTCGAGCATCTGGTTGGCGAGGTAGCGGCTATGTCAGATGGACTCACGGCACCAATCATGGCTTTTTGCGGGCGCTCCTCGGGCTTCACCGCTCGGCGCAGGCTATTGGAGAACTGGATGAGGCCGAGCGCTGCGCTCAGTTCCTGATGCAACTTGACCCTTCAGGAGTGCCAGAGTCGGAATGACAACCATAGGAGCTGTTCTTTGTGGCGGTAGATCTAGTCGTATGGGAGAAGACAAGGCTTCGCTGCAGTTAGAGGGACGCCCAATGGTGGAGTGGGTTGCTGGTTCGATGAGGGAAGCCGGCTTGGAGTCGATAGTTGCATTGGGAGGTAATGCTTCCATTAGCTTGCCGATCATCCCCGATGAGCTGGAACAAGAAGGTCCCTTGCACGTGTTGATCAAAGCCATCGAGCGGCTAGGGGACATATTGGTCTGTCCGTGTGACGTTCCTCTGGTATCCGCGAGACTATTGCGTGAAATCTTGGCTGCGGGTGCGACATCCACCGAACCGGTGGTCTTAGCCAGAAGCGATCAACTCCAGCCCCTGATAGGCCTCTATAAGGAATCAGCAGCGAGCCTCCTAAGCGCTGGTTTCGCTAGGGGAGAGCGTGGCCCTAAGTTTGTGTTGGAGGAAGGTGACTTCGCAGTGGTGGAAGCCAAAGCCGCGGAGACCCAAAACATCAATACCCCAACCCAATTCGAAGCGTTGGTCGTTGACCTCTCATCCAGTAATGGCGGAAGGTAGGGGTATCCTCAAAAGACGAGGCAGATAAATGAACGTTCCTACGATTTCCGTTGACAACTTGGCAGACCAGATTGCTGGAGGAGCACTAGTCGTTGACGTCCGTGAGACGGAAGAGTGGGAACAAGGACGAATAAGGGGCGCCACGCTCATACCCCTTGGCGAAGTGGTCGCCCGTTTCGATGAATTTCCCTCCGATAACCCTGTCTATGTGATGTGTCGGAGTGGGGTCCGAAGCGCTGACGCCTGCGAATACCTGAGGAGTCGAGGCATCGACGCAATTAATGTTGCCGGTGGAATTCTTGCTTGGGTCGATTCTGACCGCGAAATTGAACGTGGGGCTAGGTGACCCGCCTTCGCCGCTTAACGACACCTGCTGAATCGGCGAACGTTGATTCCGGTTTGAGCCAGGACGCATCGTATGTTTGGGTGCAGACTCAAGAAGCGTTCGAAGAGCTCGTTTCCAGGGCGCTTACAGCTGAACGCGTGGCGGTTGATACTGAATTCCACCGGGAACGAACCTACTGGCCCAAAGTAGCGTTGCTTCAGATAAGAGTTGCTAATGACACCTTCCTCGTCGATCCACTCAAAGTTGACTTAGCTCCATTTGCAGAAGTGTTGAAAAGCGATGTGGTTTTCGTGATGCACGCAGCTTCGCAAGACATTGAGGTGTTACAACGGTCTTGTGGAGTTGGACCTCAGAGTCTGTTCGACACTCAGTTGGTCGCAGGGTTCACTGGTATGAGTACCCCATCTCTTTCCGCACTGGTGGAAAGGTATGTCGGAGTTCGCTTGCCTAAGGGAGACCGCTTAACAGATTGGTTCGAGCGTCCTCTGCGAAAAAATCAACAAGAGTATGCAGCGAACGATGTGAGGTATCTGTTTGAAGTCCATGATCAGCTGGTTTCCGAGCTGCAATCCCTGGGACGCTTGGAATGGGCGTTGGGCGAGTGTCGCCTGCTGCAAGAAAAGGTAAAACCAAATATTTCACCTGACCTGGCCTGGACACGAATAAAGGAAGCGCGCCATTTGAAAGGTAAGGCACGTTGCGTGGTTTCGGTATTAGCGCGTTGGCGAGAAACCACGGCGCAACGAAAAGACGTTCCGATTCGATTCGTCCTTTCTGACTTAGCTTTGGTTGGGATAGCTCAACGCTCGCCCACCAGGCTTAACGAACTTAAATCGATTAGAGGTCTCGATAGTCGTTCGTTGAAGGACTCACTCGCTGAAGAACTCCTGAGCTTGGTCAGTGAAGGGATGAAGATGAGCGGAGATGAAGTAGCGACCCTTGAGGTAGATGAAGGGCCGAAGTTAGGAAACGAGATGAGAGCCGCAGTGTCGTTGGTCTCGGCATGGATCTCGCAAGTCGCCAAAGACGAATCCCTTGACCCAACGTTGCTAGCCACTCGATCTGATATCAACGATCTTTTACGGGGGGCCGAAAATCCTCGACTGGCCAATGGTTGGCGAGCCGATCTAGTCGGTACACGAATTCGCGATTTAGTGGAAGGTCGGGCTTCGCTGGCCTTTAACCCTCAAGGAGGGTTGCTTCTAGAACCCCGCTCTGGTTTTGTTGATGAAAATAAAGGCAATTTCGACAGGTAACGACCCAATTTTTGTGTCAGATATCTGCTAGAAATGATGTCGTCCCGGTGAGCTGTTCCACCGAGTGGGCAGTCGGGATTTAGCTGTAGGCGGTTTGGAGACGAGGAGCCATCCGTGAAGAAGGGTCGTCATCGCCGATACGAAGAGGCGCGAAAATTTCAGAGGGAGAACGCTGCCGCGTTCTCAGTTGAAGACTTTGAATTCGATGAGCCTGATTTGTTCTCGAAGGAAGAAGAGGACGCGCCAGACGATCAGTACGGAGATCTTGCAGACAAGTACGACGACTACTCAGAACTTGCCGACAAATATGCTGATTTTGACGACACAGAAGAGGAAAAGTCTTAACTATCTCTTCTCACGTCCGTCTAACAGTTGGATGCGGAAGAAGAGCAGAGTCCGCCTTTCTGCGATCTAGCTCTGAGCGTAGCCATCCATAGACTGTGGGACCACAGATAGCAGTCAATTCAGCTTTCATCTGCTCGTAGACAGGAGCAGCTCCAACATGAGCTAAGGGGTCTGATGTGCACCACCACCAGATATCCGTTTCCTCTCCACCCCAATCCCGGCGCTCCCACTCGCGCACCATTGTGTATATGTGCCCGGTGACGGTCTCGTGGTCCTCACGACGTATAGGAGCTTGCCAGCAGATTTCAGGTTTGAGATCCATGGGCTTGTCGCCGGTTGACAGGGCTAAGTGATGAAATGCACAGCCTGCACCATTGGGGTGATCGGGGCGATTCTGAAAGATGCAAGCACCGTCAACAACCCTTGTGCGCCACCATCCTTCGTCGTCTTGCCATAAACCGCCACCTACATCTTCGGCGTGTTCCTTATGCTGCCAAAGCTGCGGAGTGAGGCGTTCGGTTTGTTCGCGAACGTGTTTGAGGTCTTCTTCGTCGGAGATATAGGCGCCGTGAGTGCAACAGCCAAGCTCTTTTTCTGGTGCTGGTTCAGGCTCAACTCCGGGACAGCCGGCTCCATAGATGCAAGTCCATGCGCTAGATAAGAAGGTCATGTCAAAGAGCCAAGTTCGATGTTCGCTTGGATCCTCGAAAGATAACCACTCTCGATCCGGATTAGATCCCGTTAAGGGCTTCGCCACACCCCCATCCTACGGTACGTTCGTCATGGTGCAGATCTCTACTGATGCGAAGCTTTTTGAAGACTTAGAGGCCGTTTTGGGTGACAGAGCGCGCTCGGGCGATTTCGAACTCGGCCTTTACGGCAAAGATGGCTCTGTGTTGCAAGGCAAACCGGCAATTGTCTGTTTGCCCTTAGACACAGAGGAAGTTAGGCAGATTGTCTCTATTTGCCGCGCCCATGATCGCCCGTTTCTTGCCAGGGGTTCGGGCACCGGGCTTGCAGGTGGAGCGGTTCCAGTTGGTGATCCCGTCATAATTGCGACGGCAAAAATGAATAAGATTCTTGAGGTTGACCTAGATGATCGCATCGCCTGGGTTGAACCGGGAGTACTCAACTTAGATTTGAGTAAAGAGTTATCGCCCCTGGGTTTCCATTTTGCCCCAGACCCATCAAGTCAACAGGTGTGCTCAATCGGAGGAAACGTCGCGAATAACAGCGGAGGACCTCACTGTTTGGCCTATGGGGTCACGAGCGCCCACGTTGTGGCTATCGAGGTGGTGTTGCCTGATGGCAATCTCGCCTTGTTAGGGGACCTAACGGCGGAACCACGCGGATATGACCTGCGAGGACTTTTTGTGGGCTCCGAAGGAACAATGGGTGTCGCCACCAAAGTTGCGGTTCGGCTCACCCCGAATCCTCCAGCTGTTCGAACCCTCCTGCTTGATTTTGCCGATGTCCGTGACGGAGCAGCAACTGTTTCGGCGATCATCGCCGCTGGGCTCATACCGGCTGCCCTGGAAATGATGGACAAACGGGCTATCGAAATCGTAGAGGCCTTTGTTAATGCTGGGTACCCAACCGAAGCTGACGCAGTGTTACTTGTGGAGCTCGACGGCCTACCGGGCGGAGTTGAACATGGAGTCGACGTAGTTCGAACAGTGGCAGCCCGCCACGAAGTAGGCAATATTCGAGTAGCTGCTGACAATGCTGAACGAGAGTTGCTGTGGAAGGGCCGAAAGAATGCTTTCGGTGCAGTGGCAAGAATCAAACCCGACTATTACCTCCACGACACCGTGGTTCCGCGAGGGAAACTCGTCGAGGTGCTGGAAAAGGTGTACAACATCGCCGATGCATACGATCTGATCGCCGTCAACGTGTTCCATGCCGGTGACGGAAATCTCCATCCCATTTTGGCCTACGACAGCAATGAGCCGGGGGTGTTGGAGAGGGTTCATGCGGCTGGCCGGGCAATTGTGACAGCGTCGATTGAGGCAGGTGGAGTCCTGAGTGGGGAGCATGGTATTGGGCTTGAAAAGCGCGATTACATGGGGATGTTGTTCAGTGCACATGACATGGCTACCCAAGATTTGATCCGCGAGGCATTCGACCCACAAGGGTTCGCGAACCCGTTAAAGGTCTTGCCTTCGGGATCGCGATGCAGCGACTCTTTTCATCAACACGTCCCAGAGGGGGCATGGGTGTGAGTCCCGAGGAGCAGGTTTCACCAGAACTGAGTGAGTTTGCATCGCAGATCGGGCGCAGCGGGCCAGTCACAGTAGTCGGTGGCCGCACTCAGTGGGAAGTGGGAGGACTCCCCGATTCCGAAGCGCGGGAGATCTTCGCGCCATCCGGTGTTTGGTCCCATGAACCCGAAGAAATGACGGTTAGGTGCGGAGCCGGTACGAGCCTGCTGGAGCTATCTGAGCAGCTTGCAAAGCATCGACAGATGGTGCCCTTAGACATGGACCCCAAAGCAACAGTCGGGGGAGTCCTAGCGGTTGGCAGAAGCGGAATCCGCCGGCTTAGGTATGGTCACGTGCGAGACCTAGTTCTGCAAATTCGGCATGTTGACCACGAAGGTAAACTTGTCACTTCAGGTGGGCCAACAGTTAAGAACGTTTCGGGGTACGACTTATGCCGGTTGCTTGTCGGCTCCTTAGGTAAATTTGGGTGTATCGGTGAAGTGATCCTCCGGTGTCTGCCAGTCCCCGAGACCACTAGATGGCTCTCGGGCACAGATGATCCCTTTGAGGTTTATTCGAAACTGTATCGACCCTCATCGATTCTTTGGAATGGCGAGCAGGTTTGGGTGTGTTTAGAGGGCGTCGCATCTGATGTCGACGCTGAAGCCTCTCTTTTGGGCTTTGAGGAAGTCAACGGCCCACCTGTCCTTCCTGCCGGGAGGAGAATTTCGATTCAACCCAAGTCCCTCAAGGAACTCGTTGTGAATGACACAAATTGGGTGGCCGAGATAGGAGTTGGGATTGTCCATACCGATACTGCCGAAACGGATTGGCAAGTACCTGAACCAAGCCGGTCGTTGATGCTCGATCTAGAACATAGGCTGGATCCGACAGGCAGACTGAATCCCGGCCGACAGGTCGTAGAAGGATGATGAAGACGAAACTTGACCTTGGAATTCCGCACAGCGACCTCGCATCATGTGTGTCATGTGGGCTCTGCTTGCCGCACTGCCCCACTTACCGGGTAACCCAAGAAGAGTCAGCTTCACCGCGCGGACGTATCGCCCTAATGAAGCATGCTGCTGATACGGGATTTATTGACGAGGAGTTCGTCGAGTTCATGGACGCTTGCATTCAGTGCCGGGGTTGTGAAACCGCATGCCCAGCTGGTGTCGAGTTTGGGTCGATGATGGAGACAACTCGTGAGGCGCTAGCAACCCAAACTTCTTATCAGCGTTGGTGGCGACGCGTGGGTTACAGGACCTTAGGGTGGCCCAATTTCTTGGCATTTGGGTCCAGAGTCCTGTCAGTCCTCCAGTTGGTTAGGGTCTTGCCGAAGAAATTGGGATTACCGCAGATACCGCTCGTTCAGAGAAAGCTGTTGTCGAGTGGTAATGACGTTTTTCTGTTTACTGGCTGCATCATGGATGCTTGGATGAGAGAAACCCATCGAGCAGTACAGCGAGTCGTCGAAGCAACTGGAAACGGTGTTCAATTTCCTAGTAAGGCGGCAGCTTGCTGCGGAGCTCTGCATGTTCACGCCGGTCTTGGGGACGAGGCTCGACGCTTAGCACAAAGGACGATGGCGGCCTTTCCGGGTGAAGCCCCAATTCTTGTCGACTCGGCGGGCTGCGGGGCTCAACTTAAGAGTTACGGTCACCTCCTTGAAACTAAGGAGGCCAAACAATTTGCTGAACGGGTACTCGACGTTCACGAATGGTTGGCAGACCACATAAATGAGTTACCGCAGAAGCCTGAAAAGAGCGGCCGTGTCGCTGTTCAGGACCCGTGTCACCTGCGACACGTGCAAAAATCACATCAATCGGTATACGAAGTTTTGGGTCGCTACATAGAAGCGGTGCCACTCGATGATGAAGGTCTGTGTTGTGGAGCCGGCGGAGCCTACTCAGCCTTTCATCCAGACACAGCTGCAGATGTTCGGGATAGAAAGCTGGCATCGATAGAGCGCACAGGGGCGCCTGTGGTGGCTAGTGCCAACCCGGGTTGTCTCTTGCATCTGCGATCGGCTGGCCTAGAAGTCAGGCACCCCCTGGAAATAGTCGACTCTCTTATTGCGAAAGATGTTTGAGGTGGAAGAAGAACTTGAGGACATTAGGTCGCGCTTAAACGCCATCTCCGAAGAGCTCGCTTCGCTAGGGATTTCTGTCTTGCAAGCGGCGCTTGACGCAGATGGAGGAGACGCAAAACGGCCAGATTTAGAAAAACGTCTTTCGAGGGCGCGAAGGGCTGTCGATAAAGCCGCTGCCATTGTCGGCCAGACCCCCGAATCTACGTTGATCTAAGGGGCGTCCTGAGGTCTCTTCCTAGTCTTCTCAGATCTGGTCACCGAGTGAAGTAACAGGAATTAATTTCTTGTCGGTTGGGTTGTCTGCGCTCATGGTGACGGTTTTGATTACAGGCGGCTTTCCGTCTGCTTCACCATAGGAAGTCGTCCGCTGTCGGATCGTTCGACCAAGCGGCTGAACAAGGCCTCTGAAATCTTCTTCTATGAGCCCTTGGCCATGTTGGGCACCTGCGGCTCGACTGATATTTTCGTCCATCAAAGTGCCTCCCAGGTCGTTGGCTCCCGCCTTGAGGATTTGTTGAGCGCCCTCTATCCCGATCTTCACCCATGAGACCTGAACGTTGTCTATTAAGCCGTGATAGGCAATTCTGCCGACACTGTGCATTAGAAGGTTTTCTCTGAAAGTCGGACCTCGCCGCGCCTGCTTCTGAAGATAGATAGGGCTTGCCATGTGTACGAAGGGCAACGGAATCCATTCGGTAAACCCGCCAGTCCTCTTTTGTAAGTTTCTGGTTCTGACTATGTGGTTAGCCCAGTGGCGTGGCTCTTCGATAGATCCAAACATGATGGTGATATTTGAATGAAGACCAACGGCGTGTGCTGCTTCGTGGCAATCGAGCCACTCGTCGGTTGAAATCTTGTCGGGACACAGAATTTGGCGAACCTCGTCATCTAGGACCTCGGCAGCGGTACCGGGAAGAGATTTAAGACCAGCTTCTTTTAGTCGCGTAAGGTATTCAACCAGCGACTCATCAAGCCTCTTAGCGCCTTCGATCACTTCAAGGGCGGTGAACCCGTGTAGGTGCATGTCTGGGACGACATCTTGAATCGCTTTACACACATCTATGTAGTAGTCCCCATCGAAACTGGGATGGATTCCACCTTGAAGGGTGACCTCAGTCGCTCCAAGTTGTGCTGCCTCAATAACCCTTTCCTGGATATCCCCAAGAGTGAGCATGTAAGGCTTTCCACGAAGATTCAACGACAGGGGGCCTTTCGAAAAGCCGCAGAAGCGACATTTAAAAGTGCAGACATTTGTGTAGTTGATGTTTCGATTGTGAACCCATGTCACTCGATCCCCAACCGCCTCTTGACGCAACTGGTCGGCCACTTCGGCGACGGCTACAACTTCTGGTCCTCGAGCGTTGAACAACGCAATAATTTGGTCTGCCTCGACTTCTTGCCCTTGGAGAACACCATCTAGTGCCTCTTTGACAGCCCCACTTGAATAGGAATTGCCTGGCAGGATTCTGCGCGGTGAATGAGCAGCCCCACCGGAATACCATTGCGTGCTGTTCTCATCAGCGACGAGGACATCTGCCCCGGAACCGGCATCTCGGTTCTCCATGGTCGACTCTGGCATTTGGGAGCCAGGGTCATCCCGTCCCAACCCTTCAGAATCGCTGCGGTCTAGTACTGGAAACCGGTTATCCGGGTCTAGCCACTCTGAGGGGTTAAGTGCGTAGCTTGGATGAACAGTTAAACGGGGTGCGAGAGCAAAGTGTCGGGCTTCGGTGACGTCATTGAGGCGCTCTAAATCAGGCCAGGGTCGCTCAGGATTTACATGGTCAGCTGTAACGGGAGAGACGCCACCCCAGTCGTCAATTCCGGCATCGATGAGTCCACCAAAATCGTCGGACAAATTAGGTGGTGCTTGAAGGTGTATCTCAGGAGGCAGGATGATCCGGGCTATAGCAATTGCTTGGAGGTATTCATCGGGCGGGCACGGTGGGCTTTTGTGCATTGCCGTTCCGAGCTTTGGAAGGAAGTTTTGAACTATTACTTCCTGGATATGACCGTATCGTGAGTGGATACTGCTGATCGCCTGCAACGCTTCGATTCGGTCTTCCAGTGATTCACCAATACCGATAAGCAGGCCGGTCGTAAAGGGGATCTGAAGCTCTCCCGCAGCCTCTAAGGTCGCCAAGCGGCGAGCAGGTTCTTTGTCGGGGCAACCGCGATGACAGAGAAGCTCTTCGTTGAGTGTCTCCAACATCATTCCTTGACTTGGGCTAACTGTCCTTAGCTCCGCCAATTCCTCCTTGAAAAGTGCACCAGGGTTGGCGTGAGGGAGAAGCCCTGTTTCGTCACGAACTAGCCGACACATCTCGACCAGATAATGGATTGTGCTGTCGTAACTGTTGTCGGCGAGCCACTGCTTGGCAACCGGGTATCGCAGTTCTGGTCGCTCGCCCAACGTGAAGAGTGCTTCATGGCAACCCTGAGTGGCTCCATGGCGAGCAAGTTCTAGTACCTCATCCGGCTCCAAGTAAGGGTGGTCTAGTCGAGCCGGAGGTTGGGCAAAAGTACAGTAACCGCACTTATCCCTGCAAAGCATCGTCAAAGGTATGAAAACCTTGGGGCTGTAGGTGATTCGAGTTCCGTATGTGTGGTCACGGATACTAGTGGCGCGCTTCAATAGGTCTTCGAGTGGCAGTGCCAATAGCTCATTTGCGTCGTAGGTAGCTCCACTGTGATTGCTCATGATTGGACAGCCTCCATTGAGCCAGGACCAGGACGACTGCGAATTTCACCGGGGTCTAGGGAATCATTGCAGCTAGGACAATGGGTCACTTGGTTGAGTGGGGTTCCGCATTCTGAATGCACAAGAACTGTGGGTGCCGAACCTTCGTTGCACCATCGATCGCCCCATCTCATCATCGCTACGAGGCTTGGTGACAAGTCGCGACCTTTTTGTGTAAGCAGGTACTCGTGACGCACCGGGCGATCTTGGTAAGGGACCTTCTCGATAATGCCGGCTTCCACGAGCTTGTTAAGGCGAGAAGCTAGGAGATTTTTGGCTATGCCCAAGTCCTCCTCAAGTTCACCGAAGCGCCTCGCGCCCCGAAAAAGATTGCGGAGGATGAGCAGCATCCAGCGATCGCCTATGACATCCAAGGTTTGTTGGATCGAACAACTACTCGTCCCTGCTGGAATCTTGTGCACAGCGGAGACGTTAGAGGAGTCGGTTTACTTTTGCAACCGACTTGCGATTACATCAAGGAGTCTGCCTTGCTGGTCAGACTCGCTATTAGCTCATCGAAGCTTTTAACGAAGGACGCCACGCCCTCTTCTTCGAGAACCCGTGCTACATCCTCTAAGTCGATGCCGATCTCAGCGAGGGAACTCAAGGTTGCATGAGCAGAAGACGGATCTTTGTCCACCGTTCGCTTGACTGTTCCTTGTGTGATAAACGCCTCAATCGTATTGTCGGGCATGGTGTTGACGGTGTTTGGTCCTATAAGTTCGTCCACGTACAAGGTTTCCGAGTATTCAGGATTTTTGGTACTAGTCGAAGCCCAAAGGGGTCGCTGTACTTGAGCGCCACAGTCCGCTAACGCCTCCCACCGAGGACCGGAAAAGGTAGATAGGAAATGTTGATAGGCAACTTGCGCTTGAGCCACAGCGGCCTTTCCACGAAGTTCTAAAGCTCTTTCACTGCCGATTTCCTCTAGGCGCCTGTCGACTTCGGTGTCAGTACGGGAAATAAAGAATGACGCGACGCTCGCTATGTTTGACAGGTCGCTGTGCCCTGCGGCGACGGCATCCTCGAGGCCTGCCAGGTAAGCCTCCATTACTTCTGTATACCGGCTGACCGAAAAAATTAACGTCACATTGATTGACCTACCTTCACCGATCATCGTCCTGATTGATGGCAAACCTTCGGTGGTCCCCGGAATCTTCACCATTAAGTTAGGAGCGTTAATGAGTTCGTGAAGTGACCTGGCATCAGCAGTAGTGCGATCTGTGTCTCTCGCTAGGGCCGGGTCCACTTCGACGGACACAAAGCCGTCAAGACCGTCAGACGCTTGGTAAACGGGAGATAAGGCCTGAAGAGCGCCCCGTATGTCGCTAGTGACCAAATCCCAGTAGGCCTGCTTCACTGCAACGCCGTCTTTGATGAGTTGTCGAAACTGAGGGTCATAGTCGTCGCTGCCCTCAATTGCCTTCTGGAATATTGCGGGATTAGAAGTTAGGCCTCGGATCCCCGCTGCAACCCAATTGTCAAGCTCGCCCGAGGTGATCCATCCGCGACGCAAATTGTCCAACCATGGGCTCTGATGCCCCTCGTTGTGAAGATCTTGAAGTCGACGATTGTTTTCAACTGATTGAGTCATTGAGGTCTCCGGATGATGTTTATGAAAGTAAAGAACGAGCAGTCTCTTCGACACCAGAAGCCGTAAATCCGAACTTCTCCATGACGAGGTTTCCTGGGGCGCTTGCACCAAACTCATCGATGGTCACAGTCTTGTTAGCCCAACGATCCCAACCCATAGAAACGCCAGCTTCCACTCCGACGACTGGAATGCCCGGAGGCAGCACTGAACACTGATAATCGTTATCTTGCTCCTCGAACAGTTCCCAAGAGGGCATTGATACAACCCTCGCAGCAACACCATCTTCAGCGAGTGAGCCGGCGGCTTCAACGCATAACTGCACTTCAGATCCGGTACCAGCAAGAATCACCGCCGGGTCTGGTGGGTCTATGAGGACGTAGGCGCCACGTTCAACTTGGTTCGGTTTACTGGTTCCCTCCAGAACCGGTACGTTCTGGCGAGTCAATATCAGGGCGGTAGGGCCCGGCCGGTTGATGGCCACCTGCCATGCCTGGCTCACTTCGTTGCCATCAGCAGGTCGTATTACAGGCAGGTTCGGAATTGCACGCAGAGAGGCGATCTGCTCAACGGGTTGATGTGTTGGTCCATCTTCACCGACTCCGATCGAATCATGACTCCAAACGAAAATTACTTTGGCTGAACTCAATGCAGCCATACGCACTGATGGCCTCATGTAGTCAGCAAACACCAAGAAGGTTCCGACTACTGGAAGTAGGCCACCGTGTAAGGCCATGCCATTGGCAATGCTGCCCATGCCATGTTCTCTTACACCATAGAAAAGTTTTCGCCCGCCCGGGTTGGCGGCGGTCATCGGTTCACTCTCAATGTTGGTGCCGGTGTTCCCAGTTAGGTCAGCAGACCCAGAAACTAAAGAAGGGACTGTGTCAACGATGGAGTCAAGGACTTGGCTATTGGCGTTACGGGTTGCTAAAGATAATCCTGCCTCATAGGTCGGAAGTTCGTCGGACCAATTTGGTATTGGAGTGCCTGTCAGGAGTGCCTCAATCCACGTCTCACTGAGGTCGCTTTCAGCAACTCGGCGCGACCATTCTTCCCGGACAACCGATCCGCTAGATCCCGCAGATCGATACGCGGTCAGTACATCCTCATCGACAGCAAAGGTGGCACTGGGATCGACGCCCATCGCCTCTTTAGCGCCTGTGATCTCAGCGTCATCTGTGATCGCTCCATGAGCAGCTGGTGTGTCGACGGCGTTTGGAGCAGGAAATCCGATATGACTTTGAAGAATTATTAGGGTCGGCTTGTCGCCCTGCTTAGCGGCCGCCAAAAGGGATTCCTCTAGAAGCGCTGTGTCTTCGGAGGCGTCACCCAGGTTGCGTACGTTCCAGCCATAGGCTTCGAACCGTTTTCCGGCGTCATCTGATAATGCAAGATCAGTCGCTCCATCGATGGTGATCCTATTGTCATCGTAAATTACTACTAAGTTCCCCAGCTGCTGGTGCCCAGCGAGGCTGGCGGCCTCGTGACTTACGCCCTCCATCAAGTCTCCGTCGCCGCAAATCGTCCAGATCTTGTGGTCAACTACATCTGACCCCAGACGTTCCTTGAGATGTCTTTCTGCCAATGCCATTCCAACTGCATTCGCGATGCCTTGCCCAAGAGGACCCGTCGTAACTTCTACACCCGGAGTCATCCCGACCTCCGGATGTCCAGGTGTACGTGAACCCATTTGTCGAAACTCTTTTATGTCGTCAAGCTCGAGTCCAAAACCAGTTAGGTAAAGCATTGAATACAAGAGCATTGACGCATGACCTGCGGAAAGAATGAATCGGTCCCGGTCTGGCCACAAGGGTGTACCAGCGTCATACTTCATTACCTTTGTGAAGAGGACATGGGCTAGTGGGGCTAACGCCATCGCTGTGCCTGTATGGCCGCTATTCGCGCCTTTGACGGCATCCAGAGCGAGGGCGCGGATGGTATTGATCTGTCGGGTCTCAAGATCGCTGGTCACGGTACCTCCCGATTTGTGAGCCTAGTCCGCGGCCTGACCGAGGCTGGGGAGGCTTAGTCACGGAAAATTGCGGCAGATGCTGTAAAGCCATGTAAGAAGGACTGTGCTGAAACAGGACCGATCTCGCCGGCGCAAAACATCCCGGCAACGACTTCTCTATGTATGCAGGCAGCGAGCCTGGACGCATCGTGATTTGTTGTTTCGAATAAGTTGGTACCGCGGCCGTTACATGTGAATAAAAGGGCACCGCAACCAGTAGGCGTGCGAGAAACCTGATGCTCTAACTCATCTGTAGCGGCGCGAGCATCTCGAACTTGGAACTGGATAGTGCTTCCCACCGGCGCCACATCGCCAATGGCGACTGCGCCGCTATCTGAGTCGGCGCCTAATACTGCACGAATGAGAAAGTCTCCAGGTATGAAATCCGCCTTGTGTTCATCAATGACTCGACCAACATGTAGGCCATGAGTCGCCTGGAGTCTCTCGCCCTCCTCCATCGAGGCAATTATGTCTTCCAGCCGCTTAAGGGCTGGTTGCCCGCCGAGCTCATGGACAAGATTGCCTTCGGCTTTAGTAACGATTAGGGGCGTACCTATCGGGCGACAACCCTGGGAGACAAGAGGTTCGATTTCAACGCTGCCTCCGATGAGAAGAGCGACGGCACCGTCGCTATAAATCTCGCCGTCCAGAAATAGAGACGCCGACGGCCGTGCCTGGGCCGAAGAGATCAGTCCTCCAATGACCTGGATGTGCGGATGGCTTGACCTCAAGTGTCTGATGGTTTCCTCCGCCGGGAAAGAAAAAGGATCGGCGAGAAGCAGCATTGTGTGAGCATCAAGCCCGTTATCGGCCAGGAGTGCGTCAGGGGAAGAATGTACAGCGTTTGAAATGCGGACTGGAGTTGCGTGGCCCTCGAATTTTCCAGCGAAGATTGTTAATGCGCTCTGATCCTCGATCTCCTTGGCTCCATACACAACAGCGTCTGCTGTGCAGCCCATCAGGGCCTTGGGGGCCAGTAGCTCTAGCAGAGCTGAGTGAATCTGGCTAAATCGATTCTTGAAAGATCCGGACATGAAGACAATTGCAAAATCCGGTGAGGGCCCTATGTCGTCAAGGACCTGACCTATTGTCTCGGCCACAGCTATGCCTGGGTTATCGTGGGTCGAAAGACTAGAGCTGTATGGCATTTAGAACGTTCTATGGAGCGCTGATCGTCAGCGGTACTTTAGTTACTGGGCCATTATCTATTCGGCAGTGGGCTTCGACTGCGGCCGGTGCGGACATCTCCAAGGTTGCCTGGACTAGGTTGTAGCCAAACTTGCCAGGCTCAACAGTCACAGGCTGAACATTACGAACATCCATCGGTGTTCCGTTTGCTTCGAAGGTGACCTCCAGGGCCGCGAACCCTTGATGGTCTTCAGGGCACCTGAGTAGGACCATAAGGTGGGGTTGGATCGTAGTAGGAAAGCCTTCGAGGGCAGTGAGTGAAAAGTGAACCCCATTGAGGTCCAGTCTCGCCGACCCACCTTCTGCCTGTCGCATTTCGAAGTGCTCAAGAAATAGTGCCGTAATGATCTCCACAAAACGAAAGTATGTGGTGTGCACAGCTTGATCTCAAGTCTCTTTGTCGATTAGTCAACAGGGCAGTCACGTTTCTGATAGGACTCCTGGTGTCACAGCGAGAAAGTCCTGGGCCTAATGACATCTGATTCACACGAAGCTAAACGAATCCCAATGTTTCCGTTGGGCGTTGTGTTGTTTCCGGGAAGTGTCCTTCCGTTACATATCTTCGAGGACCGTTACAAGAGGTTAATCCAGGACTGTGTTAGCAACGAATCTCCGTTCGGCGTGGTTCTCATAGAAAGAGGACAAGAAGTCGGAGGCGGAGACGAACGCGCTTCCACTGGGTGCTTGGCTGAGATTATTCAGTGCGACCTGATGCCCGATGGAAGGTCAAACCTGGTGGTCTTGGGGACTTCCAAAATCGATATCCAACAATGGTATTCGGATTCGCCGTACCCCATCGCCTCAGTAATTCAAGTACGAGAGCTTTGCTCTGAACGGTCACTAGCGGAGGCTCGGAGGGTCCTGGGGCGACTGAGTGCATTTGTACACAAAGCCCAATTGCGCGGCTACCAACTCCCCGAAGTTGACGAAGATGCCGTTACTGTAGGGCTCGAGGCGACAGAACTGATATATCGCATAGCGGACCTAATCCCAGCCGGGCCGTTCGACAGGCAGAGAATATTGGTCGCTTCGGGATGCGAAGCGCGGCTGGCGTTAATCAATGAGCTTCTTCAAGGCTTGGAAGAAATTCTTGACGCTGGAGGTGGGCAGTCGTAACTGATGGTGGTGTGAGGCTGCGAGTCTGGCATGCTGAAGTCTAAGAAACCCGAATTGGTAGGCGCTATGACCAGTGGCAACCGAGGATTAAAAGCGGACTTCGATGACCTGCTGTCGACCTTGCGCGCCTATGTGAAGCAAGAAACACTAGGTCCAATTCGTGGGCTTGGACGCTATTTGGGCTTTGGCTTGGCAGGTACCGTTTGTTTTGCCGTAGCGGAGATTTTTTTAGTCCTCGGTGTAGTGAGATTGTTGCAAAATGTGACCTCGACCTTTGAGGGCAGCTTTAGCTTTGTGCCCTACCTCGGTGGCGCTGCTTCGTGTGTATTTCTGATTTCTTTAACACTGTTTGCCCTGAGACGCGATGGAAAGAGGCACGCGAATGGCTGATCGAGGCACCGACGAAGGTACGCGCATCGGCGCTGCTGATTTAGAGGAAAGCTTCAGTCGTCTGACCGGCGAGTCAGACGAGAACCCGGCACCCATTCAGCGTCCTGGCGTTGTCGTTGGAGCCGTAGCTGCCTCAGCTCTTTTAGTAGCGGCCTTTCTGCTGGGTCGCCGCCTCGGCCGCAAAAAGTCCACCTTTGTCGAGATCGTTAGGGTCTAATGGGACTGAATTCCGAATTTAGCGAGCTTCGCCTCAGTCGATTTCTGAAGTCCTGTTGGCGGCGTGGACGAGGCGGCAACGGTGCGTGGCTGGCTTTTGCGATGGTCGCCACCACAATGCGGGCGCTCCGCTATGTGAGCAGGCGGAAGCCTCGTGTGGTCCACAAACAGCAGTTGCTGCCTGGTGAGTCGGTGAGGATCGACCATATACAGAGAAAGCAAAGTGGTAGTCGGTAATGGAACGGCAGAAACCGGAGTTGGCCCCCGGGGAGAACATCGTCCTGATAGATAATCGCCAACGCCGCTACTTAGTCACCTTGGAACCCGGCGGAGAGTTTCATTCGCATGCTGGGGTTATTCCCCACGACCAGGTAATCGGCAGTCTTGAAGGAAGTGAATACCGAACCGCCTCCAATGCTCGGTTTATCGGGTTGCGCCCAACACTGAATGATCACGTCTTGAAGATGCCGCGCGGGGCTCAAGTTATATACCCCAAAGATCTTGGCCCAATTCTCCTGTTGGCTGACATAGCGCCAAACCAAAAAGTCTTTGAATCAGGTGTTGGTTCGGGTGCACTATCGACAGCGCTGCTCAGAGTTGGTGCTCGGGTCACGGGCTATGAAATACGTGAGGACTTCGCAGAGAACGCAAGATCCAACGTTGAACAATTCCTAGGGCCGGACGCCCTAGACCGCTACGAGGTCAAATTGCGCGACGCATACGAACCACATGACGACCACGGATTCGACCGTGCGGTCCTGGACCTTCCAGAACCGTGGCAGGTTGTACCTCACCTGGAATCGTCGTTAAGACGTGGCGGGATCCTCGTTGCATACAATCCATCAGTCATACAAGTTCAGAATCTTCGACGGCGACTAGGGGAGGGGCCATGGGCTCTGACTGAAACTGTTGAGGTCCTCAATAGGACTTGGCACGTGGAAGGGCTATCTGTACGGCCGGACCACCGCATGGTTGCTCATACTGGCTTCTTGACTCACGCTCGGTTAATCGAGTCGTAAATGAGTCGTCGTGATATTTGACGGAATCGCCGCCAGCCTTTTGGTCGTTGCTGTGATCGCAGGGTGGCGAGGCGGCTTTGTCGGCCGGCTAGGCGCTTGGATCGGTTTTGCTGCCGGAGGCCTCGTAACAGCGCGGTGGATTCAACAGGGAATCGATGCTGTGAACCTTGAAGGCGAACATCAACGTCTTGCGGTAGCAGCGATAGCAGTTCTCCTGGGAGCATTTGTAGGGCACGCCATCGGCTGGCGGGTAGCACGCGGACTTCGAGGTTTAGTCCCTCGTCCCTTTAGATGGATCGATTCGTTGGTGGGGGTCATTGTCGCTACAGGTTCAGTTGCACTCTTCGTTTGGATCCTTCTACCTCCCTTGGCGGCCACCAACGGATGGCCTAACCAACAAGCGAAGAACTCTCGAGTAGTGGAGCTGGTGGAGAAGTACTCTCCCGTTGCACCCTCCGTCACCGGACTCTTGGGTCAACTTTTAAACGAATGGCCAAATATCCCAGGTTTTGAGTCAGCCTCTGGCCCGCTCGACGTTGGAGATCCACCGGTTGAAATCTCAGTGGCAGGGGAAGTTCTGGAAGTCGCAGCCGCTTCCATCGCTCGAGTTAGCGCAGTTGCTTGTAGTCAGCGGCAAGACGGTACAGCTTTCGTGGTAGCACCTAATTTGTTGCTGACAAACGCCCACGTGGTGGCCGGTTCCCTGGATGTCGAGGTCGCCGTGTCGAGCAAGGCATTACAGCCAGCAACGGTCACGGCATTCGACCCCGAAAGAGATCTTGCCCTCCTTCGGATCGAGACATCCCTGCCATCATTGGCGCTCCAGTCGCCGCTGGCAGGGCAGCTTGCAGCTGTGATCGGACATCCTGCGGGAGGCCCGCTACGAACATCACCAATACGCTTAGTAGAGCGGGTGACTGCCAATGGCCGTGACCTGTATGACTCAATGGACACTCAGCGAAAAATTTGGTTCGCTGCAGCAAAACTCCAATCCGGCGACAGCGGCGCGCCCGTGATCGACACCAACGGCGATGTGCTCGGAATAATATTCGCTGTTGCACCGCCTGCTACACCTGAGTACGAACGAGCCGCCTATGTGCTGGATCGCGCAGAGATAGCAGCGTTCATGGCAGAAGTAGCGGCCTTCGAGGACCGCAGCGTGGTGAATACTGGCCAATGTTTGAAATAAATAAGGTGACGCCGGCTTCCCGGTGAGACCTGTATCTCAAGCCTCAATGTATATGCACTCGCCAGGGCACTCTTCAGCCGATTCGATGACAGCGTCTAGCTGGCCGTCAGGGAAATTTGCGAGCCCTTCGGCTCCACCCGCAAGGGTGTTTCCTTCTTCGACAACGTATGCCAAGCCATCATCGAGAAGAGTAAACACATCGGGGGCTATCTCTTCGCAGAGGCCATCGCCTGTGCAGAGGTCTTGGTCAATCCAAACCTTCATGTAAGTGCCTTTCTTCTTCGTGCAGAAAAACTCGGCGGATCCAGGGCTGGCTGCGTTTCGGAAGAAAAGCAGCCATTTCCAATTTACCCTGCGCGAAGGGTCCTGACACAGCATTTCCGGGGCCACTCAAAAGGTTTTTGATGGTTGAGCCACTTCAGTCGTCGTTTCGTGTAGCTTCCCGTCCAGACACCTCCCGCGCATGAGGATCGCTATGTCGAATCAAGATGATACGAGTGACCCAGAAAGCACCCCCGGCGCCCTTCCCGCGCTCAGGAGTCAGATCCGGGCCCTCGAATCCGAAGTAAGTCTTTTGCGTCGAAAGCTGGTTGACACCCCCAAGCGTGTCACAACCCTGGAAGAACGGCTTCTCGAAACCAAGGCTCAACTAGCGCAAGCTGTATCTCAGAATGAGAAACTTACTTTTACTCTTCGTGAGGCTCGCGAACACATAGCGACACTTCGAGAAGAAGTTGAAAAATTAACTCAACCTCCCTCGGCCTACGGAACCTTCATCGGACGGAACGAGGACGGTACAGTCGATGTCCACACGAACGGCCGAAAGGTCCGGGTCAGTCTGCACCCAGAGCTAGATAGCGCTGAACTTGAGGCAGGGGCTGAAGTCGTCTTAAACGAATCACTCAATGTTGTTATGGCTCGAGACCCTGAGTCTTCGGGCGAAGTCGTTGTTCTGAAGGAAGTTCTCGCTGACGGTCAACGAGCGCTCGTTACAGGACGTGCGGACGAAGAACGAGTCGTGGATCTTGGAGATCACCTAAAAGGCCAAACTATGAGGTCAGGAGACAGCCTCTTATTGGACGTCCGAGCTAACTTCGTTCTTGAGCGTTTGCCGCGACCAGAGGTTGATGACCTGCTTCTGGAAGAGGTTCCCGATGTGACCTATGACGCCATTGGCGGCTTGGATGGTCAGATCGAACAGATTACGGATGCAGTCGAACTGCCTTACCTTCATCAGCATCTCTTCCGCGAATACGACCTTCCGGCACCAAAAGGGATCTTGCTCTACGGGCCACCCGGTTGTGGCAAAACCCTCATAGCTAAGGCCGTTGCGAATTCTCTCGCCAAGAAGGTGGCCGAGGCTGCTGGCGACAACAATGCTCAAAGCTTTTTCATCAATATTAAGGGCCCTGAACTTCTCAATAAATACGTTGGCGAGACAGAGAGGCAAATACGTCAGATCTTTCAACGAGCCAGGGAAAAGGCAAGTGAAGGCTGGCCCGTGATCGTGTTCTTCGATGAGATGGAATCTCTCTTTCGGACTCGCGGTAGTGGAATCAGTTCAGACATGGAGTCAACGGTTGTGCCTCAGTTGCTCGCTGAGATTGATGGTGTGGAGGGCCTGCGGAATGTGATTGTCATCGGAGCCTCTAATCGAGAGGACTTGATAGACCCGGCTATCCTCCGACCTGGGCGGCTAGACGTCAAAATCAAGATTCATAGGCCAGATGAAAGTGCGGCGTCTGCCATTTTTACGACGTACCTGACCGCTACTGTGCCGATCGACCCGATCGAGATCGATGAGCTTGGCGGTGGCGATCCCGACAAAGCGATAAGGGTAATGATCGAACGCACGGTAGAAGAGATGTATCGACCCGAGGACCACAATCGCTTTTTGGAAGTCACTTACCAAAATGGCGACAAAGAAATCATGTACTTTAAAGACTTCGCGTCGGGGGCGATGATCGAAAACATCGTGCGGCGCTCGAAGAAGACGGCTATTAAACGCTCTATAGCGACTGGTAGCTACGGAATACGCCTAGATGACCTGCTCGGTTCAATCCGACAGGAATACAAAGAACACGAAGATCTACCTAACACCACTAATCCGGATGACTGGGCCAAGATTTCGGGTAAAAAGGGCGAACGGATTATCTTCATACGAACCCTTTTGAGTGGCGATGATGAATTCACCGGCGAAGGTGGAAGAGCCATTGAAAGAGTTCAAACAGGTCAGTATCTCTAAGGGCCGTTCTCGACGCTAAGGTCGGAGTGTGGCCGTACACAAGGTTCTGGGAATAGAAACCGAGTTTGGGATTCTTCACCGCAATGAAGGGGACTCAAATCCCGTAGCGGCGTCATCCATGATCATCAATGCATATGTGAACGGATTCTTGGAGCGTCGAGTCGGCTGGGATTTCGAAGACGAACACCCCGGAGTTGATGCTAGGGGTTTCAACGAATTCGATGCTCTCGCTCCAGAAATAGAAACGCACCTAGTGAATGCCGTGTTGACTAACGGCGCTCGATACTACGTAGACCACGCTCACCCCGAACTCTCGACCCCTGAATGCACGGACGCGCTTCAATGCACTACTTACGATCGTGCTGCTGAAGAGATCCTCATCCGCTCGATGGAAAAAGCAAACGAGCTTCTTCCAGATGGGGAAGAGCTCGTGATTCATAAGAACAACAGTGATGGCAAGGGCAACAGCTACGGGTGTCACGAGAATTACCTCGTTGACCGGTCGGTCCCATTCGGGCGCATTGTTAATGAAGTGATGCCCTATTTCATTTCTAGGCAAGTCTTTTGTGGAGCCGGAAAGGTTGGTTCGGAAGCTCCTGGACTAACGCACTCTGATGTCCCGTTTCAGATAACGCAACGGGCCGATTTTTTCGAAGAGGAAGTAGGTCTTGAAACCACGCTCAAACGGCCAATCGTTAACACTCGCGATGAGCCGCATGCCGATAGTAAGAAATATCGCCGCCTTCACGTAATTGTTGGGGACGCAAATATGAGCGAAGTGCAGACTTATCTGAAGTTAGGTGTTACCGCAATAGTCTTAGCGATGATCGACGACAACATGGCACCTAACGACTGTGCCTTCGAAACGTCCGTTCAGAGCTTGCGCCAAATCAGCTACGACATTGACTTAGTAACGGTGCATCGCTTGGCTAACGGAGAAAAAGTATCGGCCCTCGACGTTCAATGGGCTTATTACGCTGCTGCCGAAAAATGGGCGGACCGAAACGGGTTCGATGTTGTAGGGGGTCGTGATATCGGTCTGGATCTAATGCAACGTTGGCACGATGTCCTTGTAGCTCTTGAGAATGATCCAGACTCCCTTTCGGATTCAATCGATTGGATAGCGAAGCGTAGGCTGTACGAGGGTTACCGGGAGAGACACGAGCTTGAATGGTCCGACCCGAGGCTAGCCGCACTGGATCTCCAATATCACGACCTGAGACCAGATAAGGGGTTGGCGAGGCGGATCGGACTGCGAAGAATTTCTGATGATTCTGAGGTTGAAGCCGCCGTCGATAATCCTCCGCCATCGACTCGTGCGTACTTTAGAGGGCGTTGCCTTGAGCGGTATCCCGATGAAATCGTCGCAGCTAATTGGGATTCGATGGTTTTCGATATCGGAACTGACCCTTTACGCAGGGTGCCAATGCTCGAGCCTTTGAGGGGAACCGCTGCTCACGTGGGTAACTTGTTGGACGAATGTGCAAATGCAGCAGAGCTATTGCGGCGCTTGGGAGCGTAAGAAACCAATAGAATCCCACCGGTAGGAGGCTTTTGATGGCTGAACAGGAACAACGGCGCCGATCCGCACCCCGAACGGACGACGTTGAGCTAGATGAAACTGAAACGGGACAGGCAGGCGAAGAGCTAAAGGCTGAGCTGGACGACTTGCTCGACGAGATAGACGATGTCCTTGAGACCAACGCCGAAGAATTCGTCAAAAACTACGTACAAAAGGGCGGGGAGTGACTTCCATGCCATTCCACGTTGCGGGGGATGACCCCGGGACGGACTTTGTGAACCTCTTGCGCCAAAATGGGCTCGATCCGTTTCCCCCAGCGTTGCCGGGGACAATTGATGCAGGGCATGCTACGACCGTCTTGGCTGTTCGTTATGAGCGTGGAGTGGTAGTAGCCGGCGATCGCCGAGCGACCTCCGGCCACCTGATTAGCCATCGAGACATGGAGAAGGTGTTCGCGGCTGATGAGTATTCTGCCGTGGCGATCGCAGGCGCAGCAGGGCCCGCGATCCAGATGGTCCGAGTCTTCCAACTCCAGCTTGAGTATTACGAGAAGATCGAGGGCAAGCCGCTGACGTTGGAAGGTAAAGCGAACCAACTGGCGGAGATGCTTAGAGGGCACCTACCCCAGGCAATGCAAGGGTTGGCAGTGGTGCCAATTTTTGCTGGCTTTGACCCGGCACGAGGGGCTGGGCGTCTTTTCCAGTTCGACGTCACAGGCGGACGCTACGAAGAACAAGATTTTGCTACTAGCGGTTCTGGAAGCCTTCATGCTGGCACTGTCGTCAAGCTTGGGTATAGGCCGGATATGTCGGAATCGGACGCTCTGTCGCTTTCAGTGAAAGCGCTTTGGCATGCAGCCGACGAAGACAGTGCTACCGGGGGGCCAGACCCTATTCGGGGTATCTATCCGGTGCTGGCCGTGATCAACGACGAGGGTTTCCGTGCACTGAGTGACGAAGAGTCAGGTGCTGTGTTCGCGGACTTCAGAGAAGAATTAACGGAAGGGTAGGAGCAGCGATGGCGATGCCTGGCATGTACGTCAGCCCCGAGCAGTTGATGCAAGACCGTGCGGACTATGCGCGAAAGGGAATCTCGCGGGGTCGCAGCCTCGCTGCAGTCGAATACAGCGGAGGCATAGCCCTTGTGGCAGAAAACGCTAGTGCTACTCTGCGAAAAGTCTCAGAAATCTATGACCGAATCGCGTTCGGTGGTGTCGGTCGGTACAACGAGTTTGATCAGTTGCGAATCGCTGGAGTTCGATATGCCGAACTTAAGGGGTATCAATACAGCCGGGAGGATGTTGATGCTCGGAGCTTGGCAAATCAATACGCTCAAATGCTCGGCCAGATTTTCACACACGAGATGAAGCCAATGGAGGTGGAAATCGTTGTCGCTGAAATTGACCCCACCGGGAAGCCCGAGCTGTATCGAATTCAATACGACGGCACGGTCGCGGACGAGCAACATTGGTGTTGTATCGGTGGTGATGCAGAGGCCGTCCTGCAACGACTGAAAGACGGCTGGTCGGTTGATCTCGATCGCGACGCTGCAGTGCGTTTGGCGGTGAGCGCTCTAGCTGGGCCTGATCGCTCTATCGTCGCGGAAGAACTTGAAGTTGCAGTCCTATCAAGCGGTAACGGACGGCGATGCTTCAAGAGGCTCGACGACGCGGAAACCGACAGTCTTCTTACCTAAGAGAATTTGAAGGTCCACGCGTTCTAGCGCTGCCAGTTCACCTAGATACCGGGAAGTAACGATACGGTGTGCCCGTGCAACGACGGATCATGGGACTTGAGAATGAATACGGAGTCACCTGCACAATTCGCGGTCAGCGAAGGCTCAGCCCTGACGAAGTTGCCCGGTATCTATTTCGCAGAGTCGTCTCTTGGGGTCGGTCGAGCAACGTCTTCCTTGCAAACGGGGCCCGTCTCTACCTAGACGTCGGCTCGCACCCTGAATATGCAACTCCGGAGTGCGACTCTGTATACGACGTCATCTGTCACGACCGCGCCGGTGAGCGAATTTTGGAGCGACTCGTTGACAATGCAGAAGAGCGCCTTACCGAAGAAGGAATTACGGGAAGCACTATTTACTTGTTTAAGAACAACACGGACAGTGCTGGAAACAGTTATGGCTGTCATGAGAACTATTTGACGAGTCGAAGAGATGACTTTTCTAACTATGCAGAAGTGCTGATTCCGTTCCTTGTAACGCGACAGATTTATACAGGAGCGGGCAAGGTCTTACAGAGCGCAAGGGGCGCGATGTACAGCATCGCTCAGCGAGCCGAACACATTTGGGAAGGGGTATCAAGCGCGACTACTCGAAGTCGGCCAATTATCAACACGCGAGATGAGCCCCACGCGGATGCTGAACGCTTCAGGCGGCTGCATGTCATCGTTGGGGACTCGAATATGAGTGAGTACACCTCTTTCCTGAAGGTAGGAGCCACAGCGTTGTTGCTTAGAATGATGGAGGACCCGAGTGTCGTGCTGCGTGATCTCACACTCGAAAATCCGATTCGGGCAATTCGTGAAATAAGTCATGACATCACTTGTCGGCGTCGAGTTCGACTGGCCAGTGGGCGAGAGGCGAGCGCGTTTGAGATTCAGTCTGAATATCTTGAGCGCGCCCAGCGTTTCGCTGAACACAATGATTTGAACGCCGAAGAGAAGAAGGCTTTATCAATGTGGGAACATTGCATGGATGCCATCGAACAAGACCCACTTACCTTGGACCGTGAGGTTGATTGGGTAATCAAGTACCACCTGTTGGAGCGTTACAAGGCTAAACACCAGCTAGAGCTTGCCGATCCGCGGGCTGCTTTACTGGATCTGCAGTACCACGACGTCAACCAAAATAGAGGGGTGTTCTATTTGATGCAGAGCAACGGCCTTGTAGAGCGAGTCCTAGACGACGGCGATGTAGAGAACGCGATCGAGCAACCCCCTCAGACGACCAGGG
The DNA here is from genome assembly GCA_002722565.1 of Acidimicrobiaceae bacterium. Classification (GTDB taxonomy): domain Bacteria; phylum Actinomycetota; class Acidimicrobiia; order Acidimicrobiales; family Poriferisodalaceae; genus MedAcidi-G3. The sequence continues at coordinate 203,627 of PBMG01000001.1, forward strand.
CGAAGCTCCGCGGGGACTTCGTCCGTCAGGCCAAAGAAAAGAAACGAGACTATACGGTCGACTGGGTTCATTTGAAGCTGAACGACCAGGCGCAGAGAACGGTGTTGTGCAAGGACCCCTTCGTGGCACAAGACGATCGAGTCGAAGCCCTCATCGAATCGTTGTAGGCCTCGAGATGCCACGATTTCAGTCAGCAACAGTCAGCGAGATAATTGAACAACGCGATGGCCTCCAAAAAGTCAAGTTAGACGATGGCTCGCGTGCCTACGCCTTAACCGACGTAGTTGGGAGGCCACAAATAGGTGATGTGGTAATCGTCAACACAATCGCCGTTGAGCTTGCATTGGGTACTGGCGGCTGGCATGTAGTCCATTGGGTTGAGGGCAAGCGGAATCCGTCGCCGAGACCCGAGGAAAACGTTCTGAAGGCTCGATACTTGTCAGAACAGATTGAGGTTTCACCTCACATCTCAACGCGGAGTGATCTTCAAGGGGCGCGCGTCCTCCTTTGTCTATTGCACAGCCATATTGGAGCCGTGGCCATCACTTCAGCTTCGGCCCGCCTCGGTTATCTGATGACGGATCAAGCATCGTTGCCTTTGGCGCTAAGTGACCTTGCGCAACAATTGATAGAAGTGAATCGGCTTGCCATGACGGCAACCGCTGGGCAGGCCTTCGGAGGCGACCTTGAGGTAGTCAATGTGCCTTCGGGTGTGGCGGGCTTGTTGGACAATGACTGTCCACGAATTCTGGTTGGTGCCGGGCCGGGGCATGTAGGGACAGCGTCTCCCTTGGGATTCTCGGGACTTGAGTTGGCGGGCCATGCATCCGTACTTAAATCTCTAGGTGCGGAAGTGGGGCTATGCGTACGAGCGTCGGATGTAGATGCCCGGGAACGTCATCAGGGGATTAGTCATCACACGGAGACCATTCTCAGGGCCATACCAAACCAAATCGAAGTCCCGGTGCCGTTGGGTTTCGATACCGCGTGGGTCAGTGATATGGGACACATGCCGCGATCGATGGAGCCGACTGACGTCTCCGCCGCCATTAGTGAGACGGGGCTAACTGTTACAACGATGACGAGGCCACTAGCGGAAGATACTTTGGCTTGTTTATACCTCGGTGCGGCATCGGCCTGGCTTATGGGGGACACCTAATGAGTTGGGTGCAAACGCTTATAACGCGAAGGACCAAGTCAGGGGCTGAGATTCGTAAATCGCTTCGCGAATGGAGCTTTGTAATTCTGGTCGCGTTGGGCGCGGCGTTCGGCATACGAGCGACACTTGTCCAAACTTATTTTATTCCCTCCGAGTCCATGGTCCCCACACTGGAAGTCGGGGATCGACTTATGGTCCACAAGCTTGCTTTTAAGCTCGGTGCCGTCGATCGTGGAGATCTAGTGGTCTTCAACCGCCCGCCGGCGCTCGCTGACTCGGCAATGAAGGACTTCGTGAAACGGGTGATTGGCCTTCCGGGTGAAAGAGTGTCAGCAGAAAATGGAACCTTATTCTTGAACGGTGAGCCCCTCGACGAGCCTTACCTAACTCCCGGCCTCTTGACTGAAGACTTCCCGGAAGTCTCGATACCCGAACAACACGTTTTCGTGATGGGCGATAATCGCCCTAACAGCCGTGACAGTCGAAGCTTCGGCCCAGTCCATGAAGACCTTTTAGTCGGGGAGGTCTTTATCCGCATCTGGCCGTTCGGAGATTTCGGGCGTCCTTGAGGGTCACTTAGCTTCACTAAATCCTGTCTGGAGTCGATCTACGTGGTCGCTGTGAACGCCATCAATTCCCATACGGAGTAGGTCTCTGATAATTCGGACGTGCTGCGCATCCCAAGCTATGCAATACCGGCTGAAGCGGTGAAACAGTGTCGTCAAGCCCCCGCTCCAGTCGCTGTGGTGGAGATTCACAGCATCAATGCCCGCAGCCGCCAATTCAGCAGCACGGCGCTCCGGCCCATCTTTCATTCTCTTTAACCGTGTTGAGTCAACTAACCGAGCACTTGTCTTTGACCGCACCTCGGCGAGCAGCTCCCAATTAGGGTGACACAACCACAATCTCGCCTCAGCTCCGTATTCGCGAGCGACAGAAACCACTGCATCAAAGGCCGCATCATCTTTAATGTCGATGGACAACTCAAAATTAGTTCCGCAGGTTCTGTAGAGATCATCAAGAGAAGGAATATGAGATGGAAGGGCCTCTCGAACTTCGGTGGATAAAACTCGTCGCCGTATCCCTCTGCGCACGATTCCGTCATGGTCCAACACAGGGACACCGTCGCCAGTAAGCCATACATCGGTCTCGAGTCCGGTAGCCCCAAGGCGCAGTGCTAGTTCAAAGGCGTCCAGGGTATTTTCCTGAGCGTGGGCGCGTGCACCGCGATGTGCGAAAAGAACCGCGGGGCTCCTAAGCGAGGGAAGACGTTGTTGCACCCAAGCATCTTTCTCCATCAGTCCTGCAACGCGCAAGAATCCATCTAACGTACTGTCGTGCTTGCATTCTGTTTACTGGGCGCAGCGACCTTCGGATTCTTGGCGCTTCTGTTATGGCGGTTGACCATCAGAATGAAGAGCGAGGCGCAACAAACCTCCGAGGCTCTTGAGGAAGTGTCGAAAGCGTTGGATGGCGTGGAACGACAGGTTGCCCGGGCCGATCTTCATCTCCACCGCCTTAAACAGTTCAGAGTGAGGCGTATTTTGGCCACCCGATTATTAAGTCGTCTCCTCGCTCGTCGCAGGACATAGCCTCTTGGGTGTGAATCTCACTCCCAACGAGATACTGATCATCAGCCTGGTAGCCCTGATAACGCTTGGACCCAAACAGCTTCCTGTCGCCGTAAGGAAAGCAGCAAAGGGCCTCAGCGAATTACGGAGGCACAGTTCCGAGCTCAGGGCCGAGGTGTCGTCAGTCGTTGATAGGGCTGTCGAGGATTCACATGATGTTGAGCTTCAACGTCAAGTCCAGGAAACTGGAGATCTAGAGTCGGAGAAGCAGAAGGCCAGAGAGTCAGAATGAGGTTTAAGAAACGGCGCCCGGCTCAGCCGCTGACGTTTTGGGACCACGTGGCGGAGCTTCGAGTGCGGCTGATAGTAAGCCTGCTTGCTATCGGCTTGACGTCAGTGCTTGGTCTCTTCCTCTACAACTGGCTACTCGACAACATTTTCTTACCTCCTTACTGTCGGGTTCTTGATAGTCAGGGAATTGACCGGGCTTGCACCCTAGTTATTACAGAACCTCTAGACGGCTTCAAGACTCGGATACGGGTCGCAATCTATGTGGGCATCGTTTTATCTATGCCGCTTCTGCTTTGGAATCTTTGGAGATTTGTCACACCGGCTCTGGATCGGCGAGAAAAACGTTACGCCGTCCCGTTTGTATTAAGCGGGCTTCTTCTTTTTAGCTGCGGTGCTCTCGTTGCCTATGCGACCTTTGAGCGTGCCCTTGAATTCCTGATTTCCTTCGGGGGAGACGCCGTTGACCCTCTCTTTTCCCCGGGCGCCTATCTGGGGCTGATTACCTACATGATGATCGCCTTTGGGGTGGGATTCGAATTCCCGATCTTGCTGGTTTTCCTCCAGATGGCGGGCGTGGTTACGCCCCGGCAACTAAGCCGCTACCGCCGTTACTCGATTGTAGGGATTGTTGTCGTGGCAGCGGTGATTACGCCTTCCGGAGACCCTGTCTCCCTAGCTGCCCTGTCTCTGCCCATGTACATCTTCTTTGAGCTTTCGATCCTGGTCGGCTTTATGCTTCAGCGCGCCAAACGTCGGAATGCGGAGTTGAAGAGTTGATGTTTGATGAATCCAATGAACCTGGTCCGGCTTTGTTCAGCGATCGAGGGATAACACCTGACGAATACCAGCTACAAAGCTTCGCTGTTCTCGATGGCGGGTCCTCGGTGCTTGTGGCGGCACCTACCTCCTCAGGTAAGACGTTGGTTGCTGAATACGGTATTGCTCAGGCACTGCAAGACGGTAAAACTGTTGTTTACACGACGCCGATAAAAGCACTTTCTAACCAAAAGTTTAAGGACCTATCGAGGTGGCTCGGTAAAGAACGCGTCGGATTGCTAACTGGCGACAACGCGATACGTCCTGAAGCTCCGGTGGTCGTGATGACTACCGAAGTTCTGAGGAACATGATCTATGCCGATAGTCCAGCGTTACTTAACCTTGGCTTAGTAGTCCTCGATGAGGTCCACTTCCTCCAAGATCCGTATCGAGGCCCGGTCTGGGAAGAAGTGATAATGCAGCTACCCCCTGCAGTGAAGTTGGTTTGTCTTTCAGCGACTGTGAGCAACGCTGACGAGGTTGCCGGGTGGATTCGAGAAGTCCACGGAGGTTGTGAAGCGGTCATTGAGACGACGAGGCCGGTAGAACTTCACGACCATTTTCTCGTATTCGATAAGCGACACAGAAGACTTCAGGAGTTCAGAACGCTCCGTTATGGCGAGAGCAATATCGAGGTGGAACGATATCTAGGAAAGATGAGCGGCCAAAGAACCAGGGAACCTCAGAAGCGAGGAGGTGCGGTCGGTCGTCCACGCAGGAGCGAGGTCATCAGCCACCTAGATCAAAGCGATCGTCTCCCGGCAATCTTCTTCGTGTTTTCGCGGCAGGGTTGTGATGACGCGGTTCAGGGGTGCCTTGATTACAGTGTCGACTTTCTTGATGGTCGGGAGAAGGCCCGCGTGGACTTAATTGTCGAACAACATGTGGATGAGATCTCCCAGAAGGACTTAGAACTTCTTAACTTCGATGGCTGGCTTCAAGGGTTGCGATCGGGAGTGGCAGCTCATCACGCGGGTATGGTCACACCCTTTAAAGAAGCTGTTGAAGACTGCTTCACGGCTGGTCTCTTAAAGGTCGTATTTGCAACAGAAACGTTGGCTATGGGGGTTAACCTGCCAGCGAAATCCGTGGTGATAGAGCAATTAAGCCGCTTTAGAGGAGAAGGCCATGTCGTCCTGACGGCGGGTGAGTACACGCAACTGACTGGCCGAGCGGGACGCAGAGGCATTGATTCGACCGGACACGCCTACGCGCTGTGGAGTCCTTACGAATCATTCAGCCAGTTGACTGAACTCGCCAGGAGCAACGACTTCATACTGGAATCTGCGTTTCGCCCTACGTACAACATGGCGGCAAACCTAATGTCGCGAGCCGAACGAAGTGAGGCTATAAACCTCCTCCAACGGTCGTTCGCTCAGTACCGCTCAAATGGAAACGTGGTACGCCTTACGACAGAACTAGAAAAGGCGAAAGGATCTCTAAAAACCTCCCAGTCAGAACTCAAACGACTCGGGGGCACGGGGACGAAGTCCCCTGTAACCCAACCAAAATTCGCCGATGATGTCTCGGCGACACTTGCTGGCCTTCGACCCGGTGCAGTGATAACTCGGCTCCACGGTAACGATAAGCAATATCTTTTGATCTTAGGCACTACAAGTCGGCGGGGCGGAGAGAGCCGAGTGCGGGTCGTTACCCCGCGTGGCAAGGTGATGATGTTGACGACAACTGACTTTGATTCCGCACCCGAGCTCCTAGCAACCGTGGAATTACCGAAGCCATACGCTCCAAATCGGCGGGAGTATCAACGAACCTCAGCGAAGCTCCTTAAGCAAGAGTTGACGGAACTGGGCCATGTGTTGGAAGTCCGTTACCCAGATCGCGACCTCCGGTCTGAGCGAATGAAAGCAGAACGGCGCGTCGCGTCGGCTGAGTCGCGGATAGCCGCGCTGCGAGAGCAAATTTCTGTAGCCGAGGGGGGCCTGGGCCGGTCCTTGGTGGCGATTGAAGAGATCATGGAATCCTTCGGATTCGCAGAATCTTGGCGCTTGAGCGACCGAGGAGAAACGCTTCAAAACATCTTTCACGAAATGGACTTGCTCACGGCCCTCTGCATCGACGAAGGCGTTCTCGAAGACGTCACCGCAGCAGAGTTGGCGGCGCTGGTCTCAGTGCTGACATACGAACATAGAAGCCGACTTGATCCGCCACCACCGTGGTTTCCTAATCAGACCACGAAAAAGAAGGCTGAAAGGATCATGGCCTACAGTCGCCAGATCCGCGCTGAGGAGGCCAAACGGGGCCTACCTGAAACCAGGGCACCGGACCCAACGATTTTTGGCCAGGTACACGGATGGGCGTCAGGGCACGAATTGAGTGACGTTCTCGACGATGACACGCCCGCTGGGGATTTCGTGCGAAATATCAGACAGGTCGTAGACCTCTTAGGTCAACTAGCTGACTGCAGCCCCTCTCTGGAACTCAAGAAATCGGCGAAAGAAGCGGGGCGTCTCTTGGATAGGGGACTCGTGTCTGCGGCAGCGAGGGTTCAGGACGGTGAAGCGACTCTGGACGCCCCTAATGACGATTGAGCGCGGACAAGACTGGGGTGGCCCGGCTCCTCCAGGGTCTGTCGACGTCGTCGCCTCAAGTAACGCCGAGTTAAGGACTTCCTTGGAATCTCGATGGAAGATCTCCGGAGTCGGCACCAGAATTGGGGTGACAGGGGGCGACCTTTGGAAGGCTCTCGGTGCACCCCCCGGGGGATTGGAGCGGATCAACAGCGGTCAAGCCCGCGAAGTATCAGTTGATCTGATGGAGTGCCGGCTAGACGGCCGTCTGTGTCTAGGATTAGCCCACATATTCGCCTTTAAGAACTGGTGGCGAGGCCCGGTGATCGCCGTGATGAATTCGGAGTGGCGGGGGCCTTGGAGAGTTGCACCAAAGGCACATCCCAATGATGGACGACTCGATTTAGTCGAAGGCGACCTGCCAATCCGTCAGCGCTTCCTCATTCGGAGACGTCTTTTAACCGGCGACCACCTACCCAACTCAGCGCTGACGGTTCGGCGCATCAGGGAACTCAACCGCGAATTCGACCGGCCGGTGCGAGTAGCTGTGGATGGCGTAGCAGAAGACCGATGTCAGCAGTTCTCGCTAAGGGTCGTGCCCGATGCATTATCGATAATTTATTAATACAAAGTGAGCGCGAGGGTACGCGACTGAGGTCTCGGAACGACCTACGATCAAGGCGGACCGGACAATCGGTCATTTCGTGCCCACTAGTTTGAGTTTCACCTTGAACAACTACGCCATCGAACAATTCACGGATGCCGAAGAAGACATTCTTCGTCGGTACTTCACCAACTTGGATCAACCTGTTTTCGCCTTGGTGAACTTACCTGAGGTTGTAAAAGGGGCTCTTTTCGCGCGCTACAGCAGGACACACAAAAGCCTCCGTCGTCTTTTCCTTGATGAGTTTGTCGAGGACCTTGATGTTTCCGGTGACCACTCCATCGATGCAACAATCGGGTTAGCGAAGGCTGAAGAGCTTTACCAACGGGTTTTCGTCGAATACGGAGACGATTCGGTTGCCCAGCTTGGAGGGGTTCATCTCGCGTGTGAACAAGCCTCGAATCTCCTAACCAAAGTGCTCGAATGGGGCCGGCTCATGTCCTATCTTGAGCAGTCAACACGCTACCTCAGTTACGACACACGTATAGATGGTCGGTACCGTTACCACCGCGACCCCGATGTCTTGGCATCAGATTTGGGTACAAAGTATGTGGGCGAGCTCGACAGGATTTTCGATACATACGCCGAAATGGTGCCGCAGCTTCAGGAGTTCTATAAAGCACAACATGCGCAGGGAAGCGACATTGGCGATTTGGCGTACCGGCAGACCATTCGAGCTAAGGCCTTCGACTCGGTGCGAGGTCTTCTTCCCGCCGCAAGTCTTTCAAATGTGGGCATATATGGCACAGGGCAAGCCTACGAAGCCCTTCTTTTACGCATGAGGGCACATTCCCTGCCAGAAGCCCGCTCTTACGCGGATTTGATGCTGACCGAATTACGGAAAGTTATTCCATCATTTCTGCGTCGGGTCGATGTTGAAGATCGAGGCATTGCTTGGTCGCATTACTTGGAGTCGAATTCGGTAGCTATGAAGGAGTTCGCTGAAAATCTCTTGGGCGGTACAGCGCCAGAAGCGGCAGAAGAAGTGGACCTCATCGATTGGGATCCGGACGGAGAACGAAAGATGTTGGCCGCGATGATGTACCCCTATAGTCGCCTGCCAGAAACCCAGCTGATTGATGTGGTCGATCGTCTGACGTCCGAGGAGCGCCTCGACCTCGTCCGCCGGTACGTCGGCGAGCGAGCTAACCGCCGCCACCGTCCTGGAAGGGCTCTCGAGCGTCTTGATTACCGCTTCGACATCCTCGGTGACTACGGCGGCTTTCGAGATATGCAACGTCACCGTCTTCTCACGATCGAGTGGCAGGCACTAGGCCCGCATCACGGATATGACGTGCCCGAAGCTGTTGTCAGCGCCGGATTAGCCGATCGCTACGAAGGAGTAATGGAGCGATCTGCAGCGCTCTATGACCTGCTCCTAAGCGACTTTCCAGAACAAGCCTCTTACGCGGTGGCGATGGCCTACAAGGTGCGCTACGTCATGCAGTTTAATGCGAGAGAAGCCTTACATATGATTGAGCTGCGCAGTCAGCCGCAGGGGCATCCGAACTACCGGCGCGTAGCGCAGGCCATGTACGAACAAATAGCCTCCAAGGCTGGCCACTTGGCTGTCGCCGAGATGTTTAGCTATATCGATCTGACGGCTGGCGAAGATGGACGGTTGCAGGCCGAAAAAGCTCTAGATGCGCGACGGTCTGCAAAATGACAGAAGGAGTCCGGTTAGCGACGCTGGCTGATCTAGGAGTACTGGAACAGTTTGCTAGTCAGGCTGTGGCGGAGCAGGTTGACAATAGAGGCGGAGCGATCTGGAGCAAGAGAGAAACCCGGAATCCTCCGTTTAGGGCAAGCCTCGAAGCCGACTTCAACAATCCTGATCAGAGTATTTGGCTAGGAGTGATCAACGAAGTACCGGTGGGATATGCAGTCACCTCGGTGAGTCTTCTGCGCACTGGGGAAGTGCTTGGAACGGTCTCCGACTTGTGGGTGGAGCCAGAAGCTCGCGAGGTTGGTGTCGGTGAAGCTCTAATAAATGCAGTCATCGAATGGTGTAAGGAGCGAAATTGCATTGGTATTGACTCGTTGGCGTTGCCGGGCAATAGAGCTACGAAGAACTTTTTCGAAACCTTTGGTTTCAAAGCTCGTCTTTTAACTGTGCATCACCCCTTGGACCGTCAATAAGGTGACACCTACTGCGGCCCCTGTGTGCTGTGTCGGGGCCGTCCTGGTTGCAGACGAAAAACTGCTCTTGATCCGGAGAAAGAATCCACCGGCCCAGAACCTTTGGTCGCTGCCCGGGGGTCGAGTCGAACCGGGGGAGAGCTGGCAAGCCGCCGTCGAGCGCGAAGTAAGAGAAGAGACTGCTTTGGAAGCCTCGTGCGGTGAATTCATTGGGTGGGTTGAGCGGGAAGCTGAAAATCGCCGGTACTTGATCGCCGATTTCGAGATAGAGGCCCTAAACCTGGAAAAAGCGCGGCCGGGAGACGACGCGACAGAACTAATTTTCGTCTCGCGGAGCCAACTGAACGATCTAGATCTGAGCCCCGGGCTGATTGAATTTTTGAGCCACCATAAACTCTTGGAGTTTTAGCGTCCCTTCCACACAGGGTCGCGCTTTTCGACGAAGGCAAGTGGCCCTTCATTGAAGTCCTCAGTCTTAAGGACGACACGAAAGTGCTCTTTCGTGATGTCCCATCCATCGTCATCAGAACACCCATGCGTCTCGAGGACTACCTTGCGACTTTCTCGCACAGCAATCGGAGCGTTCACCACAATACGACCGGCAAGTTCAGTGGCGTTTTCAATGACCGACCCCGGCTGACAGAGTGTATTCACAAGGCCCAGTTGAAAAGCTCGTTCAGCAGTTATCGGATCTCCGGTTAATGCCAGCTCCATTGCGACATTCCGGGCTATTGATGCCGGCAAGCGGAATAGACCGCCAGCCCCTGCGATCAAGCTGCGTTTCACCTCGGGTATACCGAAGGTCGCCGCCGTTGAAGCAACGACAAGATCGCACGCCAATACGATCTCCAAACCCCCTGCGAGCGCTGGGCCGTCAACTGCCGCTATTAGCGGCTTAGTCCGGGGATACCGCACCAGACCCGCAAACCCGCCCTTTTCGGTTTCGATCCGCTTTCCGCTGCTGACTGATTTCAAGTCTGCGCCTGCACTGAAGACAGACCCATTTGCCGCAAGAATCGCCACCCAGGCGTCGTCGTCAGACTCGAATTCTTCCAAATGCTTTTCAAGTTCGGAGGAAACCTCATGACTTATTGCATTTCGGGCCTCCGGGCGATTCAACGTGAAGACAGCAATATTTCCTTTTTTTTCATAGGTGACAACCAACGAACAAACTCCCTTACTCAGGCGGCGGCTCTTTGGTGCTGCTATCGACCGACGCTGCATCCGATGAAGATGGGCTATCTACTTCGGCTTGCTGCTCTGGGTCCGACTTTACCTGAGCTTCCGTTTGCTCGGTCTCAACGACCTCGATATCACTCTCCGTCGGGCGTTCCTCCGGTTGCGCGCCTGCTTCGCTGTCATTGGGGTCCTGCGTCGCGGCCTTAGAGGCCTCCTCGGCAGTTTCACCCCCAGTCGTAGCCTGTTCGGGTCCTTTGGGGCGCGGTTTTGACTTACCTCGTTTGCCTCGCGTCCGCTTTACTGGCTCAATTCCAAACTGTTTGGCGATATCGGGGATGCGGTCTGAAATCTTGGTGATCACTTCTAGCAATTCTTTGCCCGGTTCGGCTGGCGTCTGAGCAAGCGCTACGTATGGTCGGATAGGCGAGAAAGCAATGGCTTCTAGGACGATCCCTAGTCTTTGCTGGCTTACATCTCCACCTAAGGCCTCGTTGGCTTGAGTCGTGAGCGTTTCCGCAATGTCAGGAGGGAGCGGGCTACCGGCCTTTGGTGGTCGCGAACTAAGCCTCAGGGCTCGGACTACGCGTTCATCCTTCAACGCTTCGCGGATCTCGTCCTGCCATTCCAGTTGAGCCTTTTCGACACGTTGGTTCAGTCCCGAACGGATCGCTTCGGCTAACTCTCGACTCTCTTCGTCACGAGCTGAGTCTTCGGCAGCTACTAGAACCGTCCGCAAATCCCGAATGTCGACATCAGAGATATTTGCCATAGCGGCATCCGCGCGGTCTCGCCATTCGGCGACCTTGAGTTGAGGGAGCAGGGATTCAGCCAAAGTGATTAAAGCCTCAGCGCGCACAGCATCGTTGCCTTCCTGAGAGGCACGTTCATTCTGGTTATCGATTTCCTTTCGAACCGCAGCAATACCGCCACGCGACACCTGATCAGCGATAATTCTTTGCTCCTCTGGCAGCCCGTCGATAAAAGCCTTCCGGTGGACGCGACCTGGTTTGAGTTTCTTCGCCTTAGGTCGCGTAGGAGCTTCGACCTTTGGTTTGCGCTGTTTCCGTTTGCCGTCGTCGCGCTTCTCGCTCCTTGGCTTTTTGGCCTTACCGGAGTTATCGCGTGGACCTCCGCCCTTTCGACGGTCGGATCGTCCCTTGCGCGCGAGTTGCGTGGTTACTCCATCAACTTCTTTGCCCGTTCCAAGGATTTGTATACGTTCATCGGCGGGACGTCCGCTTCGACCCTTTGGGGGCAACACGGCGGTAACGAAGATGCCGTCTATCTCAAAGTCGGCCTCAGCTCGACACACGTCACCCACTGCAGCGCCGGCGTACAGCAGCGCTCCCTCAAGGGTTCCTTTAGGTTGTTTGGCGCCGGCGGCTCGCCAGGTCCAGGTTCCATCGTCTCGCTGACTGGTCAGCTCAACTTCGATACGTCGGCTCATCGTTGCTCCGGGCTTTCCGGCTAGTCGGGCGGGAGGCGACAGGGGAGTAGTGGCCCCCTCGCTGGTCCCTTAGTACAGAGATAAACGTTACCGAAATAAGAGTGGATTTCAGTACATCTGGGTGAACAGCTTTTTGTATGGAATTGACCCGATTAGAGCGTCGAACCGTCCTACCCTCGGCTTGACGGACGAAATCCCCAGGAAAGACATGGCAAAAGCGAAGGTACCTGAACAAATCGCCCGAGAAATCGTTGATATTCCTGTCGACGATGAGATGCGCGACTCATTTATGCCATACGCCCTCTCGGTTACCACCAGCCGAGCAATCCCGGACGTTCGCGACGGTCTCAAGCCGGTCCAGAGAAGGATTCTTTATGTGATGTCGGATCTGGGATTGAGGCCCGGAACCCCATTCCGTAAATCTGCAGGGGTTGTCGGCGAAGTAATGGGAAAGTACCACCCCCATGGTGACGGCGCGATCTACGAAGCCATGGTGCGGATGGGTCAATCTTTTTCTATGTCTGTGCCCTTTGTAGACCCCAAAGGCAATTTCGGAAGCTTGGATGACCCACCAGCTGCATACCGTTATACCGAAGCTCGATTAACTGCTGCTGCAATGACGATTGTCGAGGATCTCGATGAAGACACAGTCGATTTCGTCCCTAATTTTGATGGTGAGCGCGATGAGCCGATTTGTCTACCGGGCGCCCTTCCTAACCTTTTGGTAAATGGAGCCTCAGGTATTGCCGTTGGTATGGCAACCAATATGCCGCCCCACAACCTCGCTGAGATTGGCGCCGCGATCGAACACGTATTAGTGAAGCGTCGACCCAAACCTACGGTTGATGACCTTATGGCGCACGTTGAGGGCCCGGACTTTCCGACAGGTGGAGTGATAGTTGATGACGGCTCGTTGCGCGAAGCCTACGAAACCGGCCGGGGCACGATACGTGTTCGAGCGAGGGCAGAGATCGAGAACATCACTGCGCGGCGACAAGGCATTGTGGTGACCGAGCTCCCCTACGCAGTAGGCCCCGAACGGGTCCAAGCGAAGATACGGGAGCTCATTGGGGCTGGGAAACTAGAAGGTGTAGCCGCCGTTGTGGATCTCTCTGACCGACACCATGGCCTCCGCCTAGTGATCGAGTGCAAGTCAGGTGTCGGTCCTCATTCGTTGCTTGAGCGGCTTTACAGGTTGACGCCTTTAGAGGAAAGTTTCGGTATCAACAATGTCGCACTGGTCGACGGTGTCCCTACGACGCTCGGGTTGCGTGACTTATGTCAGTACTACATAAATCACCGTCTTGATGTAGTGGTGAGAAGAGCTAGTTACCGCCTTGCCCGGGCCGAAGAGCGCGAGCATATTCTCTTAGGGCTCCTGCTAGCTCTTGACAACATTGAACAAGTGATTTCCATCATCCGCGGATCAAAAGACGCGGCGAAGGCCAAGGCACGCCTGATCAAAGACCTGGATTTGAGTGATACGCAAGCCACTCATATCCTCGACATGCAACTTCGGCGCTTAACTGCACTTGAGGTCGATAAGTTGCGCGCTGAGCTTGCGGAGGTGCAAGCCGACATAACTAATCTTAAGAAACTTCTCTCATCGGAAACAAAGCAAAGAAACACTGTTCGAGATGAGCTACGTGAACTTGTCCGGCAGTTTGCGGTCCCGAGGCGAAGCAAAGTGACAAGCGCCTCCGACTTAGTCACCATCGAAGATGACGCACCAGAGGACGATAACTCCAACCTTGAGGAGCTCTCCGATCAACCCACTTTGGTGACGTTGTCTACCTCTGGGCTCCTTGGCCGCAGATCGCCAAATGAAGAGTTCACAGCGAAGCCAGGCCGTCACGACGTGATCGCTAGGAGCCTAGAGACTTCTGGCTTTTCTGTGATATCTGCGGTGACAGACCAAGGCCGTGTCCTGTCGGTTCGCGCTCGCGAAATACCTGAAATGGTGAGAGGTAGCCGTGGGGCCTCGGTGACTGAAATGTTCTCGCTGAGTCGTGGCGAAAAAGTTGTTGGCCTATTCGGCGATGGCTCGGACCCAGTTATTTTGATCACTCGGAATGGAGTCGCCAAAAGGTTGGAGGCCGATGCTCTCAAGCGGCTGAGGTCAGGTAGTTCTGCAATCAACCTGAAGGGCGACGACCGAGTCGCATCGGCGTTTGTCGCGAGTGAAGACAGCGAAATTGTCATGGTCGCCTCCGATGGACAGGCCTTGCGAACCGCCGCCAACGGAATCTCGCTTCAGGGACCGGGGGCTGGGGGAGTGGCAGGAATGAAATTAAAGCCGGGTTCCAACGTGATGGCCGCAGGTATCGTCGAATTCGGAGCTGCTGTCGTGGTGATCAGCGACGAAGGAGCGATTAAGGCCACTGATGTAGCTGAGATCCCGGCCAAGGGTCGAGCAACAGGCGGCGTACGGACAGTCAAATGGCGTGATTTTGAAACCACCGCATCGTTTGGCTGGGTAGGTAGAAGTCATCAACTCGCTGCCATTGTGGCAGACGCAGGCGATGAGAAAAAACCTGCGGGCGCGCCGGTTCCCTTATCTTTGGAGCTCACCCGCCGGGACGGAATGACCAGTACCTCTGAGGACCGCGTCATGTTAATAGGGGAGTACCGCTTGTAATGGCCGCCGGGACTAAACGGAACAAAGCGAACGAGGACGCTGGGGGCTACAACGCCGAGCACATTGAGGTACTCGAAGGCCTCGAAGCGGTGCGGAAACGCCCTGGGATGTACATAGGTGGAACGGGTTCCGCCGGCCTATCTCACCTCTTGTGGGAAATCATTGACAACGGCATCGATGAGGCCGCTGCCGGCCATGCAAAAATCGTGGAGGTTATGTTCCACTCAGACGGTTCCTACGAGGTCACAGATGATGGGCGGGGCATCCCAATCGAAGAAAAAGATGGCAACATCACAGCTCTGGAGGTCGTCTTCACTGAGCTTCATGCCGGCGGAAAATTTGGTAACGGAGCATACGGAGCATCCGGCGGACTTCATGGGGTAGGAGCCTCTGTAGTCAACGCTTTGTCGGGCCGCATGGAGGTCGAAGTCGATCGCAAAAGCTCTACTCATAGGCTTTCATTCAAAGATCAAGTCGCCGGCCAAATGGCGAGCAACGGCCGGTTCACCGCTGGTCACGGGCTCAAGCGGGTGGGCAAGGTGCCGTCAGGTCGAACTGGAACGCGCGTCCGGTTTTGGCCCGACAGAGACATCTTTGATCCAGACGCCGAGATCAACTACGAAGAAGTCCGCGAACGCCTGGGGCAGATCTGTTTTCTTGTTCCCGGTCTCAAGATTCGACTAGCTGACAAACGTAAAGGGTCCAAACGCCCAGCGGAGGAATTTGTCTCGAAGGGTGGCCTAGCGGACTACGTTGACTTCCTAGCAGGTGACCATCAACCAGTAACCGGTCTTGTCCGAGTTGAGGGCACGGGTGAATTTCTAGAAAAGGTTCCCGTTGACGGCAAACTGACTGAAGTGACCCGAGAATGTGAGGTGGACATCGCACTGAAGTGGGTTCAGAACTACGAAAGTAGAATCGTTAGCTTTGTTAACACAATCCCTACACCCGACGGCGGCACCCACGTCGCTGGCTTTGAGCGATCTCTGACGACCGCTGCGAACCAAGCGCTGACCGCAGCTGACCCCCGTAAGCTCCGCAAACTTAAAGAGGAAGCCAAAGTCCAAAAGGAGGATGCCCAGGAAGGGCTAATTGCGGTAGTGCGAGTTATCTTTCCTGAGCCGCAGTTCCGCGGTCAAACCAAACGGGAGTTAGGCACCCCGGAGGTTCAAAAGATTGTTGGCGCGATTACGCGTGATGGCCTTAAGGCTTGGTTTGATGGGACTGCCAAAGGGTCCAAAAAGATTCACGTCAAGGCAATCTTGGACAAAGTGACAGAGGCCATCGTTAATAGGGTCAGTACAAAACAAGCCCTTGACAACCGACGAAAGGCCGCGCAACTTGGTAACAACGGTCTTCCAGACAAGCTTTCAGATTGTCGGCTTCATCCAGATGGGGAGTTGCTAATCGTTGAAGGCGACTCGGCGGCGGGACCAGCGAAACGAGCCCGCGATAGTGCGTGGCAAGCAGTCCTCCCGCTTCGAGGCAAAGTAGTCAACGCAGGCAAGGGGACCAAGAAAGCCGTCCTAGATAACGCCGAGGCAACAGCGCTCTTTACGGCCGTAGGTGCCGGTTCAGGATCAGAGTTCGATTTGTCGTCTCGTCGGTATGACCGGATCATCCTTCTAGCCGACGCCGACGTCGACGGCAGCCATATCAGATGTCTGGTACTGACCCTGATCTATCACTACATGAGGCCGCTGCTTGAAAATGGTCACGTCTACGCGGCTCAACCGCCGACTCATGCCTTGGTGTTAGGCCAAGACAAAGAATTCGTCTATTCCGAGCAAGAATTAGATCAACGTGTGAGCGACCTGACAGGCAAAGGCAGGCGTTACCGCGTTACGCGCTTCAAAGGATTGGGTGAAATGGATGACGATGAGCTGTTGGAAACGACGTTGAATCCAGAGACACGGGTTCTCCGGCGCATAACTTTGGACGACGCCAAAAAGGCAGAAAGGGCGTTCACGGTGATGATGGGCGCCCCAGTTGAACCCCGTAAAGACTTCATCGTTAAGCACAGCAAGGATTACGGCCATGCCCTCGACATTTAAGGGAAACGCACATAAGCTACATTATGTAACGTAGTGTAATTGGTTGGTCGGCGCTCGAAAATAGGCCTCCACGCCCCCTTTGGCTTATTTAGCGGTCTCGGCCCCCGGTTCTTTTCGCTGCGCCGCCGCCGTAGCCCGTGTTTCTTCCGGCGGAGCGACCGGCGGTTTGCTTGCCGTTATTTTGCGACTGCTTGGCTTCGATCGCTTGTTTCACGTGTTCGGGCAAGGCTTGAAGCTTGTCTCGCTTTGGTTTTCGACTGGGTTTAGCTTTTTTGGGTCGGGCCACGCCATGATCTTACGTACTTAGGCGCCATGGGCATGGTTATTGATGGTTTCTGTTCATGTCAGCGACGTGTCCGTTTGTGATTTTTATACCTTCGGATTCGAGCAGAGCGGCTTGTCGAGACTCGCTTCCCGGCACCAAGCGGCCATTTGCTGTGACGATCCGCCACCACGGGTATCCGCTGTTGTCCCGTAGAAATCGGCCAACTGCTCGTGCACTCCGAGGAAAGCCGGCCTCCTCGGCGACTTCTCCGTAACTCAACACTTCTCCAGGTCCGATCGATTCAAGTACCTCGTGAACAGCATCCCGAAAGGCGGGTTGAGGGTTCGGATTATCAGGTTGCACGCACCGATGTTGTCAGATGATTACGCTAGGAGTTGAGCAGCTTGGGGGTTCTCCTCGGGAAAGCTGAGCGCTAAGGGGGCATGCATGGCTGAATATGACATTCACATCGCTGGTGGAACGATTGTCGACGGAACTCGAGTTCCGCGATTTAAAGGGGATTTATGGATCAAGGATGGTTACATTTCGAAGATTGGCGGTCGCGCAGACGGCGTGGCTGAAGAGGTCGTGGACGCTACCGGCAAGATCGTCGCGCCCGGGTTCGTCGACCTTCATACCCATTACGATGCCCAAATTCGCTGGGATCCGTGGTGCACGATTTCTGGGTACCACGGAGTGACTTCGGTGGTTCTCGGGAATTGCGGTTTTGGGTTCGCTCCTGTGGCTGAGGACTTTCGTGAGCGTTCGATGCTGACTATGACTCGTACAGAGGCGATCCCATTCGAGTCGATGAAGCAGGGGATGGAATGGGATTGGGAAACAATCCCAGAATATCTCGATTCCCTAGATCGAGCTCCAAAGGGTGTCAACGTCATCCAGTACATGCCTACGGCTTCTCTGATGACCTACGTCATGGGCCTTGAAAAGGCTAAGGCTGGCACTCCGGCATCTGACGTTGAGCGTAAGGAGATGGCCCGGCTCCTGCATGAGGGAATGGACGCTGGCTTATGTGGCTTTTCAATCCAGCGTTTAGGCCCGGACAGTGTTCAAGCGGATTTTGATGGCAGCCCTATGGTGACCGACATTATGTGTGATGAGGACATCTTTAACCTGGCCCAGGTGTTGGCTGATCGCGATGAAGGTTTTATCCAGATAACTCAAGGAACAGGCGATATTCGTGGCGACATAGCGTTCCTTGAAGAGCTCGCCGCTGTCGCTCAACGGCCACTTCTCCACAATGTGGTTGCCCCCGCTCGTCAGGACCCTGAGGTCCATCGACGTCCCTTGAGGTGGATTGAGGGTTGCCGCGAAAAGGGTTTACCCATCTATGCGCAATGCGGGACTGGCCGCGCTGGGTTCGCTTTTACTTTGGAACATTGGAACCTATACGACGCCTCCCCCGCGTGGCGGGCGGTAACGACCGGTTCAAAGGAAGAGAAGATCACCAAGATGCAAGATCCTGAATTGCGTCTTGCTTTGGTGGAAGAAGCTGAGGAAGCTGATCGCCGCCTGCAGGTGATTCAGGCTGGGGTCGGCGGCAACCCGCGCAGCCTTGTAGTCCAGGGAGTGAACAGACAAGCGGATCTCCAGGAGTATGTCGGTAAGTCTGTTGGGGAAATAGCGGAGGCCGAAGGCAAGCATCACATCGAAGTAATGCTTGACTTGTCGTTACGAGGCGACCTAAACGTTGAATTTTTGGGACCTGACAAGGGTTCAAACGCCGAGTTCATGGCTGAGATGATGACGGAGTCGCCCTACGCGATTCCTGGCGTCTCGGACGGCGGGGCACATACAAAATTCTTTACAGGTGGCGCTTATACAACTGATTTCCTGACTTGGTTGGTTCGCGATGAGGGCGTTGTGACGTTGGAAGAGGCTCACTACCGGTTATCCAATCTGCCTGCTCATGCTGCCGGCTTCCGGGATCGCGGAACTCTGCGTGAAGGAGCGGCAGCGGATGTGCTTGTGTACGACATGGAAGAGCTAGAGATCCTCCCGAACTGGATTGGGGATGTTGAGTACGACCTCCCGGGCGGCGAGTGGCGACGTGTGCAGCGTGCTGCGGGCTATGACCGAATAATCGTGAACGGTGAGACCACTTTTGTATCTGGGGAATGCACTGGGGCGACTCCCGGAAAATTACTCCGCCACGGGCGCGGTTAAGCCTCACTCCCCCGTCATGCTTTGGGTGGGGAATCCCAATCTTGTACTTCGCGTCCCTCAATTTTGGAGAGGATGTCTAACGCTGTTGCGGCGCCATCTCCAGCAGAAATAATGGCTTGGCTTCGGGTCGGGCGAGCGCTTCGCCCGATTACGTAGACGTTCGCTATTGACGTCCGGCCGTTTTGGTCAACGGGGACCATCTCGTCCTCTCCAGCTAGAATTTGGATTCCCAGAGACTGAGCGAGAGGCATCGCCTTTCCTTCACTCAGGACCAGGAAATCTGGAGAGTGGGCTCCTGTAGCTGTAACGACGGTGAGCGCGCCCGAGTCGATCGTTACGCTTTCGACCTCCTGTTCTAGGAGCGTCGCTCCTGAATCCTTTACTTGGTTTTTGGCGACTGTTTGGAAATCTGTGCCACTGATCGCGTCGATTCCCAAGTAGTTGTTGAGGAACGCGAAATGCATGACTGTTGCATCTGTCCCGTACACCCTTACTTCGTTATCGGACCGAGCGAGAAATAAGGCTGCGCTAAGTCCGCCAGGTCCATCCCCGACGATCGTGATTTGAGCCATGCGTAGTCCCTTCGTGTATGTGTCTTTGTTATAGCCGTCGAGCAGTTCAAGTGCCAACGGAAAGTCAGGGCTCAAGTCCAGAAATCGAGCGTCGCGGCGCTGGTGGACATATTGTTAAGGGAGCGGCTACGAGGAAAGCAGGAGCCTGTGGATGTGTACGCGCCCCCCAAAGAAGTCGATTTTCATTTTGATGTCATGTGCCCTTGGGCATACCAGACGTCCCTGTGGATGCGCGATGTTCGGGATCAGCTTGATCTCAGTGTTAACTGGAGGTTTTTCAGTCTTGAAGAAATAAATCTCAAAGAAGGGAAGAAGCATCCGTGGGAACGCGAGTGGAGCTACGGATGGTCCATGATGCGCATAGGGGTTATTTTGCGGCGCTTGGATATGGATCTCTTAGATCAGTGGTATGCCTTGGCAGGGAAAGCCTTGCATGTTGATGGAAACCGGCCACACAACCCTGATGTTGCTCGCCACCTCTTGGAACAAATTGGAGCAGATCCGGGGATCGTTGAGGAGTCGATAAATGATCTGTCAACGCATGAGGAGATTAAAGCAGAACACGATCGAGTCGTGAATACAGGTGGATTTGGAGTGCCAACCCTATTCTTCCCCGATGGACAGGCATTTTTTGGCCCGGTTCTTTTGGACCCACCGAGCGGCGAGGCAGCTTTGCGTCTCTGGAATGCTGTCACAGCTTGGCTTGAATTCCCGCACCTTTACGAGATGCAGCGGCCCAAATCAGGATCAGACGAGGAGGCCATCTACCAAACGTTTAAGCCGTACCTTGAAGCGAGAGATTGGGTAAGTATTAATCGTGGCAAAGTAGTTGGGTTCGAACCACAAGATTGACGGAGTTAGTTGCTCAGGTCATCTTCGTCATCGCCGACTAGCTCGGCCGCCGCAGCGAGCGCCGATGCGAGGGTGACGCTCCGTTGGTAAACCGCGTCGAAATAGTGTTCTGCGAGTTCTTCTTGCCCGTTGAGCGGCGGTTCACCCAGGCTGTGGATGACAGCGGCGGCATCCTGCGCTACTTGGACTTTGGAGGGGCTATCAGGTAACGCTGCTGGCCCGTGCCAGAACTCTTTGGTGGCTTTGTCTGTTTCTGTCGGTGAACCCGAGTCGCTCAGACGCCGGGTTCTGGAATGTCTTCGTTTCTTGGTCACTTGCCAACTTCAATCAAGGATTCGTCAAGGATGTCGTCCGGGTCCGCAGCCAACAGGCTTTCAGGGTCGATGCCTAGGGCTGCGCGTAATTGTTCGGTGTCCAGGTCACCTAAGGAACTGGATTTAGGAAGGACCATGTCGGCAATTCGACGTTTACCTTGAACGACTTCCTCTACACGTTCGTCAACGGTTCCTGGGCACACCAAACGATGGCAAATCACGGTTTTAGTTTGCCCGATCCTCCATACCCGGTCTCGAGCTTGGTCCTCTACTGCAGGGTTCCACCAGCGGTCATAGAGGACTACGTGGCTGGCTGCCGTCAGGTTGAGGCCGGTACCGCCAGCCTTTAAGGATAGAACCATCGCACCGGCGCCTTCTCCGCTCTGAAAGGAGTCAACCATTCGATCACGTGCACCTCGCGCAAGGCCGCCGTGGTAGCACTCGATGCCTAGTCCGGTTCGGTCTGACAGGTATTGTGCGAGGCGCTCGCCCCAACTAGCGAAGTGCGTAAAGATGAGGATTCTCTCGTCGGCGGCAAAGACGGCATCGATAATCTCATTTAGGCGTGTGAGCTTTCCGCTTCGACCTTCGAGTTCAAGATTGCTGTCTTCCTTGTCGTAGTTCAGCGGGTGATTGCAGATTTGCTTTAGAGCAGTGATGGCCGCTAGGACTAGACCTTTTTGTTGGCTGGTGTTTTGGTCGCTTTGCGCTGTGTCTCTCACCAGTTTGTCGAGGACGGCTTGATAGAGGCCGATTTGCTCGGGTGTCATTGTGCACTGGGCGAGCTCGTCAATTCTATCGGGTAGTTCCGCAGCGATAAGAGGTTCGGCTTTAGTTCGTCGGAATACCAAGACGCCGTTGAGTGCGTGAAGTGCCGACTCAGCGACCTCGTCGGTTTCGTTCATTTGATTGAGCTGATTGATGAAGGAAGTTCGACCTCCGACCAATCCTGGGTTGCAGAAGTCCATGATTGCCCACAGGTCGCCTAGACCATTCTCGATTGGGGTACCTGTTAGCGCTAGGCGGATCCTCGCATCTAGCTTTCGGAGTTCCTTAGCAGTTGCGCTTCGATGATTCTTAATTACTTGGGCTTCATCTAGAACGACGCGGTCCCATTTCGTGTTTGCGAGCTCGTCTATGTCGCGAACAGCGGTGCCGTATGTTGTGATTACGAGGTCGGCTGCGCTTAGGTTGCTCGCCAGTTCAGGGCCAGCTGAGCGCGACGGTCCGTGGTGTACCAGGACTTTGATGTCCGGTGTAAAACGTTTCGCTTCCGCTGCCCAGTTCCCAACAACTGCCGGTGGAGCGATGACGAGAGATGGTGTCTCTCCAGGGGTCACGGCCATTCGCGCCAAGATGGTCGGTGTTTTGCCGAGTCCCATATCCAGCGCTAGGCAACCGCCTAACCCCGCGTCGTCGAGAAATCCAAGCCAGCCAACGGCTTCGGCTTGATAACTGCGCAGCTCACCTGAAAAGCCGTCTGGTTGGGTATCGGGGTCGGAATTGACGCCTCCGGCGGCCCGTAATAAGTCGCTGGCCCAACTAGTTCCTGCGAGGGTCACTCCCCCGGTGACACTGCTACCTTCGAGCCCCAACGCATGGCGGAGCATCTCGGCGCCTGTTAGCTCTGTTGTGTCGGCGCGTTCGGCCAGGGCAGCCGCTGCCTCAACGAGGTCGGCTTTCTCTAAAGCAACCCATCGGCCGCGCGACTGGACCAAAGGCTTTTTTTGCATTGCTAGTTTTTGGATTTCTGATGCAGTGAGTTCAACTTCTCCAAATACGGCGCTCCAGCTGACAGCGGTAAGTTGCTGTGCTCCGACCACGCTGTCTGCGTCATCTGCGGTCAGGCGGAGCTGTGCTACCTGGCGGCGTCGAGAAAGTGCGGGCACTCTGACGTCAAACCCTGCCGATTCGAGGGCTGGTCCAGTGCTCGACATCAGCTCCCATGCTTCGTCTTGGTCGAGCAAGACCTCTCCCCGTCTGCGGCCGCCAGGTCGTTTGAGTGCAGGGACCATGCGTTCTAAGCGGGTGTATTGACCCTTGACCTCAGTGCGGCGAGTGTTGGAGCCACTCACCATGGCTACCTCGACGGGGTCCATTGAATTCTCGGGGCCTGGTGACAAGACTTGAAGTTGCCATGCGCCGCTTTCATCTGGTTCATCTAGCTGGACGATGAGGGCATACTTGGCGACGGCTGTCACCGGTCGCGCCCAGAGTTCTAATTTTCGAGCTAAGTCGGAGCCGTTATCAGCAGCTGCAGAGAAGGGGCGTCCACTTAGGTTAGCTAGGAATGCTTCAGCGACCTCTGTCTTTGTCCGTGGCTCTGGAGGGGGGGCAGGAACATCTAGTCGACTTGCTGCGTTGGCAACTATTGCGTTCACCATTCCTGTTAACGCTGACTGCACCACCGCTCGCGCATCTGGGCCAGGCTCGGCCGCCGTGACGGCACCGGGTAACGAGTTGGCGAACGCTTCGAGGCGCCTTTTGCTGATGATCCCCGGCATCCATTGAACGATGAATTCGCCCTTGTTGTTCTTATTCCTTTTGTTCCGCCTCTTGCGGATGCGCTGCAGTTTCGGAACAGTGCGACCTTGAGCGACAAGTCCGACTGCGGCTGCCGCTACGAGGCTCAACCACCGGGCGCTCGCGCCAATCGATTGTAGGTTCGCTTCGTTCGCGCGAGGAAGCTCTGGTGAGGCTCCTAACGGAGGGACGTCGACATCGCTGGAGGTTTCTTCGTCGGCTTTCTTTTCATCTGGCAGGTTCTCTAGGTGTGCCACCCATGGCTGCGTTGCCAAGGCTGCAAGCCAACCGAGTACGTCGCCAACGTGGGCACTCAGGGCCGGTGCCGTCGAACCATTCGGCAAGGTCACGTTTTTGTAGTCTTCCCAAGCACTTTCGGGTGCGCCTGCTTCAACGAGGCGACCTAGAATTTGCTCACCAGACTCAGCTTCGTTAAAGGCGCCAGATGCCCACGCCACAACCTTGCCGGAGTTCCAGGAGAGTTGGAGCGCGATGGGCTCGATTACCGCGTCATCGGGTATGGCCGTCGCCTCTGCATCGTCCTCTTCGGTTAAATAAGGGTCGCCCGTCGCTCGTTCAAAAGCATCCGTTAAGAGCCTAAATTCGCCTTCGAAGTCAGTCATAATCTGATTTCGATGGGGTCCTTTGATGCGTCGGATTGCCTGGAGGGTGTCCTCTGCATCTTCGATCATGTCGCTAAGGACGTTTCGCCAACGCACGGGGTCCGATTCAAGTTCAGCAATAATGGCTGCGGAGGCAGCCCCGTCGGCCTCGAGGCGCGCGCGTTCGTGGATCTCTGCCCAAGATAATGGAGCCAGTAAGGACGCGTTTTGCTGGCTCGCTGAGTCCAACTTAGTTGTTTCCATTGTGGAATCGGTTGCGGTCACTTCGCTCTTCTTGTCTGCACAAATGGTGTAGGACCCTTGACTTCGCGCAACCGTCGGGCCGCATCAGAAGGTCCTATCCACACCGCTGACCAAATTTTCGCCCGCCCCCAAAGAAGGCTTGCGCTCTAAAGTCACGGTGTCGCTGCCACCACCCAAGCAACTGGTGGGGCCAACTGACAACCATGGTAGCCGGCTTTGCCTAAATACACCACCGAAGGATCCTAAGAAGCAGTTCTAATCGTCGCGATGAACTGTGTTCAGTGCCGTATCGTGGGGCTATGCGCTGGTCCGCGGCTTTCATCCCAACACTTCGAGATGCTCCGGCTGACGCCGAGGCAGCTAGCCACCAACTGTTAGTGCGTGGTGGTTTCATTCGGCAGTTACATGCTGGGCATTACAGCCTTTTGCCTTTGGGACTCCGTGTTCATGAAAAGGTGGCACAGATAGTTCGTGAGGAAATTGACGCAATTGGTGGGCAGGAGTTTCTTCTCCCGGCGATGCACCCGGCTTCGATATGGAAACAGAGCGGCCGCTGGGAGGCAATGGGTGACGAAATGTTCCGGTTGCAGGATCGCGGGGGCGCTGACCTAGCGCTTGGAATGACCCATGAAGAAGTGTTCTCGCATCTAGCGACGACTTTGCACTCCTATAAAGAGCTTCCTCAGGTTTGGTATCAAATTCAGATGAAGTTCCGCGATGAACCCCGACCTAAGAGCGGTCTTCTGCGGGTTAGAGAGTTTGCCATGAAGGACTCTTACAGCTTTGACCTTGATGACGAGGGATTAGACGCGGCCTTTGACGCTCACCATCGCGCCTATGTGAAGATCTTCGACCGCCTGGGTCTAGAGGCAATGCCGGTTCAGGCTTCATCGGGGGCGATGGGCGGGTCAGCGAGCATCGAGTTCATGGTGACCTCGCCTGCTGGGGAAGACGATGTTTTGGTCTGTCAGTCCTGCACCTACCGAGCCAATGTGGAGCGGGGTACATCCCGACTCGAGCCCGTGCTTGGGTCGCCGTCTGACGAGGATGTTGAGCGATTCCCGACTCCCGGTGTACGCACCATTACTGAGCTTGAAAATGTCGAGGAAAGCGCCCAGGCAGTGAACCAAATCAAAACGATGGTGATGGTCTTGGATGGTGAGGTGACCTTGGCGTTATTGCGCGGCGACCATCAGTTAAACCTCCAGAAGCTGCAGGATAGCTCCGGAGCTGTTGACGTGCGGCCGGCGACTCCCGAGGAAGCTTTCGAAGCACTGGGAGCGCGCCCGGGCAGCCTTGGAGCTGTCGGCGTGGATGGAATCGCGGTGTTTTGCGATGTGGCGCTAAAGGAACGAACCGGAATGGTGACAGGTGCGAACGAAGATGACTGGCATCTAAGGGGAGTGTCTGTTGAACGTGACATCGACGTAAATTCTTGGGTTGATATCCGAGAGGTTCAAGACGGAGAAACCTGTGCCGAATGCGGCGGCCGGTTAGAGATCGTCCGCTGCATCGAAGCGGGACATATTTTTAAGCTGGGCCGTAAATATTCGACCGCTATGGGCATCTCTGTCCTCGACTCACAAGGAAAGGCGCAGACTCCAACGATGGGAAGCTACGGGATTGGGATCGGACGCGCTGTTGCGGCCATAGCCGAGAACCACCACGACGATTCCGGGCTCTGTTGGCCATTGGCAGTTGCCCCGTACCACCTCCTAGTAACTGTTCTTGATGTTGACGATCCAGAAGCTATGGCGTTAGCCGACTCCGTGGCGGACCTGTGTGGTGCCGCCGGACTCGATGTCCTAGTCGATGATCGGGATGCGCGTCCTGGTGTCAAATTCGCAGACTCGGAGTTGATCGGTATTCCGTACCGCTTGACGATCGGAAGTAGAAGCTTGAGTAATGGTCAAGTGGAATTCACTCCGCGTGTCTCTGGGGAGACCGCAATGCTTGGCAAGGAGTCATGTGTAGAGGCCGTTCTGGACACCATCCTGTCCACGAAATGACCCATAATGCGGTACTGTTCCACAATGTGGTTTACGGTTAGTGCTCGGGGTTCGGCGCCGCGGAATATCCGCTTGGCGGCCGATCAGGATTAAGTAGGAGTAGCGGCAGTGGCTGACGAAGCTGATGAGTTCGAAGAAATCGACCTATCAGCCTTAAACGACGAAGATCTGACCGCCCAGATGCACGATGACCTTTACGATGGGATGGCAGACGAGATTGTTGAAGGTACAGAGTTGCTGCTCTCTCGAGGGTGGTCTGCCGATCGGGTTCTAGGCGAAGCGTTGGTGGAGGGTATGCGCATCGTCGGAATTGACTTTAGAGACGGAATTCTCTTCGTTCCGGAAGTCCTCCTCGCTGCTAATGCGATGAAGGCAGGAATGGAAATCCTGCGTCCCTTGCTAGCTGAAACGGGTGCGGAGCCTGTCGGCAAGGTGGTTCTCGGGACGGTGAAGGGCGATATCCACGACATCGGCAAAAACCTTGTAGCCATGATGCTCGAGGGCGCCGGCTTTGAGGTCATCGATTTGGGAATCAACACCGATGTTGATGAATACATCGCTGCCCTCAACGAACATAAGCCCGACATACTCGGGATGTCTGCGCTCTTAACCACGACCATGCCCTACATGAAGGTCGTCATCGACACTCTTGTGGAACAGGGACTCAGGGACGACTACATCGTGCTTGTTGGGGGCGCGCCCTTGAATCAGGATTTCGGCGAAGCCATCGGGGCCGACGCCTATTGTCGTGATGCCGCTGTGGCGGCCGAGACCGCCACCGAATTTGTCCAGAAAAAGCGTTCTGCGGCGTGACCCGACCGTCAGTGCTTGTTTTGGCGTGCGGCGCCTTAGCGCGTGAGTTAGAGGCCGCATTCAAGGTCAACGGGGTCGGCAATGTAAAGGTCGAATATCTTTCTGCAGCCCTACACAATCGACCCGAAAGAATCTGCGAGATGCTTCGTACTCGGTTAGCTAGCGTTCGCCGATCCTTTGACCGAGTGTTTCTTGGCTATGCCGATTGTGGAACCGGCGGGGAGATAGACAGCGTCTGTGCTGAATTTGATGCTCAGCGTTTACCTGGCGCACATTGTTACGAATTTTATTTACCACCAGGGGCTTTTAACGCTCTCCACGACGAGGAGCCAGGCACCTTTTACCTGACAGACTTTTTGGCCACACACTTCGACCGCCTCGTGGTTGAGACTTTGGGAATTGAGAAACACCCAGAACTACTAGACATCTATTTCGCCAATTACAAAAGGGTTGTTTTCATCAGCCAAGCGGGAAGCGCCAAAGCAAGCGCCGCTGCTGCTTCGGCAGCTCGGCGACTGGGCTTACCTTTGAAGACAATCGAGGCTGGTTGGGGGCAGTTTGGAGACAGCGTCGCAGCCTTCTCTGAAGCAGACATCATCAGCGGCAAGGAAAAGGCAGGCCCGGCCTTGGTCCCGCGATGACCTCGAGACGGAGGCGACGTGCCGCTTCGGTTGTTGTGATCTCTTGGAGGAATATTCCTGCTCAAGTCGTCGGCACAGAGGGCCACAAGCGAGAGGTCGAGGTGCTGTCCGAACGTTTTCAACATGCGATCGACCGAGCAGCGGGTGTGGCCGGCGTGACCGAGACAGACGCATATATCAAGCAATGGGTGCGCGACGAGCAGCTCCCTGAGCCAGATCTTGCGGGCCAGGTGAAACGGATTGCAGCCTCGCTGGAAGCTGACTATGACTCTCAGGCGCTTGAACAGTTGGTGAGAAATGGCGGCTTCCACGCCACTAACAAAGGATCAGGCGACGACGGGCGCTACCTCGTCAACTAGACGTAATGAGATCTCCAAGGAGGATGAGTACATGACTGACACAGTGATCAGTTCAGGATCAAGAGAGGTCGTTATTGGGTTCGACCGTCCTTTTGTCATGATCGGCGAGCGGATCAATCCCACGGGTCGAAAGCTGCTCGCTGAAGAGATGAAGAACGGGGACTTCTCGCGAGTGCAAGCTGACGCTTTGGCGCAGGTAGAAGCCGGCGCCCAAATGCTAGATGTGAATGCCGGCATCCCCCTGGCAGATGAACCTGCCCTTCTAGCTGAAGCAATTCAACTCGTGCAATCTGTTACGGACGTGCCTCTTTCGATTGACTCGTCGATAATTGAAGCACTCGAGGCGGGGATCAATGCCTATGAAGGTAAGCCCTTAATTAACTCAGTTACTGGGGAGCAAGAGGTATTAGATCGAGTTCTCCCGCTTGTCGCCAAGAGCGGAGCTGCAGTCGTGGCTATCTCTAACGATGAGACTGGCATCAGTGAGGACCCAGACGTTCGATTCGCTGTGGCAAAGAAGATCGTCGAGGCGGCGCACGACCATGGGATCCCGACTGAAGACGTGGTTGTTGACCCGCTCGTAATGCCTATCGGAGCAATGAGTAACGCAGGTCGCCAAGTCTTCCACCTGGTCCGCCGGTTGCGAGACGAATTGGGGGTTAACACCACGTGCGGCGCGTCGAATGTCAGTTTCGGTTTACCGAATCGACATGTGATCACCGGTACGTTCCTTTCGATGGCTATTGGCGCAGGGATGACCTCAGCGATCATGAATCCACTTCATTCTGAGGTTAAGTCTGCTGTGATGGGCTCGGATGTGTTGATGGGCAACGACCCAAACTGCGCAGCATGGATCTCGGTGCATCGTGACCCTGAGGCTGCGGGGGCTTCCCGCGGTGGTCGAAGGGGTCGCCGCCGTCCTAGCTCAGGCGGAGGAACGTGAGTCTGAGATGCCACCCGTTCACCGTATTGTTTTTACTCCGTCCGGCTTAGAGGCCGAGGCCGTTGAAGGGTCGACAGTCCTAAGTGTTGCCCAAGCGGCTCAGGTCGATCTGGATAGCGTGTGCGGGGGTCGCGGGGTCTGCGGTAGGTGTCAGTTCCGTCCGTCATTCGGAGCGTTTCCTAAATGGGCTGTTCAGTCTGACCTACAGAGCCTCAGTGGGCCCGGCTCCAGCGAGGTTGAGTATCAGGCACGTCGGGGCATGCTCACCGGAGCGAGACTGGGCTGTCAAGCAACAGTCCTTGGCCCCCTGGTGGTCGACATACCTGCTGAGAGTCAGGCCCACGCTCCTGTGATTCGTAAAGAGATAAACGTGCAAGGACTCTCTCTTGATGCCGTATCGATGCTTCGCGTTGTCACGGTTCCAGAGATTCATTCGGACTCCGGGGCCCTAGAACAAGCTATTACTGAAGCACTTACAGATGAATGGGGCATTGCGGTCCACCACTACTCGACTAGAGCAGAAAAACATATCGAAGATCTAGCCACGGGGCTTTTTCAGGGTGAGCAGGCCTTGACCGCCCAAATACACCGCTCAGCTCGTGGAAGTATCGTTTGTGCAGTTCGGAGTGGTGCTCACGTCGACCACATTGGTGTGGCGATTGATCTTGGTTCGACGACTATCGCGGCTCATCTCTTAGATCTCAGCCGGGGCGAAGTTTTGGCGACTAACGGTGTGATGAACCCCCAGATTCGCCTGGGTGAAGACCTCATGAGTCGAGTTAGCTACGTGATGATGAATCCCGAGGGTGCCGATCAGCTAACCCACGTGGTGCGGGACTCAATTTCCGCATTAGTGCTCGGACTGCTCGCAGAGGCTGACCATCGCGCTGAGGACGTAACTGACCTGGTTGTAGTCGGAAATCCGGTGATGCACCACTCCTTCCTTGGGTTTGATGTGGTTCCCCTGGGACAGATGCCCTTTGATTTAGCAACCGATGGTTCAGTCTTGACAGACGCAGAAGAGGTAAGCCTCCCCTTACCGAACGCGTCGGTGTACTTACCGCCATGTATAGCGGGGCATGTAGGTGCAGATACTGCTGCGGCGATCTTGGCTGAAGCCCCATATGAGGCTTCAAAGCCCCAATTACTTGTGGACGTTGGGACCAACGCTGAGATCGTGTTTGGCGATAAGGCGACTCTTTATGCTGCATCTAGTCCCACAGGCCCGGCCTTCGAGGGGGCCCAAATAACCCATGGTCAGAGGGCTGTCCCAGGGGCAATCGAACGTGTACGCATCGCTCGTGACAGTCTGGAACCGGACATCAAAGTCGTCGGTTGCGAATACTGGTCCTCACACCCGGAATTTCCAACCGCTATCAAAGAGGTCGGGATCACTGGTATCTGTGGGTCGGGGATTATTGAAGCGATAGCCGAATTGTTTTTGGCTGGTCTTATGACGGCGGAAGGCGTACTTCTGGATAGTCGTGCCGTTACGGACCGTGTTATTGCTGACGGCCGCACATTCTCCTACGTGCTACACAGGCCAGGAGACGATGACGGGCTGACGGTCTTGATCACACAAGCCGATGTGCGCGCCATACAACTGGCGAAGGCCGCTCTGAGGGCCGGAATTGACTTGCTTGTGGAACAGGCAGGCGGAGTATCCCCCCAAGAGATCCGCCTTGCAGGAGCCTTTGGAGCTCAAATCGATCCTATGTACGCGATGGTCTTAGGTCTCATCCCCGATTGTGCTCTAGGTGATGTCGTAGCGGTCGGTAATGCTGCTGGTAGCGGAGCGGTTCGCTTGTTACTCTCGCAAGCCGAGCGAACGCTTATTGAAAGAATCGTCCCCGATGTAGTCAAAGTTGAAACCGCCCTTGAAGAGAGGTTTCAAGAGTTGTTCGTGGACGCGATGAGTTTCCCTCACGCGTCCGCAGCACACCCAAATTTAGAAAAAGAAGTCGAACTACCGTCGCTTCCTCTAGCGTCTACGGCGACAAACTCGCGCCGGAGAAGACGGCCGGCCCGAAAGGAATGATGAGATGACTGCGCGCCGATCCGGTGGTAGATCAGCAAGGCGAGCGGCCCGCACCGCCCAGGGGGAAGTCTGGAAGCCGTTTCTTACCCGACGTCTTGATCCCGTCGAGGTTTTGGACGAAGACGGTTTAAGTCAGATTGAGGAGAACGCCGAAACCATTATGAGCGAGGTAGGGGTTGCGTTCCAAGACTTCCCGGAAGCGCTCGAACTCTGGCGTGCTGCCGGTGCTGAGGTCGACGGTGACTTGGTCAAATTTCCGAGAGGCCTCTGTCGGGAGTTGGTTCAGCGGAGCGCGCCGCCGGTGTTCACGCAACATGCTCGAAATTCGGCTCGGTCAGTCCAGATCGGCGGTGATAGCACCGTCTTCGCCCCTAACTATGGATCTCCCTTTGTGACCGACCTTGATGAGGGACGTCGTTATGCAACCCTCCATGACTTCGAAAATATCGTCAAACTCACCTATCAACTCCCCCATCTTCACCACAGTGGCGGAACGGTTGTTGAACCGGTCGACGTTGCAGTTAATAAACGGCACTTGGATATGGTTTACGCTCACTTGAAATACAGTGATAAGCCCTTAATGGGGTCGGTAACCGCCCCTCAGCGGGCAGCTGATTCGCTCGAATTGTGCCGGCTTGCGTTCGGTGGAGATCTTGAAGACAGAACGGTCTTGACGAGTCTAATTAACGCGTCGTCTCCGCTTAGGTGGGATTCGACGATGCTTGGCGCAGCGAAGGTTTATGCAGAAAGCAACCAAGCTTGCATCATCTCACCGTTCATCTTGGCCGGCGCTATGTCTCCGGTCACGGTCGCGGGTCTCGCTGCTCAGGCCTTGGCGGAAGCCCTCACAGGTATGGCGTTTTGCCAGCTAGTTCGACCTGGGACCCCGGTTATCTTCGGTACTTTCGCCTCGTCAATGTCGATGGCAACTGGTGCACCAACTTTCGGAACCCCCGAGGGTGGTTTAGCAATCTACGTTATGGCGGCTTTAGCACGCAGGGTCGGTGTTCCCTTTCGTTCAGGGGGAATGCTGACAGCAGCGAAGGGACCGGATGCACAGGCAGCCTATGAGTCGCTTTCAACCTTGCTGCCCACCATGCAGGCTGGCGTTCACTTCGTCCTCCATGCAGCTGGATGGGTAGAAGGTGGCTTGGCGTTGAGCTACGAAAAGCTACTCCTGGATGCGGACCAGTTGGGCATGATGGGCGTGTACGCGGACGGGGTTGACATGAGTCCCAACGGGCAGGCGATGGAAGCCTTCAAAACCAACCCGCACGGAGCCCACTTCCTCGGCAATGGTCATACGCTCGAGAACTTCGAGTCTGCTTTCTACAGATCGACTCTCGCCGACAGCAACAGTTATGAGCAATGGTTGGAAGAGGGCGAGTTGTCAGCCGCCCAAAGGGCTAACGCTGCATGGAAGCAGATGCTTAACGACTACCAGCCTCCCCCGCTGGATGACGATGCTGATCAGGCAATGATCGAATATATCGCCCGTAGAAAGTCCGAAGAGCCCGACCAGATTGGTTAGTCAACCTGCTACGACTCCGGCAGTGCCCAGTACGGCGCAGGCGATTCCCACGACCTGACGCTTGGTTAAGGTGTCTAGATAACGGATTCGGCCGACGATGACACTAAACACAGGGAAGAGAGATATCCCGATTACTGCGGCGACCGGATCAAAGCGCAAGCCCTGGAAGAGCGCGACGCTTGCTCCCCCTGCACAGATTCCCGCTGCTATCCCCCAGTTTCGTGTCCCGATTGGGGCGAGGACTCGATTCTTAGTTGCTGCCGCTAGGGGAATCATTAATCCGAAGGCAATGACCCTTTGACCGGCAATCGCTACGGGTCCGGATGTTGTTGCTACCTCAAGCAAGAGTGCCTGACCAATACCGTAGCCAACCCCGGCCAATACCCCGAGCTGGATCCCTGCTTTGCTAAGAGCGGTCTTTGGAGCGTCGGTTGTGACTGCTATGAGTCCGACAAGTGCCAAGGCCACACCAATTGTGGAGAGCAGCGACACGTCTGTTCCGCCGACCACAATCCACCCGAATGGGATGAGGGCCGACAGAACAGCAGCCAAGGGTGCAACGACCGCCGATGATGCTCTCGTCAAGCCGAGGTAATAGCTCGACAGTCCTACAGCAAAACCAACTCCCGAAAGTGCCCCAAGTGCTAAGCCAGAAGCGCTGAAGGTGCCAGGCCAAAACACCAAGGAGATCAGAACTGAGGCTGCCCCGAACGCTTGCATGGTGCTAGAGGCCGTTATTGCGCTGGATTTCGCTGTTACTTGTCGTCCGAAGAGGTCAGAGAGCCCGATAAGGAGCGCGGCCAAGATCCCAAAAATTGCGCCGATCATGTTCGAAGAGGACGCTTGATCACCACTGTGAGGATACGCTGCAAATTGAGTGATACCTGACGGAGGACCTGGTGGCGCCGCAATCTGACCCATCAGAAGAAACGCACTACGACTTTGTGATTATCGGTGGTGGGTCTGCGGGTTGCGCACTTGCGAACCGCCTCAGTGCCGACGACACCAACAGGGTGCTTCTTTTGGAAGCCGGCCGACCGGACTACATCTGGGATCCCTTCATCCATATGCCAGCCGGATTCTCCTTCCCAATTGGTTCACGCTTCTACGACTGGATGTACCTCACTGAACCAGAAAGTGGCCTGAACGGTCGTCGCGTCTACCACGCCAGAGGCAAGGTGCTGGGAGGCAGTTCGAGTATCAATGGCATGATCTTCCAGCGAGGCAACCCATTAGACATGGAACGTTGGGCCGCAGCCGAGGGAATGGGCTCATGGAATTACGCACACACCCTTCCATATTTTAAGAAACTTGAGAACTGCCTCGCCGGCGAGGATGACTGGCGCGGAGCTGCCGGGCCACTGAAGCTAGAACGAGGGCCAGCTGCCGGACCACTTTTCGATGCGTTCTTTGATGCCGCTGTACAAGCCGGCTACCAATTAACGACTGACGTGAACGGATACCGCCAAGAAGGATTCGCCCCTTTTGACAGGAATGTATACAGAGGTCGGCGTTTAAGCGCAGCTAGGGCTTACCTCTCTCCGGTGCTCAATCGACCAAACTTGGAAGTACGGACACGAGCTCACACCACCCGCCTGTTGGTTGAAGGTAAGAAAGTAGTCGGAGTCGAAACCGTTGAACGTAGATCCTTCGGCAGGCAACTTGGACATCATCGCTATAAGGCGCAGACTGTTGTCTGTTGTGCCGGCGCCATTAATACGCCGCAGTTGTTGCAGTTGAGTGGCATAGGCCCGCAGTCGGTCTTAGCTCATGCCGAGGTGCCGGTCCTTGTCGATTTACCGGGTGTAGGTGAGAACCTTCAGGATCACCTAGAGGTCTACGTTCAATATGCTTCGAAGCTGCCAATCACCCAACAGCCAAACCTTTCCCGCTTGAGACGACCCTGGATTGGACTTCAGTGGCTCTTCAGAAGGGGTGCCGCTGCGACAAACCATTTCGAAGCCGGTGGTTTCCTGCGCTCTAGAGAGGGTCTCAAATGGCCCAATGTGATGCTCCATTTTCTTCCCCTGGCCGTCAGATATGACGGGGCCGTTGCGGACACCAAACACGGATACCAGGTGCATGTTGGTCCAATGCACGCTCGATCTCGTGGCTCGGTGACTCTCCGTTCTTGTGACCCTTTCGACAAGCCATCGATCCGGTTCAATTATTTAGATAATGAGTTAGATCGTCAAGATTGGGTCGACGCGGTAAGGGCCGCAAGGAAAATATTGAGCCAACCCGCTTTTGAAGAAATAGCAGGGGAAGAACTTTCACCTGGCCTTGATATTGAGACAGATCAAGCGATCCTCGATTGGGTGAAGAGTGACGCCGAGACGGCCCTTCATCCTTGCGGAACAGCCAAAATGGGGTGTGACTCAATGTCGGTCGTTGATCCGAAAACGATGGAAGTCCACGGCATGTCGGGCTTACGAGTCGTCGACGCCTCGGTAATGCCCACGATTACGAATGGGAATATTTACGCTCCGACGATGATGATCGCGGAGAAGGCCGCTGATCTGATTCTCGGCAATACTCCATTGCCCCCATTGGCGCCTGACTACTACGTCAAGTGAGGTCGATGCCTTACGGGCGTCGTCGGTACAGCATCGACACAACCATTCGCGAGGCCCGGAGCGGAAACGGCTGAAATTCGCTCTGCTCATCGACACTCGGGGCGTCATGGGCATAGATGCGGTATAGCAGGTAGAGCGTCAAGACCAGGAATACGAAAAACGGAAAATAGAAAAAGGCTGTCACGGAACGAGTCAAGATAAGGCCCGTCACTAACGGACCGATTAACGACCCAATTCCGTGGACTCGCACTAGAAGTGCCGATGCTGCGATTCTTTGCTCAGCGTTGACCCAATCATTTGTATAAGCAACAGACATCGAATAGAGAGGAAACGCAAGACCGCCCATTAAGACGAGACACAGCAGAGACAGGCCACTGGTGCCGTCGAGAAAGATAAGAGTAAAACAGAGCGCAGCGGCTCCCGCTGAAGCGACCGTCATGACGCCACGACGCGGAACGCGGTCCGATAATCTGCCTAACGGTATCTGCAGAATCAAAGACCCGACAAGGGGTGCGCCCACGAAG
Source organism: Acidimicrobiaceae bacterium (assembly GCA_002722565.1). Taxonomy (GTDB): domain Bacteria; phylum Actinomycetota; class Acidimicrobiia; order Acidimicrobiales; family Poriferisodalaceae; genus MedAcidi-G3. Next base: position 239,123 of record PBMG01000001.1, read on the forward strand.
TTGGCTATTTGCAGAGCACTCCAACCCTGGTAGGCACCATAGATCGGCCCAATTCCGACAAGCGACCCGATCGTCATGCCAGTAAAGCAACAGACAACGAGTCCAGTCGGAACGATGGAATAGAGGGTTCGGAAAGTAAGCGGCTCAGGAATGGAGGTGGGGGGTGAAGACCGGCTTGACAATGCAATAGGCACCAGAGACATCGAGACCAGTACCGAAGCAACCGCAAATAGTGTGAAACCTGCAGTGCTTGAAATGCCTACCGAGTATTGCCCGACCATCGTGGAGCCCACCGCTATCACCATGTAAGAGCTCAGTAAGCGCCCTCGGGTTTCGTTCGTAGCCACGTCGTTTAACCACGATTCAGTGACGACGTAAAGGGCAGCAACACAGAACCCGAAGACAAGCCGACAAAGACCCCACGTAAGCGGGGTGACCCACAAACCCTGGAGAAGAACAATGCTTGATGCCGTTGACGCCAGACCAGCGAAGGTACGGATGTGTCCGACCTCCGACAGCAGCTTTCCGGTGTACCGGGTACCGAGAATAAATCCCGCGTAATAGGCAGTCATTACTAGTGAAGCTGTCAGGGCACCAAAACCGGCAGCCTCGGCACGTAACCCCAATAGGGGGCGCTGCAAGCCGACACCTGCCTGAAGTAACGCTATTCCCAAAAAGAGCGTCCAAGCGGTTAACGATCGACTCGATTTGGTCACTACGGGACTTCCAAACAAATGACAGCGGAAAAGATGGAAGAAGAGTATGCCGGTTTTAGTGGTCTTACGGAAACAGTCTTAGTGGTTAGTAGGTGACCTGCGGGTCGGAGGTTGCACATATTGCCAACCGAAACGCCCTTTGACACACAAATGGCCAGATGTCACCGAGTGATCGCTAGGCGATGTCACCTTAAAAATTTCATTGTCTTGTGTGTGGACCTCGAGGGTGCAACCGACTCCGCAGTATGAGCAAATGGTGTCGGTGGAGGTTTGCCGTTGGGGATCCCAATCCTCGCTCTGCCGCAGGTCGAACTCAGCTTTAAACTGCAGGGCATTAGTTGGACAGACTCCAACGCAGTTGCCGCAGTAGACGCATGCCGAGTCGGGCAATGGGGTCTCGAACTCGGTCGAGACCCGCATATCCGAACCACGCCCCGCCATTGAGATCGCGAATGTGAACTGAGCGTCATCCCCACAGGCCTCAACGCACTTGTAGCAGAGGACACACCGATCGTATGCACGTATGAAGAGGTCGTCTTCGATCTTGACATCTTCATCCATTCGCTTCGGTTTGCTGTACCGGGAGGAGTCGGCCCCGTATCTATCAATCAAATTCTGCAGATCCGGGCTCTCCGTCAGGTCATTAGTAGTGTCCAGGAACTCTAAAACCATCTTTCTGCTAAGGGCAACGCGCTCACTATCCGTATGTATCACGGCATTGGGTTCACATTCGCGGGAGCATGCTGGCACAAGGGTGCGTGAGCCCTGCAGTTCAACGACACATAGGCGACAGGCATTAACTGGCGTTAGATTCGAAGCCCAGCACAATGTCGGAATCTCAACGCCCGCCTCTCGGGCGGCTTCCAGAATTGTGGTGCCTTCGGGAACCGTGACTGTCAGGTCGTTCAGCGAAAAGGTTACGTCTGTCTTTGTGTCTCTGGTCATGGGTTGCGTTACCTCAATAACCCCAACTGGATAGCAGACTGCACAGCTGATGCCGCCGTCTGACCAAGGCCGCAAATGGAAGCGTCTGTCATCACACTCCCTATCTCAGTGAGCAGGACGTCTTCACGGGTCGTTGGCTTTCGGTTACTTATCTGCGTTAGGACTTCGTGCTGTCGAACGGTTCCGACCCTGCACGGGACGCATTGGCCACAGGATTCCTCTCGGAAGAACTTAGCTAGTCGGGTTAACACTGTTGCAATATCAACCCCCGTCGAAAAAACCATCACTGCGCCTGAGCCGAGACTGAGACCTTCCTCTCTCGTATCCTCGAACGTTAAGGGCATATCTAGTTGTCGCGAGTCAACGAAGCTTCCTGCAGCTCCTCCAAGGAGAATGGCTTTTAGGTCTCCGGTAACCCCTCCTGCTCTGGCCAGCAGTCTTCGCAACGTGATACCAAATTCAGCCTCGTAGAGCCCGGGGTGAAGAACGTCCCCAGAGAGACAGAAAAGCTTCGTTCCCGGTGATTCGGGTGTTCCTGCAGACCGATAGTGATCAACTCCGTAGTTCACTATCTCCAACACATTCAAAAAGGTCTCGGGGTTGTTTACGATCGTGGGCTGACCGAACAGACCTTGCTCTGTTGGGTATGGCGGCTTACTCCGTGGCTCACCTCGATATCCCTCTACGGAATTAAACAGTGACGTCTCTTCGCCGCAGATGTAAGCACCGGCACCACGCCGGATTTCTATATCGAAATTAAAGGTGCTTCCTAAGATGCCCGCGCCTAACAGGTTTGAGGCGGAAGCCTCATTTATAGCTCTGTCCATCCTTTGAGCAGCGGTTGTGTATTCGCCCCTGATGTAAACCCAGCCCTTTTCGCAGCCAGTAGAGATGCCTGCAATGGTCATGGCTTCGATTAACGAAAATGGGTCGTTCTCGAGAATCATACGGTCCTTAAAAGTCCCTGGCTCACTCTCGTCAGCGTTAGCCACTACGAATTTAGGTAGAGCTTCTTGCTTGGCCACTGACTCCCATTTGATACCTGTTGGGAATGCTGCTCCCCCGCGTCCAGTCAATCCTGACTCTTTAAGGACCTCGATGATCTTGGCGCCGCCTGTTTCGATTGCGGCTTGTAGAGCCGTATAACCGCCGTGGCGCTTATACGTTTGAAGGTCACTGCCTTCCATATGTCGTATGCGCTTCAATAGTCGCAAGGGTCCATCTGCGGCGACAGCCGCTGGAGATTGAGCGATGTCGCTAAGGTCGCTACTTGCACCGTTCTTGGCTTGGATGAATACCGCCGGTGGACGCTCACACTGCCCAAGGCAAGGGCTCTCATGAACCAAAGCTCCCTTGGCTCGGAGTTCGGCTATATACGAACCGGAATTACCTATGGCACAAACCGGGTCGACACAAACGTGGTGTACCGGTTGTTCGCTTCCTGGTGGGTCAAAATGAAACAGGTCATAAAACGTTGCAACGCCGTAGGCGTCTGCGATGGGAACTTGGAGACGTTCGGCTAAGTAACTCAAGCCGCCTGGCGAAATCCATCCCATAGCATCCTGCAAGGCATGGAGTCCTGGTAGAAGCAGGTGACGGGCTTCTTGTTCGCGGGTCCTACCGCCAATGACCCAGCGTTCTCCACGCCGATCGAGCGTCGGGGCGGCCACTAAGGCGTCTATAGCCGAGCACTCTTCGGAATCTGGTGCAGCATCACCGAATTTGAGGTCAGGCATGATCTAGGCCGGCCTTCAGTTTCTCAATTTTGATAGACGCCGCCTTGAACTCGGCAGTACCGCTTTTGGGGTCCCACTCGTCATTGGTGATTAGGTTCAGGTCGACAAGTTCTGGGAAGTGGAAGGTTGTAAAGGCCAAGCCACCCGGTTGGTCACCTTTGATGTCAATCTCCATTTCAAGGCTGCCGCGTGGCGAAGTAACTCTCACCAGCTCGCCCTGCACCAAGTTGAGTGAAGCAGCGTCAGCTGCACTCACTTGAAGCTGCTCCCCTGACCTGATGGGCGACTTGTAGCCTCTCGACTGAACGCCTGTGTTATATGAGTCCAATGCTCGGCCTGTCGTGAGGCGGATTGGGTATTCCTCGGAGAGCTCCTCTTTGGGGCCTTCGTGATCAGTTAGCGAAAACGGTGCTCTAGGGTTGCCACCGAGGTCTTTGTCCCACAGCCATGAGTGCAGAAACGGGGTTCCCGGATGATCTATGTCGGGACATGGCCACTGAATCCCGTCAAGCGCTTCGAGTCGTTCATAGGACATCCCCGTGTGCATTGGTGACAGTGAGCGGACTTCGTTCCAGAGTTCTTCGGCACTTTCTGCTGACCATGTCGCTCCGAGCCGCTTAGCCAAGTCGCCAATGATGAGGTGGTCATGGCGCGTGCCTTTGGGGCCGTCTACTGCCGGCCTGACCCGTTGAACTCGTCGCTCGCTCGATGTCACGGTGCCATCTGCTTCAGCCCAACCGACTGTGGCCGGGAAAACGACGTCAGCAAGTTCCGCTGTCCGCGTCAAAAAGATGTCCTGGACTACTAGGAAGTCGAGCCCTTGCAGTAGCTTTCGCGTGTGGCTTACGTCGGCCTCTGAGTCGGCCGGATTCTCTCCAATCACGTAAAGCGCTTTAATTTCCCCTTGGTCCATTGCCTCAAACATCTGCGTCAGGTGGAGTCCGGGACGTGGGTTGATATCGACGCCGTACATCGCGGAAAACTTCTGACGGGCGTGATCATCGGTCACATCCTGAAATCCGGGCAGTTTGTTAGGGAGTGCGCCCATGTCGCCACCCCCTTGCACGTTGTTTTGCCCGCGTAGAGGAACCAGGCCTGAACCCCAGCGACCGACGTGTCCCGTCAGAAGTGCCAGGTTGCAAAGCGAGAGTACGTTGTCGACTCCGTTGTGATGTTCTGTGATCCCAAGTGTCCAAAGAATCTGCGCCGTTGGAGCTTCGGCGTACCTGTGTGCTAAGTCTTTGATCGCCGCTGGTGGAATCCCGGTAATTTCTGACGCATAGTCGAGCGTGTAGCTTTCGACGTGTTCGGAGAAGGCCTCAAAGCCACTTGTCGCATGGTTGATGAATTCCCGATCGTGCAGATTTGCGTGGATGATTTCTCGAGCGAGGGCGTTGGCTAGGGCAATGTCTGTTCCTACATCTAGGCCCAACCAAGAGTCGGCGAACTTCGCAGATGCGGTACGCCTGGGGTCGACAGCGTACATTTTGTTGCCGGCTTTGAGTCCCTTGAGGACATGGTGAAAATAGATCGGATGAGCCTCTCGAGCGTTAGAGCCCCATAGGAGTACGAACGCCGCTTCCTCGACCTCGAGATACGAAGAAGTACCTCCGCCTGCTCCAAATACTGTCGCCAGACCGACGACGCTGGGTGCGTGTCAAGTTCTATTGCACGAGTCGATATTGTTTGAACCAATTGCGGTCCTCATGAACTTCTGCGCCGCGTAGTTCATTTCATTCGTGCTCTTTGAACAGCTAAAGAGCCCGAAGGCGGAGGGACCGTGGTCACGCAGTACTTGGCGAAACTTCGAAGCCACTGCTGCTAGCGCCTCTTCCCATGATGCTGGTCGCAACACGCCGCCTCGGCGGATAAGTGGCGTTTCAAGACGTGGTAGCGGCTGCGAATATCGAGTCCTTTGTGGCATGTCGTCTCCAAAGCCGCGTACAGAGGTCAAGGGCCTGTGTTTCAGTCTAGAACCGAAGCTCGATGAGTCAGTTGTTCTTGTTTCACTATCCGGAGCATTCTTAGGTTCGATCGACGCCCGAGGGATTAGCTTTTTGCAACCCCATCTGAAATGCTGTTCCACTATGTGGCACACATCGGACCCGACCTGACATGTCTGGCGTTCAGTCGGTGCAACGTTCTTTCGCGATTTTGCGGGCGTTAGCGACAACTCCGATGGGAGTTACCGAAGTGGCAAAAGCGGTCGATCTCCCCAAGAGTACCGTTGCACGACTGTTATCGGCGTTGGAGAAAGAAGGGGCAGTCGGTCAAGACTCGGCGCGCGGCCAATACCGAATAGGTGACGCTTTGTCCCTGATGGTTAACGAGACTCCTGGGGGTAAGAGCCTTACGGCGCTGTCCTATCCCTATTTGACGCTTTTGGCTACTGAGTTTGGGGAAACTGCCGGTATTGGCTTCTGTGAGGGGAGTCAAATTTTTTACGCTGATCACGTCGAACCGGACGCCGCGGTGCAGGTCCGAAGTTGGACAGGTGAGTATGCACCGCTTCATCTCGTTCCTTCAGGTTTAGTGGTCCTTAGTCACCTGTCGGCCAGTGAGCTGGACGCCTACCTAGGAGGGGATCTAAAGCGGACTTCGTCTCGGAGTCTGACTCAACCATCCGCAATTCGAGCGCGCCTTGATGCCGTGCGCCGCCAGGGCTATTCATGGGGTTTTGAGGAGTTTGCCGAAGGCCTAAATTCAGTCGCCGCGCCTGTGCTTGGGCCAGAGGGCGCACTTGTCGCAACCTTGCACGTGCATGGCCCCGCATACCGGTTTCCAAAAGATGGGGATTCCGACGCTATCGGATTGCGACTATCCGACGTTTGTGCTGATTTGGCTCGACATTTGAGATAAGCCCTCAGGTGGTTCCGCGTCTGCGCTTTATCTCATCAATGACAGCAGGCACCACTTCGTGAAGGTCTGCAATTACTGCATAACCCGCTTTGGTGACCATATTCGCTTCGGGATCGGTGTTGATAGCCAGGATATTTTTGGAGGCCATTGCACCCACCCAGTGCTGGATGGCGCCTGAAATACCGCAAGCAATGTAAATTTCTGGTGCAATGCGGGTCCCCGTCTGACCCACTTGGTCAGCGTGGCTCCGCCAACCGTTGTTGGTTACAGCTCGGGAACAACCGACCTTGCCCGACAGTAATTCAGCCAGCTCCTCAAGCGGCGCGAATGCATCTGCCGAGCCGACTCCACGACCCCCTGAGATCACGACCGACGCTGTGGAGAGAGTCGCCCCCTCGGTCAGGGTTGTTCTCTCCTGCACTAGGGTCCGCGTTAGGGCCGAGTCAACTTCCACCTCTAGAAGCTGAAGGGTCACTTCGCTTGGCGTGGCTGATGGGACAGGTTCTACAGCATGATGGGCATAGGAAAGAAAGAGGAAGTCTCCGGATACCGTCACATCTTCCAGCAACGATCCGCCCCATTGTGTCCGGGTTATCGCCCAATCTGCTTTGTGTTCGACCTCGACGCAATTCGCGACGAACGGCATGTCTGATCGAGCACTGGCCTGGGCAAGGACTTCATTGCCCTTGTCCGTTCCAACCGCCACGATCACCCGAGGGTCGCAGAGCTTCAGTAAATCAGCGACTGCCTGCCCCCAAATCTCTGGCCCGTAGTCAGTGATCAAGGGCGATGTAAGAATTATTCCTTCAGAAATCCCATATTGAGAACAAGCTATTTCGAAATCTGAATCAAACGAGCCTACGCAAACAGCCACCACCGATTCGCCAAGGTTGGCTGCTAGGGCAGATGCTGCAGTAAATGCCTCGTGGGTGGCTGGATCTGTCACCCCACGGTCATGTTCGGCGAGAACATATACCCCGGGCATCAAAGAACCCCCAGTTCGTCTAGGAGATCAACAATTTTTGTTGCTGCCTCGGGCCCATCACCGAGAACTTCGGTTTCAGTGACCTTTTCTTCTGGACGGTGAAGCCGAACTAATCTTTGTGTACCTGCGGGCACTTTGGTTTCAGTGGTCTGGATCTCCGCCTTTTTTGAAGCTAACCGGCCCTTCATCGTGGGATACCGTGGCAGGTTGATTCCTTCCTTAATGCCTAGAACAGCTGGTGTCGGAAGTGAGTAGACCTCAATGCCGCCATCGACCTCGCGGCTAGCGGCTAGGGATTCACCTTCCACTTCTATGCCTTTGATGCCATTTACTATCGGGCGATTTAGCGCTACTGCTACTCGGACGCCGACTTGGTAGCCACCTGCGTCAGCTGACTCGTTCCCGAAGAGGATCAGATCAAATATTCCGGTCTCTGCTTCTAGCTGGTGAACAGCTTCACCGATGGATGCTGCAGTCTGCTGCGGGTCCCAGTCTTGACCGGTGTCGTTAAGCACCAGCGAGAAGTCGGTCCCCCCTACGCTGGCCGCGTAGCGCAACTGTTCCTCAGCTTCGGCCGGGCCAACCGTCAGTACGCAGACAGAACCACCGTGTTCTTCTATTAGCTGTGCCGCTTCTTCGAGTGCGCACTCTTCGTGGGGGCTGGTCGTGAAGCCCAAATGTGCTGTGTCAACACTTAAGCCGTCTTCAGTCACGTTGATGCGTGACCCGGGAGCCGGGACCCTCTTTACACAGACCAGGATTCGCATTCGATGTCCTTTGGATACTGCTCGGCCGTCTCTAGGCCTTCATGCGTTCGTTGTTTGGATCGAAGAGTGCCAAGTTGGCGCCGGAAGCGGCCACTGTGACGGGGTAGTGCTCGTTTTGATACATCACCTGTAGCTGTGTGCCGACCTCGCAGAGCTCAGATGGAAGGTACGCCATTAAGAGATATTGGCCGACAGAAGGGGCATTTCCAGCTGTCGTCACGCGGCTAACCCGACCCTTAGCGTCCACTATTCGATCACCATTGGGAGTCAAGATCGGTTCGTTACCGGCCCCCATCGGAAATCTTCGGTAGCCGGCTTCACACGTTAGGTCTTCGACCGTGAGAACGCATAGCTGCGCGCAGGGCTCTTCGTTTCGTGCCGCTAGGTAGGCCTCTTTTCCAATGAAGTCGGCTGCCTTGACCTTCGGGCGCGCCAAGCCGGATTCCACCGGTGTGTATTCGTCTTCGAGCTCCGAACCCATCAGGCGGTAGCCCTTCTCGAGCCGGCCGCTAGTACCGTATACGGCGGCTCCAACTGGTCGGAGCTTGACGGAGCTTCCGGCCTCAATGATTGCGTCCCATAACGCAAGTCCGTGTTGCATTGGCGTGTAAACCTCGAATCCAGCGTCGCCAACGTATGAGACTCGGAACATTTCTGTCGGGATCCCCGAAATCAACACTTCCTGGTGTGATCCGTATGGGAAGGCGTCTTGACTTAGGTCATCCTCTGTTAATGAGGACAACAACTCGATGGACCTCGGTCCCCATACGCCCAACGTGCAAACTGCATTAGTTCGGTTCTCAAATTGCACTGACCCGTCACCTGGGAGGTTCTCCCGGAACCAGTATTCATCGCGGCCGCCATCGAAGGCGCCAGTAATAATGCGGAACCTATCCGTTGCCAATCGCAAAATAGTCAGGTCAGATCTGAAGCCTCCGGACTGGTTTAGGACTGGTGTGTAAATGGAGGACCCCACTGTCAGGTCGCATTTGTTGACCACCATCCGCTCGATGTAATCCAAAACTCCGGGTCCGGACACTTCGAAAATTTGAAACGCCGAGAGGTCAACTATTGCAGCGTGCTCTCGCATGTGGAGGTGCTCCGCATCAGATATCGGCGTCCACCAGCGAGAATCCCACTCGTGCTCGCGACTTTCGATGTCATATTGTTCGACAAGGTCGGCGTTCGACTCGTACCAGTGTGGGCGTTCCCAACCGCCTGCTTCGAAATAGAAAGCCCCCAGCGCATCGGTTCGTGCCTTTAGGGGGCCATTTGTTACGTTTCTGCGGGTAGCCCATTGCTCTCGGGGATGGACGATTCCATAGGTTTTATTGAAATGTTCTTCGGCGCGAGCCTCGATGTGGTGCACGTTCCGTTGTTGTGGGTAGAAGCGGGTAACGTCGGCCCCATGAGGGTCCGTGACATGGGGGTATCCGTATGTCATCCACTCGGCCATAAGGCGCCCAACTCCGGGTCCTTCCTTGATCCACACAGCAGCGGCAGACCAGAGGTTTTCCACTTCCACTGTTGGTCCGAGTACTGGGTTGGCGTCCGGGGTTAAGGACAACAAGCCATTAATCGCGTACTTAATTTCGCCATCTCCTAGGAACTCCATGAGTTCTATGGCCTCTTCCATTTGCTGGTCAAAGTCATCAGCAGTAAACGGCATCTCAGTCGGACTGAGGGCTGCTTCGTCGTTAGATGGAATGTCCTCCACGCGGTGCAAAATTGGGCGGTGAGCGTAGGAGCCGACCTCCATGGAACCAGCGGTCTGTCGCTCGTAGCAGAAGGTATCCATATCGCGGACAATCGGATAAGCCAGCTCTTGCTGCGTTTCGACCAGCACATCGAAAGGCCCAACGTCTGCCATCTGGTGCACGGCTGGCGTCAAGGGAATGGTCGCGCCTGCCATTTCGGCTATCCGGGGGCTCCAAACGCCGCACGCCACGACGACCGTTTCGCATTCGATGCGGCCCTTGTCGGTGACCACGGCTGAAACTCGCGGTTTATTTCGACCTTCAGCGGTCTCAATATCGAGCACTTCGGTGTTGGCGAACACTGCAAGGTGGCCGGCCTCTTGTGCCTTCTTGCGCATTTGAGTTCCGGTCTCAAGTGAGTCGACGGCGCTCACGCTTGGTGTATAAAAACCACCCAAAATGATGTCTTCAGAGACGAAAGGTACCAATTCTTTGACTTCGGACGGAGTGAGTAGCGAGGAATGGATCCCCCAGCATTTGGCTGACGTCATCCGCCGCTTGAACTCCTCCATCCGTTCCTGTGTCCGTGCAACCTCTATGCCTCCGCAGGTGTTTTGTAGCCCCATCTCTTCATATTGACGTTGGCTTTCCAGAGTGAGATCGACAATTTCTTTCGAGTGGTCGACGGGGAAGATGAAGTTGGACGCGTGCCCCGTTGACCCACCAGGGTTTGGTAAGGGGCCTTTGTCGAGCAGGACGATGTCTTCCCAACCCATTTCGCTTAGGTGGCTGACAAGGCAGTTGCCGACAATACCGGCACCGATGACAACGCACTGCGCCTCTTTGGGGAAGTCACTCACTCTTGGTCCTCTTTTGCTCTCTACTGCCCGATCTAGGCGGCCGGCCAATGGTACACGCCGCCTACTTTAGTTAGTCCATCAACCCGGTCTACAAGGCAAACGGCGAAGGGAACCTCATCTATTCTGTATGATGGAACTGTTCCGCAGAACGAAACAATAACCGTCGTCGGGACTTCCTGTCTACGACCAGCTCAAAGCCGGCCCGTTGCAAACGCCCTGATGGTGGTGCATTAGAAGGTAGATCCAAATGGCATTTCCTAGTGACCTTGAGATTGCAAACTCTGCGTCTCTGTTGCCCTTAGCTGAGGTCGCAGCGACCGCTGGTATCCCTGGGGAGTTTTTGGAGCTGTACGGCGACGGAGCAGCCAAAATTAAGCTCGAAGCTACTGATGCGCTAAAGGACCGTGACAGCGCGAAGTACGTGGTCGTGTCGGCGATTACCCCAACTCCGCTAGGCGAAGGAAAGACAACGACCACGGTCGGGCTGGGACAAGCCTTTAAGCACATCGGGAAATCAGCGACCATCGCCATTCGGCAGCCCTCGATGGGACCAACGTTTGGGATAAAAGGCGGGGCCGCCGGCGGAGGCTACAGCCAGGTCGTTCCAATGGATTTGTTTAACTTGCATTTGACTGGCGACATGCACGCTGTAACGGCCGCACACAATATGTGTTCAGCGATCCTCGACGCACACCTCTATCACGGAAACGAATTAGGACTCGACCTCCACAACATCACTTGGCGGCGCGTGCTCGATATCAATGACCGCTCCTTAAGAAATATCACACTGGGTCTTGGTGGTCGGCTTGACGGTGTTCCACGAGAGAGCGGATTCGACATTACCGCGGCCTCAGAGGTGATGGCTGCCCTTGCATTAGCCACCTCATTGCAAGATCTACGGGAAAAGATGGGCAACATCGTTGTCGGGTACACCAAGGAAAACACTCCCGTGACTGCAGAAGAGCTAGGTGTTGCTGGTGCCATGACGGTAATTTTGCGAGAAGCGATAAAGCCGAACCTCATGCAAACGCTAGAGGGCACCCCAGCGTTGGTCCACACGGGTCCCTTTGGCAATATTGCCACCGGAAACTCGTCGATTATCGCCGATCAGATTGGTATCAAGACCGGGGATTTCCTATTGACCGAAGCGGGCTTCGGTGCCGATATGGGCGCTGAACGGTTCTTCAACATTAAATGCCGGTATTCGGGACTCAGTCCAGACGCTGCAGTTTTAGTTGCAACAGTTCGGGGCCTTAAAGCACACTCCGGAAATCACCGAATAGTTGCGGGACGGCCATTACCCGAAGCGCTGTTAGCTGAAAACCCTGACGAGGTCCACGCCGGTGGAGACAATCTGAGGAAACAATTAGAAAATATGAAGTTGCATGGGGTCACCCCAGTGGTAGCCATCAACACTTTCCCCGAGGACAAAGAAGCCGACTTGGCAGCGATCGCTGAAATTGCGACCGAGTATGGGGCCCTATCCGCTCGGTGCACTCATTTCGCTAACGGAGGCGCCGGCGCAACTGAGCTTGCCGAAGCTGTCGCCCAAGCGGCGAATGAGGAAAGCAGCTTTGCCCCCTTATACGGCGACGAGTTGCCATTAAAGGACAAAATTCGGACAGTGGCGAAGCAGGTATACGGCGCCGAAGACGTGTCATTTACGGCGATGGCGAACAAGCAACTCAACAGATACGAGGAAAATGGCTTCGGGCGTTTGCCTGTCTGTATCGCTAAGACGCATCTGTCTATATCTTCAGACCCCAAACTCCTAGGCGCGCCCACTGGTTGGACCTTGCCAGTGCGCGAGGTCAGGGCTTCTGTAGGCGCCGGGTTTGTTTATCCGATCTGTGGCGAGATGCGAACCATGCCAGGCTTGGGCAAGAACCCAGCGGCAAATCACATCGATATTGATGCCGACGGCAATATCGTCGGCTTGAGTTAGGTCGCATCTGATGACGTTCTTTAGGAAGCGTTCAGCTAACCCAGTCCACCAGGCAACTCGAGCGAACCTGCTTCGTTCTGCTCGTTTCGAGGTCATCCCCCTCAAAAATCTGGAAGCCCAGCTCGAGTACCTACCAGAGGGTGCTTCCGTTTCGGTTACTGCCTCACCAGCAAAGACGCTGGAAGATACTTGGACCTTGAGCCAGACGCTGGCCGATCAGGGTTTTACGCCTGTGCCGCATTTAGCGGCACGGATGGTCACCAGCGAAAAGCAGCTTCGCCAGCTCGTCTCTCAGCTCGCGGACATCGGAGTGTCGGAAGTATTTATCGTCGGCGGTGACGCACCAGATCCATTTGGTCCATTCCTCGACTCGATTCAGGTTTTGGATTCCATTCTTGAGTTAGACCATGGGCTCAGCCACATTGGCGTTACCGCGTACCCCGATGGCCATAGCTTCATATCGGAGGGCGCACTGAGTGCTGCTCTCCACGCTAAGCAGGAGATGCTTGCCTCCGCAGGGGTCTCTTCGCACGCTTCAACACAGATGTGCTTTGACCCTGGTGCAATCTCTGCTTGGTTGCAACGGGAGCGGGAGATGGGTTTGACGATACCTATTCACCTTGGAATTCCCGGAGCGGTAGACCGCGCCAAGCTGCTGTCCATCGGTGCCCGCCTAGGTGTTGGCGCTTCACTGAGATTTCTGCGAAAGAACCGATCGACGGTTACAAGGTTGTTCTCACCCGGTGGTTACGACCCCAACAAGCTATTGGCGCCTCTCTCTAGTGTTTTAGAGCCGCTCGGAATTAGCGGGCTCCACATCTTCACCTTCAACCAAATCGAGAAAACCGAGGCTTGGAGGCGCTCCACTCTAGATATAGGGAACAAGTAGGTCCGGATAACAAGAAGCTAAGTCGCCACCAACACATCGACTTTGATCACGCTTGGGATTGTTTCCAGGTCCTTGACGGTTGCCGGATCCGGCGTTCGAGAAATCCGGATTGTTGCAACCGCTGCTGCACCTCTCGTTCCTTCGAAGATTTCATTACGCATCTGTTGAACGTTTAACCCAGCATTTCCCAAACATGACAAAACAGCGGCTAACGCTCCAACTTCATCCTTATGTCGCACCGCTATAGCGCACTCACCTAGCGGTTGAGCTGCGATATTCACACAGTTTGGGGGAAGCCCAATTTCGTAGCCGTTAATGACCGAAACTACCCCTCTGGCGACGGCGGTTCGCGCCTGGTCTGTTGATGCGCCTATGTGGTGAGTCCCCACAAAATTATCCATTTGAGCCAACGCTGGTCCCCATGCTGTTGCAGCTTCACTGGGTTCGGCCTCAAAGACATCGAGACCTACCCGCAAATCATTGGTCTGCATGGCTTGCAGCACAGCATCTTCATCTAATAATCCGCCTCTGGCGGTATTGATTAAGGTCGCTCCGGGTTTCATCTGGCTGAGAAACTTTCCGTTCACCATCTTTTTTGTCTGAGGTGTAAGGGGCAGATGAAGTGAGACGATGTCAGCGACAGCTAGGAGCTGCTCGGTGGTGTCGTGCAGGATCACTCCCACCTCAGAAATCGTGTTGGTCGCGCCCGAAGCTCGTTCTCTGGTGTTTAAGGCGTGGACTGAGAGGCCGAAGCCCTTCGCTCTGACGGCGACCTCTTGACCAATGCTTCCGAAACCGAAAATCGCTAGGTTCCTGCCTTTCAGTCCGGTCGCCCTTGCGTATTTTGCTTTATTCCAATCGGCGTCCTTGAGGTCCCGAGTGGCCTGTGAGATACCTCTGTCCAGGGCAAGAATCAGACCCAACGTCAGCTCGGCAACTGCTACAGCGTTCTGCCCCGGTACGTTGCAAACGTAGATGCCCAGCTCACTGGCTGCTTCCACGTCGATGTTGTCGGTCCCGGCGCCAGCGCGGATGATCAGTCCAAGTTCCGGTGCCGCAATCATCATCGAGCGCGTAACTTTGGTGCTCCTCACGATCAGGACTTCGGCCATCTCAATCTCTTTTTCGAGATCCACCCCACTTTGTCGGTCAAGCACGACGCACTGGTGACCCTGAGACTCCAGGATATTGATTTCGGACGTCTCGATCGGGTCAGCGAAGCAAAGCAACATCTGGCACTCCCTTATCTAGCCCCGTATCAAGACTATCTGGGCGTATCGACAGGAATCTGAAGGCGTGAACGGTCTGCTTTGATCTGAACCAGAAGCCTCGGTCACGCAAAAAGTTCACGGAGATCACCTGCGACAAGGAAAAGGAGGAGCAGGATCACCGAAATGTTGATCACCGCCATTGGCACTTTCCAACGACGATTGCCCGACCAGAATCGTCTAACGCTCAGAACGTTGGCTGCGATCGCCACCGACCCGAGGCTGAGTCCCAGCCAGGGACCGACACCGGAACTGATGCCAATCAGGGGGGCCAAAAAGGGCAGAATCACATAAGTCAAGCCGCACCGAACTCCTGACACGACCATTGAGATACTGAATTGGCGAGTTTCGGCTTCTTTCGTGGAGGCAGTAACAGTTTTAGTCATTCGTCTTCTTCTGCAGCCTCTTCAGCGTTTGGGGCCAGTGGAGACAAGCCCGCGACACGCAGTCCTCCGCTGACAACCGTAACCGTTTGCGGCAGCGAACCCACGTCTTCTCCGTCTGACCGCAAACGACAATTCTCTCTGCTGTCATGATGCCTCAAGGCAACGCTGATTTTCGTCCCCCGGGAGATCTCGACTGCCGGGTGCTCCGTATGTCCCCCACTGAAGGTTTTTGGCAACATGCGTAAGAGGTTGAAAGCAGATGTGTCGCGGATTAACACAATCTCGGCGTTCCCATCATGGGGGCTCGCTTGTGGCGCAATCTGCATTCCTCCGCCGAACGCTCGGGTATTGGCAATAGCGATCATCAAGCATCGGCCCTCTGTCTCGACGCCATCAACGTTTAGTTCGAAGTCGTATCTTTTTAGCTTCGCCAATTCCCGAAGCGTCGCAACGGTATATCGAGTTGATCCTCGTGGCCATGACATCTTCTCCGCGCGAACGTTCACGACCGCTGAAAATCCCGCAGTGGCTATCGTTGCTCCGTAACACGCTGGCCGGTTGGCGTCTTCGAATTTCAGAAGGTCGATGCCTTGAGTCGGTGTCAACGCTGCCCGGGTTGAGTCGCGGAGCCCAACGGGTAGATCGAGCCCGAACGCGAAATCGTTTCCGGTACCGGCAGCAACGATTCCCAGCGTTGCATGAGTTTCGGCACAGACCTGGGTCAAATGGTGCAAGAGGCCATCGCCGCCCACGGCGATGAGATGACGCTCCTCGTTTATAGCGTCTCGGGCAACTTGCTTGGTCTCATCGATGCTGGCTGGTTGGTGATGCTCCACCTCGCAGCCATACGAGCGCAAGAGGTCCGTAACTTTTGTTCCTTTGGCAGCGGCGCGACCTCGATTTGCCTTTTTGTTAGTGATGACAGTGATTCGTTGATGCATTTCTGAGGGTGTCTGGTTCATTGGTCAATAATCGATTGTTAAGGTGTCCTCATTGTTGTCAGGTAAGTCCACGTGTTGGGCCTCTACCTTCTACCCGATGAGAGGTTGCAGTGTCAGGCGCTTTAGACGGTATACGAGTTCTCGATTTATCAACTCTTGTGCAAGGCCCACAAGCGGCCGCAATGTTGCACGACTTAGGAGCGGAAGTAATCAAAATTGAACTACCCGACGTCGGTGACATGGGCCGGCATGTTGGTGTTATCGAAGATTTGGGGACGTCCGTATTCTGGGAAGCCTGCAATCGAGGCAAGCGATCCGTCACCTTAGACCTACGAACCGAGGCCGGCCACGAGGCCTTCTTGAAACTTGTTGAGATTTCAGATGTTGTTTTATCCAACTTTCAACCAGGCACGCTCGACGGTTGGAACTTAGGTTACGACGATCTCGCCGCGGTTAATCCCCGCATTATTTGGGCTGCAGGCAGCTTTTTGGGTCCTTCGGGGCCTGATGCACTGCGCGAAGGCGCCGATATCGTGGGTGAAGCAGCTGGGGGCGTGATAGCAGGAATCGGCAATGATGATGAGCCTGCTACGACCGTAGCCTCATTACTCGCCGACCATTGCGGGTCCCAGAACCTCCAGACGGGTGTCTTAGCCGCTCTGTTCGCCCGCGAGCGAACAGGCCGTGGTCAACGAATCGATGTAAGCCTTCTGGGCGGTCAGATTTGGATGCAGGCGCCTGAATATACGCACTATTTCCTGACTGGTGAACTAGCTGGCCGGTCTAACGGTGGCCACCCACTCGTTCACGCGTTATATGGCGTGTTTCCAACCTCAGATGGCGCTCTTGCTATGGCTGGCTGCCCTGAACACCTCTGGGAAGGGATGTGTAGAGCTATCGAGAAGCCTGAATGGTCCGATCACCCAACCTACAACCAGTACTTCGTGACAAAGGAGATTGCTCGCGAAATGAGACAGGATTTCATTGAAATCTTCAGTCAACGTCCCACTGCTGAGTGGGTGGAGCGCCTTAGTGCCGAAGAACAAAGATTTTCTCCCGTCCGCTCACATGACGAAGTTGCTGCTGATCCACAGTCGTTTGCCAACGGCTACATCGTCGAAGTCGATCACCCGCAGTTTGGAAAAGTGAATATGGTGGGCTGCCCGATTCAGATGTCTGACACCCCAACGCGATTTGGAGTTGAGGCACAACAGCTCGGACAAGACACTGAGATGGTCTTAGTGGAGGCCGGCTACGAGTGGGATGAGCTCGAGTCTCTCAGAGAGCGCGGAGCCTGGTAGTACTTCACCTTTTATCCCAAGGGGCCGAAGGGCAAGTGAAGCGCGCAGATAACGGCCGCTTGTTGCTGGAGTAAATCACCGTCTGCCTCTATCCGCAGGTAACTCCAAATTCCGAGACTGATGAGCACCGCGANCGTTGAAACGGNGGCGCCGACGGTTTTACGGGCNCNCCACAGCCGGGAAAGANTNCCNGTATTTCGNNGTGCTACCTGGTCATACGGGTCCTCGTTTATGAAGAGNTGGATTACCGCGGCGCATAGACCGAGCACGGCGGCCAACCACCAGTATCCGGAGTACGAGCCATACGCGTCCCGATAGACACCGGCCCCGTAGCTTCCGATAAAGGCGCCAATTTGGTGGCTGAGAAAGACAAAGCCAAAGAGGAGNCCTGCACGCTCNGGGCCAAACTGCTTTAAGACAATTGCCGAAGTNAGTGGCACTGTTGACAGCCAGACCAAACCCATAATTGCACTGCTGAATANGGCAAACTGCGGCGTCATTGGTATNAACACCATGCAAGCGAAGATGATGCCGCGTGCTCCGTAAAGAATCGCTAACAACTTTGTATTGCTATANCGGCTTCCGAGCCANCCGATGGCCATAGTTCCACCTATGTTGAATAANCCGATTGTTGCAAGCGCNAAAGCCGCTATGCGACTCGTTTGGCCAAGGTCTTCTAGGTATTTGGGTAAGTGAAGTCCGATGAACGTCACGTGAAAGCCGCAGACGAAAAACGCAATTANGAGCAGNACATAACTCTGATGCCTGAAGGCGACTCGAAGGATNNGTGGACCGGATGCTTTATCTGGGCGAGTCGTTGGAGCTACGTCCNGCGACCGCAATGGCCTAACAGCGCTGGTGGCCAACGCAATGAGAGCGACNCCNAAAATTANGCTCTTGCGCCANCCGAACGTATCGATNGCATTTTGCGTAAGGGGCACGAGGATGAACTGACCCAAGGANCCAAAGGCCGTAGTGGTTGCGAGCACAGCGGTACGGCGGGACTCATCAACTAGCCGCCCGACNGAAGCCAAGATGACAGCAAAGCTGAGGCCGGCGAGGCCNAGGCCAGTTACCACGCCCAAACTGATAGNCAACCCTGCAGATGTGTTGGCTACCCCTGCCGTNGAAAGACCGACAATGTATAGAAGTCCTCCAACCACCAANACNCTTGCTGAACCGTAACGATCAGCNACGGCTCCAGCTACGGGCTGGCCGAGNCCCCAGATCAGATTTTGGATAGCNATAGCAAATCCGAAGGATCCGGTAGATATNCCTAAGTCGACGACAACCGGGTCGAGATAGACNCCCATCGTNGAACGNACACCCATTGACACGGCCGTCGCAAAGCCGCCGGCTGCAAGAATGGCGGTTACCGGCGATATTCGNCGNTTTCCTTTCACTGACAGACGTTCTTCATTGTCCCGATTCCTTCGATGCTTGTCGTCACGACATCACCAGGTTTCAAGAAACGGCCGTCGGCCATGCCAACGCCGGCCGGAGTGCCGGTAAAGATTAAATCACCGGGTACAAGAGTTAATACCGAAGAGAGATAGCTCACGAGAAAAGAAACNTCAAAGATAAGGCTGCTNGTGCGAGCATCTTGTCGCCGCTCGCCATTNACATCGCAGGTAATGCCTAGATTGTCAGNGTCGGCGAAACTGTCAGGCGAAACGAGNACNGGACCGATNGGCCCGTANGTGTCTCGCGACTTACCGAGACCAAACTGTGGCGGTCGTGCCCCCAGCTGNAGTTCTCTATCGGAGATGTCTTGCCCAACCATAAGGCCGGCCACATACGACCANCTNTCTTCTGCGGCTACATCCCGAGNNGTTCGCCCAATCGCAACCACCAACTCGGCTTCGTAATCACCTTGGGTGGCACGCANGTCGACCTGATCGAATGGNCCCGAAATACAAGATGGGTATTTAGAGAACACCACCGGTATAGCCGGTAGNTCCATATTTGATTCNTCTGCATGGTCTTTGTAGTTCAGACCGATACCAAACGAGTTCCGGGGACGTGGCACGGGGGCGCCCAATGCAGCNTCATTCAGAGGGCCATCGTCATCGTGGTCATTGAGGTNGGCGGCAAGTTCGCGGANCTCATCGAGNTGACTAATCGCAATCATCGGATCNGCACTCACTGACTCGNGAGAAATCCGGCCAATATCGTAAACGCGACCGCCGTCAAGTAACGNGGCNCTTCCGTTAACGTTGGCAAAGGAAAANGACATNGTTCTCCTCATNAAGAAAATTTTGATTACCAGGTGTTCTCGGGACCATAGANCGTCGAGCNGAGCCGTGCCAACTCCCTGAGGGTTNGNCNGNAGNNCAGGTCTAAAGCAAAGNTCGATCGGCAACCACAAGCTNGCCCCGGCAGATGGTGTGGCGAACGCGGCCTACNAGTNTCTTTCCAATCCAAGGGTTATTCGCACTCTTGCTTTGAAGGCTGCTCTGATCGGGCGTCCATTCATCCTGTGGNTCAAACACCGCGATATTGGCCGTCTTGCCAACTTCCAGTTGNTGGCCCTGAGAGACAAGTCCAGCCACGTTGGCCGGTTGGGTAGACAAAAGGGCCACAAACCGNTCGAGNGTCATTAGNCCNGNGGCAACGAACTCTGTCCAGATNACTGACGCCATCGTCTCCACCCCAAGCATCCCGGGCGGNGCAGCCGACAGACTNACGTNNTTCGACTCTCTCGAGTGTGGTGCGTGGTCGGTTGCGATGGCATCGACTGTTCCGTCGAAGATGCATGNCCTCAAGGCNTCTACATCGGTGTCCGTCCGAAGTGGCGGGTTCATCTTTCCTGAAGTGCCCAGTCGTTCGACGTCTTCTTCGGTGAGGATCAGGTGCTGAGGTGTGACTTCAGCAGTAACCCGAATTCCAGACGCCTTCGCCTCTCGTACTAGATCGGCAGCTAGAGAGGTGGACATGTGCAACACGTGATAGCGACCATTCGTTTCCGCAGCCAACTGNATGTCNCGATCGACTATCACCGCCTCAGCTTCACGCGGTCGACCTTTAAGACCGAGCCGCGCCGAAACTACGCCCTCNTTGATNACGCCACCGTCAACCATCCCAGACTCCTCAGCATGTTGNCTGATAACACAACCAGGTAATCGCGCTGAAGCGAGNAGNGCTTCTCGCATNAAGCCGGCATCGTCCACGACTGTGCCGTCATCGGTGAAGATTCGAACCCCGGCGGCGTAGAGAGAGTCNAAATCAACTAATCGCTCTCCTNCTCGTGCCTGGGTGATTGCGGCCGANGTGTAGATGTCGCANTGACTNNTTCGACCNANGGCGAGAACTTCNTTAACTAANGTCGGGTTGTCGATAGTGGGAANTGTGTTGGGCATCATGACGCAAGCTGTGACACCGCCAAGCGCTGCACCTGCGGCACCTGACGCTATGTCTTCGCTGTCTTCNCCTCCAGGTGTTCTGAAGTGCACCTGGATATCGACGAAGCCTGGCATTACTANCGCNTCCGTGGCATCTACGACTTGGCCCNCGCNANCTAACGANCCCTNCGGGCCAATCTCTGCGATAACACCATCGACAATCATTAGATCCAACGGCTGCCCANCCGCATGGCCGGCGAGCATGCCGCCGCTAATGACTAGGGATTCGCTCATTNCTCAACCATATTGGAGAAACCCCGNGTCGGACNCACGAATGTGTTCCNAGATAGGATTCGAATGTGAAGTCTCAGGAGGCAGAACGGGCCGTGCTTTCAGTGGAACAAGGACAGTCCTACGATGATTACGGNTATCTGCACCTNGAACGTTTCGTCGGCGGNGAAGTGTTGCAGGANCTTCGGGATGCTGCTGAGGAGTTTGTCGAGATAAGTCGACAAATGNCAGTTTCCGACAAAACNCTCGATTTAGAGCCNGGNCANAGCGCTAGTAATCCGAGAATCCGNCGCTTGAACTCCCCTGTCGACCAGCACGANGCCTTTCGCCACTTCGCTTTAGAGGGTCCGGCCGCGCAACTCGCCTGTTCTCTGTTGGNTGGCCCTGTCCGATACCACCACTCGAAACTTAACTACAAGTGGTCAGACGGGGGCGAAGANGTTAAGTGGCATCAGGACATACAGTTCTGGCCACATACTGATTTCAGCCCCTTGACCATNGGGGTNTATCTCGATGACGTTGANCCCTCGATGGGCCCTATGGGAGTGATCCCCGCGAGTCACACCGGCAACCTCTATGACCAGTACACANCCGATGGNCAGTGGGCTGGGTCTNTAAGCGCGACGGATATCCTCGAACTTGATTTNGATGAGGTGGTCTGGTTGACGGGACTAGCGGGNTCAGTAACCGTNCANAACTGTTGCATGNTCCATGGGTCGGTACCCAATGACTCNCCAAAACCCCGTCCATTGCTTCTGCAGACGTACTCGNGAGCCGACTCNTACCCNATCNCGAATATCGGAGCTAACGGNGTGACTGGCCGGCTCAGCGGCACGGTGATTGGAGGTGCCTCAAACCAATCTGTCGTGGTCGAAGGCCGANTGATCCTTGGCGCGCCTGATTGGTCTCAGAGCGGTGCGCCAACCATATTTGGNTCCCAGCATGACGAGGGGTAGACCACATGNCACCGGAACCTGAATTTTTCGAGCCGTTGAAGGNCACCTTGGNCCGAGAGTTCGACGACTTTCNNGATCTCNTCGCTGTGGACCGGCTGTCAGGNGGGGCCAGCATGGAGACTTACCGGATAAGTATCCAGACGTCGTCTGGACCACAACTNCTGTGCATGAGGCGNGGNGCGGGAGGTATTGANCGTGAGAGCGTCAGCGCGGTGGGTCTGAGGACAGAAGCTCTTTTGATGCGNACTGCNAAAGAAAGCGGCGTNGTCGAACCCGATATCTATTACGAGCTTGAACCAGACGACGGAGTCGGGGTCGGCTTCATAATGGAATGGCTAGGTGGCGAAACGCTCGGATCTCGGATTGNACGTTCTAGCGATTTCGATTCAGTTCGACCGCTNTTGGCTTCGCAATGCGGCCGGGAGCTNGCGAAGATTCATGCAATTGACTTGGACACAACNGGCNTGAGNGGGGCCTTGCCTGTCCTCAGTCCGGAAGAGTACNTGGACCAAACTTGGGAGCGTTACAAGGCTTGGGACACGCCCCAACCAATGATTGATTTCACCGGGCGATGGCTCCAGGACAATCTCCCTGAGGAGTCTGAGTACAGNCTCGTCCATAACGACTTCCGAAACGGCAACCTNATGGTTGACGCGCAGACAGGNTTACAGGCNGTGTTGGACTGGGAGACGTCCCACATCGGCGACCCCATGAGAGACATCGGGTGGATATGCACTAACTCCTGGCGNTTTGGTCAAANAGANAAANAGGTNGGTGGCTTCGGTNATCTGGACGACCTGATCTCCGGGTANGAANAGGAATCNGGNCGACCAGTCAATCGGGATCACGTCAAGTTTTGGGAGGTNTTTGGCAGCTTCTGGTGGGCGATTGGATGCCTTGGCATGACAGACCAATATCGCNCAGGTCCAGACGCCACAGTTGAACGGCCCGCNATNGGCCGTCGGACATCGGAATGCCAGATTGACTGCGTGAATCTACTTATTCCCGGNNCCACTACCNTNTTGTCAGCCAGCTCACCCGNTCGCCAATCAGACATGCCAAGACTTGACGAACTNTTGGTTAGCGTGCGCGAATTTCTACATGGNGACGTTATGTCTGCNACCACGGGNCGCACCAACTTTCTGGCTCGAGTCGCCGGGAACAGCCTTGACATCATTGGNCGCGAGTTGACNATTGGCCCAGCTTTGGCNAGGCACGAAACCGCCCTCCTTAGCGAAATGCTCGGTCTCAATGGGGATATTGACCAANTGCGGTGGCAGCTAGTTCGCTTGCTGCGTGATGGGAGCATGGAGCTTGAGTCGTCCCTCTTGCAGAGGTATCTGAGGGATTCGGTGGTGAATCAGGTGGCAATTGACCAGCCGAAATATTCGGGNTTCCAATTTGCGACATCTGAAGCGTTCTACAGCTAGCGTTCTTGTATGACAGTTCACGACATGCATCTTGAGATATCTAAAGAAATAAAGGCTTCAGCAGCGTCCGTATACGCCCTTGTGAGCGATCTGCCTCGCATGGGCGAGTGGAGCACNGAAAATATCGGCGGCGAGTGGACAACCGGCAATCCCGGAGAAGTGGGTTCACGATTCATCGGTACCAACCGAATCAAGAGTTTCGAGTGGTCCGTTCCGGTTGAGGTNACAATCGCCGAACCCGCCNAGTGNTTCGAATTCGTGGCCGCTCCCGACGACGGACCATTTGTTCGATGGACCTACCANATCGAANCTACGGAGNGCGGGTGCACTCTTACCGAGATATGGGACGTAATGGACCTCCCTCCATCGCTAGCGAAGCTCGACGCCGAAGGCCTTGCTGGTCGNAAAGAGGCGGTTAGAGGAACGATCGAAGCAACCCTCGACGGGATACAGGCNAGCGCCGAACAGTGANCACTGCGGCTATCNANCAGGCAAGAGAGTGGTTNCANGNNCATCCNCCGTCCGNTCAGNGGGCCGANTGGCTNGAGAGNCTCGTNGATTCNGGNTGGGCTGCGCCTTCTTGGCCGANGGAATGGTTCGGTCGTGGNCTANCCGCCGANGAGGCNCGCNCCACGGANGCNGTNTTTCGNTCNGNTAAGTTTCCCGTCGATNTCGNNCCCAGCGNCCAGAAGGCGNACTCTGTNNTCGGNGGCGANGACNTCCAAGGCTGGGGTCAGGACGTCNTAAATCTGTGGGCTGCTACGGTCGCCTCTCACGCCGGGGATGACCTTAAGCGCGAAGTNTTNCGNGATCTNCTGCTCGGACGAACCGCCATGTGTTTGCTTTANAGCGAACCGGGNGCAGGNTCAGATCTTGCNGGCGTNCGNACCACAGCTNTNCGGGACGGCGACGAGTGGATCATCAACGGTCAAAAAGTTTGGACGTCAGGAGGTCGTCAAGCGGACTATGCCTTCCTCATNGCNCGGACCGACCTCGATCAGCCAAAACACAGAGGCCTTTCCTTNTTCTTCCTNCCGATGAAGCAANCTGGNNTCGAGGTNCGNCCCTTGCGTCAAGCAACGGGNGACTCACGGTTCAANGANGTGTTTCTCACAGATGCTCGCGTTCCTGCTTNNAATATGTTGGGNGCCTTNAACGNGGGNTGGTGGGTTCTGACTTCTGCTNTGGCTTACGAGCGGGCCGCTATGGGAGCGAGNCAACGTCGACGNGCNACNGACCGTTCNCANAAAGNGCGAGATGNNGNAAGCGAGGCTCCCGCTCCGATTCCTGACTTNGTTTTGGTAGANCTCGCGCAAAGCAANGGTCGCNCCCAAGAGCCGGAAATCCGCCAAGAGCTNATGANGCTGCANGNATGGCGNACAGTCAACGAGTGGAANAACCGGAGAGCNAAANCCGCAATCGAGCAGGGAACCAGNACNCCTATCGTNTCNCTCGGAAAGTTAGCTATGTCNCGTATGCTTCATTTCGCCGGCAGCCTGCAAGCCAGAATNCTGGGGGCCGANGCAACCCTNGCNGGAGCCTCTTATGGGGCGTCAGANGACGCTACNTACGCNATGCTNAACGCTTACTTCACGTCNATTGGNGGAGGAACNGACCAAATCCAACGAAANATNATCGGAGANNGAATNCTNGGNCTNCCNAAGGAACCAGANATAGANAAGGCNCGCCCGTTTCGNGAGGTCCTTAACNTNAACCTNTNACNCGGGCGATTTGNTCACAGAAGTTGGTAATTTAGGCGACCTAACCATCGCGGCTTCGGGTACCGTTCGCTACGTGCCGGACAAGTACTTTGACGTAAACGGGATAGCGACTCTCGTACATCATCGCGGGATGACGACACTGCCGGGGTCTGCCCCGGACCTCGATTCCGGGCAGCCCGTTCTTTTTCTCCATGACGCTGGCGTCAATGGCAACACTTTCGCCGATGTCATGGACCTTTTAACGGTTGACCATTCGCCTGTCAGCCTTGACCTTCCGGGTCATGGCCGGAGCGCTTCATTAGATAGCCTGCCAACCGTCGAGGCCATGGCCTCGCATATTGAATCGTTGATGGCCCCTTGGGGGTTACATTCCTTAACCGTGGTGGGTGATGGACTTGGAGCCGCCATCGGCGTTGAGTTAGCCGCGAACGGTTCGTTGCCGGTGGCCTCTCTAGTCTGCGTCGGTTCGGTAGGACCCTTCATCTCGCTTACTTCGGAAATAGATGAGCTGACCCAGATCACAACTGGCAAAGCACGACGACAGTTCGACACCACAGGCTATGCACCCGAACCCGATGAGAAAATGATGAGGAAGGCCTTCAGCCATTGGGTCACAACGGATCCAAGGGCCACCTTAGGTGCTAGGAAAGCACAAGCTGAATGGAATAGCCAAGTCGACTTATCCAAGGTTGCTTGCACAACAATTGTCGCCATCGGGACCCACACTGAGGAGGGCTCAAAGGTCAACAGTCTGAGCTTCGCGGAGCAGCTCGAACTCAGCCAAATTGTGATGATTGAAGGTGCCGGGAGACACTCCGCACAAGAAGTCCCCTCTGACTTCTGTGCCGTAATCCGGGACAGCATTACTGAAAGCAGTACAGCATCATGAGCAGCACTAACTTTCCTCGTGGCGCTGCGATCGCCGGGGTTTATGAACATCCCAGCCGGTTTTCACCCGACAAGACCGAATTTCAGATAATGGCCGAATGCGCCAAGGGAGCCCTCGATGATGCCGGCTTACAGCGCACGGATGTAGATGGTCTGTTTGGGGCCTCAATGACCATGGGGTTGATGGGAATCGTAGATCTAGCCGAATACCTCGACCTATATCCCGACTATCTCGATGGGACCAACATCGGAGGCTCTTCCTTCGTCGCTCACGTTTCTCACGCTGCGGCGGCAGTCCACGCTGGCTTGTGCAACGTGGCGCTGGTGTTATACGGCTCTACGGCAGCGTCAAACTCGATGGCAATCGGGACAGGCGGGTCAGGCGGATCAAGAAACCCTGATACTGCATTCGCCGCTCCGTACGGTATGACGACTGTAGGTAGTTACGCGACTTACGCCAACCTCCACATGAAGACTTACGGCACGACAAGTGAACAGCTAGCTGAGATCGCTGTAACTATGCGCCAGCACGCCGGGCTCAACCCTTTGGCGAAGATGCGCAACCCGATAACGGTGGACGACGTGTTAGACAGCAGAATGATTTCACGACCACTCCACCTTCTTGACTGTTGCATTATTAGCGATGGTGGAGGCGCAGTGATCGTGACTTCCTTAGACCGAGCCCGAGACCTGCAAAAAATGCCGGTTCAGATTCTGGGTTGCGGCGAGGCTGTCCAACATCAGGGAGTTGGCTATTCCGACATTCTCTCCATAGCGGCAAAGCAATCCGGCGCCAAGGCCCTAGAGATGGCAGGCGTACAGCACTCCGATATAGACCTGGCCATGATCTACGACTCATTCACCATTACCGTCTTAGCCACCTTGGAGAACCTCGGGTTCTGTCCCGTCGGTGGAGGCGGCGACTTCGTTGCGAACGGCGGCATCAGCCTTCAGGGGTCTCTTCCGGTCAATCCGGACGGTGGTGGCCTATCCTCCAATCACCCGGGGATGCGCGGCATATTCCTGGTAATCGAGGCAGTGAAGCAATTGAGACATGAATGCGACGCTAGGCAAGTAGCTAACGCAGAGATAGCTCTAGCCCATGGCACTGGCGGCACGATTGGTGACAAACACAGTGGCGCGACATTAATTCTTGGACGGGACCGATGAAGCCGATTGATCACCCGCTCCCCCACGCGAGTTGGGAATCACGGGGCTTTTGGGAGGGCGCAGGTCGAGAAGAACTCGTCCTGCAACGATGCACTCAATGTGGTCTAGTACAACACCGGCCACGCGGATTGTGCGCCCATTGTCTCGACGGCGCCAACTTGGAACATTTCGTTGCATCCGGAGCCGGCACTATCTACAGCTTCACCGTCACGGAACAAAACCAAGCAAAAGGCTTCGCCGAAGCGTGCCCATATGTGATGGCTTACATCACTTTGGATGAAGGGCCCCGGTTGTTGAGCGTAATCGTGGATTGCGAACTCGATGAGGTCGCTATCGGCGGTCGCGTTCAAGTCGGTTTCGTAACTCAGAGTCGCGACGATCGTGAAACATTCGCCGTACCTGTATTTCGCCTCATCTGACCGTTAGAACCCATGCTCTTAGATCTACACACTCACTCTGTTCAGTCGGATGACGGAAGGGCAAAAGTAGAGAATTACTGCAAGTGGATTCGCAAGAAGGAGCTCCCATTGGATGGCTTCGTTCTCACTGAGCACCGACAATTCGATTCGGACTCGGACTACCGGCATCTCGAAGACGAGTTCGGTTTGGTGATCTTGAAGGCCAGCGAAGTGGAAAGTGACTTTGGGCACGTCCTGGTGTTCGGGGTTAACGAGGACCTGCAAGCAGCGATCGACTTCACAGACGTTCGGTTACCTATCGAGAAAGTCCTTTATGAAAGCCACAAAGCGGGCGCCTTTGCTGCGCCCTGCCACCCTGGCCGCAAACGGGTCGGTCTGTTTTCGCACTATGCAGAAAAGGGACAAGTCGAAGGCGTTCACACCGTCGAAGTCCTGAATGGCGGATCAATCCCTGGCGAGGACGAGCTTTCTGTAGAGATGGCAGCTAAATATGGGTACAAAGGGTTCGGAGGCAGCGACAGCCATGTTGTCAGTCGAATCGGTTTTTGTGCGACAAATTTCCCCGAGCAGGAAATTCGCAATATCGACGACCTAGTCAACGCGCTGGAGGGCGGAAGCTTCGAAGCAGTCTCACTACGTCCCACGGAACTTGACTAACCAGCCAAAGCCACGGTGCGTTTCGTGAGTTCGTCAAGTGTGGTGTCACCGCAGCCCACGACGCTTGTCTGGATCCTCCCCTCCCACTGATCAACCCAATGACCCGGAATCTCTGTACCAGTTAAACCCCAGAGCCCGCCGACGGTGGCGCCGTTGCAGTCTGTGTCCCATCCGGCAGCCACCGTGTCTCCGATCGCAGCGCCGAAATCCGCGTGGTGGCGGGTGAGGCCCCAGGTAACCAATGCCAGATTGTTTACCGTATGGACCGGAGACATCCCAGCGTAACGATCGTGGAGTTTGTTCGGAAGCGGGTCGGCAGCCGTCGACAAGCCCATCTCGACCGCCATTGCACATTCGGAATCAGACGGAATATAGGAAGCAGCTTCTTCCATAACCTTGTTGAGGGGCACCCCCGAGCCGATTAAGGCGCCGGCTACTGCAACCACTATCGCGCCGTAAACGCCTTCGGTTCTATGGCTGAGGCTTGCGTCCGCTTCGGCCATACGTGCGGCGGCTTTCGGGTCGCCCGGACAAATCCAACCATATAAATCAGCCCGAATCTGAGCACCTATCCACTGGTTGTATGGGTTGTCACTGCATTCAGTTAGGTCGATGTTCGGCTCAGAGCCGTAGGCAAATCGCATGCCTGCGTGTTCAAGTAACTTTATGTATGCCTCGCGCTCGGCCGTGTAGACGATTGCACCGGGCAAGTAACGAAGCCACATCCGACCTACATCGGCAGTCGTAAAGTTTCGACCGTACTGCTCGATGAGCATGAGTGAGATCACTGTGTAGTTGATGTCGTCGTCGGGTATCGCAGCGGAGATCGATTCCAGGCACGCTTCGGGGTGTTCGACAGCTTGGTTCAAGGAGGGTTTGAAAGGCACATAGTTACGGAGGGGTAATGCGTCGGCGGAGTCCAAGTAGCTGTTGAGCTGTTCAACCCCATACCTCATCGAGAGCATCTCAACTGGCTTGCCAAGCATGCAACCGCTAACCCGCCCAGCCCAAGCGTTTCGAATCCTGGTCTCGTAGCTAGCTTCAGATTTCGCATACATGACCCCAATCATTGCCGAAATACGCAAAGGTTGTGGTCAAGTGTTACCTTCGCAGCGGAACGCGGTGTCGCTGCCGTGCCTACTCCCCGAATGGATACACGAAATGAGTCAAGCTAGTTCTCAACCCGATCTGGCCTCGATCAGACAAGACTGGGTCGGCGTCGAATTCGACTGGGCGACCTTTGAAATGAAGCCCGACGAGATGATCGCTTGGGCTGAAGCATGCGGCGAGAAAGACCCGCGCTTCATTGACCAAGAGCATTCCGATTTTCAAGCCCATCCCGGCTTCACGACGCACTGTATGTCTGGCAGGGTTTTTCCCGAGAACTTCCCCCAAATCGGCGGAGGGTTCGGCATCGATGGCGGAAAGCGGGTCGAGGTTCACGCCCCAATTAGAGCTGGAGACACCTTGACTGCGACTACGACAATCGCCGATATTTTTGACAAGACTGGCCGAAGTGGCACCATGATCTTCATTGTGCAACGAATGGAGTTTCGGAACGACGACTCTGAGCTGGTCTCGACCGTTGACTGGAAAATGATCAAGAGGGCGGAATGAGCATGTCTGCTATCTCCAGTTTCGATGACGTTGAGTTAGGTGACGAGCTTCCAACCGAGACACCAGATGTCTCCATGGAGCAGGTAACTCGTTTCTGTCACTCAGCCAAGCACCTGTTTGAACGATTCACCGATCACGATGCAGCACGAAAGGAAGGGTTCCCCGGCGCGATCGTGCCGGGAATAATGAGCCAAGGCCTACTAGCCGCGATGATTCACAAGTGGGCACCGGGCTGCAACATTATGAGTATCGATACTGTGTTTCGTGGCTCGTTGCTCGTCGATTCCAACATCACGATGACAGGGGCGGTCACAGATACCGACGATGACGAGATGACTGCTGAACTTGATTTGAGCATCATTGCCGAAGATGGACGTACAGGTGTTATCGGAACCGCAAAGGTTCAGTTCTTGTCTTGATGGCGAGGGAAGCAGGGGTTGGAAGATGTTGGAATTAACTGCAGACGAGGTCCTAGCGACAACACGTTCAGTGCGTCGCCGGTTGGATATGGAACGAGAGGTCGGCGAAGAATTACTGCGTGAATGTTTGACGCTTGCCCTGCAGGCTCCGACGGGTTCGTTGAGACAGGATTGGCATTTCGTCATCTCCAACGACCGAGACCAGTGCAGAGAAGTGGGTTTGATATATCAGCAAGTGTGGACCGCTATGGTGACCGACAAATACTTGGATTCAGCGGTGTCACAACAAGGCGATGACGTTGCCCAACAGTCATGGCTGAACATGATGGGCTCGGCCCGCCATTTGGCGGAAACCTTTCCCGAAACACCTGCAATTTTTGTTCCCTGTATTACAGGCCGTTTAGACGGCGCTGATGCTATGACCCAAGCAGTGAAGTGGGGGTCCGTCATACAAGCAGCATGGAGCTTCATGCTCGCAGCACGCAACAGAGGCCTTGGGACCTGTTGGACAACAGTGCACCTCCAACGAGAACGAGACGTGGCGGAGGTGCTAGGCATTCCCTTTGAAGAGGTTCAGCAGGTAGCCCTCAGCCCTGTCGCTTACACTGTCGGCACACAATTCAAACCAGGGCGCCGAAAGACGGACGCCGAATTCGTCCATTTCAATGGCTGGTAGCAAGACCGACGCAAGGCGTTTCGCCGCTGCGGCCGAGCCACTGCATTCATGCACGTATTACGCTCCTGAGATCAACGAGTTCACGGCTTTTGGATACAAGGGCTGGTGGCATGCCTACTTCGCGTATCGCTCTGCTCCTCTAGGGAACGCGCCAGCTGATCTCGTAACGAGAGTTTTTTATAACTTCGCTCCGCGGATGGTCGAGCGTTCCGTTCCTGGATGTTGGGACATAATGCCGGCTGCGAAGGTCAGAAGCCTGCAGCTGTCAATTGTCGATCGAGCATTAAACCGAATCTTTGAGGAATACTCGTGGGGTCCAGAACTTACGGAAGCAGTTAAATTACTCGGGGCCGCCTTGCCGGAGTTGAGCTGTGATGAGCGGCCGCTTTTCGAGGCGTGGGTGTCCGAGCCTTGGCCCGAGCCACCTCTACTCGGTCTATGGCACGCAACGACCCTACTAAGGGAGTACCGGTTCGATGGACACAACGCTGCGTTGCGCGAAGCCGGAATCTCAGGCCTCGGCTCGCACCTACTGATGGTTGCGGATGGAAGAGGTACGCCTGAAGTAATTCAGAAGATACGAGGATGGACGCCCGACGAATGGAAGGCAGAGTTGATTCACCTCAGTGATATTGGTTGGTTAGATCAACAGGGGTTGCATACAGCCACAGGGCGCGCTGAACGGAAGGAAATCGAGGTTCAAACAGATCGTTATTCGAACCCCATTGCAGCAAAGCTCGGGGGCGACGCAACCCATTTAGTATTGGGTGTCTTAGAACGCGTTTCTCAATTTCTTCTAAAGCACGGCGTGGTTCCAGGGAAATGGCCGCCACGTCATTTAGGCCGAATAGACCCATCCCTGGAGGAGTAGGCACGGTAGCTTTAATCCAGGCCCGAGCTAACTTGCGCTCCGACCAAAAATGAGGGTTCTTTGACTGAGAATGAGCGAGATGCTGCACTCAAGAGCGACTACATCAGAGACCTCGTAGCCGCCGACACAGCCTCGGGTCGCTTCGACGGGCGCGTCCAGACGCGATTCCCGCCCGAACCTAACGGGTATCTCCACATAGGCCATGCCAAAGCGATATGCCTTGATTTCGCGTTGGCGGCTGAGCACCAGGGGGTCTGCAATTTACGTTTCGACGACACGAATCCGAGTACGGAGGACGTGAGCTACGTTGATGCGATTCTCGAAGACCTTAAGTGGTTGGGTTTCACTCCGGCTTCTGTTTTTCACAGCTCTGACTATTTCGAGCAGCTATACGAATGGGCTGAGTTTCTCATCATGAGGGAGCTCGCTTATGTCGATGATCAGGGCCCTGAAGCCGTTGCCGAACAACGCGGCGGCTTCGGTCGGCCTGGCGTCGACAGTCCGTTTCGATCGCGCTCAACTGATGAGAACCTGGATCTTTTTCGCAGGATGCGGGCAGGAGAGTTCGCTCAGGGCAGTCGCGTCTTACGGGCCAAGATTGATATGCAACACGAGAACATGCAGATGCGGGATCCCGTGATGTACCGAATTAGAGAAGAGACGCACCATCGGACTGGCGACAGTTGGTCGATTTACCCAACTTACGATTGGGCACACGGACAGAGCGACGCTATAGAGGGAGTGACTCACTCGCTCTGCAGTTTGGAGTTTTCAGATAACCGCGAACTGTATGACTGGTATTTAAGTCAACTACCGATTGAGGGGCCCCTGCCCTACCAAACCGAATTTGCCCGACTCGAGCTCACGCACACTGTCACGTCTAAACGTCAGCTGAAAGAACTAGTCACAGCTGGTGTCGTCGACGGGTGGGAAGACCCAAGGTTGCCAACCCTTCGAGCCCTTAGACGACGGGGCTATCCCGCAAGTTCCATCCGAGACTTCTGCGCCTTTATCGGTGTGGCGCGGACCAACGCGCGCCACGATGTAGAACTCCTTGAGTCGTTCGTACGCACGGAGCTAAACCGATCCTCACTCCGGCGGATGGCGGTCCTTAAGCCCCTGAAGCTAATTATCACCAACTGGCCGACGGACGCTGACGGCATGCCCGTCACCGATGACAGGACCCTAGCCAACAACCCAGAGAACGAAGATGACGGAACTCGGACAGTTCCTTTTAGCAATGAGCTCTGGATAGAGCACGACGACTTCAAAATGGAGCCGCCACCAAAATACTTCCGATTGTCACCCGGTCGCGAAGTCCGGCTACGCGGCGGGTACCTGATCACTTGCACCGACGCGGTGTGTGACGAAGACGGGACTCCAATTGAAGTTCGCTGCACTTATGACCCCGCCACAGCTGGAGGCGCAGCCCCTGACGGAAGAAAAGTGAAAGCAACTATTCATTGGGTCGACGCGAAAAGCGCTGTTGACGGAACAGTGGCCCTCTACGAGCGTCTTTTCGCAACCAAGAGTCCTGGCGAAGACACGGGCCAGCCCATTGACGACTTAAACGATGAGTCCCGGACCCTCATGGAAGGCTGCAAGCTAGAACCCGCGCTTGCTAACACAAGGTCTGGTCAAGTTGTTCAGTTCGAACGGCTTGGTTACTTTGCAGCCGACCCAGACCACAAGATGTTGTTTCATAGAACTGTCGGCCTTCGGGACGAGTGGGCCAGACTCGAAAAGCAAGCCAAAGGACAATGAATTGAACTCGGAGCAAGCATCCAAGGTTGCCGTAATTACCGGAGGCGGCACGGGCGTTGGAGCGGCTACTGCGCTAGCCCTGGACGCACAAGGCTGGTCAGTCGTGATCTGCGGCCGGCGAATCGAGTTGCTGGACGCTGTGGCGGATCGCTTGAAAAACCCTTGCGCTTCAGTTCCGCTTGACGTGGCACAGCCCGAAGCAGTGGACCAACTCTTCGCCACCACTATTCAGAAGTTTGGGCGTGTTGACCTCCTGTTCAACAACGCAGGCATCGGCGCTCCGCCGGTCCCTATCGATGAACTGCCAGTTATGTCGTGGCTCGAAGTAGTTGACATAAACCTCACGGGAACTTGGCTTTGCTCACGAGCTGCTTTCAGGGAAATGAAAGCACAGAAGCCTTCTGGCGGTCGAATCATCAATAATGGATCGGTTTCAGCGCAGACGCCCCGTCCGCTTTCAAGTCCTTACACAGCTACAAAGCATGCCATTACGGGGCTCACTAAGGCCCTTGCTTTAGAGGGCCGCGAACACGGTATCACCGTCGGCCAAATAGATATCGGCAACGCTTTAACACCCTTGACGAATCAGATATCAGAGGGTGCCTTGCAAGCAGACGGAACGGTTCGAGCGGAACCCACCATGGACGTTGGACATGTAGCGGACGCTGTCGTTCTTCTGGCCGAACTGCCGCTCGATGTTAACGTGCCGCAAATGACCATAATGGCTAACGAAATGCCGTTAATTGGTCGAGGTTAGCTTTCGATCGTCACGCTTCAACTATGTACAAAGCCCCAACGCTTGCAGCCTGTCTAATTGGCCGAGCCGCTTCATATTGAGGACTGTCGTACCAGGTTCTAGCGGCTTCGATCGAATCAAATCGAATAACCACTGTCCTGGAAGCCGGTTCCGCTCCCTCCAGGGAAATCCAAGGACCACCACGAACGATGTAACTTCCCCCGTGGGCAGCCACCGTCGAGGAAGCTAATTGCTTGTACTCCTCGTACAAGGCCTCATCTGTGACGTCTCCTTGAAAAATGACATACGCGCTCATACTCGGGCTCCTAACGGTCCAGTGGCCCAGTGATAGCCGAAATAGCGAACGACTGACTACCGGTCGCCAAAAGCGAACCGCTTTGAGAGTAGATCTCAGCACGGCCATGACCCACGCTATTCCTGATTGCATCGGCTTCAATTCGTATCAACACCCAATCGCTTTCCTCCAAGGAGGTGATTCGGACGGCATGGTCCAAGCTTGAGCCCCTGAATGCTTTACCGAGACTCACCCGCATCCCGCTGGGAATCAAATCGGCTAGGGCGATCAACCCGGCCGTCGAGGATGTAAGGCCGCGCTCTAGCCGAGCCCAGTAGTAGACGGCCGCTTCACCAGGCATCTGCCCGGCCAAACGGATGTCCGAATAATCGGTGAACGAATGACCCGTTTCCGATGTCGCTTGACGCCTTGGACAGTCTTCGGGGCTAGGTACAGTCGGAATCTGGCGCCACCCGCGGTCAATCTGTAAATCATGGCCTCCGAGAGCAGCGGAAGCACGAAGCACCACAGCTCCCCCACATGTAACCGAAGCAGCGGCCTGGGTCACACGATTTCCGACAGCGAGTTCCTCAACCTCGATCGTCACGTCTGAACCGACTGGCGCACGAGAAAGGTATTGACCAGAGATGTAGACGATCGTACGGTCACATGCTGCTTCCATCGCTGCCGCCGATGCCGCTAAGCCGCATCCCCCATGCAGTGTCCCGGTTGCGCCAGCGACATCTGACGTCACCTTCAAACTCCAGTGAAGTCGATCTTCTGCAGGAGTGAGTTTGATGAGGCTTGTTGATGAGTCAGGCATTCCTTAAGGTCTACTAACTGACCAACTATTCCTCAATTGGTTCGCGCTTGTTATTCCTGGCACGCGTTCAGGTAGCCCAGGGCCCGTCTTGTCCGCTTTCGTAATGATCAGGTCGGATACCGAACGCCTCAATCATTCGCTGCCAGCCACTCCCTACGGCAAGAAGAGCACCCAGTCTCAGGATCTCATCCGCTGAGAAATGTTGGGAAAGCTCGGCATGCAACTCGTCTGGAATAGGCCCTTTCGGACTGCCAGATAGATGGTCGCTGAAGGAGAGTGCCGCCTTCCAAGGCTCAGGCAAATCTGAGGTCGCATAGTTGTCTAGTTTCCGGATGACCTCTTCGGTTAAACCTGTGCGCACCAACGATGCGCTCTTCACCATGCTTCAGTGGAAGCACTCATTGACATTTGCCATTCGGATGCGACACAACTCAATCATCTGCTTATCCAGCCCAGACGACCCTCCGTACATCATCCCAACCCAACTCAGAAACATATCTAAGGTCGGTTGGTCACCGGCAAGGGTGCGGAACAAGTTGTCGTCCTCGTAGGCCTTTTCATACCACGTAGCTAGGCGACTCGAATCCTGGGCAGTCAAGTCGTCAACCTTGGGCAAGTGTCCCAACTTATTTGCCATCTCTCCCCCTTAGGTAAGCTCAGCAAGTCCGGTAGCAGATTGGGTGACGGCCTAAGAATAGCGAGCCCACAGAACATCTGCGGCACAGATGATAGAGCGTGAATCGGACGCAGGCATTCTGCTGAGTGCATAGGCTCTTACGAAGAGCTACTGAAGTGACGTTAAAGAGGTGCCATGAGGGCTGCAGTTTTATGTGAACAACCAGGCGATCTAGTGATCGAAGATTTGCTCGTGGACAAGCCGGGACCACAGGAGGTCTTGATCCAAACCGTCGGAGCTGGCTTGTGTCATTCCGACCTTCACTTTATGGAGGGTCTTTTCCGAAGCAAGTTACCTTCAGTGATGGGTCATGAGTCTGCTGGGATAGTTCAAGCGGTTGGTCAGGATGTCACCTACGTAAAGCCTGGCGACTCAGTGGTCGCCTGCCTGTCAATTTTCTGCGGTCAATGCCGACAATGTCTCTCTGGGCATCCGCATCGCTGCACCAACGGCAGAGCCACGTCTCGCTCTCGGGATGATGCCCCTCGCCTGCAACGAACTGACGGCACACCCGTGGACCAAATGGCCAGGCTCGGAGGTTTCGCAGAAGAGATGCTGGTTCACCAAAACGGGGTCGTGAAGGTCACCCCTGACATTCCATTAGAAAAAGCATGTTTGATTGGCTGCGGAGTGACCACCGGTTTTGGTGCGGCAGTCCGCACGGCCGCTATTCCCGTCGGCGCGACTGTCTGCGTGATCGGCTGCGGAGGAATTGGGCTTTCAGCAATCCAGGGGTCCCGCGTCGCCGGAGCTGGGCGGATTATTGCTGTCGACATGAATCCTGAAAGTCTCGAGGCTGCGCGCCTGATGGGAGCGACCGATACGGTGAACGCCGGAGAAGTCGAGAGCGTCGTGGAGGCCGTACGAGAACTCACAAAGGGCGGCGTTGAATACAGCTTTGAGGCAATCGGACTCAAAGAAACTGCTGAACAAGCTTTCGAAATGCTTGAAATCGGCGGGACAGCGACCGTAATTGGGATGGTGCCGTCCAACACAAAGGTGGAGATCCGAGGAATCGACCTTTTAAGTGAAAAGAAACTCCAAGGCTCGATGATGGGCTCCAACCAGTTCCGGACCGACATTCCACAAATGATCGACCTCTATCTGAATGGACGCCTTTTGCTGGATGAGATGGTCTCAGCAACTATCTCCCTTGAAGACGTCAACGAGGGCTACAACTGGATGCGAGAGGGCACAGTGGCCCGCACTGTCATCACCTTTTAAGGCTCGCCGAAGTTACCCAAACGTCTCTCTCACAACGCTTTCGGAGACGCCAGCTCGTTGAGCACTATTTCGGAGTTGGTCGACTGTGACTGGATCGACTTCGAACCCTTCGGCCCGTTGCTCTCGCGCCACGTCTTCCGGCTGACCGGGCACAAGGATCTGATCGCAGTCGGCTCGAAGCTTCGACTCCAGAACAAAATCTCTAAATGCTTCAATCTCATCCAGGTAGGCCTCTGCGTTACCCATGGCTCCTGGGTCAATAACTACAGAGAGCATGTTGTTAATGATGCGCCCATCACGAGCGTTTTTAGGATGCGCTGTCTCGCCACCCA
Source organism: Acidimicrobiaceae bacterium (assembly GCA_002722565.1). Taxonomy (GTDB): domain Bacteria; phylum Actinomycetota; class Acidimicrobiia; order Acidimicrobiales; family Poriferisodalaceae; genus MedAcidi-G3. The sequence goes on from PBMG01000001.1 coordinate 276,724, forward strand.
AAAGAGCCGCTCCGAGAAGCTCACACATGATCGCCAAACCAGAGCCTTTGTGGTCACCAAACGCAACCAATGCTCCACCACGTCTCCCAGACGGATCTGTGTACCAAAACGCATTTGGGTCGTCCGTGAGGTTGCCATCCGCGTCGATGATGGTGTCAGGTGGAACCTTGACTCCTTTGTTGGCGGCAACTCGAGCCTTACCTGCGGCAATGATGCTTGTCGCCATATCGAGGAGGAAACCTGGCCGCCCATTTCGACCCGGCACTGCGGCACAAAACGGATTCGTCCCAAATCGCGCCTCAGCGCCGCCATACGCCGCCACTAGTGGTGGGTGCCCAATGACGTTCACTAGATGTAGCGAGGCATATCCGCTGGCAGCACACTGCTCGGCCCAATGGCCGATACGGCCAATGTGGTAGCTGTTGCGCAAGCCGACTACAGCAACGCCATACTCGCCGGCTCTCTCGGTCGCGGCCTGCATGGCCTCAAAGCCATTAACTTGTCCGTACCCTGCGTTTCCATCGAAGGTAATTAGGGCGCCATTGTCGACGACAACTGTTGGGTGGCTGTTTATTTGTAAGCGCCCGTTCAGGACGCCGTCGACATAAGACGGAAGCATCCCCACACCGTGGGAGTCGTGGCCAGCCAAATTGGCTTCAACTAGCTGATCAGCGACCAAAGTTGCTTCGCGTTGCGCACTTCCCATTGCCTCGCAAGTTTGGGTAATAAATTCATGTATCTGAGTGGACTGAAATTTCGGCACGTCACGACTTTACTCCGCACCGGCGCGCCCTTGGCCGCTGTCCACATCGTGACCTCGCTTGAGCGCTTTAACATTCCGAATTGGCGTGGTTTACTAGGGATCCGAGTGGCGGTGCAACCTACTAAACGACGCCTCTATTCGTCCTCAACCGATTTAGCCCTCGCAGAGCGGCTCTGAAGCCAAGGGATAAAAGCACAAAGAGCAACGGCCAGGACTACTACTGCGAATAAAGCGGTTTGCACTTGCGGACTCCCAGGTCTCTTTCCGCAATCTATAGCAAATTTCCGAACAGCCTCTAACCAAGGATACGCGTACCTTCCAAATAACCGGGTTCGATAATTTCGATGCCTGGGTGGACTGCTTGCACTGCGTCGTTGATCGGTTCGGTGTTTGTCGGAATTGAGAACCCTGGCAACCAATTATCATGGTGTCCGTAAACCAGCTTCTTCGGCTTCATTACATCAACCTGACCTGCTACGAATTGGGCAAGTGACCCTTGGATCGGTTCACCGTCGATATTGCCACGTCCAGCCGCCGCCAAGATCGCCACATCTGGCTGCAGCGCAGGGATCGTACCTGAATAATAACCACTTGTGTCTTGGAACAAGATAGAACCGTCTGGTGTCTCAATCAGATAAAGAAGGGCACCTCCATCACCTCGATCGCTATGCCCAGGTTGGGAATTATGTAGGTGTGCCTGTGTCGACTCAGTCGTCTCAGTAGACAAATATTGCATCAGATGCACGAAACGCTCCTGCTGCTCATGCCAATGCACGCCGAGGTCACCTAGACACACAACATCCGCTTCATCCATTTGTGCATGCGACCATACACACGAGTGTTGACTTGGATGAACAGACACACTTACTCCGTCCGCAAGGTCAATCGTCTCTCCGCCGGAAACACAAATCATCCGATCCAACGGAACGCCGAGAGTCTCCATGACTCGGACCGACTCATAGGAGCCAATCATCGTTGCTTCAGTATTCTGAAGAATACGTTCCGCTCCCCACAGATGGTCAAAGTGGCTGTGACCTACCAAAATGTAGTCAGCCTCGGTAATGTCCGAAGCAGTTAACCCGGTTCCTTCAGCATCGTCGGCACGGTCGATGTAAGCATCCAGAAAAATCGTCAATCCAGAGGTACGCAACGAAAAGGTAGCGCAGCCATACCAGTCTAAGTAAGTGGCCATACATGAAACCTATAGCAACGTCGAATTCCCAGTGATAACAACAGACAAAAATAGGACGCGGGACAGTTGGCGCGTTACTAGGGGTCTATTGTCAATTGCCTTAGGAGCCTGCATGGTGACAGCAGGGTGTGGAGGGGACGACCATGCCCTGCGAGTATTCGCCGCCTCCTCCATGACGGACTTCATGGGGGAGATCCTTGCAGGCGACAACGAAGGAAGTGTCGCTCATAGCGCCGAGCTGAACCTCGCTGGGAGCGGCACGCTTCTACTTCAGATCGACGAGGGAGCTCGAGCTGACCTGGTTGTTTTGGCCGGATCAGATCACATGAAGCACCTCATGAAAAGCGGTGATTTTCTGCCACCAACAGAATTCGCGATTACTTACCTGTCTGTCATCGTGTCACCGACGTTAAAAGGACAGCGTCTATCTGTCCACGACCTGTGGTCAGAAGGATTTCAGGGTGCAATGTGCATCGTTTCCGCGCCTTGTGGTGAGTTGGCTATGAAGTTCGGGAACTCGCTAAGCCTCGACATGAAAGGGCTCTCGCGCGAACCAAATGTCAGAGCGGTCTTAGCTAAGGTCGAACGCGGAGATGTAGATTTTGGGCTTGTCTACGAAACCGACTTCCTGGCAAGTCGGGCCGGCGTCGGAGAAATACCGGGTAGCGAAGCTAGCAACTTCTCGACGGCCTATTCTTTTGCTATCTCGAAAGATGCGAAGGCCGCTGCGCGGGTTAAGACATTGGTTGATTCAATAACCGGCGAGGCCGGCCGGCGCGCACTGAGCGAACTCGGTTTCAAACAACCATGACTAGTCGACTACCAGTGAGCATTCGGGTCTTGGCGGTTCTTGCGGTTAGCTTCGTGGCGCTCCCCCTTCTTTCGTTGTTATGGCGGGTTCCCTGGGCACGGCTTGCAACTTTGCTCACCCGTGACGCTGTCATGGACGCTCTTTTGCTGTCAGTCACTACAAGCGTCGTCGCTGCGCTTATTTCGTTAGCACTTGGGGTGCCGTTGGCGCTGCAACTGTCCAGGATGACGGGCTTGGCGGTGTCGGCGATACGGGCGGTAGTTGTTCTTCCTATGATCTTGCCGCCAGTTGTAGGAGGCGCAGCGTTACTTTTCGCTTTTGGGCGGAATGGATTAGTCGGCTCGGTTCTGGCCGACATAACTGGCCTCGTCTTTCCGTACACTATCGGTGGCGTCGTCCTAGCCAACACCTTCGTCGCACTTCCTTTCGTAGTGATAACGGTTGAGGGTGCCTTAAGAGCAATCGACCCAAGGTACGAATTGGCAGCCTCAACCCTTGGTGCAAATCGCTCCCGGTTGACTTTCAAAATCGTCCTTCCAATGGTGCGACCTGCTCTGATCGCTGGCGGTTTTATCGCCTGGGCGCGCGCCTTAGGTGAATTTGGCGCAACCATAACGTTTGCAGGCAACATCCAAGGTAAGACCCAGACCTTGCCCTTAGCGGTCTTCGTAGCCTTAGAGTCCGACAGAGAGGCAGCCCTTGTTATGAGCGTGTTGCTCGTTTCCGTGTCTCTAATAGTGCTCGTTTCCCTTCGAGACCGATGGTGGCCTGTTCGATGACGAAGTCACCGTCACCTCTTTTGGACGCTCGCGTTGTTCTGCAGCGCGGGGATCTCAGTCTTGATGTTGAGATAGTCGTTGAGAGAGGAGAAACAGTCGCGATAATGGGGCCCAATGGTGCGGGCAAGACGACCTTGCTATATGCCCTTCTCGGATGGTTACCCCTTCAGTCCGGCTGGGTTCTTCTTGACAACGAAATTTTTGAGGCTCCAGGTCAGGACCAGGTGACCTCTACTCAGGACCGCAATCTGGGAATGGTCTTCCAAGACGGACTTCTATTCCCCCACCTTAACGTCGTGGAGAACATCAGCTTTGGCGCTGAAAAAGAAGCTGACAACCACGATCTGATGGAGAGATTAGACGTACTCCCTTTATCCGAAAAGTACCCAGCTGAGCTCTCCGCAGGTCAGACACAGAGGGTGGCGTTGGCACGAACACTGGCAGCCAGACCCAAGATGGTCTTTCTCGATGAGCCCTTGGCATCAATTGACCTCACGGCGCGTATAGACGCGCGGAATTCGATTCGTTCGGCCTTGGAGCAAAGTCTTGCTGGGGCTTTGTTGGTAACTCACGACCCTACAGATGCATTTGCTCTAGCCCAGAAGGTACTGGTTCTGGAGGAGGGTAGAGTTACCCAGTTTGGTACCCCTGATCAGATTCGGTCCCAACCCAAGTCCCGTTGGGTTGCCGACCTGATGGGATGGAATGTCTTCCATGGCGTTGGACATGGATCTTCGGTGACGCTCGCCGACGGAACGCAGTTAGCAACCTCAGAATCCGAACTTTCGGGCGAAACGATGGTCATGATCAGTCCCTCCTCCGTGGCCCTCTTTTTGGAACGCCCGGGCGGTAGCCCGCGCAACAGTTGGCTGTGCCGAATTCAGCGAGTTGAACATCTCGATTCGCTCGCCCGGATCTCGCTCTCAGGGCCATTGGATCTCTACGCCGACATAACCTCCGATGCTGCGGATGAGCTTGATTTAACTCCAGGCAGAGATCTTTGGGTCAGCATAAAGGCCACTGAAGTTCGCGCTAACACCATTCTGGGCAGGCGACACTGAGAGCCAATCCTCACATGGAGTTTGCTAGGCAAGCGGACCCCGTAAAGCTTTACTACGGTCCTAGGCATGGAAATATCGGACTTGTTTGATGTCAGTGGAAAGACAGCGATAGTAACCGGGGGTAGCCGAGGTATCGGCTACATGATTACCGAAGGGCTTTTGCGGAACGGCTGCTCTGTCTACATCACCTCACGAAAAGCTGAGGAATGCGAGCGGGCGGCCGCTGAGCTAAGCACTCATGGCGACTGCCACGCCATCCCATCGGATTTAAGCGACGACTCCGATCGTGCGCGCTTTGTTGCCCGGTTCCGCGAGCAGGAAGAGCAACTCGATGTGCTCGTCAATAACGCAGGCGCAGCATGGGGCGCGCCTATTGGAGATTTCCCGTCGAGTGGTTTCGACAAGGTCATGGATGTAAATGTCAAAGCGCCCTTTATGTTGACCCAGGAGTTGCTACCTGAGTTGCGCAACGCGGCGACCCAAGATGATCCAGCGCGTGTGATCATGATTGGTTCAGTCGATGGTATTCGAGTTCCATTTGGTGACAACTATTCGTATTCGGCTTCAAAGGCGGGAATACACATGTTGACGCGCCACTTGGCGCACCACCTCGTCAAAGAGCGCGTCAACGTGAATTGCATCGCTCCAGGCCCATTTGAATCCAAGATGATGAGCTACATGCTGGACGATCCTGAGCGAAGAGCGGGCGTCGTCGCTTCGACGCCGCTCGGGCGAATCGGAAGCCCTGAAGATATAACCGGGGCTGTCATCTTTTTTGCAAGCCGAGCGGGGTCATGGCTAACCGGGGTGACGATTCCAGTGGATGGCGGAATTTCTACGCATGGCTAACCGCGAGGGTGTCACCATGTTGGTCGGCAGTTTGCGAGAGGACTCAGTAAATCGGGCCGCAGCGAAACAAGCCGCTCAGCACCTTGGCCATGACTTTACAATTCACCAACCAGACCTCAGCCAGATACCACTCTTTGATCAGGATCTCGAACACGCAGGGGACCCTGAGGCAGTTCTCGCCCTAAAGGTTGCGGTGGCCGAAAGCGCCGTGGTCATCTGCTTTACTCCCGAATACAACTACAGCACGTCTGGTGTTCTCAAGAATGCAATCGATTGGTTATCTCGACCATTTCGCTCTGGGAGTCTTATTGGCCGTGTCGTAGCAATCGCCAGCGCAACTCCAGGCTCGAAGGGTGGTGAAAACGCTAGAGAACACCTTCTACAAACATGTGGGGTGTTAACGGATCGCCTCTACAGCGTTACCCTCGGCATTCCTAACGTCACTCAACTCGATGAGGGCGCCTTACCTGACCACGCTGCGGACCTACTGCCCCCTTGGCTAGATGGTCTAATAACCTTCCACCGTTCGATTCCGGATTTAGCCCACACAGACCAAACGTAAACCCACGAACGCAGCGGATCGTCGTCCCGGGCCCTGAATGGCACTACTTTTTGACCGTGGTCCATCCAGTACGTTTACTGTCATCAAACGAGGCTGAGTACCTATCGGGAGTACCGGCGTCGACGTCGACTGCCACCTTTGACACGTCTTGCATTGCATCAGCCCAGACTTCGATGAGTCGGTCTTCACCGTCATAGTCAAATAGGTCAGAGAGTGACCGCTCCTCAGGTCCGCCTGGTTCTAAAGGATGTTCGGCTAAGTGACGGGCGGTAACGGCCAAGCCGTCAACTGGATCTACTAGGTCTCGATAGCCCAGCTCAAACATCGCCTTTTCACATGAGGTCACTCGATGATGCGGTGTGCCGCGTACCGTCAACCTTTGCGCAAGAGTCGCGTATTCCCAAGGCATACTCACGATCTCAAATTGGTGACCCAACGCACTGGCAATAATTTCAGCCCACTGCAACAAAGTTGGCGTCCATTCGTCTGACGCGTTATAAACCTCGCCTGCAGCGATTTTAGGATTATCCACGATTGTCAGAAGCAAGTGTGCTGCGTTTATTGAATAGGCGCGAGATTGCAGGCTCATACCGCCGTCAGGGAGGATTAGATGTTTACGACCATCCAGGACGCGACGGACAATTGAATGTTCGAGACTCGCAACCTGGCCGGGTCCGTAGATCCATGGGTACCGCAGGTGCGATGCTGTTGGATGACTCTCAAATACCGCAACTTCGGTCCGTCCGATGTTGGCCACCTTTCGGTTAACGGGAAATTCGGGTCCCTCGTTCACGACCAATCGGGATGTTTCACGGGTTGGCACCCTCATCCCTGCGGGCCAGAGCGCGTCGGCGTCACCCCACCCCGTGTAGGCAGGAACTCCCCCGACACTGACGAACTGTCCTGCTCGTCCGACTAAGAGCTGTGCCAATTCACGGAGCCGGCCGTACATGACGACCACAAGGTCATAGTTTGAGCCCTCAAGTGCGACCTTTACCTTTTCAATATCAAACGGATCCGTATGAATGTGCTTAACGCTGGCAGGTATCTGAGGGGATTCGTGGGCCCCGGTATGCAGGATGGATACTGTGTAGCCCCGTTCGATCAGGCCATTAACTACATGAGGTCCTGTCGGACCGGTTCCCCCAACGACCAACGCTCGTGACATCCAGGATCCTTTCAACTGCGACGCAGAGCTTAGGGTCCGCGTCTAAGAGCCGCTGATATTGTTGTCCAGTTCTCAAAGGAACTCGACAAGGGCCTCCCTCAGTCATCTCTGGGCCACTAAATCACGTTATAAGTGTCATCTACCCAACTTCTAGGTCTACGATCTGAGCTATGGCACCTGAAAGCTCAGCCCTCAAGAAGGGCGCTCGAGTAATTGTGATAGACGACCTCCCCGGAGTCACTGCCGGAACCGCCGGCCGAGTGGGCAGAGCTATCGGTATCAAGACGGTCAGGTATCGGGTTCAGTTCGAGAACGGAATCAACGCCTTGTCTGTCGCGGAGAGCAAATTGGTGTCTCCGGCCGCCTGGGAGTTCATCAAAGAACAACAAATTGCTCCACTTCAAGCAGTGCCAAACACTCCGTCAGCGCCAGCCGTGCCGGTAGCCGCAGCCCCCGCTCCCGCCCCCACACCCGACGCCCCCACAACCGCTCCCGAGACGAGCGCTACGACACCACAGCAATCATCTCCCGCCTCCTCCGCTGCAGGTTCCGAGGATCCGCGGTTAGCCGCTCTTACGGCCAAATCCCGAGAGGCACGAAAGGCAGCAGGCGTCGATGTTGATGCCGAGGTCCCAGACGAGCCGCCCTCAGCCGACGTGCAGGAAGCGCAGAGCGAAGAACCCATTACCGTCCCCGCAGAAGAACCTGCTCCAGCTGAGCCCACATTCGAACTTCCCGATGGCTACTTCCCTACTGATAATCGAGTAGCCGACCTACTAGCGTCAATCAAAGACAGTTAAGAACCTGTAGTTCCTGGCAAGTCGAATGGTTCGGGATCCAAAAACCGTTCGAGAACGTTCTTGGTCATTTGAGCGACGTCATTGTCGTACCCGTTACGCGCCAACGCTCCGAACCAGGAAATTGAACCGACACTGAATACCGCCCCACCGTTCGGAGTTTCGAAGAACACAATGTCAGCTCGCACATACGGGTCTGGGCTAGGGAACGCAACGGTGCCCTCAAATTCTTCCTTCGTTCGCAACATATCTGGACCAAACTGAGTCGCTGAGGCAATGATCACCGCATGGCTGGGTGACCCGAGTCTTTGGTCGTATCGGTCAACTTCCTGCCCAGCTGCGCCTCCACCAAGACCCGATGTTCCCACGGCGTCATCTTCTATCCCAGCCAGAATCCAGGATGCCCTCGAGCCCCGGGCACCTTGTGCCACCTGATAGAAAGTGGCCTTCTCGAATCCTTGGGCGGCAAACCCTATGCCGACGAGTTGGTTAGGTGCGCGCCCGTTTCGCCGCCAGAGACCACCATATTCTCCCCCCCAAGCGTGGTAATTCTCACCGTCCCCGGTCTGCCAGTTCCTGACGCCATCTTCAGCACGACGCAACTCAATCGCGCCCGGCCAGGAGTCACTAAACGAAACCCGCCAATAAAAACCGTTACCTCCCAGGTACATGAGACGTCCGCCCTTGCGTTGCCACTCGTCCAACGCGTCAAGCATTTCTGTCGACCAATACTCGGGATGAGACCCGGTGACGATAACGCGATAGGGCGCCAGAGCTGCGTAACCATCGAAATGAACGTCATCATCACTAATCACATCGTGATTAGCCTCTGCATCCCTCAGAAATGCGTGAATATCAGTATCTGGCGTGAAATTCCAACCATCGGCCCCCGGTCGAACTTGCAAGACAGGGCGTCGTCGCGAGCTGAACATCACCCCACTACCATCCGGATGCTTTTCGTAGTGGCTGAGCCCTACCTCGGGGTGATCGACAAGGTATTGATGCTCTGGTCGAAGGTTCGAGCGAGCTCCAACGAAGTCCGCTCCCTCAATCAGCATCCTGTGGTTGGCGTAAGCCATGTAAGTGCAAGTCGGCATCAAAAGTGCCACATCGGCTGTTGGGGCACCCTCAGCAGGGCGAACGAAGAAGGGAACTCTGTCTACTCCCAGCTCTGACTCAAATCGAAGGCAGTAGATACCGCTTTTGAGTTCCTCAGGTAAACGAAGCTTGGCCGTTGCCTCCCAGCCGGCGTCGTAAAGATCATCATGATGGAAATGTATTGCATTCCACTGTTTCGGATCGTCGCTCCATCGCTGGTGTTCCCCCGACCACGTCGGTCCAGTGACACCGCGAGTGGGCAGTTGAAAAAGCTCTAAGTTGACATTCCCGGCAGCCGGTTCCACCACCGCACCTTCCATGTCTCCTTCAAACTCCCACTCATAATGAGAGTCATCGACCACTAACTTCGGAGCTGCTATGCGACCATCCCATCTGCCCTCGATGGCCCCCGCGGCTAAACGGAACGTCAGGTCACCAAACGGGCCAAGTGATATCGGACACGAAGAGTTGTCTTCGCCAGTTTGAAGCAAGTCCCGCCCTGGAGACGCGGTAGTCGGAGCAGAAACCTCGACGTTGGCCGAAGCTGTTTCGAGGTCGATTTTGAGGCGCAAGAAATACCAGCGATTTCGTTCCAAGGGACGATCCCGAATCACTAACTCCTCTCCACCAAAACGACCGACGAGCTCCACGCTGCGATTAGCGACTTCGACCACTGATTCCGCCGAGCTCAGGGAGAAGATCACACCATCGCGTTTAAGCAAAGTTGGCTGGAACCAAAGGCTGACTTCCAGCCGGCTGACCTCACCGGCCGGAACGAAACTCTCAGCGTAGGAACCTGGGTAAAGGGCTTGAGGCGACAATTCAACGGCGCGGGGTTCAACTTCCTCTACCAGCACCTCAGCAAAACCCGGGCCGGTGCGAGTCGGGTCGCCACAATCAAGCCGAACAACTTCTAGAACACCATCAGTGGTGGCATGGCTAGAACCAAACCATGCAATTTCTTCGCCGGCGCGAAGGGACCATGGCTCGCAGTAGCCCGTTATTAACTTGCTTGAGTCTGTTTCTTGGTCCATCGGCATTTGATGAAGGTTAAAGATCTGATTGAGTATCTCGACGGCCACTCAGCCCCGACTAGCTTTCCAGTCCTCGTACGACTCGATCGGCATCTCATCGGCTCGCCACCCTCCGAAACCAGTCTCAATATGACTAATCTTTTCCATCCCCATATCCTTTAACGTCTTTGCGGACAGGGCAGATCGCATTCCCCCAGCGCAGCACAGAACAAATTCCCGATCCTCGCCGAAGATTTCCTTTGTATAGGGCGAATCAGGCGAGACCCAAAACTCAAGCATTCCTCTTGGAGCGTGCATTGCTCCTGGTATTGCGCCATCTCGCTGCATTTCACGCACATCGCGAATGTCGACGATCAACGCACCTTCCTCCGCGGCTCTCCGCGCTGCTTCCTCTGGTGAAATATTGTCGATTTCGGCTTTAGCGGACTCCACCATCTTGTTTACTGAAGCGACCGGCATCGTTAACTCTCCTGCTTGTAATGAAATTATTTTTCTCGGTACTCCACGATCATTACTCATATGACGGCGGGTGTCACCTCACTCTGACGAGCCTGCCGATTCCGAGAACAATATGTTTGCGTCTTCGAAGTCAGCTATGGCTTTGTCCGACATACCCAACACCTCCGATAGCACTTGTTGATTATGTTGACCCAGCAAGGGCGCCAAGGGTTCGGTGTCCGGTATCGGCACCGAACTGAACTTGGCCGGCAAACCAGTTACTGTAATTTCTCCAAAATTCGGGTCCTCCACTCGGCGGACCATGCCCCTCTCCGTGAAGTGTGGGTGAACCATTGCTTCTTCAGGACTGAGGACCGGGGCAGCTGGGATCCTCTCGTTTTCTAAATGAGCAAGAAGTGCAGCGTCGCTCTCGAAGGTTTGCATCCACGCCTCGACAAGTTCCAGTAACTCCTTCGCGTTATCGACTCGAGCTTCAGCAGTGGCGAACCGTGAATCTAGGCCGAGCTGACTGGCCCCCATCGCGTCGCACAGTCTTTGCCACTGAGGTTCCAATACCTGAAGAACGATCCATCCCTGTGGACCTCTGTAAGTGCCCGATGGAACCACAATGCTGAACTGCCTACCGGACCGTTCTTGACTCCAGGTGCCGCCGCTCGCGCTGTGGCCTTGGACGGCAATTGAGTGCATCGCGAAGAGCGGATCCACCAAGGTAACTTCGAGGTATTGCCCTTCGCCGGTCCGTTGCTGATGGAAAAGAGCGTGCCCAATCGCTCCGAATAGCATTTGGCCGGCAGCACAATCCGATATCGGGGAGCCTGTGAACTGCGGCGCCCCTTCGGGTTCTCCCGTTAGGTGCATCATCCCAGATAGGGCTTGTCCTATTAAGTCGAATCCTTGCAAGTGCGCTAAAGGGCCCGATTTACCAAAGGCCGATATCGACGCCATGATTAGACCCTGGTTTTCCCGGCTAAGAGTGACCCAATCTAACCCTCGTCGTTCCAGGACGCCCGGCCCGAAATTCTCGACCACGACATGACACTCGACAGCTAGCTGTCGAGCGACCTCACAGCCCTCTGTCGAGCCAAGGTCAAGACATACCGAACGTTTGCCGCGATTTTGCTGGGTGTAGTACGAAGAGGATCCGTTAGATGAGACGAATGGCAGGGTACGACTTGGGTCTCCCTTGGGACCGTATTCCACCTTGATGACATCAGCTCCCAGTTCAGCGAGCATTCGAGTGGCACTCGGACCAGATAGATATTGGGTGAAGTCGAGGATACGTATACCTTCCAAAAGCATCTGCAGACAATAGCCGGCCAATCCCTTACCGGAGATTTAGTGGCCATTCAGCTCAATACGGTGGCAAAATCTCCGAACGTGACAGCACCTCACCCACTCGTAATCGGAATTGATACCGGCGGCACCTACACCGACGCGGTTGTCTACGCCCGAGACGCAGATGAGATCGTCGCCAAAGTGAAAGTACGGACCACTCATGAAGATTTGGGCGCCTGCGTCTCTGCGGCGTTAAAGGCCGTTCTACTTAAGGCCTCTGTTGATGCTCCAGACATCCATTTGGTTTGCGTCTCCACAACCCTTGCCACCAATGCCCTCGTGGAAGGAGGAGGTAGGCCAGCTGGACTCATTGCTATCGGCCTTGAGCCAGGCGTGACCGAAAGAAGGGGGTTGGCTGCCCTGACTGAGGAAAACCCTCTGCTACGTCTAGCCGGCGGCCATTCACCGTACGGATTGGAAAGTGTTCCCTTAGATCTCAGCCCGCTCCAAAATTGGTTGACGGAGAACGACGAGAACTTGGAAGCTTACGCTGTCGTGGGTGCGTTCAGTGTTCGCAATCCAGAACATGAACTTGCAGTGGCAGCAGCAATCGAAGAGACAACCGGCAAGCCCACGACCCTGAGCCACGAGCTATCCGGCCAGCTGGACGCTGCGAAACGTTCGGTAACAGCGTTATTGAATGCCCGTTTACTGCCGCTTGTGCGAGAGATGATCGTTGCGGTTGAGAACTCCATGGCCGGGCTTGGGATAAGAACCCAGCTAATGGTAGTGAGGGGTGACGGCTCCCTCGTGTCCTCTGACTTTGTTAAGTCACGTCCAATCGAAACGATCCTGTCGGGACCTGCAGCAAGCGCTGCAGGTGCGGCCGCTTTGAGCGGAGTAAGGGATGGTGTCATTGTCGATGTCGGAGGAACCACCACTGATATTGCCGTGATTCGGGAGGGTAAGCCTGCATCTCGAACCGGTGGCGCCAAGGTAGCCGGATACGAAACTATGGTCAGCGCTATCCGCGTCCACACTGAAGGAATCGGAGGGGACAGCCACGTTCGCCATACGCCCTTGCGAAGTAACCCGCTCTCTATAGGCCCGCGCCGCGTCACCCCGCTAGCTCTCGCCAGCACCGAAAGGCCCCAACTATTGGGGATGCTAGAAGCCCAACTCTCCAGACCAGTGCGAAATGAAAGCGACGGTATTTACCTTTGGGTTCAAGATAACGAGCACAGCTGGACGCCTCAGTCTTCAGCTGAGGCGAAGGTCTTTGACGCAGCTTGCAACTTCCCAGAAGGGATCAGCTTAGAAGACCTGGCCAGCTCGGGCTTAGAGCGTAACGCCACTGATCGAATGGTCGGCATAGGCATTTTAGGTCTTACGGCTTTCACACCGACCGACGCGGCGCATGTATTAGGAATTGATGAGCGCTTCGACCCGCTTGCATCAAAACGGGGGGCCGAGATCCTGGCTGGCCAACTGGACCATGTAGGGGTTCCCCTTGCTGACAGTGGCTCGCTCTTAGCCGCTAAAGTGCTTAGTTCGTTAGCACAGGGCATAGGAACAGCGGTCCTCACTGCCGGCGCGGACCACGATGGTCTACCGTCTCCCGAACTCAATTCAACAATCCAGGCGCTAAAGAGCCTGACCACCTCCGCTGTCGATAATCAGCTTTTAGAGATCGCTCTTTCGGTCAAAGAACCTTTAATTTGTGTTGGCGCCGCGGCGCCCATCTACCACGAAGAACTAAGTCACTATTTGAAGACCACCTGCACGGCACCAACGAATTTCGATGTGGCCAACGCGTATGGTGCTGCCATAGGTTCGATTATCGTCAGCAGCAACACCATGGTCAGCGCCCCACGAAGAGGGCTATTTCGGGTTCACGTCACCGAACCTCAAACCTTTTACGACTTTCACCTGGCCCAAGCCTTTGCAGAAAAGGAGGCGGAGGGCGACCTGGCACGCAGAATGCATTTTGCAGGTGCAGCGAAGTTCACGATCGATCATCGTTGGACCGTAAGAGAGGTTGACGTCGAAGGTCGCCCGTTATTCATCGAAGCGAGCCTTCAATCGGAAGCCGAGGGTGCCCCTATTGGTCAGCCCTAGCTGCCGCAACGGCAGCTGCTCGCCCAAGATCTCGACAACCCGGGTCTACTGAGCAGATAAGTTCGGAGTTTGGGCGCGGAACGGCGTACGTGGGGTCAGCCCTAAAGGCGTTCTCAAGACACGTCGCCATAGCCAAAAGCGACGAATCTTGGTACATCGGTCCCACACACTGGATACCGAAAGGCATCCCGTCCGCGTCTAGTCCGGCCGGGAGGGCCAGCACTGGGTGACCCACAACAGTCAAACAACTGGTAAGCCCGAGCCAGGCCATGTAGTTCTCGACAGGAACCCCGTCGACTTCCAGTGGGTGCAAGTCGGACCAAGGGAACGGTCCGACACTAACGCCTGGGCAAAGCACCGCATCAACCTCATCGAAGAGAGCGGCGAAGGCACGGAAAAGATCTATCTGTTTTCTTCGGGCGCGAGCGATATCTAAAACCGTGGTAGCGAGAGCCGTCTCATAGCTACTGAAGACGTTTGGATTGAACGTTTCGTCAAATCCATCAATCTCACGATGGTATTGAGTTGCGAAAATGTCCGCTCTGAGTTGCCAATCAACCTCAACGGCATCGGTAAGGTCAATCGATAGATCCACAATCTCCGCACCACAGCTTTTGAGGTAGCTAACGCGCGCTTCGAACTCCCGACGGACGTGCTCTGAGACCAAAAGGCCACCGAAATCATACGTGACTCCAAACTTCAGCCCTCTGATCGACGGCGGTTCTAAATTCAAGTAGGAGTTGGTATCGAGAGGAAAACTCATCGGATCAAGCTGACTTGACCGATCGCGCGTAGAGATTGCAGCCAACAGTAAGCCAACATCGCCGACGGTCCTAGCCATTGGGCCTTGAAGGCTGTAGTTGGTTTGAGTAATTGTTCGACCCTCATGAGGAACGGTGCCTGGGGTTGCCCTGTGGCCGACAATTCCGCTGAAGCACGCTGGAATTCGGAGGCTACCTCCATGATCTGATCCGGTGGCTAACGTCGCCATACCGGTAGCCACTGCAACTGCAGACCCACCCGACGAACCGCCGCAGGTCAAATGGGGAGCATAGGGATTGCCGGTTGCACCAAATAGACGGTTGACCGTATTCGCCCCGATGCTCATCTCTGGGATGTTTGTCTTGCCGATGATGATCCCTCCAGCGGCGCGAACCCGAGCGACGATTCCAGCATCACGTTTAGGTACATGGTTCTTGTAGAAGGCCGTCCCGTAGGTAGTGGCAATGCCTTTCGTGTCCTGCAGATCCTTAATAGCGACAGGTAAGCCGTGCAGAAGCCCGTCTCCCAGCCCTCGTTGTAAATCCTTTTCAGCACGCAGGGCTTCTTCTTGAGCGGACTCCTTAGCAACCGTCACAACCGCGTTCAGGGTCGGATTGAGCTCCTCGATACGTTCAAGACACGAGTCCACCAGTTCAACCGGAGACAAGGCTTTGTCAAGGATCGCCTGCCTCGCCTCTACCGCAGTTAAGTCACAAGGGTCCGTCACGCCTCTGACCTAATTACATCAATGCCAGAGGGGTCTATGCGCCTGCCGTGGACCTCCATGTTGTGGCTATGGCCTACATGATGGAGACTGAAGGCAGCCTGCAGAGCGCTGTACATACCCATCGCATCCACTGCTTGGTTGACGCTTTGCTTCGCCAAAGTCAGGCCAAACATTGGCCTCTTGGCAATATGAGCCGCAAGGTCCAGGGTCGCTTCTTCGAGTTGTTCTCGCGGCACCACCTTATTGACCATTCCACGATCCAATAACTCTTCGGCTCCTAAGGACCTGCCTGTGAACAACATTTCTTTAGCCAGGCGAGTGCCTGCTTCGAACGGGTGAGCGAAATACTCAACGCCGTTAACGTTGAAGGCGACCACCGGATCACTAAAGGTCGCGTCTTCGGAGGCAACTATGAGATCCATAGGCCACACGAGCATCAAACCGCCGGCTATGACCTTTCCTTGGACCTGCGCAATTGTGGGTTTCGCTAGGTTTCGCCATCTCCAACAAAGACCTAGGTACATTTCTGCTTCACGTGCCATGTAACCCTCGGTTCCCTCGGCGTCGAAATGGCATTGGGTTCCGACCGTTGGGAAATCTTGCATATTGGGTTCCGGGGCGGCCAGGTCATGGCCGGAGGAGAAATGTTTGCCTTCAGCTGCCAGAACAATTACACGGATTGAGTGGTCGGCCGCGGCTTCATCGAAGGCTGAGTTCAACTCGGACAGCATCAAATAGTCCTGGGCGTTCGCTGCCTCTGATCGGGTTAGCGTGATCCGCGCAACGCCAGCTACTGGTGTCTCATATTGAATTCGTTCGTAAGTCATGTTTTCCCCAACGTGATCAGGTTCGGATGTTAGGCCCCTTGTTAGAGCGTTAGAGAATAGAGGCCGTCGGCTTTAATGATTTACGCAACAATACCTTCGATGTCTTGACAAGCTATTTTGGACTCAGAGAGGGAGGCTATGTGATGAGGCTGGTTGAAGAGTGTGACGTTCTCGTAGTCGGCGCAGGTTTCGGTGGCTTGTATGCCCTGTATTTGTTGAGGCAGGAAGGATTCCACGTAAAAGGCGTTGAAAGAGCGAGTGGGGTCGGTGGAACTTGGTTTTGGAACCGCTATCCGGGAGCTCGGTGTGACGTCGAAAGTCTTCAGTACTCGTACTCGTTCGATGATGAATTGCAGCAGGAATGGGAATGGAGCGAGCGATACGCTGCCCAGCCTGAAATTCTTGAATACGCCGAACATGTAGCCGACAGATTCGATCTTTCGTCATTGATCGCGTTCGATACCAACGTCGAAGCAGCCACTTTCAACGAAGACTCAGGCCGGTGGCGTGTTGAAACAAGCCAGGGCGTCTACGAAGCCCAGTTTCTAGTTGCAGCAACAGGGTGTCTCTCCACAACGAACCTGCCTAAGTTCGATGGCTTATCAAACTTCACAGGCGACGTGTTACACACCGGCCAATGGCCGCATGAACCGGTCGATTTCACAGGCCAACGGGTGGGAATCATTGGAACTGGATCTTCGGCCGTCCAAGCGATACCTGTCATAGCCGCTCAAGCCGCTCATCTGTCTGTATTCCAGCGGACGCCCAACTATTCCGTACCAGCTCGCAACGAACCTTTGGATCCCAGGGTCCAGACCGCTACTAAGCAGAACTATGAAGCTCTCAGGCAAGCGGCCCAGGAGGAGCGGTCGGGAATTCTATCTGTCTTTCCGCCGAATGAGGATTCAGCGAAAGACGCTGATCCGCTGGAGTTCAAGAATCGAATGGACGAACGCTGGGAGGAAGGCGGATTTGGCTTCTACCGGGCGTACGCGGACATCGGGATCGACCCAACTTCCAATGAGAGGGTCGCTGAATATGTGCGTAGTCAAATCGTCGATCTCGTTGATGACGCAGCTACTGCCCAGTTGTTGGCTCCAACCAACACAATCGCGTGTAAACGCCCGTGTCTCGACACTGGCTATTACGAAACCTTCAATTTGCCTCACGTCGAGCTGGTGGACATCTCCTCAGAGGGTATTGAGGCCATTACCAGCGACGGGGTCAGGGCAGCGGGTCGGGATTTTGAGTTCGATGTACTTATCTTGGCTACTGGATTCGATGCCATGACCGGTGCCCTCCTGAACATGAATATCACCGGCAAAGGCGGGTCAACGCTTAGTAACGCCTGGTCCGCCGGCCCCCGTAACTATTTGGGCTTAAGTATTCCCGAATTTCCCAATCTCTTTACCGTCACTGGCCCCGGAAGTCCATCTGTGCTCACAAACATGATCATGGCGATTGAGCAGCACGTTGAGTGGATCAGGGATTGCTTAGTCGCACTCCGCCAAAAAGGCATCAAAACAATAGAAGCGTCGCCGCAGGCGGCTGATTCGTGGGTTGACCATGTGAACCGCATCGCTAACCAAACTCTCTACCCCACTTGCAATTCTTGGTATCTGGGCGCAAACATTCCCGGCAAGACGAGGGTTTTCATGCCCTTGATTGGCTACCCGCCATACGCCGAGCGGTGCCAACAAGTAGCAGACAATAATTACGAGGGTTTCGCACTTGCCTGACGCGAGTCAAAGCACCCAGATCTCCGTCATTAAATGTGACATAACCACCATGGATGTCGACGTCATCGTCAACGCCGCCAACAGCGGTCTTTCCGGCGGAGGAGGCGTGGATGGGGCGATTCATGCCGCTGCGGGTCCGGGCTTGATCGAGGAATGCCAAGAAGTTTTCAAACGAGACGGACCCTGCACAACCGGCAACGCGGTCGTAACCAGTGGCGGCCGACTAAAGGCCACATGGATTGTTCATACCGTTGGACCCATCTGGGACCTTCACGGCCCAGCGGAAGCCACGGAACTCTTGACTCGCTGCTATCACTCTTCGCTTGATATCGCTGCGAGTGTAACCGCGAGCACCGTGGCGTTCTCGGCTATCAGCACCGGCGTATACGGCTTCCCAAAGGAGCTAGCTGCCCCAGCCGCAGTTTCAGCGGTGGCGAGTTGGTTGCAGGCCAAAGCAGGGACACACAATATGCAAGACATCGCCCTAGTTTGTTTCGACACACAAGCGTTCGAACTAACAAAGCTAGCCGTCGCTGCCCTTGACGGAGACTCGCCATAATGCACCAGGTCACAGATTCGAACTTCAGATGTAGCCCTGAGGCAGGCATCATCGACGCTTCAGATGTGGAGCATGAACCAGTGGTGCCTCTGCCACTGTTATGTTGGCTCTGCCCCTTTGCGGCCGTTGGACGCTAGGGCCGCCCGACAGAAAGGCCATGAGACCCCAATGCCGGACAATGAGGAAATAATTCGACTTGAAGAAGTCTTTAAAATTTTCGGCCCGCAGCCGCGCGGCAGAGCATTCGACCTCGCAAAGGCGGGGGTTCATAAGAATGAAGTCCAGAAGCAGTCGGGGCATGTCGTCGGCCTAAGCGATGTCTCTTTCTCGGTTAAAAAAGGGGAAATTTTTGTTGTGATGGGCCTATCCGGCTCAGGTAAGTCCACAGCAATTCGTACTGTAAATAAGCTTCACGACGTCACCTCCGGGCAAGTTCTGGTGGACGGCGTGGACGTGCAACAACTAGAAGGCAAGGAACTCCAAGCCTTCCGTCGCGAAAAAATGGGCATGGTTTTCCAGCACTTCGCACTTTTTCCACATCGCAACGTCATAGACAACGTTTCGTACGGCCTTAAGGTTCAAAAAGTCAATCGGTCGGAGCGTGACGCAGCTGCGATGCGTGCGCTTCAACTCGTAGGGCTACAGCCTTACGCCGATAACGTACCGAGCCAACTCTCTGGCGGCATGCAGCAACGCGTCGGACTTGCCCGCGCCCTCGCCTCTGATCCTGACATCCTTCTTATGGACGAGGCGTTTAGTGCCCTAGACCCGCTGATTCGAAGGCAAATGCAGGATGAGTTGATGGCCATCCAGTCAGAAGTTCACAAGACCATCTTGTTCATCACACATGATTTGAACGAGGCCCTGAGAATCGGAGACCGCGTCTGCATTATGAAGGACGGAGTGGTCGTTCAGATCGGCACTCCGGAAGAAATCCTCACCCAACCGGCGACGGGTTATGTCGCTGAATTCGTACAAGACGTAGACCAGGGTCGAGTAATCAAGGTCGAAGAAGTAATGGTTCCTGCCGAGCCAATTCATATAGAGACCGCATTCGATCAAGCGCTTGCAGCCCTTAACGAGTCAGCTGAACGCCTTGTAGTGGACGACTCCGGCAAGTGCGTGGGTCTGCTGACAAGGAGTGACTTGGAACGCGTTGCGAAACAAGGCACCCAAAGCTTGCAAAGCGCCGTTAGAACCGACGTTCCAGTTGCGGATCCAAGTCAGACCTTAAATGAACTTTACGCAGAAGCCGGAAGGGGTTTACCTATTGCCTGCTGTGATGAAAACGGGCTGCTGATAGGAAGAATAGACCCCACCGCTGTTCTCGAGGAACTTGGACGCGTTGAGGCTCTCTCTGACGCATTTGAACGAGAGGTGTACATGTGATGAATCTCTTCGCAGAGTCAACTGGTCACTTTGTCGACCGTGCGGTGGGCAAGGTAACAGATCTCGAAAAGGGCGATCAAGTAGCAGACGCTGTTGCTTCTGCCATGGAATTCTTAGCTCTCGTAGGCGTCTTCGCTATACCGATACTTGTTCTGTTGAGTTCGGCGAGAAGACGTAGGGTTGTGACTGCTGTTGGGGGTGGCGTAGGCCTTTTGGCTGTCATTTGGTACCGCAGCATTGGCGACTGGGATCAACGCAAAAACACGATCTTGGATAAATGGCAGATCCCGGTCGGAGATTGGGTCGAGCAGATCACTGTCTGGGTTGACCTCAACATGAAAGAAACCTTGGCTGTTATCAAATGGCCATTCCAAACGATGCTTGATGTTGTCGTCGACGACTGGCTGCTGGGACTGTCTTGGATGACCATTTGTCTCGCCACGCTTATAGCAGGATGGGTGTTTCGTGGTCTAAAGGTCGGTGTTGGGTCATTTCTCGGCCTAACTATCTGTGGCCTCTTGGGAGAGGAATACTGGAAAGAGACCGCACGGACTATTGGCTTCATCGCGGTAGCCGTCATTCTGTGTGTAATTATTGGTATTCCAACAGGCGTCGCATGCGGCCGCATGGATGGAGTGTGGCGCGTAGTTCGGCCGCTGCTGGATGCGATGCAAGTGGTTCATTCCTTCGTATACATGTTGCCCTTTGTTTTCTTCTTTGGCGTTGGGTTTGTTTCAGCGACGATGGTGACGATGGTGTTCGCGTTGCCTCCCCTTATCCGCCTTACCAATTTGGGGATAAGACAGGTGCCTGAGGATGTCGTTGAAGCGGCGCGTGCCTACGGCGCATCTGAACGCCGCGTCCTGACAGACGTTCAACTCCCGCTGGCCAGAGCCGCGTTAATGACTGGAGTCAACCAAACATTACTTCTCGCTATTTCCATGCTCGGCATCGCCGCCATTATGGGCGCCGGAGGCCTAGGCAGACTCCTTTATCGTGCCATCGCTAATCAAGACATCGCTCTTGCAGGGTCGGGCGGGCTCGCTTTCTTCATCGTGGCTGTTGTGTTAGATCGCCTAACTCAACCCGATGACTCAGACAAGGCCGGACTCTTCAGCAGAATGGCTACAGCCTGGAAGAACACTCGGACTCCAGAAGTCTTGTTACCCGCCAGCACAGAGGATTCGATGGCCAAGCCAGCTGTGGCTGACGAGCCAGACGAAGCTAAATTCGAGCCGCTCGGAAGTCGCGAGCGCCTGGCGATGGCCGCTGCCGGCCTAGGAACACTCATCGCCTTCCTTGGAACCCTCCTTCCATGGAACAGCGGCAGTGGCCACATTTCTGCATATGGGCGTTTCGTAGACAACGACCTCGGTAGGCAAAGCTTCAACGGTCTCTCTGCATCGGGTGGCTCATGGTTCGGAATCATCATCGTTTTATGCGTCATCGCAGTAGGCGCCTCGTTGTACTCGACAGCCCTTTTTGCTGGTCAACGAAACCGTTGGCTCGGACCAGACGGGGCCACAGTATTTAGTCTGGCAGCAGCCGTAACGGCATTATGCGCTCTACTAGCTAACGCCCCCGATACGGCATCCGGTTTCCAGCGCTCATCGGGCGTATATATAACACTTGTGGGATGCCTGCTAATGGCTGCGTCAACGGTGGTGTGGGTATGGAATGCACCAATGGGAGCCAGACGGCCGCTGGCGTCAGGTGTCAACTGGGGTCGCATGTTTGGTACCGCATTTGCTTTGCTTCTTATTGTGATCGCCGGTTACTCCGGATGGACCTTTGACACTCGGGCCGAATCAGTCATCGGACCCGAGTTACAGTCGCAGTTGGACGTCCTCGAAGATCAGAGCAACATCGCTGAGGCGGCCGGAGACCTTGCCAAAGTGGGATCATTGGCAGCCGAATACACTGCCCTAATTGCCTATGCGCAACGAACGGGTGACATCATCCACGACGGTTACACCGATGAGGGAGCAGGGCTCGGATGGGTTGCCCTATTCCTTGGTCTTGTAGCGTTAGCCGCGGCTGTCCCTGCGTCAGGATTCTTGTCGCAAGACGACTTGTTTTTGTACAAATGGTCTTCCATCGTCTGTGGCCTGGGTCTCGGCCTACTCCTGCTTGGCATCGCATGGATCGGGAGCATCTCAAGAGTTGCTGAAACAAACCTCGTTTCCGGTGTCGGTGCAGTCTTCCTGCTCTTTGCTGGTGTTACGACGGCAGCGAGTGCTCGAGGAACGCTCTCGGAATTCGACCGTAAACAGGTCTACAGTTAGGAATCGTTGGCCCTTTCACGTAACAAATCTGCTACAAAAGCCGGCCTACAGGGCCGAAAGTGCCACTACAGAGCGAAGACCGACTAACCTCCTTCGTGGCGTGCCTGGGCACTAACCACGGCGCGCGTCAACAGGGACTCTAGGGAGGGCCCCATTTATGAACAAGAAATCACTCACGCGCGTGCTAGCGGTAGCAGCAGCTGCGCTTCTAATCCTGGCTGCTTGCGGCAGCGATGACGATTCAAGTTCCGGCAGTTCTTCAGAGGCTGCAGCGCCTGCAACAACCGAGGCTGCAATGAGCATGACCCCAGGCGAGGGAGTCAGCGTTACTTCTGGTCGCGCTAACTGGAGCACTGGCTACGTACAAGCGGAGATCTACACCGCTCTCCTGAGGGAACTCGGCTTCACCGTATCGGAATCCGCCGACATGGAACTAGGTCCGCAACAAGCATTTATGGCAATGGCTGCAGGCGATATGGACTTCTGGGCGAACTCCTGGATGCCAGGTCACCAAAGCTGGCTCAATGGAGAAATGACTGACGGTTCACTCGTCGGAGACCACGTAACAGTTGTCGGTGAAGAAATGATGGCCGGCGGCCTTCAAGGCTTCCTTGTGACAAAGGGCTTTGCTGAAGAGTACGAAGTTTGGACCCTTGAGGACCTTGACAACAACGCTGACGCTATTGCTGCGTACGACGCTACCGATGCCAATCCTGGCAACGGAATGGTCGACATCATGGGTTGCCCAGAAGACTGGACCTGTGACAACATCATCAACTCGATGCTCGTTGGCGGCGGCTACAAGCACCTCGTTCAGGTGAAAGCCGGATATGACGCCATGTGGGCACAAGCTGTCGACATGGTCAACGAAGGCATCCCCGTGGTCGCCTACACATGGACGCCTTCTGCTTACATCACGCAGATTCGACCTGGTGACAATGCTTACTGGATCGGTATGGAGTACATCCTTGATGACTCCAACCCAGACGGTCAAGACAACGGAGAGACATGGGACCAGCGCCCAGGAACCGCTGCGATCGGCGAGGACATGTGCCCTGCACGTTCAGCCGACGGACTCTGCCCAATTGGTTGGGCAGCCGCCGACATTAAGGCAGCGGCGAACAATGACTTCATGGACGCTAATCCTGCAGCCAAGCAGCTTCTTACTGACATTAAGCTTTCAGTAATGGATGTTTCTGTAGCAAACGTTGCCCAGGCAGCAGGTTCAGATCCCAAGGATCTTGCAGCTGACTGGATTGCTGGCAACCGCGCAACTGTCGACGGCTGGCTTGATGCCGCTCGTGCAGCTGGCTAAAGCCAATGCTTAGACGTTCCCTTCGGGGAGCGTAAGTAAATCGTCTTGAAGGCGGGGCTTTGCCCCGCCTTCAGCGGTTTTCCGAGCAAATTCCCTAACACCGCACTGCACAAGACCAGATCACACCAGCGTTTAGTCGGGGGCACCCCGTGCACCTTCCGCCTGTATCGATCGACGCCTACGAACTGTCTCAGCTCTTAAGGATCTCGGACCGTGGCCTTCAGCTAGTCAAGACTGCTTCACAGAAGAGATCTAGCGTGGCCCGGGCTTCGGCGCCGCTCACATTGCCGAAGGCTGGACAGATCGTCACGTGTTCTAAACCTGATTCTTGTTCGAATTGATCGAAGTATTCGGATACCTGTGTAGGTGTACCTGCAATGAGGGACTCAGTCTCAAAGGCTTTGTCGACGTCCCCCAGGAAACTTGGGACCATTGTGGGCGGCCACATGTCGTACTGACGAAATAGCTTCGTGAGGTTTGCATCAAAGTGTTTCCAGGCCCTGGTGGCGATCTCGGTCGCCTGCCGGTGGGTTGAGGCGACAACCACTCTTCGTAGTGTCGAAAGAATTGGTGGGTGTCCTCCAGCTCCGTCTCCGTTTTGCTCCTCACGGTAGGCAGCGACGCGTTCCGGGATTAGTTTCATCGGCCCGGGAATTATTGTGCTTACACCCAGTTTCGCCGCTGTCGATAGGGTGCCTGGCCTCCACAACGGCGGGTGGGGGTTTTGGTAAGGCGCTATTTCTAGTGGTCGTTCCTTCGCTGATGAGAATTGGCCCTCGTAGTTGAACAAGATACCGAGACCTTCTTTAGAGACCAGGTTCATGGCCGACAGGACATAGTCCAGAGTCTCTTCCGTACGCTCGGTCGCTTCATCGCGAGGAATACCCCATAGCATCTGTTCCGGCGGGCTAATTCCCTTGCCGAAGCCGACGTCGAGGCGGCCATGCCCGAGGTGATCAAGCATGCACAACTCTTCATAGAGTCGCATCGGGTCATAGAAGGGCAGAAGGTGCACCAGAGACGAGACTCGGATCGTGGATGTTTCGCGGATGACTGCGCTTAGGAGGACGTTGATACTTGGGGCAATATCTAAGGGAACATGATGATGCTCAGACTTAAACCAATGTGTAAAACCCGCTTGGTCAGCCGCACGCGCCAACTGGAGGTGTTGGCTGTACTGATCTGCTAGTGGAGTATCTCCGTCGTTCTCCATCTGGTCGAACAGACCGAAACGTAGTCGGCGGGTCATTCAAGTAATTCCGGCAAGACTTGCGGTTGCGCTGATGCAGTAACACGAGCTAGGCCTCCATCAACGACCAGAGTCTCACCGGTTACATATCGGGAGCTATCGGTGGCAAAGAACGCGACGACATCGGCTATGTCATCGCCAAATCCCCATCTTTTAAGCGCAATTTGTCCTTCCATTTCCTCGATTAACCCGGGAACGGTATTGCGACTTTCTTCCCAAATTGCGGTCGCTATGAGGCCTGGTGCGATTGAGTTGACTCTGATCCCGTCGGGGCCCCAGTCCGATGCAAGAGCTCTGGTCATCGCGTCAACTGCCCCTTTGGTTCCTGCATAGGCAACTCTGGCTCCCGGTCCTCGGATGCCTGCAACGGAGCTGATATTGATAATTGAACCTCCACCACGCTCCTTCATTGACGGAGCTAGGGCTATCGACAAGGTCAAAAGTGACCGAACGTTGATTGCGAAGACGAGGTCGATTTCCTCTTCGGTCAGTTTTTCCGGCATTCGACGCATGGGGATACCTGCGTTATTTACCAATATGTCGACGCCGTTGACGTGTTCAAGGATGGTTTCGGCGAGCTCGGTTCCTGACCTAGGTTCAGCGAGGTCGGCTGGAACAACGATCGGTGAATTCGATAGTTCTGCCGCTACCCGGTCCAGATCTGAGAGAGTTCGCCCGCTCAGAATTACTTGAGCGCCAAGTGCATCGAGTGTCTTTGCAGAAGACTCGCCGATTCCTCGACTCGCCCCCGTAACAACTGCGATCTTGCCTGTTAGATCAGCCATTAATTGCTCCTATGTCAAAGGTTTTCTTCACGGTGTATGTCTTTCTAAGAACGCTTCAAATTCGCGCGCCGCGACCTGCAATCCGTCTCCGGTCTGCCAATCAGAGATCAAAGTGCTGTTTTGGCAAAGATCGTTGACCGCCAGGGAGGATTCTGCGGGGTGGTAGAGATCGTTTCCCTTAAGCAGCAGCAGTGGTGTTGCGACTGTCTTCAGAAAGCTCTCACCAACGTTGAACAGTATTTCATCACTGCCATACATGTTGGACCTGAATTGCTGCCATGCATCTGCAGACACTTCGGGACGTCGCGGCCGCAATTCTGAGGCCCAGGCGTCGTACATGTCAAAGAAAGCTTCTCGATTGCCACTTAAGCCGATCGTTTGGAAAAGGACACCTGAGGAGACCCGATCAGGAGCTGCTTCGATTAGGCCCATGACATAGGGCCCGCCTATGCACATGCCTACTGCGTGGAATTGATCGATGTCTAAGTGGTCGAGAAGATCCAACTGATCTTGGGTATATGTAGTCCAACTGTCAGATTCAGTGATAGGCCCTGTCGACCTGCCTGCATTCCGTTGGTCCATGGCGATGACCCGAAACTTGTCACTGAGTTGTTCGATTGGGTTCCAGGGTGTGGACTCCCAAAATGACGCCTCCGATTTCATTCCGCCCGGCGCGATAAGGAGAACCGGGAAGCCGGTTCCGTATTCGTCGTAGTGAAGCTCAAGGTCACCTGATTCAAATTTGGCCATGTGCATCATTGTTACACGTAGCTATTCTCGATGGTGATGTTGATCCTTAATGGCACTGATGGCGAGCATTGTGTACTTCATGATCTGGGCGGTGATGGGCCCCCACTCCTGTTGACACACGGCAATGGTCTTAATGCTGGGATGTGGGCGACTGCTATCCCCTACCTTCAACCACACCGCCGATGCTTTGGGTTGGATTTCCGAGGACACGGGGCATCCACTGTGCTCAACCCGCCGTTGGATGTGGATCGCTCGCTCCTCGTTGCTGAGGTCTTGCAGGCAGTGGGGGCAATTGCTGATGAAGCTATCGATGCCCTTGGGCATTCTCTCGGAGGAGCAACACTTCTTCGGACTGAACTCGAGAACCCAGGAACATTTAGGAAGCTCTGGCTTTTCGAGCCTGTAATGGTTCCAGAGGGGCACATGAGGCCGGATGGCGACCATCCGCTGGTATTAGCAGCTAGGCGACGCAGATCTCAGTTCGCTTCTGTAGATGAGTTCGTTGAACGGCTTATGAGTAAACCTCCATACTCAGATTGCGAAGAAGAAGCCGTTCGCTCATATGCAGAGTTAGGAACTCAAGCAAGTGAGAGTGGAGTGACTTTAAGTTGTTCAGGTGAGACCGAGGCCCAGATCTTCAGTTCCGGAACTCCAACAGACTTTTTCTCTCTCTCATCGGTCGCTATACCTGTCGTCGTAGCTCGCGGACAGGCGGTAGCAGGGGGAAATGAGCTACCGCCGGCGATGGCTGCGCCTATTTCTTCCCACTTAGGCAACGGCCAACTGTTGTCTATGGATGGGTTGACTCATTTTGGGCCCATGGAAGATGGCCGTCGCGTAGCGCAAGCCGCCTTAAGCCACTTTGCTGAATGAGGCTAAGCAGCAGATGGGAGTGCATCGGGATCTATCTCGTATAGATCCATGACATTGCCCCACACCATTGCTTCTCGCTCGTCAGGAGGCACTCCAACCAAGATGTCATCGAGAATTGGGCGCGAATTGGGCCAGATCGAATCATGGTGGGGGTAATCGTTACCCCAAAGTAAGTTGTTGACCCCTATGGCGTGGCGCGTAGCTATGCCCTCTTTGTCATCTTCGAAGGTCACCCAAAAGTTCCGATCAAAGTATTCGGACGGTTTCATGGTTAAGCCCTCTGCCAGCTCCCATGGCGTCCGGTACGCCGCGTGATCAAGTCGTTGGAGCGTATGAGCAACCCAACCCGTCTCATATTCGCTGATGACGAACTTCAACTCGGGGAATCGTTCAACAACTCCGCCACAAATTAAATCGATCATCGTGTTCACGGCTGTGGTGTGAGCAAGCGTGTACCCCTTAAGGTTTCCACCTGGCGTACCCCAGTGAGCCGGCAAGCCACCATCAAGGCTCTGTCCCGTAAAGATGTGCATGGTGAGTGGGACACCGTATTCCTGGGCCCTGGCCCAAAATGGATCGAAAGCTGGGTCGCTGTATGGCTGGGCCGGGTCGACGTGAGTTGGAATAGCAAAGCCCTTTACACCCCGCCCTGCCGACCGATCGATTTCGGCAATTGACCGCTCAACGTCAGGCAGCGGAAGGCATCCGACACCGATCAGACGATTGCGATCGACTGAGCAATAGTCCAAGACCCAATCGTTGTGCTGTTGAAATGCGGCATCGCGCACTTCCGCGTCTGGGATTGCGAACGTAAACATGCTGAGACTTGGGTACATCACCTCACCGACGATCCCATCTGTTAGTTGCTCTTCTAGGCGGGCAGTTGGATCCATTACCCCGGGATTAAAACCGTCGTAGCCCATTGCGATTCGCTCATGCGTAGCTGGATCGTCCAACCGAGCTCCTGCTATGCCGAGACGCCCCACAGGCAAGGTCTGCATGCCACCTGGCAGAACAAGCCAGGTCCCTGGTTTCCCTTGGTAATCCTTCTCGATAAAGGGAGCCCGGTCACCAAATCGGTCAGTCAGCCCATCATAGATTTCGGCTGCTTCGACCACGTGCGAGTCACATGAGTAATACCGCATAAATTCCCCCTTGGAACGGCCGACTACAGAAAGTTCTAAAGAAATCGTAGCAGGACTAGGATAGGCACTTCCGTGGCCGCTCGATTTAAGAAAATTAAGAACAGCGGTCCGACCTTATTTATGCTTTTCGACGAAGCGAGCCATTTGGACTGCAACCACAGCGGCTTCCTCACCGACATTATGGCCACCCTCACCCTGCGAACGCTCAAGCGCCTGTTCAACTGACTCGACTGTCAAAACCCCGAATGCTATTGGCATACCGGTTTCAAGTTGCACCGCCTGAATACCCGATGCTGCCGCGTTTGAAACGAGTTCATAGTGGGTGGTCTCTCCCCTGATGACGACGCCAGTAGCGACGACCGCATCGACATTTCCGGAAAGGGCCAACACCCGGCACGCTAATGGCAGTTCAAAACAGCCCGGCACTGACACCGGCCCAACGAGGTCGGCGTTCATCTCAACCAACCCCCGGGCACTGCCTTCAGTCAATCGATCCACGATTGCGGAATTCCATTCAGCGCGGACAACACCTATCCGCAAACCACTGCCATTAAGGTCTGAAGGCGGTTTAGGGCGCTGATCTCCAGAAGTCATACTGAAACCCTATAGAACGACGACATGGGTTGCTATCAGCGATCTAACGTCTGTTCGTGATTTTAACTCAGGATCAAAAGTCCATTCAGCTCGCTGCTCGCGATTTTGCGAGGAGCCGGATCGCCCCCAATGTGCGCGAGTGGGAACAGAATGGAGGCCCCCCGAAAACGCTCTACAAGGAGATGGGAGCAATCGGCCTCATGGGGATGACTGTAGACCCCGCGCATGGCGGATCCGGGTTAGATTTTCTGTCCTACGCAGTTGCGATGGAGGAAATATCGGCTGTGGATGGAGGCATCAGTAATATGATGTCGGGCAGCAACTCGCCGGTAGCTGCCGGGGTTGACGCCTACGGATCAAAGCAACAAAAGGACATGATTCTCCCGAAGCTGTGTTCGGGTGAATGGCTGGGCTCCTTCCATCTCACTGAACCTCACACCGGATCGGATGCGTCAGCAATTACCACCAAAGCAGTGCGAGATGGTGATGAGTTCATCCTTGACGGACATAAGGCGTTCATTACCGGTGGAGAGTCATCCGATGTTGCGATGATCGTAGCGGTAACTGACCCAGAAGCCGGCAAGGCCGGACTAAGCGTCTTTATCACTCCAACAGACAATCCGGGGTACCAAGTAATAGGCCGAGAGGCAAAGCTCGGGCATCGAACTAATGACCTATGCCAGGTCCGCTTTGACGCGATGCGCGTACCTCAGTCTGACCTTCTCGGGGATGAAGGCCGTGGCCTTGCTATAGCGTTAAGCGGTTTGTCTATCGGGCGAATCGCAGTTGCGGCCCAAGCGGTCGGTGGAGCCCGCCAGGCCCTCCGCTTAGCCAAGGAGTACGCCGAGATTCGAGACACTTTTGGTAAGCCAATCATTGAACATCAGACAATTGCGTTTCTGCTTGCAGAAATGGCCACCAAAGTCGAGGTAGCAAGACAGATGTATCTTCATGCAGCAACCCTCCAAGACACAGGACTGGATTCTGCGGCCGCTGCCTCAATGGCCAAGTTGTTCGCATCCGAAGTCGCCGAATGGGTCGCTTCTAAGGCCATCCAGATACATGGAGGAGCCGGCTTTTTAGAAGATCATCTCGTCGAGAAGATTTATCGAGATGTTCGGGTGTACCAGATTTACGAGGGAACCTCCGAAATCCAAAAGCTCGTTATCTCCAGACACCTCGATGCTCTCGAAATGTAACTTCGCAACTCTGTTCTAGGCTCTCCACATGACTTCTATAAGGCTTGCTGCTGACATTGGCGGAACATTCACTGACATAGCCCTCGAAGCACATGGCGAACTTCACACTGCAAAGGTCCTAACTACACCCCTAGAACCTGCGGTCGCTGTCATTGACGGCATAGAACGGGTTCTGCTCGACGCCGCCTTATCGCCCCAAGATGTCGACGTATTCGTACACGGCACAACGTTGGCAACCAATGCGCTTATTGAGAGAAGGGGCGCTCGAACCGCGTTGCTCACAACCGCTGGCATGCGCGACTCGGTTGAAATAGCCCATGAAAACAGATTTGAGCAATACGACCTCGCAATGGTTCGACCCGAGCCTCTTGTGCCCCGAGACCTCCGAATCGGAATTCCCGAGCGTTTGGCGTCCAACGGGTCAATTCTGAAGGACCTCGACGGGGAGGCTGTAGCGAGAGCGGTAGAGCAGCTGAGAGCACGTGATGTGGAGAGCATCGCTATCGGATTTCTACACAGCTACACCAACTCAGACCATGAAGCCCGCGCCGCTGAAATTATCGAAACCCATTGGCCTGAAGTCTCGGTTTCGCTTTCAAGCGAAGTTTGCCCCGAGATTCGCGAGTACGAACGCTTCTCGACGACGTGCGCCAACGCCTACATCCAGCCGTTATTGACTCGGTATCTCACAGACCTTGAGAGTCGAAGAAATTCCCTAGGAATGAGCTGCCCAATGTTGCTGATGCAATCGGGCGGCGGTCTAGGAACCCTTGAGGATGCGTTGCAGTTTCCGGTCAGGCTTGTGGAAAGTGGCCCTGCCGGAGGGGCGCTCCTCTCAGCTGAAATAGCCAGGAGCTTTGGAATCGAAAAGGCTTTAAGTTTCGACATGGGAGGCACAACCGCCAAGCTCTGCATAATCAACAACGGCCAACCTCGAACTTCTCGGGAGTTTGAAGTTGGTCGCGAGTACCGATTCTTGGCCGGCAGCGGCTTACCGCTGCGTCTACCAGTTATTGAAATGGTCGAAATCGGCGCAGGAGGGTCTTCGATAGCGTCACTAGACGAGCTAGGCCGCATCGCCGTTGGTCCGCGAAGTGCAGGCAGCGAACCAGGGCCAGCCTGCTATGGGCGTGGAGGCGTCGAGCCCACGGTTACCGATGCCGATGTAGCACTAGGCCGGATCCTTTCGGATGGCTTTGCAACCGGCGACCTAAACTTTTCTCAGGCCGATTCTGTGGCGTCCATTGAAAACAATCTGTTGCGGACCGAAGGTTTTGACGTCGATACCGCAGCTTTCGGCATATCAGAAACAGTTGATGAGAACATGGCAAGCGCTGGGCGTGTTCATGCCATTGAACAAGGCTGCGACATTACAGACGGCACTTTGATCGCGTTCGGAGGGGCCGCTCCCCTTCATGCCGTCCGAGTGGCCGAAAAGCTGGGCATCACCGACATCGTCATCCCAAGTGGAGCTGGAGTTGGGTCGGCGATCGGCTTCCTACATGCACCCGCGTCTCATGAGAGTGTGCGCACTCGATACATGAAACTATGCGACCTCGAAGTTGAGGACCTCGCGACGATGCTGGACGAGATGCTCACAGAAGCAGAACAAATAGTAAGGAGAGCCGCTGGACAGGCTGAATTGACTAAGAGTGCGAAAGCCTTCATGAGATACGAAGGACAAGGCCACGAAATTACCGTCGAACTCGATCTCTCGGAGATTTTCAGTTCACCCAAACCAGATTCCGCACACCTCCAAAAAATCTTGGATGAAAGCTTCGTCGACGAGTACCGAAGACTTTACGGCCGCGAGATTACTGGCCTCGGCGTTGAGGCTCTCAGCTGGGTTGCTACGGTTAGTTCTCTCCCGAAAGCCGTTCATCAGGAGTCGTGGGACGTTGCCACATCTCAACCGGACGACCTTGCGTCAACTCGGACAGTCGACCCCACGACCGGCATTAATACTGACACAGCAGTCGTTCCTCGCCACCGTCTAAGCGGCCACCGCATCGATGGCCCCGCGCTAATCACAGAAGATCAGACCACCACATTCCTCCCGGAGAACTACAGAGCCTCGTTGACAGACAGCGGACACCTGCGAATCCACAGATACGAGAAAGAAAGCGGGTCCACAGATAAAGCAACCTCTGAGAGAGTCAAGACCTTACATAGAGACATTATGTGGAACCGGCTTATCGCAGTGGTGCAAGAACAAGCGACCACCTTGGTGCGGTCAGCGTTTTCGACTTCAACTCGTGAAGCCGGTGACCTCTCTGCTGGTGTTTTTGACCCACAGGGACGAATGTTGGCTCAATCGATAACCGGAACACCCGGGCACGTAAATTCGATGGCCGCTTCTGTCGGACATTTCTTGGCTGAGTTCCCTGTTCAGACGATGCGGCCAGGGGACATTTTCCTCACCAACGACCCGTGGAAGGGCACAGGACACCTTTTTGATGTTGTGGTAGTAACACCCGTCTTTGCTGACAACACTCTTGTAGCGCTCTTCGCCTGCACAAGCCACGTTGTTGATATCGGAGGCGTCGGGTTTAGCGCTACGTCTCGAGAAATTTTTCACGAGGGATTGCAGCTGCCAATTATGCGTTTCGCTGTCGAGGAGGTTTTCGACCAGAACGTCGTGCAGATAATCGAGTCGAATGTTCGGGACGGGGTTCAAGTGATGGGAGACATTTACTCGCTTGCCGCCTGCAACCGGGTCGGGTCAGCACGCTTGCTTGACATGATGCAGGAATACCAGCTCGCGGACCTTGACGACCTCGGAGAGCACATCATCGAAACTTCGAAAAAAGCAATGCTGGCGGAGATAAGTCAGCTTCCGACAGGTATTTGGCGCTCCGAAATGCGAGTAGATGGCGTCGATGAACCTCTCGATATCGTCACAGAACTAGAGATTGAAAGCAACGGAATTCATGTCCGCTTTGACGGGACGAGCCCCGTTCAGCCACACGGGATCAATGTTCCAATGTCCTATACGGATGCCTATACCTCATTTGGGGTGCGCTGCATCATCGGACCGAACATTCCCAACAACGCAGGGTCTCTTGAAGTGATTAAAGTCTCGGCACCCCTTGGATGCATCCTTAACGCGCCACGACCGGCTGCAGTAAACATTCGACACGTTATGGGTCAGATGCTTCCTGACGCCGTTTATGGGTGCCTGAGTCAAGTACTTCCTGCCAAAGTCCCAGCAGAAGGGACAAGTTCACTGTGGAATCTGCTGGCAAGTGGCGACTGGGACGACCAACCTGGCAGGCAGTTTATGATGATGAGTTTCAACTCCGGCGGCGCCGGTGCCCGACCGGGCCAAGATGGCCTTTCTGCAACCGCGTTTCCTAGCGGCGTGAAGAACATGCCCGTGGAAATCAACGAGGTCGTCTCCCCGTTAGTTTTTTGGCAAAAGGAGTTTCGACCGGATTCCGGGGGTGACGGGGAGTTCAGAGGCGGCCTTGGCCAGATAGTGGAACTTGGGCACCGAACGGATGGTCAATTTGTCTTCAGCGCCACCTTCGAACGGGTGAAATACCCAGCTAGAGGGCGTCACGGCGGAGATAAGGGCATGAAGGGCCGGTTGGCCCTCGACGATGGAACCTTCGTGCCCGCAAAGGGCAATACGACAGTGCCAGCAGGTCGCCGACTAAGGATTGAATTTCCCGGTGGTGGTGGTTTAGGCGACCCGCTAAATCGGCAAGCCGAGGCTAGAGCCAGAGATAAGAGATTAGGGTACGTAACGGAATAGCTTTGGGGGACGCTACGTGACAGTTACCGAAACCGATCTTCCGCTCAATGGAATCCGTGTCTTTGAACTAGGGATAGCTATCGCTTCTCCGTATTGTGGCAAATTGATGGCCCACTTCGGAGCCGACGTGTTGAAAGTCGAATCTCAGACAAGCCCAGATGTAGTGCGGATCTTGGGCTCCGCGTGGCTGAAAGACCGTGACGACTTGGCTGCGATCGCCTCCGATACAAGTCCCTACGTTTCAGAGATGAACGCTTCTAAACGGAGTGTTGGTCTGGAACTGAAAACTGCTGAGGGAAAGGCGGCCGCTATGCAGCTCCTAGCTGAATGTGACGTCTTCCTTGCAAACTTCGGGGCTCGAGCCCTCGTCGATTTAGGATTCGATTATGAGGCAGTAGCAGCTGTCAATCCAGACATCGTTTACGTCCAGTTGCCTGGATTTGGAAGCAACGAGGACCTGCCGTACTACCCATTTGTTGCGTGGGGTCCTAACCAGGCTCCGCTTGTCGGAATGGATGATTTCACAGGCCACGCGCAGGACCCACCTGCAGGGATCGCTACGGTTGCTCCTCCTGACTACATGTCCGCCCTACACGCTGCGATTGCGACCATCACAGGACTTGAGCAGCGTGACGCAACGGGCGAAGGCGTCCATGTGGACATCAGCCAGTTCGAGACAACTCTGGCACTGCTGGGACCCTTTGTTATGGATTACGAGTTAACCGGTACGGTGCACACCCGAATGGGTAACCGTTCGATGTGGGGCTCCCCCCAAGGTGTCTATCCATGTTCAGGCGACGAACGGTGGATCGCCATCAGCGCGACCGAAAAGCAGGACTGGGAGGCTCTTCGAGCTGTTCTAGGCTCATGTGTCGACTCCGACTTCGATGACCCTCTGATAAGAGTCTCTGCCCAAGATCGACTCGATGAGCAAATCGCCGCATGGACTGCAGGTTTCGAATCCGAAGATCTCGCTGGCCGGCTACAAGCCGCTGGAATCGCTGCACACATTGTCTCCACCAATGAGGATCTACTGCATGACACTCATGTAACAAGTCGCCAGTGGTATCAGGTAGCTGAATCCACGCGTCTCGGACGCGACGTCTTTACCAACTCACCCGTGAAATTGAGTAGGACTAGCGGCCGTTGGACTGGAGCTGGGCCCTCCATGGGGCAACACACTCGAGAGGTACTCTCTGAGGTGGCTGGGATGTCCGCAGGTGCGATCGACAATCTAATAGCGGTCGGCGGGGCCTTCGAGCAGATCGATCCAGAGATGACTACCACTCGCCCATGGGAGGATTGGATTCACTTGTTGCTTCCCGGAACCGAAGACGCCCGAGATCTCTAATGTCTGGCCCTTACAGCGGACTTCGTGTAGTCGACACCACAGGACTTGCGGGCGCGTACGCCACGCGACTCCTCGCAGGGATGGGCGCAGACGTTATTCGACTTGAACCCCCCGAAGGCTCTCCCCTGCGGCGACTCGGACCATTTGCGGAAGGCATTGAACCCCCCGAGAACAGTCTGTGGTGGAGTTACTTGGCCATGGGTTCACAGAGTGTCGTCATCGACCCCGAAGACACCGAGTCTTTAACGAAAGTCTTGGCTGAGGCCGACGTGCTCTTCGAGGACCGACTCCCAAATACTTCGAAGTTGTCGACTCAGGACATCAACCCCAAGACTATAAGGACCCGTATTTTGCCTTTCGGCTTGACCGGTCCCAAACGAGACTGGCGAAGCTCGAATCTCATTGCTTGGGCGGCCTCCGGAATCCTATATACGACGGGTTTCACCGATCGGGCTCCCGTGGCTCCCGCGGCTCCTGTTCAGCTCGCATACCACGCATCAGCAGCCTCTGCCCTTGTAGGCACCCTCTTGGCGCTTAGATCTCGACGTTTAACTGGCGTAGCCCAAGAAGTCGAAATTTCAATGCAGGAAGCAGCCCTATCTATCGCTCCCGAAACTGGGGTCCCAATGTTCATGGACGATCGCGTACACCGCGAACGCTCCGGCAACAGAAGAGATCTTGGGCGGCCCTTCGGTCTCTACCCTTGCCAAGACGGCTTTGTGTCAATAATCGTCCTGATGCCACGACACTGGGTTGCCATGTCTCAATGGGTGGCAGAGGCTACCGATAACGAGAGCATCGTTGAGGAGGTCTTCGCAGACAACGCTGTTCGAGTCGAGGCCCGCGACTTGATCGACGACTGGGTCGAGGAGCTAACGCAACGGCACACACGTTTGGAACTATTTGAGGAAGGGCAGCGCCGAGGAATCCCCATCACTCCGGTCAACACAATCGAGGCCCTCGTCGAAGACCCACATTTACAAGTAGCAGACTTTTGGCAGACCACTTCTCTGCAGGATGACACAGAGGTCAAGATCCCTGGCGCACCTTTCCGAAGCAGCTCCGCATGGTGGTCGATGACGCCAGCCCCAAGATTGGGCCAACACACCGATCAGTACTTAAGTTAAAGCCCTAAACCAGATAGAAGCGCAGCCCCGAAATCTCAATCATGTCTTCAGCGTGTGGGAGACCAAGGGCTTCCGCGTGCATTAGAAGAGCCACTCGATCGCGAACCTTTAGGTCAATGCCGCCGAGTCCCTCGGGTCTACCATCAAAGGGCTCTATAAAGCGCACAGGTCCATCCAAAGTCGGAATTTTCGGCACCCCGTGATCCACATAATAATCCTCTTGGAGAACTTGGCCCCATCGTTGCGCCAGGGCAAGGGGGTCCGAGGTTTGAACTTCCGCTCCATTTATTCGCTCAACCAAGTCGGTGTTGCTGTGTTCCTGCCAGTCCCGCTCAACTGGCCACCAATCACCGTCGTCCCTATCTTCATTTTCACACCATCGAAGCTCCACCAGACAGCCAGAAAGATCCTTCGGGTGAATATGAACAGCATCGCTTCCGGCCTCGCTTATGTCTCCTCCAGCAACCAAACGCACCCCAAGTTCTTGTATGTGGCCGAGTCGAGCTTCGTAATCGGACCTGGCCACCTGAAACAGAAGCATGT
The DNA here is from genome assembly GCA_002722565.1 of Acidimicrobiaceae bacterium. GTDB lineage: Bacteria > Actinomycetota > Acidimicrobiia > Acidimicrobiales > Poriferisodalaceae > MedAcidi-G3. Next base: position 313,666 of record PBMG01000001.1, read on the forward strand.
ATCCGCCAGGTCCACCACGGCGCTCTATATATCGACCTCCGGCAGAATCGGGCCCAGGCGACAACGGAGATACCAGCTCCAGGAACTGATGACCAATAGGCATGACGAAGTTCTTCAATCCGAAAATACTGACACCCGCTTCTCTGGCGGGCCGATGTCCTGGATCGCGGTACGCCACATCCAGACCGAAGAGGTCACGTAAACTTTGTTCTGTCTCTTCGTAGCTGTCGCCGACCATCGCTACCTGCCGCAGCCGCAGTGTCATTCTGACTCCTCGGTCATTGCCGCACCTGGCGCCAATTAGGCAGAGCTTAGGGCGACGAACACCTTCAATGCGTCGAGTTAGTTACGAAGGGGTTTCATGACCTGCTCAATGAACAGATCAGCCTCGTCGGCTGTTTCCGGGTTGCCGAAATCCAGAACGAAGTGTTCGATTCCGTCGTCGACAAGCTCGCCCAGCAGCGTTCCGAATTCATCAACTTCACCAGGGGTCTGTGGGAGTGCTCGTTCGATGGTCAACGAAAACTGAACGTCGGCACGAGATCGACCTGCTCGTTCAAGCTCACGCAACATAATGTTTCGCTTCTTAGTCAACGAGTCTCGATCGCCTCTCCATACTGTGTTCCAAATATCGGCCTGGCGCGCCGCCAGAGGAATACCAATTTGCTCACCCGATGTGCCAATACAGATAGGCGGAACTTGGTCAACAACGGGTGGAGCTGCGGCTCCCGCTATCTGAAAGAAATCCCCATCGAAATGTGGGTCTTCCTCAGTCCACATCAAACGGCAAATTTTGATCGCTTCTTCTAACTCGCGGAAACGGATTTTAGGTGCAGGGAAGTCATATCCATAAGCTAGATACTCAGCTTCGCGCCACCCAGCACCAATACCAAGGATAAATCGACCGTCACTTAGAAACTGAAGGGTGCTAGCCATTTTCGCCAATAGCGCCGGGGGGCGGTACCCAACGCCGAGAACATGGTGGCATAAATCTACATTTGGAAATTTCGCGGCACACCAAGTCAACGTTGTCCACGCTTCAAGGAAGGGATCTGATTTTTTGTCAAAACCATAGAAGTGGTCGGCGATCCACAGACTGTCGAAATCGTTGGTCACCTTTGGCAGGATCTTTTCACATTGATATTGAACGATTGGATGGTAATCACTCCATTGGTTGCCGATAACGGGCGACAACCAACCAAACCTCAAGCCAGTTGAACTCTTTGCCACTTCAAAGCCCTTCGATCACTAATAAGAAGCTCAGCTTCGGACAGTCGTCCGCCAACCGTGTGGGTCGGCACCACTACCATTTTGTATAGCTACGAGACTGTCTCTTAATCGGAGCGTGTTCACGCCTGGTTGGCCATCACCGAAGGTGATTTCGGCGTTACCTCTAAGCATCGTGCCCACCGGGGAAAGCACGGCAGCTGTTCCCGACAGGAAGGCCTCACCTCTACTTGCCCAATCTTCTAGCTCATCGAGTTCTATTGGGCGTTCCTCAACCTCATACCCAAGATCAGCAGCCAAGGTAAGAACCGAAGCTCGGGTAACGCCATGCAGGAACGACTGGTCCAGTTGTCGAGTCACTAACCGGTCGTCGTCAGCTAAAAAGAAATTAGCGGCGCCTGTCTCGGTGATATCACCGCCGGTCGCAAAGAGAATTTGATCCACAGCTTCGTTTCGTGCCATGGCGTCGAGGGTTGGAGCCAATGCCATCGCGTAGTTTGCACCAGATTTAACCATCCCGAACTGGGGTGTTGTCCTGGGTATCTGCTCTTCGATCAGCAATGTCAGTGGCCTCACTCCGCCTTTGAAGTAATCACCCACGGGACAATTCACGATGTACAGCAACGCCTCAGAGCTAGGTGTCGCAGCGGCTCCAATATTTGGCTCGGTACCTATGAGAGTTGGACGAATGTACAGCGAACCCGGCGGAGGCGGGACTTCGCCGACGTTGGCTTCAACGCTGTCGATGATCATTTGCCGGAGGAGAGCTTCATCTGGGACCGGAAGACGCAGCTGCGCCGCACTCTGACGCATCCGCGCTACATGGTCATCCAGACGGAAGATAGCCAAAGAGCCGTCTACCTGCGTATGGGCCTTCAATCCTTCGAAGATCGCGCTCCCATAATGAAGTGCGTGTGCTGCTGGACTCATGGAGAAGTCCCCATAGGGTTCAACTTCTCCCGCGTATCGATAATTACCGCCTTCGGAGGGCGCTGTCGCCATCCAGTCACAGAAAACTGTGCCAAATGGCACTGTCATGGGATCAGGTTTCTCGCTCACTGGACCTCCCTTCGGATCTGTGACTCTAGCTCAGTGTAGAGACGAAGAGATCAGATTTAGGTGAGATCGCGGACTCAATAGGACTTATGACCTTCGCGTCCCCTACCTTGTTCGTATGACTCAATTATCTCAGTCCGTCAAACTTGAATTCGACAACGACGTAGCGCTCATCCGGATAGACAATCCTCCCGTTAACGCTCTGAGCCACCATGTCCGACAAGGGCTACTTGATGGCATGACGCAAGCAGAAAATAGTGATGCCACGGCCATCGTCGTCATTTGTGAAGGCCGCACCTTTATCGCAGGCGCTGACATAACCGAGTTCTCAGGGCCGCCCAAACCGCCAAGCCTCCAAGATGCTCAAGACGCCATGGAGAATTGCAGCAAACCCGTTATCGCAGCGGTCCATGGAACGGCTTTAGGTGGGGGCCTTGAGGTTGCATTATGCGCGCACTATCGAGTCGGGGTCAGCGAAAGCAAATATGGCCTACCGGAAGTGAAGTTGGGGCTCTTACCAGGCGCTGGAGGCACCCAACGCCTTCCGCGTGTGACCGGCGCTGCACAGGCATTACAGATGATGACCAGTGGTGATCCGATCAGCGCAGGGGATGCGCTCGAATGTGGGTTGATTGACGAAATAGTCGAAGACCTTGAATCCGGTGCCGTCGCCTTCGCCCGGCGCGCAGTCGCTGAGGGGCTTCCACTGCTGCGGATTCGCGACCGAGACGACAAACTAACTAACACCAACTCCTCACTGTTTGACGATTTCAGAGCGTCTATAGCGAGGAAGACTCGTGGTTTCCTGGCTCCCGAGTACAACATCCGGTGCGTTGAGGCCGCCGTCAATATGGATTTCGATGAGGGCCTAAAAAGAGAACAAGAACTTTTCAAAGATTTGATGAAGGGGACACAATCAAAGGCCCAGCAATATTATTTTTTTGCTGAGCGAGCCGCTCTGAAGATCCCCGGTCTTCCAAAGGAGACCAAGCCGATAGAGATAAACCGTGTCGGAATACTCGGTGCCGGCACCATGGGTGGCGGGATAGCGATGAACTTCGCCAACGTTGGCATACCAGTGACCATCGTGGAACAGAACGAAGAGGCGTTAGAACGCGGGTTAGGGGTTGTGCGGTCAAACTATGAACGCACTGCGTCGCGCGGGGGAATCTCAAGCGATGACGTCGAAACACGTATGGGACTCATCAATGGCTCGACGGACATGGGCGGCTTCGGTGATTGTGATCTGATAATTGAAGCTGTCTTCGAGAATATGGATCTGAAGAAATCAATTTTTGAACAGCTAGACCAAATCTGCAAGCCCGGTGCCGTATTAGCGTCTAATACGTCAGCTTTGGACATAAACGAGATCGCCTCAGCTACTAGCCGGCCAGAGTCAGTCATTGGCATGCACTTCTTTTCGCCAGCGAATGTTATGAAGATGCTTGAAGTAGTTCGGGGTGACGTAACTTCAGACGAGGCCATCGTGACTGCCATGGGGATCGGCCGCACGATTGGCAAAACCCCTGTCTTGTGCGGTGTTTGCCACGGATTTGTTGGCAACAGAATGCTGTTCATGCGTGGCATTGAGGCAGAAAAGATGATTCTCGAAGGCGCTGCCCCCTCCCGCATCGATCAAGTCCTTTTTGACTTCGGATTACCAATGGGTCCGTTCGCAATGAGTGACCTTGCAGGACTCGACATTGGTTGGGATGAGAGCACATCGTCGGGGTCTACTGTCCGCGAGCTGCTTTGCGAAAGTGGTAGGCGTGGCCAAAAGAATGGTCAGGGCTACTACATTTATGACTCCGAGACGAGGGCAGCGACACCCGACCCTGAGGTTGAGCAGATAATCAAAGCTTTCGCCGAACGGCAGGGTGTTGAGCAACGCGAAATATCTGATCAAGAGATCCTTGAGCGCTGCCTGTATCCGATGATTAACGAGGGAGCTAAAATCCTGGCTGAAGGCATAGCAATTCGTGGTAGCGATGTTGATGTTGTGTGGATTAACGGTTACGGATGGCCGATGTACACCGGTGGCCCAATGTTTTGGGCTGACACCGTCGGGTTAGCAGAAGTAACCGACCGTATTAACCATTACGGATCTACGCTCGGAGGCGAACACTGGTCAATATCGCCGTTAATCGAAGAAATCGTCACCCAAGGTGGCTCTTTGAGCGCCTACACGAACTAGGAAGCATCAATGGCTCGGGACTACTCGGAAATAGCTGCTGGATACGTCGAAGAGTTGCGCGCCCGTGGCCGGGAGATTGATGCGGCTCGTCATGTTCCACAGGACATCGCCGATCGTCTCGCTGAAGAAGGGTTCTATCGGCTATGCACACCCACCGAACTAGGTGGAGTGGGCGCCGATCCGCGCGTCTTGGCGGAAGTCTGCGAGATTCTGGCAACCGGCAACGGTTCGGTTGCTTGGTGTGTCTTCATTGGTGCCACATCGCAGTACATGTTCCCTGCCGCTTCTCCTCAACTGATCGATGAACTACTCGAAAACCCTAACGTCATAACGAGTGGCGTATTCGCCTATTCGGGCACAGCTAATCAGCCGGCAGATGCTTCCGATACTTGGACTGTAAACGGTCGTTGGGAATGGGGTTCGGGCTGTCGAAATGCGGCCTGGATTTCGGGAGGAGTAACGCTCTGCGATAGCGATGGCTCTCCGATTCTTGACAAGCACCAACGACCAACCGAGGCACGAGCTTTCTTCAAGCCTGAAGAAATCGAAATGCACGATGACTGGCATACCAGTGGTCTGCGCGGGTCTGGGTCGAATTCCTACACAGCCCACAATCTGGAAATCCCGGACTACCGGGTCGCAACGGTAGAGGCCTTGCGGGCCTCCCCCTTGGCTGACTCCCCTATCTATCGATTTCCCCGCTTCGGTTACCTGGCGTTGCCAATAGGATCTATCGCTCTTGGGATGGCCCGCGACGCTATCGAGGAAGCCTTAGGCATCGCCAAATCAAAGACACCCACAGGATCAAGCCGCTCCTTGTCTTCTCGGCCCGCATTTCATAGAGATGTCGCCCTGGCTGAGTCCTCCCTACGGGCAGCGCGTTCGCTTTTCTATAAAGATATTGAAACGGCCTGGGAGGAAGCCCAGGAGACAGTGGGTTCGCTAGAAACCCGACGCCTTCTTCGCACTTCGACAGTTCACGCAGTAACAACCGCTATCAGCATCATCGATCGCATGTACACGACCGTCGGCGGCTCATCTGTTTACGAGGAATCGGCGTTGCAACGACACTTCCGAGATGTGCACGTGGCATCTCAACACATGATGGTTGCAGAACCTGTTATGGAATTAGCTGGCCGAGTCATGAGCGGTATCGATGACCAAGCCCCCGGGTTGTAGGGCGACACCTAGCTTTAGATAGGAGATCACAGTGTCGACAGAGAAGCTTTCTTCCGATACCTCGTTTTCTTTAAGTTCCGCTCCAGAATCCGCCATATGCCTCGAAGCAGAGCGCCTCGTACGCAAACAGGAGACGGCCCTCGGTTATCGGATAATGGCCTCATGGGGCTGGGGCGCTGACGGCTCCGGCCACATAACGGCGCGCGACCCTGAGCGGACAGATGCCTTTTGGTCTCTGAGGTACGGGGTTCCGTTCGGAGAGGCTCGCGTTGAGGACCTAGTGCTCGTGGACCACAGCGGTGACGTCATAGAAGGGTCCGGGGAGATAAATCCTGCCGGCTTTTGCATTCATGCTCCTATCCACTCGACCCGGCTGGACGTCGTTGGAGCTATTCATACCCACACGCCATATGGGACGCCATTCTCAGCCATGGCAGCTCCTCTACCGATGAGCAGTCAAGAAGCCGTCGCGTTCTACGGAATGCAGGGTGTTTTCGCCGGTGAAGAGGTGAACGTGACCGACCTCGCTACGGGCCAACGCATAGCCGACGCGTTAGGGACCGGCCGCCTCGTCGTCCTGGCTAATCACGGCCTATTGACGGTAGGCACATCTGTAGCGTCATCTGTTGGGTTTTACTTGAACGCTGAGCGAGCAGCGGAAGTCGCAGTTAAAGTTCCTGACGGTCGAGTCATCAGCCCCGCCGCAGCCGCTCAGACTCATCCATCAGTAGGTGATGAGCTCAACGGGTGGCATATTTTTCAATGGCTGGTTCGATCGCGCGTGGGTGACCCCACAGTTGTCAACTAGCCCGTATAGAGAGGACGCTAAGTGTCGGATTTCGATGTCGTGGTAGTAGGTGCGGGAAACGCTGCTTGCTGCGCTGCTTTAGCGGCAGCAGAGCAGGGAGCCAAGGTCTTGGTTCTCGAACGAGCACCTGAGGGTGAATCTGGGGGAAATAGCCGTTTCACAGCTGGCGCTATCCGGTTCGCCTACGACGGCGTCGAAGACTTGATGGAGCTCATGCCGGACCTCACCGAAAGCGAGATCGAGAACACCGACTTCGGAACCTACACCGAGGACGAATTTTATGCAGATATGGGGCGTATTACCGATTACAGAACAGACCCTGAACTCGCGAGCTATCTAGTCGCTAATAGCAAGCCGACAGTTATGTGGATGCAGCGAAATGGTGTCCGATTCGCTCCGATCTGGGGTCGGCAAGCATTCAAAGTAGACGGCAAGTTCAAATTTTGGGGCGGACTGACCGTTGAAGCCTGGGGCGGAGGTGAGGGCCTCGTAGATGCACTACACAGCGCTCTCCAACAAAGGGGTATCGAAATCCGATATGAAACTGCGGCAAAGGACCTTATCTTTGACGGGTCAAAAGTGCATGGGGTCCGTGTCCGCCAGCAAATGCGCATGGTTGACATCACCTGTGATGCGGTGATCATTGCTGCTGGTGGATTTCAAGCGAACTCTGAATGGCGAACACGTTACCTAGGTCCCGGTTGGGACCTAGCAAAGGTCCGAGGAACCCGATTTAATACCGGTGACGGACTACGGATGGCTCTCGATATTGGGGCTATGCCGTACGGCAATTGGAGTGGCGCTCACGCTGTGGCATGGGAATACAACGCTCCTGAGTTTGGTGATCTCGCCGTCGGCGACGCTTTCCAGAAGCACAGTTACCCATTTGGGGTGGTCATCAACAACGACGGGGAGCGGTTTCTCGACGAAGGAGCCGACTTTCGTAACTACACCTACGCCAAATACGGCCGCGAAATACTCAACCAACCAAGCCACTCGGCATGGCAACTCTTCGATGCAAAGGTTGATCACCTGCTCCGTGACGAATACCGCATCAAGCAAGTCACTAAAGTTCAGGCAGATAGCTTGGAAGAGCTGTGCGCCCGCATGGATGGCGTCAATACGGCCCAAGCACTAGAAACGATTAATGAGTACAACGCTGCAGTTGACACAAACACCCAGTTCGATCCGAACGTCAAAGATGGCCGCTCGACCTCTGGACTAAAGATCAACAAATCCAATTGGGCGAACACTTTGGACGAAGCGCCTTTCCAGGCTTACAACGTCACTTGCGGGTTAACTTTCACATTTGGTGGTCTACGTATTGACGACAAGGGACAAGTGTTAGATAGCGGCCTGCAACCAATCCCAGGTTTGTACGCGGCGGGAGAACTAGTAGGCGGACTCTTCTATGGCAACTACCCTGGCGGCACCGGATTAACCGCAGGAGCTGTTTTTGGGCGACTCGCGGGACAACACGCCGGCACGCAAACTGTTAGTTGACGGCTCGTTCTTGGCCTTCCCAATAGGGCTTCCGGAGTTCAGTTTTTAGGATCTTGCCAGCTGGGTTACGTGGTATTAGATCCAATCGATCTATAGAAGTCGGACACTTGTAATGGGCGAGGTTCTCGCGGCAATACTCGATAAGCGCGGCCTCATCGGGGTCCGACTCTGCGGCAGGAGTAATTACCGCTTTGACGGTTTCACCCCATTTTTCATCTGGAACACCGATTACCGCAACGTCCGCAATCTCAGGGTGCGCCATTAGGACATTCTCCACTTCGGCGGGGTAAATGTTTTCACCCCCAGAAATGATCATGTCTTTCACGCGATCATGGATAAAGAGAAATCCTTGTTCCGTGTAGCCAGCGTCTCCAGTTCGGAACCATCCGCGCCCGTCTTCGTCGATACCTTCGGGGTAGGCCTCATCCGTTGCAGCTGGGTCGTTCCAGTAGCTTTTGAGATTTTGGATCGTTTTGACCCAAATCTCCCCGACCTCACTGTCACCAAGGTCATCGCCAGTTTCTGGGTCAACGATTCTTAGCTCAACATCGCCCCAAACTTGGCCGGCTGAACGAAGTAAATGCGATTTCGGTCCACCGGGATCATGGTCGTCAGCGCGAAGTATGGTCACTCCGCCTGTGGTTTCGGTGAGTCCATAGGCCTGAACAAATTTACAACCCATCAAACTCATGCTTCCGGCCAGCACTTCCTCCGTAATCGGAGACGCCCCGTAGACCATGCATCGAAGACTCGAGAAATCGGTTTCCTCGGCGCCCGGGGTTATAAGCAAAAACTGGAGGATGGCCGGAACCAAGAGAGCATTTGTAATCTCGTAAGCCTCGATGAGGCGCAGTAGTTCGACCAGGTCAGCTTCTCTCAACAGGACGTTAGTACCGCCGTTATAGAGGCCAACGACGCCCCAGCCGCTGCCCGCAATATGGAACAGCGGCATAGCAACCAGATTTACGCTGTCAGTGTCGAAATACCACTCGTCGCTCGCTGCTGGCAACATCTCGAAGAAATTACGATTTGTTAGTTCGACTCCCTTTGGAAGTCCAGTCGTACCGGACGTGTACAGCTGGTAGGAGGTGTCTGTCCACCCCACTTCAACATTCGGATCAACATCACCAGCCGTGGAAATCCAAGTTGGATAGTCAACATGACTGCCTGCATTACCGACAACCACAACCGTAGAGACGGTTTCCAAGTTCATCTGCTCATAGTGCCCGAGAAACTCTTCGCCGATGAGGAGAACCTTCGCCCCTGCATGGTTCAGGATGTACTCCATCTCCGGAGCGGCTAACCGCCAATTGACGGCGACGCCAACGGCATTAATTTTGCTCGCCCCAAAGAGGTAACTGAAGTATTCCGGACCGTTTTTGTCTAGATGTGCAACTCGGTCCTGGGGTCCGACCCCTGCAGCCACCAAAGCATTGGCAACCTGGTTGGATTCGCGGTCCAGCTCGGCATAGGTCCATTCGCGCCCCTCAAAGATCATCGCGACCTTGTCGGGTTGATTCTGAGCGTGAACGCGGGTTATATCTGCGAGCGAAGTAATGGTCGACATTTGTCGCTACCTCCGATAGATCTAAACGAGAGCAACAAACTCTAGCTACTGAAACACCTAACTAGCGAGGTGTGTCGAGCCTAAGAAGATGTAGCTTAAAACGAGCAAACAAAGCCAAGCGGGGTTGCATGTCCAAAATTATTTATACACACACTGACGAAGCACCAGCATTGGCGACCTATTCGTTTCTTCCAATCATTCAGGCGTTTGCTAGGGCTGCTGGAATTAGCGTCGAAACCAGGGATATATCTCTGGCCGGAAGAGTGATATCTGCCTTCCCAGAAAATCTGACGAAGGAACAGCAAATTGGTGATGCATTAGCTGAACTTGGCGAAATGACCTTGTCGGCAGAAGCCAACATCATCAAACTGCCAAACATCTCTGCCTCCATCCCCCAACTTCAGGCAACTATCGCCGAGCTGCAGGCTGCCGGTTTCACGGTTCCTGACTACCCAACTAACGCGGAAACCCCGGAGGAAGAGAGCATTCGCGAACGATACGACCGAATAAAGGGTTCAGCTGTCAATCCGGTCCTAAGGGAAGGGAATTCAGACAGAAGAGCTCCCCGTGCGGTAAAAGAATTCGCACAAAAATTTCCTCATTCGATGGGCGAATGGTCTTCGAGTTCCCAAACTCACGTTGCCACAATGTCCGACAACGATTTTCGGTCAAATGAACAATCGATAACGCTCCCAACATCCACAACTTTGCGCATACAGCACACGTCCACTGAAGGCGAAATAACTACCCTCAAGGAGGTGCCAGTCAACGCAGGAGAAATCGTTGACGCCACCTTTATGTCGGTAAGACACCTACGATCATTTCTGGATCAAGAGTTAGCAGACAGCAAAGATCGGGGACTTCTCTTCTCGCTTCATCTGAAGGCCACCATGATGAAGGTGTCGGATCCAATCATTTTCGGCCATTGCGTGCGAGCCTTCTTCGCAAACGTTTTCGCGGAACATAATGAGACACTCGAACGATTGGGAGTGAACGTAAACAATGGTCTAGGCGCCTTACTTGAAGCCCTAGACACGTTGCCCGCCGCTGATCGCGAACCAATTGAACAGTCAATTGCTCAGGCGTACATCGATGGTCCGGCTCTCGCGATGGTTGATTCCGATAGGGGGATCACAAATCTTCACGTTCCGAGCGACGTGATCGTCGACGCCTCAATGCCGGCGATGCTCAGGTCTTCTGGGCAAATGTGGAATACAGACGGCGAGCAGCAAGACACAAAGGCCGTGATACCTGATAGCAGCTACGCAGGTATCTACCAGGCGGTCATAGAGGACTGCATTGAACACGGGGCTTACGACCCAACAACGATGGGGTCAGTGCCAAATGTTGGCCTCATGGCGCAGAAGGCCGAAGAGTATGGCAGTCACGACAAAACTTTCGAGATCACATCAACTGGGACGGTCGACGTGCTCGATGCCGAAGGCACATCACTGATCCACCACGAAGTCGAGGTCGGCGACATATGGAGGATGTGCTCGGTCCAAGACGCAGCTGTCAGAGACTGGGTGAAACTGGCGGTCTCGCGCGGCAGCGCTACGGGCGCAACCGTTGTATTTTGGTTGGACGAGAAGCGAGCACATGACGCCGAGCTCATCAAGAAAGTCAGAACCTACCTCGACGATCACTCGACCGAGGATCTTGATATCCAAATCCTCTCCCCGATCGAGGCAACAAGGCTTTCTCTCACCCGGATTCGACGTGGAGAGGACACGATCTCCGTCACTGGCAATGTCCTCAGGGACTACAACACAGACCTGTTTCCAATTCTTGAGGTTGGGACCTCAGCAAAGATGCTTTCGATAGTGCCCTTGATGAACGGCGGTGGACTGTTTGAAACTGGCGCTGGTGGATCTGCTCCGAAGCACGTCCAGCAATTCGAAGCGGAGAATCATCTCCGTTGGGACAGTCTCGGCGAATTTCTAGCCCTAGCAGTTTCTTTTGAGCACCTCGGTGAGGCAACACAAAACTCGAGGGCGAAAATACTGGGTGCGGCTCTTGATGCTGCAACTGGCCGCTTGCTAGACGAAGGCAAGTCACCGAGCCGAAAAGTGAATGAACTTGACAACCGAGGGAGCCACTTCTATATCGCCATGTGGTGGGCCCAAGCTATGTCCGACCAAACTCTTGACCCAGAGTTGGCCGAGTTGTTCGCTCCACTTGCAGAAGACCTCACTTCAGCTCAGGACCCGATTCTTCAAGAGCTTCTTGCCTGCCAAGGCGAGCCGGTAGACGTAGGGGGTTACTACTACCCCGACCCTGCTCGAGCGGCCGTCGCTATGCGTCCTAGTCCCACTTTCAACTCGATTATCGACGAATTCTCCTAAATCGCCTATATGCATGTGGTCTTGTTTGATCTGAGTTAGACCAAAGCCTCAAAACAAGGGCTCTACAGGTGTCTGTAAATTGTCTTCTAATTGTCGCAGTTGTTTCTTGCTATTTCAGAGTTCAATCGCTTAGTTTTTGGCCCCTAAACGCACGTTAGGCTGCCAAGCGCAGGACCCCTAGGGTCCTCGCTCGGGAAGGGGATCAGCGCATCAGTGAACGAGGCGACGACCACAGCGCGCGATGAACCACTACTTTCGGTTCAGGATCTACGGACCCATTTCTCTATCAACGCGGGCTTACTCAAAGCCGTAGATGGCGTAACTTTCGACCTTCAAGCTGGACAAACCCTGGGCATAGTCGGAGAGAGCGGATCAGGGAAGACCGTTCTTTCCAGAAGCATTATGCGTCTTAATCTGGGCAATAACGTTGAAACCTCAGGGAAAGCTCTTTTCGGTGGCAAGGACCTACTCCGTCTCCCCATGGGTCAGATGACCGACATCTGGGGACAAGAAATTGCAATGGTCTTTCAGGACCCGATGACTTCTTTAAATCCGGTAGTCAAAATAGGTCGCCAAGTTTCTGAGCATGTTCGTAAACACTTGGCAGTCTCAAAGAGAGAAGCCCGAGGTCTTGCAGTCGAGTTACTCAAAAGTGTCCGGATTCCTGAAGCTGAGGTGGCAATCGACTCGTTCCCCCACGAGCTTTCTGGTGGCATGCGGCAACGCGTTTCAATTGCTATCGCCCTAGCTTGCGGCCCGAAGCTCCTCTTTGCGGATGAACCAACTACTGCGCTCGATGTTACGGTTCAGCACCAAATCCTGAACCTACTGGGCCTTCAGCAGAGCGAACGCGATATGGCCATGGTTCTTGTGACCCACGATCTGGGTGTGGTGGCCGGTCGGACTGATGAAATCATTGTCATGTATGCGGGCAAGATCGTTGAACAGTCCCGCACTCGTCAGATCTTCCAAAATACGTCGCACCCGTACACAGAGGCGCTCCTTAGGTCAATCCCCAAGACCGACCAACCTAGCCACACACGCTTGGCAGCTATCGCAGGCCGGCCACCTAATCTCATAACCATGCCTTCAGGTTGTTCGTTCAGTCCCCGATGCCCCTACGCCCAAGAACGCTGCTTTGAAGAAGAACCGCCGTTAACCGTGACCAAAGAGGGTCATGCGACAGCCTGTTGGTATCAGGTTGGAACCGAGGCGAATCGGGCCGCCTGGGACAAGAATCTCGCAGCCGGCCGGCCAGCAACTTTGGCTGTAGCTGAAGGACAAGTCATCGACGAAGTACCGCTTGACATCGGCGCTGGTGGGGCCTGATGGCTGGCAGCGGAAAGGCACACCTTCGTGACCCGGGCGACGTTCTGATGCGGGCGGAAGATCTTGTCGTCGAATTTCCTATCTCTCGCGGGCGGGTGGTCAATGCCGTAAGTGGCGTCAGCCTCGACGTTAAACAGGGTGAAACTCTGGGCCTGGTTGGAGAGTCGGGGTGCGGTAAATCCACCACAGCCAAATGCCTAATTCAGCTTCCTCCACCAACCTCGGGAACTGTCAGCTACCACGGAACTGAACTCACCTCACTCGACGACGAAGCTTTACGTAAAGCCCGCACTGACTTGCAAATGATCTTCCAGGACCCGATTTCGTCACTTAATCCGCGAAGAAAGATTGGCGATGTGGTTGCTGAACCGCTCCGGGTTTGGGGCCCGCGCGACAGCGCTGAGCAAACCGGCCTAGTAGACGCAATGCTTGAGGCCGTAGGGATCGATCCCGATGTAGCCCGAGACAAAAGGCCACACGAGTTTTCCGGAGGTCAGTGCCAACGAATTTCAATTGCTCGGGCTCTCGTCCTCAATCCACAAGTCATTATCTGTGACGAACCGGTTTCGGCCCTCGATGTGTCAGTCCAGGCTCAAATCCTCAATATGCTTGAGGATCTCAAATCCGAGTACGGACTGACCTTGGTGTTTATCGCCCATGACCTCGCAGTTGTCAAAAATATCTCCGACAGAGTTGCAGTTATGTACCTCGGAAAACTTTGCGAAGTGTCCGAGTCAAACGACCTTTACGCGAGCCCTGCTCATCCCTATACGGAGCTGCTATTGGGATCAAGCCCGGTACCAGATCCAAGTAGCGAAGTTGACATCACTATGGTCGAAGAGGGGGACGTCCCTTCGCCGATCGACCCACCTTCAGGGTGTCGTTTCAGGACCCGCTGCGCCTACGCGACAGAGCGTTGCGCCCAGGAAGAACCAATGATGCGTGAAGTTTCACAAGATCACTTCGTTGCTTGCCATCACCCACTCGTCTCCGTTGCCGAAACGGCGGAGGTGAGCGCCTGAAACAGTTTGCCCCTTATATCTAAGGGTTACGCGGTTAGGCGCCCGCCTTCCGCTTTTAGTACTTGAATAAGAACTCAGGGAGGGTTCAAAATGAAATCAAGCTGGTTAAAAATCATCGCATCGTTCTTCGCGATTGCGTTGATTGCAGCTGCCTGTGGAGGCAGCGACTCCGGGTCATCAGACACCGCGAGTAGCTCAGAAACAACCGAAGAAGAGGTCATCGAAGCTGGCACAGAAGCCGAAGGTGATGTCGACACTGAGGTTGAAGAAGTAGTCGAGGCGTCTAGCTACGGCGGCACATTGACCATTGGCCTTGAAGCTGAAGCCACTGGCCTTCGCCCATGGGAAGATCCGTGCTCATCGCCATGCCTCACCATGATCGCAGCAATCTACGACACATTGGTGCAAATTCGAACCGATGGAACCATTGGCCCATGGCTGGCAACTGACTGGTCTGCAAATGAAGACTTCACGGAGTGGACTTTCAACCTTGTGGAAGGGGTGACGTTCCATAACGGAACACCGTTCACCGCTCAAACATTGGTTGACATGTTCCCACTGCAACAATTCGGCGCAGCCGCAGGAGGAATCGTCACAGCAGCAGGACTTAAGGAAGTAGTAGCGGTTGATGACACGACGGTTAAATACGTCCTGAAGTCAGCTCACTCCGCGTTCCCATCATTCTTGGTTCAACCGCCTCTAGGAGCGGCCTTTGATGCCGAGGCAGCGAACGCTGATTTCGACGGATATTCAATGAACCCCATTGGAACCGGCGCTTTCATGATGGAGAAACGAGACCTCGACAACGAGACCGTCGTCGTTCGGAACCCCAACTATTGGATGAGCGATGCCGATGGCAACCAGTTGCCATATCTCGACTCGGTGAACTTCCGACCAATTCCTGACGAAGGAACACGCTTGGATTCACTCCTTTCAGGAACCACTCAGGCAATGCAGACCTTGCGTCAAGGCACGATCCGAGATGCTCGTTCAGCTAAGGAAGATGGCGCAGATATCGTCTTGCTTGAATTCCAAGGAAACAATGTTGGCGGCGGCATGTACAACCTCAACAATCCACCTTTGGATGACGTACGAGTCCGTAAGGCTCTAACTCAGATGAACAACCAAGAAGCCACTATCGAAGCGTTGGGCGGCACCGGAATTTCCCTCCCAGGCACCCAGTGGTTCAGCCCTGATAGCCCTTGGTACTCCGAAAAGGTTGCCGCGGCATGGCCAAAGTTTGACTACGAGGCCGGCCAGGCGCTCCTAAAGGAATACGTTGACGATCCAGAGCGTTCAGACGGGAAAGCAGTCGGCGAGAAGATCGAGGTAGAACTCTCATGTCCTCCAGATCCAACGCTTATTGCTGCCGTTCAAGTTTCAGAACAACTCTGGACCGCCACTGGCATGGTTGACGTGACCTTGACTAACTATGATCAGCAGACGCACATCGGATATGCGCTTGGTGCATCGCCAAACTGGGAAGGCTCACATAGCGTTCACTGTTGGCGCTGGTCAAGTGATAATGATCCGTCAACCGAACTGAACCGCCAACTAGCTCCACATAACTTGGAGGTGGCGGCCGCTTACGGGCTTGATGGAATCTTCACTCCAACCAACTTCTTCGACTACTTCGACATCGAAGTATTCGGCGCTCTCGTTCAAGCGATCAGCACCGACGTCTTCGAAGAGCGCTACGCGCTGTACGAGATGGTGATGATGAAGTTCGCTACCGATCTCCCTGTTTACTATTCGGGTCACACTGCGACACTACTGGCAGTGGAAACCGGGATTGAGGGAATCAACGGTTGGGTGCTTCCTGATGGAACATTCGGCGGTCAAGGTTGGTCGATACCTCAACTCAATCAAGCTTTCTTGACCAACTGAAGCTAACAGTCCATTAATCGAGATCCCCAGGTAGGAGTTCACTTGTTAGGCAAAGTCTTAGCAGTAAGGACAGTCAGGCTCATCGCCACACTGTTCGCTGTATCTCTACTGACTTTCCTGCTCGTAGAACAACTACCTGGGGATCCGATTTTGGCCATCTTGCCTCCCGGCGGGCTTGACGATCTGGAGACCATTGAGCGCATTCGCAAAGAGCTCCGTCTGGATGATCCGGTATTAACTCGTTACTTTCGCTGGGCGGGAGACGCTCTCCAAGGAGATCTTGGCAAGTCATACATCACTGACCAGCCAGTCTCAGATGCGATCAAAGATCGTATCCCAGTAACAATGGAATTAGCGTTGTTGGCGACGCTGATAGCGGCGTTCCTTGCAATCCCGATTGGCGCTATTTCTGCATACAGAGAAGGCGGCTACTTCGACCGAACGATGTCGGCGTTCACTACCGCAGCTCTTTCGATTCCAGGATTCTTGGCCGGCATTTTCTTCATCTGGCTCTTTACGCTCAAATTCAATTGGCTGCCCTCAACCGGATGGAATCGGATCACTGATAAAGGGCTCCTCGCTAACCTACAAACAGCAATACTACCCGCTGGAGCATTGGCTTTAGCTCCCTTGGCTATCAACGCACGACTGATCAGGGCCGACATGATCGGGACCTTAAAAGAGGACTACATCCTGTCAGCAAAAGCCAAAGGTTTACGTGACCGTTACATCCTCATGCGTCACGCTTTGAGACCAAGCTCGCTGACCGCAATCACTGTCTTCGCTCTTCAGCTAGGCGGCCTGATTGGCGGAACCGTGGTTATCGAAACTGTCTTCGCTTTACCGGGACTCGGGACGCGCTTGATTAGCGGTATTTACCAGCGTGATGTGGTGATGATCCAAGGAATAACTCTTTTCATTGCAACCGTGTACGTCGTCGTGAACGCACTCGTCGACCTGCTCTACGCCGCCCTCGACCCTCGAATCCGTAGGCAATGATGCGGTCGCTATTTCGTAGCTTCGGTGCTGCATTCTTAGCAATGCCGCTGGTGGTCAAAATTGCTTTGATGTGGCTTATCTTCATTGTGGCGGCCGCTATTTACAGTCGACTTGACCGGCTTTTCGGCCAAGCATTACCGCTCCAAGATCCTTTTTATCAACCATTTTTATTCGGAGAAGCACGACCCGTTGAAGGTCCTTCAACCGCTCATTACCTCGGCACAGATGTGCTCTCGCGTGACAATCTGGCTCGCCTTTTACACGGCGCCTGGGTTTCATTAATCGTGGCGGCCACGGTGGTCTCTTTCGGTCTCGTGTTTGGAGGCTTTATTGGCGCCTTCGTTGGCTACACGCGCGGCAAAGTAGAAACTGTCACCATGGCGACCCTAGATGTCATCCTCGCCTTCCCACCCCTGGTGCTATTACTGGCTTTGGTAGCCGTCTACAAGGTGCGGAACCTGACAATGATCGCTCTTGTTTTCGGAGTATTGGGCATCCCCACCTATGTACGAATAGCGCGGGCGAGCACCTTGGGCGTTGCCGGGCGAGAGTTCGTTCAAGCCGCTGAGGCCATAGGAACAAAACGGACAGCTATCCTCTTCCGCGAAGTTATTCCGAACATCATGCCGGCCCTTTTCGCGTATGCCCTTATCAACGCAGGGTATGTAATTGTGATCGAGGGCACCTTGTCCTACCTGGGTCTCAGCGTGCAACTCCCTGAACCGACCTGGGGAAATATGATTAACGAAGGGCGAAGAGATATCAGGCAAACAATTCTGCCCATCTTCTGGCCCGGCCTGTTTTTGACCCTGTCAGTGGTGTCGCTAAACCTCGTCGGTGATTGGCTTCAACAGCGCGTCGCTGTTCGCTCCTCAGCCCTCTAATCAATCAGGTGCATCTAAGCCCAGGACGTTGCCACCGTCGAGGGTTCCAGTATCTCGATAAACATCCAGCTTTGATCGGCTGTCATCAATATCGAGGTTACGCATGGTTAACTGGCCGATCCGGTCCAGCGGCCCAAAGGCTTGATCTTCTACTCGCTCCATTGACAGTCGATCTGGCTCATAGGTCAGATGTGAACCTTCGGTGTCCATGATCGAATAGTCGTCGCCCCGTCTAAGTCGAATGGTGACAGTGCCCGACACAGCAGACCCTACCCACCTCAGCAGTGGTTCTCTCAACATCAGACTTTGCGGGTCGAACCAACGCCCTTCGTACAAGAGACGTCCCAACCGTCTACCCATAGTCCGGTAATTTTCGATCGTATTTTCGTTGTGAATAGCGGTCACTAGTCGCTCATAACCAATATGTAGCAACGCCAATGCTGGTCCTTCGTAGATTCCGCGTGACTTAGCTTCGATGATCCTGTTCTCGATCTGGTCGCTCATGCCCAGACCGTGGCGGCCTCCAATCGCGTTAGCGGCCTCTACCAACGCGACCTGGTCATCGAAGGTTGTGCCGTTGATCGACACAGGCCACCCCTGTTCGAACGTTAAGGTCACGTCCTCTTCGACTATCTCAACATCTTTATCCCAATGAGCCACACCCATGATCGGAGTGACGATTTCCATCCCACGGTCCAACTCTTCTAGGGCTTTGGCTTCATGGGTAGCGCCCCAAATATTGGCGTCAGTGGAGTAGGCCTTCTCAACAGAGTCCCGATATGGAAGGTCTCGGGCGATTAAGAACTCGCTCATGCCGGTTCGGCCGCCGAGTTCATCGACAAATTGTGGGTCAAGCCAGGGCTTGTAGATCCTTAGGTCGGGATTCACCATTAATCCGTACCGGTAGAACCGTTCAATGTCGTTGCCTTTATAGGTGGAGCCATCACCCCAAATATCGACGCCGTCTTCTTTCATAGCTGCGACGAGCATCGTGCCTGTTACTGCTCTCCCGAGCGGTGTGGTGTTGAAATAGGTTTTACCGGCAGTGGAAATATGGAAGGCGCCACATTGCAAGGCCATCAATCCTTCACGGACTAATTCTGTTCGACAGTCAATGATTCGCGCTTTTTCTGCCCCATATTGCAACGCTCGGTCTGGCACTCCTTCAAGGTCTGGTTCGTCGTATTGCCCTAAATCAGCGGTATACGCGAACGGAATAGCACCATGTTCTCTCATCCAAGCAACAGCTGCAGAGGTGTCTAAACCACCCGAAAAGGCGATCCCAACTCGTTCTCCCTGCGGAAGCGACATCAAAACCTTCGACATAGGAAAACAACGGTACAACGTGAGGCCCCAAAAGCTATGTGGCTTTCTTTCCCTTGAGACAAACCACGAAAAGGGAACCGATAAGCATGCGCTACGACATAGGACCCCTGTTAGCGTGCATCAGTTTCGGTTATTAGGGTTTAAGATTCTCTTCTACCGGGGGGGCAGCGACATGGACATAACAGAACGGGTAGGCGAATTAGTTCAGATTCCTAGTGTGAATCCCCTGCACGCCGGACCAGTATCTGGTGACGGTGCCGAGCGTGAATTGTCTGATTGGTTAGCGAACCATACCGAGGCTCTAGGGGCCGACGTAGTCGTGGACCCCGTCGAAGACGACCGATGTAACGTTTACGCGCGTTTTGAAGGCTCTTCAGATCGGGCAGTAACGATCGACGTTCACCTCGACACCGTCGGGGTGGAACATATGACTGATGACCCTTTCGATGGCCGCGTCGAAGACGGACGGGTCTACGGACGCGGATCGGTTGATACCAAAGCCACCTTCGCCGTTGTCCTGCAGGTATTGGAGGAGCTCAAGGCGGCGGGTCAGCGTCCCGTGCCAACTGTCAACCTGGTCGGAACCGTTTCCGAAGAAGGAGGGGGGCTACTCGGAGCCGCCCGCTACCGTGATTGGCTGTTGGAGCGAGGGCAACGAATCGAACAGATAGTCGTTGCGGAACCAACCATGTGCGCCCCCGTTCATGGCCACAAAGGCGGAATAGGTCTCGATGTGACCGTCCATGGCCACGCAGCGCATTCATCTAAACCTCACCTCGGAGCTAACGCGCTTAGCGGAGCAGCTCGCGTTGTGGTCGCTATTGACGAAGAACAAGACCGCCTTGCGGCTCTCGAAGCAACGACACCAGTTGGGAAAGGCACTGTTTCAGTAACAGAACTTTCTGGTGGACTAGCTCGCAACATCATTCCCGATGAATGCGCGTTATATGTAGGCCGTCGCACCGCTCCCGGCGAAGATATTGCCCAAGTCCGGGCCGCATTGTGTGAACTCATAGAAAGCAGCGCTGCCCCATTATCAACAACTATCGAATCCCTATATGGAGAAGGCAGTCCCGGCTTTTACCAAGACCCCTCTTGTTCTCTAGTAGCGGTCCTCGCACAACTCGCCGACACGTCACCAACTACCGCAGAGTATGGGTCGAACGCCCTCAAATACGGAGAGGTCGCTGAACAACTCGTCGTTTTCGGGCCCGGGTCAATCGACCAAGCTCACCAAGCAGTTGAGTGGGTTGACATCAGCCAACTCAACCGAGCAGTGGACATCTACCGATCTTGGTTCAGTCAATAACCTTCGCCTCGTCTGACGCGAGTTTCAGCGAAAACGAAATCATCGAATCGAGAGTGCTTTGCCGCTCTTCGGGGCTGAGATGTGCCCCGCTGGTCAGATGGTCAGAGATCGTCACCAAACTGAGTGCCTGCTTCCGTTCAATTTGAGCTATCGCGTAAAGAGCTGCGGTTTCCATCTCTACACACAAGACCCCATCGTCAATCATTCTCTGATTCAAACCATCATCGGGTTCATAAAAAATATCGGATGTGAAAATCGTTCCGCTCTGCAGCGATAAATCCGCGTCACGACTTAAATCAACAGCTGCGCTGAGGAGCGAAGGTGTAGGCATAAGTTCGTATTGTTCCTGCCCAAGTAGCAGTTCAGGCATCCGACTATTGGTGATACATCCAGAAGCCACCACCATGTCACGCAATTGAAGCGACGGCGAAAAGCCGCCGGCAGTACCTATCCGGATGATGGTCTCAACCTCGAAAGACCGGTAAAGCTCAGTGATGTAAATGGCTGCGGACGGCATGCCCATACCTGAAGGCATAACCGAAATTTCGCTTCCTTGGTATCGACCCGTATAGCCGACTGCATTGCGGACATCAGTAACTAGTCGGCTGTCCTCTAAATAGTTTTCGGCAATGTAAGTAGCTCTTCGCGGGTCGCCTGGCATGAGTACGACTTTTGCGAAGTCACCCACCTCGGCGTCTATATGGGGAGTTGACATCTCAGCCCTCCGGCCCTAGTAGGTCATCGATCGTATCTTCTTGATGAGCGTGTCTATCTTCTAAGGAGATGCTGTGGAACGCCAACTTCGCTCTCGCTATTTCCGCGTCAATTGACCCGTCAATAACCTGCACTCCTTCGGCCACAGCCCCTCGGGCTAGTTCGTGGCAGCCCACTCCTTGAACGGCGAATGAAAGGTCCATTATTTCAATCGGATGGCCAAGCCCTCCAGCGATATTCACTAACGCCCCGTTGGCCAACACTAAGACTGAACGGTCGCCGCCAAGGAGGTATTCATCGATTCCTTCCCTTACTACTCGAAAGTCAACTGCTTCATCAGCGAGGGCTTCTACGTCGATTTCGAGGTCGTGGTGGCCTGCGTTAGCCAAGATGACGCCGCCTTTCATCTTGGCGAAATCTGGGCGAGATAGCGCTCGGCGGCCACCTGTGGCAGTGATGACAAAATCAGCGACTGGAAGGACCGTGTCAAGGTCTCCCACTCGATGACCGTCCATGAATGCTTCTAGGCCTTTAACGGGGTCTACCTCGACGACCCACGCGGTTCCGCCCAATGCTCGGACGTGGGCAGCGATTCCGCGGCCAACCCAACCGTAACCAAGAATGCCTACGTCTTTGCCGGCCATCAACATATTGGTGAGGTTGAGGACCGCTTGGATAGTGCTCTGGCCTGTTCCGTATTTATTGTCGAACAGATGCTTACAAGCCGCATCGTTAGCTGCCAAAGCAGGGCAGGGCAGTCTTCCTCGGTTCGCTAACTCAACTAGACGCGATACACCCGTGGTCGTTTGTTCTGTTACGCCTTGCAGTTCAGCGAAAAGATCTGGCCGGTGATTAGCCATGCGAATTGTGAGTTCAGCACCGTCGTCAATAATGAATTCCGGGCCGGTGTCAGCAATAGCTAGTAAATCTTTTTCCCAGGCCGGGTATCCGCTACCTCGGGTTGAATGCACCTCAATCCCGCGATCGACGAGGGCAGCTGCAATTTCATCTCGTGTTGAGTGGGGGTTCGACCCAGCAACTACAACTTCAGCTCCAGCATCAGCAAGAACTGTTGCGAGAAAGGCTGTTTTAGCTTCCAAATGCACGACCACAGCGACGCGCCGTCCCGCAAGTGCACCATCGTTAAGTCGCTCCCGTAAGAATCCGTCGACGAGTGGTGAGTGACGTCGCGCCCACTCGATCGCCAAATGACCCTGCGGTGCTAATTCAATATCGGAAATTCTTGAGTTATTAACTACAGACACGTGATGAGTGTTGCACGTTATGACTCTATTCTTCTGCCATGACTGTAATTGTGGCTGGCGGTGGCATAGCCGGAATGGCGATGGCTTTGACCTGTCACCAGCTCGACATCCCAGTGGTAGTTCACGAAAGCGTTCCCCAATTAGAACCGTTGGGGGTTGGGATCAACTTACAACCAAACGCTGTGCGAGAGCTTTACGACTTAGGCCTGCGAGAGCCACTCGAGGAGATAGGGGTTCAAGCTAAAGAATGGGCGCTAGTGGGTCGCAACGGAAATGATGTTTGGGCTGAGCCTCGAGGATTGGATGCTGGATATCAGTGGCCTCAATATTCGATCCACAGGGGACAATTACAGATGCTGTTGTACCAAGAGGTGGTTCGCCGGCTCGGCTCGAGCTCAGTGGTAACCGGAAGTCGCCTCGCGAGATACCAATCAAATGCCGATTCCATCAGCTCCTACTTTGTTAACGAGGCGGACGAAACCACAGAGGTTCAAGGCAGTGTCCTTATCGGCGCTGATGGCCTTCATAGCGCTGTTCGATCCCAAATGCACCCAGACGAAGGGCCTCCTATTTGGGGGGGACCTGTGATGTGGAGGGGAACCAGCCAAGCGAAACCCATTCGGACCGGCGCTTCATTCGTCTTGGTAGGCAAGCTAGAACAACGTTTCGTGTGCTACCCGATAAGTAAGCCCGACCCACAAACCGGTTTAGCCACAATCAACTGGATTGCAGAACTCACCTACGACACAGCGCAAGACTGGGGTGACGGAGATTGGAACACCAAAGTTCCCATCGATAAATTTCTGCACGAATTTGCGGATTGGTCGTTTGATTGGCTCGACGTTCCTGAACTCATCAAGGGTGCCTCAGACGTATATGAATATCCGATGGTTGATCGGGATCCACTGCCGAGTTGGGTTGATGGCCGCTGTGCCCTCATTGGTGATGCTGCTCACGTCATGTATCCAGTAGGTTCCAACGGGGCAAGCCAGGCGATCGTTGACACTCGAGTTTTAGGTGCAGCTTTCCTAGAGCACGGCGTTGGTCCTCAGGCCCTCAAGCTTTACGAAAACGAGATGTTGGAGGACATCAACCAGTTGATCATCAGAAACCGTGGAGCTGGACCGATCGGCATCCTCGGCATTGTTGAGGAACGGTGCGGTGGCATTTTCCAAAACATCGAAGACGTGATCCCTCTCAGCGAAATTGAGGATTACATGAGTAGATACAAAAGCGCTGCTGGCTTCGCCATTGAATCCCTCAACAACGCCCCGCCGACGATTCCCAGTTAAATCAAACTTTTTGTGGCTGGTTCCTAGTCCAATTCGGACGAAAGTCTCGTGTTGTTGGAATCCAAAGGCGTTTGCGTCATTTCCAGGTGGAGTCGCCCGCCTGTTTCATATGGGTGGTCGTTGATGACGTCATGATTCAGTTCGATCCCTAAACCAGGTTTTGTTGGTGGCAGCATCCAACCAGATTCCCACATCAGGGGTTCTTGCAGCACAGCATCATGAAAGTCGGTTCGGATCGTCTCCAAAATCAAGAAATTGGGCAACGTGAAACCGAGGTGAGTCGCTGCAGCGTGGGCGACCGGCCCACAGTAGATATGGGGAGCGATTTGGGCGTTATAGAGTTCAGCCAGCGCCGCGATCTTCTTGGTCTCCCATAGTCCACCGCTACGCCCCACATTCGGCTGCAAAATGCTGACACCAGCTTGCAGTATTTCGTGGAACTCTTTCCGAGTAGTGAGACGTTCTCCAGCAGCTACCGGTATCGAGGTGCTTGCTGCTACGGAGCGAAGACCTCCGAGCTGGTCAGGTGGGCAAGGTTCTTCGAACCACAACGGGTCATATGGTTCGAGACGTTTCGCAAGTCGAATTGCTGACGCTGTCGTCATCTGGCCATGAGTTCCGAACAGAATGTCTGCTCGACTTCCGACCGCTTCACGAATCCTGCGAATCGAATACTCAGCTCGGTCAAGTTCCACCAACGAAAGCTCGCGTCCGCCCTGGAACGAATAGGGGCCCACCGGGTCCTGCTTAATAGCGGTAAAGCCAAGATCCACGAAATGCAACGCTGACTCTGCTGCGGCGTCACCATCGTGATATACGTCTGGCCCGCCATCGACAGCATTCCCCATCTCATCGGTGAGTTTGGGATAAAGGTACGAATAGGTACGAAGACGGTCGTGGAATCTCCCACCGAGCAGTTCGTAGGACGGGACGTCATGAATTTTGCCAAGGATGTCCCAAATTGCCATTTCTATACCGCTAAACACCCCCATCATCGAGATGTCTGGTCGCTGAGTAAAGCCAGCGGAGTACACGCGTCGGTACAGGGTCTCTAGATGGTGCGGATCTTCGCCACGAATGAAACGTTCGAAGGTGTCTGACACCAAAGATTCAACTAAATCACCCGAGAAAGGAACCCCATAACACTCTCCGACTCCCGTAACGCCCTCCGAAGTCGTGACCTCAACGAAAACCCAGAAAGATCCCCCCAGTCCGTTAGGTGGCACGGTTACATATGTTTGCACCTGCTCAAGATGCATCAGCGACTCAACTCGAAGCTACGAAGGAAGTTCAGTAATGAAGAGCGGAATTTCACGGTCGGCTTTTTCTTTATATTCCGCGTAGGGCGAAAAGGCAGCGACTGAGCGTTCCCACCATTCTTCACGTTCCGAACCACTCAATAAGCGAACAGTCGTCTCGAAAGGTTCTGGACCATCTTGAATCAGCACCGTCGAATTGGCCATCAGGTTGTGGTACCAGCCCGGATGATTCTCGGCGCCTCCCTTTGATGCAACGATGGCGTATTGACCCTCGTGTTCGACCTTCATCAGCGGTACTTTGCGAACTAACCCTGAACGATGCCCGATGGTGGTCATTATGATCACCGGAAGTCCCGTATCTCTTAAAGTATTGCCTCTTTCGCCGTTCGAGCTCTCATACTCTTCAGCCTGATCCGCCACCCATTCCCAAGTGCTGGGGCCATATTCTCCATCAAATGTCATACCGACAACCTATATGGCTTGAGCTTGGTTTGGCCATGGGTCATCCATTTCATCAGGGACTTGGACCTCGAAAGCATTAAGAGTCAAACAAATAAGGCAGTAATAGCCAATCGTCGTCACGATTTCGACGGCTCCGTCTTCACCAAAGCAAGACACAAGCTCATCGTGCAACGCAGAACTCACCCGATTGTTTTTCAGCAGGGCAGTCGTGTAACGGTGCGCTAACTCTAACTCCCCGGTCCATTGGGGGTCTTCGCCCGCCGCTAACCGGTCCAATGCTTCAGCGTTCAGGCCAGCATCAATTCCGATCTTTTTATGTGCCGCGAATTCGAAGTTCGCTTTGTAATGAACTCCGACGGTGCAGATAGCGACTTCCCGGACGTCCGCCGCTATCTGGGTGTTGAACCTGACAGCCGCTCCGAGATCCAGGGCTGCTTGTCCGACGTTTGGTGCGTTCTGCCATACTCCAAATGGGCCTCTCCCCCACACTTCAGAACCCAATCCCTTCCTGCTGCCGAGTACAGCATCTCGGAGGGTTCTTTGAGCGTCAGTCAGGTTTTCTTCGTTGGGTATCGGGAGCCTCATCAGCGTCCAGTCCATTCAGGTTCTCGCCGATCAAAAAATGCCCTGATTCCTTCTTTTCGGTCTTCGCTAGCGAATACTTCCGCCCGGGCATAGTCAGTCGCCGCCCAGCCAAGGTCGTCACCATCTGCAAGGATTCGTTCCATGGCTTGCAGAGCATTTCTTGTGGAAGTCGGAGAGTTTGAGGCAATCTCTTGGGCCAAAACAAGGGCCTCTGGCAGCGCTTGCCCAGGTTCCACTAGCCGGTTCACTAGTCCACATTGAAATGCTCGCTCTGCTGACAACTCTTCGCCCGTCAGTACCACTTCCTTTGCTATGTGCATCGGCAGGGACCTGAGGGCACGAAACAACCCACCGCTGGTTGGCAACACACCCCGCTTCACCTCTGGCAAACCTAACCGGAGATCACGCGAAGCGACGACCAGGTCACAGCAGAAGAGTATTTCCATACCTCCACCGAGGGCTAAACCCTCGGCAGCCGCGATGAGCGGCTTAAGGCGTTTTCGGCGGATGATCCCGTATTCGCCGCCTCGATCAGTTTTCCCGCTGCCTTCTTTCAGGTCACTTCCCGCCGAGAACATGTCGGGACCGCCAGTGAGCACTGCGACCCATTGATCCGCATCATCTTCAAATTGATCGAGCGCTTCATTAAGCGCATTCGTCAACGCCAGGTCAAAGGCATTCCGTTTGTCTTGTCGGTGAAGGCTGATAACCGACACGTGATCCTGTATTTCAGTCCGAACTAGACCAGATTCCATTTTCATCTCATTTACTTCAGCGATGTCTTTAATGTCAAAGGAAGCGTACTCTGATGCCGGTGGGTCAATCCGAGTCGACTGAACGCGTGCCGAGCGTGTTCGACATAGTTCCGTCAAAGGACAGCGTCAGTCTTGATTCGGCGACCTCGGAGCGACCGTACCTTGCTTTGGCAACGGGCTCATTGGCCTTTGTCCTTGGGACAGTCAACGTAACTGTTTCCAATGTCGCGTTTCCTGAAATAGTCAGGTCGTTTCCCGGTGTGAGTAATGGAATGACTGGCTGGATTATTGCCGGTTACTCTCTCGCCTTCGCAACAACGATGCTTGCAGGTGGCAGATTGGCTGACCGTTACGGCCGATTGACCATATTTCGGGTCGGACTCCTCGGTTTATTAGTCGGAGCGCTAGTGGCAGGACTAGCGCCTAATCCCCTGGTCCTCGTATTAGCCCGAGCGCTTCAAGGCATGTTTGGGGCTTTGACTGTTCCGTCTTCCCTAGCCCTTGTACTGCCCCAGTTCCCTCAGACGAAACAAGCAAGCGTGATCGGCCTCTGGGCTGCCGCAGGGATGGTCGCATCAGGGCTATCACCGGGTTTCGCAGCTTTCGTTTTGGAGGTCAGTTCGTGGCGTTGGGTTTATCTAGTTCTCGTTCCAATCGTTGCTTTGGGACTATTGGGGGCCAAGCTTTTCCTTAAGGAAACCGCTGAACGTTCGACGGACAGCCCTCTTGATCTCCTCGGAGTACTCATGGGAAGCGGAGCTGTCTTCCTTCTTGTGTTAGGCACACTTCAGGGGCGTTCATGGGGTTGGTCATCTATAGCCACTGTCGCTTGTTTCGTTGGTGCCGCTGCACTGCTACCTATCTTCCTGGTGAGGTCATCACATCATCCGGAACCATTATTTGACCCTGGGCTATTCCGAATCCGGTCATTCAGTGTGGCTAACGTCGCTGTCACCTTCGCCATGCTCGGTGCTTTTACGAGCTGGTTTCTCTGGCCGCTTTTTCTCACTGAGGTGTGGGCGTACAGCAAAGCCAAGGTTGGCTTAGCCTTTACCCCATCGCCCGTTCTATCAGCCCTGGTCGCTGTCTTAGGTGGCCGTTGGGCAGATCGCCATGGCTTCCGCGGCATCATGGCCCTGGCTTCCCTTATCGCCACGGCCGGTTTTTTTTGGCTTTATCTTTTCCTCGACGAAGACGTTGACTTTTGGTTCGCATTCTTTCCCTCCTCAGTGATGTTCGGATTCGGGATGGGGATCTTGGCCAGCCAGCTCAACAGTGCCGCTCTCAGGGATATACCAGCCGAATCAACAGCGACCGCGAATGGCATACATCAAAGCCTTCGCTATGCCGTGGGTGGCATGGGTGTAGCAGCAGCCATAACAATTTTGAACGGAAGCCACGATGTCGCCAGATACGACCTCATGTGGCTTTTGCTTGGCTGCCTGATGTTCCTCGTCGCACCTCTTATGTGGTTCCTTTACCCAAGATATGAACTTCCCAGACCCGAACCCGCGAAGAAATGAGATAATTGAAACATGACAGAGACTGAAACACCCTTTGACAAAGACCGGGCCAAAGCTTTCACCTCCAAAATGCTCGGCATCATGAATGACGGTGCCTTGTCGCTCATGATGAGCATTGGACACAAGACCGGCCTATTCGACTCGATGGAGGGCGAAGGGCCAGCTACTTCCGCCGAGGTCGCGGAAAAAGCAAACCTCGACGAACGCTATGTTCGGGAATGGTTGCACGCTATGACATGCGGCAACGTCATAGATTACGACTCTGAAAACGAAACGTTTCAGCTCCCAGCCGAGCATTCCGGCTTACTGACTCGAAAAGCTGGACCGCTCAATCTGACGGTTCCGATGCAACAAATATCACTGCTAGCCGAAGTCGAAGATGACCTCGTCGGCGTTTTTCGGGAAGGCGGCGGGCTACCTTACGATAAGTTCCCGCGCTTCCAAGCTTTGATGTCCGAGTCAAGCGAACGCCGCTTTAGGAGCGGGTTAGTTAACCAAGTGGTTCCCCTGCTAGAGATGAACGATGCACTTTCGGCAGGCATTGACGTGGCCGACGTTGGATGCGGCAGCGGTTTAGCAAGCCTGTTGTTGGGCACAGCCTTCCCAAATAGTCGTTTCGTCGGCTTCGACATGTCGAAAGATGGGATCACACACGCTTCAGAAGCGGCCGCAGACCTCGACAATGTCTCCTACGAGCTAGCTGATGCTGGAGCATTGAACCAGCCAGAACGATTCGATCTAGTTACGACCTTCGACGCCATCCACGATCAAGCACGTCCCAAAGATGCTCTTTCAGGGATATTTGCGATGCTCAGACCCGGAGGTACCTACCTTTGCGTGGAACCAAAAGCATCCAGCCTTTTAGAAGAGAACATGGGAGACCCAATGGCGCCCTTCATGTACACAATCTCAACGATGCACTGCATGACCGTCTCACTTGCCTACGGCGGCGATGGGCTAGGCACCGCGTGGGGACATCAGCTAGCTACAGAATATTTAACTGACGCCGGGTTCGTCGACATAAAGATAGAAGGTATCCGCGATGACCGAGGCAACAATTATTTCATCAGCAAAAAGCCTTAAACTCAGCCGCTACTCAGCTTTCGCCCTGTTGAACTAATTCTGATACCGGTTCGCCCGCTTCGAAGCGTTCCACTAGTTCATCAGCGTCGAAGAGCACCCCAATCGGGTTCTGTTCGAAAATTGGCCCATTCATAAATTCGAGGCCATCTTGCGGATCATCGAAGTTCTCTATTTGAAGTTCAATGCGATTACCGTCTGGGTCTTTGTAATACATCGATGTCGTCATGCCATGATTGATGGTTCGCTCTGGCATGATCCCTTCATCTCGGAGGCGCACATAGGTCGACAAAAGATCGCCCAAGGATTCGTAGGTAAAAGCTACGTGATCAACTCCGTTGCTCTCAGGGTCGGGATTTTTTTCGAACCCTCGGTCAAGAAAAGCAATTCGGTGATGCTCATCATCGAAAGTTGCAAAGGCGATGGCCTTATTGCGGTGCACGACCTTCGCTTCCAAGACTGTGCAATACCAAGCTGCCAAACGCTCAATGTCGCTAGTGCGTAGGACGAAGTGTGCCAGTTTCGCTGGTGCGCTCATAGATGGTCCCTCCAGCCTTACGCGGCAGCAGCCGCGTCAATCCAATTACGAAGTTCATCGTAGGCCTCAAGACACCCCAGCATCGGATATTTCTCAGGAAGACCCGTCGCTGCCCTAAAAAGACAACCAGCATCAGCTTGTTGCAACATGCCAAGGTCGTTGTAGGAGTCGCCAATAGCAGTCACGTGATAACCCAAGCCCTGGTAACTTTCAACCGCTCTTTTTTTGGCATCTTCAATACGAGCCACGAATTCAACAACTCTGTCCGCCTCCAAGGTCAACTCATGGCAAAGCAGGTGCGGGTGACCTAGCTCTTTCATCAAGTGGTCAGCAAACTGCTCGAACGTATCGGACAAAATAACGACCTGATATCGCTGACGTAACCGATCCAAAAAATCTCTCGCGCCCTCCAACGGTTGCAGAGTCGCTATCACTTCACGGATCAGACTTAACCCAATTCCATTCTCGGAAAGGACCGAGATGCGGTGCTTCATCAGTTTCTTATAGTCCGGCTCATCTCGAGTGGTCAGCATCAGTTCCGACAAGCCAGTGTGTTCAGCAACAGCTATCCAAATCTCAGGGGTCACTACCCCTTCCATGTCCAATGCGATGATTCTTTGCACAATCACACAGCCTTGCATCTATTAGGGGTCAAACAGCAAATCCAAACCCGAAAACAACTACGCTTTTTACATGGCTACTACCCAAAGCCACGATCAACTCGTCAATTCGATGACAGGCGGGCTAATTGCTGAACATCCACCGTTCGTAGCGACTGACAAATTGCGCTCGGACGGTCGCCCCAAGCCTGCCCTGCGAGCAGAACTAAGAACAATTCCTAACTTCCTAAACGCCTGGACATGCTTGTCGTCAGTAGCTATGCCGGCACTTGTTATCGTTCTCGCAATATCGCTCAACNATTGGCTCTCAACATTGATTGCCGTTTGCCTCATGGGTTTCATACAAAACAGAATGTTCATCCTTCATCATGAAGGTGCCCACCGNCTGNTGTTCTCAAACCGTCGGATTAACGATTTCNTAGGGATAACGATCTTTGGTTGGCTTTCATTCGGCACCGGCACACACGCGTACCGTCGCGCNCACGCCAACCANCACCGGGACGAGTTCGGACCNAAAGAACCCGATTTCTTGCTCTATGCCCTGTACCCAATAACCAGAAGTTTCGATGCGNAGAAAGATTCGNCGCGATGCAACTGGTATTTCNGGNTATCGAATTTTNCGCCCTCGACTNACNGGACTATTNAAGAAGCGTTTNTGGGCCAACAGTCTTCGNTTCTACTTGGGGCAAATAGTTATATTTTCGNTCTTTGCTGTCAGNGGNAACGCTTTCGCCTACTTCTACTTATGGCTTCTGCCATTTATGACCACNTACCAAGTAGTGAACAGACTNNGGGCAATAGCAGAACATGGAGGNATGACACGTTCAACCGACAGACGNCAAACAACACANCATGTNCNACAAGGCCTAACAGCNCGAATCTTCCTAGTTCCGCTTGCCGTCGGACANCATCTNGCTCACCACGTAGATAGCGGCGTGCCATTTCGTAATTTGCCGAAACTNACTCACCTGCTTGAAGAAGCNGGNTTNATCAATGAGAACAACACNTGGCCCAATTACCGCNCCCTTTGGCGNGCTCTCTCAGCCAAGAACGACNCNACNNCCATCAGACAGTCGTTCTAGTGACTCAACGAACCGAATTNCCTTTCAAAAGAGGCNAGAANCAGCGNTTCGNCGNNGCNANATCCNTTNNNTTCGANAANANATTGCACGNCGANTCNNTTANGTCNCCACACCCNGGGAAAGCATNCCACTGTGAATGANGCATTGACCNTNGGTGANCNATTCGGATGGGCCGGACGNAACCCAGACNCCCCNGAANTNGAAGAACAGCGACAACAGNTATCCNANAACAACGGCATACCCGGTCTTGAAATTGTTAACTCTGACAAGATCGANGANGCNAAGAGGATCTTCTATCGAGACGGATTTGTCGTCGTGGCNGACGCCCTAACCGANGAANANCTTTCNATNATTCGANACGGCACAACTCGCGTCGTAACTGAAATCATGGATCTGGANNNCACCCGNAAAGGNAANCGCGGGTCCCATAGATACAGCTTTGGATCNGCAAGCACCACCGGTCACCAGGTTCACCAACCTGAGTGGGCGATGCTGGTCGATCTNCCTANAGTCACCCCGATCCTNGAGGCAATTTTCGAATCNCCCGACTACNTATGCCGCGGAGGCGGNGGCGACTTTTGTCTACCAGGCGCAGTGGAATANCAACCCCTTCATAGCGACGTTGCAGATCGNCGNGAAAAAACTAGCCATGCAGCTGCCGCAGATAGCTCCGCATCAAAGTTTTCGGGCTCCTTNTGGGANCCCCGCGGATTAATGACANTANGAGANCTCCCCTGCCCCTACATCTGCTGCAACTATTTAATGACCGACTTCAACTCNCTAAATGGCCCAATCCGGCAGATACCCGGGACTCAGAACTCANGAGAACCNATCCCNGACCTNGACGCGGAACCCCTATGGATGAANTACAGCACCATTTGCCCAGCGCCCGCNGGAGCGGTCCTCATACGCGACCCTAGAACCTGGCACGGCGGAACCCCCAACCTCTCTAAAGANCTCAGAGCCATNCCAAATNTTGAGTATTACGCTCCTTGGTTTCATGAGCCNATGGCCCGNTCNATGCCACGCAANATCTACGAATCACTTTCAGATCACGCTCAACAAATTTGCCGCTACATCGTGACCGATGAAANGATNAATGGTTCCATTCGAGGCGACCTTGGCGGAACACCGAANCTTCTTCGAACCCGATGAACGAAACTTGCCCATAGGAGGAACGTGTCCACGTANCANGATCTAGAGAACAANGTNGTGCTCGTCACGGGCGCNGGCAGTGGAATCGGTCANGCCCTAGCTGTCAGATTTGCNGNGCAAGGGGCTCNAGTNGCAGTCAATGATGTAGACCCTGCTTCAGCNTCGTCTACGGCCNAACAAATAGACGATTTGGGTGGCTCCGCNCTTGCCACGCCTGGAGATGTCTCTGATAGCGCTGAGGTCGACGCAATGTTCGACNTNGCAGANTCAGNATTCGGNAACGTCCANATTCTNGTCAACAATGCTGGCCTTGTAGNNCCAATGCTTCANTTCTTTGAAGCTGANGAGACTTGGTGGNGAAGAATCGTCGACGTCAATCTCACCGGNCACTTCCTCTGNGCACACAGAGCTGCNCGACCAATGGCTCGGGCTGGATCAGGAGTCATAATCAACATGTCATCGGGAGGNGCTANTCGAGCACACCGNGCCTTCACTGCTTACGATGCTGCCAAGGGTGGCATTGAAGCTTTCACGCGAGCCCTCGCACTAGACCTCGGGCCGTACGGCATCAGAGTTAACGCCCTTATGCCAGGGTCCATTGACACGAGCGGCCTGAACCCTGACGAACGAACCCTNAGGGGCGAAAACATTCCCATGGGNCGAATNGGAGAGCCNGCAGACATGACAGGACCCGCTTTATTCCTCGCCTCAGAGGAATCCGGATATGTAACNGGCGACATCATCAAAGTGGACGGCGGAATGTTGGCTCAACAAAGGTCCGCTACGGTCGATATCAAGCCACCNGNAGACTTCCCNGCCACTAGCGACATATAAGGNTTAGNCTCTGATTCGCTGAAGCACCGGAAGTAAGTACTCAATAAACTTCGCCGGGTTTTCAGACATAGGGAAGTGNCCAATGCCTTTCATCTCNCAAAAGGTGGAGCCCCTAATTGCTTCATGNGCCTCGCGGCCCATCTCNACNGTGGCGCTGAAGTCGTACTCGCCNGAAAAAATATGNACTNCGACCTNCGACGTATCAATATCTTTCGCCCTGTCCCGCANGTCNTACTCAGAGATGTAGTACCAGAGGTCCCCCAAGAAGACGGGCGGCCACCCAGCNGCGTAAGTCTGGATCGTTTCTTTTCTGTACGCAAGCGGCGACGAGGGTGCCGTTAGCCCTTCCATCATTCGGGCTTTTGTCTCGTTTGATACCTGCGGATGCCAAAATCCCTCAAGTCCCTTCAAACTTCCACCGATGTGAAGAGCACCCTCAACAGCTATTACCGCTCGAAACACATCGGGGTGCTCAACNGCCAGATCTAAAGCNAGCANNCCTCCAACCGAACATCCCATAAATACTGGTTGGTCGAGNTTNANTGCTTGNGNAATTGCCAGTGGAACGGATCNAAGAAAGCCCCCCTCNAGGTGATACTCCTCAGCCCACCAATCGCGTCCCACCGGGGGNACGGANTTCCCATGAAAGGGCAGGTCATAGGCTATTAANCGGAAATTNTCCGTTATCTCAGGNGATTCAAANAGGTGGCGCCACTGCACGCCATGAGAACCCGCTGTGTGCTGGAGTAACAGCGGGATGCCCGACCCTGATTCTTCAACATAAATTCGGTGTTCNTCCCCTGCAAGGTTCAANCGGAGGTAGCGACCAACAGGNCTATCGAAGGAGCCATGNCCGTGNCCTTCCGACANTTCAATTGACACCTGAGGTCCCGACACTCTCATNAACTCGACGANGCGCTGAATCGCNGGAAGNTANTGCCACCAAATAAGCCTGTCTCCTCCNCNCGANAGACCGCCTTTGCCGGTNGCAATGTTTATGTCNTTGAGAAAGCGTGGAGGATTATCACTTCGGACCTTNTCCCAGATAGCCGCTGGNCCGNTGATGGTCACCACTCCAGGCCCCNNTTCTGGCACCCCCGCTTGAAGGTCGCCATCTTCAANNGANAGACCTAACAANGCTTCGCCGATCTCTATACGCAATCCCCCAGTCCANTACCNAGATGCCATCTGGAATTCNGAGTCANCGAGGCAACGCTNATACAANTCNTCACTGGTAATAATCGACATAGCTGCTCTCTTCGTAAGCGATCGACNGGGCTANCTATGGATTAGTCTGCCCCACTTAGAAACAAATGTCTTGACCCAACCTCNGAACAATGGTTGCTAGCATTCGTATAAGGAATCAGAATGACCATTTCTCTTCAACGGACCTTCGAACCTGGTTTGCCACCAAACGACGAGCACCCNTATCGGTCTGGTGTTTGGAGGCCACAACATCGGGAATACGACGCTTGGGATATGGAGGTTGNAGGNGAGATNCCCNCAGATNTNAACGGNGTTTACCTNCGAAATACCGAAAACCCCTTGTTCGAGCCNATAAAGCGNTANCACCCCTTTGANGGCGACAGCATGATGCATTCGATTTCGTTCGAGAANGGNGAAGCGCGCTACTCNAATCGATTCGTCCGNACCGATGCGTTCCTCGCTGAGCANGAGNCAAAGNCNAGCCTGTGGGCTGGGATCGCCGAACANCCTTCGAATGCGACTGCGGATTACGGGTGGGGTGCTCGNACNTTCATGAAAGACAACGCTTCAACCGACGTCGTTGTNCANGGNGGNGCCGCTNTAGCCAGTTTCTACCAATGCGGCGAACTGTACCGACTTGACCCNCGAACCTTAGAAGACCTCGGAAAGACTACATGGAACGGCTTTTTCCCTACCGAGGGCGTATCGGCTCANCCAAAGGTGGANGAACANACCGGGGANTTGCTNTTCTTTAGNTATTTNACCGACGCTCCCTATATGAGATACGGNGTTGTGAGCCGTACCGGCGAACTCACCAACCATGTCGANATTCCACTCCCCGGCCCGCGACTNCCNCACGACATGGCTTTCACCGANAANTGGTCGATCCTAAATGACCTCCCACTGTTTTGGAGNCCGGAGGCACTAGCCGATGGTTACTACTCCAANACCTTCGATCGAAATCTGCCAAGCAGGTTTGCACTCATTCCAAGACACGGCTCAACCGANGACATNCTCTGGTTCGAAGCNGATCCAACNTTTGTTCTTCACTGGACCAACGCCTATGAAGAAGGCGATTGGGTCATTTTGGATGGCTTTTTCCAGCACAACCCGACCGCNAGCGGAGTGGAACGGGGAGCCGGTTCCCATAAAGGGTTCGAGACTTTAGACATGAACGTNCTCCAAGCTCGCGCTCATCGTTGGAAATTCAACGTGGTCACAGGCGANTGNAAAGANGAACCCACAAGCGAAACATGTGCCGAGTTCCCGATGATCAATGGCAGACATGCTGGTCGNCGGCACCGCTACTCCTACAACGCNCGTTGNGCACCAGGGTTGTTCGCNTTNGATGGCNTACTGAAACATGACTTAGANACTGGCAACGAGGACCTATACGAACTGGACCCGGGAGTCTTTATTAGCGAAACCGTTATGGCTCCNCGCGATACGTCCCAAGCNGAAGACGACGGATACCTCGTTACCTTTTCGTCTGACATGAATCAGGATCTGTCCGAAGCCCTGATCTTTGACGCCGCAGACCCCGCTCAAGGACCTATATGCACAATAAGGCTCCCCGAGAGGATTTCCAGTGGAACTCACTCAACTTGGGCTCCCGCTACCGATCTCTANGNACATCAACCATTTCATCGGTGTGAGGCCCAATANTGGGAGCGAATCCAANCTCGACAACAGCGCCTTTATNTGGCTCAATTAGTCGNTNTCTTCCATCGCTCAACCTTCAANTTCAGCAGCTANCAAGCCGAAACCTGTCGAAGATTAGTGAGTAACTAATGACAAACACATCCCTCGACCGAAACGAAANCCATCCTGGCTACTGGGACTCTCCNTGGCCCGTTGAATGCGGAGGAAACCGCCGTCAAAAAGCGANCTCCGGCCGCCTAGATGCTCATGAAGGAACCCCGAGCGTCACCTTGGTAGAAAACCAACGCTGGAACGTCATGACCGTGCGCAGGGACCCNGGCGAATGGTATTTGGGNGGCACCATGCCCGCTTTCTCAGGTCCTCCGCCGTTTGGTTGGGTNCAACGGTATGACCCGACCACCCTTNANNCTCGTGCGGAATCGCCTCATCTTCCTTGCGGCGATCACGTNTGGTGCGGGGCGATTCTCGTTCACGCTGANGGCTCANTCATGTCGGTCAACGGTTCATTTCTGCACCGTTTAGATCCAGANGATCTNTCGGTGATNTNNGAACGNGAGCTCCCAGTAGACCGCGCCCACAATGGTTTACTCGCACTATCCGANGGAACGTTGGTTACCAAAGACCTGAGACTCGAAGGGCAAGGNGGCACNACNCTGACCTTCCTGGAACCGAACAACCTCGAAGTTACNGAGACNATTGTTCTTCCCGAGGGCTCAATGGGTCGCATTGCTGCTGACNTAATAGATGGNGTCGACTCTGTNTATGTCCCCGGCACGGAACANATTTGGAAGATTGACGTAACCCAAGGAAAACCNGAAATCNCTGACTGGANATGCCNATACAGAAACCAAGGTTCGAATTNCGGACTCGCATGGGATTCATGCATTTCTGATGACCACCTCTGGATTATGGATTGCGGAGACATTGAGGGAGTCCGAGCAATTCACCACACGCTTCCCAATGGNCGCTTTGAGGAAGCCGCNGGAAAGCTTCTGTCCTGGCAGCGTCCCGCNCCTTGGACCAGTCCCCAGCGACTCATACGCGTAAATCAGGAAACGGGGTCGTTAGATGCGGTCGAGCCGTTCGGAAACTCCGGCGGCGGAATNATNGCTCCACCNGTACATATACCTGAGCANCAGATAGTTATCGCCTGGGATTCGATCAACGGTGGCTTANCNGGAATCTCNACGGACGGGGACTTGGAAGTCCTTTGGCANCTCGATGCTCGNCCAACNATGCAACCCGTCGTATTTCCCGAATCTGGNGAACTGGTAATCAACGACTTCACTCAAGCACAGTCCGATGANCTCATCGTTGTCGANACNANAACCGGANAACTGCTGAGCCGTGTTGCGACNGGTTCNCGAATAGCTAACGGTATGTTCNTAGCGGCCGGNGANGATCGCGATGTTTACTACTGCTCGACTCTGTNTTGGGCACGNATCNCNTGGAANTAANTCTCGCCCCGCTTAACTAACAGGTCTTAGATTTTCACAGTAAAGTCAATACATGGACGAAATGCGCGAGGCAGTAACAGCAGTACTAGGAGAGATCGATTTCGACCCCGATGAGCTGCNCACAAAATACCTTTNCGAACGCGACAAACGCGTACGCGATGACCACAACGAACAATACGTTGANACAAGCGGGGAATTT
Organism: Acidimicrobiaceae bacterium; assembly: GCA_002722565.1. GTDB lineage: Bacteria > Actinomycetota > Acidimicrobiia > Acidimicrobiales > Poriferisodalaceae > MedAcidi-G3. The sequence continues at coordinate 351,989 of PBMG01000001.1, forward strand.
TCCAANTACCTNGACGACCCCTACGAGAAGACCGTCGAACGNGAACCCCTTTTCGACGAAGTAGAAATCGCAATAATCGGNGGCGGCTTCGGCGGACTACTGATGGGCGGCAGACTACGAGAAGCTGGATTNACAGANATACGAGTNATCGAACGCGGNGGCGATTTCGGAGGTACTTGGTACTGGAANCGTTACCCNGGAGCGATGTGCGACGTGGAGAGTTACTGCTACNTNCCGATGCTCGAAGANCTCGACTANGTCCCTAAGCATAAGTATTCATTTGCNCCTGAGATNATGGAGCACACTCAAAACATNGGTCACCATTACGGCTTATATGAGAACGCCTGTTTCAGCACTTCAGTTACGAACTTAACTTGGGATGAANCCACGAAGCGTTGGGTCATCGAAACTGATCGCGGCGACAAAATGCGGGCACAGTTTGTGGCGATGGCTAATGGGCCNTTAAATAGNCCGAAACTNCCAGGGATAGANGGCATCTCTTCCTTCGAAGGACACACNTTNCATACCAGNCGTTGGGACTATGACTACACCGGNGGNGACAACAGCGGNAANCTGACTGGCTTGAACGACAAAAAGGTCGCCATNATNGGNACTGGTGCTACNGCNATCCAGTGCATCCCACATCTTGGCGAAGCCTCCGAGCACTTGTACGTNTTNCAGAGGACNCCCTCCTCNATTGACTACCGAAATAACCGCGAGACGGATCCCGAGTGGGCCGCCTCCTTGGAGCCCGGTTGGCAATACAANCGAATGGATAACTTCAATACCTTGGTTGCAGGAGGCGANCAGGAAGAAGATCTCGTTTCTGATGGCTGGACTGACATCTTCAGNAANCTCACAGGCACNGCAGCCAAGCTGGCCGGCCGGAANCTCGGNCGTCGCATCAGNGGTCGCGAAAAGGGTTANCTGATGCAAATGGCCGACTATCAGAAGATGAACACAATTCGAAATCGAGTCGACGAGGTAGTCGAAGACNCGGCTACAGCCGAAGCGCTCAAGCCTTGGTACAGACAGTTTTGNAAACGACCATGNTTCCACGACGANTATCTACCCACCTTNAATTTGCCCAACGTGACGCTGGTCGACACCCAAGGCAAAGGNGTGGAGCGAATCACAGCAAATAGCGTTGTCGCCAACGGAGTTGANCATGAAGTTGACTGCATTGTCTTTGCTACTGGCTTNGAGGTGGGCACGGGCTATACCCGNCGCGCNGGTTACGACATCGTCGGTCGCAACGGNCAAACCCTGAGNGACAANTGGGAGAACGGNCCNCGAACCCTCCACGGGATGCAAACNACTGATTTTCCTAACTGTTTCTTTTTGGGNTTCACCCACACCGCGGTAACNGTCAACGTGCCACAAGCGCTCAATGANCAAGCAATGCACATCTCCTACATGATTTCTCAAGTAAGNGACCAGGGCGCAACAACCATNGAAGCGACCGCTGAGGGCGAGCAGATGTGGGTTGANGAGATTCAGGACAAATCNAANCTCGGAGANCGATTCCGAGCTGAGTGCACTCCCGGNTACTACAACAACGAAGGCAAAGCCGGNAACCCTGACGGCTTTTTCACGACCAGCTATGGAGCTGGGCCAATACGATTCCATCGAATCTTGGAGGAATGGCGAGAAGAAGGGCGCATGGATGGCGCGGCCATAACCTAGGTTGNCTGANANTTNTTGAGGTTTATTGNCGCGACATTTCTGCTGCTGCGCTGGCCTCATCCTCACCNGCGGTCCGGGTTCCAAGCTGAATTGTGAGGTCCTTTATCTCCCCCGTAAAGGGGTATGGGCTTTCATATCGTTCCGACACAGCGGAACCGCGATCCAGTCCTACGCTCGCNCCAATGGAGCTNATCATTCTCATCATGAACGGAAGTTCTATTGAGCCACAAACCTCGCCGTTNACTGAAATTTCAATATTTCCGCTTCGGCGACCGGTTCGANTTATTAGCACTGACAATTCGTTGTCACCTTCAACGATCGNATGGTCAGANTCNAAGATCGAATGGTCATTAAACGCGTTGTAATCGACGANCAATCGTTGGTTTTGAACGAACACTGTGAGACCNGAGTTCTCGTTACCCATTGCATACAGCACCCCTTCGTCGCNACTTTCNCANNTCACCTGAGTCTTCATCTCCCANGACCGNCCNGCTGGAGACGGCGCTACTTGNGCCGGNATCGGAGACATAGGCGGCCTNTACCGATATTTNCGNTGTGTGGGATGAGGTGAATGGTCATCTAAGCGCGACCGGAATAATTCGATNGTCCTGTCATCAAGTGGNAGTACGCCATGCAGNTCNGCCTGCTCCCACCAAAGGTCAATCAATTCCTCNAGCTTNTCNGGNNGNGCNTCNGCCAAATCATGGCANTCAGATTGNTCCANGGACAGGTTGTAGAGCTCCCACTGNTCATCNTCGAAGGGANNNCCCTTTANGTGTCGCGTCACAGCCTTCCACGTAATACCCTCCTGCTGNGCNACCAAAGCTCGGGACCCAAACTGTTCGAAGTACTGCAANTGGTTAGTTGNCGGNGCATCGGCGNCGTTAAGNACTGAAGCGAAAGACGAACCAGTAANAGGGATTTGCNGATANCCNTTGTNNGTNTCNGGCGCNGTNACTGCCAGCAACTCNTACANNGTCGGNACGATGTCAGAAACATTGACAAATTGGTGCCGTAAAGAGCCAGCTTGCACTGGGTCGATCCCTGCCGGCCAATGCATGATCATGGGGACATGCACACCGCCTTCGTGAGTGTTCTGTTTGTACCATTTGAATGGCGTGTTCCCGCATTGTGCCCACCCCCATGGGTAATTCGAGTGGCTGTGAGGACCACCCACGTCTTCGATCTGAGTGATCAGGTCGTCCGGCGAGTCGAAAACCCCATTAAAAAATTTCATTTCATGCATGACGCCGTATGGGCCGCCTTCTTGTGACGCCCCGTTATCGGCCATGAAAAGAAGGATCGTGTTGTCAAGCTCCCCCATGCTTCGGAGGCCATCAACCAGTCTTCCGATTTGCGTATCGGTGTGGTCGAGAAACGCAGCGAATGCCTCTTGTAACCGGCAAGCAAATCTTTTGTGGTTGTCGGGAAGGTCATCCCAAACTTCGACCCCATCGTTTCTCGGCGCCAACTCAGTTGATTCGGGTATCAGACCGAGTTCCAGCTGCTTTGCATACCAACGTTCTCTTACCGCGTCCCAGCCTTCGTCATATCGGCCACGATATTTTTGAAGGTAGGCATCAGGCGCTTGATGCGGTGCGTGTGTGGCGCCAAATGGGAGGTACGCAAAAAAGGGCCGGTCAGGTCGAACGCCTTTGCTGTCGTTGATC
>PBMG01000002.1 GCA_002722565.1 Acidimicrobiaceae bacterium
TTCTTAACAGGGGCCTTCTTCTTAACAGGGGCCTTCTTCTTAACAGGGGCCTTCTTCTTAACAGCTGCTTTCTTTTTCGCCATCACTCACCTGCCGAATACTCGGGTTCGAAAAGGTGTCGCATCATATCCCCGAAGCGGGGCTTAGCCGCGGACTATTGCAAGAACCTTGAAATAACAGGCAAACAAATTCCAGGCGGTAACTTGAATGGTTGCATGTCTTACTTGGAACAACTATGAGCACTTCAGACGACACTCCTTATCCTCGGGTGCCCAACAGAGCTGACTTCCCTGCGATTGAACGATCTGTTCTGGACCGCTGGGCCAAAAATAACACCTTCCAAGATTCCGTTAACACCCGACCCGAAGACAACGAATACGTCTTTTATGACGGTCCGCCATTCGCTAACGGTCTCCCCCACCATGGACATCTTCTGACTGGGTACGTGAAAGATGTAGTTCCGCGATACCAAACAATGCGCGGCATGCGCGTCGACCGAAGGTTCGGTTGGGATTGCCACGGACTGCCCGCGGAAATGGAAACTGAACAAGAGCTCGGCGTCAGTGGACGCGTCGCTATCACAGAACACGGAATTGAGAGCTTTAACGCGAGTTGCAGAGAGTCCGTCCTTAAGTACACCTCTGAATGGCAAGACACAGTTACTCGTCAGGCCCGCTGGGTGGATTTCGAAAACGACTACAAAACCATGGACCTTAGCTACATGGAATCGGTTATGTGGGCGTTCAAAGAACTCTGGGATCAAGGTCTTATTTACGAGGCTTTTCGCGTAATGCCTTATTCATGGGGCGCAGAGACCCCATTATCCAATTTTGAAATTCGCCTTGATGATGCCACTCGGCCGCGACAAGACCCCGCAATCACTGTTTGGTTCGAACTAGACAGCGAAGGCATCACTAACGCCGACTTAAGCGAGCCAATCCGGTTGCTCGCGTGGACGACCACACCCTGGACTTTGCCATCAAATCTCGCTGTAGCAGTCGGCCCCAAAATCGAATACGCGCTGATCAAAACGACCGAGGCTCAATGGATAATAAGTTCAGACTGCCTCGAGAAATATGCTGAAGACCTCGGAGAATACGACTTAATTGCAACGGTGCAAGGATCAGAACTCGTCGGCCGAAATTACACACCCTTATTTGACTTCTTTGCTGAAAGGGAAGATGCCTTTCGGGTGCTTTCAGCTGATTTTGTAGATACCAGCGAAGGCACTGGGATCGTTCACATGGCACCAGGTTTTGGCGAAGACGACCAGCTCACTTGTGAGGCAAACGGCATCGAAATCGGACAAGTGGTGCCCGTCGACGACCAAGGAAATTTCACAGCTGCTGTTGAACCGTGGGCAAACGAGAACGTTTTCGAGGCAAACCCAAAAATCATTCAACATTTGAAGGGGTTAAACAAAGTCCTCAGGCACGAAACCTACGAACATAACTACCCCCATTGCTGGAGAACTGACACCCCAATCATCTATAAGGCGATTTCCTCTTGGTACGTCGAAGTGACAAAAATTCGATCTCGCCTTGAAGAAATTAACGAAGAAATCAACTGGGTTCCCTCCCACGTCAAAGAGGGTCGATTCGGCCAGTGGCTGGCGGGAGCTAGGGACTGGTCGATTAGCCGCAACCGATTTTGGGGCTCCCCCATACCGATTTGGGTCAGCGATGATCCCAACTATCCCCGCACGGATGTGTACGGGAGCCTCGATGACCTAGAGGCGGACTTTGGCGTACGGCCTACAGATCTCCACCGCCCCTTTATCGATGACTTAACTCGACCCAATCCAGATGACCCGACGGGCAAAAGCATGATGCGCAGAGTGCCAGAGGTTCTGGACTGCTGGTTCGAGTCCGGGTCGATGCCCTTCGCCCAAGTCCACTACCCATTTGAGAACAAGCAATGGTTCGAGGAACATTTCCCGGCTGACTTTATTGTGGAATACATCAATCAAACCCGTGGCTGGTTTTACACACTGCATGTACTGGCAGGGGCCCTATTCGACCGGCCTGCTTTCCAAAACGTAATTTGCCACGGAATCTTGTTGGCAGAGGACGGAAACAAGCTCTCCAAAAGACTCCGCAACTACACCGAACCAAAGGAGATCTTCGACGCCCAAGGCTCTGACGCTCTCCGCTGGTATCTCATGTCAACGAACATCGTGAGAGGCGGAGATACCCGGATCTCAGACTCTGGCATTGACGACGTCACGCGTCAGGTGTTGATACCTATATGGAACGCTTACTCCTTTTTCACCCTTTACGCCAACGTTGACGGCCACAAAGCCGAGAAACGAACCGACTCTCCTCATCTCCTAGACCGTTATTTGTTAGCTAAGGCCCGTTCACTTGTTGAACAGACGACTAACGCTCTTGATGCCTATGACCTCCCTGGAGCAGCGTTCGAGATCCAGGCATTTATAGACGCTTTAAACAACTGGTACATCAGAAGATCACGTGACCGCTTTTGGGGGCCAGAAGGAGGAGGTGAGGGAGATCCCGATGCATATGACACCCTCTATACGGTTCTCACGACCTTTACACGGGTAGCAGCACCATTCTTACCGATGATTATGGAAGAAATATATGGAGGCTTAACCGGTGGTGACAGTGTCCATCTTCAGGACTGGCCAAACCCTAATGAACTGCCTGAAGACCCTGATCTCGTTTCGAGAATGGATCAGATAAGAGAAGCTGCTTCAATGGCTCTCAGACTCAGAGAAGACGCTGGACTCCGGGTGAGGCTTCCGCTCTCATCAGCGACAATTGCGGGCAAAGAAGCCTCTAAGTTGACTGAAGTCGCGCAGCTTCTTGCCGAAGAGATCAACGTCCACGAAGTTATCCTCACCGAAGATATAGGCGACTTAGCCAACTTGAGCCTCCGACCCAATGGCAATCTTCTTGGCCCTCGTCTCGGCGGTGAGGTACAAAAGGTTTTCGCAGCCGCAAAGCAAGGAGAATGGGATCTCCTCCCCGGTGAGCAAATCCAGATTGCTGAACAGACCTTAACTCCCGAAGAATACGAACTAGCTCTTGAGCCCAGCGACCCAGTGACTACGGCATCGCTACGTTCTAACGAATCGGTAGTAGTTCTCGACATGGAAATAACACCAGCGCTCGAAGCTGAAGGTGCCGCTAGGGATCTCATCAGAACTATCCAACAGGCTCGCAAAGAGGCAGACCTAGAAGTAACCGATCGGATCGAGGTAGAGATTATTTGGTCGCCGTCTGACATGGAAGGGGTTAAGGCTCATGAGGAAGTCATTATGGCGGCCGTTCTTGCGCAGCGAATTTCGTGGCTTCCTGGCGAGGCTCAGCCAGTGGTCAATCTAATCACTCTCTGAGTATTCAGCTATTGCCCTCTAACGACTCTCGACGTTGCAGGGCGGAAAAAAATGGGTCTTCGATATCTTGACCGGAGCCAACTTCGCGAGCTGGGCGTTGCGTCGTCATCTGATCGACCGAGGGCGAGCTGGCTTCATTGATCACTGCTACGCCTTCGATTGAGCTTGCCGCTGGATGTTGATCGGGGGAACCATCTGGACGTCCACTGAGATCTCTAGCTATTTCCCCTAAAGCCCTACGGCGCGTCTCAATTAGCTCTGCTAACTGATCGGCGTCATTGCGTCGAGCACTTATTCGGGCATCTAGTTCCAAAAGCTCGGCCTCAAGGTCTGCCTTCCGAGCAATTGCCTCAGATGCACCCAACTCTGAGGATGAGGCCACGAGCACATCGGCTAGCAAATCGGCGATCTGTTCGCGAGCGGCGGTCACAGCGTCTTCTACGACATCATCGGCTGTTTGGTGCGCCAGAGCAATCAGTTGAGCAATCCGGTCGATTTCAACAGTCGTAGACCCAATCGCTGCGACTTTTTGAACCTGGCTATCTTCATTCAGAGCAGCCGCCTCATCGGACTCAACTTTCGGAGCAGTGGATAGCGCTTCTCTAATGCTTTCGACGGGGTTTGGTCGGCCATCATGCACTTGGACATCGCCTATTGCCCCACCAGCCGCCATCCGCGATTCCGCGTCGATAAGACGGTCAGCCACTTCATCTAGCCGCGACTGCATCTCAGCCAGGCCTGCCGCAACCCGTTCAAGAAAATCGTCGACCGAATCCGGGTCATATCCTCTAAAACGTTCTGGGAAATGCTGGGTTTCAAGCAACTTCGGGGTCAACTCCATGAGATGACACTAACAACAAGCCATCAACAGCGAAACTAGAACAGACGGAGAGTCAGTCAGCCACAACCAAGAATTGCTCCGGCAAGCACCCACTGAACAAGAATCAAGACAATGATCGGAGAGAGATCGAGCCCGAATCCCCCAAGTCGCAGCGGTGGCAACGCTCGACGGAGAGGGCCCATCAACGGTTCAGTAACGCGTACTAAAAAGCTACGCACAATCGCCACGGGGCTATCGTGCGCGATCGGAATCCAACTAAAAATGATGCGCCCAAAAATCGCCAGTACATAAATGTCGCAAAGAGTGCAAAGAACCTGAACCATTTTGAACCCTTGATTAGTAATGCAAACCGCGCTCTTGGAGGCGTTGACGCTCCTCCTCAGCAAGATTCACGTGGGACGGGGCAAGGAGGTAGACTTGGTCAGCCACTTTCTCCATTTTCCCTCCGAGGGCATAGCAGAGCCCGCTAATGAAATCGATAATTCTCCTAGCAAGATCTCGATCAGCTGTCTGGAGGTTCACAATTACTGGTTGGTCAGCTTTGAATCGGTCCGCTAGCTGCTGAGCATCATTAAAGGTACGCGGCGCTACGACATGAGGTTTGGCGCTGGTTATTGGAATAGTTCTTACAGAACCGCTTGGTGACGAGCCAAGGTCTCCAGCGACTGTGGCATCACTTTCGCTGGGCATAGTCGGTGAGTTCGTAGGGCTGGTGACTACCGACACCTGATCAGCTTCACCTGGAGCGGTGACTGCTGGATCGCTTTGATGTTGGAGCCCATCCAACTCGTCGTATCTCTCGTCGGGACCTAACCCGAGATAAAGCATCGCTTGTCGCCACATCGAAGCCATCCGCCTCCTCCTAGCTGCCGAGGGTACCGCGCTCTTAGCGCGCAGGTCGGTCACCAAACAAAGCAGTTCCAATTCTTATCATCGTGCTGCCACATTCGATCGCAATACCCAAGTCGTTGCTCATGCCTATCGACCTATGCTCCAACCCCCAATCATCAGCCACGGACACGATTTCTTTATATGCAGCCTGGATAGTTCTCTCATCCCCTTGAGGCCCGATCGCCATCAGACCTGCAACGTTTAGCCCCGCGGACTTCGCCTTATTTATGAGGTCGCCTGCCTCAGTGATGCGACACCCCCCTTGGGAATCATTCCCAGCCACATTTATCTGAACCATTACCGAAGACGCTGGACATCGTTTACTCAGCTCTTCAATCAGCGATGGACGATCGACTGTTTGCCACATCTTGACAATTGATGCAACCTTGCGAACCTTGTTTGTCTGCATCTTTCCAATGAAATGCACATCGACGGAGTCGCGTTCATCTTGGGTCAGTTCGCTCCATTTCGCGGTCAGCTCCTGCGCGTAACTTTCGCCGATGTTCTGAAAGCCACACTCGGAAGCAATTTTCATCGCCCATGGACCAAAGCCCTTGGTAACCGCCATAATTTCGACTCGATCTCCACCTAAAGCTGAGACTCTTTCTCTCAACCTGCCAGCCCTATCAATCACTTCTTCTCGACTGAGTTCACCTCCAACGTCCATCACGCCATCCCAATTTCGCCGACGAGCGCAAATCGCTCTTCGTCGTTACTAGCCCTATACGACCAATATCGCGGATCTTGAGCCGTGCAACGATTGACCATGTAGTCAAGGGTCACTGAATTCTTCTCAAGTGTCACTTCAACCGCTGCTCGAAGGTCTAGAGACGGGGATCCGTCCTTGGTCCGACCAGCCACACACTCACCTAAAGAACCCACCATTTGAGATAGGTCATCGGCTCCAAACTCATACTCGTCAACTGATATGTGCGGACCAACAATGGCTCTAAGGTCAGAGCACCCAGATTGAACTAACTCTTGCACGGTGTTGCCAATCACACCGTCGCGAATACCCCTCCACCCAGCGTGCACCACTGCGAGCACGGGATCAGCCGAACAGGATCCATATATCGCGATCGGCACGCAATCGGCAATGCGGATGCCGACAGGAACGGCTGACACCTTAACTATCAGGGCATCACACTCGAGCTGATTTTCGGTTGTCCTTTCACTAACTACAGCGACATCTGAACCGTGAACTTGGTGTGGAAAAACTGGTGCTCCACCATTGCCTGACAGAAATGATGACCGGCGAGCGTCGCCATCCCTGCGATCCGAGAAAGAGATCCGCAAGAAATGGTTCTCTCCGACTCGTCGGTGGAAGGTCAACATTGTTTATTTAGTAGATGTCGTATGCGTGCGCTTGGTCATTTCAGAAACGACGGCACATCGAACTCATCGCCATCATCATCGTCGATGGGGCCTAGTCGTATCTCATCGTTTTCGTCGACATCGAAGATGTCGGCTATCTCTCCGATTGGAGTTGAGGTGGATGAACGAGTCGAACCTGCCGTTCCTTCGTCCCAGCGATCAAAGCCAGCGGCGATAACGGTGATCCGTATCTCTTCGTCCATCGACTCATCGATTACCGTACCGAAAATTATGTTTGCGTCTGGGTGGGCAACATCATGTATCACATCCGCGGCGTCCCTAACTTCGTGCAAGCCAAGAGCACTTGACGCTGTCACGTTGAGCAAAATACCCCGTGCTCCTTCAATGGAAGCTTCCAACAAAGGACTAGAGACTGCCTGCCGTGCAGCATTTTCCGCCCGGTTCTCACCGTGTGCACGTCCAATACCCATAAGCGCAGACCCAGCATTCGACATGATCATCTTCACATCGGCAAAGTCAGTATTGATAAGACCCGGTGTCGTAATCAAAGTGGTTATACCTTGAACACCTTCTCTGAGCACGTCATCAGCCATTTGAAAAGCGTCAACCATGGTTGTGTTTTCGTTGGTAACGCTTAAAAGCCGATCGTTGGGAACGACTATTTGGGTATCAACTTTCTCTCTGAGTTCCTGAATTCCTGCGTCTGCTTGGACAGCTCTTCGGCGCCCTTCAAACATGAAGGGTCGAGTAACGACGCCAATCGTTAGGGCACCACACTCTCTAGCCACTTCGGCTATCACTGGAGCAGCTCCTGTCCCAGTTCCTCCGCCTTCGCCGGCCGTTATGAACACCATGTCAGAGCCCTCAAGGGTTGCCTGGATCTCGTCGCTGTGTTCCACCGCTGCTTGTCGCCCAACGTCGGGGTCGCTTCCCGCTCCCAGCCCTCGGGTTAATTCTCGACCGATATCGAGCTTGACATCAGCGTCACTCATAAGCAGTGCTTGTGCGTCTGTATTCACCGCAATGAACTGAACGCCCGTCAAACCCGCCTCAATCATTCGATTAACGGCATTGCAACCACCACCGCCGACTCCGACGACTTTGATGACAGCCTGATAATTCTGAGGACTGGCCACTGGGCCTCCCGGTATCTCGCCAAACATGCTCACTAAGATGCATCCTTGAAGGTAGCGCAAGTTTGGCGCCTTCAAGGTCCGCCCTAGTCTTGTCAATCTTATTTATCGCTTTGGAGCAATCGATTACTCATCGCGGACCACCGGAACCTCCGGAACGGCTACATCTATTTTCTTGTCCGTCCGATTTTCTGCATCCAGATGATCAAGAACAGCCGACAAGGCAATGATCTTGGCCGCCAAGCGCTGGTCATCACCGAAGATGACTTCTTGGTTGCTTACTAGTGTGCCGACGATGTCCCCATCTGCCTCTCTCCGGATGCTAGAGAAACTTTGGGATAGCTCCAAGGACATAGCGTTCAATAATGCCAACAAAGCCGAGCTATCACTCGAGAGATAGGTTCCCGGAGACCCAGCGGCGCGCACCCCACTGAGGCGGGGTAATTCCGGTGGCGCAGTTAAGCCGCTGGTTAGCACTGCACCGTCATCAGCGACTAAGGCCCAATGGTTGGGTTCAGTCATGACAAGCGCTACCGGCTTATGCTCAGAAATTGCAACTTCAATGGTGCCCCCCCAAGAACGATCGATTTCCACGCTCTTAACCCAAGGAAGTTCTTCTAACTCATTACGGGCTAACTCCTTGTCTACCGAAAGCAAGGGGTCACCAGTCTGAAACCCAAACTGGCGGTGAACCTCATCAAGAGTGAGATGGTGCAACCCATAAACCTTCACTTCTTCTACATCAAGAAGCTGAGAACGACCTATCAACAAGTAGCAAGCTGTTACGACCACAAAGATTCCGGCAATCCAAACAGAAACCTTTCCTACTCTCAACAGGCCTCGCTGCTTGCCTTCTCCTGAGAACACGACTAGACCTCAAATCCCACCCGTTGAATTTCGGTCCGGAGTTCAATACCAGTTTCCGAATGCACCCGTTGAGCTACTGCTTTGATCACAGCATCAACGTCGGCTGCCAACCCGCCCACGTCAGCTTGAACGAAGTTCGCATGCTTGGAAGAAACCTGCGCAGAACCAATACGGAAACCTTTGAGACCAAGGCGGTCAAGGAGTTCACCTGAGGTCTCGCCTGCGGGGTTAACGAAAACTGATCCTGCGTTCTGACCACCGGGTTGATTCTCGCGCCGCCAAGAAACAATCTCGCTCAGAATCTCACCGCCTTGGCCAGTCTTGTCGTGATCAAGCTGAAGGGTCGCCCCTAGGACAATATGCTCTTCTGTTATCGAGCTTTGCCTATAGCCAAACGCCATCTCCTCTTTAGTCTTAATCTCGACGGTAGAGCGGTTTAGGTCAAAAAGGTTGACCTGCAAAATCGAGGCCTGCATGTCGCCGCCATGTCCTCCAGCATTCATTCGAACCGCGCCTCCGATTGAACCAGGAATACCAACTGCCCACTCGAAGCCGCTTAGATTTAGCGACACACAACGCCGAGCCAACGAAGGTAACGCCACGCCGCTTCCGGCGTCGACGGTGGCAGTTTCTTGATGAATCGTGGATACATCGAAGTGGTTTCCTAGAACGACCGCTATGCCAGGGAACCCGTCGTCTGCCACCAGCATGTTTGAGCCTTTACCAATGACCAAAACCGGAAGACCAGTCTGGTTTCGTGCCTGAGCGACGCTCTTAAGGTCCTCTTCCGTCTGTGCCTCGATAAATAATGCTGAGCTGCCCCCTACTCTGTAGGTCGTTAGTCGCCCAAGGTTCACATTTCTTCGCGCGAGCGGGCCCAAAAGTCGAAGGCCTTCTTCCAAAGTTTGCTCACCTACACCGCCAAGGTTCATAGTTCAGAGACTTTGCGTCGGGTCTGCACTTCATCCGCAGCAGAAGTTAAGTCTCCGGCTCCCATTGTTAGACATAAGTCTCCAGATTGAAGAGTAGAGTCCAAATAGCCAGCAACCTGATCTCTACCGGGAAGGTAAGTAACCGAAGCGTCCGGGTGAGCGTCAAGAATTGCACGGACAAGCAAATCACCGGTAACACCTGGTCTTGGCAACTCACCAGCTCCGTAGATGCCAGTCACAACTATATGGTCGGCGTCGACGAAAGAGTCCGCGAAATCTCGCCATAATTCGGCGGTGCGGCTATACCGGTGAGGTTGGAAAACGGCAACCACTCGTTGCCAATTCCCTGCTTTGGCGGCAGCAAGCACAGATGACACTTCAGTGGGGAGATGAGCGTAGTCATCCACATACACAACACCGTCTTGCTCACCGCGAAACTCGAATCTCCGAGCGACACCAGCGAATCTTCCCAGCGCTGGCAGCACCAAACCAGCAGAGGCCCCTAGTTCTAAAGCCGTAACAAATGCAGCAGTCGCGTTCAGCGCGTTATGCACCCCGGGTACAGGTAGGTCGCATTCACCGATGAGCCGACCTCCATTGATGATTCCAAAAGTCGATGAATAACGATGGGTCTCTAGGTCAATGATCTGGTAATCAGCTTCATTTGATCTGCCATAGGTTACGCATTCACCCACTGTCGACGCGATATTTGCGGCTCCGGGGTCATCGCTACACACCACTCGAGGACCCTTAGCTTCAGCAACGAACGTTTCGAAAGACTCAATCAAAGCTTTGTAGGAACCAAAGAAATCGAGATGATCCGCTTCAACATTCGTGACTACTACAGCTTCGGCATTAAGTCTCAAAAACGTTCCATCGGATTCATCAGCTTCAACTACAAACAGCTTCCCTTTGTTGCTCCAAACTGCTCCAGATCCGATCTCATTTAAATCGCCCCCAACAATGAATGCTGGGTCAAGACCCGAAGCCGTTAGCCCCAAAGCCAGCATGGATGAGGTCGTTGTTTTCCCATGTGTACCGGATACAGCAACCGTCTGCTTTAGTTCGCATATTGCTGCCAGGACATCAGCCCTGCTCCATACAGAACGTCCTAACTCTTTGGCGGCTAAAACCTCTGTATTACCGTCAGGTACGGCTGTAGAGCGACAAATGATCTCTGCATCGCCAATGTTTGTTGCGCTATGTCCTATGTGGATTTGGGCTCCCAAAGAACGCAGGCGGTTGACGCCGGCTGATTCACGAAGGTCGCTTCCACTTACTGGGTGGCCCATAGAAAGCAACACGGCCGCAATAGCATTCATTCCAGCCCCACCGGCTCCGACGACGTGAACGGCGGCTTTGTGAGGCAAGGATCTCCGAGTTGTATCCGACGACTTCAAGGTGTCTCGTCTTTTCGTTAATCGGCGGGCAGGAATGTTGAGCAATGATTTACCACAACATCTGCGACTCTTTGGGTCGCATCTCTCGGCCCGATACTCCTTTTTCGACGTTCAATATCGGGATCGCCTTGAACTCGAAATTTGTCGAGCATTCGGGTCATCTCCCTACTCAGTCGAACTCCATCAAGGTCCTCGTCTTCCACAATCGTTGCTAAGTCTGCATCCATCAACCATTGGGCGTTACGCCGTTGATGGTCATTCGGGGCCTGAGGCAGGGGAATGAGAATGGCAGGAACACCCAATATAGAAATTTCGGCAACGGTTGAACCGCCTGGCCGACAGACAATTAAGTCAGCAGCCGCAATTGCTTTCGGTAGCTCTTCGTCATAAGCAACAGGCCGTATATTCTCAGGCAGATCATCCGGCAACATATGCCAATCTCGCTCTCCGACAACGTGATAGATAAGCGGTAAATCAGAATTGATTGCAGCCTGCCAAATTGCTTCATTGATACGCCTCGACCCTAGAGACCCCCCGAAAGCTACGACTACCGGTTCTTTCAGAGGCCACTGAAGTGCACTCCGACTTGATCGCCCTAAGCGATCTGCTGCTATAACCGACTCGCGTACTGGGTTTCCTGTAACGATTTCATTTTTCAGACCAGTTCCAGGGTGTGGGACCGCTGCTGCTCTTGCGTACTTGGTAAGCAGTCGATTCACTCCAGAGGCAGCTGAATTCTGTTCAGCTAACACCAACGGGACTTTGAACACTATGGCTCCGACCGAGGCCGGGAGCGCGGCATAACCACCGAGCGACAAAACGATGCCTGGGCGACACCGGCCCACCAGAACTATTCCTCGAAGGACTGCCCAGAGAATTGCTAGGAGGTTACGGAAATTGGATATAGATAAGCGGCGGCCGTTTAGACCGCGACCTGGAAGCGCTTTAAGCCGGTATCCCGCTGCTGGGACCATTGATACTTCGATACCCCGAACACTTCCTACGAAAGCGATCTTGTTTTTCTCCCAGCCACGTTTTACAAGTTCATCGGCTACCGCCAGACCCGGCAAAAGATGACCTGCTGTTGCGCCTCCAGAAATTAAGACTCCTCCTCGTACACAAAAAGGCCCAGGGGATTTCGAAGACTTCATCGTGATTGGCGGGCGATATTGAGGAGCAATCCCGCAGCTAGAGAGTTGATGATCAGCGAAGTGCCTCCGTAGGAGACGAAAGGCAAAGTAACTCCGGTAATAGGCAGAAGCTTCAAGACCCCAAATAGGTTGACCAGAACCTGAATTAAGAACCACAGCGATATGCCCGCTGCTAGCAAAGCTCCAAAAACATCAGGCGCCACTTGGGCTGTTCGAAATCCTGTGAAGATGATCGTCCCGAGCAAAACTAACACTGCCATCGCTCCAACAAACCCAAGTTGTTCACCTAGGACGGCAAAAACTAGATCGGTATGGGCCTCTGGAACCCATCCCCACTGAGCTTGTCCGGCGCCCAGCCCTGTGCCCCGGATCCCTCCGTTTGCCAAACTAACTAGCCCCTGAGTCACCTGCCAGCCGGCACCTTCAACATTTTCGGTTGAAAAGAAAAGGCCGACGATTCTATCTCGGCGGTACGGTGCTGCTAACACGGCGAGCAGACCGATAACGACTCCTGGAGCCACCAACAGGCAAAGGTGTTTCAAGGGCACTCCAGCCGCCCACATCATGCCGACGGCAATGAAGCCGATCATCGCTGCCGTACCCAAATCTGGTTGAAGCAGAATCAACCCACAGATCACCGCAACGCATGCACCTATTGGCACGGTAACGCGATCAAGTCGATCTAGGAAATAGCGCCGTTGGTCTAGAAACGAAGCCACAGCAACTACTAAAGCGAACTTGGTTAATTCTGAAGGCTGAAAACTCTGAACTCCCAAATTTAAAGTACGTGCGCTTCCGTTTACCGTCTGCCCAACTAGGAGAACAAACACTAAAGAAAGGGCTGAGGCTAGCAAAAGGTAGGGAGCTAATCGTCTCCAGCGGCGGAAGTCGCAGCCCACTGATGCCAACAAGGCGAAAACAGCAATCGTCACATAGAGGGCATGCCTGCTGAACAAAGAAAAAGCGTCTCCTTTCTGCATTACCGCTGTCCAGGTGGATGCCGAGAGAACCATTACGACACCTGTCAACATCAAGAGCAGGACTGATGCCAACATTGCCAAGTACCGCATAGGGGGCGTCCCGGCTTTTGCAACAACCGCCTTAGGAGATGACACGGAGCTATACACAGCACTCATAACAATTCCTTCTCAGCTCGAAGTTCATGCACAGCTTTCTTGAAATCAGTTCCACGTTCGATGTAACTCGAGTACCAATCGAACGAAGCGCAGGCTGGAGAAAGCACAACATCAGATCCTGAGGGTTCAGCGAGTTCAGCGGCCACTATTACTGCTTCTTTCATTGACTTCGCTACGACGCTTGGAACTAGACCTTCAAATATTTCAACCAACGTCGAACTCGACTCGCCAATTGCAACCACACCTTCAAGAGCGGGAGCAACTTCCATGAGGTTGGATAGATCTAGACCCTTGTTGCGACCCCCAATGATTAACACCGCATTGTCGAAGCCGTTCAAAGCCGCGATGGTCGCGTGAGGAGTTGTGGCTTTGCTGTCATTGAAGAACCGAATACCTGCGAACTCAGCAACCTGTTCCATACGATGCTCGAGCCCTTGGAAACTCGAGAGGACTTCGGAAATAAAATGTGATGAAACTCCCATTGTGAACGCTAAGGCTGCCGCGGCACACGCGTTGAGTTGGTCGTGTGGTCGCGCCAAGGGCATATCGGCGATTGCTAACACGCGTTCACCATGAGCGATTAGATCGGACCCTGCACAGTGAACATCTCCTGCGTCTAGACCGAAAGTGATCAATTGAGCGTTCACTCCAGCAACCCAAGGGTCTATCGCTTCATCCGCATGCGGTGCGATCGCAAAATCATTTTCTTGCTGATTAGCCCAGATCTTCGACTTAGACGAAGCGTAAGCATCCAGACTTCCGTGCCAATCGAGATGGTCAGGTGCGAGATTGAGCCAAGCAGCGGAAGTAGGGTGGAAAAGCTGCGTTCGTTCCAGCGAGAAAGATGATGCCTCAACTACAAAGATTTCGTAGTCCGCTGGATCGTCGATCGCCGACACGAGTGGAACTTCGGTGTTTCCGACGGCAGCCGCTTTACTACCCGACCGATTCAGCATTCGGGTAGTCAACTCCGTCACAGTTGTCTTACCGTTGGTTCCAGTAACCGCTACTAGAGGGCGGGCATCGAAACAGGCACCTAGATCCAGTTCACTCAGAAGAGGTATACCCGCCCGGTCAGCTAACAGATTGAGTTGGTGATCGGGAGGCATTCCTGGACTAGGGATAAAGCTAGTCGCCTCCCCAATAGCATCTCTGATCTGCGTATCTGATGTTGAATCTAATAAATCGACCTCTAACTGTTCGGCTATCGCCGCCACCGCGTCAGGTTTGTCGTCGAAGACGATGACTTCATGACCTCGAGCGGTTAGCGCTGCTGTTATGGCCTTACCCGTTACCCCTAGTCCGCCAACAGCTACTTTGCTCAAATCAAAGGCAGTCAAGACAGGCTCCCTAAGATTGTTTGAAGAGAAGCTCCGGATATATCTAGCCCGATGAAGTCGGCATAAAAAGCGCCGAGGGCAAATGCAACGCATATCCCGTTGATGATCCACATGCGAATGAGAACAGTGGTTTCTGGCCAACCCGCCAACTCAAAATGATGGTGGATTGGTGCCATCCGGAAAACTCGCCTACCGAACAAACGGTAACTGGCAACCTGCACAATTACGGAGACTGTTTCTAGAACGTATAGGGCTCCGATAACAGGCAACAGCAGATGGGTTTCTAATAGTAAAGCTAGGCCTGCGAAAGCTGTCCCGATAGCCAACGAGCCAGTGTCTCCCATGAAAATTCTGGCTGGTGGGGCATTCCACCACAGGAAACCGATACAGGCGCCCGTCATGGCAGCCGCTACGATCGCTAGGTCGAGGGCATGAGTTACCTCATAACCTTCCGGGTTTCTGAAGATCCAGTAGCCGATGATGACGAAGGCCGAGAACCCTATCGCCGAAGAACCTCCCGCTAGCCCGTCTAGCCCATCAGTGAGGTTGACCGCGTTCGCCGTGGCGATAACAAGAATTGAGGCCCACACAACCCACATCAGTTTGCTCAACGTTAGCCCCGGGAAATCCGCCCGCGTAATGGCAATAACAGGACTGGTCTGAGCCCAATAGATGGCGAGGAGAGAGAACCCAATCGCTACTGCTAACAACCCGATGATTTTGGCGGACTTGTTGAGGCCTAGATTGCGTTCCCGACTTACCTTTATCCAATCATCAATCAGGCCGACGCAGCTAGCGGCAACTATTGCCAACATGAGAACTAAACCGGATCGAGTAAAGATTGTCTCAGATCGCAGGTGACTAACGAAGTAGCCACCTAATGCGCCAAACACGATGGCAACGCCACCCATTGTTGGAGTTCCGGCCTTTGTCAGGTGCCCTTCAGGCCCATCTAGGCGAATTGGCTGGCCGACCCCTCGACTCTTCAGCCAAGGAACCAAAACTCGAGTACCTACAAGACTGATACCCATCGAAACGCCGGCTGCTATCAACAGTGCGATCATGAGCTCGACGTCCTGACTCTTACCTGAACAGCCTCTTTCGCCACTTCCACATCATCAAATGGTCGTTCTTCGCTCCCAATTAGCTGATAAGTCTCATGACCTTTGCCAGCAATCAAAATCGAATCGCCGCTTTCGGCATGGTTAACCGCAAAGTGAATCGCCTCTGCCCGATCAAGCAGAACTTTTGATCTCGCAGTCCCTCCTTCGATGCCTCCAACGATTTGTTCTGCGATCTCCGAGGGCTCCTCAAAACGAGGATTGTCCGAAGTCACAATTATTTCATCGGCCAATTCCGAAGCTATCTGACCCATCAATGGACGTTTTGTCGAATCTCTGTTTCCGCCTGCTCCAAAAACCACCCATACACGTCCAGTCGAGAATCTGCGAACCGCCTCCAAAGCCACGGATAACGCTTCAGGTTTATGGGAATAATCGACAATCACTGATATGTCGGATCCTTGAACCCTTAAGGGTTCCATTCGTCCTTTAACAGGCCTCACCTCTCCTAGGCCTTGCGCAACAACCTCATCCTCAATGCCGAGAGATACGAGGGTTTCGCCCACAATGACGAGGTTGAACATATTGAACGAGCCGAGCAACGGAGTGCGTACTTTGTGACCTCGCCACTCGAAGCTGGAAGTAGATACATCAAGCACAGGGCTCTCAACCATGT
This sequence comes from Acidimicrobiaceae bacterium, assembly GCA_002722565.1. Classification (GTDB taxonomy): domain Bacteria; phylum Actinomycetota; class Acidimicrobiia; order Acidimicrobiales; family Poriferisodalaceae; genus MedAcidi-G3. The sequence continues at coordinate 16,122 of PBMG01000002.1, forward strand.
TCGGTTTGACGACAACTAATTCTTGATGCCCCAATTCTCGAATTTCGTTCGCAAGCCGCTCGCCCCACTCATCGACTACACCAACAACCGCCACACCATTGGTTTGTTCAAATAAACGCCGTTTAGCCAAAAAATAGGTCTCCATATCTTGGTGAAAGTCAAGATGTTCGGCACTGAGGTTGGTGAATATGCCCGCCGCGAATTCAGTTCCTTCTACACGCCCATATTCAAGGCCGTGCGAAGAAACTTCTACGCAGGCCCATTCATCGCCCCGCTTATGCATGTTTGAGAGCGCCTTCTGAAAATCGGGTGCCTCGGGAGTCGTGTGAGTTCCCTCTAAGGTTCCTAGGACTCCGGCCGGTAAGGCAGTTGCCTGAAGCGTTTCGGCCAGCGCATGCACCACTGTGGTCTTTCCAGCGGTACCGGTGACCCCAATAACTTTAAGTTTTGTGGATGGGTAGCCATATACAGCCGATGCCGCATACCCAACTGCTTTTCTGACATCAGGAACAAGCAACTGAGGTACGCCTACATCTAACTGGCGCTCAACGAGCAGCGCAGCAGCACCCTGCCTGATGGCTTCCGATGCGTAGAGGTGCCCATCGTGCTCAGCGCCGCTGATACAAGCAAAAAGGTCGCCTTGAGCTACCACTCGGCTGTCGTGACATACACCTGAGACTCCTACATCTTGCAGCGGGGTTTCGGGCACACCGATAGGCGTCCCGTTACATTGGTCAGCGACTTCGGTGAGGGGGGTTGAATTCATTACCATTCACTCACCCTCCGGAACACCAATGGCAGTTAATACTTCCGCTGCTATAGCTGAAAACACGGGAGCTACTGCTCGACCGGCACTATGTTCCTCGGGTTCATCGAGGACTACAACGATTGTGATTTTAGGTTCAGCAACTGGAACGAACCCTGCAAATATCGACGTGTACTCGTCGCCGTAACCTCTTCGGTCAGTCATCGGCTTCTGAGCTGTTCCTGTTTTGCCGGCCACGGCGTACCCGTCGACCGCTGCCCGCTTTCCCGTTCCATGAACCACAACGCCCTTAAGCATCTCGCGCATTTCTTCGGTTGTTGCCTCACTCAACACTTTTTGACCCGATGATTTACTCAAGGGCCGGTACGCGCCTGTAGGAGTCAGAGTTCCACGAACTAAAGACGGTGCAACATATACCCCATCATTTGCGATCACGTTGTAAGCAGCCGCAACCTGGATCGCTGTCACGGAAAGACCTTGCCCAAAAGAAATATTGGCGAGGTCGGTCCCCTCCCAGTCTTGCGGCAACTTTAGTTTTCCTCGACTTTCATGCGGCAAACTCGGGGTCACATCATCACCGCTGCTGTACTTGCCAAACCCAAACGCCCTCAAGTAGTGGTACATCTGGTCTGCACCGAGCCTTTCGGCAATCTGGATAGTTCCCACATTGGATGACTTTGCCAGGACTTCCGCTACCGCGAGTTCTTGGCCTGAGTAAGGGTCAGAATATTTCTTGTCTGCGTACTGATAGCTACTGGGAATTTTGAATATTTCCCCTGAAGAAACCTCGCCTAACTCGATTGCTGCTGCGATGGTGAATGTTTTGCTTACTGAACCCGGTTCAAAAGTCTTACCGTAAGCGCCGCTGGTAGCTGCAACCTTCACCAGTTCACTTTCCTCTCCCCGGTCGATGTCGACAAGCGCTAAGACTTCAGCTGACTCTGCATCCAACACGACGGCAGTGCCCCACTTCGCACCGCTCTCCTCAACAGCCTGCTTAAGGATTCCCTCAGCCAAATACTGAGTCGGCGCATGAATAGTGGTGACCAGATCAGAACCAGGTTCCGGTGCTTGGTAGTTGAGATCTCCACCAGGGAGCCGCATCGACCTGCCTGCTGTGTTAGCCACGTAATCTTGACGAACTCCTGCCTTCCCAGAAAGTGTGTGAGCGTATTGGGCTTCGATACCGTTCAGGGGTTCCTCATCGATATTGACTTGGCCTATGAAGTTGCGGGCGAACTCTTGTCCATTGGGATAGAGGCGCGCTGTTTCTTGCCTTATTTCTATCCCTGGTAGTTCCAAGGACCGAATGGCTTCCTCAACTTCGGGCGTCACCTGTCTTTTCAAATAAACGTAGGCCCGATCCTTGCTCAATAGCCCATAAAGGGCATCAACGGACATACTCAGATCTGGAGCTAGAGCACGAGCCGCAGCCCAAGGGCTCGCAATTAGGCGAGGGTTCGCCCCAATTGTCGGGCGAACATCAGTAACAGCCATGAAGGATCCATCTCTGTCGAGAATCCTGCCTGTCGACCCTTGGATCGATATTTCAGCTTTACGCCTATATATCTCAGCTAAGTGTTCTTCTCGGTCGACAACCTGTACCCAGAACAGCCTCGTAGCTATGAGCAGGAGCAATCCGGAACTGAAGAAGATGAGACTTCCAACTCTCCGACTGCGGTATCCGATCCGTCCGAGGGGTTGAGACAGAAAGGAAACGCCCTTTGGGGAAGTAGCAGATTGTGCTTGGGGGGCTTTGGTTTCCGGGTTTCCTAGAAAGACCTTCATCAAGCGCCCGGATTTCCCTCTATCGGCCTTTATTCGCTTTAGCTGCGGGTGTTGTTCTTGCTAAAAGCTGATCAACTCCACCGCCAGTCGACGTCAATGTTGTATTCGCTTGTGTGCCTGTTGGCTTTCGGATAGCTAGATGAGTCGATCGAACTTGTATTTGGGTTGAGGATTCAGCCTTAATCGCCGCGTAGTAGCCCTCGGCTAAGTGCTCTACCCGTATTGGGGTCCTTGCATTCTGGGCTTCGAGCTCAAGTGCTCCTATCGAGCTTTGTATCTCTGCGATCTCAGCTTGCAGGTTGCTCAACTCAACATGCCTTTCGGTGATCATCGTCTGGATGACCGCCAATCCGAGCAGAATCATCAGCGTCAGCACACCGAGAATTGTCGTAACTCCCACAACCCGGGACCCAATGGAACCGCTGTTTCTGCCAACTGCGATGCTTGGAGCATCTGGTACTTCGATTACATCTGCAGTGACAGGAAAGTCAGCGACGACCGCTACTGCCATGAACCTTATGCCTCGCCTAACGAAAGACGTTCCGCCGCTCTAAAACGAGCACTCCCTGCCCGTGGATTAGCTTCGATTTCCTCCGGCGTTGGTCGAACGACCTTCCGACGAAGGAGTTTTACGCTGGACTCTGAACCGCATATGCACGGCAACGTCGACGGACAAACACACACTCCATCAGCTGCCTCGCGGAAAACTTGTTTCACTATTCTGTCCTCTCCAGAGTGATAAGAAAGAACGACAATCCGCCCACCAGGCCGAAGTCGTTCAATAATTTGTTTTATTGCAGGTTCTATAAGGTCGAGTTCGCCATTAACAGCAATGCGAATTGCTTGAAACGTTCGCATCGCAGGGTGCCTACCGGTTCTTCTTGTCGCCGCGGGCACCGCACTCCGGACGAGCTCGGCTAGTTCAGTTGTTGACTCAATAGGGCGAGCTGCGACAATTGATCTTGCTATGCGTCGAGCAAACCGCTCGTCGGAGTTATCTCGCAATATTCGTGCCAATTCGTCTTCGTCGTAGTTATTCACCACCGTTGAGGCGTTCAACGAATCGCTGAGATCCATTCGCATATCCAAGGGACTCGTGAAGCGGTGAGAGAACCCGCGTTCAGGGGTGTCAAGTTGGTGACTACTTACCCCCAGGTCGAAGATTGCTCCGTTTAAGGGCCTGTCGTCATTTTCAAGAATGGCACCTATTTGATCAAATCGAGCGTGGTGCACTTGGACTCGGTCACCAAACCTCTTAAGGCGAGAGGAAGCAACCTCTACCGCTGCCTTATCCCTGTCCACGCCCACAAGCTCTCTGCCTGGAGCTGCAGCGAGGAGCGCTTCCGCATGCCCACCCCCACCTATCGTGGCGTCGAAGAACAAGCCATCTTCCAGGATTTGAAATGCTTCAAGAATTTCGCGGAGCATCACTGGTTGATGTTCGAAAAGCATCGGAGCATTCTCAAAGTCCATAGAAACTGCTGAATCCCCTTGGGAATCTGCCATCAGGAATCACCATCGTTAAATTCATCTGGGGATTCCAAAAGGGAGTCTCCAACTTCAGTGATTTGCTGCCAGCGCGCGCTGTCCCAAATTTCGACTTCGTCGATTGCCCCGACGATCACGCAGTCTCGATCCAACTGTGCGAAAGAACGCAAGTCTTCGGGGACAGCGATTCTTCCCTGCTTATCTGGAAGCACCCGTGAAGCCCCTGCACCAAAAGACCGTTTAGCTGAACGGTGACGCACATCTCCCTCTTGGGACCTAGAGGCCATACTTTGCGCTATGTCTTGAAAGCGTTCAGGGGTAAGAAGAGCTAAGCAGCCTTCCGAGCCCTTAATTAGGAATCCACTTTGATCAAAGGACGCGCGAAAAGAGGCTGGAAGCACTATGCGCCCTTTGACATCAAGGGCATGCTCAAACTGTCCTACGAATACTTCGTCCACGTGTTGCCTAACAAATAACCTCACTTCGAGTGAGGGGAATACTTATGGCTTGGAAGCTAGAGGAACACCCACTTTCTTCCCTATCGCGCCACTTCATGACACTTTATGGTCTTTTTAATCATTCGTCCAGCCATTCCGGCAGACTTTCACCACTTTGCGTCGGTCATAGTGAATCACAACGGTGTAATTAACCACAGATAGTACAAATTAAGGCCACTTAAAGTAGTTATTCGTTACTCTGTGTAGTTGAAAATCTGGTTGCAGCTAGTCTGCCGACACTGGGATCAGGCAGGTATGGGCTCAGGCAGATAGCTGAAGCGGATTGACGATATACGCATCCCATTCGGTTGGTATCCCCCGTCGCAATGCCGCTGCAACCGCTATAGGTTCGGGAGCGTAGGGGGCCGATTTAAGCTTGAACTTCGAATTCTCCGGGAGAGTGTCACCTTTGGCAGCATTGCAAGACCGACAACAAGCCACCACATTTTCCCACTCGTGCTGTCCACCCTTACTGCGCGGGTGGACATGATCTATGCACTCTGCACGACGGCCGCAGTATTGACAGAGCGATCCGTCCCGAGCAAAAACTGCCTTCCGGTGTAAAGGGGCTCGACGTCGGTAGGGGGCGGCGACTTGATACCGAAGACGAATTACCGAAGGAGCATTCAGTTTGATTCGCTCAGAGCGCACCGAGTCCTCACCTGCATGCAGCATCTCAGCTTTCTCGCTTATTAATAGGAGAATCGCTCTGCGCACTGACACTATCGACAGTGGCCTGTACCCGACATCCAAAAGCAGCGCTCGCTCAGACAGCACGGAGGGCGCTGCTGCTTTCACGATGCTCCAGACCTCCAGGTTCGACACCAGTCGAGCCATGCGACAACATCGGTTCCGATGTCTTCTGGCTTTGGGGTCCCGTCCCCTCCATACATTGTGACAAGGCGAAATTTCATAAATTGGTCATCTGGGAGCGGCAGAAATGGAGCTTGACGCCACCAGCGACGGGTCTTCATACGCCATACCATTAGCAGACTGATCCCCCACAGCCTGGGCCTTACCACCACAGCACCGGCAGCTGTCAGGAATAAGCGGGGAGCACCTGGGCCTCTCACAAGGTCAATCCTAATCAGATCTAATTAGAACGTGGGTCTATTCCCAAGCTCTTGAACCCAACTGCTGCCGCGCCTACGAGCGGAGCCTCTTCCCCAAGCCCAACTCTGGAAATCTTGCTGCCGTTGGAATACTCAAGCCTGCAGAGAGCAACCATCTCCTGGTTCGCTGCATCCAGGAACACTTGTCCGAAACCCAGAGCTACTGAGCCGCCTACTAATACGCGCTCTAAATCCAACAGATTCACGGCAGATGCAACTGCTCTACCCACCATCGTTCCGACACGAGCTTTTTCCGTTGAGTCAGCCTTGGCAGGGGGTTTTCCTGTTCGCCGCTCTATTGCCAACCCCGAAGCTTCTGCTTCCAAGCACCCCCTTGCGCCACAGCCGCATTTCGTCCCACCCGGTTCAACGACGACATGACCGATGTGGCCAGCGTTGCCATCGTTCCCATCCAGAAGTTTCCCATCCACGAAAAGGCCTCCGCCAACCCCAGTTGACACGACCATGGCCATAAAGTTAGTCAACCCTCTACCTGCCCCAAACCAAGCTTCCCCAAGAGCTAATGCTTTTGCGTCATTGTCAACGGCCACCGGAATCTGCAAGCTTTCTTGAAGAGCTGCTTGCAGTGGGAAATCTCTCCAGGCAGCGATATTGAGGGGTGAAACCGTTTCTCCCCCTTGGGTCATAGGGCCCCCACAGCCCACACCACAAACATCAAACCCACTTTCAGAACCAATAGCCGATTGAGCGACCCCCAACGCTGATTGAAAAAGCATGTCTGCGGATACTGATTGGTTTGTCGGGACTTGATGCCTGGTGAGCACTTGCCCACTTTGAGCTACCAAAGCCGCAGCAATTTTGGTGCCGCCGATGTCAATCGCTAGGGCAACTTTCTGTCTCTTCACCTAACTCAGAGGTCGTCCCTGCGGAGACGATTGCGCATTCGTTCAGAGAATCCGCCCATGTTGGCTCGCATTTGGCCGCTACGGACTTGCCCAGTGACTTTCTGAAATCCAGCTTTTCCCATTTTGCGTAAATTTCTTTCGATCACTACAGCACAGGCAAATATCGTTAGGAACGCTACGAACGCAAGTCCGAAATGCACTTGTAGGGCTGCTACCACCCCTACTAGCCCTAGGATGCCGAGGATCACCGCCCATTTAATGTTCCTTAGGGCGTGCTTGTACAGCGTTGTTTCTCCGACCTCTCGAGCAAACTCGGGGTCAGAGTCATAGAACTCCTTCTCTATCTCGTGGAGTATGCGCTGTTCGTCATCAGAGAGCGGCACTAATTCTTCCGTTCGTTGGTTCTTCTATTCTAGGACGACTCGCCGTTGAGATCGACATCACCTTAGGTATCTGTCGCGATTTCAGCTCGATCGTCGAGGAAAACCAGGCCCGATAGCTGACGAACCATACTTCTGACGGATTCGATCCATAGCCATCGAAAGTCTCCTCCAACCCGAGTTATTTTCCTCAACATCACTAAAGGTGAGCTGTTCAGGTCCAGGAGACCCTAGTTTGCTAAGCCCAACTCCCAATAGACGTACACCCTCACCAAGGTCCAGCTGGGTTAGCAACTCGGTAGCTTTTCCGGCTATTTCCGGCAAAGTATCTACCGCTGATTCCAAAGTTACAGACCTCGTGACATAAGACATATCCGGCCGTCGTACTTTCAGGTGAATGGTCCTGCCCGCTAGGCCTTGTTCACGTGCTCTAGACGAAACCGCGTCAGAAAGTCGGACGATTTCGCTAACTAACACATCTCGCTCATACACATCAGAAGCAAAGGTTTCTTCATGACTGATGGACTTCCTCTCCCTATCAGAGTCAACCTCACGAACATCAATACCTTTACTCAGGCTTGAGAGGTGGTTGCCATGAGAAGCGCCAAGTTCTTGAATAAGAAGCTCCTTGGGTGCCGCCGCCAAATCCCCAACTGAGTTGATTCCCAAAATGCTCAATTTTTCAAGAGTTGCTCTTCCAACTCCCCACAGTGCCTCGACCGGATGTTCTTTGAGGAATTCATCGGCTTGATCCAGGTGGACAACGAACACTCCCAAACCAGCTTTCACCCCATCGAGGTGCGCCTGTGGTTTAGCTGCGACTGACGCCAGTTTCGCGAGCAACTTCGAACTAGCGACGCCCACAGAACAATCAAGTCCAACAGTTTCATGAACATCGTTACGAATCTGCCACGCTATTTCCTCTGAACTCCCAAACAATTTGTGTGCCCCGCCCACGTCGAGAAAGGCCTCATCGAGGGCTATAGGTTCTAGATGAGGCGTGACTGAATACAGGATTTGATGCACCTGCTGAGATACCTCCCGATAACGAGAAAAGTTGGAGCGAACAAATACAGCATCCGGACAAAGATTTTTCGCCACCACACTCGACATTGCCGACCGCACCCCCCTTGAGCGCGCTTCATAGCTCGCCGAGGCCACCACTCCTCGTTCTGAGTCGCCACCAACGATTACAGGTTTACCAACTAACGAAGGGTCGTCTTGCCGTTCCACTTCCACATAAAAAGCATCCATGTCCACGTGCAGTATCGACAAATCAGCCACAAGCTCAGACCGTCGTAGGGCTGTTCACGTAAATCCTCGCCCCAACAAACCCAACGTTAAATTCGCTCGACATGAAAATCTTTGTCGCTACTTCCTAGAATTCGGTAACGATATTCGCCTGTCTCTGGAAGCTCATCTTTCAGATAACCCAACAACGGCTCCCTTAACCAATCCTGCTGGCCATCAAGTAGCTCCTCTATAGCTTCCCGCTCAACCCATCTAGCTTCTCTGACTATGCCATCAGGGTCATCGATGCTCAATTCACCTGCGTAGCCATCAGCTAAGTGGACCTCAACTCGCAAGATCCAGTTCATGTCCACAGCTTCCGCTGACACGGCGTAAAGGGGGCCAGTCCACTCCCGCACTACTAGCCCGGTCTCCTCCTCAACCTCTCTCGTTAGTCCTTCTAAGATTGTTTCGCCCTCGTCAACAACTCCCCCCGGAGTGCTCCAATCGGTACGACCCCCACGACGATGGTTGTGAACCATCAGTATCCGACCGGCGTCCCATATCACGCCTCCTGCCACAACCCAGCTTCGCATAACAAGAGTCTGCCACCACTATCCGTTCACCGGCGACATCCAATACCATGCTCGGGTGGGCAAACTTCCTGACCAGAGACCAGACGCTGGTACGCGGCCTCAAAGTTTTGAAGTACCAAGCGCTTTACCCTCTGTTTTCGCACGGGCTCTAGCTTTCTCAGCCGTAATCATCGCAAGTATCTGCGGCGGTCTGATGGGTTTCGCTTTAGGACGCCTTCAATGGCGCGAGGGCGAGCAACTATGGGTGCTTCTCCTCAGCTTTGCGAGCTCGATCTCCGCATCCATCGGGGTAGCTATCGTCGCTGTCCTTGTTCTCAGAGCTATGGCAGAGTGGAGCGATGTCGCCTCTGTGCGAGCTAGACGACGGTGAGTGATTCGATGCCCAACGCCAACGAATTGAGTCAACTTCACGATTTAGCTATTCAACTGGCCGGTCAGGCAGGCGAGGTTCATGTCAGACGAGAGACCGGAGATATCGACTCCAAATCGAGTTCGACTGATCCAGTAAGCGATGTAGACCGCGAAGCAGAAAATCTTATAGTCGCTGGACTGCGCGAACTGAGACCCGATGATGCGATTCTGGGGGAGGAAGATACATCGGTTCAGGGAAGTTCAGGCTTTCGCTGGGTAATAGATCCGCTAGATGGGACAGTCAACTATCTCTACGAGTTCCCGAGCCATGCTGTTTCGATTGGCGTTGAATTCGACGGGACCCCTGTTATCGGCGTGGTCTTGGACACTGCTTTGAACGAACTCCACGCATCTCAAGTGGAGAAGAAATCAATCAGGAATGGCCAAGAAATTCACGTCACCTCCTGTTCGGACCTGTCTGTGGCTCTTCTCGGTACAGGTTTCGCATATCAGCCATCGTTACGTCGTTCCCAAGCAATGATCATTACTGAACTTATTTCTCACGTAAGAGATATCCGTCGTTCGGGCTCGTGTGCAGTCGATCTGTGTTCCGTCGCAAGCGGCCGACTCGACGCTTTCTACGAAACAGGGGTCAACTGGTGGGACGTCGCCGCCGGGATCCAAGTGGTCAGGGGAGCTGGCGGAATCGCCACATACGAACACGACAAAAAACGCATTATTGCCTCTGGTCCGAACCTCTGGGAGGAACTTAATAACGCGATAATTAAGGCTGAAGCCGCGACTGTCTCCCAATCGGCCCCACCATCGGCCAATATTTAACTTGTGACTATCAAGATCCTAACGATTGAGGACGACGAGCGAATTCGGACTGCTGTTCGTTTTGCGCTCGAAGATGAAGGTTGGAGCGTTCTTGAGGCGGAGACCGGTGAGCAAGCTTTGGAGGACTTCAATTCGATGAACCCTGATCTAGTCCTAGTCGACATTGGACTGCCTGGCATCGATGGGTTTGAAGTTTGTCGGTCATTGCGAAGAGCTAGTGATGTTCCGATAATTATGGTGACTGCCCGGGATGACACTCATGACGTGGTGGCTGGACTAGAAGCAGGAGCAGATGACTACGTCAGCAAGCCGATCGCCCCGAAAGAACTATCGGCTCGCATACGAGCTCTCCTCAGGCGAGTCAAACCAGAAGACTCGACTTCAGCGCCCAGAACGGTTGGCGACCTTGAGATAATTCCCGAAGAAGGCGTCGTTCGGAAAGGCGGCGAGGAGATTCACCTGACCAAAACTGAATTTCACCTTCTATGCGAACTTTCTGATCAGGTGGGAAAGGTCCTAAGCCGCGAACACTTACTTGAAGAGGTCTGGGGTTACGATTATTTCGGCGACGGCCGGCTCGTCGATGTTCACGTTCGTCGCCTGCGAACCAAAGTNGAAACCGANCCNGCTCATCCTCGCCANGTNGTAACGGTAAGAGGNATGGGNTACAAACTTCAGGCNTAGCCATGAAGGTCCGCGGCCTGCTTTGGCGACGCNTGCCGCTACGAACGCGGGTAATAGGCGCATTCACCTTAGGAGCCGCTATTGCNGCATTGGTCTTGGTTGTTATTACTTACGGGTTGTCTAGGCAAAGCATGCTTCAACAACGCGAAGAGTCCTCCCAACGCCAATTTTTTGCGAANGCTCGNCANGTNCAGAGNTCNCTCCGCGCCGAAAACCCAGACNTAACACAACTATTAGAGTCCCTNCCCAGCCTCAGCGGAAGCCGCTCTATNGTTCGNACAGGAGANGAAACCTGGGTNTCTCTTTCGCTNACCCCAAGNGATGTTCCAACTCCNCTGNTCACCTCTGTACTCGAGNTTCCNGAAGCTAAGACCATGAGGTACNGGCTGGACGACAANCCAGTTCTAGCNTTTGGTCTTCAGCTTCNACCAAGCACAGCTTCANCCTTTANNGAAGTCGCATATTTCGAGGTNGTTCCCCTNACAGAGGTNGAGAACACTCTAGAAAGTCTGGCTTTAATTCTTTTAGTNGGNGGTGCCCTAACNGTCCTCGTTGGGGTTGGNATCGGCTTATGGGCAAGCGGNGGACTNCTCCGACCTCTGACAGATATTTCANATGCCGCCACNTCAATCGCACACGGGCGTTTTGATACANGGCTTGACGAGGTGAAGGATCCNGACCTTGATGCTCTGGTTACGTCATTNAACGAGATGGCTGCAGCTATGGAAACCCGGATCACCCGAGATGCGCGATTCTCCTCCGATGTAAGTCATGAACTTAGATCCCCATTNATGACTCTCCGCGCCTCCATCGACGTTATGCAACATCGGCGCGAAGAACTTTCAGAACGCACNCAACAGGCTTTAGATCTACTCAATGACGAAGTGCTTCGGTTCGAAAACCTAGTCCAAGACCTCCTCGACCTTTCTCGTTCAGATTCAGGTCCCATGGAGAACGACTTGGTAAATATCGANGAGCTAGTNAAAGCCACCTTGGCATTATCAGATGGCCGGATCGAACTCGAGATCGCTAANAGCGCCCAGGGCGGATTGGTCATGGGAGACAAACGGCGCTTAGCNCAGGTTCTNGACAACTTGTTACGAAATGCAGAAAAATACGGGAACGGNGCTACCCGNATNANNGTTAGCTCCACAGGAACAGACATTGAGATAGCGGTCGAAGANGANGGACCAGGAGTAGCCCCATCTGANCGGGAGCTNATNTTNGAGCGATTCACCCGCGGTGCAGCGGCNCGCAAACGCGGNACTGGAGANGGNGCCGGCCTGGGATTGGCCCTAGTTGANGAACACGCGCGCCGCCANGGNGGNTCAGCCCATGTTGAAGGCAGAGAAGGTCAANCTGGAGCGCGCTTCGTCGTTTCACTNCCTAAGGCCGGTCACCGATGAGAGCGATGACTGNGCTCCGCNTTTNTTGTCTCCAATTGGCTTTGGTNGCACTCGCCNNNTGCGGACTGAGNTCCGATACTCAACCNACATCGCTNCCNGTTCCCGATGATGTTTTCCCTTCTGGAACCCCAGGGAANAACGAAGTTCGACCTTCTTCCGACTTCACAATTCATCCTGTCTATTTCTTCAAGGATGNCTTNCTTACCGAAATCCAACGCCCTCTTCCNTCCCCTGTNTTNCTTGACGCACCACTGAACAACCTTCTNGAAGGCCCGACTGAGACCGAAGCTGAAGGTGGCTTTGCCTCTGCAATTCCAGCCGGAACTGCAATAGTCGACGTGGCGTTACTTAGGAATAACACCATCTCGATCCATCTGAACCAAACCTTCTTCGAGATAGAAGGAGAGCAGCGCATTAGAGCTTCGGCNCANTTAGTTCTAACCGCATTAGGACTAGTTAGCGANACCCAAGGAGTNGTCTTCTTTCTTGAAGGNAGNCCCGTTCAGCTTCCCGANGGACAAGGACTCATCGAAGAAGTTCCAGANGGGCGATCNCCTTCACCNCTAACCGTCGACGATTATTTGTCCTTGGCTCCGCCANCTCAGTAGACCACGCCATCAACTTGTTCTAATTATCCNCTACGACGCCGAATCTGACTNAGTCCNCTGAAACTGGCTACCAGCATCAACATGGCCGGAAAAACCTCAAGACGGCCGAANANCATTAACGACATAAGAACTACTCGCCCGATACGAGGAAAGACAAGGAANTTNCTNGTNGGTCCCGCTTCNCCCAAAGCAGGNCCAGCATTNCCTAATGCAGACACAGAACCGCTGAATGCAGTTACTGGGTCGACGCCTAACCCNGCNAGAGTTATGCCNCCAATGACNACGAGACCTAAGTACAAGAGGACAAATCCCACAACCTTGGCAGCGACCTGCTCTTCAATCGTCGTTCGGCCCATCCGGATAGGGATGANCGCCTTAGGATGCCNAGCCCTTAGGAGCTCTCGAAACGCATACCGAAAGACCACTTGCAACCGCAGCACCTTCATTCCNCCTGCAGTTGAACCNCTCATCCCACCAACGAGCATCAAGACCAGAAGCGCCACCTGCGCAGATGGCATCCATGCGATGTAATCCGAGGTTCCGAAACCGGTGCTAGTNCCTAAAGAAACCGCATAAAAGNNNGAATCTCTTAGGTTNTCTANCCAATCAAGCTCTCCGGNGTTGACCAACACCAGCAACACAAATGCGCTGAAAATCATCCACAAATACCATCTGATTTCCGACACTCTTCTATATGCNCCTAGCCCCGCAGTCGCTGCATGCCAATGAGTTGANAAACTGGCCCCGCAATACAACATGCCGNCAATGAGAACAGCCTCTACCAAGAAAGANTCAAAGTGAGCGATCGANTCCCCATAGGTCGAATATCCGCCTGTTGCAACAGTTGTAAACGCATGAGTCACCGCATCGAAAATTGACATTCCGGCAAAGAGGAGAGCCACTGATATNAGACCCGTGAGCAGCCCGTANAGCAGCCACAGCCGTCTAGCCGTATCTCGTACTTTCAGAGAGAGCCGATCNGCAGTAGGGCCAGGCGACTCACTGGCAATTAACTCAAGACCGCCTATCCCAAGAGCAGGAAGGACGGCTACCGCTAGCACGATCAGACCCATTCCGCCGAACCATTGGATCATGCTTCGGAAAAACAACAAACCTTGTGGGACCGAAGTGAAATCGGACAAAATTGTTGACCCNGTGCANGTGAAACCTGAGATTGACTCAAATAACGCATCGTCAAACCTGACCCAAGGAATNACTCCAGTTAGCAAAAACGGCAATGCCCCAGCAACNGAAACAGCGACCCANCTCCAAGCAACCGAGGCNAACGCCAAAGCAGAGTCTGCTGTGGGAGAAACTGTTGATCCATAGAACAGAGCACATCCGATTGATGCAGTTATCAATGCCGACACCAGAAGGTCGAACCCTGCGCCCCCNCCGTCTACTNCGGCCACNACAGAAGANATCAACATTGCTCCCGCAATGGCTAANANGGCAGCTCCAGAGACGCGAACCGGGGTGACTGCTACTTTNCTCAACGGACTATCTCGTCGCGTTTCGTAAGTCTCCAGCGCCGAATTGTCCGTTGCGTCGGTTCCCCTATTCCGCCCATGGCGACTAAGACCGGAGTTATCGAGATTCTTCCGACAAGCATCANAAAGGTCGCTGNGAGATGTCCAAGCGCACCTAGCGAATTGAGATGCCCTAGCGGCCAAGCATCACCAAATGCGAAGCCNACATTAGAAAGAGACGAGACTGCGAANGTGAAGGCACCTTCTACCCCGAGCCCATCAGCAGCGAACAGAAGCACGACTGGAACGAGAATCATCGTTGCTAGGAATAACTCCCCGATGATCCGGGCTAATGCCGTTTCGCCAATCGATGAGCGGCCCAAATGAATTTTGCCAACTGCACTCCGATGAATACTTTTCGTTAGCTCCCGCCTGATGTACTGACCTAAGACCATGAACCTCATTACTTTGAAACCACCGGCTACTGAGGCTGACATTCCGCCAACAACCATCAAGACCAGCAGCAACGCTTCCCCACCAAACGGCACAGTTCCGAGACCGCTTGAGAGATAACCCGTAGTGGAGATCGCTGAAGTAGTTGCAAAAATCGCATNTCTNNTACTNGCNANNGTGGGCCATTCANCCGACCAGGCCANNATCGCCACCACNACAACCAAGANNATTCCTANATAANCNCGAAATTCGANGCTNCGAANGAACCGGTGNAANTCNGCTCTACGCATGGCCCTAAACATCAAAGGCAAACTGGTNCCNGCAACCAACATGCCNAANATCGCCACCCANTCAATGGCCCCTGACTGGAAAGAGCCAATCGACCCAGAGCGTGTAGAAAAACCACCGGAGGAAAGTGTCGTTAGAGCGTGGATCACGCTATCCANCCAGGGCATACCAGCNAGGAGATANGCCATGGCGAACAAGCCCGTCAGGCCGACNTAAACGCTCATCAATCTGGCCATNGTTGAACCGCTNCGGGGAGCNAGGCGTCGNGCNGANCTNGTNGNNACGCCNCCGTCAGCGTCTAAGCCCCCCACTCCAAGGTGCGGCAAGACTCGCACTAAAACCACGATNATNGCGGCAGCCGATAACCACTGNCCTANAGCTCGAAACGAGATCATCCCTAACGAGAGAGNCTCNGCGTCAANNGTTGTTGCNTTCGTTCCAGTGATAGTGGCAGCAGCTTCCACCAANGCAACATCGACAGCAATAGAGGTGCCCGTAGCTAGATGAGCAAATGTGACGGCGCTTAACGCAGCGAGCGCACCACTNACNACCGCNNNAAANAGNCGAGANATNGGCAGNNNNGANGGNAAGCGGCCGAAACGAACCACTACTAGGCCTGCTATTTCAACTATCACCCCGGAGACAAGAAGCGGAAAGTAGTCGGGTCCGCCGTCTAAGAAATCAACAGCNGNACAAAGAAAGAATACGGGNGCAGTGAGAACCCANACTGCCCCAACGGTGACCCCAGAGGCAGATTCTANTTTCCCTTTACAAAGACGCTNTATAAANGAGCCAGATCCCGCCAGTANNTTGGCNGTNANGCGATGNAGGAGCGCCGGGGCGGAGGCCCTTACCGGAGGCCTCGGGGTCACCCGAAGGCCTGCTTCACCTCATCCACCAGATGGGGCTTCGCGAAGACAATCACATGATCTCGAGCTCTTAGAACACTTCGACCTCGCGCTATGTGGGCATTTCCGTCGCGGACAATGGCAGCAAGCAGAACATTCCCAGANAAACCNAGATCNTTNACTGCNACACCGTCNGCCCGAGCCTCAGGTGACACTTCGAATTCGACCACTTCAACATCGCCTTCNAAGAAAGTCGCGACGGCTGCAACATCACCGCGTACATATCTCAAAACACTATTTGCGCTAGCTGTGCGGGGTGACAGGGCNGCGTCAATACCCACNTGCTCCAAAAGCGGCAGGAGGCTNAGTCTGTGAACGACNGCGATTGTTTCTGGAGCNCCCATAGATTTCGCATAGAGACAAGCAAGAACATTCGCATCGTCTTGNCCCGTGGATGCNACGACTGCATCAAAATCACCGACACGTTCTGANGAGAGCANATCGGTGTCAGTGATATCTCCCTCGAAAACAAGACATCCGGGTAATTTCTCCGCCANGGACTCACACCGTTGTTTATCCTGCTCAACTATGGCGACTTCTACACCTCTGTCATTAAGCCGCTGAGCCAGNAATTCAGCAGTCCGACCNCCGCCCAATAACATGACGCGTTTTACTTCNGTNNTTTGGAGCCCTAACAAGGACATCAACTCGCGACGTCCCTTNCGNCGACAGANAACTCGAAGNAAATCGTGNGCTTGGAGAACCATGTCTTCNCGCACTACATGACTTTCTCCGTCACGAATTATTTCTCCGAAGATGAAATCCCATTCTGGTTCGTATGCCGTNCCGATTTCACCGACCGACCGGCCCACGACAGGTGCAGTATCAGANAGCCGGGCACCGACAAGNAGCACCTCTCCCCCGGCCATCTCAAACAAATTTCTTGCCCCCTGATAGAGCAATAACTCTTGGATCGCCACAGCAGTTTGCTCGTCNGGATCAAGAACTAGGTCAACCCCCATTGCTTCACGAATTTTCCGGCCAGCCGGACCTCGGAGTTCNCGATCGTCNATTCTCGCGATCGTCGATAGTNGNTCTTCCCCGCGTGCTTGTCGNGCCTGGAGNCAAACAAGGAGATTCGTTTTGTAGCTCTGAGTAACAGCAACCAGCACTTCAGCCTTTTCAACTTCAGCTTCTTGCAGAGTGCTCGGGTTAGTCGCGTCTCCAACCACAGTCAGAATGTCATTGTCCCTCTCGATCCTCATCAGGGGATCNCTTANCTCGTCGACAACGACCACGTCGTTACCTTCGCGGGATAGCCGTGCCGCTACGTAGCTGCCGACTTCTCCAGCGCCGACCACGAGGATTCTCACANCACCAACGGTACCGCCCAAGTCGAGAAGTTAGAACCTGTATCGCNCAGCTAATTACTANTGAGACGCGAACGCTAAGTTGTCGTCATGGCGATAGTGGTTTCCATAGACGCAGGAACGACGGGTGTTAGGTCTTTCGCTATCAACGAGCAAGGCCAGCAGATAGCCCTTTCATATAAAGAGTTCACACAGCACTTTCCGCNACCAGGGTGGGTGGAACATGACCCAAATGAGATCTGGGAGTCNGTCCAGTTCACNCTTTCAGAACTCAAAGGATCNATTTCCGAACCTGTCGCTGCNATNGGCATAACNGATCAACGTGAAACGGTGCTGGCTTGGAGTCTTANNTCGGGCGATCCTATTTGCAATGCGATTGTTTGGCAGGATCGACGGACCTCTAACCGATGTGACGAGCTTTTAGAAACCGGATATCTCGATCAGATCCGCCACACAACGGGGTTAGTAATTGACCCGTATTTCACTGGNACAAAAATTGAGTGGCTGNTCAAAAACGGGNTTGTAGAGCTAGGTCCAGACTTAGCNTTTGGGACCATTGATAGTTGGATCATTTGGAAGTTNACNGGTGGCTCAAACTACGTAACTGATGTGAGTAACGCATCAAGAACTCTCCTTTACGACATTCGCAATGGGTCCTGGTCGTCGGAGCTTTGCCAACTCTTCGGGGTTCCCGANTCAAGTTTGCCTGAGGTNCTTCCCTCTTCAGGTCGCTTCGGCCTTACATCTCAAACAACCGCCCTNGGCGCNGGCATCCCAATTAGTGGTGTCGCCGGTGATCANCAGTCTGCATTATTTGGTCAAGCNTGNCTTNAACCNGGNATGACNAAAAANACCTANGGAACTGGATCTTTCGTNCTNATGAACGCAGGACCANANTGNCCTGAGCCCGTTGACGGTTTACTCACCACAGTNGCTTGGGATTTAGGCANCGGNCCAACTTACGCTTTAGAAGGGTCNGTCTTTGTNACCGGAGCNGCTATCCAATGGCTGCGCGACGGANTGGGAATCATTANCGAAGCTTCGGAGATCGGCGACCTAGCAGCTTCGGTTGAAGACACCGGAGGCGTGTTCTTTGTGCCGGCGTTCGCNGGTTTAGGAAGTCCTTGGTGGGATTCTCGTGCTCGTGGCACCATCGTGGGTTTAACNGGGGGAACTGGGCGTGGTCACCTCGCGCGCGCTGTNGTTGAAGCTATTGCNTTTCAGACTCGAGACGTNGTNGAAGCNATGTCANANGCAGGNGGNACGCCGGTNNAAGAAATGCGCGTNGANGGNGGGGCNNCNGTAATGGANTTANTNCTCCAAATTCAAGCCGATCAATTAGGNGTTCGAGTAGCTCGCCCTGTGNTCACTGAAACGACCGCNTTAGGAGCGGCNATGCTCGCNGGNCTNGCNGAAGGGGTNTGGANCAANCCNGAAGANATNAGTGCNGCNTGGCANCTAGACAGNGCNTTNGANCCTCNNGGATAACCGAAGCNCTTNCGANNNTNCNCANANCNANTGGCGAAGAGCAGTNGANAGNTCNCGCAACTGGGCAGTGGACTGACCGCTANNTCANCANAGTCGCTCNANCCCNGTACCCANNTGAGTNACGGCTTGCCGTATACGNTGCTCATTTTCNACCAANGCGAANCGAACGTAACCTTCGCCACCTGGNCCGAAACCAACNCCAGGCGACAAAGCCACNTTTGTTTCNTCNACAAGATGNTTNCAGAANCCNACTGAACCCATTTCNCGATAAGGCTCCGGAATNGGCGCCCANACNAACATNGTNCCTTTGGGTGGTTCAATNTCCCANCCNATNCGTGAAAGTCCTCGGATGAGGCTGTCGCGACGAGATTGATATATCTCGTTTACCTCTCTGGGATAATCAACTTCCTCGTTCATTACCACCGTCGCCGCTATCTGAATTGGTTGAAAGGTCCCATAATCGAGATAGCTCTTTAGCTTGGCCAGAGCGCCCACTACCTCTCTATTACCTACACAGAAAGCGACTCTCCACCCCGCCATCGAAAAGGATTTAGTAAGGCTGTAGAACTCTACCGCTACGTCTTTCGCTCCTTCGGCCTGCATGATCGAAGGAGGTTGATAACCATCGAAACCGAGGTCGGCGTACGCGAAATCATGCACCAAAACGACTTCGCGTTCCCTCGCGAAGTCAACTAGTCGTTGCATAAAGGACAAGTCGACGCACGTGGTTGTTGGATTATGCGGGAATGAAAGAACTATCACTCGCGGTCTAGGCCACGAATATTCGAATCTCTCAACTAATGAGTCAAAAAAATCTTCGCCTGTGGTTAACGGAACCTCGCGGACATTCGCACCGGTAAACAGTGGCCCAAAAATATGAATTGGGTACGACGGAGCCGGCACTAGACAAGCGTCTCCTGGGGCCAACAACGTCCACATAAGGTGCGAAAAGCCTTCTTTCGCTCCGATCGTGTTAATTATTTCTGATTCCGGGTCTAGAGAAACTCCCCACTGACGCTCATACAAGGCCGCGACCGCTTCACGAAGCTTCGGTATACCGCGACTCGCTGAATACCGATGGTTGCGATCATTCTCGGCTGCTTCGCTCAGTTTGGCGACAGCGGTAGCTGGAGACGGGATATCTGGATTTCCAAATCCCAAGTCGATTACGTCTGCGCCGTCTCTTCTCCGCTCAACTTTTAGCGAATCGATGATGGTAAAGACGTAAGGCGGTAAATTGCTGATTCGTCGAAACTCCACAGACCTTGAGGGTACATAGAGTAAGGACCTAATTTGAAACAACTATCGGAGAACTCGGTTACGGATAGTTGTTCTTATCCTTCTACTTTGGATTGGAAGTCGTCGAGAGCAGCGTGAGCGATCCGCCCTTCGGCTCTTCTTTTAACGAAACCTGGTAGCGGAATAGCTAGTTCAATGGCCAACTCATATGTGACTTCGGTCTGGTTCGCGTCATCGACCAGACTCTCAAATCTGTAACTACCGTCGAGGCGCTTAATGATGTCGCCGCTCGCCAACTCCCATCTAATGAGTGTCGGCGAATCTGAGTAGTCGTACAAAAGTGAATACGTTGCGCTTCTTCCCATGGCTGCAACTCGAAATGTTGCCTCGGTAACTCTCCCCTGCTCATCTCGGGCGCCGACCGAAACCTCACGAAGGTCGCTGACCCAGGAGCCGTAACTTTCAACGTCCGCCACTAAGGCATGACACGATTCAGTATCAGCATTGACGACCCGAGAAACTTTTAATTTGTCGATCATCAGCGTTTCCTAACCCAACGACCCTCTCATTGTGCCACGCGGCGAGCACTAAGAGGGGTCGCTACCGCGTCGCGGGAAGAATCCATGCTGAGATGACCATAAAGCTGCTGAACCTAGGGGCAGCATGGGAGCCAAGATCACGAATGCCATTTCCGTATAAGGCCTCATCAACGCCGCAGTAAATGCGATCCCAAATTGAAACGCCATCGACCCAGCAAAAACTCGCCTAACCGTCGACGGTGCACTGTCTTGCAGGAAAAACAAACCAACAACAGTAACTATTTCAACTCGGCTACGTTTCAGCCCGTAAAGCAAACCAAGTAGCAGCAAGAGAGAGCCCAAGAGGAACATCGCTGCTGAAAGAGCCACCACAAAAGGGATAAAACCGTCAGAGAACACAAGCCCTGCAGCCACTACTGCAGCCAGGACTACCGTCGAGAGCCACGACAAACGCAACAAATGTTGCCCTGGGCTACCGCTGTCTCCGACGATCTCTGCTGTCACGTAAGAGCCCTCATGAGGCGATCTGCTAACAGATCATAAGAAAGTAGATCGACGGATCTCTTTCTCCCCTCTGCAGACATCGTATTTGCCTGTTCGGAGTTCTGAAGAATTGAGAGGATCGCGTCGGCAACTTCTCTCGCCTCTCTCGGCTCATCCACAACGATCCCGGTAACTCCGTCGACAACAGCTTCGTGTGCTCCACCGGAGCGTCCGGCTACCTGCGGAACACCTGAAGCAGCTGCCTCGGTAAACACAATTCCAAATCCTTCTTGTTCCAGACCCGCCCACCTATTTCTGCATGGCATCACGAACACATCGCCCATAGCGAAAACGTTCGGCAACTCCGACTCAGGCACACGACCCAGTAGATGGACTGGAAAGTTAAGCCTTTGAGATATGCGTTCTAGCCGCTTACTGTCTCTACCTGTACCAGCTATCGCTAGCTGTATACCGGGTATGACATCTCGAAGACTTGCGACAGCTTCAATTGTTCGATCGAACCCTTTTCTAGGAACGAGTCGACTCACGCCGACAACCAGCGGCGCTTCGGTGAGCCCGAAACCTTCCCGATATCGCAGTTGTTCAGCTCGCTCGCGCGGTACGAACCGGTTTTGGTCAACGCCCGGCGGGATCTCGATCGTTTCCAATTTTCGACCAGCTGCCCTTGAGGCTTCCTTTGCCGGGTATCCACCTGCGGTCACCACAAACTCGGCGCCTCTCAGGACCCTACGTAAAAAGAATCGTGCGCCCGGGAGTCGTCCGGGAACTGTTATTTCTGCTCCGTGAGCCACGATGGCATAGGGCAGACCCAACGCTAGACCCAAGTGGCCTAGCGGAAGCGCAGGGTCGAGCACTACCAGCTCGGCATCTACTTCATCGGCTAAATCTCTAATCCGACTGGCTAGCTGTCTGGTCGGAAGGAAGACCTTCCGCTTATCCCTGACGACCCGATGTTCCTGAGCTATGTCAAAGCTCTCAGCATCAGGATGGCTTGGAGTAAGAACAGTGACCTTATCGGCAGGCAGTCGCCGCCATAACTCCCAAAGGTAGTTCTGAATGCCACCGACCTTAGGGGGGTAATCGTTAGTTACAAGCAGATGTTTCTTCATGGACTGACCGGGTCCGCCAATATTCCCCATTCTTCCAATTCTGCTCGGACGAGTCCCTCGTCGTCATTCTCCGTCAAAGTTCTAATTTCGTCAGGTCCTATAAGATGCCTCTTACCTAAACGCAGAACAGCCCATACCGCATGGCTGCGAACCAACGCGTGAGGCGAAGCCAGACAATTCGCCAACACTCGCTCCACCTCTGGGCTATCTCCGATCCGGCTATTCCCCAGGACAACTAAGGCGTTTCTTCGCAAATACTCAGGCCGCCTTCTAGGGATATACCAGTGGCCATACTGATCCATAAGATCTTCATCAGAGGCATCAAGCAAGGCAACAATATCGACCTTGTCTTCTCTGGGGACTGCCGCCCTTGAACCTTCTATCGCCGTGTCATTAACCGGACACAGAACCTGGCAGTCGTCGCAACCATAAAGTCGATTGCCTAGTGCCGCTCGATATTGTCGAGGGAAGATTCCCTTGGCTTGCAGTAGCCAAGCCAAACATCTGTTGGCATCAAGAACTCCAAACTCATCGATAGCGCTAGTAGGACAGTCGACACTGCAACGCCGGCAAGTGCCACAACCATCGGGAAGCTTCTTCGAGTCTTCTTCAAGGGGCATATCAGTTATTACTGAGCCAATTACTGTCCAAGAACCAAGCTCCGGATGCAAAAGCATCGTGTTTCTTCCTAGCCAACCGAGACCAGCCTTAGCAGCAATTGCTCGATCAGCCAACCGGTTGTCATCCATCACTACTTCGGCACGCGCCCCGAAGCTTTCAAGATAACTAGCCAACTTCATCAACCCCTCACGGAGCATTCCATATTCGTCAGAAGAGACATACGAAGCAACCAAACCTTTGGGACCACCGTCGGAAACTTCAGTCTTCGCGTTCCATAAGTCAAAGCTCTCAAAGGAAGGCGCTTTGTAGCTGCGT
Source organism: Acidimicrobiaceae bacterium (assembly GCA_002722565.1). GTDB lineage: Bacteria > Actinomycetota > Acidimicrobiia > Acidimicrobiales > Poriferisodalaceae > MedAcidi-G3. Next base: position 38,977 of record PBMG01000002.1, read on the forward strand.
AACGCCACCAAAATGCTTCGCGCTCCGTCAAACAACTGTGAGGGGTCGGTAGCGCGCTCGGGATTGCCGTAAGTGAAGTGCATTCCAGCATGAAGACCTCGACGTTTTCGGTCTTCGATCGCAAGCCGAGCCTCTATCAACGGTTCAACTCCGGTTACCGATAGGTCATCTAGTCCAGCATTCTTTGCAATCAGTTCTATATCTTCAAGATTGGGAACCTGCACTACGACACTTCCAAAAGGAGGAAAAGTAAAACAGTCAGCAGCGCGCTCGCTAACAGATTTACCTTCTTAAAAGTTACCGGTCAGAGTCCAATCCAACAGATTTTCGTAACTTCAATTCAGGAATCAAGCCCGAACGACCGAGTTTACGAAGAGCCCGAATATCAGCCAACTCAATCACAACCGAGTTGCGGTCTGGTCTGCACAAGTAGGTAACCAGGCAATCGTCGCAGGTGCGCGACCCCGAATAATCACAAAGGTCACAATCAATTAGCAGTGAGTCATCTTCGACAGAGGTTGCACTAGGAGCGACTTTGGTAACTGGGGTAATAGGCATTGTATTGTCTCTCGCTTCTCGTTGTTCTTTGTCTATGCAGTTAGACAAGGTAAAACTGGGGTGAGACAGCATTGATCTCGCAGCTATGCAAGTTCAACGAGAAGGGTATTCTCTATTCCAGGGGCTAGGAATGTTCGCCGACGAAGCAGACATTTGGGTAGGTCGCCAATATGGGCCCTACAGCATCAAAGAGCTCTTAGGTCGTGGGTCAGTAGCGCATGTCTACAAGGCCGAGATGCGCGACGGCACTGAGGTTGCCCTCAAGGTCCTCACCCCATTCGCTGAGGCAAGGCAAGAGATCCGTTACCTATTTGAACAAGAATACGAGCTCATGGTTCGCGTTGATCATCCGAACGTTCTTAAGGCCATGCAAGCTGGCGTAATAGCTGGCACTCACTACATGGAAATTGAGGTCATCGAGGGCGAGACTCTTTGGGATCGCGTTCAATCAACCAAACCCTTGGCCCTCGAGGAGAGAATCGCGATCATCCAACAAATGTGTTCTGCGCTGGACCTAGTTCATAATCAGCGAATTATCCATAGAGATGTCAAACCCTCCAACATCATGTTGGACCACCAAGGTGAGCGTGCAGTTCTGTTTGATTTCGGTCTGGCTCACGACTTAGACGGACCGCCTCCTCCTGAGGGCCGGGTCTACGGCTCTCCGATGTTCTTAGCCCCCGAGCAAGCGGTCGGTGGCAATGTGGACGAAAGAACTGACCTCTACAGCCTCGGAGCAACCCTTTATCGCTTAGCCGTCGGGTCAGCTCCCTTCTATGGCGAAAGAAACGAGCTCCTGCATGCACACGTCAAACTGACTCCGCCGGATCCACGCGATGCAGGAGTCGCCGAGGATCTAGCCGAAATCATTTTGCGTTCGATGTCAAAAACACCTGATGACCGGTTTCAGAGTGGGGCAGATTTCGCCGCAGCACTAGCAACTGTCGAGAAATCAGGACCAAAGGAACGCAAAAGGGGGTTCCTAGAAAGGATCACCGGGCGTTCACAAACTAAGACGTGAACGTTGGGTGACCCTAAGTCGAACACTTGTTCGCTACATTTGTATTCGTGTTTCAGCAATCTTTGGACGATCTCGGCACTCCCCTACACGAAGTAACTTTTTGCGTTCTTGATTTCGAGACGACGGGTAGCCGAAGAAACAGCGACAGAATCACAGAGATCGGCGCTGTTAAGTACCAAGGCGGCAAGGAACTTGGAACATTTCAGACGCTCATCGATCCAGGACGTTCTGTACCACCAGAGATAACCGTTCTCACTGGAATTACGACCGTAATGGTGTCGCGCGCTCCGAAGATTGAGCACGTCCTTCCTACCCTTTTGGAGTTTTTGGGTGGTGCAGTACTTGTCGGACACAACGTCGGCTTTGATCTCGGCTTCTTAAATGCCGCTTTAGAACGGTCCGGCAGGAAACATTGGAAAGGTCAAAGAGTCGACACATTGGCCATCTCCCGTCGCTTACTCCGCAATGACGTACCAAACCACAAACTTTCAACCTTGGCTCGCTGCTTACGTCTCGATAATCAGCCAAGCCATAGGGCCTTAGACGACGCCAAGGCAACCGCTGACTTACTACACCGCCTTCTCGAGCAAGCCTCATCTTTGGGGGTTCTAGGACTTGATGATCTACAGCAGCTGCCAACAATGCAACGTCACCCTCAGGCTCGAAAGCTTCGCCTAACTGAAGACCTCCCGCGTTCCCCTGGGGTCTACCGGTTTGTCAACAAAAGAGGAGAAGTCCTGTACGTCGGCAAAGCAACAAACATTCGATCCCGTGTCCGATCATATTTCTCGAGCGACAAACGTCGAAAGGTTGAGCAGCTGCTTCGAGAGACAGACACAATCGAACACACCTTGTGCACTGGACCGCTGCAGGCAGAAATTCTTGAGCTTCGCCTCATCCAGGAACTCCAACCGCGGTTTAACCGACGTTCAAAGAATTGGTCAAAATATGCATACGTAAAATTGACCTTGGCAGAACGATTTCCTCGATTGTCGGTAGTGAGCGAACCCAAAGGAGACGGTGGCTTCTACCTGGGTCCAATTTCCTCTCGACGTGTGGCACGAGATGTAGTCGATGCGATCGAAACTATTTTACCACTGCGTCGTTGCACCAAACGGGTGCCGCGACAACCGGTGGCTGGACCCTGTGTCGCAGCTCAAATAGGGACAAGTGTTTGCCCTTGCTCAGGGGATGTAAGCGAAGTGGCTTATTCCCAGATTGTCGATCGCACTTTGCTCGCGCTAACTAGCCAGCCAGAAAATCTACTTAACCCATTGCGTGACAAGATGCTTGAGCTTGCGCGTCAACAACGCTTCGAAGAAGCCGCCGACCTTCGTCGTCAGGCTTTCGCTCTCTCAAATTCCCTGCGACGCCAGAACCAGGTGGACACACTCCGTTCTTCTGGTCGAGTAATTCTCGAAAGCCTTCAAACTGAGCTCATCACACTAGAAAATGGGCGTTTAGTTGAGGCGCCCGCTACCACTCCCCCAAGTGGAAGCCCGCAAAATAGGCCGCTTGCTATAACCGATAAACGAGAAATTGCGGAACTGTGGTGTGTTGCTAATTGGCTCGACAATCAATCCCATAACCTCCGACTGATTCACTGCGATCTACCGCTCTCATCTCGTTACCCCAACCTAGATAACTTCGAAATCAAGAAAGATCTATCTCGGGCCTAAGCCCATCCTCAATCAGTTTGTCTTTTGCGACCTAAAAATTTGACGCCGTGCCCGTACCTCTCAACAAGTTCCAATTCGTCAACTTCGTAGACCATTGTCCACCTTCGATCACTGTCTCCGAAGGTGACGGCGGCCATAACAAACCGGTTACCTGGCTGAACAGCAACCACTGTTCCAATCTCGCCGACGAGGTGCTGACGACTCTCATCCAATGTTGCTGCCAAGCGGACGACATCACCAACCCCATAGGGAAGAGCTTGTCCAATGACCATGGACTAGTCGGCTATCTCATTACTGAGATCCACTACAGCCTTCAGTTTGGCAGCAGCTTTTCCGTCGACCATGACTGTCCTGGCCTTCTCAAGTCCTGATTCCAAACTTTCTACGAGCCCAGCTACAACCAGCCCAGCGGCAGCGTTGATAGCGACGATGTCTGCCCGAGGGCCCACGTCATCTCCAGAGAAAAGCTCATGCATTATTCGCACATTGTCCTCAGCGGAACCACCTTGAATTTCGGCTCTATTAACGCGGCGAATACCCACAGATTCGGGCTCGAATTCAATTTCGCCCATTACCTCACCATCGCGGACTTCGTAAATGCGAGTTGAATCAGTAATTGTGATCTCGTCTAGCCGGTCGCCGCCATGAACTACAAGCGCATGCTCACTACCCCTAGCGGCCAAGACACCTGCAATTCTGGGAGCCATGGTCGGGTCACTAACTCCTACTACTTGCCGCTTTACCGCTCCCGGATGCGACAGAGGGCCAAGAAAGTTGAAGGTTGTCGGAACCCCAAGCTCTGACCGAACGGGTCCAACAAATCTCATTGCTGGATGAAAGTTTTTAGCGAAAGCAAACCCAAGACCGACTTCTTCGACACAGCGCGCAACTTGTGCCCCATCCAAGTCAATCGCCAAACCCAGCTTCGCTAAAGTGTCGAATGCGCCGCTGCTTGATGAAGCTGCAACAGAACCGTGTTTACATACCGTTGCCCCAGCAGCCGACGCCACAAAACAAGCCATCGTCGAGACACTCAAAGCGTGATTGCGTCGCGAGGGAGCCCCGCCACTTCCCACAATGTCAACTGTGCCGGCGGGGAGATGCAATGGAGAGGCCGCATCCATCATCGCCTCCACCAAACCAGTCAACTCAAGTACCGAGCCCCCCTTCATCCCTAACGCGATTATGAAGCCCGCCACCTGCGCATCAGTCGCCTCCCCTCGGAGGATCGAGCCTAACGCTGCTCGAGAGGCTGCAGGAGTCAGGTCGACCCCGGCGACCAAATCACTCAGCACCCCAGACCACCCTCCAAAAACGTCCAGAGTTAAGTCCCCTGCAGCACTGGCCTTACTTGAAGTCACCTTGAGAACTCTATCGTTCCTTTATTGACTCGGTTTCGTTTAGGGCCCTCTGCCTGGCCGCCGCGCGTCGCCGTCGCCTAACGATACTTCTGCGTTCGCGTTGGGTAGCTCCGCCCCACACTCCCTCTTTCTCCCGAACAGTTATCGCGTACTCAAGACAAGGAGTTGCTACTGAACATCCATGACAAATCTGTTTTGCGAGTTCAGCGTTGTCATCTTCGTCGTCAGGAAAGAAGATTGATGAATCGATTCCGCGACAGGCCGCTATTTGTTCCCACCCTTTAAGCCCCGGAGCGAACGGATGCGAACTCTGGACCACCTGAGCCAACGCGCTGCTGCGCTGTGAAGGTAAAATTGTCGTGTGAAGCTGGTCACTGATACTCATATCAATGACGATTCTTTCCCATGGGGAGTGCGATTGTCCAGACTAATTAAGCGTTCGGTAATCAATCGTGAAAGGACTGCGGCTTGCCTAGTGAATTTATAGTGCTCGGGCACCGAATTAACCGGTCTGCGTGGTTACGTGGTTCCCTTTTCTCACTGTTAGTGGTTCTTGGTGTTGGATTTTTTATTGGTAACCTCGTAGAGCAGAGCAGCGATAACTCAATATTTGTGACAGCAGCAATCTCGCTAGGACTCGTAATCGGTGGCTTTATCTCCTCTTGGAACGCCCCGAGATCACATATCATCCACGGGACTCTGACAAGCGGCCCTGCCTTATTTTTCGGCTTCATCTTTCAATGCATACGAGTGATCCGAGGCGTCCATTCGGTTTCTTGGCTAAGCCTCCTTGTAGTGAGCTTCCTATCCATTTCCCTAGCGACGCTGGGCGGCGTGCTCGCTGGACGTTGGACTCCAAACCGTGGTTCGCTCTTCGACTAACAATTTCACTTCCATCACCAGCCTCACACAGCGGTACAGTGATAGTGGCGGTGAGTCGGCTGGGTGGCCGCAGTTGGTCTCACCATTAGAGACGAGGCGAATTGAGGAAGGTCGGGACTCCAAAGGGCAGAGTGCTGGGAAAAAACCAGGCGTCGTGAGGCGACGGAAAGTGCAGCAGAAAGTAAACCGCCGATGGATTGGCAATTGCTGATCACAGGCAAGGCTGAAAGGGTGCGGTAAGAGCGCACCAGCGTGCATGGTGACTTGCACGGCTTGCAAACCCCACTCGGAGCAAGGTCAAGCAGGAATGAGGCGGCCCGCCTAATGATTCCGGGTAGACCGCTTAGATGGATGGTCACACAAGTGATTCAACTCACTGGACAGAATCCCGCCTACAGGCTGACTCACCGCCATAGATATCGATTCAAAGGGTGACAGGCGAACTATCGTCTGGGATGACGAAGCGGAGCTCCATGAACATCAATTGGCCCGATGCGCTTGAGTTAGGACCAGTTACAGTTCTGACCGGGTTAGAGAAGGGTAAATATCCGCACGGAAATTCCGTACTGGTTAAAGGCACAAACCAGAACGTCCTTATCGACCCTTCCCTAACCGTCGCACATCGAGGGGTGCCGATACCCGTGGACCAAGTCCTACTATCCCATGTCCACGAGGACCACATACCCGGAATGAGTCAGCTCCAAGGAATTCCCGTGTCCTGCCACGAAGACGACGCAGTCGGACTGACGTCAATTGACGGATTGATGTCAATGTATGGACTACCTCAATCTGTAGAACAAGAATTTCGACAGGAGGTAGTAACGGACTTCTTTTACCAACCCCAAAGCGATGTTTCTACCTTTTCTGACAACGCAATTTTTGATCTAGGTGGCGTAGAGATACAAGCAATACACACCCCTGGGCACACTCAGGGACATTGCGCTTTCTTGATCCCTCAAGCTCGAACCGTGTTTCTCGGCGATATCGAGCTATCCGGTTTCGGCCCTTACTATTTCGACGCTCATTCTTCGCTCGACAGCTTCGAACGGTCCATATCGCTGTGCCGCTCTTTGGACGCTGACCACTTTGTGACTTTCCATCACAAATGGGTGATATCCGGCCGGGACTTGTTTCTTCAAATGCTGGACGACTTCGCGAAGGTGATTTCCAATAGAGAAGCGGAGATGCTGGAATTCATGACCGAACCAAAAACCGTTGACGACTGTGTTGCACGCAGATTCGTTTATCGACCTTCCGTCGATATGAATCTAGTTGACCACGTTGAAACACGTTCGGCCCTAATCCACATCAACCGAATGCTGAAACAAGGTCGCATTGCCAAAGTAAGAGAAGACACCTATCAAGCTGTTTGACTGCGAAGATCTAGCTGCCTGAGAGATGCCATGTTTCGTTAAAGGACACTAAGACTGGCCGCCCTTGTCGTATCGCGATTCGGGTGATCTGAGCCTGTCCAACATTCAAACTCCACGAGATCTGTTTCTCCGCCCCTAGTACCCAAGAAACAGCGGACTTAATAGGAGAGACATGAGTAAAAATAGCGATATTTAGATCCTCAGCCTCGGGCAGCAACTCTTCACAGGCTTCACCCACTCTGCGATCAAGGCCGTCCAAAGACTCCCCGCCGGGCGGAGCGAAAGTAGAATCGTTGCGCCACCTAGTCCACTGTTCTTTGGTGATCTCACTAACTGGCTTCTCATCCCATTCCCCATAATCAAGTTCGATCCACCTTTCATCAACTCGATAAGGCAAGCCCAGTGGCTCAGCGGTTTGAATCGCTCGCTGTAACGGAGATGAGATCACAACGTCAACGGAACCCAATGCGCCTTTTATACGCTCAGCCTGCTGCAAGCCCTGCGAGTCGAGAGGATTATCGACTCGCCCCTGAAGAAGGCCTTTTGCATTAGCAGCGGTTCTTCCATGCCGAACAATTATCAGCACTACAAACCTTTCGTCTTAGAGTCGATCAGACTTCGGTCAAGACGGCCACTCCTCAGAAATAGTCTCCGACGCGAAGCTTCGCTCATCCCCATTAGACGCCAACTCCACATAAGTAGAACTAGACCAACTAACTCCATACAGACAACCACGAGAGCTTCGCGTTCGGTCGGTGGAATACTCACGTCACCATTCGCCACACGCGTCAGTGGCCACCAAAACAGGTCGGTGTTCATCCATGCTCCATCAAATACTGAATGCCAAAAAACACCGATAGGGACTGCGAGGGCATGCCTTCGAAGTTGACGACGCCCAATAGTGATCACCATCAACACCATCAGCAACGAAATCGGAGCGGCAAGCGTATGCATAAATTTCGTGTCGCCGAGCAACATGTCCAAAGCATCAGGCATGAGTGCGCCGAGAATGACAAGACGGTGATCGATAGCGGGGTCTCGAAACGTAAACCACATGGCGATCAGAGCAGTGCCCGCAAACCAGAACAACATGCGATAGTTACCTAACGAGCAGGGCGCCACACTCGGGACATTCCGAGGGTTGATCGCTCGGCAATCGGCGAATTCGGTCGATTTCGACAGCAGCTATTTCCAAAAAGCACGCTCCACAAGAGGTTCCTACAAGCCGCCCAACGGCCGTGTGATCGCCCATCCGCTTGCGATTATCTTCGTAGAGAACTACGAGTTCATTCCCGGCACGTTCCTCAACACCTTGTTTCTCGCCCTCCACTGATAAGCGTTCAGCTTCTATCTCAGACAAGGCCTCCGATATTTTGTCCTGAGTTTTCTTGGTCGCGTCGCTGCAAACCCTGCGAGCCCTCTCGATCCGCTCCTCTTCAGTCGCGTACGGTTCGATCTTCTCCATAAGATCAATGATCTGGTCCTCCAAGAGGGATTGGCGTCCTGCTATCGAGTCAATTTCGCTTTGCAATGCTGCTGCTTCTTTAGGCGAAGTCATATCGCCTCCATAAAGTGCGCTAGTCGCTTTAGCAACTTTGTCTTCTAGCTGTTGAATTTCTATTTCTCTCTCGTTTTGATTGTTCCTAAGGGCGGATAACTCAACTTCGATTTCGGCAAATTCACTTTGAAGTTGCCTGTCTTCAGCTTCAAGCTCGGCTAGCTGCGTGAGTTCAGGCAACGTTTTGCACTTATGGTCCAACTGCGACAAACGAGTGTCGAGTTCCTGAAGTTCAACCAAGACCTCTAAGTCACTCAAAGTCGCTCCTTACCGATAGACACCCGTTAGCTTCTTGCATCGGTTCTATCACGCGACCTACCCGTTACGCCCCATTCTCCTCGTCGGCAAGGGCCTCTGTAGTTGTGGTCACCGGATTCCGATTCGGAACAAGTGCGCAATTCAAATACTCGTCGCGATGAACCCCAGTTGCTGAAAGCTCGGTCATCCTGCAATTTGCCTCTGGGTGAGGCAGGAATTTACCGGCTTCTAGATCTACCTGAGTCATTGCACATGGCAAATCAAACTTCATTAGACCGCGTTCAGGTCCAAGATCTATGTCTACTGAACATGTCTCTTCAGCTAGATACAAAAGCTGCGACTTTCGTTGAGGTGGGGGTGCTGTCCGAAGTGGGATAATTTCTTCTTTTTCTAAGGCCCTCGCCATGTACGCGCCCCATATTCGTGCTGGAATCCAGCCGCCTGTCCCATCTCGACCTTGTATATCGGTCATCGAGACTTTCTCTTCGGGGTGACCCATCCAAACTGCAGTGCTCAGATGGGGAGTGAAACCCACATACCAAGCGTCACTGAAATCCTGAGCGGTGCCTGTCTTCCCTGCTGATGGCTGGCCGCTCTCTAGCCCAGCTCGCCGCCCTGTACCCGAAGTGACGTTGTTCGCAAGCACCTCCGAGACCCAGGCCGCAGTAGTCGCTTTGATCGCACGACGCCCACGAGGCACATGTTGATACAAGACTGCCCCATCGGAGTCCTCAATCTTGCTAATAAAGAAAGGCTCCATGCGTAACCCCCCATTAGCGATCGCGGCGTATGCCACTGCTTGCTCTAGGGGTGTAACTTCTTGTGCCCCCAAGGACATCGATAGGTAAGGGCGGAACGAGTCTTCGGAATCACGCCCTAATAATCGATTGGAGACCTCAACTACATTGTCCAGCCCAGTCCGCAAACCCAAACGCACAAAGCCGCAGTTCGAACTCTTTAAGACTGCGTACTGGAGAGTACCCACCACCCCTTCGCTCTCATTGAAATTACTAACTTCGTAATCGACGTTGGGTGGGTTTGGAAAAGTACACGGCCCTATTCCACTAATCGTGTCGAACGGGAACAGTCCCCCTTTCTCAATGGCAGCCGCAAGCACATAGGTTTTAAAGGAGGACCCAGGTTGCCTTTTCCCCTGCGTCACAAGATTAAATTGAAAATCTGCGAACTCAGGACCCCCGATGAATGCCTGAACGGCCCCAGTGGCCGGGTCGACAGACGCTACCGCTACTTCGAAATCACCGGTCCCTTCGGGCAACACGTCTTCAACAGCTGCTTCCATATGACTCTGCAGAGAAGGGTCAAACGTTGTCCATACCCGGAGACCGCCGTTGTACACCTTCGCGAATCTCTCTTGATAGGTCTCTCCCAATGCCGGGTGAGCAAGCAGGGCTTCGGTTACCTCGTCCAGAAAGTAATCCTTACGCAAAGTTTCATCGGTTCGCTGAGGGCTTCTGTTCCGATCGGGCAAGCCTCTTTGTTCGAATCGATCTCGGTCTTCCGCCGAAATGATTTCTGCATCCAAGGCACTCTGTAACGACATGCTCCGTCGTTTCCCGACTATCTCGACATCATCGAAGCCATCGTAAATACCGGGGCTTCTAATGAGCCCAGCTAGGAACGCCGCATCTCCGACATCAAGCTCGTTGACATTCTTCCCAAAATAAGTTTCGGCTGCTGCCTGAAGACCATAAGCGCCGTTGCCGAAATATATTTCGTTGAGGTAGAACTCAAGAATTTCTTCTTTAGAAAATTCTTCTTCCAGCCGAGCTGCGAGAACGGCCTCGCGGATCTTACGACTAAAAGAGCTCTCATTACCCACAACTCGGAGCTTCACTATCTGTTGAGTAATGGTTGAACCGCCTTGAGTGATGGCTCCGCTAGTGAGGTTCTGAATCATTGCCCGAGAAATAGCTCGAATATCAACACCGTTATGCGTCCAAAACTTGTTGTCTTCAACTGCAAGCAGTGTGGCGAGCACCTCACCAGGCACTTCAGCAATCTTTACTAGTTGGCGGTCAATGTCGTAACGCAATATCCCTATCTCGTTTCCGACGCTGTCATACACCTCAGTCCTCTGCGCTCCAGGCGACAAGTCAAGGTCGACATCTATTCGCTCTCTATCGACAGCAAACAAGGCTTCTTTGCCATGAGGACCGACAGCGACCCCAACCACCGTGATCAAAACGGCGCAGGCAAGAATCGCCGCGACCAAAATTGGTAGACGCATCAGCCGTCGAAAAGCTCTCACTAGGTACCGAAGGTACCGGCCAATACCCCGCAGAAAGCGTCGCTCGCGCGATAGTCGCTGTCATTTAGTCGCGTTTCTGGGCAATTATGGGGCTGTGAATCGGAACTCACCCGCAGATTCGTCTTTCGACCCAACCCACACATGGGTTATCGATGGAGGGCCAAATCTGCCATCCCTTCCAAATAATATTGTCCCTCCAACACTCGTTATTGCAGCTGATGCTGGATATTTGCACGCCCAAAGCCTCGGCGTAGCGGTTGATGTTGTAGTCGGGGACTTCGACTCTCTCGATCAAAAATCTCTTCCGACCAACAATTCTCGACTTGTAGTGGAAGAACATCCGCGAGATAAAGATGATAGTGATTTGGCACTCGCTCTTAATTTCGCTCAAAAAGTTGGGGCCAGAGATATAAACATCATCAGTGGAGGTGGTGGCCGCCTAGACCACTTGCTGATTAGCTCCATGCTCTTGGCAAATGAACACAACATTGATCAGCGGATTGTCACACACTGCGGCTCGAGTCGCGTCATGGCCCTAACAGCCAACAAGGTATTTGATTTAGAAGACGTCACCGGCTCCCATGTAAGCCTCGTCGCTCTTAGTTCTGACTCACGAATATCGACCGAAGGGTTGCGTTGGAATTTGTCTTCAGATGACAATTTCCCGGAGTTCAGCAGTCTGGGTTTAAGTAACAAAATTCTTAGTCAACCGAGAATCGAAGTACACCAAGGCGTTTTTCTCGTGATAGTGACTTCTTGTGATCTCTAGGCTCACACCGCTATTCCGAATCACCCTCTTAGCCGTGGTTGCGGCCGCCACCCTTACTGCTGCATGCAGCACTTCAGATAGCGAAGCGCAAACCATAAGGCTCCTCACCCACAAAGACTTCGAACTGCCTGAAGCAGCTCTTCAAGAGTTCACAGAAAGCACTGGTATCGAAGTATTGGTGTTTCTAGAAGAAGACCCTACTTCCATGGTCGAGCTCCTAGAAAGGTCGAAAGAGAATCCAGTTGCTGACGTTGTATTGGGCATAGATAGCCTCGAGCGGCGGCGTGTCACAGAACAGAAATTAGTTGAGCCATATCGACCTATTGCGATTGACCGCGTTGACCCTTCTCTCCTTTTACAGGATGAAATGCTGACACCTGTGAGCCAGCTAGCTGCTTGCCTCAACCGCTCAAAGTCCAGATACCAACTTCCGGAACGTCGTTTGGACCAACTTCCCGACCAAAACGACGCTCCACTCCGGGCCCCAACAAAGATCAGCGACCTCTTCGACCCCAAACACGCAAAGACCGCCGTTATCCCGGATCCTCTTTTGAGCCGACTTGGCATATATTTCTTGGTTGCACTTGAACGGTTGCACCCTGAAGACGTTGATGGAGTTACTCCATGGCCCAAGCTCCTCGATGAGATGCTGAGATGGGGCCTGGAGATCGCCCCAAGCTGGGAAGAAGCATGGTTCAGCCGTTTCCAACCTTCTGCTGGGCCCGAAAATACTGACACGCGATCGTTAACCTGGGGGTCTTCCGGCATGCCGACCGTCAGTGTTCGTTTTGTTCCCGAGTTGCCTGACGAAGTGGACGTAGAAGTAATTGATAGCGGGTGTGTCAAGGTCGTGAACTACGCGGGGGTTATCAAAGACACCCCTAACCGGCGCGATGCCGGTCGACTGGTTGATTCCTTTCTAGAGCCTTTATTTCAATACAACGTGCCGGACCGATACGGAAGTCGACCGGCGAGGACTGACATAGTGAGAACAGAGGCCTGGCGAAGATTTGGGGTAAACGTGACAGCCATACCGATAGACGAATGGCGGATCGGCCCCCTTTGGCAACAGTGGTTGCTCACTTGGCGGCAAGTGGCCCAGATTGTGGCAACCGGCGAAGATCCATTACCACCAGTCGTTCAGGTCACTTTGCCACCTAAGAATTGATCTGCGTTGGTTACGGAGAATCAAAATCAGCGACTTTGCCCATAATCACCCCATGGCTCGTCTCGTTCTGCAACAGCTTCGCGGAACTCACCCTCTGTTATTCGGGATGCCCAATCTTGCGCTTCGGGTGTGTGGCGGGCTATCCCATCGAAGAACGTGCCCAACATTTGTGACGTACGCAAGCCCATGTTTTCGAATGCCTGGTTGATCAGGAGCTTATTCAGAGCCAACTGGTTACTCGGAATATCAGCAAAGCGACGCGCTTCGCTCTCTGCTGTTCGCGACAGCTCGCTAGCTCGACAGACACGTGATACCAGTCCTATCCGAAAAGCTGTTTCCGCGTTAATCGGACGGCCGGTTAGCAGAAATTGTTTGGCGTGTTCTAAGCCGATTCTATGTACCCACATCATGGTTGTCGGAGTTCCATATATGCGGCTTGGCGCGTACCCAATATGAGCGTCGTCAGCCATGAATAACAGGTCAGCGCACAGCAGCAGGTCGGTCGCGCCGCCAATCAACCACCCTGAAATTTCCGCCACCACAGGCTTGGGGCATTCCCAAACTTTCATGAAGTTTCGAACGTTGCCCGACATCGATTGGTAGTCCGCTACTGGGTCCCACGCTTCTCCCGGCGAGGCATCTTCATTCGCTAAGAAATCAGCAAGGTCATAGCCTGCGGAGGTGTTAGGCCCTGCACCTCTAAGAACTATGGCAGCGACCTCTGCGGCGGATGCGGCCTGGTCAACATATTCTCCCACTGCCTGTATCACTTCCGCGGTGAGGGTGTTCAAACGCTCAGGCCGATTAATCGTGATAATCGCTATCTTGTCTTGTTCTTCATACAAAACTGAGTTCGCCACGAGATCAGCCTCCGAAAGCGCTCTACGGTTGCCGTAGAGTAGTCCCAACAGCCCCCTGTCAGGATCAGTTTGCTTAGATCGGCTTGGCTGTCGGATTTTCGAAAAGGACCAAAAATGCTCGAAACTAGGACGCTCGGTGAGAAAACTGGCCTGCGGGTGCCAAGGCTCTGCTTGGGAACTATGAACTTTGGCGAGCCCGGGCGGGGCCATCAAGGTGACTGGACTCTAGGCATTGACGAAGCACGTCCTATTTTTGAAGCCGCCATTGAGTCGGGTCTCTTCTATTTCGATACAGCCGACATCTACGGCGTGGGCGCTTGCGAAGAAGTTGTGGGCCAGTTACTCCGCGACTTATTACCAAGAGACGAGTACGTCATTAACACCAAAATCGCTATGCCTATGGGACGCGGAGCGAACCAAGGGGGACTTTCGCGCAAGCACATTATGGAAGGGGTGGACAGTTCACTTCGACGGCTTGGCCTTGATTACATTGATCAACTCATTATTCACCGCCACCCCCACGGCATAAGAGGCGCATCTGAGGGACCGATTGAAGAAACGTTGGAAGCTCTGAACGACGTTGTTAAGGCCGGGAAAGCCCTACATATTGGAGCATCTTCAATGTTTGCGTGGCAATTTGCTGAACTTCAGCTCACTGCCAAACTGAATGGTTGGACCCAATTCGTCAGCATGCAAAATCATTACAACCTCATCTACCGAGAAGAGGAGCGCGAAATGAACCCCTACTGCTTAAGCACAGGCGTAGCTCTTCAGCCTTGGTCACCCCTGGCTCGCGGCATTTTGGCAGGCGCCTACAAGGGGAGTTTGGAAGGGGGAACGACGAACCGGTCCAAAGGTCAGGACAGGACTCGAACGGAATCCCTTTACAGGGGTGAAATGGATTTCGCCATTGCTGATCGGGTTACATCTCTTGCCGAAGAGCGCGACTGCCGCCCTGCCCAAATAGCGATTGCCTGGTTACTCTCAAAGCCCGGAGTTATATCTCCTGTCGTTGGTGTCTCGCGAGTCGAGCAACTAGGACAGCTAGTCGAAGCATGCTCAATAGAGCTCTCAGCAGAAGAGGTTTCTCATCTCGAGGAGCTTTACCAGCCAGTCGAGAATCTGTTATCAATCGGAACCTCTTAACGGAGCTCTTTTAAACATTCTGTTCACTCATAGGCCTAGGGGCAGCTAGCCTCTGCTTTCAATCTATTCGAGGCGCGCCACCACAAACCTCGCTATCGAAAGGCTTTGACGTGAAAGCAGCAGTGCTTAATCAAATTCCAGGGGAACTCGAGATCACCGAAGTCGGGATAGACAAACCCGGACCGCGTGAAGTTCTCATCAATACGTCCGCTGCGGGCCTGTGCCACAGCGATCTGCACTTCATGGAGGGTTCCTACCCGTACATGACACCAGCTGTCCTCGGACACGAATCAGCCGGTGTCGTCGAAGCGGTCGGCTCTGACGTAACTTACGTACAACCGGGTGATCACGTGATCACGTGCCTCTCAGTCTTCTGTGGCCACTGCTCTTATTGCACAGAAGGAAGACCTTCTCTGTGTTCCGGCAAAGACTTGGAATGCAACCGAGGTGCAGATGAGGCTCCTCGTCTAACCATTGATGGGGCTCCGGCCTGGCAGTTTCTTAACCTTTCATCATTCGCTGAACAGATGCTGGTCCATGAACACGCAATCGTGAAAATTCGTGAAGATATGCCCCTCGACCGCGCTTCCCTTATCGGCTGTGGCGTCATGACTGGTGTTGGCGCCGTGTTTAGAACTGCACGTGTTGAGCCGGGTGAAACAGTTGCGGTCTTCGGAGCAGGCGGCATTGGTCTCGCTGCGATCCAAGCTGCCCGCATAGCAGGTGCTGGACGGATCATCGCTGTTGACATGGTCGACACCAAACTTGAGGTGGCTCGACAAATGGGGGCTACTGACACTGTGAATGCTGCCGAAACCGATGCTGTTCTGAGCATTCATGAGATGACGAGCGGAGGAGTACACAAGTCGTTCGAGGCGGTCGGACTAAAACAAACGACCGAACAGTCGTTTCAAAGTTTACGAAACGGTGGCACCGCGACCGTGATCGGAATGATCCCACTCGGAACAAACATAGAGATTCATGGTGTTGACTTCCTGATGGAAAAAAAGATTCAGGGTTCAAACATGGGCTCAAATCAGTTCCGCACAGATATGCCTCGACTTGTAGATATGTACCTTGATGGTCGCCTAATGCTCGATGAAATGGTCTCGGCCAGAATCAGTTTGGATGAAATCAATCAAGGCTTCGAAGCAATGAAGGCAGGCTCGGTCACCCGTTCAGTCATCACTTTTGACTAAGCCGCTATTCCTACGCTTAGACGAGCAAGAGGCCTACCAGTCATGGACTGTGTTCATGACACCGCGCACTCTCCCAATGAGAGTGCACGGGTTAATACCTTTGGCCCTTAAAACATTTACGGCCGCATCATTTAGACGATCAACTGGCAGGCGGCCCTCATATAAGGCCTGATCGATGCTTGCGAATGCCGGACCGACATCTGCCAAGGTGCCTAAAATCATCAGATCAGCACCTGCCTCTACAGCCATGACCACTGCTTCCTCAGTGCTCCACCTATCAGACACTGCTCTCATATTCAGAGCATCTGTGATCACCAAACCGTCAAACTTCAGATCGTCTCGAAGGAGACCTTGGATGGCTGCGGGTGAAAGCGACGAAGGGAGCCCTTCGGTAACGCCTGGAATTTCGGTGTGGCCAACCATGATTCCCGATTTTTTTGACGCAATTGCCGCCTCGAACGGAACGAGGTCATTCTCGACAAGTTCGAGAAGGGGCGGGCCAACCACCCGGCCTTGATGTGAATCTCCGTCTGCTGCCCCGTGACCAGGGAAATGTTTAGCTACGGGCAAGACTCCTCCGTCGCTAAGCCCTTCAATAGTCGCTATTCCGTAGTCCACAACCAGCGCTGCATCGTTAGAAAACGATCGATCTCCAATTCCTGGCCCTGCTCCTACATCTAAAACCGGAGCCAAGTTCACGTTGAATCCTAATTCCAGCATCTGAACGGCATGTCGTTCTGCGCGTTGACCAACAAGTTCGAGTCGCTCATTCACTTGTCGACTAGCGCTTGGTAAGGCCGGCAAGACGTGTCGTAAACGTTGAACTCGTCCTCCTTCTTCATCTGCTGCCATCAAAAGCGGAATTCGATCAGCAAAATCTTGTAGCTCGTCAATCCGCCTAGCAATCCAAGGGGTAGCGCCGCCTGAAAGCAAGATCCCTGCTATCTGATGATCACGAACTTCGTTTACGGCTGCCCCGAACTGCGATTCGGTCATCGTCGGCAAAAGAAGTTGACCGATTCGCACAGCTCTCGGCAATTCGGCCACGCAACCTCGGTCGATACTGTCTATCCAGCGACCACGCATGATCTGCTTTACCGCCAGACCAGACAACCAACCTGCTGGACGCTCATGACCATTGAAGATTCTTGGGCCGGGATCACCAATGGCCACTTTGGTGCCGTCATCTAGCTGAAGCCAAATCCCTAAGGCACCGGGGGCGCCTTCGTGCGCGGATCTAACTCTGCCTGTTAAAGGCTCGCTTTCGCCTAGTGGCGGAACAATTTTGGTTCCCACCACTTCTACGGAACCGTCGGCGGAAACAACCCAATAGCCAATACCTCCAGGTCCATCTACTACGCCCACGATGGTTGAATCCGATCGCAGGGTTTCACTCGGACTGTCAGCAAACAGATTTTGCGTTCCTTGCGGGACCATGAGAGCTACAACGAGCAAAACAATTAGGCGACGCACCTTTGCACCGATCTGGCGCTTTTCTCTATTCACTTCGTCCCTCAAGACTGCGGTCAATTTCCTCCGCATTAGGCAGGAGGTGACTGATCGTTATCTTCTCTTGGCCACTGTCGCTCACCACTAGCGGCACTTCTATATCGATTTGTCGCAATAGACAAAATGTGGCGTTTTGCGCCGGACAATAAAAAATAGTTGCGTTAGCTTCCACACGAAGATTTTGCTCTTCTTCAATAAGCAACTCGAACACCTGCGGCATCTCAGGCCCCTGCGCTTGATAAGAACTTCTTCCCACGACGCGGGAAAGATCGCCATTCTTAATGTCAAGCTCGAGAACTGAAGTGCCGTCTTGGTTGAATTCATATCCGGGTGGTAACAGCAGATCGACTACTACTTGGACTCTTCCTCGGGGAACCGTTATTTGCGGAAAAGTTACCTTCTCATCTGCAGCGGTTCGGTCTAGCAAAATTGCTGCTTGTTGATTGCTTAGCTCAAGGGTTGTGAGCTGTGCAGTTTGGGTATCCAGAATGCGAATCTGATGATTGTTGGTATCGGCTATGTAGATCAGGGATCCGGCTGCGCTTAACCCACTGGGCTCCGCTAACTGAGCGCCTTCGCCAGACCCGTCTCTCAACCCGGGGATGCCATTTCCTGCTACCAACACAGAGTCGCCAGTTTGGCTCTGGACACGTTTTATTCGGTGGTTATAAGTGTCAGCCACATATAAATCACCATCGAGAATTTCGATACCTACAGCATGCTGAAGCTGTGTGGCTTCAGCGTCTCCGGTTGCATCTCCCCAAGAAAACAGCCCATTACCCACAAGAGTTTTTAGATCCCCACTCTCCCCTAAGTCGATTGAGCGGATCGCGCTAGCTTCTGGGTCCGTAAACCATAGGGTCGCACCGTCTACAGCAAGACCCGAGGGTTGGGACAGCGTCGCGGACATCCGATACCCATCGTCGAGGCCTTCCGCCCCTGTGCCTGCATAGACATCAAGCCAGCTCCCATTTTTTCCGTTCTCTGCTAGGTCTATGACCCATATCTGGTGGCGACCCGCGCCGGCAACAAATAGCTGTTCTCCGATTCTTTGAACATCCCAGGGCGAAGCGAGCGGTGTGGACAGCGGCGGGCCAGGAACAATTCGGTGGGTTGATTGACCTGTGCCTGCCAGGGTTTTCACTGTTCGTTCGACTAGATCTACAACCCTTATTGAGTGATTACCCCGGTCTGCAACATATAAATATCGTCCTTTGGAGGAAAGCGCTAAACCTTGGGGCTGATTGAACTGCGCATCAAGCCAGACCCCGTCGACATAGCCAGAACCCCCTCTCCCAATAACTGCTGAGATTTCTCCTTCAAGGTCTGTTATCAAAACACGATGATGCCCTGAATCAGCTATGAAGAGCCGGTTTGATTGCTGGTCAGCTAAGACCTTGCCCGGAAAGCTCAGCACAGTTGAGATTGGGTCGGTAGTTGCCGCGATGACGTCTACAGGACGGACGTCTATGAGGCCCGCAGTTCCGTATTCTCGAGCCATTCGATCTATAACTGGCTGGAATAGCGGGTAGATACCTTCTCCGGCGTGGCTACCTACCACCCGTCCCAATGGGTCGATGAGCACTAACGTGGGCCAAGCCCTCACTCGATACGACTGACGTAGGTATTCGTAGTCATCATTGACTACTGGGTGCCGGACATCCAAACGTTGCACCGCTTGACGTACGGCCTGGGTGGTCTTCTCATGGTCGAATTTGGCCCAATGTACGCCTATAACCACTAAGGAGTCGGGGTACTCCTCTTCAAGTCGGTGTAAGTCAGGTATGACGTGCAGGCAGTTAATGCATCCTTGGGTCCAGAAGTCGAGGATGACTATTTTGCCTCGAAGGTCCGAGGTCAAAGAAAGTGGTCGTTCTACGTTGAACCAATCCAGACCATTTGGGATCTCAGGGGCAGCTATTTCACCCGCGTAGGTGAACTCTCCGTCATTGTCCGATTGCTGCGACGTCGAGCTGGGCTCTGCTACTTCTGGAGAGTTATCGGAGACCTTCGATTCGGTGATGGTGTCGCCAGTTTCGGGCGAACTGCATCCGAACGCTAAAACGGCTGATGCGAGTGCCGCTGCGATAGTGGTTTTGGTAGACACGACTTAACCAGTCTGCCTGCCCGCCGCTAACAACCGAACTTTATTTACCTAGCCGTGAGTCGATAACTCCGGTGTCGAAACCGCCGAGGTGTAATCCTCCGTGAAACCTAGCGTGCTCAACTTTTAGACAGCGATCCATCACTAGGTCCAAATCTGCTTGCACCGCAATTGTCGCTGCTTCGACGTTCCAGAGCCCTAGTTGTGTCCAGAATGATTGGGCACCAATGGCGACAGCTTGTTCCGCTACTTCGGGCAGATCTTCGGAGCGGCGGAAGACGTTAACCATGTCAGGGGTAACCGGCAGGTCTTCAAGGGTTGAGTGGCAGGGTTGGCCGAGTATCTCGTCGACAGTTGGGTTGACGAAGTGAATTTCATAATCAGAGCTTGAACTGAGCAAGTACGTAGCCACGAAATTGCTTGGTCTCGAACTATTTGCCGATACACCGACCATAGCGATGGTTTTGGTTTTCTTTAGTAGCTCTAAACGATCAGACGCTGTGGGTTCGGTCCACCCTGCAACTGGTTCATGAGTGACTGTCATATTTGAATCGCTTTCGATAAGGCTTGGTCGAGATCCCAAATGATGTCTTCAAGGTCTTCTAGGCCCACAGAGATTCTGACCATGTCTTCAGTCACGCCACTTGTGACTAGGGCCTCATCCGAAAGTTGTTGATGTGTAGTTGAGCCTGGGTGGATCACGAGAGTCCGAGCGTCACCAACATTTGCCAGGTGGCTAATTACTTGCAGAGACTCGATGAACTTGGCTCCCGCTTCTCTTCCTCCTTTGACTCCAAAGGTAAAGATCGCCCCCGGCCCCTTAGGTAAATACTGCTTCGCGAGGTCGTGATATTGGGAATCAGCTAGACCTGCGTAGTTCACCCAATTTACGGCCGGGTGCTGGTCCAAGTGTTGAGCTACGGCTTGAGCATTATCAACGTGCGCGTCCATTCTGAACGGTAATGTTTCGAGGCCCTGAAGCAATAGAAATGCATTGATTGGCGCCATCGAGGCACCTATATCGCGAAGCTGCTCGGCCCGTAACTTGGTACAAAACGCGTACTCCCCAAAGTTTTCCCAAAACTTCAAGCCGTTATAGCTTTCGACCGGTTCTGTCATTTGCGGGAAGCGGCCACTGCCCCAGTCGAACTGGCCTGATTCGGTGACGATTCCACCAATCGAATTTCCATGACCTCCGATGAACTTCGTCGCTGAGTGAAGGACGATGTCCGCGCCGTGGTTGAGCGGTTGACAAAGGTATGGGGTGGCAAAGGTTCCGTCTACGATGAGTGGCAGATCATGCGCATGAGCGATTTCAGCGATTGCGGATAGGTCCGGAATTGACCCCGATGGATTTCCTACGATCTCTGTGTACAAAAACTTGGTGTCATCATCAATGTTTTTGGCGTACGCATCAGGGTCATCGCCATCCACGAATCGAGCCGTTATTCCAAAACGACTCAGCGTTACGTCAAAGAGGGTATGAGTACCCCCATACAGCGCTGAGGAAGTAACAAGATTGTCGCCCTGCCCGGCGAGTGCTGCAGCAGTTAGGAATTCGGCCGACATTCCTGAAGCTGTAGCAACCGATCCGATCCCGCCTTCAAGGCTGGCCATTCGTTCTTCGAAGGCATTAATGGTCGGATTAGAGATTCGGGTGTAAATCGACCCGTATTTTTGGAGGGCAAATTTATCTGCTGCATCAGCCGTATCTTCAAATACGAAACTGGTCGATTGATAGATGGGAACGGCTCTTGAGCCAGTGGTGGGATCTGGTCTGCCGCCGGCATGAAGCGCTCTAGTTCTGAATCCCCAATTTCTATCGTTCACAAACGTCGATTGTAGATAATGCTTTAGCCAACGCGTTCGTTCTCATATTTTTGAACCAGAGATAATGCTTCTCCGGGATCAATTTTGGCTAAGCCCACCATCCAGCATGCTATTGGTGCCGCTATGCGTTCAGAACTGTGGGCTGCTATACCAGCAAGGTTTAGAAGGGTTTCGATCTCTTGTGGACTTGGCGAAGGGAGCCCTAGTTCGGTTGCTAGCCCTGCAAGCCATTCTTGGGCTGAAGGTGTTTCGTCAGGCATTTTTTCTTTCCCTTTTTACCGTTGGTCAATGAATTCAGGTTGGTCGTAGCACTCCACCCGAGGTGCGACTCCATCGAATAGCTCGATGTCTACAAGACAAGTATGAGCCGATGGGCCTTGTGCGAGCTTGGAAGTCCCTCTGTCTCTGGTTAAAGCGTTTGGGTTACCTGCGCGACACATGCCTTCTGGGTCAGGGTCATACCAAGCTCCAGTTGACAACTGAACTACTTCGGGCATCAAGGCATCGTCTATCACTACACCAGCAAGACAGCTGCCTCGGTCGTTGAAGACTCGAACTACATCACCGTCTGAAACACCGCGTTTTTTAGCTGTTTCGGGATGAACACGAATGGGTTCTCTGCCTGCCACTTTGGATCCTTGGCTGGGCTCCGTGTGGTCGTATTGGCTATGTATACGGACTGTCGGCTGGTTCGAGACTAGATGGAGAGGCCATGTACTCGAGTTCTGCCCTCCCAACCGCTCGTAGGGCTCCATCCACGCTGGGTGCGGCGGACAGTCTTCATAATCGAACTCTGCGATGCTTTCA
Organism: Acidimicrobiaceae bacterium; assembly: GCA_002722565.1. Classification (GTDB taxonomy): domain Bacteria; phylum Actinomycetota; class Acidimicrobiia; order Acidimicrobiales; family Poriferisodalaceae; genus MedAcidi-G3. The sequence goes on from PBMG01000002.1 coordinate 61,328, forward strand.
GACCACAACTCAATTCGGCCACTTGGCGTTCCCAACTTGTGAGCAACAGGGTCATCTCGGAACTCATTCAAGAAAACTTGGTGGTTCTCGCCCATCTCACTCATCCCTGGGTAGCGGAGGTAACCAACTTCTCGGAACTCTTCGAAGTCCGGGGCCCATTCGTTCTCAGCTTTGAATAAGTCGTAAAGAACTTCAACCCATTCATCTCCGCTGCGTCCCTCTGTGAATTGTTCCTTTAACTCGAGTTGCTCGGCCACCATGGTCATAATCTCGTAGTCATCACGGGCCTCTCCCGGAGGGTCTACGGCGCGCTCATGAGAGATAAGTAAATTTTCGGCTCCGCCAAGGTCGTTTCGCTCCAATGGTGTTGAAGACGGAAATACGATGTCGGCTCGTCTCGCTGTAGGCGTCCAGAAGGGTTCCTGAACCACGATTGTTTCAGGGCGTTCCCATGCTGATGCCAATTCGGTCAAATTTTGATGATGGTGGAATGGGTTTCCTCCAGCCCACCAAACCATTTTGATGTCGGGGAATTCACCGGATTCGCCATTGAAGTCGTAGGTCTTTCCTGGGTTGTCTAACAGTTCTCGGAAACGTGATACCGAAATCACCGGAGGGCCTTCAGGTCTTGGCGGTATAGGTATTCCAGGTACTCGTTTGCGGACTTGGCCAGCTCCTACGTTGCCCTGTGCCCCAAACGGAAAGGCTATTCCGCCTCCGGGTAAACCGATCTGACCCAAGGCGCATGCCAACGCGGTGGCGGCCCAATAAGACTGTTCTCCATGGTCAGCCCGTTGAAGAGACAGTCCTACGTTAATCAAGGTGCGCCGATCCGACATCTCCAGGGCTAGCTCTTCAATAGTGTTGGCGTCTATTCCAGTGATGTTTGCGGCCCAACTTGGTGATTTGGGTTGCTGGTCAGATTCTCCCATCACGTAGGCAGAGAATTTCTGCCAGCCGTGGACGTGCGTATCGACAAACTCGTTGTCTACCCGGTCGTTGGTGATCAGTGTGTGTATGCAAGCCAGAATGAACGCTACATCGGTGCCTGGGCGAATTGGCTGCCAGCGAGGACTGATCTGTGCATCGATATCATCGCGGAGTGGACCAACGTTTAAAAAGTCGGTGCCTTTTGATTTCGCCTTTTTCATCCATTCTTCGGTGTGATGAGTGCCCTGACCTCCGTAGGTGACTTCAGTATTGGAACGCCGCAAACCTCCAAAAGAGACAAATAAGTCAGTGTGTTCTGCGATTACTGACCAGCTTGTTCCACGACCAATAGCTGCGTGATATCGCATTCCCAGGAAGTAAGGGACGATTGCTTCGGCTGCTGAGGAAGAATAGGTCCCCCACACATCGGTGTAGCCGCCATACATCCGGAGTAGACGAAACAGGAGGGCTCCTGGGGCATGGACTCTTCCCGAAGATCCCCAACCATAGGATCCGGCGAAGAGGGCTTGAGGTCCGTGGGTTGTACGAATTCGCTTTAGCTCATCGGAGGCCAGGGCTATCGCCTGATTCCATTCGACTTCCACGAATGGTTCTTTGCCTCTCAAGTCACCTCGAGTCCCTGGGCCTCCGTCTAGCCATGACTTTCTGATAGATGGGCGAAGAACGCGAAGTTCTGATCGGTGGAGATAGCCCTGACCGATTTCTGATGGTGCTGGGTCGAGTTCATGGCCGTGAACCTTGACTATTTCGTTATCTCGGCTTTCGATTCGGTACGGCCCAAAATGGGTTCCTAAAGAAGTGATCTTGTTCATGACTATCGGGGAAGAGCCGCTACTTCTAAATGTTCGTCGGTCCGGGTTCCCCACCGTTCCGCTATCAGTTCGAGGCTTCGCACACGTTCTGCGAGACCGAAACTTGAACAGTGGAGAAATAGCTCATTGGCTTGAGTCTGTTCCGCTAGCTGCTGAAGGCCGAGCGCGACTTCATCGGGGGTGCCATTGATCGCGTTGCTAGGCATGGCTTCGGCTTTAGACCATTCAGGGTGGGCCAAAGCTTCATCTGGTGCTACTAGCGACCAGAATCGACCCGTGCGCATCCCATATTTTCTGAGTCGGCTCGGCGCCGCTAGCTTGTCTGCAGCTTTACTGTCGGTTGCCGCCATTACTGAAGCTGAAACTATGGTGTAGGGCTCGTCGAGGGTTGGTGAAGGTCGAAAAGATTCTCGATAGATCTCAGCTGCTTCGAGCGTGCCGCCGGTATCGAAGTGGTTGGCGAAAGTAAATGGAAGTCCCAATACGCCGGCCAACTGAGCGCTGAATCCGCTTGATCCCAGGAGTACCACTTCAGGGGACGATGTGGCGACGGGGGTAGCTGAGAACTTGTTCCATAGGCCATGATCAGTTCTGACGTCACCCAGCAAGCCCATTACATCGATTAAGTCGCGGGGGAAATCCTCAACCGACAACGCTGCGGCAGAACCTCTAATAACTGCCATGGTTTGTCGATCACTTCCCGGAGCGCGGCCGATGCCTAAATCGATGCGCCCTGGGTGGAGCGCCTCCAAAAGAGCAAATTGCTCAGCTATTACCAAAGGAGCGTGATTGGGTAACATGACACCACCCGACCCGACTTTGATGTTTTTGGTAGACGCTGCCACGTGCGCTATGAGCACTGCCGGTGAAGTACTGGCAACCGTATTCATGTTGTGGTGTTCTGCTACCCAAAATCTTGAATAGCCAAATTCTTCTGACTTAACTGCCAACTCGGTTGCATCCGATAATGCCTCAGCGCTAGTCGCATCACTTGAAACAGTTGCAAGGTCGAGAACCGAGAGAGGCATATGTTCCATGGTTAAAAATCTACGCCTTTATTGTTCGAACCGTGAGTTCTAGAGCAGCAATTGCAAATGCGTACATATTTGACTCGCGTGCTTTGATTCCAGTATTCAATTCGAAGCTCGCTTTGACTGCTCCGCTACATGCAACCCAACCATAGCCAGGAGGGTCGCCATAGGGGTTACCTGAAGGTCCAGTCGCTCCCGTTTCGCCTATCCCCCAATCTGCTCGGTAAAGGTGTCTAGCTCGATCTGCTTGCACCTTTGCAAACTCTTCAGTTGCCCCTCTTAAGTTCTTCGGCAATGGTTCAGAACCGGACAAGATCTGTCGGCCCGCGCTGGTATATACAACCATTCCGCCCTTATAGAAATCACTGGCTCCGGGTATAGCAACCAGAGCAGCGTTGATTAGACCACCAGCTGCTGACTCTGAAACGGATACCGAGGAATCTGTCCTTCGTAGNGCCGCTGCTACTTGNTTAGCNACTTCGATCACGTTNTNGAACGTCANNTCACTCATCCAAGTGCGCCACTGATAGCGATCTCNGCGATCTCCTCGGCNTCGATCTCTAGCAGNTCACTCAACACTTCAAAAGTGTGTTCCCCTAATAGNGGTGCAGCCGATCGGGGTCCATGNTCGTAGTNGTCGATTGAGTACTGATGNCCTGCGTAGGGAATGTTGCCCATGGCNCCATGTTCATGCCAGCGATAGAAACCAAGGTGCTCATATTGAGGGTCTGATANCAGGTCNCTGCTTCGTGAGANGAGTCCCGCTGGGATGCCNTTCTCCAAGAGCATGTTCTCCAATGCTTTGCCTTCGAGGGCATGGGTCCACTCCCCTATCTGTTCATCGAGGAGATCNGCCNCTTCTATTCGGCCNGCAACGGTTTCATATNGTTTNTCTTTAGCCCATTCGGGTTCGCCCATAAGTGTCTGAAGAGCGCTCCAATTTTCGTTATTTGTGATCGTNAGTCCGATCCACCGGTCATCTCCTCGGACGGGNTAAATCCCTTGAGGGGCCATATGAAGGTCTCGGTTCCCAATTCGAGTCGCTTTAACATCATTGATCTGGAAGTTNAGNAGTTCNGGNGTCATGAGTTGNAGCCCACATTCCAGCTGCGCCGCTTCGATAGTGTGCGNNGACCCAGTCCGCNTTCGGTGATCGATAGCTGCCAGCAGAGCAGAGGTTATGAACCTTGGCGCGATGGTGTCGGTGTANGCNAGATAGGGGCCNTCTGGTGGNGCGTCTGGCCAACCAACTACCTCGTAATANCCAGCAATCGCAGCGGCGTGATAGCCGTANCCCGCTAGAGGCGAAAGAGGGCCTCCGCTGGCTAGCAATGAAGTGTGCACGATTATGGCNGAGGGATTCAGCGANCGTATTACNTCATCTGTNAAACCNGTTCGAGCNAACGCTCCGGGACTCCAAGCTTCGATAATGANATCNGCCCANGAAATTAGCTTGCTGGCAATGTCGATCCCGGTCTCGTTCTTTANGTCGATGTCGATACTCAGTTTGGAGGTNTTAAACGTGCCAAAAAATTGTGACATGTTCTCTCCAAANGTTTGATCTTTGAAGGGGCCGTTTACGCGCAANGGATCAAGCCNTCCNCCAGATTCAACNCTGACGACNGTTGCTCCATGGTCNGCTAANGCCTTGGCNGTNATNGGCCCAACCCCTACCCATGANAAGTCGGCAACCTTCANNCCTTCTANTGGNAAAGCCTGCTCGTTNNTTACGNGTGTTTNTCTAGNCTCANCNGGNGTCGNTAGCTCGNCGAGAATTTCCNGTCTGTGTTCGTCCAGATGTGGTGGTTGNCGCTTAGCNGCTAGCCGGTGACCGCTAAANGATAAAAATCCACCNGGGATTCGTTCGTCAGTAAATCCTCTGTTNTCAGCTGCNGTTCGCCAAAAACTTCNTAGCTCAAGATGNTCNAATTCGAGNAGATCTTGGACGTCATTGATTGGTGCAAGNGTGGCTCCGAGTTCNAGACCACGCCTCATCAATGTGTCGCGCGGGTATCGGANACANAANGCGCTNAGAGCTTCATAAATATCGGCGAACGAGTAGAGGGTGTCCTCTCCGCTGATAGCTCGATGGTCGAACGTGGGCCAATCTTCGTNTAACCAACTTGCNTCAACTATGCCTTCTTCGATCAACCATGGAGCCAGCGCCTCAGCNAGATCTCCTCTNCTGACGCCAATCAACCATCCATCTGCTGCTTTAACTCGGATTTGCAGTGGAGGNTCAGTNAAAATTTCGGTTCCNGTTCGATGGATATCGGTTCCTTGGATCGCGTGAGCTTCCATTGCGTTCAACAATGTCCANGTAACACACGACTGTGCTGACACAACTGCNTGTTGATCTNGNCCGGTGGTCAACATTCGAGAGTGCGCAACGAGACCCGCCACTGCTGACTCAGCTCCGGCGTGTCGCCAAACTTGAGGGATCGAAGCCTTTACTGGNGGGCGATCCGGTGTTCCTTGNAGATTGGGNGAGCCNCCAAGTGAAGCTAAAGACAATTCGCTATGAGGGTCGTTAGATCGNGGNCCGTCTGCGCCNAANGGNGTAACNACCACGTGGACTANTTCTTGATTGGTGGCNCTGAGCTCGCTTCTACNGATCCCCNTTTCNNNCAAGAAATTTGGGGTGCCTGACTCATANAGCAAGTCGGCACTTTCAACCAATTTGAGAAACGTTTCTCGGTCTNCNGGGTCNTCNAANTTCAGCATGATCGAGCGTTTNTTGGACGAGTAGGCNCTGAAATGCAGACTCCGNANGTCAGAGGTGTCATCTTTCCGAATGGGATCTAGTTCACGCGTTGAGCAGCCGCCCGGGGGTTCAACTTTGATGACATCGGCGCCTAACTCGCCNAACANCCACGGCCCAACGTCGCCGCGATGATCNGTAAGGTCGATGACTCGTATTCCTTCGAGCGGGCGCNCTTGGGCAGTTTGTGCCTCGNNGCTGACGGCNGGCTGNGCTGAATTCACTACTTACTTTCTCCTCTTCTAATCNCAGACGATAGTTTGCGTTCATGGCAGCGGCCTCTTTACAGCTTGAACAGATCGTTTCTGGTGTCGAGAATTTGATATCNGATCGCGCTANNCAGTCAGATCAACTNAGACAGCCCGACCGCGAAGTAATCGAGTCTNTAGGCAAATTAGGNCTGATGAGACTGCTTGTNCCAGAAGAATACGGNGGGCACGAAGTNCACCCAAGAGAGTTGATTGATTTCACTAAAAGGTTGGCTGAGATTCACGGTTCTACAGCGTGGGTCNCTATGACATGCAACGAAGAAGCNGAACTTGTATCCGCNTATTTNCCGCCCGANACCTGTCGCNACTTGTGGGCTGAGAGNCCTTCCATNGTCATNGCTGGTTCTGGAGTTGCNANGGGAAAGGCTCGACGNGCAAAGGNCGGTTGGCGAATCTCGGGGAGATGGAANTTCGTAAGCGGCTGCACAGCAGCNGACAANTGGGTGTTGAACAGCGTNGTNGAGAACAGTTCTCCGATCGAATTATGTTTNGCTNTGGTAGANGCNAACCCTGATTTCATTGAAGATACGTGGCATACCGTCGGNCTACGGGGCACCGGTTCCCATGACGTNNTTTTAGAAGATTTCTTTGTGCCTGATATTTGGTGNGGCGTTGTCGCGAACAANTCACTTCCCNTACCAGACCTNCCTTTCTATCGACTGCCNTCGGCTTTAAGGTTTCCGTTTCCTAAGACGGGGGTGGCAGCTGGTCTNGCAAGCCGAGCGATCGCNGATTTNAAGGACCTNGCCGANAGCAAGACGCCTCTTANTTCGAAAAGNAGTCTCCGNGATCGCCCTGACGCTGCCACATCGATCGCAAAAGCCGAAGCGTTAGTTGGTGCTGGTCAAGCATGGGTTTTNGAACANCTTGAAACNATCTGGGCGGCGGCNGAGCAGGGTNAGGAAGTCAGCGANCAGATGCANGCCAAGGTTCGCTTNGCGTGNTCTTGGTCCGTACAAAACGCTATTTCGGCTGTNCAACACTTAGTNGATGCNGCGGGCAGCACAGCTAACTTCGAGNNTTCTGGACTTATGTCGTTATTNGATGATGTNCGNGCAGTTGCNGGCCATTTCATGGTCGGCTCNTATCAAATCGATACNGCTGGCCGAGTNCTNCTTGGTCTAGACGCAGGAGATCCTGCNTTTTAAGTCCGNNNCTATAGACGGCTNCAGNTAATCGAGGCGGACCGCTATACCTTCCAGGTCAGGNGACGACGGAGGNAAATGGTCAAAGACCAGTGGGTCGTGCCCAGGCACTATGACTCCCTCAGGNCCAGCGAGNTCTCTCAAAGTTTCCCATCCTTGAATCATCTTTGATAGGTCGTCGACGATCGGGAATGGCCGGCCCTCGTTCATATTNGCCCAGTANTGACTAGCGTCGGAAGCAAGTACGACGACNTTATTNNGNGTTTCGATCCGCACCACTTGCAAGCCGCGTGTATGTCCNCCNATCAAGTGAAGNGTTAAGCCGGGCGCGAGCTGAGTAGTTCCATCGTGGAANGTNACTCGATCGGCNAAAACTCGGCCNACNAGGTCCTGNACGTGTCTCACGTTGAANGCGTGATTGAAGGCCTTTCGCGTCATGTCTCGTCCGGTAGCGAAGTACATCTCCTGGTCTTGGGCNTGAAATGTTGCGTTAGGAAATTGGTTNACCCCTCCTGCGTGGTCGTANTGAAAGTGAGTCATGATTACGTCAGTNACTGAANCAGGNTCAACTCCTAGGAGCCCTACCCCNTCGCTGGCTGTTCNGAGCAGCGTTCTNCCNCTNGCGAGAGCGTCATCTTGTTCAAATCCNGTATCAACAANCCACTCTCTGCCTTCCTCATTTCGGATTAGCCANACGAAATAATCCATTGGCATTGGAGTGTTGTCGTGAGGGTCTCCGCCGATGAAATGTTCAGCGCGCACTGCCTCTCGTTCGGCGTATTTGATCGCATGAACCTCGTAGTTGGACACTGAACTCTCTTTCTCTTANATCGNGCGGCCCCNNANCAAGCTACTTGCCGCGCTATGCACATTTTCGGCTCTACGATGCAGCAGGNAAAGTTNGAGGGGGACAAGTGACTTTCNACATCAACAATTTGTATCGGGGTGANCTCCCTGCTCCAGAGGGAAAGTGGCCAGGTATCCCNCCNTTCAGCTTCGTTGGGGGCAATAACGACGAGGCGAATGTCCCTGTTGCTGGCCTTTCAGAAGCAGCGACTCGNGTGTTNCAACGGGAAGGTCGCAAACTTGCCGTGTANAACTTGGGCGGAAGNCCCTTNGGNCACGAAGAGTTACGNAGTTTCATCTGTCGNAAACTTGACATTCGAGCGTCNACNAANGTGCACNTCGATGAGGTTTTAATTACCTCCGGCTCACTNCAAGGTCTTGATTTAGTTAANGATCTTTTNTTGGAACCAGGCGACAACGTCATNGTCGAGGAAGCCACCTACGGCGGGATGATTAGTCGATTGAACCGACTGGGCGTCATNGTTCACGGTGTNCATNTAGATGAGCACGGCGTGCGTCCTGACCATCTAGGNGAACTATTAGAGCAGTGNTCNAACCNAGGTCGGCCGGCGAAATATCTNTACACAATNCCAACCGTTCAAAANCCGACTGGCACCTGCATGCCTTTGCAGCGTCGCCTTGACATTCTGCAGGTGATGGAGGGNCATCAGACAGCCATTTTTGAAGATGACTGCTACGCCGATCTGTTGTGGGGCTGCCCTCGACCTCCCACCTTATGGGAGTTAGACGAGTCCGATACGAGGGTCATTTATTGCGGTTCNTTCTCAAAGTCCATCGCCCCTGCCCTTCGAGTGGGNTACCTCGTTGCTGANTCGNCAATACTTCAACAGATACTTTCTTTGAAGACAGATGCCGGTTCTGGTGCCTTGGAACAGATGGTTGTAGCTGAGTACGCCGCTTCTCATTTTGATGANCANGCAGAGCANCTGACNTCAGTCCTNCACAACAAGGCTCAGGTGATGTCCGANGCGGTCNAAGAGGCTTTCGGAGACGCAGTTANCTTNNANATGCCTCAAGGCGGAATTTTCATGTGGCTAACTTTCGCCGAGANCATCGACACGGCTNTGTTCGCCGNAGAAGCNGCTCAAAACGGTATCGAATTCAANGCTGGAGCCGGGTGGTCTGTAGACCCAAAGTGGGGAGCAAACAAAATGCGTCTTTGNTTTGGCAATCCNACTGAGGAAGCAATCCGNGAGGGNGTTGGGGCTTTNGCNCAGATCATGAACCTGTCTTAGGNNNCGATTTTTNGATTGGTGGNTTATNCCCTATCNACTGCGTTACCGNAGCCCNACATCCCAATCTTCTGGCANTAACCCTTTAGGGCCAACNACAACAATTTGGTTNCCAAGGGGAGGGTTTTTNCGTTCGGCGAGCGCTCGCANGTTCCANCTTCTCCCNACNAGTTGAAACACCATNGGAATTTNNGGNTCCTCGTCGAGACGGAGNACTCCCTTCGCTCGTTGCACTTCGTCAGGTAACCGCTCGACCCATTCAGTCAAAGCTTGTCTTGAAATCGGATCGCTTGACGTGTGGCTTCGCGAATCAAACTGATTCATCTCAGCAGACACTCCCGCTTCCGTTACCACTTCAGAACCGAAAAGCACGTCTAAGTCAATCTGAGAGTTAGTGCAGTCCGTGATTAAGGCTTCAGCGTTTAATTTCTTCAATTNATTTCGGACTGTGCCCAAATCATTTAGAAGATCTTTTTTGTTTACAGCGAGGAGATCTGCTGTAGCTATCTGGGCAGCAACAGTTTGTGCGACTAACGAATCATCTAGTTGCTCNATGACGTTAGCTCCATCGACCATCACCACAACAGCATTGAAGTAAAGGCCAGGAGCATGACCATAAGCCGCAACGGAAGCTGGATCTGCAACTCCACTGGCCTCAATGATGATCCGTTTGGGGGGTGGTTCTCTGAGTCTGAGTTCTTCCAACGCACTGACATATCCGTCGACCAGAGAGCAACAAATACAGCCATTAGTCAACGCAATGCTGTTGCCGTCAACTGATTCGACCAGTTCGCTGTCGATATTTATGTCACCAAAGTCATTAATCAGCACCGCCACTGGCTCTTTAGACGCTGTGAGTATGTGATTCATCAAGGTCGTCTTGCCGGCGCCTAGGTAGCCGCCAACTACGGTCACTTCGATTGCCGTCTGAGAAAGAGTCATCGAGTTCTTCACTCTGATGCAGCTTCGTGAACAACTCCTCCGACGACGGTGCCCCAAACTGGAATATCTTTCAATTTGTCTGGTTCCACTTCGTAGGGGTCAGCCTCGAGGACAGTAAAGTCAGCGAATTTTCCGACTTGGAGAGAGCCAATTTCGTTATCAAGTCGAAGTTGGTGGGCAGCATCAATAGTGCACGCTTCTATGGCTTTATGTACACCGATCCGTTCATTGGGACCAAGGATCTTTCCAGAGGCAGTCTGGCGATTTACTGCACACCAGATGGTGTGTAGCTGACTCATTGGAGTAATTGGTGCATCACTATGAATTGAGAATCTGACGTTTTCTCGTTCAGCAGTCGCACAGGCGTCCATAGCTGCGGCCCTCTCCGCTCCGAGTGTGATCTCAGCATGCTGGTCGCCCCAGTAGAAAATGTGGTTACTGAAAATATTGGCATTCATTCCTAACGAAGCCATCTTTCTGTACTGCTTTACGGTCGTCAGTTGTGAGTGTTGAACCGTATGACGATGATCATCCCTAGGGTGGAAGGTGAGGGCCTCTTCCACTGCGTCTATGAACACTTGTGAGGCCTCATCTCCGTTGCAATGACAATGCACCGTTAATCCAGCTTTATGGTACGAGGCTACGATTTTTGACATCTGCTCTGGTGGTATCAGCCAAAGCCCATTTCCTTGATGTCCTGGGGGCGGGTCAAAATAATGTGGTGGTGAGAGACGCGCAGTGAAGCCTTGGATTGAGCCATCGAGTATTAGCTTGACGATGCCGAAGCGCAGTTTTGTCGTCTCTTCTTCGTTGCTGAGTCGAGCGGCTATAGCTGCATGGTCATCGATGTCTGTCGGAGTTGCGCCCGAGTCATAATGACCGAATGCAACAACTACACGGGCTGGATAGTTTCTTGCATCCGTTGCTTCTCGCCATGCTTCCAGTTGCCCTTCTAGAGCCAAACGTGTTGTTCCTAGGTCGGCGACGGTTGTAACCCCGCAGTTGCGAGCCTCGAGGCCAAAGTTCCACTTAGCTTCTGATGACATCATGGCTTTCCCGATAGTAGAAAGTCCCTCTAAGGCCAACGACATCGCTGCTGGTTCTTGGAGTTCACCAGTTGGTTCACCGTCAACATCTCGAGCTACTCCTGGTGTGGGGCTATGTCTGTCAATGCTCGATTTACGCATCATTTCGGAGTTCACTGTGGCCAGGTGCCCACTGGCATGAAGTACAAATATTGGACGTGTCCGCGACACCCGATCGAGGTGTGTCGAGGAAAGTCGGTCTCCCTTTAGGAATATCGGATCTAAGCCCCAGGCAATTAGCGTTTGAGCGGGATCTTTCATTTGTTCGTCGAATTCGACGAGGCGCTCGACTACTGAGTCAATATCGCCACATCCTTTCCAGGAACGTCCTGTTGGGTCTGCCCGTTCATAAAATCCGACATAAGGGAATTCCCACAAACCGCCCGACATGACATGGGCATGAGCTTCGACAAATCCCGGTAGCAAGACATGCTGACTAAAGCGGTTATCGATCTGTGTCGCCTTCCTTAGGTCAGGATCTTCGCTGTCTCCAATTCCCACGATGCGGTCACCTTGAACCGCTATCGCAGTTGCAGCCGGCGTGGCCGGATCCATCGTCACAATTTTCTTAGCCGTGAATAGCGTTATCGGCTCCTCACTCATCGATGACCTCACTCCGTGACCGTTCCTGACCGCTTTGTCTGCTTCGCTGGGCGGTTGAGCTCTCAAAGACTAAGCGCAGCTATGACCCTTTGTGGGCCGACCATCATCGTGAACGGAAATTTTCAGGCCTTTTTCAAGTGGTTTCGTCCTGGGCTGCTAGAACCGAGGCGAGGCTGCACACTGGAGGGCGTGGTGCAAAGTAACGAAGAAATGAAACTTAGGTCCGCGGCGTGGTTCGACATTCCCGGTGACCCATTGATGACAGCGCTCTACCTTGAGCGCTACGTGAACTTCGGCCTGACAAGAGAGGAACTTCAGTCTGGTAAACCCATAATCGGTATCGCTCAGACAGGTTCAGACCTCTCCCCTTGCAATAGACATCATCTGGAACTTGCAAAACGAATCAGAGAAGGGATCCGAGAAGCAGGTGGAATCTGTTTTGAGTTTCCAGTGCACCCAATTCAAGAAACAGGCAAAAGGCCCACAGCTGCTTTAGATAGAAACTTGGCCTATCTGGGATTGGTCGAGATCCTGCACGGCTACCCATTAGACGGTGTCGTTCTAACGATCGGCTGTGACAAAACTACTCCCGCGTGTCTTATGGCTGCCGCAACGGTGAATATTCCTTCAATCGCTTTGTCAGTTGGGCCAATGCTGAATGGTTGGCACCAGGGGCAGCGAACGGGTTCTGGGACCATTGTGTGGAAGGCCCGCGAAATGCATGCGGCAGGCGAGATCGATGACGGTGAGTTCGCGGATCTAGTTGCTTCGTCTGCTACATCGACTGGGTACTGCTCAACGATGGGCACTGCTACAACTATGAATTCGTTGGCTGAAGCGCTTGGGATGCAACTACCCGGGGCCGCGGCTATCCCAGCTCCTTATCGGGAAAGAGCGCAGATCGCCTACCAAACAGGTTTACGCATCGTTGACCTGGTGAAAGAAGACGTTCGACCATCAGACATAATGACCCGAGAGGCATTCGAGAACGCCATCGTCGTGAACTCTGCAATCGGCGGCTCGACCAACGCCCCCATTCACCTCAATGCGATCGCGAAGCACCTTTCGGTTCCGCTTGATAATAACGACTGGCAAAACCTGGGATTAGAAGTCCCTTTGATAGTGAACATGCAACCCGCCGGAGAATACCTAGGTGAAGATTATTTCCACGCGGGCGGAGTTCCCGCTGTCATCAAACAGCTGATGGATGCGAGTCTGTTACCACACACAGATGCAATGACTGTCAACGGGTCAACAATCGGCAACAACTGTGACGACGCCAAGGTTCTTGATACAAATGTCATTTGGCCTATTGATGAGCCGTTGCTTCCCAATGCTGGTTTCGTTCACCTTTCAGGAAATCTTTTTGAGAGCGCGATAATGAAAATCAGCGTGATTAGCGAAGAGTTCCGAAGCCGCTATCTCTCCAATCCCGCTGACCCCGATGCTTTCGAAGGTAAGGCTGTGGTATTCGAAGGACCGGAGGACTATCACGACAGGATCGATGACCCCTCACTGGAAATCGACGAGAAATCGATGTTGATTATTCGAGGAGCTGGGCCGATCGGCTACCCCGGTGGCGCCGAGGTAGTCAACATGCAGCCACCGGCCGCCTTACTGGTACGCGGGATCCATGCCTTGCCTTGCATTGGCGATGGCCGACAGTCGGGTACCTCAGGTTCGCCTTCTATTTTGAATGCTTCTCCGGAAGCGGCGGCGGGCGGTGGTTTAGCTATTTTGAAAACCGGTGACCATATACGGATTGATCTGAAGCTTGGTACTGCCAACATGTTGGTCTCCGATGAGGAGATCGAGGTACGTCGTCGCGAGCTCGAGCAGGCTGGGGGTTTTCGTTTTCCTGAAAGCCATACCCCTTGGCAGGAGATCCAACGAGGTATGGTCGGACAGTTTGATGAAGGAATGGTGTTAAAACCTGCAGTGAAATACCAGGACACTGCTCGCAAATTCGGACCCCCAAGAAATAACCATTAGAGGTCACGTGCTCTTAGCTGCAATTTCACTTTTAGTTGGCTTATGCATTCTTGTTAAAGCTGGCGACGTCTTTGTTGAAGCCGCCGCTCAACTCGCGCGCTCTCTAAAGGTGAGCTCTGTAGTCATTGGCGCAATCGTGTTGGGGTTTGGCACATCGGCACCTGAGCTTGTTGTATCTACAATCGCGGCGGCGCGAGGCAATGCGGCCTTGGGTGTTGGCAACATTGTTGGTTCTAACGTCGCCAATCTTTCTCTTGTTCTGGGAGTCGCTGCTCTGATTACTCCCATCGCGCTGAGTAGATCGGTTATTAGACGTCAGGCGCCACTTTCGATAGCCGCTGTAGCCGCTTTTGCTCTGGCAGTATGGGATGGAGAACTTAACCGATCCGATGGAACAATCCTTTTGGTTCTTTTGGCTGGGGCGATGGTCATCCTGATAAGAACTCCAGACGAGGCTGCTTTAACCGAAACAAAGTCCGACAAAAGCATCACTCGTAGCCTCCTGATGTCTCTTTTAGGGTTGGGTGGGGTCCTGGTCGGCGCCCAACTTGCCGTTTCGGGAGCGACGACACTCGCCGAGAGCTGGGGTTTGAGCGGCGGGTTTATTGGCTTCTCTCTTGTTGCTTTAGGCACGTCGCTACCAGAACTAGTCACCGCAGTTGCAGCTGCTCGAAAGAACGAAGCTGGGCTTATAGTCGGCAATCTGTTCGGTTCAAATCTATTCAATGGTCTGGCAGGAGGAGCCGCGATGGGGCTCGCTAACGCAGGCAGAATTGGTGACACAAAACTAACTACTGGCGCGTTATTGGCGATGCTCGGTGCTGTTATCTGGGCCTATGCTCGGGGAGCATTAAAGCGGCGGATCGGCAAAGCCGATGCCTTTATGCTTCTCGGAATCTACGTCGCAGCAATGGTCTACCTCGCTGCTGGGTAATCCCTTGGCGGTGTCGTCACCCATTAGAGTGCCTACAAACTCGGGCGAATAAAGGCGGGCTCACAGATGCCAACCACAGTTATCACAGGTGCGAACAGAGGAATTGGACTCGAGCTAGCGGCCCAGTGCCTAAAACGAGGCGACACGGTCATAGCCGGGTGTCGATCACCTGGTGATGCCCACGAGCTCATGGGGTTGGCCCCTGAAAGAATTCTTGAACTTGACGTCGGAGATGAGGCGTCTATCGCTTCTTTCGCTCGATCCATAGAAGGGCCTATAGATCTTTTGATCAACAATGCGGGCACTAGCGCTTCTAATTTGGGTTTGAGCCGTGATCGGGCTGGGGTAATGGATGCTCCGATTGACGTGACGCTTGATTTGATACGGATCAACGGTCTTAGCGCCGCATCTGTAACGAGAAACCTTGTGGATTGTTTGGAAGCTGGTAGCCAAGTCGCAAATATCACTAGCCAAATAGGTTCAATGGTCGTTGGAGCGAACTTCAACGATTTGCCGTATGCGACTTCGAAAGCGGTGATGAACATGGTCACCGTGCAACTAGCAAGTCAACTTAAAGATGCCGGTATTTCGGTAGTCGCTTTTCACCCTGGCTGGGTAAGAACGGACATGGGTGGCTCGGGCGCCGATCTCAGCGTGGAAGAGTCAGCTCAAGGAATACTTGCGACAATGCAAACTTTTGAACATGCTGACTCGGGATCGTTCTTGAGATGGGATGGTTCGGTTCATCCCTGGTAGCTGCGCGAAAAACGCTAGAACGCCCTAATATCGCCGGTTGTGCGTACCGTGAAAATAGAAGGAGCAGATGGTCTTCTGCTCACAGCAGACGAATGGGGAGACCCATCGCAACCAGCAGTTTTGATGTGTCATGGCGCAGGACAGAATCGTTATGCCTGGAAAACTTCGGCGGAGATTCTATCCAAACGTGGATGGTTCGTCGTAACCCTAGATGCCCGTGGCCACGGCGATAGCGACTGGTCTTCTGATCACAAATACGATGCAGAAGACATAGGACAAGACTTAGAGGCCGTTCTTCAAAGGTTTACCTCCCCTCCCGCCGTGGTCGGGGCCTCAATGGGAGGAATGGCAAGCCTCGCTGCTCAGCGTGTTTGTAAACACCAACTTTTTTCGGCCTTGATACTTGTTGACATCACTCCCCACTTCGACGCGAAAGGCGCCCGTAAAGTAATTGGCTTCATGTCTGGCAACCCAGATGGCTTCTCAAGTCTCGACGAAGCTGCCGATGTGATCTCGGCTTATAACCCGCACCGCGAACGACCAGCTGATCCATCTGGCTTGACTCGAGTCTTGCAGCAACGACCTGATGGACGATGGACTTGGAAATGGGACCCCGCATACGTGACCTCCAAGCCAGGTTTCAAAGCCGGCGACGAGGCAGCTTTAGCTAGCCATATGGAACGGGTCAGTCGCACCATGACCGAGGGCATGCTGGCCACTACCGTTCCGATACTCCTTGTTCGAGGCGGACAGTCAGATCTTGTCACTCCAGAATCGGTTAGAGAGTTCCAGCGGTTGGTACCCGAAGCCGAGTTCGTTGATGTCGCGGGCACTGGACATATGGTCGCAGGTGACGACAACGACGCCTTCACAGAAGCTGTAGCTGAATTTCTGGCTAGGCATCACCCCAGTTCTTAACCGAAACTTGGAACAAGTGATGAACCTGCTGCCACTGTCATGTAATTGATGGGTTCCTGCGCCTCCAGGTAAATAGCACTGGCAGACCGATAGCAGCCAGGACCGAAGCTCCATAAAACGCTGCCACTGTGGTGCCGCTTAACCAGGCCACGACACCCAAAACTGGGGCCCCTATTCCGCCCGACAACTCAAAGAACATGGTGAAGGTGCTCATAGCTTGCGCCCGTTCATTTGCTGGCACGCCATCAACCGCCGCAATCATAAGCGCTGGGTACAGCAGCGATCCGCCTATAGCCAGCACCGCTGCTCCCACGAACATGCCCGGTCTTGAGACAAAGCTGCCCATTATCAACATCCCAACCGATGAACCCATAAGAGCAACGGCGGCCGTTTTGCCGGTCCCGAGAGCGTCTGGCAGACGGCTACAGACAAGTCGCAAAACTAAAACCAGTAAACCGTATAGGGCATATATAGGCCCAGCGTCGCCGAGAGATCGCTCGTCCATCAACTTCGGCATGAAACCATGCAAAGCTGGGAAGATCATTATTCCCAACGCCATAACAACACCCGGCCAGATCGCTGTCCGGTACAAGAGAGACCTACGGCGTGTGTTTTCTTCGCTTGCTACGTTCGGTTCTTGATCGTCTACAAAGTCCGGTAGCCAGAATGCAATAACCGCCGCTATCCCCATACACAGGCCACCCAACAAGAAGCCTCCGTCAAAGCCCCAACGACCGGCAGCCCACTCACCTAGCCACGGACCAAATGCCATTCCCCCATATATCGCCACCGAGAAATAGCTTGCTGCCTCTCCTCTACGGTGTTCGGGTGCGAGGTCTGTGGTCAGAGTGACTGTTCCGACAAAGAAAGCTCCTTGGACCGCCCCCATCACCAAACGAGCAACCAAAAGAGCCAGGTAGCTATCGGCAAGTGCATGTGCCGCAAGCACTATCGAAGTTATGAGTGACCCACCCGCAATCAGGACACGTCGACCCCTTCTATCTCCAAGTCGGCCGATCCAAGGTCGGGCAAGCACTGCCGAAAAAGAGAACACGCCCAGAGCTATCCCTACCTCCAGATCTCCACCGTTAAGGTCCGTCGAGACGAAACGGGCAACTGTTGGAATAACCGAAGAAAAACCTAGAGCTGAGAAGAGCGCCGATAGACATAGGACACCGAACTGGGCCGTCAATAGGCGCTCTTGTGTGTGCTGCGGACGAGCAGCCGCCACGTTTTGGTTAACAGCAAAAACCAAAGGACGACGTTCTTCGTGCATTACTTGTTCGTCTTCGTTTTCTGATCAGTCGATGTCAACTGGTGGGGTGGTTTCGCTGAACTTTTCCCATACGACTTCGTCCGGCACAGCCATCATTTTCTCCAGCACTCCTGGTGGATATTTCATGTGGGGTTTAGCTGGGTCATATGGTGGGTTCGGTAGCGGGGTACCGTCAGAGTGGAATTCGGCTGGCTCTTTGAGTGCATCCATCTCTGCTTCATCAATGCCACAAAGCTCTCTGACCTCAGGGTCCACCCACGCTGAAGCGTTAATATCGCTACCGACACAAATCTCCAAGCTGAGGCCTTCGGGCCCAGCGAAGTACATGGACTGAATGAATCCATGGTCTAACGGGCCCAGCACTTGAATATCGTGAGCTCGAATCCGGTCCCTGAGTTGCAAGAGTTCTTCGAGGTCGTCGACGTTAAACGCGACGTGTTGCATAGCTCCCCTAGTAACTGGTTCTGCTCCGTTACCTGCGTGGGTAACTCCCCATTCTATTTCTTCAGCGTTTTCGGGGTGTTGAACGAAAGCGATGTAGGAGCTTTCAGACAACTCGGCGAAACCGTGATAGCAGCCTTCGACGCCATGCATCCAATAGAGAGCTTTTGTTGGGCACCCAAGGACCTCAGCGAAGAACGTCAGTTGGGCCTTCATATCGCGGGTCGCTATTGCCAGGTGGTTAACGCCATTTGGGTGGAGGGCCATAGCTAAATGGTAGACCGGCAGCCAGTTACTGGCTATCCAGACTCCAAACAACTAACGATAAGCCTCGGCATCCCTTCCCGCGAACGTCGTAGGCTCACCCCATGTGGATTCGTTTAAGACAAATCGCCGTTGTTACTTCCGACCTATTAAAGACGTCGCTCGACGTTCAAACGGTTCTTGGGGTAGAGGCCTGCCATACTGATCCCGGTGTCGGCGTATTCGGGTTGAAAAATACGCTCTGGCCGATAGGGAACCAATTTCTTGAATGTGTGACACCAGTAAAGGAAGACACTGCCGGTGGTCGCTACATCCAACGACGCGGCGGCGATACCGGCTACATGGTCATCAACCAAGTCGATGATGTAGCTGCCCGTTTGGCCCACGTCAATAGCCTCGGGGTACGAGTTGCCAACCACATGGAGTACGACAAAGCTAATTTCGAAGGACTCCAACTTCATCCTGCCGACACCGGCGGAAGTTTCTTCGAAATGGACCAAATGAAAGCCACTGACGCTGAAGAGTTGAGCGGCTCGTGGTGGCCAGCAGGGTCTGGATGGTCAGCTTTCTCTCGGACCGAACGAGTTTCTGGTATTTCCGCTGCGGAGCTTCAAGCCGCAGAACCCGAAAAGCTCGCTGCTCGATGGGCACAAATCGCCCAGCTCGATGTAGTCGCCGATGAATCTGGGCACGCATCAATTGACTTTGACAACGCAACGATTCGATTCGTCGAAGCTACCGACGGCAGAGGTGACGGCCTCGGTGGCATTGACTTAATTTGCAATGATCGAGATGCCGTTCTCGAAGGCGCCGCGCAACGTGATTGCATCGTAAACGACCATCAAGTGTCCTTAGGGGGACTACGGGTATACCTCCGAGATTAATTTCGACCTAACTTATTGAAAGCACCCAAATGATCGAGAGCCGATGAGCCTTAACAAGCGAAATTTCACCCGCGCAATATACGTTTTTGACGCTGTTGTACAACGAGTACCGCACGACAAATGGGATAACCAGTCACCCTGCGATGACTGGACCGCCAGGGACGTACTTCGTCACCAATGTGGTGTTCTACAAGCCATGGCAGCAACTCTAAAAAGCGGAGAAACAGTGCCTCCCCAGTCAATAGATTCGGCTGAAACCCCTATTGCAGTCTGGGCAGAAACGCGCGATAGCGTTTTGGCCGAACTCGACGAACCCGAGATTCTGGACCGCGAAGGTAAGTTCTGGTTCGGTCCAATGTCGGTGGACCAATGGATACAGGTAGTTCAGTGGGACCCAATCACCCATGCTTGGGATATATCAAAAGCTGCAGGAATCGAATCCCATATTCCTGATGATTTAGCTTCCGTTAGTCACGAAGTGATTTCGGGGATGCGTGAAACTCTCCACAAGTGGGGGTTAGTTGCCGATCAAGTCGAAATAGCCGAGAACGCGAGTGCAGCAGAAAAATTTTTGGCGCTTACAGGACGAGACCCGCGTTGATAACACCGGTGTCAGAAACACCCAAAGCACGACTCCTCGAACCATCCACCGCCAAGATCGACAACCCACCACTAACTACGCAGCAAATCCAACAGTGGCGCAATGAAGGATTTGCTCTGGTGGACGGCCTCATCCCAATCGATCTTGTCGACCGGTTGCTCGCAGATGCCGCAGAGATCTTCCCTAATGTTGGATCCAACGAAGCCGCAGCTATCAACGACTTCGGCGAAGGAATGACATTTCCTAGCCAGAGCGAACACTTCAACAACTTGACCCTGCATCCGAGACTTTTAGAAGCTTCATCGCAGTTACTAAACGCTCCCACACCAGCCCTCAGGCTCACACAATCTGACCTTTGGCCGAAATACAGCAGCGCGCTCAACGACGATGCCTTCGACAACCAGGACCAACGCATACACATGGACTATCCGAATCACACCCTCACTCATCCCTCCAAATGGGAAGAGCCCGAGGCAGTGGAGATAATCGTGTATCTGTCTGACCAAACACAGGTCGGGGGCTCGACAGCCGTAGTGCCCCGAATCGGATCCGATGATGAGGCATACATGCCACCTCTGGTTCATTCAACTGGTATCGGTGATATCCCCTGGATCAACAACCGATCACAGGCCGAAGATTGGTTCTATCGAAACAAACCCGAGGTGGCCGAACTTAGGGAGCGCCTATACCAACGAGAGAAGTACACCCAGTACCGGAAGGGCTCAGCTCTCTTCTACCGCCACGATGTTTGGCATAGGGGCACACCGCTGAACAAAGGCACGGTGCGCTTCGCTCAGAATTTGACTTTCCGCAAGGCCGAAGCACCTTGGATCAACACGCTTCACCCTGGATGGGCTTGGGCTATGTATAAACCTGACCAACGAATGGAACGTCTGATAGCAAAGCTAAGCCCAGAGCAGCGTTCGGTTCTTGGCTTTCCCGCTCCAGGTGACTCATATTGGGACCGACAAAAGGTCGACGCTGTTGAAGCAAGGTACGGAGCCTTTGGTTTTGATGCCACCCCATATCGTGAACAGTTGTCCTGGACGGGTCTCTACTAGCCCTCAGCTACTCATAGTCCTCTCTGGCCGGTTTGGAGTCGCCCTTGTGCCTTTGCTTGCATCTCTCCGGAAAGTACTTATTTTCAGCGCTATGGTCGCTATATGCACGACGAGATTTTGAGGTGGCAAATTGGGGATGTCACCATAACTTCTGTCCCGGAATCATCTGATCCCACTTCTCCAAAGTTCATGTTCTCTTCCATAGATAAGGATGGGGTGTTGCAATTACGCAGCGAGTCTCCATGGTTAGCTCCATTTGTTGGAGACAAAGGACACCTGCTGCAAAAAATTCACTGCTGCGTGATTGACACAGGAGACGAACGCATTGCGGTAGACACTTGCGTCGGCAACGATAAGGAGCGAGGTAATCCTCTTTGGCACGAGCAGCAAGGGCCATTTCTTGAACTGCTCGCTAATTCCGGCTATTCCACAGAGTCAATTACCCATGTCATCTGTACGCATCTACATGTCGATCATGTGGGGTGGAACACTCGACTGGTTGACGGTCAATGGGTACCAACGTTCCCAAATGCGGAGTACCTATTTGTTGGCACAGAGTTTGATCATTGGTCCACCACTGAGGATCTTTTTGGTGACCCTGTATTCGAAGACTCGGTGGCACCTATCCAAGAATCTGGCTTGGCTAGCCTCGTGAAACCCGATCACGCGATCGGCAAGTTTGTGTGCTTCGAATCGACCCCCGGTCACACCCCTGGTCACGTGAGTGTGCGGATCGAGTCCCAAGGGGAGAAAGCTATTATTACTGGCGATATGGCTCACAGCCCTATCCAGATAGCAAGACCTGAGTTGAGTTCCAGTTTCGACACCGATCCCGATTTAGCTCGCGAAACCCGCCATGAGGCGTTTACTCGATGGGCCGACGGCGAAACCTTAATTATCGGCACCCACTTCGGTACGCCTACTGCTGGGACCATGCATGTTGACGGTGACAGCTACCGGCTTGATACGGACCTTTAACCACCTAAGGACACTAGGAACCTTCTAGCTAAACCTTGGTGGGTGAGGGTATTCGTCGTTGTTGGCAAGCATGTGCGCTGGCCCATCTACCTTGTTGATAGCTGCTTCTGGACCCCAAATGTGTTCCTTCATCCATCCGAAGACTTTTCTGTTACCTCCGAATCGCGATAACTCTTCGCCCCGTTCAATTGCCTTGTCAGTGACTTCGTCCTCTTGCGCTAGTTCTTGAACGAACCCAGCGGAGAAAGCTGCCTCACCTGTCCAGCGTTTCGCAAACTGAACGGTCTCGTAGAAGGCATGACGTGGAAGTTTGTGGTGGAAAAGTGCTAGCTCTGGTTCAGGAATTGCCATACCAATTTCGACCTCGTTGGCGCACATCATTCCTCTGTCTTGGCGCATCACTCGCTGATCGTGACACAACGCCCACATAAACCCTGCCCCGAAAGCATGTCCGTTGACTGCGGCGATAGTGGGCATCGGAAAAGTAATAAGACGAGCGAACAACTTCATGGCCTCATCACCAAAAACCTTTCGATCCCCTCCTTGGTGCTCACCCTTGCTCGTAATCCATTCAAGGTCGAGACCATTAGAGAAGAACTTTGGGTCTGAAGAAGCAGTGACAAGCGCCTGAGGACCGTCGGTTTGCTCAACTTCATCTAATGCCACATTCATTTCTCTTACCATGCTGGTAGTCCACCGATTTTCGCCATTATTCAAAGTGAGGACGCTGACGTGGCCGTGTTGTTCGAGGGTTATGTATTCGCTCATTCCTTCACGGTAGACCGACGATCGCCGTCGCGTCGCATACGGTGAAGATATGCGTGTTGTCTTCACCGTTCTTGACGCCTTTCCTCATTCGGCTATTAATGCCCAGATGACCCCAAATTTGTGGGAACAGGCGACAACAGGGACGATGTCACCTAACGGTGGTGAGTCGCTGATGCTTTCCGTCACCTACTCCAATCACGCTGCTTTTATGACCGGGCTCCCACCGACAGAAACCGGCCACTGGGGTAACTGGGCGTGGGTTGATAACAAGTTTACGAAAACTTATGACAGCGGACCTCAGGGTCGCACCTTGTTCGATGATTGCAAAGCAGCGGATCTAAAGTCTGTTGCTGTGGTCGGAGACCACAAATTACTGGCAACGATGGGTGCCTTGGAAGCTGCTACGTCTTGGCCGCCGGCAGGGACTCCCCCAGAAGGAACACCTCTAGATGCTTACGGCTACCCCAAGGATGAGGCTGTAATAGCAGCAGCTGAAAAAGCTGACTTAGACGCGGATTTCGTACTCTTCCACCTAAATGAGCCGGACACATCTATGCACATGTATGGACCAGACTCTGACGAGGCGATTCGCCAATATCGCCACAGTGACATTTCTTACGGTGCACTTGTGGACCTCTTGCGTCCGCTCTGGAACGAGACAGTACTCATCACGGTGAGCGATCATTGCCAAGAACCAACCGACCACCCCGAGTGCGTCAATCTTCGAGACCATGCCAAAGAAGCCGGATGGCCGGTTCAGATAAGAAACGATGGAACGGGAGCAATCGTCATCGCCTCGGATGAGACCTCTCAGCAAGAATTTGCGAAACTTCATGGAGAGATTTCGAAGCTAGAAGGAATAGAGGGTGGTGTTTGGGCAGCTCCGAACGTTTATTTGGTGTGGACCGAACCTCATCGAATGTTCGGTCGCGGAGAACCACTGGCCAAGGGGAACCACGGAAGCCCCCGATGCACCCAGCAGGTTGCCATCGTTTCAGGCGGACATCCCGCCGCCCACACTTTGGGCGCTTCCATACAGACCGACCGACCTGGAACCCTGACATGGGCACCCAAAATCAGAGATCTACTTCAGATCGCTTCAAAATTTGACAACGAGCTAAATTAGCTTCGAGGAACTTCTATCCAAGGCACGTCCTTGTCTATTCGAGGTTCACCGGGCAGACCAAGAACTTGTTCCCCGAGTATGTTCCTCATAATTTCCGACGTTCCGCCTTCAATAGAGTTAGCCCTCACCCGTAAGAAACCGTGCTGAACTCCACTCTCAGAGCCATCAACTGACAAGTCCTCGGGCCGACGAAACGTGTAGTCATAGTTGATCTGGCCTGCCATTCCCATCATGTCGACGGCTGCTGTCAGGATGTCTTGGTTCAATTCAGCAAAAGCAAGCTTAGCTATCGACATTTCTGGTCCTGGGTTTCCCTTTCGGCGGTTCTGTCCTGCCCGAATATTTGTTAAACGCTGAGTTTCCGCGCGCACGTAAAGGTGCATGATGCGATCAAGATCAACGCTGTTACGCATAGTTTCAGGGGTCTCTCGCCACATCTTTGTCAAGATCGACACAGGGCCGGACCCCGCTTTGGGTGGTCCGCCACCGCTTCCCGCACCAATTGCGTTTCTCTCATTCATCAGCGTTGTGAGCGAGACGCGCCATCCGTCCCCTACATCTCCGATGCGGTCGGAATCTGGTATCTGCACATCAGTCAGGAAAACTTCGTTGAACTCTGCTTCACCTGTGATCTGTCGCAACGGCTGCACGTCAACTCCAGGGCTTTTCATGTCGACGGCGAAATAGGTCATTCCCCGATGCTTTGGCATATCTGGGTCGGTTCGCGTAACCAACATTCCCCAGTCTCCCAAATGCGCCATTGTGTTCCAGACTTTTTGGCCATTAACGATCCAAGAATCGCCATCTTCGATAGCACGCGTCGCCAACCCCGCAAAGTCACTACCAGCTCCAGGTTCGCTGAACAGTTGACACCATCTTTCCTCACCCGTGAACATTGGACGTAAGAACCGGTTCTTAGAGTCATCACTTCCGTGAGTGTGGATGGTTGGACCCGCGAGATGCATAAAGAACATCGCTGGTTTCATCGGCGAGGCTCCCGCTTCACGCAGCCGAAGCTCAACCTGTTTTTGTAAACCAGGATTTACGCCAAGACCACCGTGACCTTCATCGAAATAAACCCACGCCAAGCCGTGGTCAAACTGGGCGCCACGAAAATCTTCGTAACTCATTTCTTTGGGGTCATTTTCAGAGAGCAACGCGTCGATCGCGGAACTGACTTGTGTCTCTTCTGGGTTACTACTTGCGGTGGCTGTATCTGACATATGGACAGTCTTGCTAACGAACCATGGTTAGGACAAGCCGACAGGCAGTTGATTTAGAAAAAGGTTGATACCTAGTTCCTCCGCCCGTCGAATTCGGGTTCACGTTTTTCAAGAAATGCTTGGGCTCCTTCTTGCATATTTCGAGGTATGAGCACAGCCTGGTGTTCCATCTCCGTGGTTAGCTGATCAGCGAATGTGTTGGTTGAGGCGGCGTCGATTGACTGGCGGATTCTCAACATTGCTTCAGGACTAGTTCGTTTCAACACAGAGGTTGCTGCTTGAACCTCGTCATCGAGCTGGTCGTCATCAACGCATTTCCAAATAAGACCCCAGTCGGCTGCCTGCTCTGCAGAAATTCTTTCACCCAACATGGCCATTCCCATTGCCCGAGCTCGTCCCGCCCGTCGAGGCAAGCTCCAAGTTGACCCCATGTCAGGCACAATCCCGAGCCGGGGGCCGAACGTAGCGACGAAGAAGGTAGAGCTGACTGCTATTTGTAGGTCACAAGCAAGGGCTATGCCGAGACCTCCACCAGCCGCCACTCCGTTTACTCGAGCGATAGTCGGCACTGGACACTGGTGCAAGGAGCGCAGAGCTGGGTTAAAAAAATCGGTTTCGGAGAAGGCAGGCGTCACGTTCGCTATATCGCTATCTGAGTCAGCAGCATTGTTCAGATCAGCTCCGGAACAAAAACCTCGGCCCGCTCCGGTTATAACCGCGACTCTTACATTTGCATCTGTTTCTATCGTTGATAACGCGCTGCTGAGGTCCTGCATTAGATCATCGTTCATTGAATTCAGGGTCTCGGGGCGGTCAAGAGTCACCGTCGCGACTCCTTCTTCAAGGCAAAAGCGCACAGTGCCGTTAGGCATGGTTGATTCAGTCATGGCCTAAAACTAGGTCAATCTCGAGGAGGTCGTCTATACAAGACCCCTTCTTCCTCTAGTGCCGCAACTGATTCTGAGTCCATTCCGAGCAGATCCCCAAGCACCGAATTGTTATGTTCACCTACTTCGGCCGCGACCAGCTCAGGCAACTCTGGTGCATCCGAGAATCGAAGTGGGAAACCCGGTATCAACATTGAGCCAGCTAGAGGGTCAGTTACTTCGCGAACAGTTCCTCTTTCAAGGAAGTGAGGGTGGGTATCTGCAAGTTTGACTGGCTCTACAACCGGACCACACGGGACCCTGTGCTGCTCAAGAACGGCGATTACGTCGCGATCGCTTTCGAAGGTACTCATCCAGTCTTCAATAATTTCAGTGAGATCATCACGGTGTTCTAGACGAGTTCGATTGTTCTGAAATCTGGGATCGTTTCCGAGGTCGGGACTGCCTAAGGCCGCCCATAAGTGCTTGATCTGATTCTCAAGCGCGAAAACGACAACCCAACCCTCGGGACCTTTGAAGATTCCTGCTGGGCTAGCGGGCGCGTAATGGCGACCAGTACGCATACCCAATGCCTCGCCACCAGACAAAGAGGGGCCCGACACTGCTGTTTCTTGCATGTGGTACATCGCATCGACCATTCCAATATCTAGGTGAGAACCTTCACCTGTCCTATCGCGTCGATACAGGGCATACCCAAGAGCAGCGAACGCGTGAACACCCGTTGAAGTATCTGCGATTCCCGCGCCAATCAACATCGGCGGCCCATCTGCCTCACCCGTCATATGCATCAAGCCCGAATAAGCTTGAGCGATAAAGTCGAAAGCCGTTTTCTCTGACAACGGTCCGGTCTGTCCAAAACCTGAGATTGAAGCCATGATGATCTGCGGATTCAACTCTCTTAGTCTCGAGTAGCCGAGACCACGTCGCTCCATGACCCCAGGGCTATAGTTCTCGACAACAATATCGACTTTGGGGATGAGGTCTTCGATAAGAGATATCCCTTCGGGTCTAGTCAAATCAACGGACAGGCTGCGTTTTCCACGATTTTGTTGGACGTGATATGCAGAGCGACCATTTCGTCTCGGTGGACTCGGCCGAACCGGATCACCATATGGTGGATATTCGACTTTAATAACGTCGGCACCCATCTCGACTAACAGTCTCGTACATGAAGGCCCCGCAAGGTATTGAGTGAAATCTAATACCGTTACACCCTCTAAATACGGTGTGACTCCGGGTTGATGTGTTTGCTCAGATTGATCCACGCGTTGAGCGTAGATGCCAAGCCAATGCCGATGTATCGAAACCTTTGACAAACCTCTCGGCATGCCACTACTTCGCGTCGACTTATCTTTACTCTGGGTTAAGTGGCGCCAAACCGTTCAAGGCTACTCGTACTAATCGTCGGCCTTCTTCTGGCTGTCGCCGCGCTAGTTCAAGCCGTTGGCGGCGACTCTTCAGATCCAATCGACGGTGAGGCCACGTCGTCTTCGTCCCCCAATGACGAATCAGCGTCGGGCAAGACACCTACATCGGTCCCGCCAACTACCGCTACCTCAACCACAGTTACTACCTCCCCTTCACCCTCCACAACCACTATCTCTGTCCAAAGACCAGTGTCTGTAGCCCCAATAGCTGGCGGTGCTACAAGAATCACCGGATATGGCTCCAACGTCGTAGACATGGTTGGCAAGTGGTCCAACTATCGAACCATCATCTATAGAAGTCCCGGCGCGGGGACCGAACTACGTATCGAACTCCAGGACAATGACCAGGTCCCGGTTCTCTCCTTGGGCTACCCCGGACAGAGCGCTCCAATCGAAGGTCTGCGATTTCTTAGCGAAGTCACACAAGACATTCAGTCAATAGCTGTAACGGCGGCGGCTGATTGGGAGATGGTTCTCCTCCCTGACGCGTTTCTTTGGAATCAACAAATCGATGCAGGGAATCTTCAACAGGCCGGGGAGTTCATGATTTTTTCCTCGAACGGCCTCAATTTCGTGGGCTCTGAACAAAATCCGGTAGCGCAGGGCATTGGTGACCTAAGGGTTTACAACGCCTGTCATGCACCTTGTAGCGAGGAGGCCATCAGGTGGGTTTTCGAACTCGGCCCAGATTGCTCGAACACCCCGAGTCTGTCGATCCGAGAGGTTGGAAGTGATCTCTTCCAACGAACCATGAGCCCCACTAAATCCGAATCAGATAAAAAGATCATGGAAGTTACATTGAAAAACTACGATTGGCTCGAGGTGCTAACGCCCTGTCGATGGTCGGCGACACCAACCAGCAACTAGCTCTACCTGAGTTAGGTCTACTTATACCGATAAGTGATTCGCCCTCGGGTGAGGTCGTAAGCAGATACTTCAACTTGAACACGGTCTCCAGGAAGAATGCGGATGTGGTGCTTGCGCATTTTGCCGCTTAGGTGACCAAGAACTTCATGGCCATTATCTAACTCGATGCGGAAGTGACCGCCTTTAAGCGCTTCAACTGTCTTCCCCTCGAGGAGGATGGCGTCGTCCTTCTGTTTCGGCAAACCAATTTCCCTTCAATAGCTCTCTCAACAGTCTACCGGAGCAACTTAACGCGCCAAGAAATCAGCAAGCGTGCTCGAATCGAACTATTTTGGACTTATTCCACTCAAGGGGAACCAAAATGTCTTACGACCTTAAGATCACCGGCGGCACCATCGTGGATGGCACTGGATCTGCACGATTTTCTGGGGATATAGGAATAAAGGATCAGAAAATTGTAGCGATGGGTAATGCGCCCGCTGAAGCAGACAAAACCATCGAGGCAACCGGCAGAATTGTTTCACCAGGATTCGTAGACATACACACCCACTATGACGCACAGGTACTTTGGGATCCTTTAGTTAGCTGCTCCCCTTGGCATGGGGTCACCACCATTGTCATGGGTAATTGCGGGTTCTCTGTAGCACCGACTCGACCCGAGCATCGAGATTTGATCATGCGCACCCTGGAGAACGTGGAAGGCATGAGTGTCGAGGCTCTTCGCTCCGGGTTGGGTGACTGGGGCTTTGAAACCTTCCCTGAATACCTTGATGCCCTTGATAACAACGGTTGCGCTGTCAACATGGCGGCGATGATTGGTCACACTGCCCTGCGCATGTATGTGATGGGTGAAGAAGCCACCGAACGAGAAGCCACCGAGGCAGAAATTGCCCACCAACGCCAGCTGGTGACTGAAGCTCTAGAGGCAGGCGCCTTAGGTTTTGCGACAAGTCGCGCCAACACTCACGTTGGCTACGAGGGTCGTCCAGTCCCTAGCCGTTTAGCGACGCCCGAGGAGATCATCGAGATAGCCCAAGCGCTCGGTGACGCGGGCGGAATTATGCAAGCAACTCAAGGTCGAGGTCTTAGCCACGAACAATTCGCGCGGGTGGCTGAAACTACGGGAGCGAACGTTAGCTGGACGGCTCTGCTCGCAAGCGCTGTGGGACCGGGTAGTCATTTGAAAGACGTAGAGCAAGCTCATGAACTAGCTGACCGTGGCATCGCTGTCTACCCCCAGGTGGCTGTTCAACCGGTGCAGTTCGAAATGAGCTGGAAGGCGCCCTTCATCTACGAAGGAATGCGTTTGTTCCAACCTGTAGCCCAAAGCGACCATGACGGCAGAAAGACCTACTACGCCGATCCTGAATGGCGAGAAAAGTTTAAAGAGAAGGCCGGAAATGGCGGCATAGTAGGTGACCGGTGGTCTCGCACAGAAATAACTTGGTTTCCACCCGACCCTTCCCTTGAGGGACGCAACGTCCAACAATTAGCCGATGAGCGCGGCGAAGACCCTATAGATCTGATGCTGGATATGGCCTTAGACGCTGATCTTGATATGCGAATACTTCAGGATGTCCTCAACCATGATCGTGATGAGATAGATGAACTGTTACACGACCCAACGACCGTGATTGGGCTTTCAGATGCGGGGGCACACGCTAGTCAATTGTGTGATGCGAAATATTCGACCGAGTTTCTTTCAACCTTTGTGCGAGAACGGCAAAGTTTCGAGATAGAAGAAGCAGTCCACATGTTGACTCAACGCCCAGCACAGATCTTCGGCATTGAGGATCGCGGCACCCTGAGCGAGGGCGGCTGGGCTGATGTCGTTGTGTTTGACATGGAACACGTCGGGCACGACGGAAAGCGTCGTGTATACGACCTTCCAGCAGGCGCTGATCGCTTGATTTCAGATGCTAAGGGAATCGATGCGGTCGTAGTAAACGGAACTGTCATTCGACACGATGGCGAAGATACGGTTTCGCCTAATTCTGAGTTGCCTGGCAAGTTGCTTCGTCAGGGCAAAGGTTAACGAGTGCCTGTAGACCCAAATCGTCAATTCTGGAAGCCTGGCATGGACTGGGTTAAAGCGATTGAAGACATCGAATATGTCAAAAGCTTGGCTAACGAAATGGGCGGAGCCGAACGAGTGCAACGTCAACACGACGGAGGCAGGTACACCGTTCGAGAACGGATGGAAAAGTTCTGTGATCCGGGTTCCTTCCTTGAGATGGGCCACCTCATAGGTGCAGCCGAGTACGACTCCGAGGGGAACCTGATCGAGTTCTCTCCCGGTGGTTATGTAATGGGACTAGGTGAGGTTTCGGGGCGGCCAGTTTCAGTTGGTGGCGACGATTTCACTCTGTCAGGAGGTAGCCCTCACGACGTTCACAAAATCCCTCACCACTTTGCCCAACCTCTAGCACTTCAGTACGGCATTCCGTACATACAGCTACGTGAAGGGGTGGGTCATTCCTCTAAGCAAGACGAACAAGATGGCCACATGGGACTCCCCCAAGGGGATCTCTGGCACGAAGGTGTGGAGCTTTTACGAAATGTTCCCGTGGCGTCGGCGATACTTGGATCGGTTGCGGGCTGGCCGGCAGCCGCTGCATTGCTGTCTCATTTCAGCGTAATGATTAAAGAAAAATCTCAAATCTTTCCTTCCGGGCCTCCAGTGGTTGAAAGGGCCATTGGAGAAAAGCTTTCGAAAGAAGAGCTCGGAGGGTGGAAGATGCATGTGGTCGAAAGTGGCCAAGTAGACAATGTGGCGGATGATGAAGATCATGCTTTTCAGCAGATCCGAGATTTTCTCTCCTATTTACCAAACACGGTGCGAGAGGTTGCTCCGAGAGTTCAAACGGGTGACGATCCTCAACGTCGACCTCAGGAACTCTTAGATTTCATTCCCACAAACCGCAGGCAGGGTTACGACGCTCGAGCCCTGATCCGTCATGTGGTTGATAATGGCGATTTTTTTGAGATGCGAGAGCTGTATGCAAGTGGCTTAATCACTGGATTTGCTCGTTTGGATGGATGGTCTGTGGGGGTCATCGGCAGCGACCCGATGAGTAAAGCAGGAGCAATGGACGGCAACGCTGCTGACAAATACACCCATTTTGTGGATCTTTGCGACACCTTCAATCTGCCCTTGCTGATCTTTCTCGATATGCCCGGTTTCATGTTGGGATCACATGCTGAGAGAATCGCGACGATGCGGCGCGGCGCTCGAGCTCTAATCGCATCAGCTGAATGTGAAGTTCCAAAGATTGAGTTCATGGTTCGCAAAAGCTACGGAGTTGCGGCTGACGCACCGAACTCAATTGGATTGCCCAATAGCCTTAATCTGCGTTTTGGTTGGCCATCAGGTGAATGGGGTGGCATCCCTATAGAAGGCGGAGTCGCTGCTGCGTACAGACGAGAAATAGCGGAAGCAGACGACCCTGAAGCGCACCGTGCAGCAATCGAGGAACGACTACTTCGACTCCGCTCTCCGTTTAGAGCAGCCCACCGAGGAGACGTCGTCGATCTGATCGATCCTAGAGAAACCAGGGCTTTGGCTTGCCGATTCATAAACCTCGCGCAACCCAAATTACGCGAGTTAGCCCAACGCCCCAAACGGGCAGTTCGGCCCTAACTCGATGGGGTGCCTTTCAAAGTCACCCTGTATCCATGGCGAGTAGCCGGGTAGTAGTCCCATGTTGCCAAGTGTTGAACGCAGCGGTTATCCCACATAGCTATTGAATTCTGTGTCCAGTGAAACCGTACGTGGAAATTAGGATTTTCGATATGCCTGTAGAGGTGTTGAAGAATAGCTTTGCTCTCATCTCGGCTGAGGTCTTCAATTCTCTTAGTAAAACCCTGGTTGACGAAAATTCCTTTTCGTCCCGTCTCAGGGTGGGTCAAGATGACTGGGTGTTTAGCGGATGGAGGGGCTGCGTCTTGCCGATGTCCAGGAAGTTTCCCTAGTCGATGCATCGCAACGAGATCTTTGAGGAAATCTTGAAATGCTGGTGAGAGCGCCTCATACGCCGAGTACATAGAGCTGAACAGGGTAGCGCCGCCGCCGTCAGGCGGAATTTCTGTCAGTCGCAAAATGCTTCCTAGAGGCGGGTTCTTTTCGAAGGTCACATCGCTGTGCCATCCGTCCCCTGCTACCTGTCGCGAATTCTCATCTGCATGGATGACTAGTACCTCTGGGTGCTCCGGGTGGTGTTGAACGGTGGGATGGATATGCGGCTCCCCGAACCGAGCGGCGAACGCGATGTGTTGTTGATGGGTGAGATCCTGATCTCTAAAAAATATGACTTGGTGTTTCAGCCAAGCCTCGCGAATCAGCCTGACAGTTTCATCGGCGAGTTCTTCGCGTAGGTCAACTCCGCCTATTTCTGCCCCAATTCTGGGGGTTATCGGAGTGACGGTAATTGCATTCATGATTTCAGGCTATGTGTATGGCGTCTTTACGTGGCAAATTAATAGGGTGATCGACTTAAGATCTGACACTGTTTCTCGACCCACCGAGGCGATGCGTCAAGCAATGGCTCAAGCTGAAGTGGGAGATGACGTCTTCGGAGATGACCCCACGGTGCGGCACCTCGAGGAATGCGTCGCTGATTTATTAGGAAAGCAGGCAGCTGTTTTTGTGTCGTCAGGGACGCAATCAAATCTGTGTGCGTTAATGGCTCATTGTCAGCGGGGCGACGAAT
Source organism: Acidimicrobiaceae bacterium (assembly GCA_002722565.1). Taxonomy (GTDB): domain Bacteria; phylum Actinomycetota; class Acidimicrobiia; order Acidimicrobiales; family Poriferisodalaceae; genus MedAcidi-G3. The sequence goes on from PBMG01000002.1 coordinate 94,138, forward strand.
ATTTAGTTGGAGATCACGCTCATACCTATATGTATGAGGGCGGTGGGGCTGCGGTGCTTGGCAGCATCCAACCTCAAACTGTGCCGATGTTGGAATCAGGCATGCTTGACCTTCAAGCTGCGCGTGCGTCGATAAAGCCTGATGATGCCCACTTCGCTCGGACTCGTCTTTTGTGTCTCGAGAACACAACTGATGGCAAAGTCCTTGATATTGAACAGATGCAGTCGGGTCGCGACCTCGCCAATGAGTACGGTCTCGGTTATCACCTCGATGGAGCCCGTCTCTGGAATGCATCTGCAGCCCTCGGGGTAAACCCGGGTGATATTGCTGCCCCATTCGACACAGTCTCAGTGTGTCTCTCCAAAGGACTCGGGGCACCAGTTGGCTCGGTGCTTTCGGGCTCTCAAGAGCTAATCGATGAAGCACGGAAGTGGCGGAAAATGCTGGGTGGAGCCATGAGGCAGGTAGGTCTCATTGCCGCAGCAGGACAACATGCTGTAGATAACCATGTTGGACGTCTGGGTGATGATCACCGTAACGCCGAAACTTTGGCGCGGGGTCTCGCCGATATTGATGGCTTAGAAGTTGAGGCTCAAAACACGAATATGGTCTTTGTTTATGCCCTAGAAGAGATCAACGACCTCGAAAGCCGGTTACTGGCCCGAGGCATTATGACTAGGTGGTCAGGCAAGAAAAGCAGAATGGTTCTGCATTTAGATGTAAGTCAGGACGACGTTGAGACTGTCATCAGTACGATCGCAGAAGAATTTCAGCGCTAGTCAGCCACCAGTTCAGGGATTGGCTCTGTCAAATATTCATTTAGATCCGCTTCTCGGGTCATCGAATAGAAATCGACATTTCGCCAAGGTGAATTGACCACAATCCGTCCTCGTTCGTTGCGGTAATAAGATTCCATACCTGGGTGAGTCCAGACCATCTGTGTATGTGCTTGGTCGACATCTTCGTTGTAGCTGTCATGGATGTCTTGGCGGATTTCGACTGCGCCAATGTTCTGCTCAAGCATTTTTTGGATCACGTCCATGATGTACCGGACTTGCATTTCCACCACAAAGATCAAACTGCCGCCGTGACCTGGTTGGAGGTTCGGGCCATAAAGGGTAAAGAAATTAGGAAAGTTAGGTACGACTGTGCCGAGGTATGCCTTTGCGTTGTCATCTTCCCATTGACTCACCAAAGAGGTGCCTGAGCGGCCCTTCGCTTCATAGGTTGTTATGAAGTTCAGAACGTCGAAACCGGTAGCTAGAACCAACACATCAGCGTTGAATTCTCTGCCGTCTTCGGTAGTTAGGGAGGTTGGGTTGACCTTACTTACACGCTCGTCGACCAATTGGACTTTGGGGTTTCGTAACATTCGATACCAACCATTATCCATCAACATTCTTTTGCCGAACGGCGGGTAGCTCGGCAGGACGCGTTCCAGCAATTCCGGGGCGTCATCCCCCAGTTCGTCAATGACATAGTCAGTGAAGTACTTCCTATGTCCATCATTTTGGGCGTTCAGTGACCTCTCGGGGTGCTCCCAATCCGGGTCTTTGTGAAGCGCCGAGTGGATTCGATCATTAAACGTCCACCCAAGTCGAACCCGATACCAGTTTCGGTAGAGCGGAACCTCCCGCAAGAGAAAACGCAGCGGGTCAGGTACTTCTTTCCTGAACTGTTCAAACGGTGCTGCCCAGTGAACGGACTTTTGGAAAATTGTTAGAGATTCAACTTCGTCCTGAATTTCAGGACCGATCTGCATACAACTGGCCCCATTACCGATGATTGCCACGTTCTTGCCATCGAGGTCGACATTTTCAGGCCAGCGGGCGGTATGCCACTTCTCGCCTTGCCAATCTTGAAGACCTTCGATATCTGGCGAAACTGGCGGGTTGAAGATTCCCGCCGCGCTGATCACTACGTTGGCTTCTGTTAGCTCTTGGCTGCCATCGGGCAAGCGCAGAGTTACGAGCCAATTCTGTTTCCCATCTTGGTATTCAATTTCTTCAACCGTGGTTTGGAATCGGATGTTGTCACGGACCTCGAAGCTGTCGCAAACGTGCTCCAAGTAGTCATGGAGCTCATCGCGAAGACAAAAATACTTTTGCCAGTCGTAAGGAGCGAAGGAATAGGAATAAAGATGATTTGGGGTGTCTACTCCTGCGCCTGGGTAGCGATTCTCCAACCAAACGCCGCCCACGGTCGAATTTCGTTCAACAACCTGAAAGTTGATGTCGAGCATTTGTAGATTGATTGCCGCGCAGAGTCCTGAAACCCCAGCCCCGATGATTAGGACATTGAAATCAGGTGGGGAACTAATGCTCTGGTGGTCGAGGAATTTGTCTTGACCTAGTTGAGCAGCTGTGAATTGTCCGTATTCGGAGGGAACAGCTTCAGCCATCGAGACGCTTAGCATTCGTACTATTAGGTCGTAATCCGGTTCAGGGAGCGCAACAGGGCGACCGTCGCGCCATGCCATGATCGCCTCGAGGGCGGCTTCTCGGACTTCTTGCTGATGTCGAGGTTCGAGACCACCAGTGTCATTGTCTCCTAACCCTGGATGTCGTTTAGGGAGGTATGGCTCTTCCAACCAATGGAGTTCTCCGGTTAGCTGGACCAAAACCATTAGAAGCGTAGGAATATTCGCTACTTCAATTGCGTCGGAAAATGTTTGTTCTTCATTGCTAAGGGTCATTATCAAATACCAAGGTCTCGCAGGTTGTAGTCAGTCAAGATATCTCGAATCGTGTCTGGGCCATAGCGATATTGATCTTCTAAACCTGCGAAGGGCTGATAGGTATAGCGTTCTTCATTCGGGAAACGCTGTGAACGGGCGTCTATCGCCAAAGGGATGCATCTACATCTTTCCCGTATGTAATCCTCGGTGTATTGGTTCCCTTCTCCGCTTAGTTTGCCGGTCTGACCGATAACTGACGAGTACCGGTGGAAACCGAAGTTAACCGTAATGCGACGATCTTTAGAAGTGTTCGGGAACGAACCGTGGACCGTTTGTCGATTTGTGATGAACGCATCTCCAGGCTTACACACCAACGGAACTGCGTCCTCAAACCAGTCTGAGTCGTCGTTTTTCGACACTCGCTCAGCTATGTCTACCTTGCCTTCTCGGTGAGTTCCAGGTAGCACCCAGACACCGTTCGCAGGTGTGCTTCCGTACAACTGAACTTGGACGTTGTAACCATGGATATTGGAGTCCCATTGGGGGTGATCCCAATGTATTTGTCCATCCTGGTGCCAAGAAACCGATGGACCTATTTCAGGTTCCTTTACGAAAAGCACTTCCGTGAACGGCGTGAAATCTGGTCCGTTTATCGCCTCAGCCACTCTCAGAATGTCGGGATGACCAAATATCCGCAGGAAGGACGGAAGTAGTTGCAAACACCCTGCTACTAGATACGGCACGTGAGCTGGACTATCAGCTCCTGGTTCGGGTTCGAACATCTTGACTGGATGTCTCCCGTTGTTTTCTCGTGTTCCACCCAACGGATCGCTGAGGGGTTTAGTCATGACCCATGGGTTGACTGCGAATTCCGGCCCTAATGCTGGTTTGCCATTGCGATCTACTTTGGAGTCTCGGTGGGGCCAAGGGGCCCGCTCTAATAGTTGGTCAACTTCTCCTCGACATTCCTCTAGTTCGTCTTGGTCTATGACGTTCTCAAAAACGTAGAAGCCGAATTGTTCGTATGCGTTCAAGATGTTCGGATCAAGAAGTCCATCTGGAGTGAAACGTATCGGGCCTCGGTTACCTAGATTGAGCGCCTTCGTTTCACCTTCAGCACAATATGTTCTGAATTTTGAAACGTCCCAGTCTGATTTTTGTTGCTTGTCGCTCATAGAGTCTCCCCCTTTTCACTCTAGATGGCGTCATCGGGGCCTCGCTGTGCGAGAGAATCCTCTTATGGCAGATACCTCGATAGATCTCGTTTCATTTGTTGGTCTGGGAGCAATGGGAGGACCGATGTGCGCGAATCTGGCTGCAAAGTCACCGGTTCCGGTGGTCGCTTATGACATCAATGATGAAGCAGTGGCCTCGGTGGTAAGCGCTGGCGCGGTCAGAGCGAACAATTTGGCTTCGGTAGGTGATGCTGACATCGTTTTTGTTTGTGTACCGGGGGAAGCGGAGACACGTAGCGTGTGTCTGGGCGCCGGAGGCATATGTGAACACGCTCGGCCTGGACAAATAATTGTGGATTGCACAACAGCCACTGTGGCGATCAATCTTGAGGTAGCTGAGGTTCTTAGGTCTAAGGGGGCTCATTTTGCTGATGCCCCAGTGGCTCGAGGAGTTCCCAACGCTATTGACGGGACTTTGTCGATCACGGTCGGGGCCGAAGATGCGATCTTCAGTGAGATAGCTCCGTGGCTTCGACACATGGGCTCAGATGTCGCACACTGTGGTCCGGTGGGGACAGGGACTGTCATGAAACTCATGAACAACATGGTGCTATTTGAGAATGTGTCGGCTCTTGCTGAGGCAATGGCTATTGCGACACGGGCCGGCGTTGACCGAAGTCGCGTACTGGATTTACTTGGTCAAGGGTCAGCTGACAGTTTCGCTCTAAGACGCCATGGTTCTTTTATGACAACAGGCGATTACCCTGCGGATCGCTTTCCTACTACCTACTCTGTCAAGGACCTTGACTACGCTCTAGCCCTTGCTGACGAGGTTTCCGTAGATGCTGCTGGCGCTCGTTTGGTTCGCGACCGCTTCAATGAGATAGTAGAACGAGGTTTAGGACACCTTTATTCGCCGGTTGTGTACGAATTATTCGATGAAGATGAATCAAATAGATAATGAACTCGTCGAACGAGCTGTAGCTCTGGCCGACGAACAGCTTTTCCCGAAAGCACTCGAAGTTGATGCCGAAGGAACCGTGCCGGTTGCTCAGTTAGATTTGATTTGTGAAGCTGGCTTTCATGGCCTGTTCGCCCCACCTGAGTTTGGTGGAATGGGTGCTTCACCTGAGACTCAATGGGCCGTTCATGAAGCAATATCGGGTGGTTGCTTAACAACCAGTTTTGTATGGGCTCAACATGCGGGACCCAGCAAGGCGGCGGCAGAAACTAGCGGACCTATGAAGACTCGATGGGCTGAGCCTCTTGCTAGTGGAGAAGCCAGAGGTGGAGTGGCTTTCGCTCACCTAAACCGGCCCGGGGTTCCCATACTGCGCGCGGAACCTACAGGCAGCGGGTGGCTGTTTTCTGGAACTGCTCCGTTCGTTACCGGCTGGGGTCACATTGATGTGGTTCTAACGGCTGCTCGTCATGGCGACTCGATTGTGTGGGCGATGCTTGACGCTAAGGAGTGTGAGACACTCACAAGTCGCCGTTTGTCCTTGGCGGCTATTGACTCGGCGGTCACTGTTGAGCTCAGTTTCGATAATCACCCTGTATCAGAGAAGTCAGTAACTGCGGTGGAAGCTTTCTCTGATTGGGCGGAAAAATACCGTCACGGCTTGCGTTCGAACGGCTCGAACCCTCTTGGCGTGGCCTCACGGGCAACGAATCTGCTCGGACCAAGCCCTCTCGATCAACAGCTAAGTGACGCTCGCAACAGAATCAACTCCGCTACGTCAGAGGAGCTGCCAGAAGCTCGGGCCGTCTTGGGTGATTTATGTGTTCGTGCTACGTCGGCGTTAGTGGCGACCGTTGGAGGCTCTGCTTTGTTTGTTGAACAGCAGGCACAGCGACTGGCTAGGGAAGCTTTATTTCTCTTAGTCCAAGGCCAGACGCCACAGATCAAACATCACCACTTAAAACTCCTTACTGGCAATCGAGCTAGTGCAGAGTCAAGCGATATTGCTTGAAGATTCGTTACTACTTAGTGACACTTTGTTGATTGGGCTTCTACGGAACCACTGCATTAATCAACTCGTTGCTGTTCGATCGCTCTAAGCAGTTTCTTGAGTACCGAAATAGCGATGGGTACTAGCCTCATGCGCATGAGTGAACTCCAGATCGGTCAATTATTCAGCGACAACGTCGAAGTAACTGACGACATGTCGCCGCCCCACCTCCCAAACAAAGTGCTCTCCACACCGGACATGGTTCGACTGATAGAGGGGACCTGTCTTTTCGGGGTGCAGAGTTATCTAGAAAGTGACCAAACAACGGTTGGGATCCATGTATGTGTAAGCCATTCAGCAGCGGTCGCTTCGGGTGAGGAAGTCGTTGTGGCAGCTGAACTTGCAGAGATCGACCGCAAGCGGCTCGTATTCAATATCAGGGTAACCCACGGTGAGGTTTTGGTATCCGAGGGCACTCACCAACGGTTCATAGTTGGTGGTTAAAACCAGAATTTGGGTTAACTCCGTGTAGCTGCCTACGGCTCAATAACAATCTTGCCAATAGATTTACGGTCGATCAGACTTCTCAAAGCTTCCGAGGCTCCGTCTAATCCATAGGTAGCCGAAATGTGTGGCCTGAGGTCACCACTATCTACCCATTGCAGGAGATCTTCGGCTATTTCGTTTGCCAGTTCAGGGTCACGTGCTGTCATGGCCCCATAGAAAACGCCCACTATTTGGCAACTCTTCAACAACGTTAAATTTAAAGGTATCGAGGGGATTCCCGCAGTGAAGCCGATGACCAAGAAACGTCCTTCCCATGCAATCGCTCGAAGAGCTTGTTCTGCGTAGTCGCCACCAACGACGTCATACACAACGTCTACTCCGGCACCGTCTGTTAGCTCTTTGGCTCTGTCCTTGAGACTCTCTTGCCCATAATTGATTGTGTCATCGGCACCCCGTTCTCTGCAGAGATCCAGCTTTTCCTCCGTGGAGGCCGCTGCGATAACCCTCGCTCCCATAAGCTTTCCGATTTCAACAGCGGATAACCCTACGTGGCCCCCTGCTCCTAGAACTAGAAGTGTTTCTCCCTTTTGTAGGTTGCCGCGTTGCTTTAATCCGTAATAGGTAGTTCCGTGGGCATAGAGCAATCCGGTGGAATCGGCAAAACTCACTCCGTCGGGCAAAGTTCGCGCTGCTGCTGCTTTGGCAACTGCGAATTCCGCATAACCACCAACCGCTCCTAGACCACAGACAACTCGAGTGCCTGTCTCTATGTTGTCCACTCCTTCACCTAAAGCAGTGACAACTCCAGCTACTTCAGAACCGGGAACGTATGGTAAATCAGCTTTGAACTGGTATTTGTCCTCCAACATCAATGTGTCGGGAAAGGTTACCGGTGCCGCCTTTACCTCTATGAGGATTTCTCCAGGTCCAGGTGTCGGATCGGGTATCTCGCTCACTACCAAATCTTCTGGTGGTCCAAATTGATTACATAAGACTGCTCTCATAGTTGATCAACTTAGTGGCTCGCTGCAGATCAACGTTGTGAAAACACATATGCGATCGAGCGCCCTCTTCGGCGCAACTGCACTGTGGGCCTAGTTCGAAAGAGTGTTTCCGTAGACCTCGGTTTCAAACCAGTCACAGAATTCTTGATCTCGCGTGATTTTCCAATGATCCCATGTCGCTCTTCCGACTGGTGAAAGGAAAGCACCCAATCGAATCAGTTGCATACGCATATCAACATGCATTCGTCCAACTAGCCCTTCTTTCCACGCGTCATAGGTATCGAACAGGTCGATAAGGTCCGCGCCCAACAAGTTGAGGGCACGAAAATATTCTTCCCCCTGTAAGTCGTCGCCAGACCAGTCCTTTACTAGGAACTCACTGAAGCTTGCGTCTCGGGAGATCGCAAAATATCGGTCGTAAAGTCGATCTGTTAGGCCATGACCGAACTGGGTCCGACTGTGTTGCAACGTCTGACGAGCTTCAGCGCCAATGAAAACAATCGATAACGAAAGAATTACTGCTTCCAATATTTGTGCCCAGTTGGCAATTTGGTCAAGTGTCAATTGATGGTCCTTGTCATCTTGGTCTCTATGTTCGGCTGAGGCGCTTGACTACATAACGGGAGCCAAGATCTATGAGGGCGAACAGAATCGCTCCGATGACAAGCTCCAAGAGGCCGCCGCCATTAGCCAATATGAAAACAGCGACGAGCGCAGCAACGATGGGTCGAGTTAAGTAACGCACAGTTTTAGTGAACCATGACAAGCACCTGAAAACGGGGATGGAAGTAGTGTTTGGCCATGGATATTTCTCGTTTTCCGCTCGTGCCAGGCTCATCTCCAATTCTGGTCACCCACAACGAGGGCGTGTGGTTCCACACGTCGGACGGTCGTCAAATACTTGATGCCGGTGGTGGAGCAATTGTCACGAACATCGGCCATGGTAGGCAAGAGATAGCTCGGGTCGCGGCTGAAGCTTTAGGCCAGTTGGATTATGTAGTACCTATCTTTGCAACTGAAGCCCGTGTCGCATTGGTTGAAGAAGTAAGCGACCACTGGCTACCAGACGCTTCATGGCGGTGTGTCTTTGTTAGCGGTGGTTCTGAGTCGGTGGATGCCGCTATCCGAGTCGCTCAACTCCATCATGTTGCATGCGGTAGAACCAAAAGACACAAGGTGATTGGGCGTGACGTCTCCTACCACGGAGCCACAATGGGGGCTTTGGCGGTTGGTTCACATGATCGGAGACGCAAGGGCTTGGAGCAGTTACTGCCTTCTATGCCTAAGACCAGTCATTACGACCCCGACCAGCTAGAAAAAGTGATCGAGCTAGAGGGTGCTGAGACCATCAGCGCGTTTATAGGGGAACCCGTTATAGGGGCTGCTGCCGGTGCCTATGTGCCACCGGATGATTACTGGACGCGGATCTCGGAGATATGTGCCAAGCATGACATTCTTGTGATCGCTGATGAAGTGATGACTGGTTTCGGTCGACTTGGGACAAAAATGGGGCACGAGGCGCTTGGGTTTACGCCCGACATCATCGCTGCAGGGAAAGGGCTCGGTGGCGGTTACGTCCCAATCGGAGGTGTCTATTGTCGCCCCGACGTCGTTGAACCAATAGGCAAAACAGACCTGGCCTTAATGTTTTATACATTTGCCGGCCAGGATCTCTGTTGTTCCGTGGCAGCCAAAGTGCTTGAGATAGTGAGAACAGAGAACTTGTTGGATCGAGCAGCTGTTATGGGCGAAGCGTTACGGAAGCGGCTCGAAGACGAATTTCGAGATCACCCCAATGTCGAAGATATTCGAGGGCGGGGTCTGTTGCAGGGCCTCGGCCTTGTCGCTAATCGGGAAACGGGCGAGCCGTTTCCGCGATCAGCGGCCTTTGCTGATTCAGTAGCCAATGCTGCGCTTAACAACGGGGTTTGGATTTATCCGTCTGGGTCTGGGGTGTTCGATGACGCTGTCATGTTTGGACCTCCATTCATCGTTGAAGAAAGTCACCTAGACGAAATGGTTCATGCCACTCGGCTAGCAATCGACAGTGTCGCTGAGAGTTTGAGTTAGGTGATGCTATGCGGGCGGTTCGCAGGGAATAGTTTCCATTTGCGCAGGCGCGACCACTTCAAGAGCTTCGAAGTCAGGCGAGCAGCTGATCTCATTGTGGACCATACCTGACGGTATCGATAACGCTGCTCCAGCGGCAACCCGTTCAGAACGTCCGCCTTCGAACTCGAGATCTACCCAGCCGTTCAACACATACACGAACTGCAAGTCGCATTGGTGATAGTGCCATCCTGTTGTCTCCATGACATCTGTCGCTCGCATCACCTGAGCGCGATAATCGCCATTGGTTAGGTCGCTTAAACCAGTGTCGCGGTATTCGAAGAATGAACGTCGACCTGTCTTACCAAATTCTGCTTCGTCGAGTTGCTGACAAAGTAGTTGAGCTATTGACGGTGCTTCCATTTTTTTCCTCCGGTTCTATTTGACCACAAGATCAGCGCTTAAATCTGCAAAAGACGTTGATGCTCATCGAGGAGTTCTGTATTTCCAAAAGTTTCTAGTACTGAATGGCTCTGTCGATTCCACACGAATAGGAGTAAATCGCTGGCTCGCCCTCGAGCAGCTACATCGCCCTTCCCATGTTTTTTTTCGACGATAACTCCTGCTTCATTTCGGGTAATCATCCACTCTCCGTCAGCGTCAGTTGCGTGAAGGTGGACAGAGCCATCACCTGAGAAAGCTGTGCTTAAACGCTCTTCGACAAAGAAGTCATAAAATTCGTCGACACCATCTACAGCCAAATCAGGGTTGATGGGTTGACTATCACCGTAGGCCGCTTCTATGTCCCAGCGATGCATCTCGGCTTCTTGGGTCATTCGGCGCATCCAAAACTTGGCTGTATCTGTTTGCTTGCTTGATGTCCAGACCTCTTCGTCCTCTTGGTGGCTCCATATGGTCGCATCTAGTGTTTCGGCGACTTCCGTAAACCACTGACCAAGATCAGACTTGTCGGGCTGGTTGGCTGGGTCATTAGCCCATGGAGCTACACCTTGATCGCTGATAGGGGCGCCCTGGGTGATTGATTGACCTACAAATGAAAAGACCAGCCCCACATGAACTAAAGCTTCGCCTGCATCCCAGTTCCTAATGTGTGGAATATGAGCTTGGAGATCTTCATTGGCAAGCTCCGCTATCCGTTGGGTGGATTTCCTAAATGAGGTTCTGTAAAGGTCGGGGGTCAATAGTTCGCTCCTTAAAAACCTGTGAAAAACTCATGTGAAGATACCAGCCGCTATGAGTTCTGCGGCTTGGTCTGGGTCACGACCAAGGATGTCTGTGAGGACTTCATACAAATGTTCGCCGGCAGGGGGTGCTGCCCATCGAGCACCTCCTGGAGTTCGCGAGAGGTGTATGGCTGAGTCTTCGATCCAAACTTGCCCGTGGTGAGGGTGGCTTACTTGACTGAACGCTTTTCGGTGCCGTAGTTGCGGGTCTTCAGCAACTTCGGGTGCATAGAGAACTCTATGAGCTGGCACTTTTCGTTGCTGCAGCACTAATTCAGCTTCGGTGCCGTCTTGTCGGCTGCTCCATTCAGTAATTAAGGCTTCGATTTCGTCGTTGCGTTGCCGTCGTTCTTCATAACTCAGTGACGCTAGATCTCGTGCGCCTATTACTTCAGCCAATGCCTCCCAATGGGCTTGTGTTTCGCATGCAACAGCGATCCATCGATCATCTCCGATTACCGGGTAGGCGCCATGTGGACAGAAGTTAAAGTCCTTGTTGCCGATTCGGCCGCCTTCAACTCCGTTGATTTCGTCATGCAGAAAAGCTGGACTCAACAATTGAGCTGCTGCTTCCATCTGCGAGTAGTCGATGTGCTGACCTCGACCTGATCGTTCTCGCTTGTCTAGAGCCGAAAGGACGAGGGCCACTGTCAGGCGAGGAGAGATATAGTCGGAGTAAGCACCAAAAGGTCCACACGGTTGCCTATCAGGCCATCCACCAAACGGGAAAAATCCTGCGACGGCTGCTCCGATGTTCCCAAATCCAGATATTTCCCTGATCGGACCTGTTTGGCCCATAAGCGAGGTTGAGACCATGATTAATTCTGGGTTGATCTTTTCTAGTTCCTCATAGCCAAGGCCCATACGTCCAATAACTCCGACCGAATAAGATTCGATTAAAACATCAGCCCACTGAACGAGTTCCTTCATGATTTCGATCGATCGTGGATCTCGGAGGTCGATAGCGAGGGAACGCTTTGAAGCGTTAATAGAGAGGTAACTGAGGGAGCTATCTGCTCCAGCTTCGTTGTCGACAAAGGGGCCAGCCCCACGCATGATGCAAGGCTTGAGTTCAGACTCAATTCGTAACACATCAGCACCAAAATCACCCATGATGCGAGATGCATATGGGCCGGCAATAGCCCACGTCATGTCTAAAATTTTTATGCCGCTCAAGGGTTCAACCGCGCCGACTGTGGCGGTAGCGGCAGGTGTCTCGCTCGTCTGTCGTTGTTGGAAGTTGTGTTGATTAAGTCGGGGCGGAGCTATGTCTGTTACGAGAGTCGCATCCGAAAGTCGCGCTATCGGTCCGGCGAACCTAACTCCCTCGATGGAGCGCCAAAAATCTCTTTCGGCTGCATGTTCCATGTCCAAAAGTTCACGAGTTGTTGTTATAGGGCCAAGCAAGAGGTTTCGATCTAACGCCCCAGATAAGAGCTCTGCCTTGGTTTTCGTTTTAGTGAATTCATTTATGACTTCGGCTCCTCGATTTAATAGCTCGGGGGCATCGGGATCAGAGAGCAGTTGGGTTCCAAATCCAACCCAGTCCACGTCTCGGAACTCCGCAGGGCACATCCCTTCTTCTTCCATCCATTCGAAAAGCCGAGTGTTGTACGGGCCGACTGTGGGGCCAACTAGGAAGACAATCGACACATGGCCATCGGCAGCTTCATATACCAATTTCAATGTGATTGGTCCTATTTCCGCACCCCCGGAAAGCCGACGCGTGCTGGGCGCACCCGCGAACGGGTAGAGCATCTGGTATTGGGAAGCAATCAAATAGCTGTGTTGAGCCGCTACATCAACGTGTTGCCCCGTCCCAGAAGATTCGCGCTCTCTCAATGCCAGCAAGATCCCACACAGGGCGTCGGAAGCGGCGAAATGCCAGGTCTGTGGGACAGATAATCTGACCGGAGCGCGATCTCGGTCCCCGGTAATACCCATAGTCCCGCTAGCAGCGGTGTTGATGATGTCGCTCGCCGCCCAGTCAGATTTCGGGCCGGTTTCACCAAATCCTGAGATACAGGCGGTCACCAGATGCGGATGTCTCTGACCTAGCGACTCTAGGTCTACTGTTCTTGGGTCTGAGACCACAACAGCGTCTGATGTTGCAGCAAGATCTTCGAATCTTTGAACATCTTGGCGTCGATCGAAATCCAGTACCAAAGACTGCTTCGCTCGGTTATAGGCCCAATGGGTTAATGACTTCTCTATGTCTTGGGTTTCTCCGGCGAAGGGTCCCTGATATCGGGATCGCTGCCCTTCCGGTGGCTCGATAGCTATTACTTCAGCCCCTAACTGAGCCAAGATCATGCCGCAGAAGTGACCCCTGTCGTCGGTTAGGTCAAGAATTCGAAAACGTTCTAGCACCCAGCAACCCCCCGGTTTGTTTGCAAGACATCACGATTAATTTGATTGGTGTGGTGAGAACGCTATCTAAGTTCAGCCGACCTATGCCAGAGGCAATGAGTAGGTTCCCTGCGCAACAGAAACCTTTTTCTCTTCACTATCGCACCACAGCGACACCGACCCAACGACACTTCGTCGGCTGATGGAGTCAAGTTTGGCTCGCGCAAACAGCTTCTCGCCAAGCGCGGGCCGCAGGTACCTAATCGAAAGCTCGCTCGTCACAGTCATCTCTTGAAGCTGTCGGGTAGCGCTCAACGCCAAAAACCAAAGGGCACCATCAGCTAAACGGAACTGGTCAGGTCCAGAAATATAACCTCCGGGGCGTCGAGCAACATCCGTCAAGTCATACTCGGCTACCGCGAATTCTTCACCGATGTCGATACACCGGCTACCCAACTCTGGGAAACAACCGGCGACGAACAGATTGATTGTTTCTGCGCTTATTTCATCAGACACGCCATGACTTTAGACCATTGACCGTGCAGAAACTTAAGAGCTACGTATGGCTTGAATGCACGTTCTAGACCCGTCCGATCCCTTACTATCTTTACGTACACACAGTACTTAACTACCTGTTTTCTAAGCCAAGGAATGGACATGGATTTTCAGAATCTTGAACGACGATTTCAACTCATGTTGCCTAGCGGCCCAATTCTTCTGCTGTTCCTGATCTTCGCTCCATGGCACCAATTCGGGGAAGGGTCTTGGGGGTTGTCGCAATCTGCGATTCAAGCACCAAATGCCTTACTGGGGGTTGTCGCCCTTCTTGCGGTGGTCATATCAATGCTGGTCTCCTATGCCCAGGCGTTGGGCAGCGACAAATTGCCCGAAAGCCCCAAAGGGAAAAGCTGGGAAGAGGTGCTGTTCCTTGTTAGCGCGGTAATGATGGGCGCTCTCTTACTCAAGCTCATCCTTGAGACTTCGTTCTTGGGGTGGGGTGCGTGGGCATGCATTATCGCTGCAGCTATACACTTTTACGGCTCATATGTGGGCCGACAGAGCGGTTCTACCAGTCAAAATCCATAAGTTCGTCAAGGTCGATACCGGGTAATTCCGCCGCACAATCAAACAAGCTTCCGATGACGGGGAACAGAATTCGGGCTGCGGCGTCATCATCAAGCTCCAACTCGTTGTCTGCTGCTAATAAGAGCTCAATTAATTCCAGTTCCGACAAATCTTGCAAAGCGCAAGCGAACAAAGCCACTTCCATCTCGGCGCCCCCAGCCATGCCTATCGCAGCAAGTTCTTTAAGATCGACACAGTCACTCATGGACTCAAGAAATGGTTCTGTCAACTGTGGCGGCAGTTCGTCGGAGGTAAGCCAACCGACACCTGTGACATTTAAGGTGTCCATCCCTACGCGGTCAACGAGGCCGTTACCGACGCAGCGAGCGTCTGAAGATTCGAACCCGATTTCATCCAGTCCACCAAAACCGGTTGCAGCGCCACTCGATACGAAGCGGTCAACGAATACTTGTTCTTGCGGAGATCTCTCATCTGAAGAACCAGAAACAGCCTTGTAGATACCAAATGCCGCCCCACAAACCAGAAGCGTCACCACAACAGTGAGGCCTATAAGTTGTTTTCGTTCTTCACTATTGGGTTGACTGGCTGCTTCTGGCGCGAATATCTGCTGTTTCAGTGCGGTGAACTCTTCTTCATCGATTTCACCCGAATCTCGCAAGGCTATGAGCCGTTCTAGATCATTGATTTCTGAGGACACCTGGTTCCACGCTCCTGAGTTAACCCTAAACAGTACGGCCAATTAGACCATTTATAAAAAAAATCACACGGACCTTCACTCGTTTCTTGGAGGCGGTGACTCAGCTATGCGCCCTCACAGCGAAGTCCATGCCACTTTGAACGAGAATGAAACCCCTGCTAGAACGAACGATTTAGATCCAATAACTCTTAAGAAGGTGGAAAGATGAAATTTATTCAAATCGTGGAGCAAAGCGGTGATATCGAAGAGGCACGCTCCGAAATTGAAGGTTATTTCGAGAGCACTGGAGATGACAGCAAAGTCAAGAAATTGACCCTATGCACAGACCGCGATGCTCCCGACAAGATCTTAAGTATCGTCGAGTTCGAATCATGGGACACCGCTTCCGACAATAACGACCTCGAGGCCACACAGGAAGGCGCCGCTAAGGAACAAGCGGCTTCCAATGTGACCTACCGAAATCTCGATGCTCATCACGAGTGGGTTCGCTAAAAATCTCGTCTATCGAAAACACGAGCATCGTTGATCAACCAAGCATGAAGTCTCGCCGGACCAAGCGGGCTAGGGTTTTGTTATGAGTGGATTAGAGCTTTATGAGCGACGGACTTACGACGTGCATGTGGGTCAAATGAACAAAGTTCTTGAGTTGTACTCCAACGAGGGCTGGCCAGCTCTTGAGGCCGGAGGTCACTCTAGATTCCTAGTCGGTTACTTTGTCTCGGACACCGGACCCCTGCACCAACTAATCCATCTGTGGCGTTTCAGTGATGACGCCGAACGGCGTGAGTTTTGGAAGAACTTGTTCACCGACGATGACTTCATGGCTTTTGCAGTTCAACTGAGACCGCTGCTGCAGAAACAAGAGATACAGCTCATGCAATCAGCCCCCTGGGGGCCCAGACCCTAACAGCGAAACGCTCCGTCTAGCCGCCCATAGCGTTGGTGTGGGTACAGCGCCCTCACAGATTTATTGTTTAGCTTCGGCGCGCGACCGCACCTCGCTTCGTTCATTAGGATCACAGCAAGCCACCGGGCGTTAACTGGAAGACCGAATGAACGAAGAAGAGCCTGAGGATCTCAACGTTTCTCATAGTCACAGCCACTCGTTAAATCTGAACTTCGGGATGCATGGCGTCACACAGTCTCTAACGTTTCGTCTTATCTTTGGCGCAGTGGCTATGGCAGCGGTTGCGACGCTCATCGGCGTTATCACTCTTTGGCCAAACCAAGAGAGGTCCGCAGAGATACAGCGGAACGCTGAACAAATCACGTTGACCTCTCAGTTACTTAGAGCAACGGTTCATGAAGCCACCGAAACTATTTGTGGCTATTCAATATCTTCCGAAGTGGAAACCTGCAGAAACGTAACGGTCGTCCTACAAGAAGGTCCAGAAAGCGGCTCTTTGGTCATTTTGCCTCAGGTGAACACCTCTTTCGATCCGTCTTTTCCTCGCCTAGCCGCTGGCGACAGTGTCATTCTCGGCTTCGATGCTCCCACCAATTCTTACTACTACCAGGATCGAGACCGAATGGGCTCCCTTTGGTGGTTGATCCTTTTATTCGCAGCGACAGTGATCTT
This sequence comes from Acidimicrobiaceae bacterium, assembly GCA_002722565.1. Lineage (GTDB taxonomy): Bacteria > Actinomycetota > Acidimicrobiia > Acidimicrobiales > Poriferisodalaceae > MedAcidi-G3. Next base: position 110,457 of record PBMG01000002.1, read on the forward strand.
GTTGGCCAGGATCCGGGGTTTGTTGGCGTTATTGGCTATGGCCGGAACGGTTCTCGTGCTGGTCAAATTCGTCGCACCCTCGGTGTTGGATGGAAATGACCCTGTTCTAGTGTGCGTCGTAGCTGCCGCAGCGATTGCCTATTTCAGCCTGTATTTCACCCATGGGTTCAATCTCATGACCACTGTTGCCCTCGCTGGAACCCTCACAGCCTTGGGACTTACGTTGGCTATTTCCTCAGCCTTTTTTGAATTGGCGAAATTTTCCGGCTATTCCAGCGAGGAAGCGTTTGTCCTTCCTTTCCTAGCGGAAAGTCTCGATGTTAGAGGCCTCCTGCTTGGTGGCACGATTATCGCAGCCTTGGGAGCGCTAGATGACGTGACGATCACTCAAACAGCTACTGTTCTCGAGTTGCGAGCACGAAATAGTGCTCTATCGGCGAGCCAACTGGCAATCTCGGGGTTGCGTATTGGCAGAGAACACATTGCATCGACCGTTAACACTCTTTTATTGGCGTACGCGGGTTCCAGCATCCCGCTGCTTTTGTTATTCGCTGTTTCTGAACAGTCTCTTGCCGATGTAGCTAACTCTGAACTGATCGCCATTGAGCTAGTCCGCACTTTGTGTGGGTCAATTGGACTTGTAGCAGCTCTGCCCATTACGACCTACCTTGCAGCATTTCTTGTAAAAACTGATCAATAAGTGCATAGCGGCGGACGGGCCCAAAGTCTCGACGTCCATAGCTTTCGCTCAGACAAATTAACGCACGATTATGGGCTAGGGACTACTAACGCTGAGGTCGATCCCCTCAACACTGCAGAAAGTCGAATTTCCTCTTGGCGATCAACATGACGCTAAGTAGGGTCAAGGCTTGCAGAATTATTTTGTACTCGTGTAGAAAGAAATTGAGGGCAATCAATGCCACAAGGAACAGTGAAGTTCTTCAACGCTCAAAAGGGCTTCGGATTTATATCTCGTGACGACGGAGATGATGTTTTCGTCCACTACTCAAACATCGAAGGATCGGGATACCGCTCGCTAGAAGAGGGCCAAGCGGTTGAATTTGAGATTGGTGAAGGCCGAAAGGGCGACGAGGCCCAAAACGTGCGAGCCCTATAAATCAAGCAATATCACTTCTAGATAAATGTTAAGGCCGCTCCACCTATGGAGCGGCCTTAACCTAGTTTCGTCTATCGCTTAGATGAGTTGTTAGTCCGCGATGGCGTCATACATAACGATTGTGTCGGCCATCCGCAGACCTGGGAAAGCTGCCGCCACATCAGTCTGCAGTTGAGTAAACCAGTCGCTCGCTGAAACTTGGTCCCAGAAACGTCCATAGTCTTCCATGCTGTCAAAGTCTGTGACGTATAGGGCCACTTCCATACCGCCGGTGCCGGTCACTGGACGCATCAGCCGCGGGTTTTTCGCTCCCCAAGATTCGTGTTGAGCCTTGGCAGCTCGAGATCCAGCCTCTACTGCACGCATTGCTTCTGGCGTGCCTTCCCAACGAGTTGCAACAGATATCACTGCGATTCCCTTCTTTTGATTGAGTTCCAGTCAAACCGTTAAGAGCCGAAGAATCAAGATGGCTTCTTTTGTGTCGACAGGGTGACCCTCCTCCAGCAGCGGCCGACAGGCGACTACCCTCAACCCATGAGGTTCGATCGTCGTTTTGCTGGTGGCGCTCAGCGCTACATGAGACGAGACGCTGACGGCAACTACTACGAATGCGTCGTGTTTTTGGATCACGAACTTGGGTGCCCTCATCGTCACCTTGGAGATCCTGAGATCGATGACTGTGGTTGCGGGTCATTGGCGGACCTGCGAGAACGCGACCTTGAGCGTGGCCAAATATTTAAAGATTTCCGTCTTCAACTGCGTCGATTTCTCCGGCGGTAGGTGCTCTCTCCACATGCTGATCGCGGGCTGTCGCATCTTTATAGATCGAATGTCGTCGCTCTTTAGCGAGGTAGTGGTCGATGTCGTGCTGGTTTCGCAAATTCGCTTCCACTGCCCTATTCCAATGGACTGTCTCACTGATCGGCCGGCGCCACCTGCTCTCAGCTTTTCGACGAGGCCATCCGACAGGAACTATGCCGTATGGGATGTGGGTAGCAGGGAAACCAAGCAGCTCTTGTAAGTCACGGGCCGTTTGAGGTTCGCCTCCTCCAGATAACCACGCGCTAGTTAAACCTGCTGCGGTAGTAGCGAGTTGCAAGTTCTGAATCGCCGCCCCAACTGAAACAAGCAAAATATTCGAACGGTTTTCCTCGTATTCAACTCGGTCTAGATCAGAGTCGAGAGCGACCGGATACGTTGCGGCCCAACGCGGGTCTACGAACACAGCGAGTAGAGCGATCGAATCGTGAACCCAATGTTTCTTATGCACATGTGGAAATCCTTTGCAATGTTCGTTGAGTCGGTCAGCTTGGCTGGCCATTACCGATGCAACTTCACGGACTCGTTCAGGGTCTTCGACTACACATATTTCCCATGGTTGAGAATTCGCTCCCGAAGGCGCCCACCGACCTGCATCAGCAATTTTCTCTAACGTTTCTTTAGGAACTCGTTGTCCTGGGTTAAAGCTTCTGACGCTTCTGCGAGAACTCGCCAGATCAACAAAGCTCTGCAGCTTTTTGTTATTTACCTTCGCCTGAGAGAGGAACTTCATGAAATGACTTTAGGACACCTCAGGAGGCCAGAAACTATTACTAGTTACCGTATGGGAGTAACAATCTGCTCTGGTGGTTCAATTAAGCATTCAAAAACATCATTAGAGTTGCGACAGCAGTGACGACTCAATCGAAACAACCCAGCGAGAAAATTGGCCAACATGTCTAAGCCTTCGACTAATAAAATTGCCGAAGAGAACTTGAAGGAAGTCGTATCTTCATGGCTGTTTAGCTCCTCAGGCCTCAAATGCCTCTTAACGCCAGAGGTCCCAAAATCCGTTTCCAATCCCCGTCCAGATGCTGTAGGTATCCGTCACGTCGGCGGTCAACTTCGTGGAGATTTCGAAGTGGTCTCAGTGATAATTCGACCCTCCACTAAACGATTTATTTCAGCGTGTGGTGAAGCTAAAGCGCATTCGATCCAAGCAGATCGTTCCTATTTAGCCTGCTACCTAGGGGACGAAGACTTCGACGAAGAGCAGATCAACGCCGCTCTGCACCTAGAGATAGGACTAATTCGACTTGGCAGCGAGAACGATTGCCGGCGAATAGTTCCAGCGCCATTAAACCGTCCTCAATCGAGCAGTCGTGCGACCTTATTGCACCAGTTAGGTCTCGTTGTCTGTCAATTATGCGCAGTTAGCTTTTCGTTATTTCCCGAAAATGAGCAAGATGACGCTGTCTTATGGAACGAACAGTGGGCAGATCGATTTGGTCGCCTCCGCAATGAAAGCGTGTACGACCGTCGACATCTCTGCTCTGACTGTGTTCGAAATATCAGAGAACTGGCTGGCGAACGCGACAGCTACTAGTCGATCAAATTCTCTCACGTTGCCAAGTGAACGTTTCAGTCAGCAGCTAACAGTTCACCGCGATCTTTAGCATCGGCTGAGAACCTAATTCCTTCGTAGTCCTTCGATGCAACCTCGCTAATAGAGGCGACATACTTAGGGGTCCCTCCGTTATAAACCATGTATCGAACTTTTCCAGCTTCGTGACCTTCAACGTTGCTGTTGTAGCCGGTGAACCACGACTGAGCTTTCCGCATAAGCATCACCGAATACATTTTGATGACGTGGTCGGTCCAACGTTGCTCAGCATCTTCAGTTGCTTCGAGATAGGTGAGGTCTCTTTCCCACATGTACTCCAGTAGTTCCGTGCACCAGTCGACTCCATTTTCAATTCCGCGAGGGTAGTTGGTTGAAGCGGAACCACTCTGGGGGCCTGACGGCATCAACAGGTTCGGGAACCCTGAAACCATCATTCCGAGGAATGTGGTGGGGTTATCAAACCATTTCTCTCTCAGAGTAAGACCATCTCGACCTCGGATATCGATGTGGTCGAACGAACCGGTGATCGCATCGAATCCGGTGGCATAGATGATTATGTCGAATTCGAATTCTTCTTCGGTGGTGCGGATGCCTTTCTCAGTGATTCGTTCAAGTGGAGTCTCGCTGATATCAACTAGATGCACATTGTCGCGGTTATATGCCTCTAGGTAGCCAGTCTCCATAGGAACCCGCTGAACACCGAAACCATGATCCTTGGGGATCAGTTTCTCCGCGACAGCTGGGTCATCAACGCGACTTCGTATTCGTTCGGCTATGTAGGAAGAGATTTCGGCATTGGCTTCTTCGTCAGTAAAGATCTCTCTGAAGTTCTTTAGCCAAATACTGAAGCCAGGCTCCTCGTAAAGACGATCCCATAGTTCGAACCGTTCCTCTTGGCTCACTTCGTAAAAGCCTCTTCGGTCCGGTTCGTGTTCAAATCCGCCTGGCGTACGAGCACAAGTCTCGAAGATCTCGTCATAACGATCCCGAATGTCGTTCATCTGATCAACACTGATTTCGCTGTTGTTGAGTGGAGCAACCCAATTCGGCCGCCGCTGAAAGACTGTCAGGTCACCCACCTTGTCAGCTATTTCACCGATGACCTGGATTGCTGTTGCTCCGGTACCGATGATGCCGACTCGCTGATCTCTTAGGTCAACTTCTTCATGCGGCCATCCGTAGGTATGCCATGAGCGGCCTTTGAAGTCTTCCACGCCTTCAACACGGGGCATCGTGGGTTGGGAGAGCAAACCGAGTGCAAGTACCAGAATGCGGCACGTGAGGTCGCGTCCATCGGATACCTGGATCTTCCACAACTCGCTTGCTTCGTCGAAGATGGCTGACTCAACCCGACAATTAAATTGCATATGTTTTCGCAGGTCGAATTTGTCGGCGACGAAGTTGAGGTATTTCAGATTTTCTGGCTGCCCGGAAAACATTTCTTTCCAATGCCACTCGTCGAGAACTTCTCGAGAAAACGAGTAACCATAGGTATAGCTTTCCGAATCGAACCGGGCACCGGGGTACCGGTTGTTGTACCAGGTCCCTCCTAAATCAGGGTCGGCTTCTAATACCGTCGCCTTGATTCCCATGTCTGTGAGTCTTTTGATTTGATAGATGCCAGCGACGCCGGCGCCCACGACGATGACTTCATAATCCGATTCGATGTTGTTCGTCATTTCTAAATTTCCTTGCACTTTCGCGACGTTCTTAATGATAGGAGGCTTGGCATTTGCCTTGCCTGATTGTGTTGGGGGAAAATTTTCTTAGGTTATTACGAGATCGAAAAGCTAGTTCCAAACATTTTGAAGTCGCGCTGTGGTGCACCCTCACTGGTACTGAGATGTAGCGCCATGATTCCTTCGCCTTTACTGCCGAGGAACGATTCGAGTTCCTGAGCGGGCTGCTTAGAAACATCTATTGGCGAAACAAGTTCGATGAGGCCGCCTTTAGGTGGTCGCACAATGCAACTAATAATTCCGTTGTCGGTATCCATTTGTGGCGGGTCAGAAGCGAGCCCTAAGCCTTGCGTGTATACGTCACCTGCAAGGCTTGCGTCGCGAGTTGCTACAACTACTCTCTGAATTCCCGTGTAATGGGGTGATGCGCTCGAGGGATTTTCTGGTTGGGCAACTGAATCGTCGGGATAAATCCTGATCAATACTCCGTGAGTGGAGCTGGGATGAATATCGCGTCCGCCGGCACCTCTCATGAGCGGAAGTACTTTGATACCCCGTCTCAGAAGTGTTTCTGCTTCGGCGTTGGGGTCAGGGGATTCGAGCATCATTGCGTAGATCCCTTCACCTCGCCGGTCAAGGAATTTTTGCAGGGCTTGGCTCAATGGTTCGTTGGGGTTCGAGGGCGCCATGAGCTCAATGTTGCTTCCCCCAACCGGTTGACACATCCCAACGTGCGCTCCAAGAGACGGGACAGTTTCAGGAGAAAAATCGACGACGTGCATACCCATCTGGTTTTTGAAAGTTGTCATAGCTTGTTCGAAATCGCTTACAGCGATAGCTATTCGGGGCATTGAAGTAATCATGGAGGAGTCCTCTCTCGCCGTCCCAAGACTAAGCCTTGTCACACACCTCGCGCTGAATAACCGTCGACGTCCACGGAGAGTTCGTCAGACTAGAAATTCGCAGAACGGGTCAGCCTCTGGACCTTTCGATGGCATCGATCAGGCTTTGACCGTTTTTAAGAACCCATTGAATTTGTCCATGTTTAGTTTCCACTGTCACTAGGTCGGAAGACCCGTCGCGCGAAATGTTGGTGCTAATCAGGGCGGCTAAAGGAAGGCGTCCTTCCCACATTTGCGCTTTCGACGTTCGATACACGGCATCATCTGTGACCTCGAGACTCACCAAACGAGAGGTTCCGTCCCCATCGGTTTCGTTCACCCGCTGAAATCTCGCCATGCCCTCAGTGTGTCAGAGACATCGACTCTCAATGCTGCAATATTCGCGACGAATTGTTCAAACTATTTGCGGTGATTGGACAGAAGTGCTGAGATAGGACCGTTATCAAGAGCGGCGCACTGCTGTGCGCCCAGCAACCTGGGGTGGACACCCAAGGTGCTTTCCTACTTTGTAGGGATATGGCTGAGGTTTGGAACCGAAGCAACAAAGTGTCCGGAGAGATCATTTTTGTTTTCTCACGGCAACGGAAGCCCTTTTGTCCGCCCTATGGCAATCCAGCACAAAAGGAGACCACAATGAACACGACTTGGGGATTTGACACAAAACAAATTCACGCTGGGCAGAATCCTGATCCTGCCACTGGGAGTCGAGCAGTACCGATTTATCAGACCACGTCGTATGTATTTAGAGACACGGATCACGCGGCTGACCTATTCGCCCTTGCCGAAGTAGGAAACATCTATACCCGGATCATGAATCCAACCCAAATGGTGCTTGAGGCTCGGCTTCAAGCTTTGGAGGGCGGAACAGATACCGCTATCGGGATTCCTGGTGCCTTAGCTGTTGCATCAGGACAAGCCGCAGAAACGCTCGCGATATTCAACTTGGCGGAAGCCGGTGATCACATTGTGGCGTCCGCGTCTCTCTACGGAGGCACCTACAATCTGCTGCATTACACGCTTCCTAAAATGGGCATCACTACTACCTTCGTAGACCGCCCCGATGACCTTGAGGCTTGGGAAGCAGCTATCCAACCCAATACGAAACTCTTCTACGGAGAGACAATTGGCAATCCGCGCAACGACTGCCTCGACATTGTGGGTGTGGCCCAAGTCGCACATGAATCACAAATTCCACTTGTGGTCGACAACACCATCGCTACCCCCTATCTACTCAATCCTTTGAAACTCGGAGCCGACATTGTGGTCCATTCAATGACGAAATTTATTGGAGGCCATGGCAACTCGGTGGGTGGCGTGATTATTGACGGCGGAAACTTTGATTTCGGTGCTAGCGGCCGCTTTCCAAACTTCACTGACCCGGACCCGAGTTATCACGGCCTGGCTTATTGGCCAGGGTTGGGAGCTGGGTCCTACATCATAAAAGCGCGGGTCCAGCTGCTACGTGATCTCGGCGCCGCTGTTTCTCCCCAAAACGCCTTCTATTTTCTTCAAGGGCTCGAGACTCTCAGTTTGAGGATGGAACGCCATTTCGCTAATGCGCAGGGCGTCGCGGAGTACCTACAAGATCACCCCCAAGTCGAAAATGTTCAATACGCAGGGCTGGAATCAAGCAGTTGGCATCAGCGCCTAAAAGACCTGGGAGGGGGGCGTGGCTACGGTTCGGTTCCGGCGTTCACAATTCGCGGCGGTTCCGAAGCGGGAAGCAACTTTATTGATGGACTCGAACTCCATAGCCACGTCGCAAACATCGGCGACGTTCGTAGTTTGGCTATACACCCGGCTTCAACCACTCACTCTCAATTGACAGAATCAGAACAAAGCGATGCAGGAGTCACACCCGGTTTGGTTCGGTTATCGGTCGGAATTGAAACCCTTGAAGACATCATTGAAGATTTAGAAAAGGGTTTCGCTGCCGCTAAGGGGTGACAATCCGCGACTTTGTTTCGTTTCTTCGACGACTCGGAGGCTCTATTTCCTCTGGTTGGTCGTGTTTCGAGCATCGAACTAGCACCATGCGGGATTGGTCACGCCTTGATTAGCGGTGGAAATCGAGGTGAGGAAGTAGCGCTAGTTCATGTGTCGGAATGTTTTCAACGCCAGTGACTAATCCCGCATGGACCTATCCCTCCGTTACAGGGCAGACTGTGAAAGAGCAATGGGGGGGGGTTACCGAGTAATGCTTTCTGCATACCGGGTTTTAGATGTAACAGATCAAAGAGGTCATTTAGCTGGGTTGATGCTTTCCATGTTGGGAGCTGAGGTCATAAAGATAGAGCCGCCTGCGGGTGTTATCACTCGGGCGATAGGTCCTTTTGATGATTCAGGTAATTCCTTAACGCACCTCGCGTATGACCGCGGTAAGAAGTCCGTTGTCTTAGACCTCCAGTCTCCTGAAGGCAGAAGCATTTTACTCGACCTAGCCGAAGGTGCTGACTGTCTCATTGAATCGCAAGGTGCCGGCGCCCTCGAGGAGTTAGGGCTCGGTAGTCAAAGTTTGCTGGACCGCAATCCGGCACTAGTAGTGGGGACACTTACAGCCTTCGGACACACTGGACCCAAAGCCCATTGGCCTGCGACAGATCTCACTCTTATGGCTGCAGCTTGCACCATGGCCTTCACTGGGGACGCTGACCGCTCCCCTCTCCGAGTGTCTGTCCCGCAAGCTTTTCATTTTGGAGCTGCTGTTTTAGCGGGCGGAGTGGTGGCCGCCCTTTTCGAACGTGGACGCTCCGGTCTCGGCCAAGTTGTTGATGTCGCCGCGCAGCAAGTCATACCCATGGCTACACAAGCTGGAGTCTTAGCCGAAGCATGTAACTTTCCGACGCCCATAAGAAGCGGTGGTGGTGCCACGGTCGGACCAATCGATCTACGGCTTGTATACCCAGCTAAAGACGGGTTCGTCTCAATTACACACGTGTTTGGTGATGCTATTGGTCCGGTCACGGCGCGCTTAATGGACTGGGTTTTGGAGGAGGGGTTTGTTGCACCCGACATTGCAAATCTGGACTGGGTGAACTTCGCGACAATGCTGGAGTCAGGGGATGTCAAAGTCGAGCAATGGGAAGAAGCAAAAGAGTCAGTAGCAAGATGCACTTCATCTAAAACCAAGGCTGAGCTCTTAGAAGTGGCAATGGAACGCAAACTCCTCATGGCCCCTATCGCCGATGTAGGCGAGGTTCTAGCAAGCGACCAACTCAGCCATCGTTCTTATTTTGATCGCATCGAGTTAGGAGGTGAGGAAATCGAAGTGCCTGGTAGGTTCGCTCTCACCAAACAAACACCCCTAAAGGCCGCCAGTCGGGTGTCGGGTTTGGGGGCAAACACTGAAGAAGTCTTAGCTGCAGCAAGGACTCTCCCTTTATCTGAGTTCGGCGACATTGCGCCTTCAGCCCCTCTTGAAGGCATAAAAGTGGTCGACTTTATGTGGTCTTTAGCTGGGCCTTTCACTACCCGAGCTTTGGCAGACCTTGGTGCGACAGTGGTCAAGATCGAATCGATACACAAGCCGGACGCCGCTCGAGGTTTCTTGCCGGTATGGGATAACGAACCTGGTCTTGAGCGGTCAGCTCTTTTCGACACCGCTAACGCTGGCAAGCTCTCGCTGGCCCTCAATATGAACAGGCCCGAAGCGTTGGAGGTCATCTATGACCTCATCGGATGGGCCGATGTTCTGTGCGATTCCTTCTCTCCTGGGAAGATGAACTCTTGGGGTTTGAGCTGGGACAAGGTCCGAGAACTAAACCCGAGGCTAATAATGCTGTCTACCTGTCTAACCGGGCAATCCGGACCAACGGCGAACTTCGCTGGATACGGCAACTTGGGAGCTGCGCTGTCGGGCTTCTACGGGTTGGCTGGATGGCCAGATCGAGCCCCCTCAGGTCCCTTCGGTGCTTATACCGACTACACATCGACCCATTTCATGTTGGCGACACTGTTAGCAGCGTTAGATAAGCAACGGCGAACGGGGTCAGGTGATTACATTGATCTCGCTCAAACTGAAGCGGCGCTTCATTTCATAGCACCAGCACTCATTGAGGCATCTGCTACGGGTCGGGTCGCAGCAGCGATGGGTAATGATGATCCGGACATGAGTCCCCATGGAGGCTTCCCGTGTCTGGGAGACGATGAATGGGTAGCTATAGCAGTCGAAAGCGATGCTCACTGGACACGTTTGTGTCGGGTGATGGAAAGAGCCGACCTTGAAAGCAATACGGAATTGGCTTCTGTAAACGGGCGAAGAGACAACCAAATCCTTGTAGATCAGGCTGTAACGGAGTGGACCTCGAGTAAGTCAGCAGGTGAGGTTATGAGCCTCTTGGTGGAAGCAGGGGTAGCCGCCCACCAAGTGCAAAGCAGCGCTGAGTGCTTGGCCGACCCGCAGTTAAAACATCGGGAGGCATTCGTTTGGCTTGAGCATCCCGATCGTCAGTGCATCGTCGAAAATACTCGTTTCGCTTTGTCTCGAAGCAGTCACGGCCCCAAAGGCCCAGCTCCGCTTCTGGGTGAACATACCTTCGAAGTCTTAACCGAATTATTGGGTTACGACGGTGAAAGGGTCGCGGAACTAGCGTCGGTTGAAGCGCTCGAGTAGTTCAGGAGCGTTTCGTTTCGTTCCAAGGCCCAACATCTGCTCGTGGCTCTTTGGGTAGACCTAAAACTCTCTCACCAACAATGTTTCGTTGAATTTCGTTGCTACCTGAATAGATAGAGCCCGGTCGGGCTCCGATGAATGTCGTAACCCAGGCCTGCGATGAAAATGGTGATCCAACGTCGTCAACCCCCACTCCGGTGGCTGCATCGCGGCCTGATGGCGCGGTCGCATCCATGCCGATGACATCCATCGCTAACTCAGTAAATCTGTGGTGATGTTCAGACCACAGCAACTTATTGAGTGATGATTCTGGACCCTGACTGTATCCACGCATCGAGCGCGCGACGGTCTGTAGACCCATGAACTTCATGATCTGAGTTGTGGTATAGGCAGCTGTAAATCTTTGGCGCATTACTGGGTCGTCTAATTTTTTATAGCTTCGAGCGACCTCCACTAACCGCTGCCATTCTTCGCCGTATCTGATTCCGTTGGTAGTGGCGTCATCACCGCGTTCGTAGGCCAACAGTGTGTTAGCCACGGCCCAACCATTGTTCACACCACCTAATACGTTTTCTTTGGCAGTTCGAGCTTCATTGAAGAACACTTCGTTGAAGTCATGGTGGCCCGACGCGTTGACAATCGGTCGAACTTCTACTCCAGGTTGGTCAATGGGACACAGCAAGAACGAAATGCCTGCGTGCTTGATTGCCGAAGGTTCGGTTCTGCAAAGCACGAATATCCAATTAGCGTTATGTCCTTGAGATGTCCAGATTTTTTGGCCGTTGATGACCCACTCGTCACCATCAAGTTCCGCTCGAGTCGCAAGCGATGCTAGATCTGACCCAGAGTTAGGTTCGCTGTAGCCCTGACACCAGACATCGCTTCCATCAAGAATTCGTGGCAGGAAGTGGTTTTTCTGCTCATCAGTCCCCCACTCAATGATTGTGTGACCGATCATTCCGATTGAGAAAATATCGTTATCAGTGCCATTTGGTACTCCTACAGCCGCTAGTTCTTCGGCGAGAACGGTTCGTTCCATTTGGCTCAGCCCAGCACCCCCATACTCCGATGGCCAAGCGACAGCCAACAATTGTTCTTCTGAGAGAGTTTTTCTCCAACCTGCAACAAAAGACTTTCTTTCTTCGGGCGTAAACGCACCCATACCGCCCCATTGTGCTGGCAGATTTGTGTCTAGAAAGCCTTTGATTTCAGCTCTGAAGTTTGCTGCTTCGCTGCTGTAGTCCTCCACGGTCATCCCTTTTCTTCTCTGCGGCTAATGACGCCACATCACCTTAGGCATTGATAGGAAGTGCTTGCGCCACAAATAAGGCATCTCCAACGGTCATTGATCTCATTTCGGATTCATTTCTAGAAATCGAAGTGGCTTCGGGAAGATCACGGCGAAAGGATTTAATAGATCTCGATAGCCCTTGTAGCTCTGATCGTTCTATTCTCCGTCAATGGACTTTGATTGGCCAGGCGACAATGATCCCAGACGTCTAGAAATTCGCGACTGGCTAGGTCAACACAACGGAGATCCAAGTCAGGAAGCCTTAGCGCGTTCAGGTTATGTCGCTCCACATTGGCCGAAGCCTTACGGATTAGATGCTGATCCCATTCATCAGTTAATTATCGATGAAGAGCTAATGGCAGCCGGCGTTAAACGGGCAGCTGGAGGTATTGGTTTGGGTTGGGCTGGCCCGACTATTTTGTTCGGTGGAACCCCTGAACAGCAAGATCGTTATCTGTGGCCGATCCTGACTGGAGAAGAGATTTGGTGTCAGCTGTTCAGCGAACCTGACAGCGGATCAGACTTAGCGAACCTTGCTACCCGCGCGGTGCGAGATGGCGATCGTTACATCGTAAACGGCTCCAAGATTTGGTCATCAGGCGCTCATCGGAGTCAGCTCGGAATACTGATTGCGCGAACCGATCCCGATGTCCCTAAACACAGAGGCGTTTCTTACTTCATATGCCCGATGGACACTCCAGGGTTAGAGCTCCAACCGATAGTTGATATGACCACCGCTTATTCGTTTAACCAAACTTTCTTCACTGACATGGAACTGCCGGTCGAGAATCGCATAGGAGACGAGAACGATGGTTGGCGCCTTGCCAAAGTGACTTTGGGCAACGAGCGCGTTTCGCTATCGGGCGAAGGGGCCTTGTGGGGAAGTGGACCAAGCGCACTTGACCTTCTAAATGTGATTCGTGACAGGGGCGGGATATCTGACCCAACGCTCAGAGATAGAGCTGCGCGACTCCACATGGAGGGTGAAGTGTTACGTCTAATTCGTTTGAGGACCTTAAGTGCCCAACTTCAAGGACGGCAACCCGGGCCTGAAGCTTCAGTTCGTAAAGCTTTGGCTGACGAACACGGCCAAAACGTTATGGCGCTAGCAAAAGACCTAACTGGGACCCATGGCATGTTGACTGACACCGGTCCATTGGGCGGCAACGCACAGTTCCCTACCGCACATGCTGTAGTTGAGGGATGGCAAAGTTGGCATGGCGGGGTTTTGTTCTCCCCAGCATTAACAATTGGCGGCGGCACAAGTGAAGTTCAAAGAAACATTGTCGCCGAGCGAGTCCTAGGACTTCCACACGATATTGATGTGCAAAGTGGCCAAAGCTGGTCGGAAACTCGATCCTGAAAGCTTCAAAGTTTGACTCGATTTGAGGTTCCCATTTTGATTNAACAGTATTACCGTCGGTTNTGAGTCAACTCGACCGACAGGATTAAGAATGGCTAANCAAACCTCAATTTGCGGCGGACTATTAATTGCACTTGGTGTTGTTGTAACCATCGTCTCCGACTCTGGGAGNGNGACTTCCCTCATACCGGCATTNGTCGGNGCGTTGCTTCTCATATTGGGGATTTTGGCTGCGAAGAAACCAGACCTCAGCCATCATCTCATGCACGCAATGGCAGCNATCGCTCTATTAGCAGTGATCGGAAGTCTGGGTTCGCTTATAGGCAGAGGTAGCACTGGCTGGGCCTTATTNTCTCAACTTGCCACAATACTCATCGCCGGATTTTTGGTTGCGAATTCGNTCAAAGCTTTTCGTGACAGGGTTAAACGAGTCGCTGGAGAAAGCTAAACGACNATAAACCCCTCGCTACTGAGGGAGTATGGCCATCTGTTCAGTTTCAGGTAGTGCGAAGAAGTTTTCGAACTCAACATAGAACTCTTCGACTGTCATCTCGAACGTGTGCAAGAACGCACCTTCGAAGCCTTTCTCTTCAATCACTGGATANAGNACCTCAAGGANAGAGTCTTCGCCATATCTGTTGGTCAGATATGCGATCGCCCATNCGCCTGCGCCGTAAGCTGCGAAATAGTCGTCACATTTGTCGCCCCAGCCGCTATCGGCTANGAACCCGNCACATCGCGCAAAGGTTTGCTTCGACAATTGAAGGTAGATTCTCATCCANNNGTGAAAGTCATAGTCGCCNTGACCACCGATTTCAGTCAACGTTAAGTTGCCNTTAGCTCGCTGTCGGTGTGTTTCCAACTGNGCCATGTACTCCGCANTGCCTTCTNTAAACCATCGTGGCNNNGCTTTGCTATCCCGAGCAGCTCCGTTCGGAGAAGTTAAAGCTGANTGCTGGATTCCGTGAAAATATTCATGAAAGACCNNCNTTTGTGCGNCATAGCCCGTTGTGGTGGGTTTNGGACCCAGGTAAGACTCGTCGAGTCCCCATGGGAGACCTGCGGTGAATTGCAGGATGTTCAACTGGCGAGTCTCCCAGTCCAACACAGCCCCACCGGTCGAGTTTGACTCCAAATGCTTTTCATTGTTGAAACGGGCGTTCTCTAGACCCATGCCCCACTCTTGTTGTTTTTGTACGCAGTCAGACAGGCGATGCCCGTTACGTTCGGCCCTTCGTTCACAATAGAAATCGACCAAGGCCTGTCCAGCATCTTCGTCTATACCGGTGATGTAGTACTCGAGAGGCCCGTAGTTACCCCAGACCGATATGGCGAGCAGTAAGGCGTGCATCGCTTCTTCACATATGCGGATATCCAGGTCACCCGCGCAGACCATCTCGGGTGAATATTCGATGACTTGCCCGTATAGATCCGGGGCCCCTACTACGACCGGCATCCCTTCACCGGTGCAATACGTGTAAGTGCCCTTGTCTTCACACTGTGCTTTCTTAGCCTCAGTTGGACCGTCGGGTCGTTCCAAACCCAAAGCAGTCGTAGGCGAATTCGTTTGAGGAGCAGTCGTAACCGGAGCGGCCGTAGTAGTTGTTGGAGCGGCCGCAGTAGTTGTTGGAGTGGCCGCAGTAGTTGTTGGAGCGGGCGTGGTGGTTGTCGGAGCCGCCTCACCTGAACTGGTCGCCGAAGACCGCGCTGAAGTGTCAGCACTGTTTGTAGTTCCTCCGCCGCACGCAGACAGAAACAGCAAACAACAAACGACCCCAACAGCGAACTTCATACAGCTAAGTGTGCACGAGACCCATCCCACGGCCAAGCACTCGTGGTTTCCAATTTTTCAAACACTCAAAGCAACGAATCCTTTGTGTTGCTACGGTCGGCCCATGAGCGAGATTCGAGTGGAAGCAATCCATATTCATCCTGTTAAGTCCTGCCGACGGATCGAAGTAGATGAAGCTTCGATACTGAGTACCGGTTTGGCTCATGACCGAGAATGGCAAATAGTCGATTCCGAGGGCAGTTGCGTCACTCAAAGAACGCATCCTTCGTTGGCTACCATTGAGACCGCTCTTGATGGCGACGACGTCATTTTGTCAGCATCTGGTCGCGGGTCGGTCACGTTAAGTGCCGATGATGCGGCCGCAGTTACCGTCTTACCTTTGGTAGGTAAGCGACCAGTTAATGGTGTCGATGGGGGCGATGAGGCAGCTGCCTGGATTTCGGACTTCTTAGGTGAATCTCACCGTTTAGCCGCCGTAACCGACGACTCCAAACATCGAGCTCCATCGTCTATAGATGTTTTCGAGCAACACATCACCTTTGTGGACTTGGCGCCTGTATTGCTAGCTAACTCTGCTTCTTTGCGGTGGCTACAAGAGCGAGCTGTGGAGCCTTTTGGTATTGAGCGGTTCAGGGCAAACATCATCGTTGATGCCGGCGAAGCGTGGATTGAAGATAGTTGGCATGACCTAACCATTGGCGCGGCCAGTTTGACAGCTGAGGTTCCTTGGCCTCGATGCGCAGTTCCACAAATCGACCAAGAGTCCGGCGAAAGGCAACGCGAACCAGCGGTCGCCTTACGGGCGTATAGGTGGTGCAGCGAAGCTCCAACCCTCGAAGGCAATTTGAAAGCAATGATGGAAGGTAACGGGTTGTTCGGCATGGCCTGTCGCGTTGGTCCGGCTGGATCGACAATCAAAGTCGGCGATCTGGTAGAGGTCCAAACATTTCAAGACCCAATCATTGCACCCCCGTCCAACGTCTGAGTTTCGTTAAGGCCGCTCAAATGGTCGTCTTGGAACCAGTTTCCCTCGACCTAGAGCCGCGTCAACCGAGGATCCTTCGGCGACTATCTCTCCCCTACTCAACGTGAATTTGGGCCAGCCCTCTACTTCCCATCCGTCATAGGGCGAATATCCGGCGGCGGAATGCATTTGGGATCCATCGATAATCCGTTTTTCGGTTGGGTCTAACACAACTAGGTCAGCGTCTGAACCTGGAGCTATACAACCTTTTTGTGGGTACATGCCGAACAATTTCGCTGGGTTGGTGCTGATCACTTCAACAAACCGGTTCAACGAGATTTTCTTAGTGGCTACGCCAAGTGACCACAGCATAGGCAAGCTCGTCTCCAGCTCGGCCATCCCTTGGCGGAGTTCCGCCGGTCCCAAAGTGGGATCCAGCTTTTGTTCCAACGTCCAAGGCGCATGATCAGTGGCCACCGTGCTGACCGCCCCATCAACAACTCCAGCCCAGAGAGCATCTCGATCATATTGTTCTCTCAGCGGTGGAGCTCCCGCATATTTCGCTCCATCTGGTTCGTCGAACCGCGACCTATCAAGATGCAGATAGATCGGACGTGTTTCAACATAAAGGGGTAAACCCCGCGCCCGTCCCGCTCGGCAAACCTCAAGTGCTGCTTGGCTCGAAAGGTGAACGATATATGTGGCAGCGCCGCTAATTTCACAAAATCCGACTGCGCGTTCAGTAGCGATTCGTTCCGCTACAACTGGCCGGGTCTCTGGGTAATGTCGGTGCGAATTCAAGCCAGCTTCACGAACTAGCTCTCCACAGCAACCCATTAATGCCGCATCTTCACAATGCAGGAGAACTACTGAATCTGCTTGAGCGGCAACACGCATCGCTCGAAGGAAATCGTCGACGTTTCTATCGAAACGTTTAAAGGACAGAAAAATTTTGATGCTGGGGTGACCTGCTGATGCAAGCTCAGGGATCTCTTCGAGAGCTGTCGCGTCAGGGTCCAGTAGCACTGGGTGGTGAAAGAAGTCTGTGAGCGAATTGTTGTTGCTGTCTTCGATGTCTCGGTCAAGGCCTTGACTCATCGTTTCGCCCTTACGAGGGAAAGACATGTTTCCTACCGTGGTAACCCCACCGGCTAATGCTGCACGCGTACCGATTTCAAAATTGTCAGACCAACTATCCAACCCTGGCCCAGTTCTTGGCGGAGTCAAGTGAACGTGGGGATCTACACCGCCGGGTAGAACAAACATGCCTTCAGCATCTATTTGTTGGGGGGCAGACATATTGCCTCCCAATTGAACTATTCGACCGTCCTGCACACCCACGTCCAACACCGCGCCGCCGCTAGCGGTCGCAACGGTGCCGTGTTTTATTACCAAATCCATGCAGACCATTATCGTTCATTCATCAATGCAACGTGGCAGCCTGTCAGCCCATAAACGTGGCGTATCTCAAATCAGTAATGTTGCGGAATGACGACACTTCAAGGAAGAGTGGCTCTCATCACAGGAGCCCAACAAGGAATCGGCAGAGCTATAGCTGAGGCTGCAGGGCGCGAAGGAGCTTCTGTCGTTGTTCAATATCTTGATGATCGAGATGCAGCCGAACAAGTTGGTGACGCTGTGGAATCATTCGGTTCTGAGGCTCGGGTAGTGCAAGGCGATGTTGGTCTTAGATCAGATTGTATGAAGGCCTTCCAGGTTGGACAGGAGTTAGGCGGCATAGACCTCCTCGTAAACAACGCCGGAATTTTTCCGAGAAGTTCGTTTTTGGACCTCAGCGACGATGAGTGGAATCAAGTTCAAAACATAAACGTCGTTGGCGGGTTTCGTTGCCTACAAATAATGGCTCGCGAACTGGTCCAAGCAGGAAAACCAGGAACAGCGGTGAACCTGTCCTCTGTAGCTTTCTTTCGCAACTCCGCTCGTGGAACTCATTACGCGGCAAGCAAAGGAGCGATCGTGGGCTTTACCCGATCGGTTTCAACCGAACTTGCTCCTCACGGCATCAGGGTAAATGCCATCGCTCCGGGCATCGTCGACACAGCGCAACCTCGTGATGGAATGACTGAAGAAGAAATAAACGCAGCGAGTGGCCTTGTCCCACTCGGAGCCATGGCAACCCCAGACGAAATAGCTGATGTAGCCGTGTTTCTGAGCTCAGAGGCGTCCCGCCATATCACCGGTCAAACCCTGCAGGTGAATGGTGGAACCAACTTCAGTTAACAATTCTCTTTAGGCAGAGACCTTCGAAGATACCCACGGTGACGTTTGTAGCTAGGTTCTGAATTTCTGAAGTTAGCCATTCAGCGCTAGAAGACGAGCGACGACCCTTCCTGGTGAGCAATGATTGGGTTGTGGGCACTAAAGATGATCTGGCAGCCGAGCTCGAACGCGTTACCCAGCGTGACTCAACTGTCCTAGCTTGGACCGCTCGCCACGACGACGAGCAGATCATTGATGCATTCGGGGTTGCACCAGACGGGTTGCTGTCGGGCTGGACGATCGGCGTAAAGGACGTTATCAATACCTTCGATTTACCTACAGAGCGTGGCTCGCCTATTTACAAAGGTCATCGACCTGTTAGTGATGCAGCTTGCGTAGCGATGGCTCGAGAAGCCGGGGCGGTTGTAACGGGGAAAACAGTAACTACAGAATTCGCGTTGTTCACACCGAACATCACAACGAACCCACATAACCCGCTTCACAGTCCTGGAGGTAGCTCCAGTGGGTCAGCCGCCGCTGTCGCTGACAGACAAGTACGAGCGGCTTTCGGAACGCAGACAGTCGGTTCAGTAATTCGACCCGCCGCATTCTGTGGAGTCGTCGGTTTTAAGCCCAGTCGTCGCCTGTTGCCACTAGCTGGCGTCGCAACCTTGTCTTACGCTTTCGACACAATCGGATGGTTCACCCAAGATGTCGCTGACAGCGCAACGATGTTCCGCGCCATGACCGGGTCCCCGACACCAGAACAAAATTTGAACCACAAAGTAGGGCGCTATCTATCTCACCAATGGGAAGCATCTGCACCCGAGACCCTTAAGGTTCTCGACTATTCCTGCGAAGCTTTGGCAGCAAATGGGATAGAAGTCGTGACCATAGACCCATTACCTCACCTCGAATCGGTCTTTGACGCGGCAAACACAATCTTGCATTACGAGATTTTCCGAGTGTTCGCTTGGGAACGAACTCACCACCTCAACCTCATTAGTGACCTGCTTCAAAAGATGTTCATTAAGGCCTCCGACATAAGTCATGACGATTATTTAGAAGCTCAGAAGATTCTCTTCTCCGCCCGACTAGCGCATGAAGAGTTCATGAGTACCAACCACTTCGATGCACTATTGACGCCTAGCGCTCCCGGCGAAGCACCCCTGATAAAGACGACCGGAGATTCAGTTTTCAATCGCGTTTGGACGGCTCTTGGCGTTCCCACTATTCATTTGCCGGTTCACCTAGGACCCAATGGTCTTCCGCTCGGCGTTCAGCTCACTGGTCGCTCTTGGTGCGATAAAGAACTTCTACTTATAGCTATGCATGCCGAATCGACCCTGACCGCCACATGACAAGTTCTGCTCCTCTGAATGGACTCAGAGTTCTCGATGTCTCAAGCGTTTTGTCGGGTCCGTTGACAACGATGCTGTTAGCTGACTTAGGTGCTGAAGTCATCAAAGTGGAACCACCGACATCTCCAGATTTCACTAGAGGAACTGGCGCGGTTCGTAACGAAATGACCGCCTACTTTTACAACACCAACCGCGGGAAACGAGCTATCGCTGTTGATGGTCGACATTATCTCGGGCGCAAGATTTTGCAGCAGCTCGCAGACCAAGCTGATGTCGTTGTTCAAAACATGCGGCCCGGAAAGGCCGCCGGTATCGGCCTCGACCCAGACGAGTGCATGGAACGAAATGCATCTCTGGTCTACGCATCTATCAGCGGGTATGGCGGAGATGGCCCTATGGCCGGAGAGCCGG
>PBMG01000003.1 GCA_002722565.1 Acidimicrobiaceae bacterium
GGGATCACGTTTAACTCATAAGTAATTTGTATTTGCGCCGTCATCATCCACCTTCGATTCTCAAGACCCGAACCTATGGCTTCGGTAAAGAACAAACTAGCTTTCTTTTATTAGCCGTGAATGACCGCTTAGTAAACGACAAAAGACCGCCCCGAAGGGCGGCTATTGCCTAACAGCTTTGATTTATCCAAGCACTTTGAACAAGTTCCGTCCGGTGAGTTGGAAATTCTGCGCCGCCATCATCTGCTGAATCTCAGGGTTAGCGAACATTTTCTGGCTTGCCACCATGAGCTGATCTGCAGAATCACATAGCGTCATAGTGAGATACGCACCTGTCATCGGTCCAGCCGCTACCGCTTGATGCCACTGAATTCCGTTCGTTCCATCTTGCATCTGCCCCCAAAAAGCATCGGCGTTTGCTTCGAGCTGTTCCGGTGTCGCCGGGTCGCCTGTCCCCATAAGCAGCGAGCCGTACTTGCCTTCAAGCGAGCCTCGGGTTCCTTGAACCAAAAGCAAGCTTCTACGCAGCGTTTCTACGCCAGCTGACTTCATCATTTCGGCCGTCTCTGGATTGCTCCGAACTGCCGCAGGGTGCTCCATAGCGGCATCGATCGAATCCCACTCGCTTGCTAGCCCTATGTTGCCTGCGTCTTCGCCAGCAAAGACACTTTGGCTAATCCGTGCACTGGTGGCACCCAGGTCTAGAAACTGTTGTTTGCCAAAGTCATTCCAACCTGCAACAAACCGATCCACATCTGCTACCCGAAGGATGAGCCCACTCATATAAGCCATTACTTCCACCTTTCATAATAATTACGAATCATTCTTATTTTGTTAGATGGGGAGCGTAGCCCTCCTTTATGAACAGTGAATGAATGGTTAGCCAAATGACGAAAACCGCCCCGAAGGGCGGCCTCTAGTCAGTCAATAAATTATTGGCGGCTACCGGCCTCGCCGCATGGATCTCCGGCCCTCCGCTTAAGAAAAGAACTGGGGCTCTACGAAAACATGCTTGCTAGCCCGCATCCAGGCGAGCGATCATGTAGGCGCAGACCTGGGTTTACTATGTCGGCACAAGCCCCAGGGGGCGTACAACATCTTTTGCCGCAGATTCCGAGAGTCGCCCTCTCTTCAACCTCAGACGCCATCAACCTTCCGCGCCTAGACAACAATTGCTCAATCAAACATCCCTCAGTTTGATTCTTACTTTGAACTACGTTTCCTGTCTTCTTCGTCTCAACTCATCTAGAATTGATCTAGGAATTCATACGATGAGGAGATAATCGTGGCCACCTACTCCTGTCCTTCATGTGGAATGGCAGTCAACGCAACCTGCGCAAAATGTAACGTGCCTTTAGTAAACGGCACCTTGACCAAAGACGATGGATCCGAAGTTCAAGTTTCCTGGTGTCCGAGCGATGACAGTTGCGGAAAGATCAAATCACCGATGTGCTGCGGCGCAGACATGGCTTGTTCTCTCGGCTAGAGGTACTGCATTCCTCACAACTACCGGTACATTTCGTTTCTCTGTTGAATGCACGTCTTTTCGCACTGCTACTGCTCTTCGCAGTAACTGGCTGCGCTGCACCCGACATAGGGAGTGATGAGACGTTCGAACGTCATCCTTCGTTCGCCACTACAACCAGCTTCGATGAACAGACCCCGGTTTCAGGCCCTCGAGCCACCTCGGAAATATCGGTTCCCAGAATTGATGCCCTCTTAGGGTCAGCTCCTCTCTTTCCTGATGCTCAACTCGAGCAGGTTTCTCTACCGCAAGGAGTAGAGACTTCTGTTTCGGGTTTACATGGCCAGATTCGCGCCACCGCGTTTGGTCCCCAAGGAGACTTCGGTTGGGGTCTCAGCTATTACACCGCTCTCTGGGGTTCCTTTCCAACGCTTCCACCACACGGTCTGTTGACTGCTAGCGGAACGTGGCTAATACCCGACAACTGGCGTTACCTAGAGACTCTTTGCCCTCAAGGCACATTCGCTCGTGATTTCCTCACCGAACGAGGGCCGTCCTATCGTGATGTTTTTCAAAGCATTGAAGGTGGTGTCGGACACTGGGAGCAGTCTCGGTTCCCTTCGACTCAACCAAAGTTCCGCCTTACAGGAAATACCGATTGCTACACCAGCGACACATCTAACCCTGGGTGGGCTTGGAGCAACCAGCAAGAGATACTTCCTGGGTTAGTGCAACTGTCTAATCGAATCGTTGTCCCACCTGACGGAATCACATTCAAACCAAATGATGGAGCGTTACTAGGAACTGCCTGGGTAGCCCTTCCGTTATCGAAGCCTTATGAGCGCAACGCTGTAACGGTCGGCGACAAGAGCTGGACATTGTTCCTTGAGTCCGAGAATTTCAGCGGCCCTGTCGCATATTGGGCTCCTGAGGCATGGAGCCGAATCACAACGGACCATCCTTCGTCTCATTTTCGGGGACTTGATCATCGACCAATTGACACCGAATACAGACTCTTCGCCACACACATAGACCTACCTGGCTTGACCGCAGGCACCCCAGATGAAGACTGGCTTCGAGTCGCCGCACTTAGCTTCCCCGTCGACAAACAAGGGCGCACCGTCTTTCATCAAGACGTGACGTTTTATGGTCGCAACGCGATCTTCGACCAGTTCGCCGAAGCATCTAACGGCGGCGCTTTACCACTGGGTGTTGCCGATACAGCTTTGATGCACGCACCACTACAAACCCATCGATGGGAACTTCAGTCAGACGGACGAGAGGTAACCGGTTTAGAAAATTTCGTGGTGCTCGATGACTGGGACACCAACGAA
The DNA here is from genome assembly GCA_002722565.1 of Acidimicrobiaceae bacterium. Classification (GTDB taxonomy): domain Bacteria; phylum Actinomycetota; class Acidimicrobiia; order Acidimicrobiales; family Poriferisodalaceae; genus MedAcidi-G3. The sequence goes on from PBMG01000003.1 coordinate 2,800, forward strand.
AAAGAAGGTTGGGCTTGGGGGCTTCAATGGTCTGACTATTCAGGGGTTTTCCCAACCCATTACAGAGCACCTGAAAGCGAATGGTTAGCCGAAGATAAGACCAACTCGCCTCCTGCGCTGAACTCAACACAAGCGGCTTTGCCAACAGCAGTACGACGATCCGGGTACGCCCCAACACTCGATGATGGTCCGGTCCCTCAGGTGCGCGAAGTCCAGCTAAACGACGGTTCGCTCCTTCGATACACGTGGTACCGGTTCGTTGATCAGCCTGCAATCGAAGCACTTGAACTAACCGCGCAACAGAAAACTGAACTGCAGTCCGTAGTTGAACAAATACACACCCAATGGGACCAGCAAACCGAGTTCATCAAACCTCCCAGCCAGGGCGAGCTAGTGGAATTACAACAAGAGTTGATTGTTGAACCGCCGCCCGGCGCTGAGGTTGGCTGGGTTCCGGTAGTCATAAGCCAAACAGCCGCTGGGTAACTCGCCGTCAGTGTCAATCAGATTGACCTGAACCGCTGAGAGTGTGAGCATCATGAAGTGAACCCTGCATCTCACCTTGACAGCACGGACCCCTTGGCAGATTTTCGGAACCGTTTTGTTCATAGCTCCGACGAAGCAGATCTCATTTATCTTGACGGCAACTCTTTGGGGAAACAACCGACCGCTGTACGTCAGGTCCTTACCCAGGTCGTCGACCACGAGTGGGGTGAACGCCTGATCCGTGGATGGAACGAAGGGTGGCTAGATATCTCAGGGTCTGTTGGCGACCTGATTGGTGAACTACTTGGAGCTCAGCACGGCGAAGTGACTCTGGCTGAGAACACCTCAGTTTGTTTGTACAAGACCGCGGTAGCTGTTCTTCGTTCTCACCCACAAAGACCCACGGTTCTTACCGATAGCGAAAACTTTCCTTCTGATATTCAAATTCTTCGTTCTGCGTGCGGCAGCGCAGGGTCGGATCACCATGTCAAGGTGGTGGATACCAGCTCTGCTTCTGATCCGACTAGCGCACTACTTGATGCTCTAGATGATTCGACAGCGCTGGTGTCGTTGAGTCATGTGTCCTACAAGACCGGTTGGCGTTGGAATTTGAAAGAAATTAATGATGCGGCAGCAAAGGTCGATGCGCAGGTGCTTTGGGATTTCTCCCATTCGGTTGGCGCCGTTCCTATTGATGTCCAATCCGATGGGGTAACTCTGGCTGTTGGGTGTACCTACAAATATCTGAACGGTGGACCTGGGGCTCCTGCGTTCATCTACGTCCGCTCAGACCAGGATGATCTTGCCAACCCGATCACAGGTTGGTTCGGAACTGCGGACCCTTTCAGCTTTGATGCTTCGAGCCCACCGGCATCGGGTATTGAAAGGTTTCTGACGGGAACACCTCACGTGGTTTCCGCTGCTCTCATCAGGCCGGGCGTGGAGATGCTGCTCGAGGCCGGAATGGAGAGGGTCTACGAAAAATCAGTTTCGTTATCTCAACGTTTCATCGAACTGTGCGATGAGCGTCTGTCTTCTTCGGGTTTCGAAGTTAGATCTCCAAGAGACCCACAGAACAGGGGCTCTCATGTCGCTCTTTTCCATCCGGATGCTCAAGCTGTTGGTTTAGCCCTCATTAACGAAAAGTCAGTTATTCCTGACTTTCGTCCCCCGGATCTGCTGCGGTTTGGGTTTGCCCCGCTGTACACAAGTTTCACCGATGTCGACTTAACGGTAAGCCGTATTATGGAGGCGGTCGAAGATGGTGGGGTCGACAGGTGGAGGAACGAAAATCCTCTAGTCCCATAGCGAGAGGGGGGCCATTGGCTATAGAGACACGAATGGCTGAGTTAGCAGACGCACGTGAGATGAGCGTCGTGTTAGCCCGGGCGTTCGAAGAAGATCCCTTTATGTCGTGGATGTTTCCCGAACCAAAGTTTCGACTGAAGCTGATTCAGGCTTGGATGCGGGTTGAAGTTAATAGCGCTATTGGGATGGGGTCCGGTTGGGTTTCAGCAGATGTCGGCGAAATTATCGCTGGCACTATTTGGGCTCCACCGGGCCGTGATCTCCACGAAGGAGACATTTTCAACCAACTCTGGTACCTCGTTCTGGGAGCGAACCCCGACCGCACCTCAGAATTAGCCGAAGGCTTGTCAATGCTCGGTGATACCCACCCCGCTGAGCCCCATTTTTATTTGAACACCGTCGGAGTAGCCCCGAACTGCAAGGGGCAAGGCCATGGCGGAACAATCATTCATCACACGCTGGATATTGTCGACAAGGCTGGACATCCTTGCTACTTGGAGAGCTCAAGTCCACGAAACGTTCCTCTCTATGAACGTCTCGGGTTTGAAGTGACCAACGAAATCAATCTGCCTAATGGGCCGACAATGTGGGGTATGTGGCGCCCGGAACGTTAAATCAAACAACGACTCCTGGTATGTGTTTAAGGAGCAGACGCTCCGAATATCAATGTGGAACAGGCAGACCAGTAGCCACCCCATCCGTGACACAAAGCAATGTCGACATCTGCGACTTGGTTCGCTGCTTCGCCTCGCACTTGGCGGATCGACTCGAGCATGCACAACATTCCGTAAGCACCGGTGTGGGCGTAGCTGAGCCCTCCCCCACTGGTGTTCATTGGCAGTTTCCCTCCAGGGGCGGTGTGTCCTTCAGCTATGAAGTGTCCTGCTTCTCCGTAATCAACGAAGCCGAGACCTTCTAATCCGAAGATCGGTGTATGGATGAAGGCGTCGTAAATCATGAGGTGGTCTATGTCGCTGTGAGTGACTTCAGCAGCGGAGAACGCTGCTTCGCCGCTGGTGCGAATGAACTCTGGTCGCAGGGGTTCGCGAACACCTGCTGGGCTCATAACTCCTGCTTCTAGGGCTCCGCCTGTTCCGAGGACGTAAACCGGTGGTTTGGGATAGTCGCGTGCCCGGTCTGCTGAAGTGACGATGATTGCTCCTCCAGCGTCAGATACCAGGCAGCACATGGCACGTCGAATGGGCCATGCAACCATCGGAGAGTCGAGTACTTCGTCTACCGAGGTCGGTTCACGCAACGTAGCCCGGGGCACGTCGACTGCCCATTCTCGCTGACTTACAGCACCGACAGCGAGGTCTTCGTCGCTCAGCCCGTATTCGTGTTGGTATCTGAGGACCGGAAGGGTGAAGGTCGCAGCGGCTTGACCGCCGCTATAGAACATGTCGAACTGTTGGCCCGTGCCCCCTTTTTGGCCGGCGTCTCCGCTTTGACCTAACCGTCGAGTTGATCTGCCTGACTCTCCGTAAACGATGAGAACCGTGTTGCAGTAGCCGGCGTGTATAGCGGCGATTGCGTTGCGGAGCTGAAACATCCAAGAGCATCCACCAACAACTGTGTTGTCAGCCCAAGAGGGAAAGATTCCTAACTGCCTGCTCATATCGGCAACCGGAAAATAGCCGCACGTGAACCCGTCGATATCTGCGGCAGTGACGCCGGCGTCTTGCATGGCGTTTGCGGCCGCGTCGATGGCAAGACCTACAGATGACATGTCGGGAACTTTGCCTATTTCGGTTGACTCCGCTGCACCCACTATCGCTGTTGCTCCTGGGGGGATCATGTGTTTCCTTCCGCCGGTTCGAAACACAACACGGTGACCTCGTCGAAGGACGTAAAGGTGGCTCGAAGAGGCATATCGAGTTGCAGGGCTTCGGGGGTCTGCTCACAGTTGATCACCGACGACGTCAACATCGGTCCTTCGGCAAGTTTGATCAACGCGACCGAACGCGGCGAGTCGTTTCCCCACAAAGCCAACGGTTTTTGTTGGATCGTGTAGCTGTACAGAGTCGCATCTCCGCTGGCATCAAAGAATTCCACATCGGTCGAAGAACACTCAGGGCAAATCAGCGATGGCGGGAAATATGCATCGCCGCATGATCGGCATCTGTTGATACGCAGAACACCCTCATTACACCCATCCCAGAAGGGTTGCGTTTCGGGTGTCGGCACAGGAACAAGAGGGTGGGGCATAGTTCAAGTTCTAGCCTGCTTCTGCAAGCTCTTGCTCGTCTTTAGGAAGGATTTCATGAACGACGTAATTGACTTCCGTTTTCGTCCTGTTGGTTCACAAAGTTGGAATAGAGAAACAACATTTCATTATCTGAATCGTATGAAACTCGAACCAACACCATCGTTCGAACATCAATCGGTCGATCTCATGTTCGAAGAGATGGGTCGTGCCGGCATTGCTCTCGGAGTCATAGGGGTTCCAGGGCCGACAGGTATTAGGGGTTTGGACCCTGTAGGTGGTGACGCAATTTCAGAACTCATCGAACAACACCCTCAACGTTTCATAGCGTTCGGATCTGTCGAGCCAAGCGACATCAAGTCTGCTACCGAGTCCATAAAGCAAATGGGTGAAGCAGGAGTCAAGGGTGTCACAATTGATCCTTCGACAGCTCAAGTTCACCGCCAGTTTCACGACCTAGCGCTATATCCACTTTACGAAGAGGCAGCTCAACAGGGAATGTTGGTCACGACCACACAAAGTTGCCTCCTAGGTCCTTACATGGAAGATTGCCGGCCCGAATACGTAGACCGAGTTGCCACCGACATACCGGATCTAAAGATCGTTATCCAGCACGGAGGCTGGCCCTATGTGTCTGAAGCCATAGGCGTTCTTTACAAACAACCGAATGTTTTTATGGTGCCGGGCCAATACATCCACTATGACTTCCCAGGCTCGGCGGACTACGTAGCCGCCCTCAAACGGCAATGCTCCGAACAGATAATTTTCGGAAGCGTTTACCCAAATTGTGGACCGTTGGAGGATCTGCGTTCAATAATTTCTAGTTGGTCGCTGCCACCAGAAATAGAGCGCCGTTATCTACGCGAGAATGCAGCATCGCTGTTAAATCTCTGAAAATGGAAGGACTTCTATGAGCGACAACCAAGGCAAAGTAGTCGTGGTCACCGGAGCAGGTTCGGGCATTGGCCAAGCGACCGTGATTCGTCTCGCTAATGAGTCGGCGAAGGTAGTTGCTGTCGACTTAACAGAAGCCTCGTTGGAGTGGACCCAAGAACTGGACTCCGTAAGTCCATTAGCTGGAGACGTCACCGACCCTCAGATCAACGAACAAATGGTGGGACTCGCCGTAGACACTTACGGGCCGTTGGACGCAGCAGTATTGAACGCCGGGATTCTGGCTCAAGGCGACATTGTTCGCGGGTCAATGGCCGACTACGACCGGGTGATGGACGTAAACGTTCGTGGTGTAGCTCTTGGTCTTAAATCAGCTGTCGCGGCGATGGCTCCTAGCGGTGGGTCAATCGCGATCACTGGATCTGTCTCAGGGCTTCGAGGTGACAGTGGCATCTGGGCGTACAACGTTTCCAAAGGAGCTGTCATCAACCTGGCCAGAGCCGCTGCCCTAGATCTCGGCCATCTAAACATTCGCGTGAACGCTGTCTGCCCGGGTCCGATCCACACCGGCCTGACCGAGGCAACTCAAGGAACTGAGATAGGTGACGCCATGGAAGCACGTCTACCGTTAGGGCGTTTCGGACAGCCAGAAGAAGTCGCAGCAGTCATTTCTTTTTTGACATCAGACGATTCGTCTTTCGTAACTGGCGCGGCGATACCAGTTGACGGCGGAATTACCGCCGGCACTGGCCAGTGGGCAACCTACTCGGGCCGAAAACGTGGATACCTATAGCCACCTATGAGTTTGTCTGTGTAATGCTGCTGTTATGACTCAAGACCAGATCTCAACTTTCCCTGTTCCCAACCTTGAAGACATCCCCGAGGACCTACGGTCCATGATGTTGGGAATTCAAGAAAAGACGGGATTCATTCCGAACGTTTTCTTGGGTTTAGCGCACCGACCAGACGAATTACGGGCGTTCATGACATACCACGACGCTCTCATGGAACGCGACAGCGGGCTAACTAAAGCTGAACGGGAAATGATTGTGGTCGCGACCAGCGGTGCCAACAATTGCATGTACTGCGTTGTCGCTCACGGCGCCATCCTTCGCATCAGAGCTAAAGATCCTTTCATAGCTGACCAGCTAGCTATTGACCCTTCCAAAGCCAATCTTGATGCCCGACAACAAGCAATGATCGCTTTTGCGGTGAAGCTTGCTCGAACTCCAGAAGACTTGGAGCAGGCCGACCATGAAGCTCTCCGAGATCATGGGTTCAGCGACGACGATATTTGGGACATCGGCGCCATAACTGGCCTTTTCGCCATGTCGAACCGTCTCGCTCATTTAGCTTCGATGCAACCCAACGCCGAGTTCTTCACGATGGGTCGAGGGTGAGGGTGAACTCGTAACATCACGGGTTCAAATGGTGGCTGTTGGGGTGAACCCCGGGGCTCTATCCGATCTCGCGTAACACCTGTAGCGCCTCATCTGCATGCTTAGTCATGTCCGTTTCACTCGCTATGACAGTCACAATCTGTCTGTCACGTCCTATGACGAAAGTCTTTCTTTTATTGGGTAGCGATCCCAGTCGTTTCACACCGAATTGCTTCGCGACGACCCTGTTTGGGTCCGACAATAAAGGGATATTCAGTTGATTGATCTCGTCAAACTTGCGTTGCCGATCCGACGGATCGGCGCTGATACCGACGACCGAAGCACCGACTTTCTTGAACTCTTCAGTCAGATCTCGGAAGTGGCAGCTTTCCGCGCTTCAACCAGGTGTCAATGCCCTCGGATAGAAGAAAAGGACGATAGGGCCGACCTCTAAAAGATCGAAAAGGCGGACCGGTTCCCCAAACTGGTTTACGGCCTCAAAGTCGCCTACTGCTGATCCTTTTCGCATACCAGCACCCTATGGCTTCAGGTCCTACGATCACTACCTATGCGAGGACATCCGAAACTTGATGACTTGGGCCCAGCGCTTCCTAGAGAACAGTGGACCCTAGTCGACGCTGTGCGTCATCAAGCCAAGACTCAGGGCGAACGAGAGTTTTTGTCCTTTGAGGACGGCCAAAAACTTTCTTTCGCTGAATTTGATCACATCACCGACTGCTTAGCGACCGCCCTAGCAGACCTTGGTTTAGTGGCCGGAGACCGAATTTTAGGCCTCTTGACTAACAGCAAAGAGTTCATGATCACGATGATCGCGACACACAAACTCCGCGCTGTATTCGTGCCTGTCAACACTGAACTTCGAGGGGGATTTCTCGAACATCAAGTGCTCAACAGTTCACCTCGCATCGTCGTCGTCGATGACGGCCTTATGGACCGTTTCGCCTCACTTGACCCCTCAACAACTGAAATCGAAACAGTGGTTGGGGTGAGCGACGGAAATGTGTCTGATACTTCCAAGCTGGGTCTTCTTGCCGACGCAGTTCAGGTCCGCATGGATTCGCTACTGGACATGACACCTGACATCGAACGGCTAGCCACTCCCAGCCCTATCGACGTATGCACCATCATGTACACATCAGGAACAACGGGCCCCTCTAAAGGTGTCTTGATGCCTCAAGGGCACTGTTACCTCTTCGCTTTAGGCACAGTCGCTGCCATGGAACTCACTGAACAAGATCGCTACTTCTGTTGCATGCCTTTATTCCACGCGAATGGTTTATTCATGCAGGTATATGCAGCGCTTTTAGCTGGAAGTTCATGCCACATCACCAAGCGCTTCAGCGTCACGGACTGGCTCAACATTGTCCGCGAAGAAAACATCACCGTAACCAACGCTCTCGGTGTGATGCCTGAATTCATTTTCCGAAGCCCTACATCACCCAACGATAAAGATCACCAATTGACTCGAATCCTCGCCATCCCTGTTGCAGATGAATGGGGGGAAGCGATGCAAGAACGTTTCGGAGCGAAGTTGCGTCAGGGTTTCGGTATGACCGAGGTCAACATGGTCGCCTACAGCGATCTAGATGACCCCGTTATGCCAGGATGCGCTGGACCACCGTTGAGTGACTTCTTTGAAGTAATCATCGCTGACCCCGATACCGACGTTGAGTTACCAAGAGATCAGGTAGGCGAAATTTTGGTTCGTCCCAAAGTCCCGTTTTGTTTCAACGTCGGTTATTTCAACATGCCCGACAAAACAGTCGAAGCCTGGCGCAACCTGTGGTTCCACACTGGTGATGCAGGTCGAATGGACCCAGAGGGAAGACTGTTCTTTGTTGACAGGATAAAAGACCGCATTCGTCGGAGAGGTGAAAATATTTCGTCTTACGAACTCGAACAAACCCTCAACGAATACCCCGGCGTTACAGAGTCAGCGGCAGTGGGTCTGCGGGTTGCGGGCGCTGGCGGCGAAGACGAAATTAAAGCGGTCATCGCTATTGGTGGACCGCCGCCGGATCCAGAGGCGTTCTTAGATTGGTGTGTTCCGAGAATGCCACGCCACACCGTGCCTAGATATCTCGAATTTGTTGCCGAGTTGGACAAAACCGCATCAGGCAAAATACGAAAACAAGCGATCAGGGATGCCGGGGTGACCGACAACACCTGGGATCGCGAATCTATTGGCTACGTCATAAGCCGCAGCTGAAGTACTCAGAAGTAGTCGCCCCATGCGGTAACTCCATGGAATCCACCGTCCACGACAATCGTTTGACCGGTTACATAACTGGCGTCATCGCTTGCCAAAAAAGCTACAACCGAACTGATTTCATGAGGATCCCCCCATCGCCCCAGCGCAATGTGGTCGGCGAGACCTTCAGCCAGCCCAGGAGTTTTACGTCCTTCCTCCCACATTTCAGTGATGATCAACCCTGGCGCTACAGCGTTGACTCGAACCCCATGTTTTCCGTACTGCGCAGCTTGACTTCTAGTCAGCGAATCTAGAGCAGCTTTGGTAGCACCATATGTTGGGAGTTCAGCGACACCAGTGGCCCCAGCAACAGAGGACATATGGATCACTGAACCGTTACCTCGTTCTGACATCTGACGAACGAGTGCCTTGGTAGTTTCAAGCGGCGCGTGATAGTTCAGCCGCATGACCATTTCATCTTGGCCTTTGATTTCGCTTACCCCTGCGTTGTTTACAAGTATGTCGACTCCCCCGAGCGCCTCAACGGCGGCAGCGGCAAGTTCGGCGCCAGCGCCCGGCTCAGCTAAATCTGAGGTTAAGACCACGGGATCGTTAGGGAGGTCTCCCGCTACCCGAGCTAAATCCGACTCTGATCTCGCCGCTACAGCCACTCGAGCTCCCTGTGCTGCTAGCGAACGAGCACAATGTTCACCGATCCCGCGGCTAGCACCTGTTACTAACGCTAATCGTCCATCTAGTGTTCCCATGGGTTACCTTCCGACAGACTTGATTCTTGCAGCACAACTGGTGGTGCGCTCTGAAAGACTGGTGCTGTGAACGATCCACTCGTTATTGAGGTCACCCGAGGAACCACGGTTGAAAGTATTCACCTGGTTGACATCGCGTTAGTGGATAGCACCGGAAAGTTAGTTGAGGGTTGGGGCGAACCGACTCGACCAACCCTGCCTCGTTCATCTTTGAAACCGATCCAGGCGACACCTCTAATCACTGAAGGTATCGCCGATTCCGAAAAGCTCACAACCGAGCAACTGGCTGTTGCATGCTCGAGTCACAATGGCGAATCACGCCACGTTCATGTTGTCGATCGTTGGTTGGAACTCATGGGATTTTCTCATGCTGTTCTTGAGTGCGGCGCTCACGCTCCATCTAACCCTCAAGCCGCTCAGGATTTAATTCTTGCCGGTATCGAACCTGATAGTCGCCACAACAACTGCTCTGGTAAGCACACAGGTTTTGTTGCGATGGCTCGGCATTGCGATGCAGAAGTATCGGGGTACATCTCACCCAACCACCCTGTGATGAAACGCTTTGTTACTCCTGCAGTAGAGGATTTCTGTCGGATCGACTTGAGTGCCCAAACACCGGGAGTGGACGGCTGCGGGGTACCTGTCTGGTCCATTCCGCTATCTCATTTGGCTGGTGGCTGGTCTCAACTACGAGCGCGCGGAGCTGGTAACCGACTGTTGCAAGCCATGATCGACGAGCCATTTCTTGTAGCCGGAACGAATCGTGCGTGCACGCGTCTAATGGAAGCATCCGACGGAGACGCCGCTGTAAAGACCGGAGCTGAAGGTGTCTTTTGTGGGGTCGATTTACAAGCTGGCTTTGCGTTCGCTCTGAAAGCTCGAGACGGTCAGACTCGTGCCGCCGAAAAAGCAGCCGAGTGGATCCTGGACCGCTTGGGCTGCATCGATTTTGTCTCACCAACGGTGCTACGAAANTGGGCAGGAACCGCTGTGGGCGAGGTTCGGGTTTCGAGCTAGAGGGTGTGANAATANGTCAGTTCATNTCCGGTCGAAGCATCACTCGGCCAGTCGTTTTTCGTGTCGACAAGTCAACCAGACCTTCCATCANATTATCGAGGGTCAGTTCTTTACTAACGAGTGGATCTAAAGCNCCTGACCCGACAAGCTCCCAAAGCTCGTCATAACAATCGTCTAAGACTTCNTCCATGCGACCCTTNTATCCGCCCATATGCACGCCGACGACTGAATAGTTCTTCACCAGAACATGGTTAGCCGGNGCTACGGGTATATCGCCGCTAGCGAAGCCGACGACAAGCANTCGCCCTTCCCATGCGACCAGNCGTCTNGCTATGTCGAAATATTCTCCTCCAACNGGGTCATAAATGAGGTCACACCCCCTGCCTGAGGTTGCGTCCATAACCTTTTCGTATAAATCCTCTGCGTTGTAGTCGACTACGACGTCTGCACCCAGCGATTTACAGACAGCAACTTTGTCTTGACCNCCAGCGGCAGCGATGACGGTGCATCCATGNGCTTTCGCCATCTGCACAGCAGCAGAGCCGACGCCTCCNGCAGCTGCTAACACCAACACGGTCTCGCCTGGCTGCATTTGNCCTCTTCGGTGCAGTGCGGTCCAGCCNGTTCCATANATCACATTCATCGCGGCGGCAGCNGGCAGCGAAACNTTGTCAGGGATGATCCGCATCTCATGNCCACGCACCAAAGCCTCTTCTGCNTAGCCACCCCATCCCGAAGCAGTCATNCCGAGGACCCGGTCACCAACCTGTAACTCACANTCAGANCCAATCTCCACAACGGTTCCCGCNACACTCATTCCCGGAGTNAACGGCGGATCNAAACGGACTTGGTATTGACCTTGGCATTGAAGAATGTCAGCAAAGTTCAGATCACTGGCCGANACTTGGACCCGCGCTTCNCCTTGACCTGGTATCGGCGATTCAACCTCTTGGAGAGACAGAACATCCCACGGGTCACCCAATTCATTCAGTCGCCATGCTCGCATCTGATCCCTTTCGCATTTACGAATGAANTGCACCGTACCAACGAACTCCTATNGCTGTCGGAGTAAATTCCATTCATGACTAAAGCTTCTCCNGACATTGCCATAGTGGGNGCGGGCATTGCTGGAGCCGCCGCCGCTTACCGACTCCACCAGTTAGGNGCNGATGTCGAGGTNCNCGANACCTCCTCTATTCCNGGCGGACGGATGGCTTCTTTAGAANTTGCTGGGGCNACNTTCGACCATGGAGCGCAATTCTTCACAACCCGNGGANNNGAGTTNCAGAACTTGGTCGAAGAAGCAGCNAATAGCGGTGCAGCTCGAGTTTGGACACATGGTTTCGGCGACGTTCCCGATGGNTACCAAAGATGGTGNGGGGTGCCGGACATGACCGCCTTTGCTNGTTGGCTATTAGNAAAATCNGAGGCGACCGTCCGATTCGATGAAGCGGTNACAGANCTCTCCCAGCTANNGGCACAAGCAATTATTTTGACTCCNCCTGTGCCAGTAAGCCTTTCGTTGGCGATCNACTCAGGNTTGGNACCACCTTCTCATGTTCGCAAAACNCTAGAAGCTGTCGATTACAAGAGAACAATTGCGGTGCTACTAGTTCTCAATCAAACGCCTCTAGGTACCCCTGCCACAGGAGCNATTCAGNTACTTGACGATCCCTATTTGGCTTTCATCTCCGACAACCAAGCCAAAGGGGTTAGNTCGTTNCCTGCCNTAACCNTTCATCTNACCAACGAAACAAGTCTTGANTTATGGGAGGAGTCTGACGAAACCATTATCCATTTCACTTTGGACAAATTGANGACTCACCTCAGCAACGTNGATGTANCCAGCNAGGCTGTAACTCGGTGGCGATACGCCGGACCTGTCGAAGTGATACCCGANCTCTCTATTTCGTGGAACAGCNGGCCNNCATTAGTGATCGCAGGNGAANCATTCAACGGACCAAAAGTTGAGGGNGCTTTCAATTCCGGGATCGACGCGNCCAACAAAGCCATNGCCGGCCTCTCTGGTGGCGGAGGTGAANGTTGCNATGAATAGATCCGAACACATNGCGGGTCTCGAAGTTGANCGCCTCACTCCCCCAGATATNGAGTATTTCTTNCGAACNCTGCATTCCAGGGTCCCTAAATCAACCGGAGAATCCACGCAACCTGTTTTAGACCAGCTTCGGCTGCGCCTTCGCAACCTGGCGTTAGCCCTCGGTGAAATAACNNCTAAGNAAACAGCNACGACAGATNTTCAGGATGTTCTGGANGCAATTTCTTACCGTCTTGANCGGATGAAACGAAGAGAATGGCGGACACGAATCGATGGTCTCAGCGTGCTGAAAAGACTCAGGTCTGAGGTAGGAGAAATTTCTGCAGACCTNCANGAGATCGCGACGGGATGACGAACTCGACCAANAAGACCTAACGTAGGGNCCCAACGGAGGTATGAGAATGTCACTCCAGGCAGACGACTACGAANAAATCAGACAACTGTTAGCTCGNTACAATTTTGCTATCGATTTCGGCCACATTGATGACTGGGTCGACACGTTCGTTCCTGANGGAAAGTTCAGTTGCGTCGGACTTCCAGAAGGAGCCCCTTTGGGAGGANCNCACCAAGGCNAGGATGCTCTTCGCTCCTATGCAGAATCTCATTTCGGNGTNAATCAGGGTCGAGCTCGACATTGGAATTGGAACCTCGTCATTGAGGGCAGCGGCGATACCGCAACCATGCAGTGCTACCTCAATGCTTATAGNGCAGGCCAAGGCGAATCAGCTCTNTTTAGGGTGACAGGCGTTTACAGAGATCGGCTGTCTCGAACAGAGAGCGGNTGGAAATTCGTTGAACGTGAAGTAACTATCGATCCGGCCTGACTAGACGGTTTCAAGAAACTCCTAACTCCGTGCTCTAGATTTGTTGAANAGTTTGAGGGGGAATTNTGTCAACTGATGTGACTTCGACAGAACTAATCCCTGTANTGGATCTTCAGCCACTTCTTGACGGAGATNACCACGGCATCAGTCTCTTGGCCGATCAATTAGGAAGGGCTCTGGGNAACACCGGGTTTTTCTCGATAATCAATCATGGGGTCGAGTGGTCTTTGGTCGAAGACATCTATAACGCCACGCGTGAACTGCACGATCTCCCTCAGTCACAAAAAGATGCGATCACGATGGATCGAACTCATGGCGGCTACCTCGGAATGGGAGCTGGNACTTCTTANGCAAGCGANATAGCGGGAGAAGTCCGTAAACCAAACCAGAACGAAGCNTTCTTCGTTCATGAAGGCGGATATCGCGAAGGNAACCAATACCCCGANATNGACGGTTTNGAAGACTTGACAGCCCGATACATCGAAGCAATGCAAAGCCTGGCTGGTTCATTGATGCCATTAGTNGCGATGTCACTGGAACTGGATCCNGNGTTCTTCGAAAATGATTTCGATANACCNAGCGTGACCCTCCGCATGTCGCACTACCCGGTCATGGACTACACCGACAATGAATGGGGTCTAGCTCCTCACACCGATAGTTCNATCTTTACTTTCTTGCCAACNAACGAGGTTCCCGGCCTTGAGGTTCGNCCGGCCGGCCATGAATGGATNCAGCCNCCAGTGGTTCCATGTTCNTTNGTGGTGAACAGTGGCGACATGNTGAAACGCTGGACGAACGGACGTTATCTATCCACGGCTCACNGGGCTAGCAACTTGTCCGAAGTTGATCGTTATGCGATGCCTTTTTTCTACGGGGCAAGAGACGACGCCATCGTTGTTCCGGTACCCACCACCGTTTCTTCTGAGAGCCCGAGTCGCTACGAACCAATNACTTACGGTGATTATCAACGNTGGTTTTTGGATCGCAACTATCGCGGTTTAACAGGACAAGCNGCTGCGAGCACTCCGCCCTAAACAAACTTCGTTACTCAAGAACACCAGCGACAGCNAACTCGGCAATCTTTTCAGCGTCATATCCAAGAATNCCTTCAAGGACCTCGAACGTATGTTGACCATAGGTCGGACCTGAATCCGTTATCTCATCAACACTTCGAGACATTTGGAAACGCGTACCTTCCACGAAAACNGTTCCNTGAGTTGCGCTAGTCACTTCCCTGAAGTGTCGCCGATGCTTGAGTTGAGGATCNTCTACCAAGTCCGCTGANTTTTGAACNCGATGCGCAGGGACTCCCGCTCTTTGCATAAGTTCTTGAGCCTCGTTACCGCTCAACGCGCTCGTCCACACAGCAATGGCGTCATCTATCTCNTGCTCTAGCTCTCTNCGTTGCCCTTGATCCAACTCCGTCCAGTCTTCGCGGCCGAGAACTTCCGACAGNCGTTCCCACTGTTCTTGANTTTCGCAAGCAACCGCTACCCATTGATCCTCACCAGCAACCGGATAAACACCATGGGGACTCATNNCTGGNTGCCTGTTGCCAAGCTTTTCGGGCAGATTGCCNTTTACCGTGTAATCCAANACAGCGGGAGCCATCAATGGGACTGTCGCCTCAGCTTGAGCGAGNTCNATGTACTGACCTTCGCCCGTTCTCCGGCGATGATCTAANGCCGAAAGAATTGCNGTNGCAAGAAAACGCGGNGATACGTANTCGGTGTATGCCGCGAAAACGCCGGCGGGATCACGATCTGGCCAGCTTGTCATGTCGTAGAAACCCGACATAGATGCCCCCATGGTTCCATATCCNGCNAGANTTGATAANGGCCCCGTCTGCCCAAACAGGCAACTACTNGTCATAATCACAGAGGGGTTGACTTCGCGAAGATCTTCATAGCTCANACCCCANGCTGCCATTGCTTTGGGTGAGAAAGATTCACATACGACGTCAGCCCACTTAACGAGGTCAAGAATAACTTCTCGGCTCTCAGCCTTAGACATATCTAGAGTCAAACCAGTTTTGCCAGCATTCATATTTTGGAATAANCCGCTATTGTCCGCACCCCCCTCCTCGTTTAGGAACGGTTGAATGGTCCGGGCCGTCTCCACCTTGTTCGCTGATTCGACACGGATAACGTTCGCTCCCCAATCNGCGAGAACTCGACTAGCCGCAGGACCGGCCATCACCCACATCAGGTCAAGTACCTTCACATCNGANAGNGGAAGNTCNCTNCCATCAGACGGGTTTGAACTTGTNTGTTCTTCCNNGGCTCTTTGGGTAGCAAAAACTTCTGTGCTGTGCTGACCTAANCGCGGGGGCGGNGTATCNACTTTTAGCGGNGTCGAAGATAGTTTGGCGAACGGTCCGGGGTACCTNACAGACCCGANCTCTTCATGTTCGATATCTCTCCAGAATTGCCGATCGGCATATTGGTCAGATTTCACAACATCTTCGACCGTGGTGATCGGGACGACAAGCAAACGCTTATCCAACGANGCTTGAAGAAGCTCTTCTTTACTNTTAGTAGCAGTGAATTGAGCTGCTACTTCTTGAAGTCGGTCATACTCACCCAGACCTATCTGGCCAGTCATNACACCATCAACAAAGTTGATCCAATCAANTTCTACGTCTTCCTCATCGCACATTCCNTCTTCGAAGATCCATTCAAAAAGTCTGCGNGTAAANGGGCCGATCCCTTCGCCGAACAGGATCGTGGCCGANACATACCCGTCTGATGCTGGAGANCGGAGACGAACTGTAAAGGGNCCTAAAGANAAGCCTCCACTGAACCGNATCACCTCGGGNGAGTTGTATAGCGAACACAAAGACATCGATTGCGTTGCAGCCGTAAAGGCCTGTTGAGCACTNACGTCNACATGTTGCCCGCGACCAGAACGAACTCTTTCATGAAGCGCAATCAGGCTTCCTACAGCNGCGTCCAAAGANGCATGCATCCANGATTGATCNAGCGGAACCCNAAGTGGCGGTCGATCATTATCACCCACCANATTCGTNACTAACGANGCCGCCCCGACAGTGATATCTGTTGCNANCCAATCAGCCTTGGGTCCGCTCTGGCCAAANGCACTTATNGAGGTGACGATCAGTNCAGGGTTTTGCTTNTGTAGCTCTTCAACGGAAAGACCTTTTTCGGCCATNTNTCCAGGNNGATAGCTCTCTATNACCAGGTCAGCAGTGCGAACCANCTCTAAGAACTTGTCTTTATCCNCCTCATCGTCCAAGTCCAATACGACGCCTTTTTTCCCTCTGTTATAAGCCCAGAACCTCANGGAAGACTCTGGGTCTCCCTCTTTTCCTTCTACCCATGGGCCGAGGGTTCGAGCTACAGAGCCTCCGGGTGGCTCGATCANAATGACTTCTGCCCCAGCNTCTGCNAGCATNGCGCCAGCCAGCTGNCCTTTTTCATCTGTNAGATCNAACACTCTGTATGGCGACAACATNTGTCTCTTCCCCCTNTTAGAGAATGACAAGATAATTCANCATTTGGACCTCTAATTACAAGGTGGCCATACACACCGGNCNGATTCAAACTTCTCNGCTTTATTTGACTCGTGAAACTATTAAGGTGAGGAANCAGTCCTGATTCCAAACATGGAGAGTGTCCGTGACTGANTACACCTACAGCACCGCAATACAAACAGCTAACGCGATCGCTTCCGGCGATGTATCCAGCCGAGAGTTATTAGAGGCAGCNTTANCGCGNGTCGANAGCCTCGACGGACCCATCAATGCAGTGGTCGCTTTGGATGCCGAACGAGCACTCGCTGCAGCTGAACAAGCTGANCANGCCGTCGCTAGNGGNGATCANCTGGGACCACTCCACGGCGTACCTATAACGATTAAAGACAGCTTCCAAACTGAAGGCCTGACCACNACTTCAGGNTCACCTGATCTGGCTGATTTCGTACCTGAAGGNGATGCGGCTCCTGTCGNCCGCTACAAGGACGCTGGAGCAATTGTTTATGCCAAAACAAATCTCCCAATCTGGGCAGGTGACCTTCAGTCCTACAACAAGGTNTATGGCACNACNGCNAANCCATANGACATCGAATGCACACCAGGGGGTTCNTCTGGNGGNTCTAGCGCAGCCCTAGCNGCCGGNTACACNCCACTGGAGTTNGGNTCAGATATTGGNGGNTCAATNCGNNCCCCNTGNCACTGGTCGGGNGTATGNGGACACAAGCCAAGNTANGGAGTNGTNTCAGCNCTCGGACAAATNCCGGGNATGCCNGGNACTCTGAGTCAAGCNGANATNGCTGTNGCNGGGCCNATGGCNCGNGANNTNGACGATCTTGAAATGGCNCTNGACTTACTAGCTGGCCCAGACACGTGGAACCAGGTCGCATATTCTCTTACGTTGCCTCCGGCTCGACGCAAGCAAGCCAAAGATTTTCGCGTCGCCGTTTGGGTCGACGAAGAGACAGCTCCTATCAGTGAGGCCTACAGGAATCTCTTGATGGGTGCAGCTTCTGCGTTCGAAGATGCCGGTGCCAACGTTGACTACGAAGCTCGACCAGCTTTCACCTTTGAAAAAGCGGTGGACACCTACAACCATCTCCTGTCAGCAGCAGAAGCTGCCACATGGACCTTGTCTGAGATTGAAGAGCACGCTGCCAGCGCCGAAGAACCCCAAGGCGAGCTAGGAATTGCGTATGCGTCAATGCGTCATCGCGAGTGGTTAAGTTGGCATGAGCGACGCATGCAACAAAGGAACCGCTGGCGAGAGTTTTTTGAATCGTTCGATGTTGTATTAATGCCAGTCACTTTGACTGAAGCAATCCGACACGACCATTCCAGTCCTTTTACTGGTCGAACAGTCCAGGTAGATGAGCAACAACGCCCTTACACAGACCAACTCAAATGGGTTGGACTCACCGGTGTTTCCTGGCTTCCATCTACTGTTGTTCCGATCGGTCAAATCAACTCCAAGCCCGTCGGTGTTCAGATAGCGGGCCCATTCTTAGAAGATCGAACAACGTTGGCGGCTGGCAGGTTCCTGCAAGAAGCTCTTGGGGGCTTCCAAAGGCCAGAAGGTTTCTAGGACATAGGACTGCTATTCAGTGCTCACACATGGGTGCCTTGACCACCGTCAACGTCGATTGCAGCGCCATTAACATAGGAAGCTGCCTCAGAACAGAGAAAAGCGATCACATTCGCTACCTCTTCAGCGGTTCCGTATCGCCCAACGGGAACACTCTTGGAGTTGTTTGAAAGAACTTCCTCAGCGCTTACACCACTGGAGTCGGCAACTTCTCCCGCCGCTCGATCCCACATAGCGGTGTGGATCAAGCCTGGGAGCACCGAATTGACGAGCACGCCATCTCTGCCGTACTTACCTGCAAGCGCCTTCCCGGTAGCTATCATCGCAGCTTTTGTCGCTGCATAATCAACTAATGCAGCACCCGGGTATTTGGCTGCGCCGCTAGCAATCAT
This sequence comes from Acidimicrobiaceae bacterium, assembly GCA_002722565.1. Classification (GTDB taxonomy): domain Bacteria; phylum Actinomycetota; class Acidimicrobiia; order Acidimicrobiales; family Poriferisodalaceae; genus MedAcidi-G3. The sequence continues at coordinate 21,416 of PBMG01000003.1, forward strand.
GATCACACGACCCCATTTTTGGCTCCTCATATCAGGCAAAAAATGTCTTGTGCACCGAACTGCCGACATCAGATTGAGTTCGTGAAGTTCTGTCCATTCTTCATCGGACATGTACTGGAAATTCCGAGAGGGCGACGCTCCAACGTTGTTCACCAAAATTGAGACGGGTCCGCTATCGCTAACCGTAGACACGAATTCTTCAACTGACTGCTTATTCCCCATATCTGCGAGATGGCCTTGCAGCGATCCATTCCCGACCGGCTGGTAAGCCGACAAGTCTTCTACTGCGGCCTTATTTCGCGCACAGAATTCAACTTCTGCACCCATGTCGGCTAGGAGCCGAGCCGTGGCTGCACCGATTCCCAAGCTGGCACCGGTCACAACAGCACGTCTTCCCTCTAAATCAAGTTGCATCTTCTGTCCCTATCCCCTCGCGTCTTCACCCATATCTTTCCATCGTCGAGATAGCGATGCCCAAGAAGTAGCTCTAATCGTCAAAGACGCGTCTAGATTTACCAAACCATGTCTGTTGAGTTGCCAACCCGGGCACAAGTAGTAGTTGTAGGTGGCGGCATCATTGGTGCAAGCCTTGCTTATCACTTGACCAAACGCGGCATAACCGATGTTCTTCTCGTAGAACAGGGACAACTTACTGGCGGAACTACCTGGCATGCTGCTGGTCTCGTCTCCCAACTCAAGCCGACCCACTCGTTGACCAAACTGGCAACCTACTCAAATCGTCTATTCGAAGAACTAGAAGATGAGACCGGACAGGCAACGGGATATAGGGCGCCCGGTTCGATTTCGGTGGCATCGGATTTGGAGCGTTGGGAAGAAATGCGTCGAGGAATCTCGATGGCATCAACCGTTGGTGTCGAAATTCGAGAAATCGATATGGACGAACTAACCGACAAAGTTCCCTTGCTACGTACCGACGACTTAGTGGGAGCCTTATATATCCCAAAGGATGGCCAAACATCACCGGTCGACACGACAATGGCCCTCATTAAAGGTGCACGCCAAGGAGGAGCCACTGTCGTTGAGGGCGTCGCCGTTCAGCGACTCTTGAAGAATGGTGACACGTGCGTGGGCATAGAAACCGAAGACGGCCATGTCGTTGAAGCCGAAACGGTAGTCATGGCCGCTGGCATGTGGACCCGTCAACTCGCAGAAACCATCGGCGTGAACGTCCCTCTTCAAGCATGTGAACATTTTTACATTGTCACTGAGCCGCTACAGGGTGTTGAGAGGGGCATGCCAATAGTTCGGGATCCGAGCAACTACACCTATTTCAAAGAGGAGACCGGAAAAATAATGGCTGGGTTCTTTGAACCCAAAGCGAAGATCTGGAAGCTGGACGGAATTCCTAGAGATTTCTGTTTCGGAACATTGCCCGAAGATTGGGATCATCTCGGACCGATATTCGAGGCCGCGTGCCACCGTATGCCAGCTCTTGCTGACGCGGGGCTGCAATTATTCTTTAACGGTCCCGAAGCTTTCACTCCTGACGGAACGTTTTATCTCGGTGAATCTCCTGAAGTCGACCGGTGCTTTGTTGCGGCCGGCTTTAACTCAGTGGGTATCCAAACTGCGGGTGGCGTCGGCTGGGTTCTCGCGGACTGGATCGTTGACGGATACCCACCTATGGATCTTTCCGGTGCTGATATCCGACGCTCTTTTTCTTTCCAAAGTGATCGCTCCTACTTGAAGGAACGAATTTCAGAGTCGTTGGGACTCCTATATGCGATGCATTGGCCATTCAGACAATACGAATCCGCTAGAGGAATAAGAAAAAGTTCACTTCATGACGCATTAGATAAAGATGGAGCTGTATTCGGGGAGACAGCTGGGTGGGAACGCCCAAATTGGTTTGCGGACAACGACCAGTTACGTGAATACGAGTATTCCTATGGCAAGCAAAACTGGCATGACAACATGCGGGCCGAATGCGAAGCCGTGCGTCATGCGGTCGGAATGTTTGATCAAAGCTCTTTCGCCAAGTTTCTTGTTGCCGGACCTGAGGCGCTTGCAGTTCTTGAACGGCTGAGTGCCAACTCCGTTGACGTAGAGCTAGGAAAAGGTGTTTACACCCAGTGGCTGAACGAAAGAGGGGGCATCGAGGCTGATCTGACTGTTACTCGTTTGTCTCAAGACGAATTCTGGGTCGTAACAAGTGCAGCATCCCAAACACGCGATTGGGCGTGGTTGCGTCGAGCGTGTCGCGGTCATTCAGTCGAAATTTCCGATGTGACAGAAGATTGGAGTGTTTTAGGCGTGATGGGTCCGCACTCTCGAGGTCTCCTGGAGTCTGTGTCCCACATCGATCTCTCCAACCAATCGTGTCCTTTCGGGTCCATGACCGAAATCGTTATCGCTGGGGTGTCTTGCAATGCACTCCGAATGAGCTATGTCGGTGAACTCGGGTGGGAGCTGTATATCCCCGCGGATCAAGCGGGCGCTGTTTATGAAGAGATCCGGCGCAACGGAGACCGTTTCGGTTTACGACTCGCTGGATTTCATGCGATGAACGCTCTACGTCTAGAAGCTGGCTACCGTCACTGGGGTCACGATATTTCCGATGAAGACACACCACTTGAAGCTGGACTTGGCTTCGCTATCGCATGGGACAAACCTGTCGAGTTCATAGGACGTGAGGCGTTACTAAAGCAACGAGGAGAAACTCTAGCGAAGCGCCTAATCCAGTTCAGGGTCGAAGACCCGGACCTGATCAGCTATCACGATGACCCCATCTTCCGTAACAGCGTTTACGTGGGTCGCACCACCGGTGGAATGTGGAGCCATACTCAAGATCGTTGCCTATCGATGGCGTATCTCAATAACCCATCTGGAGTGGATCAAGCTTGGTTGGACTCTGGGGATTGGCAGATTGAAATCGGCACCCGGCGGCGTCCTGTAACTCCGAGTATCAGAAGTTTTTACGATCCCAAAAACCAGAAAGTTCGCTCATGAGCCCAGTTGATTTGGAGTGTTCTGCGGAGTGAACACTTCAGAACATCGAAAAGGTCTCCTGCTGACTTCTCTCGGAGTGGCAGTAATTATCCCTGACGCTACTTTTGTGCGTCTTGTTGATGCGCCGAGCATGACCAACGCTATGTGGCGAACGGGTCTACTCGGACTTTCACTTAGCGTCTTCCTTCTAGGACGCTACAAACAGCAGTTACCAGTCGTCGTAACTTCTCTTCGGTCATGGGGAGTCGTCTGCAGTGTTTTGTCTGGATCAGGAACCATTCTTTTTGTGGTGGCAGTTGATCGCGCTCCGGTATCTAATGTTTTGTTGATACTGGCACTGTCACCATTTTGGGCGGCTCTCTGGACTTGGGCCGTGGCGAGAGTGGCTGTTGCTCGACGAACTCTTATTTCAATGCCGTTCGCGTTGGTAGGTGTGGCGGTAGCAGTAGGTGGTGATTCAGGAGGCCTTCTCGATGACGGAAACGTTTTTGCTCTCTGCTGCTCTCTGGGATTCTCGGCCAACCTGACAATAATTCGGACAAACAAACACCTCGACATGCTGCCAACAGCAGCCTTCGGAGGTTTCTTGGGCTGTGCCGTGTTGGCCTTAGCCGGGACTAGCGCTGCGCTATCTCCCAGAGATTTAGCGCTGTTGCTTTTGCTTGGCCTAGTCATCTTGCCAACCGCTATGGCTCTCATCACTTTGGGTGGTCGCCTGCTGCCAAGTCCTGAAACAGCTCTCCTGATTTTGGGTGAAACGGCGCTCAGTCCGTTGCTCGCAGCTTGGGTTGTTGGCGAGCCAATCTCTGGGAGAGCAATAACGGGTGGTTGCCTAGTACTGGGAGTGTTAATTGTCCATGCGACACTCGGCCTTCGAGAAATATCAGCTACCAGCTGACCTGTACCAACGCCATTTGAGATTCTTCTGCCACCGCGTCGAACAGACACCTGCCCAAATAGCCGCGTCAATAACCCGCTCATGGGGCTGTCCCTTAACCGCTAACACCCAAACGATAGGACAATGACCTTGCTAGTAATGCCATGATGGCTAGAAGTGATAAACGAACATTTACACGCCGTAGTCCATCCAGGCAAAGGACCGATCGCCCTTTTGGTCCACGGAGCTTTAGGGAGCCGTTCTTATTGGAACGATAATCTCGCTGCTCTGCAAAACATTTGCCAACCGGTGGTCATTGAGTTGTGGGGACATGGCCGTTCACCCAGTCCGGATGACCTGTCTCAATACGAACCGTCGGGATACGTTGAAGAATTCGATCGGATCCGCCAAGAACTCGGCGCCGAAAATGTTTGGCTGATAGGTCAATCAATGGGCGCTGCACTTGTCATGCATTACGCCGTTGCACGCCCGCACCGGGTTGCAGGGATGATCATTACCAATTCGGCGTCTGGCTTTGCTGACCCCATTGAGTGGCAAGAACGCAACCGCACGATGGTAAGCAAGATCGCTGATCAGGTAGATGAGGAAGGCGTTGAATGTCTTCGAGATAGCTGGATAAATCCAGGTCGATCAAAACGGATATCGGACACAACACTGAGCTTGTTAGAGCAAGAATTTAGTGAGCATTCGGCCAAAGGCATCTCTTCTTCATTTCGCATCACGAACTTCGCACTGCCTTTGGGGAATTCGTTGCAGGAGATCTCAGTTCCGGTTCTATTCACCAACGGCATCGAAGAACAACGCTTCCAAAAACATTTACCTCGAGTGAAGCTCATCCCTCAAGTCGAGGTAGTTGAGTTACCAGCGTCTCACGCAGTGAATGCTCACGATCCAAAAGGTTGGAACCGGGCAGCAATAGATTTCATCACCAAGCACACGAATCCTGGAGCCTGACCCCTGATGGATACACAACAAGTCAGCCACGGCCCACTAGCTGGCATAACGGTCGTCGATGTATCCAGTGCTGTAGCCGGACCGTGGGTGAGCTCTTGGCTGGCAGAATTGGGGGCTGAGGTCATTTTCATCGAAAAAGTCGGGGTTCCAGACGTCATGCGAATGACGGGCGCCATCAGCGGAGACCAGTCCGGCAGTTGGGTCCATCTACACCGAAACAAAAGAGGTATGGACCTCGATATTCGTTCTGAAACCGGACGCGATATTTTGCTGAAACTGGTGGCGCAAGCCGATGTGTTCGTTCAGAACTTTCGACCAGGGGTAGTGCAACGCTTACAGATCGATTACCCAGCTCTATCTGCACTCAATCCAGAGCTGGTGTATCTATCGGTTTCAGGTTTCGGACCAGACGGGCCGTACGCCGACCGACCTGTCTACGACCCTATTATTCAAGCTCTTTCCGGTATGGCTGAAGCTCAAAACGGGACATACGTCAAAGCGGTGGTTGCGGACAAGACAACTGCGATGGCTGGAACTAACGCTGTACTCGCGGCACTAGTTGCCCGTTCAAATGGTGCGGGAGGGCAACACATTGAGCTTGCATTGCTTGACGCAATGCTTCACTGGATGTGGGTAGAGGTATTTTGGAATGAATCTCTGCCCGACGGTGAGCCTGCGCCGACCTACAGCGAGTGGTATGAGCCCTGGAACACCGTGGATGGCCAAATCGCGGCTAATTGGGTCAACTTTGAGCAATACAAAGGCGCCTGCCACGCCTTAGGTAGACCCGAGCTAGCGGATGACCCCCGCTTCGCGACACGCGACGCTCGACTACAAAATGCTGATGCCCAACGATCAGAATTCGCTGCGACCCTCGAAACTATGTTGACCGATGATGCTCTATCAGCTCTAGAGGCTGCGGATGTACCCTGCGCTCGTGTGGTGTCTCGACAAGAGGTGTTCCAAGACCCTCAGGTTCTCCACAACGACATCATCATTAGTGAGACACATCCCACGGCGGGGCAAATCCGAACAGCAAAACCCCCAGCAAAGTTCAGCAAAACTCCTACAGCGTTAACTCGACACGCTCCAGGTAAAGGCGAACACACCGATGAAATCCTTAGCCAGTTGGGGCTTGACTCAAGTGAAATCGACGAGTTGCGCAAACACAACATCGTCGCTTGAATAGTTGATCTCGATGAGCGAACCTCAAACTCTTTTTGTTCCATCCCAAGACCAAGTCAAAGTGGCTGTTCATGATTATGGAGGGTCTGGGCACCCAACATTATTTGTTCACGGTACGGGACTCGTTTCTCGGATGTGGGAACCGATAATCAACAAGCTTGGACCTGATTTCAGGGCTATTTGTGTAGACCTGCGCGCTCACGGAGCGACAACCAATCCCTCTAATGTCAGTTTCTTTGATCATCGGATGGTCGCAGACCTCACATCAGTAGTTGATGCTTTCGACCTTCAAGACGCTTGGGTTGTGGGCCATTCGATGGGTGGCGCTACCAGCATCCTCACCAGCCTTGAGCGTCCTGGCGCGTTTAAACGAGCGTGGGTTTATGAACCAATAATTTTCGAACGCAAAGAGGATCGACCCGAGGGAGCCTTCGATTTTGTCGAAGCGACGAAACATAGGCGGTCAGTTTTTCCATCCCGTCAAGATGCATTAGACCGATACGGCTCTCGCCCTCCTTTGAACGAAATACATCCCGATTGTTTGGAAACATACGTCCGCCACGGGTTCATCGATCAACCTGATGGATCGGTACAACTTGCATGTGATCCGTTACTTGAATCAAGGGCATTCGAACAATTCCTACAAGAAGGTTGGGATCGTTTACCGCTAGTTGAGATAGCAGTCCGAGTTGCCTACGGCGGCGCCGGGTCTGATCGTCCATCTACTGCAGCTGCTGGAATAGCTGAGCGTCTGCCATTGGGATCCTTAGAAGTATTTGAAGGTTCAGATCACTTCGGATGTTTCGCTTCTTTGGAACAAGTATCAGATTCTCTACGCGACTGGTTTATAGCCACCTAGCACCAAAAATTAGAATCTGGTCAACGCTTCTTGAGCTACTGAGGCGACAAGTTGACCGTTCTGCCACATTCGAGCTTGTGCTAGCCCTCTCGCTCCTGAAGCTGCTACTGGCCATTGCTCAACGTAGATCCATTCGTCTGCTCGAGCTTGGGCATGAAACCACATTGAGTGGTCCAAGCTCACCAACATGGTTCCTTCGGTACCCCAGGTTCGTTGGTAGGGCACCAGGAGGGTGTCAGCAACACAGTCATCGCTCATGTAAGCGAGGATCGCTGCATGAATTTCGGGTTCATCTGTTAGGGGTTGTCGGGCTCGAAACCAAAAATTTATGCCACCTTGTTCCGACGGCCCGTTTGGTGCCCACGGGGCGTTCTCAATTCGATATTCGACTGGTCGAGGCCCTGCTGACCATTCCTCACCAAAGATGGGGCCGACTTGTTGCATGCACTCTTCGAAGGTAGGTAGTCCGTCGGGTGGCTCAGTGCCACGAGGCGGTGTTGGAGCAATTACCCCTGGGCCAGGTTCGGGTGTATGAAATGAGGCTGTTAAATCAAAGATCTGTTTGTCGTCTTGTAAGGCGGTAACACGCCGCTGACAAAAGGCTCTTCCGTCTCGAATGTTGTCAACATCGTAATTGATGCTTTTCTTTCCATCGCCGCCGCGCAAAAAGAAACCATGAACCGAATGCAGCCGACGTTCTGTGTCTACTGACCGATAGGCACTGACAATGGCTTGCGCGAGTTGATGGCCGCCAAATAGGCCATAACCCTCATGCCCCGAGCCGCGCCCCACATAAGTCGTCTCTCCCTCTTTTGAGAGAGACAGCAGGTCGAGTAGGTCATCAATTGAGTCGTCCACTAATCAACAGGCTGCCAGAATTTAGGGTCTCTCTGTCGTCTAACTTTCAATTCTTTCGTATCCAGGCGGAGCAATAAATCCGCCTATCTCGGCTTCGAGCAGCGATGCGAAATGTATTGATCTTCTGTCGTGAAGGTGAGGAGCAACAATCTGCAGTCCAGCGGGTAGACCATTGATGAGGCCCACTGGTGCCACTGTGCTCGGCAGGTAGACGCTGCAACTCCAACCAGCCCAAAAAAGCTGATCAACAACGGGTTCTTGACGGCCATTGACTTCGATGGTGCGATCCGGGCGTTCGCCCTCATGGTCATGCACAAAAGCGGTCGAGGCAGCCGCCGGACACAACAGCAGATCAAAATCCTCAAAGAAGGTGGACCAATCTCGTCGGTAGATCTCTCGTTGTTGGTGAAGTTCGTACCACTCTCTATGAGTCATATGTGCTGCATGATCAACCAGGTTTCGGTAGGTGCGTTCACCCCGTTCCCACCCGGCGTGCCCCGGCAGTGCACTATTGAACGCCTGCTCCCCTATCGAAACACCAGTAGCTGCGCGCAGCAGCAAAAGGTAATTCTCGAAGAATTCGTTCTGGTCAATCTGGGGAGTGGCCTCAACAACGTCGACGCCTAGCCGGCCGAGGTCGTCAATGGTGTCCTGCAGATGCCCAATCAGTTCAGTAGATGTGGCACAGGCTGGACTATCGAGCAACACACCGACTCTGTAATCAGAGAGCGACTCTTTGGTTGGTTCGGGTAGTTCGACTCGGTACCCCACAGCGTCAAGGCCATCGGGACCGGCAAGTACAGAGAGCGCTCGATCAAGGTCGGTTGCGCTGCGGGCAAGAGGACCCATCACCGCGATATCAACAACCGCTTCTATCCCAGGGGCGACGTGACCAGTTTGAGGTATCAACCCCATAGTTGGTTTGTGGCCAAATACACCGCAATAGTGGGCGGGATTTCTAATTGAGGCGCCGATGTCGCTCCCAATCTCTATGGCTGACATTCCGGTCGCCAACGAAACAGCCGACCCTCCCGAAGAACCTCCGGGTGTTCGGCTGAGGTCCCATGGGTTGTTCGTGCAACCATAGATCTCATTGAACGACTGCCAATCGCCAAGCATGAACGGGACATTGGTCTTGGCCCAGATGATCGCTCCAGCATTAATCAATCGGTCGACAGACGGGCTGTTGACATCAGGGAAATTGGCTACCCATTCAGGGTTGCCCCACGTCGACGGTGTGCCCACCCAGTCGTAAGCCTCTTTGATGGTCACCGGAAGACCATGGAAGGGACCGCTAGATTCGCCTTGAGCTGTCAACTCATCCGCCGCGTTGGCTTGCAGTTGGGCGTTTTCGATCTGGTGCTCGATGACAGCGTTGACTTGAGGGTTGAAGGCTTCATAACGCCCTATGGCTTCTTCTAGCAACTCGCGAGCACTAACTTGCCGCGACACTACGAGTTGAGATAGCTCGGATGCACTTTTGAGCATCAGATCTTGGGTCATGACCAGACCGTAGTTGCTCTCAGCGAGCGACCAAGCGCAGCGCTACGTCCATTGCATCTTGAAAATGTTTGATATCGCCATCAGAGGTAGCGAGATTCATGCATCCCATCCCGTAAGAGCTGAAGTAAACCTCGCGTTCGAGTAGTCGGTGTTGTAACGACTCCATGAGCGCGGATTCATCACTATCTAAATGGGCGTTGCGATAACTTTTGATTGGTCTTTGGTGAGGGTGAATTCGAAACAACGAGCCAGCGCCAGTTACTTGCCATTCAAGCGACTGAGACGCAAAAAGTTCTCTGAGTCCTTGCCGAATTTTTTCGCCTATATCGGCCAGCCGATCGAAACTCGTTTGATCAAGCTGAGACATACATGCAAATCCGGCTGTCATAGTGACGGGGTTGGCCGTGTATGTGCCCCCTGAAGGAACAGCCGCTCTGTTCCCATGTACGGCTGCAAATACATCCATGACTTCAGACTTCCCTCCTATCGCTCCCACCGGGAATCCGCCGCCAATGATTTTGGCCATGGCTGTAAGGTCCGGGTCAATATGGTGAAGCGCTTGCGCGCCTCCAAGTCCCAAACGCAGCGAGATGACTTCGTCGAGGATTAGTAAAGCCCCAACGTCGCGGGTTCCGGTTCTGATTGCCTCAGCAAATGAGGGGTCTAAGACTGGCATTCCCACCCGGGAAGGCATTGGGTCTAACAACACTGCCGCGAGCCCTGATCCAACTGTCTGGATTGCTTCGGTTACTCCTGCGACGTCGTTGAACTGAACGATTACAACTTCATCTGCCAACGAATCGGGTGCGCCTTCAGAATATGGAATTGTGGTCGGCCTATGGGCTAAACCCCAGTTAGAAGGGTCTGATCCCAGGCTTGCTTCCGCATGGTCGTATGTTCCGTGGTAGCTGCCTTCCACTTTGATGATGGTCGGTCGTTGTGTGAAAGCCCGCGCTGCTTTGATTGCGCCCATCACAGCTTCGGTGCCCGAATTGCAGAATCGAATTTGTTCGCACCCAGCTACTCGCTCACATAAGAGCTCGGCCAGCTGAATTTCAGCTTCGCTCGCCATCGAAAAAGCTGTCCCTTTGGCTAACTGGCTATGCACAGCAGCTTCTATTTCGGGATCTGCGTGTCCCAGAATTATTGAAGTGAAATTGTTGTTGCAATCCAAATAACGATTTCCGTCGACGTCTGTGATCCATGCTCCCTTTGCATGGTCGACATAGACGGGATGTGGCCTGATTATCACCGTCGAACGTGACACTCCGTCCGGTATCACCGACTTGCCACGGTCATACAATTCCGAAGAACGAGATGTTGCTGCGGGGTAGTTGATTCCCATTTCAATAGTCTCGCAGGTCAAAGCGCGCGATGATCAATACCTATGAGTCAGTCAGAATCAAGTTCGTTATCAAGTAACAGGCCTACCGCTCCCTGGCGTATCGGTGTTGACGTAGGTGGCACATTTACCGACCTCGTCCTTGCAGATGCTGAAGGTCGCGTGTGGGTCGCCAAAGTTCCCTCAGTCCCTTCTGATCCCAGCGCGGGCGTACTTTCTGCGGTCCAGCGAATCTCCGTCGATTTAGGGCTACCTAAATCCGAGATACTCACTAACTGTTCGCTATTCGTTCACGGCTCAACCATCGCTACAAACACGATGCTCGAAGGCAAAGGCGCCAAAGTAGGACTTATCGCCACCGAGGGTTTCCGGGACACAATAGAGATTCGGCGAGGTTTGCGATCCGACCAATGGAACCATCGAGAACCATACGCCCCGGTTCTCGTACCCCGCTATCTTCGTCGATCCATACCAGGTCGGATAGATGCTGACGGCACTGAATATGAACCCCTCGACACAACATCGCTTGATGAAATCCTCACTGACTTCAAAGGTCAAGAAGTCGAAGCCATCGCTGTTGCATTGATGAACAGCTTCGTAGATGACCGCCACGAACAAGAGGTAGCCGACCTCATCCAACAAACTTGGCCCAAAGACTGGGTGTCCTGTTCGGCCGACGTTTCACCCCTAATGGGCGAATATGAACGAACCTCTACCGCAGTAGTAAACGCCGCCCTATCACCTCGAATCGTTAAGTACCTTCGCTCTCTTGACGCAGAGTTAACCGCCGAGGGTCTTTCACGACCAATTCTGCTCGTCCAATCCAACGGCGGTGCCGCGTCAGTAGATCAACTGGCAAGCAGACCAGTCAATCTTTTATTAAGTGGCCCTGCTGCCGCAGTCGGAGCCCTCAATTTGTACCGCCGAGCAGTAGATCAAGCAGGCGTGGCCGAAGAGGACAAAGGAAATCTTATCTCTATGGAAATTGGAGGTACGTCCTGCGATGTACTCCTCATGTCCAACGGCGAAATCGCGACTCGCGACGACGTCGACATAGCCGGATACCACGTCTCTACTCCAGCGATTGATATCCACACCATTGGGGCGGGTGGCGGCACGATAGCTGGTGTCGATGACGCTGGGCTCCTATTTGTCGGTCCTGAGGGCGCAGGCGCGGATCCCGGTCCAGCTTGTTACGGAGGCGGCGGCACACTTCCTACGGTCACCGACGCTCATCTAGTACTCGGTCGCTTGCGTCCTGGGAAATCTGCTGGCGGTACTTTAGATCTAGATCTAGATGCGGCCCGAGAAGCCATCGATGTGCACGTCGCCCAGAAGTTAGGAATGTCCATCGAAGACGCTGCGGCCGGAATCATCGAACTTGTCGAACAGCATTTGCTGAGTGCTGTGGAGCACATATCAATAGAACGCGGACACTCTCCGAGGCGATTTACTCTCGTCGCAGCCGGCGGAGCCGGACCGATGCACGGAGCCAGTGTCGCAGCAGGATTGGGGTGCGCTCGAGTTCATGTACCTCGAGATGCGGGTGCTCTGTGCGCAATCGGGATGCTCCACGCCGACGTTCGACAGGACTTCACAAGGTTCTTACTCGGACCTATAGACGAATTACCAGCCGACGACCTCGTGGAAGGATTCAGATCTCTTTCCCAAAGAGCTCTTGGGGTCATGGCCGAGGAAGGATTCGAAGAAGAAGAAGTCACTCTCAACTATGAACTCGAACTTCACCACCCCGGTCAGCTTTGGAGTATCCGAGTCCCAGTTGACGGCCGCCGCTTTGACCTTGACGTAATTCGATCAGCTTTCGAAGCGGAGTACCGGCGCCTATACGGCCATGCTCAAGAAGAAGGAACGATCATGCTTTCTTCTCTTCGACTAACAGCTCGAGGTTCCACAGGCGAAGTTCAGATAGCAGCAGGCTCACCCTCCCAAGGCACACCTGAACCGATAGATAGAAGATCTGTCTGGTTCCCGGGCGCAGGGTGGGTCGAAACAGCAATACATGACGGATCACTCCTCTACCCCGGAGACACCCTTGACGGTCCAGCCCTCATTGAAGAGGCAACGACAACCGTCGTGGCAAGACCCGGCGACCGGCTTTGGGTCGACGAGTCCGGTGATTTCTTTGTCGAGGTAGCCCAAACCGAAGACTCGTTACAGCACCATTCCGCTGAACTCGATCCAGTTGTGTTGGCGCTCATGCAAAATCGGCTTGATCAGATCAGTCGCCACATGGGTTGGGTGATGACAAGAACTGCTCGAAGCACCATCTTCAGCCAAAGCCATGACTTCAGTTGTTTCGTAACCACCCCTGACGGCACTTTGGTCGCTAACGCTGATGGCATACCAATTCACACAGGTGGCGGCGGGTTCGCAGTCCGTGCCCTACTGGCTAAATACGGTGATGACCTGAGTGACGGGGACGTATTTTTGTTGTCTGACCCCTATGTCGCCGGCGGCAATCACCTTCCTGACTGGGTGATAGCCAGACCGATCTTTGTTGGAAAAGACAATCCGGTATTGGCCGGTTTTTGTTGTAACCGCGCCCACCAATCCGACATCGGTGGTGGGCTCGCCGGCACCTACAACCCCGAGGCAACCGAAATCTGGCAAGAAGGAATTCGTCTACCTGTAATGCGCCTCATAGAGCGAGGTCGCGTTCGCGAGGACCTTTGGGAATTGCTCTTAATCAATTGCCGCACGCCAGAACTGCTGGACGGCGATCTTTTAGCAATGCTCGGATCCACCCAAATCGGAGGTGAACGAGTTGTAGCGCTTGCTAGCGAACTGGGAGTCGACGCCTATTTGTCTTATTTGGACGGCGTACTAGATCATGCTGATCGACGTATGCGCGCAGCTGTAACGGACCTTCCCGATGGCGTTTATTTTGGAGAAGACCACACCGACAACGATTGTTTCCGCAAAGTCGACATCGCAGTAAGGGTCCAGCTAACAGTGAGCGGCGACGAAATCGTTGCTGACTTCACGGGGACGGACCCGCAGATTGAAGGTTTCAAAAACAGCTCAATTGCTAATACGTACTCATCTGTCTATCTGGCTATTTCTTCGTTCTTCGATACGAGCATTCCAAGAAATGAGGGGACATACCGCTGTTTGAGCATCAACGCTCCCGAAGGATCAATCGTCAACGCACTTCCACCAGCACCAATGACAATGAACACGGTGTATGTGGCTCATGAGATCGTTATTGCGGTCTGGCAGGCATTGGCCGCCGCCGACCCCACTAGAGCCTGCGCCGGTTGGTCCAAAACCATGCATGGTCACGTTGCCGGAAAGAGAGCAGATGGATCTACTTGGGTGATGTATCAGTGGCATGCGATGGGGACCCCCGGAGCCACAGCTGAGCGCGATGGATTCGCCCAAATGGGTCACCTAATTAGCTTGGGTGGCCTTGATATTCCGAATTTGGAGTTTCATGAACAGCACTATCCGGTTCGCTACCTGTGTCACGAACAAAGATGCGACAACGCCGGCCCAGGTGAAATGCGCGGCGGTACAGGAGTTCGCTACGAAGCGGACATCCTCGAGCCTGCTATTTGGTCATTCCGAGCCGAAGGGCTAGATAGCCCCAGTGGCCACGGGGTCGAAGGGGGTGGGACCGGAGGCGTTGGACTGGAGTGGATAGTGCCAGCCAACGAAGACCTCGACGGTGCCGCATTTATCCCGCCCAAGTACGGAGTAACGAAACTTGGCCCAGCAAAAATGATTGCTGAGACTCCGGGAGGCGGCGGATGGGGTAACCCATTCGATCGAGATCCAGATCTAGTGCTGCGAGATGTACGAGATGGAGTCGTTTCGATCGAAGCAGCCCGCCAAGATTACGGAGTAGTCGTAACCCAAAGCCTAAAAGGAGTCGACGTAGCTGCTACTGAGGTTGCGCGAGGCCGCAAAAACAATGACGGTAGGTAGTCCATGGTCGACCAGGTAATCCAAATACTTGATCAGCTCTCATCTGATTATCAAATAATCGAATGTGATCCTCAACTCGCTGATACTGCTCAATTCTGCGAAAAATACGGTTACGAACTCGATGAGAGCGCCAACGCTATTTTGGTTGTCGGCAAAGCAGAACCCCGCAGATACGCGCTATGCGTAGTTCTGGCAACTACCCAAGTTGATGTAAACAAAGTCGTTCGAAAAAAACTGGACGTCAAGAAAGCTTCGTTCGCTTCGCCTGAAGAAACCGAGACCATAACGGGCATGACCCTTGGCGGTGTGACTCCCTTTGGGCTACCTCAAAGCCTGTCGATCTGGATCGACAGTCGAGTGCTTCAGCGTTCCAAGGTCATCGTAGGTGGCGGGTCCCGTGATCGGAAAATTTATGTCACGCCTCAAACTTTGGCAGCATTACCTTCGTCTGAAGTCATCGACGACTTGGCAAAAGAACGGTTTCCCACCCAATAAGCTCGGTTTACGAAGCATCCCCCCAAAAAGGAGAGCCAATGTCAGTCGTCTTAGTGCACGGCAACCCTGAGACTGAAGCCATCTGGGGTCCTCTTCGCACCGAACTAGGGCGAGATGACATCATCACACTATCTCCACCCGGTTTTGGTAGCGCCCTTCCCCAAGACTTCGACACAACTAGCGACGGTTACCTAGCCTGGCTTGCACTTGAACTCGAACAGCTAGACGGCCCTATCGATTTAGTTGGTCACGACTGGGGCGGAGGCCACGTAGTACGTCTAGCAATGACTCGACCAGACCTCATTAGATCATGGTGCACCGACATCATCGGAATTTTCAGTCATGACTACGTTTGGCATGACGCCGCACAAAGCTGGCAAGGACCTGATGGAGAAGCGGCTGTGCAGTCGATGATCGACTTATCTGATGCCGACTGGGCTGCGGTTTTTGCCCAACTCGGAATGGGTGAATCAGTAGCGCACAAGGTCGCCCCATGGGTCAACAGCGAAATGGGTCAAGCTATTTTGGGTTTATACAGAAGCGCAGCACAGCCAGTAATAGGAAATTTGGGTGACGACCTACAGGCTGCTTCTCAAAGACCTGGTTTATGTATCGTCGCGACGCAAGACACATACACCGGTGGCGAGAAACTTCACCGCCAAGCAGCAGAAAAATGCGCAGCCGACGTCGCCGTGTTAGATGGTCTTGGTCACTGGTGGATGTGTGAGGATCCGACCCGCTCAGCGGAGGTTTTGAATACTTGGTTCGACAGCCAGGACTAAACCTTTAGAAGTCATTTCGAACAGCAAAATAACCTTCGATGGCGTCTCGGGTCCTGCCTCGGTGTAGTCTCGTTGCTGCTTCTAAGCACGCACGTCAAATCAGGGGATAACCATGGCTGCACAAGGCTCGATTTTAGGTAATGCCGTTACTCGAAAAGAAGATCCAGGACTACTCACGGGGTCTAACGCGTACGTAGATGACCTAGATATAGATTCAGTTCGCATAGTTTTTGTTCGCTCGACAATGGCTCACGCTTCACTTCTCGAGGTCGACACGAGTGAAGCCATCAACATGCCAGGTGTTTTGGCCGTATACACCGCTGACAACTTAAACATGGATGCGGTCAACCAGTCAGAATTTATGGACCCTTCTATGAACCGCCCACCACTGGCAGTGGGTCGCGTGCGTTTCGTGGGCGACATAATTGCAGCGGTTATAGCCGAAACCCATTCACAGGCAGCTGACGCCGCAGAGCAGATCATCATCGATTATGACCCACTTCCAGCTAATGCCGATATAGAAGCTGCGCTCGAAGAAGGCACCGACATCCTGTGGGAAGGCGCCGAAAGCAACGTTTGTTTCGCTATTGGAAACGAATACGACGGCCCTGACGTAAATGAAGGAGCTGACACCGTAGTTAGTGAACGGATCGTGACACAGCGTCTTGCGGGCGTACCAATGGAGCCAAATGGCTGCGTTGCAATACCTGAAGGCGACTCAATGACGTTCTACGCGTCAACACAGGCCGCCCACGGACTCCGGGATGGCCTTGCACCAAGTATCGGACTCGAACCAGACAATCTCCGGGTAATAGCGCCTTGGGTTGGAGGAGGTTTCGGTCCAAAAGCTGGCCTCTATATTGAGTTCATTCTCTGCGCTAAAGCTGCACAGGAACTCAATCGACCCGTCAAATGGACCGAACAGCGTGGCGAAAACATGCTCTCCATGGCTCAGGGCCGTGCAATGGTTATGAACGCCGAGTTGGGAGTTAACAACGATGGGTCCATCGTCGGCTTAAAAGCTCGAGTTGTAGCGGACGCAGGTGCCTACCCAGCCATTGGAGCAATACTTCCAATGCTGACGATGCAGCTCAGCCAAGCCGTCTACGACATCCCAGCAATAGATTTCTTCGCTCAGTCGGTAGTTACCAACACGACCTTCATTGGCGCCTACCGAGGCGCAGGCCGACCAGAAGCTACGCAAATGGTCGAAAGGATTCTAGATAAAGCAGCGAACGCAATCGGAATGGACCCAGCTGAGTTACGTCGCAAAAACTATTTGCAACCCGAAGCATTTCCACTCACAACTCTCGTCGGTGCCAACTACGACTCAGGAGAGTACGAACGCTCCTTAGACGCAGTTCTCGAAGCCTCCGGCTACGCAGACCTACGAGCTGAACAAAAGCGTCGACGAGAATCAGACGACCCCATGCTGCTCGGTATTGGAGTGTCTTCATACGTTGAAGTGACAGCACCAATCGGCCTCCACGTCGAGTACGGAAGCTGCGAAATCAATGATGACGGTTCAGCAACGATCAAAGTAGGGACAAGTTCTCATGGACAGGGCCACGACACAGCTTTCTCGATGATCGTGAACGACGTCCTCGGAATAGCAATGGACGACGTCACACACATCGACGCTGACACCGAAGAAGTAGCTCGAGGAGCCGGAACTATGGGCTCACGCTCCTTGCAAGCGGGCGGCTCTGCTATCTATGAAGCCTCACAAGTAGTCCTAGAAAAAGGAAAGCAGCTTGCTGCCAGCTTGTTGGAAGCAAGCGCTGAGGACATAGTCGTTGGCGAAGGAGCCCTTCAGGTAGCAGGCGTTCCGGCCAAATCGATCAGTTGGGCTGACCTAGCAAGTGCAGCAGTTGAACAAGAAATCGAGGGCGGCCTAGCTCACGAGCTTGATTTTGATGGGACTGACTCGACCTATCCGTTCGGTTCACATGTGGCAGTCGTAGAAATCGACCGAGATACCGGACACGTTGAACTGCTGAGACATATCGCTGTTGATGATTGCGGAACCATTCTCAACCCAATGCTGGTCCACGGACAACAACACGGCGGTATCGCCCAAGGAATCGCCCAAGCGCTGTGGGAGCACGTCCAATACGACGAAGACGCCAATCCGGTAACCGCAAGCCTCATGGATTACTTGATGCCATCTGCAGCGGAACTCCCGAGCTTTGAGGTTTCCAACACCGAGACTGCCAGTCCCCGAAATCCCCTGGGCGCAAAGGGCATCGGCGAGTCCGGCACCATCGGTTCAACGCCAGCTGTGCACAACGCTGTGTGCGACGCTGTCGCTCACTTAGGCATAGAACACGTAGATATGCCCTGCACTCCACAGGCGGTCTGGAAAGCGCTCCAAGACGCGTAAACCTCAGCGCTGAATCAGAGACGTCGGTCGAAGTTATTCGGCCTACTTGTCGACGCATTCGCGACAGAAAAAGCTAGACATCTACAAGCAGTATCAAGGCGATCGCTGTTAACGCAGCTAAAAGTATGACTAGCGGTAGTTGACCGGTTAAATCATCTTTTTTGCGGAGTGTGGCCAGCGACCGATCATGCCCGACCATCACTCCCGCCAGGTGGCCTCCCACAATTCCCAAAGCTTGGATAGCAGCCATGACAGTTGGGCCGACGATCCGGTAATCGATGTATCCGTCTGCAGTCCCAAACAAATTCCATCCCCGATCAAACGGGTCACTCATTTGTATAAGCAATTGCTGACCTTCAAAAACCGCCATACCTATGTAGTGGGCAATGGCGTAACCCACAGCAACCGGCACCAAGGAGAGCGCAAAACCATCTTCGAAATCAGCATCGTCATTACCATCTCGTCGCTGCATCCATCGAATGCAACCCAAAAACAGCGCTGTGACCAGAGACATCGAAAACAGCAAACCCACAGTGTTGAACACCGTCGCGTTCCAACCGGTACGACCTCCGACGATGTCGCTCCACCAGCTCGTTCTCGACAACCCGTCAAAGGAAGTGCCGCCAAGGACAACAAGCACAACTGCGGCGACGCCTTTGGGGGTGGAGATTTGCCCCAAACCTACTAATGGGCGTCTCACTCTCAGGGAGTTACCTGAGACATAGACCGGCGACATCGCTGCGACAAGTCCCACAAAAACTGCCAGCGGGTCATGCGATCGCAACCATTTACTGCCCTTCAGACATGCACCAAGTCCACTCCATACGGTCCACGTCAACAACATGATCGCCAGCGGGGTCCTACCAGCCGGTCGGTGGTAAGCCAGTTCTAACCAAAGAAAACCTGTCAAGAAAACCGCAGCAATACGAAAATCCCAGTCCTTGTCTGGAGTCTGGGTTGACGATCTGTCACGAATAGCAGCCAATATCTCAAACGGGCTGATCCAACGCCACAAGTCACCTAAGAATGCTGACCCAACGGGAACCAACACCCACAAGGCCACGAAAACTATGCGTGGCGCGATATTGACCAAAGTGTCATCAGCAACCCAAAAACATGAAACTAAAGCCGACCCGACCAACAAAAAACCCACCGTCCGCCCGAGAGCTAAACCAGCTCGCCCAGCAATGGAGGTAGTTGTGAGGATCGAACGTCCCGCAGCAGCTTGCGGAAACCGNGGNTGTTGCCACCCNGAAACAAGAGCTGCGAACGAAATAAGGAGAGCGGCCGCTGCAACNAATCCCAGAGTCGTTACCGACATCGGCAATTCACCTGGTGGNCCAACTCCATGAGCGTATGTAGGAAAAAACATCGGCTTCATGCTAGGCCTAGAGATTCAAATAGACATTTACCTCCCAAGTGGAGGTAATGTTTCCGAAGTCGCTAATCCTGTATGAAGGGACTCACATGAGCACCGACGCTTCGACCGATCCGGTCATTGTTGCAACCGCCCGCAGCCCAATCGGCAGAGCCTTTAAAGGTTCCATGACCGAGATCAGACCAGACGACCTCAGTGCGCAGATCGTCAACAAGGTTTTGGAGAAAGTTCCTGAACTTCCTCCTGAAGAAATCGAAGATCTAATTATGGGAACTGGTTCGCCAGGNGGTGAACAAGGTTTCAATATTGGGCGCGCCACCGCAGTGCTGGCCGGCCTTGGAGATGTACCGGGCACCACTGTTAACCGGTACTGTTCTTCCTCGCTTCAGACCATCCGCATGGCGGCTCACGCCATCAAAGCGGGCGAAGGCGACGCGTTTATCGCTGCAGGCGTCGAGTGTGTTTCTCGTTACGCCAAAGGAAACGCTGACAGTCTTCCCGATACAGCAAACCCAATATTTAAAGCCCCGGGAGAACGAAGCAAGGTCCGGGCCGAAGGTGGGCATGGAGATTGGACTCCCCCAGACGGCCTTCCAGATTTATTTATCGCGATGGGTCAGACTGCCGAAAACGTGGCGGAACTCAAAGGCGTAAGCCGCGAGGCCATGGACGAATACGGTGTAATGAGCCAAAACAAAGCAGAAGCTGCGATCAACCGTGGTTTCTTTGAAATGGACATCACCCCGGTAACGATGCCAGATGGAACTGTTGTCACCACCGATGACGGTCCCCGAGCTGGTGTCACCCTGGAAGCAGTCTCTCAGCTCAACCCTGCCTTCAGGCCTGATGGTCGTGTTACCGCCGGCAACGCTTGCCCNCTCAATGANGGAGCAGCNGCTGTGGTAGTTATGAGCCGCAAACGAGCAGAAGAGTTGGGNATCACNCCNCTAGCCCGCATCATCGCGAGTTCAGTTTCAGCCCTCAATCCCGAAATTATGGGGCTGGGTCCGATCGAAGCGATCAAACGAGTTTTAGCTCGAGCAGACATGACTATGAGTGACATCGACCTCGTAGAAATTAACGAAGCCTTCGCAGCGCAAGTTATTCCGTCGGCTGATGAACTCGGGATCGACATGGTTGACCAATTAAACGTCAATGGTGGCGCGATTGCTCTCGGTCATCCATTTGGNCAAACCGGNGCNCGCATNATGACAACCCTGATNAACGGACTACAAGATTCCGATAAGACNTTNGGTTTGGAATCGATGTGTGTCGGCGGAGGCCAGGGAATGGCAATGATCATCGAGCGATTAAAGTAACCGCTCTCAACCAAGTAATTAGGCAAGNAATTAGGTTTGGCGCCCACATNGTGGGCGCCAAACTTTTTTTATTTAGCTANTCCGAACCCACCCAGAGACAACCTCAACATGGCTCGTTTGGGGGAACATGTCCAAAACATCGACCTGATCTAATTCGTATCCTGCCGCTGCCATCAAAGAGGCATCTCTTCCAAGCGCACCAGCGTCACAGGAAACTATCAAGACGTGTGGAGCTTCGGTCCTGCAAATCTGTTCGACTCCTTCAGCACGCAATCCAGCACGAGGTGGGTCTGCTATGACCACATCCGCCAATTCCGGAACCCATTTCTCGACCTGCATCTGATGAACCGCTACATGCGAACCAAGATTGTTGCTCGCATCTTTGACAGCAGAGACAGACGACTCGACTGCAGTTACTTTTTCNAACCAATCGCCAACCGTGCCTGANAACAAACCGACACCAGCGTAAAGATCGACAAGGACTTGCTCGCCCACGTCATGCACNGTCAGCCACTCCGCTGCAAGNGCCGCCAGCATNTCCGCACCCTCAGGAGANCTCTGAAAAAATGATNGTGCCGAAATCTTCCATTTAATTTCGGCGGCTTCTTCNGTGATNTAGGCATCTGCGCCTTTACGCGCTTGGCTTNTTCCGATGACTGTCACGTCATCCGGTANACGAAAGCCATCAGCATTCGGTTCCCCCATCACTAAACGGTCGCCNGTNCGNGACCCAACNCGTATNGTGACTTCAGNNGCNGNTCCAAAGAATCCTTCAGCCAANAGATCTTCCATCAGCGGGTGAGCCACGAAACAGTCATCAATCAGCACTAAGTCGTTCGAACGTGATCGCCTATATGCCGGTCGCCCTTGCTCAACGGCTACTCGTAACGTGGTCCTGTAGTGTGAAGTTGCGGGACCAGCCACATAGCCCACTTCTGGGGGTGTGATTGATCCAAGTTTGATGAGCGAGCTTTCAACAGCAGCGATCTTGGCGTCTACCTGAGCTTCATCAGTTAGGTGCTGCCAGTCGCAACCGCCGCAACCTCGAACGACATGTTGACAAGAAGGTTCGCGCCGCCCTTCTCCAGCCGAAATTATTTCAACAATGGTTCCCCGGGCGTACCTGCTTTTCTCTTGCGTGAGCTCTATCTGTAACTCATCATTGATCGCAGCACCTGCTACAAAGACGATTCTGCCGTCCTCTAGACGGCCTACTCCTTCGCCTCCAACAGCTAGATCGTAAATGTTGACCCTTTTAGACATCATTCCCAGACTACGGTCCACTACATGAATCGTCCTATTCAGATCGTTCCTTCTGTATTACCCGCAGACTTTTCCCGGCTAGGAGAAGAGTGCATAGCTCTTGAGGAAGCCGGCGTCGACCGTATTCAGTGGGATGTGATGGATGGCAACTTTGTTCCTAACTTGACCTTTGGGCCAGATGTCATCGCGGCTTGCAGAGAACATGTTGATGTCATGTTCGAAGCTCACCTCATGGTGGCGAACCCCGACGAAATGCTTCCGAATTACATCGAAGCTGGATGCCAGATGGCCATCGTTCATGTGGAAACGACGACGCATCTTCACCGAACTCTTGGCCGAATTAGAGAACTGGGCTGCCAGCCAGCCGCTGCGCTGAACCCATCAACTTCGTTAGATTCGGTTGCATCAGTTCTAGATATGTTGGACATGGTTCTGGTCATGACCGTCAATCCAGGGTTCGGAGGCCAGGCCTACATTAGGACTATGGAGTCCAAGGTAGCGTCGCTCCGAAATCTCATAAACGAAGGTGGATACGACGTTGACATTGAGGTGGATGGTGGAATTTCAGGTTCAACAATTTCTGGAGCAGCTGCCGCAGGAGCAAACGTGCTCGTCTCAGGGAGTGCCCTGTACAAATACCCAGAAGGTCTCGAATACGGAGTTCAAGATCTTCGCCGGATAGCTACCGAAGCCCAGTTGGGGTGAACTCAATACTGCGCTGTGCCGTCGCTGCAGCGATGGCGGCAGCCACCGTCAGTTGCAGCAGCCCAACCAACGAAGCCTCGTTTTGTGAAGCTTCTGTCGAATTACAAAAAATAGACGCGCTTAGCATCGAGGTTTCCCCATCAGACGATGCTGCCGCTCGAGGCGCACTAACTCAAACCGCTGCACAGGCCGCTCGAGTCGCGAGGGAAGCCCCCGCTGAGATCCGCCCAGATGCAGAACTCGTGGCAGCTTTTTTGTTGGCATTAACCAACGCCATCACCAACACGAAATTTGATGACCCGTTAGAACGGGCAGCGGCAATTGGAGCCGCCCAAGAGCAATTCAAAGATCAGTTATCTGACTCTGTAACAAAGCTCGCCGCTTTTGTCGCGCGTACCTGCAGCCCCGCTCCGTAATCAGACCACGGAGAGTTAAATTATTTCGCCTCTTTTGACAATCACGTGATCACATAGCCCATACTCTTTTGCTTCTTCAGCAGTAAACCAGCGGTCACGTTCACTATCCATCTGGATTTGATCCACTTCTTGGCCACTGTGCAGGGCTATTCGTTCCGCCATGAGCCGCTTGATGTAAGCCATTTGTTCAGCCTGTATGGCTATATCGGAAGCTTGGCCTCGAACACCACCGGAAGGCTGATGCATCATGACTCGAGCATGAGGCAAGCAGTACCTCTTGTCCTCTGCTCCAGCCGTCAATAGGAACTGTCCCATTGAGGCTCCTAACCCCATACAAACAGTTGCCACATCGCACGACACAAACTGCATCGTGTCATAAATGGCCATACCTGCTGTCACAGATCCACCTGGGCTGTTGATGTACAACCAAATATCTTTTTCCCGGTCCTGACCTTCCAAGAACAACATCTGGGCACACAAGATGTTGGCTATTTCATCGTCTACCTCAGTACCAAGAAAAACAATGCGGTCGTTAAGTAACCGGTTGTAGATCTCACCCGGACCAGTAGGGGTTCCAGTGGACAACGCGCTAGCGGAATGAAGCTCTGACATAGCTTTGAGGTTATCTGCTGTCAGCGGCAGCACCTTGGTCCGTCGTAGGCTCATTGCATGCATATTGATGACCTTCCAACCCCAGCTTTGTGGGCAGACGTCGATGTTCTGCAGGCCAACATCGCTGAGATGGCACAGCGGCTACCTGGAAATCGACTACGCCCACATGTCAAAGCACACAAAACAACAGCTCTTGCCCGACTTCAACACGATGCGGGACATCACGGCTTTACATGTGCCACCAGTCGCGAAGTAATGGGTTTAGCGGACGCTGGTTTGGGGGCAGACCTACTCTTAGCAAACGAAACGGTAGATGCAGGTCGGCTATCAGAAATGGCGACTAGCAACGCCCGTGTGACTGTTGCCGTAGATAGCAACGAAACTATCGATGCGGCCGCTAAGGCCGGCATACAGGAATGCGTCATAGACATCCGAGTCGGATTCCGCTGCGGATGTGAAGTGAACGAAGCAGCTCAACTAGCTGATCGCGCCCGCTCTCTAGACATGGAGGTGCGCGGGGTTATGGGATACGAAGGACACGCTATGGGCGTAGTAGACCCGCAACGACGACAAGATCTCGTAGCAGCAGCGATGGAGCGACTACTAGAAGCTCACAGTCTGGTCGGCGGTGAACTCATAACAGGTGGCGGTACCGGCACCCACGCAATCAACACCTGGGTCAACGAGATTCAAGCTGGCTCATACGTACTCATGGACACTGCCTATACCCAGCAAACCGACCAACCCTTTCACCAAGGTTTGTTTCTGCAATCAACCGTAGTTTCAGTGGCTGAAAAATTCGTCGTATGTGATGCTGGCCTGAAAGCTCAAGGTATGGACCATGGCAACCCCAGTTGGAGTGACGGGGAAGTCTTGTTTTGCTCCGATGAGCACACAAATCTCGTCCCAGAAAAACCTCTGCACGTAGGAGATCGCGTGTGCCTAAAACCAGCTCACATCGATCCAACGATGTCGAAACATCAAGTACTTCATCTGGTCTCGCAAGGCGAGGTAATCGACCAATGGGACATTGATTTACGCCACTGGTGATTAGTCGGCCAACATCTTGGCGAGCAGTCGGAATGCCCTACCGCGGTGACTAATAAGGTTCTTTTCTTCGGGGTCCATCTCAGCGAAAGTCAACCCTCTACCTTCATTGGGAAGGAACACCGAGTCGTACCCAAATCCACCTGTACCACTCGGCTGAACCGAGATAACTCCTTCTACAACACCATGCGTCAGAACCTCATGCCCATCGGGGAAAGCCACCAAGGCAACAGTTCGAAAGCGCGCCGTGCGTTCGTTATCTGGCACTGATCGAAGCAAATCCAACAATTTCAACAAGTTTTCTTTGTCGGTGGCTGATTCNCCCGCAAATCGGGCNCTCCGGACCCCGGGTAGGCCTCCGAGCGCGTCNACCTCAAGGCCTGTGTCATCAGCAACAGCNGGGGTGCCGGTTTCAGCACAGACCGCCTCAGCCTTTAACCGNGCNTTACCCTCGAGAGTCTTTTCGTTTTCAACAACCTCTCCTAAACCNCTGGGACGCGGCTCTATGTGATGATCCACAAGGATCTCGGCAATCTCCAATGCCTTATGAGCATTAGCCGAAGCCATCACCAATCGCACGATGTCAATCCAGGTTTTCAGCCAAAGTTGACCTNTGAAGGCCGATGATCTCACCGATGCCCTTTTCAGCNAAANCAAGTAACCCATCNAGCTGTTCGCTGTCGAACGGTTCCCCTTCGGCTGTGCCTTGCACTTCAACAAACTTTCCGGCACCTGTCATGACGACATTCATATCAACTTCGGCGCCTGCATCTTCAACGTACGGCAAGTCCAAACAAAGTTCTTCTCCCACAATGCCCACAGAAATAGCGGCGCAATAGTCGGTAAGCGGGTGCTCATCCAATGTTCCGTCTTCAACCAGTCGGGTTAGAGCATCGTGCAGAGCTACATACCCCCCACAGATCGATGCTGTTCGGGTACCCCCATCAGCTTGGAGAACATCACAGTCAACAGTCACCTCACGTTCACCAAGGAGTTTCATATCGCAGACAGCGCGGAGAGCTCGCCCAATAAGTCTTTCGATTTCGAGTGTCCGACCTTTTTGTTTTCCCTTTTTTGCTTCACGACCGACACGTTCCCCGCTTGATCCTGGAAGCATCGCGTACTCAGCCGTGACCCAACCTTCTCCATTACCTCGCATCCATCGAGGAACATCGTCATCGATAGAAACGGTGCACAAAACTTTGGTTCGACCAAAGCTCACTAGCACCGACCCTGGAGTCTGGTCAGTGAAACTACGTTCGAATGTGATTGGACGTAAATCATCGTTGGCTCTGCCATCGACCCGCATTGAGTTTCCTTTAGTTGTTTGTAGTTGAAAAGGTACGGCCTGTAGTCGCCAGTTCAACCTGGCCATCAAAAACAGCTGCTGCCTCCTCAAGGTGCTTTGATGGATCTGACCCTGGGGGAACATGGGTGACAATCAGCTGTTGAGCTCTCGCCTCGTTTGCTTCTGCCGCCAAGTGGCCGCAACTGATATGAGGAATATTCGAATCCGCGTTGTGGTTTAGCAAGGTGCCCTCCCCCAAGACAATGTCCGCTCCAAACCCTAATTTTGAAACTGACCAGTTCTTGCCTGTGTCTGAGGTATAGACAATCGATTGGTTTCCACAGCTAAACCGCATAGCAAGCGTTTCTACTGGGTGGTCAGTTCGAGAGAAACAGACTGAAATATCTCCTACCTCACAAACCGAGCCATCAGCCACAATCTCCCAGTCAAAGACATCGCTACTATCTCCTTCTGACTGAAATGCGTTCGTCACACGTCTGACATCGGACGTCGATACGACCTTTATCTTCGAAACCGACGTGAAGTACTTGTAAGCGTTGTACACGACAGGAAGTTCAGCGCAATGATCAGGGTGGTGGTGAGAAACAATGATCGCATCGACTTCGGTGAGTTCAATGTTCTGTTGCAAGGTCGAAAGAGTGCCAGGGCCACAATCAACCCANACGNTGGTCTGACCAGAGCGAATGAGGTAGCCGCTACACGCTTCTCCGGCTGCAGCGTAACTTCCTGAGCAACCAAGAACAGTAAGTGAGAGTCCCATTACGACCCCAAGGCTACGCTCCTGCGGGACACGATGTGACCCGAACACACCGACGGCGCTCTCGGGCTCGAAATCAGGCTCTCCGCATCAATCAGCGAGATAGATCAAGCACCGATTCGCTAGATCTATTTTATCCGCCAGCCACAGCCGGCAAGATCCGCAACTCATCTCCATGATCAACCTCAGCCTCCAAGAACCCTAAATCTCGGATGTTCTGGTCATTTCGAAAGATCGTCACGAAAGAGTGCAGCCTTCCATGCTCATCTAAGAGGTGAGAACGAAGATCCGGGTGAGCCTCAATCAAGCTGTCCAAAGTTTCGCTGACCGTCGAAGCGTTCACTGACACACGCGATTCACCGCCAGTACAACGATGAAGGATGCTCGGGAGCCAGACTTTGACTGTCCTCTCGACATTCATGCGGAAAAGCGTCCCATCTATTTCAGGGTAATAATCCNCAGAGCGTTCCGGCACCTATTCGCCAAAGACGTTGTACCGATACCATTCTTAATATGAGTGGCAAGAAGGACAGTGATCGGAAAATCGTTGCCTCCAACAGGCGCGCCCGAGCCAACTATGACCTCCTCGACACTTATGAGTGCGGTCTTGTATTACAGGGAAGCGAAGTGAAGTCGCTGCGCGAAGGTTCTGTCCAGTTGGCAGATGCTTTCGCACGGGTACGAAGTGGCGAAATGTGGATTCTTGGGATGCATATCTCTCCTTGGAGTCACTCTTCCGCCCAAAATGGTCATGTTGTAGACCGTCCAAGAAAATTGCTGCTACACCGCGTTGAAATTGATCGGCTCCGAGCACGAACTGAGCAAGAACCTCTTCAACTCATTCCACTTTCTGTCTATTTCGTTGACGGACGGGCCAAGCTTGAGCTTGCTCTAGCCAAAGGCCGGCGCCAATACGACAAAAGGCACGCTATCCGAAAGCGCGAAAGTGACCTCGAAGCCCGACGAGCGATGTCTCGTCGCAACAGGTAACTCACCGTTTGCATCTGCCCTAGGACTCACGCCGGTACGCTGAAGACAAGGTCCAGGCCCTGACCTGGACAGATCACGGGGGTGATCGGTTTCGACTTCGACGGTTGATATGAGAGAAGCGAGCCGTGGTCTCCGGAGCCACGTTAAAGAGCCGGAACATTTACAAACGCCAATGTCAAAACTAATGACCTGGCGCTCGCTGCCTAATTTAGGCAACGGGTAACGGCCCCACTGCCTCAGCCTCTCGGGTAGCGGTGGTCCTCATCTGAGAGGCTTGCCTTCAGTCATCGCCGGTGTGATTGAAGGGACTTTTAGCCGGATACGGTTGCTTGATCTGGGGTCGCTACCAGCTCGCAGCCCGACAATTCGCAAAGCGACTGCGCTCGGAGAAGACTCATTGAAACGCCGGGGGACGCGGGTTCGATTCCCGCCACCTCCACTAGTTCCGGATAATGCTCAAGATTGGCACTACCCGATATCTATTCCTTCATATCCGTCTTGTGCCTCCAGCTGCAGCCTGTCGGCATATTTCGGACCGCCACCGTTGTAGATGTTGTAGCGAGTCTTTCCATACTCGTGACCATCTAGGTTCGAGTTGTATCCAGTAATCCAACTCTGGGCCTTCCTCAACAGAAACGGCTCATACATCTTTACAACGTGATCAAACCAGCTTTGCTCNGCTGCCACAGTCGCTTCGATCCGACTATTTCCAGATTTCCAAACATATTCCAAAAGCTCGGTGGCCCAGTTGACCGCCAATTCAGCTCCCCGCGGAAAGTTAGTTGCAGCAGTTTGGGGGCCTGAGATCATAAGCAAATTTGGAAACCCATGGACAAGCAAACCCAAATAGGTAACCGGTCCCTCAGACCATTTATCGCGCAACGATTGCCCGTCGATACCTCGAATATCGATTCTGTCGAATGCGCCTGTAAACGCGTCGAAGCCAGTGGCGTAAACGATCACATCAAACTCGTAGTGATCGTCACTTGTTTCGATACCTGTTTCAGTAATCCTTTGGATCGGGCTCTCGCCGCCATCCACAAACGAAACGTTGTCTCGGTTATACGTTTCAAAATAATTGGTTTCGAGAGGGACACGCTGTATGCCAAAGCCATGATCTTTCGGAATGAGTTTTTCGGCTAATTCAGCATCATTGACCCGGCCACGGATTCTTTCAGCGATGTACTCGGAGAATTCAGCATTCGCATCTTCATCCATAAAAATCTCGACGAAATTTTGGAGCCATATACCGAAACCTGGTCCGTCATATAGTCGATCCCACAATTCGCGCCTCTCCTCTTCAGGAACGCTGTAAAACCCCCGTCGGTCCGGTTCNTGTTCAAACCCGCCGGGCGTACGCGCACAGGTAGCGAAGATCTCGTCATACCGATCTCGGATTTCGGCCATTTCCTCTTCAGAAATTTCACGGTTGTTTAGTGGTGCCGCCCAATTAGCTCTTCTTTGAAAAACGGTGAGATGTTCAGCTTCTTTGGCCACCTCTGGAATTAGTTGGATGGCTGTTGCTCCTGTGCCGATTACCGCAACTCGCTTGCCCTCTAGATCAATGGGCTCCTTGGGCCAGTCAAAGGTGTGGAAGGCTTGGCCAGCGTAGTCATCGATTCCTTCTATCCGAGGCAGCGTTGGCACGGAAAGTAACCCAATAGCAGTCAAGACGAAGCGACTCGTTATCTCACGTCCGTCTTTGAGATGTAGCCGCCAGGTGCACTCAATTTCGTCAAAGACCATCTTCTCTACATGGCAGTTGAACTGCATATGTTCTCGCAACCCGAACTTGTCAGCGACAAAGTTCAGATACTTNAAAGTCTCNGGCTGTGGAGAAAACATTTCTTTCCAATGCCACTCGTCGAGGATCTCTTGGTCCCACGAATATCCGTATGTGAAACTTTCCGAATCGAAGCGAGCGCCTGGGTAACGGTTCCGATACCAGGTGCCTCCTAGATCAGCGTCTCCTTCAAGGACAGTTGCATTGACCCCTAAGTCAGTCAGCCGTTTGATTTGGTANATACCACCAACCCCAGCTCCAATCACCACGACTTCATAGTCGGGCTCTCCGTGAGCTGGAAACGAATCATCAGTTGATTTTTGCGAAACCATAGAGTCATTCATCAGTGTTTCTCCTGAGCATCAAATAATTTGTTGAGGTGATGACCAATAGGAGAAGCGTAGCCAGATAGATCCGACACTGCAGAGGTCTCAAAACTTGTGAGGCAGTGAATTTTTTCGTTTACTTCAAGGACGCACTTCGTAATAACTGTTCATCGCGTGTTCGATATTTAGTTGCCGAAAACGCGTGAATCCAGCTCTTTCGGTTAGCTCCTGCATCGCGGAAGCTGGGAGTCCAAAAACGCCGTGACCTGCACCCCCGGGTTCGCTCATCCCCGACTGTAAACAACCAGCTACCGATGCTGCATATCCGAATACAGCGAGGGGCATCTTTATGTTCTCTTCTAAAGTTCCCTTACTTGTTGGGTCCACAATCAACCAGCGACCGTCTGGCGTCATTGAGTTATATATCGCGTTAGCTAATTCTTCGGGCGAGGTCATATCGTGGACACAGTCAAAGGTCGCAATGAAAGCGAAGCTTTTATCTTCAGGCAATCTGTGATCGCTGACATCATGGAAAGAGGCGTTCGACACTCCGGCTTGAATCGCGTTTTCTCTACANCGGTCCAGAGCCAAGGGNGCTATTTCCCAGCCATGAAAATCTGACTGCGGGAATGCTTCTGCCATTGTGACAACCGCTACTCCGCTGCCACATCCGACATCCGCGACCGAGACACCACTATTTAACTCTTCCATTAGGCCATCGAGCTCGGGGAGTACTTCCTGAACAAGTACCTGTTCGTACCAGGGGCGCAAAAGGCGTTCCATCCACTGAACCCGACCAGAAGTGCCACCTTTTTCTACGTCGGACCACGAGATACCTATTCCTGTCTTGAAGGAACGCGGTATTTCAGACAAGAGAGCGGTTCTCTGAGGGAAGTTGTCGAACCACCTCGCCATAGAACGGATTTGGTCTTCCTCTGCGAGTAGCAAACCGGCTTCGGGGGACAAGAAGAACAGGCCATCTCCCTCATATTCGATGAGACCNGCTGCGGCCTGCAGAGACAACCACTCTCGAACGAAACGTTCATGNAGACCTGCCCGNGCGGCAACTTCGTCACTCGTGATTGGCCCTTGCTCATGCATAGCCCGGTAGAGGCCCATTTCGTCTCCGAGATAGATCATTCCCGAAACTAGAGCCCCCTCATATGCGCCCATGATTCGCTTCGACAGGCCACCTATTTTTGATTCATCCACCGCGTTCTCCAACGTTCGATAAGGGCCCTCAGCAGCCCCGATGAAAACTTATCCTCTCTCGGGGTCTATTTGAATTCGTCGGTCACTCAACCGAGTCGCTTTATAGCTGATCTCTCCAGGCTGAGAAACCCCCGACAAGGTCCGAAACTTGAACATCAGGCATCGCCAAGCGGAGCAGACTGGCCGCGATAGAACTTCGGTACCCGCCTGCGCAATAGACAACAAGTTCGGTTNCGCTCGGCACTTCACTGATCCGCCNAGTGAGGCTACTCAAAGGAATATGTGTAGATCCTTCGATAAATCCGTCTGACANCTCGCCTGGGTTTCGAACATCTAGAAGGGCGACTGAAGGGTTCCTCGTATGTAGCGCCTCCAGTTCNGCAGGTTCTATTCGATTTGTCTGATTTACAGCTACAGGGTCAAAGTCTTCAACTAGAACCGCTCCTCGGACCTCGTCATATCCGATGCGTGACAGACGTATGCGCGCCTCAGCGGTTTGTTTCTCATCGCCGCACAAAACAATTGGTTCTGTAGGGTCGATCACACTGCCAGCGAACTCGGCGAAACGCCCTTCCAGTCCAATATTGATGCTTCCCTCCAGGTGACCGAGGGCATAAACCTCTGGATCTCGAACATCAAGTAGCGCAGCGCCCTCTTCGGTCAGTAAACCCATCTCTCTAGAACTGAGATTTTTGAGTTGAGACTGTTCTCTTATTGGTCTTACTTTGCCGTTTAGTTCTGCGTCGTAGGCAAAGTACATAGGCTGCACCGGTTGCCCTTCTGTTATCGATGCAATGAATTCGTTTCGGTCGCTAATACGAACGCTCTGGTTTTCGCTTCGTTGAACTCCGATAGTGGACCATGTTTCACTCGAAAGATTCTTGCCACATGCAGAGCCCGCTCCATGCGCCGGGTAAACAATCGTCTGGTCAGGCAATGAAAGAAGCTTCTCGTGGATGGAGTCATAGAGCATTCCGGCAAGTTCAATTTTTGACCACCCTGCGCTAACAAGAAGGTCTGGGCGACCAACATCTCCGACAAACAATGTGTCACCTGTCAACACTGCGTGTGGGTGAATTGATTCGGGCGTTTCATGAACAGCGATGCTGATTGACTCTGGGGTATGGCCCGGAGTGTGAAGCACTTCGAGTGTCACCTCACCTAACGAATACCGCTCACCATCTCCAAAGAGCCGCGCAGCGAACTCAGGTTGAGCGTAGGAGCCATAGCCGATTTCTGCGCCAAGCTCTGCGAACTCCAGATGGCCGGAAAGGAAGTCAGCATGAAAATGGGTTTCTAAGACTAGTTCGATGTGCAGTCCAAATTTTTCGGCGTCACCTAAGTACTCCTCGATATCTCTTCTCGGGTCGACAACAACCGCTCGACCCGAAGTCTCGTCGCCAATTAGGTAAGACGCCTGAGAGAGGCACTGCAGGTAGTACTGCTGCAGAATCATTTCCTCTCCTCCTGTGGGTTATCTCTGTCTCGCTTGTATCGAAGTCAGAGCTTCATATCTGATTCTGGTCGACTCCCAACCAGACGGGTAGATCGTAGGTCGTATATCGATGTCCTAGGACCACCACTTCTCTTGTTAAGTGTTTTGTCTGTGACAGCGGATCTAACATGATGATGTGGAAAGTCATATTGAGATTCAAAAAGTAAATAGTCGAGTAACTGTGCGCGTCGCTGGAAAAACTCTGGCGCAGTCATCGTCGACTCTCGTATTACTGGAAGGTGATCTGCCGCGAAGGCATTATTTTCCTCGCGAGGACGTCAACATAGATCTCCTCATCCCTTCTCAAAGTGTCACTCACTGCCCCCATAAAGGCGACGCTCAATATTGGAGTTTCCAAACGGACGATCATTACTTGGAAGATGTCGTCTGGTGCTACGAGTCACCTATTGAGCAGATGTCTTCTATCGGCGGGCTGCTGTGCTTCTATAACGAGCGGGTTGATCTCGAAATAACAGATTGAACTGATGAACGTCGGAAAGCATCGCTCACTGCGATGTTCAACAGTTTCCTTCGTCTAGAAAGCTGCCTCCACCCTCAGATGCCCACCCAGTGACGACACCCTCAAATACAGAGAAATTGACTCGGCCCCCAACAAATTCTTCGGTGACCATAAGCAGTTCACAATCCCGCTCAATCACTCTATGAGGCAACTCAAGGGAGTCTAAAAGCAAAGTCAGTTGTTGTTCCGTGAGCCCTACAACGTTGATTGCTTTCACAATCTCTTCGCATACATCTCCCGACTCTGGGTCATAACAAGCGATGTTTTTCGGGCCCAAGGATTGTTTGAGGCGAAACAACTGAAAAACTTGACCGATATCGGATCCAGGTCTGGAGGCAGCGAAATCCCAGGCATCCTCAAGCTGCATCAGCTCAGTTGATTTTGGTGCAGCTGTGGGTGGCGGTTTCTCCTCCGCAACAGCCTCTTCAGCGATTGTCGTAGCCGTATCGTCCACCTTTGCTGTCACTGTGTTGGACGACGAAGAACATGCCGTCAACAACAGTGCGATCAAACTGATGGCGGCAAACCTTTTCATCCGATGACCTTACCTGCCAGCCGACGAGAAGTTAGATAGCGCATCGACCTAGTGGAGGGCACCTCTTCGGCTACCCAGAGACTCTTTTCGGCCTTGAACGGGGCTCTCAAAATACCTCTGATAGCGGTTGATGTTTCATGGTGGTGAGCGCATAGACAGCTAACGCTTCACCTTGATACATCTTGCAGCTGACTAGACGGGTCTCCCCGCGACGGTGAATGACCTCGCTGCTAATGCGAAACGGGCTTTCAGTGATGGCCTCGAAGTAATCAAGGCGCATGTTGATGGTTGATTGAAAGCCTGGCGTCCCTTCAACGTCGCTTTGCGCTGCGTAGAGCGAGGCAACATCTACATATGCAGCGGTAAACCCGCCGAAAAGCTGTCCTGCTGGGTTAAGTGTTACTTCAGGTAGGTCACACATCAATTCGAGCCTGCCTGGTGATTGGTCTAGGACCGACCATTCGGACGCGTTCAGCAAATCAAACGGTGGTAGGCCGGGGTTTAGAAGTCGTCCAGCCGGAACGTTCTCACGCCATTGGAGCAGTTCCTTCATCTTTTCATCGGCCATCAAACTCTCCCTGGTGGTAACAATCCAACAGGTTAGGGTTCAACTAGCTGTTCTCTCTATCGATTTGAGTACTTCTGTCACTCGTTCGTACCCTGAACCGTTCCGAGTAGAGAAGCGCCAACCGCGCCTGCGGCTTCTCCGATCTTCGCTGGCTTGATCTGAACCAAAGTTCGCTGTTCTGATCCGATTAAGAACTCTTCAAACAAACCACGAATTTTTGGTCCGAAGAGATGCCAACTCCCAACCATTCCGCCCCCTAGAACAATCACTTCAGGGTCGAGCAACGCGGCACAGTTAGCTAATCCCAAAGCCACCCATTTCGCGTATTCGTCAACAACAGCTATTGCCTCTTCGTCACCTGCAGAGGCTGCTTGTGAAATGAGTTCACCCGTGATCCCTTCAAATTCTCCCCCCAACTCTTGGACAAGACCTTGTAGCTCTCCGGTTTCGGCCCGCCGAAGGGCGAGATTGCGTAACCCTGTGCCAGACGCGTACGCCTCCCAACAACCATTAGCTCCGCACGCACAACGAATGCCGTTGGGTTCGACCAGCATGTGTCCCGGCTCGCCAGCCAAACCAAATCCACCCCGAAAAATCTTGCCGTTAGCTACAACGGCGCCACCGATACCAGTTCCAAGCGTGACCAATAATGCGTTATCAACATCTTTCGCGGCACCCAGCCGAATTTCTGCTAACGCTGCGCAGTTTGCATCGTTGTCAACGTGCACGGGCACATCGAGACTAGGACCGATCATCTCTCCAAGTCGAAGCCCGTCAGCCTCAGCTAAGTTCGGGGCACGACGAAGCTCACCGGCCGTATCGACAAGGCCGGCAACTCCAATGCCCAGCGACGCGATATCGACATCATCACCCGCTTCGCGACTCAGCTGGGAATAGACCATAAGGACATGCTCGATGATCTTCGCAGAACTTGATGGTGTCGGAAATCTAAGCTGAGCCACAAGGTTTCCTTGGTAACTCAGGATCACTCCCAGGGTTTTAGTACCTCCAATATCGATGCCAATCGAAGCTGCGCCGACATGTGTCTCACCTGTGTTCACCTACACAGGATCCTAGGCAAAGGGCCCCTAACGCAAACTTTGTGACGCACATGTTTCCAAGTACTGCAAAGATAATTAGCAACTATCAGGAGGGCTGCCATGGAGAGCGTCATCTACGAAATTCGCGATCGCATTGCCTACGTAACCATTAATCGCCCAGAGGCCTATAACGCGTGTGATCAACCTACCTACGACAGATTGGCCGAAGTCTGGACCGACTTCGCTCATAATGATTCGGCTTGGGTTGCGATCTTGACAGGGGCTGGCGACAAAGCTTTCTGCGCGGGAAGTGACATCAAACAAAACTTCAACTCGCAACCTGAACCAGCGGATAGCTTCGCCGCTGCGGGCCAAGGCGATCTGATGCGAGGACTTGAGATATGGAAACCAGTAATTGCCGCCATTAACGGCCACTGCAACGGTGGCGGACTCGAACAAGCATTAGGTTGCGACATTCGAATTGCCTCGAGCAACGCCCAATTCGGCCTAGGAGAAGTGTTGTTGGGACTGTTACCCGGTGGGGGCGGAACTCAAAGACTTCCACGTTCAATCCCACTGAGCCACGCATTGTGGATGCTCTATAGCGGTGAACGCATCGACGCCGACGAAGCGCACAGGTTAGGTCTCGTCAACAAGGTGGTGTCCCTTGATGAGTTGATGCCGACCGCGCAAGCTATGGCAGAGAAACTTTTGGAATCGGGGCCGCTGGCAGTTCGCGCAATCAAACAAGCTGCTATCCAAGGTTTAAGCATGCCGTTAGAAGACGGCTTGCGTCTGGAGCAACATCTCTTTCGCCTACTTGCAAGCACAGAAGACAGTGTTGAGGGAACGCGAGCGTTCGCTGAAAAGAGGCCACCACAATGGAAAGGTCGGTAGGAGCACTGTGACTGAAAAGCTGTATTTGGCAGACGGGTCGATCGACAATTTTGAGGCAACTGTCCAAACAGTTGATGAGAACCGGGTCGAGCTAGACCGCACTGCTTTCTACGTAACAGGTGGCGGTCAACCTCATGACACTGGGTTTCTAAACTGGGACGGCGGTGAGAGTCCTGTTGAAGAGGTTAAAACCACCGATGGTCGAGTCTGGCATCAACTCGGGGGCGAAGTTCCGAGCGCAGGCACTTTGGTTAGTGGATTTATCGATCGTGACCGTCGTCATCAGATGATGCGGACCCACACAGCAATGCATATTCTTTGTGGGGTCATGTGGCAACGCTGGCAAAGGGTGGTCACTGGCGGAAATATGGCCGCTCTTTCTGGTCGAATGGACTTCGAACTTGACGAATTCCCTCAGGGATTCGCTCAACAAATCGAGGAGCTCTGCAATGCTGAAGTCGCTGCGGATCGTCCAGTACAAGTTTCTTTTCTACCGCGTTCCGAAGCTGTTTTAGACAGGGATTTAATCCGCACAAAGGTGAATCTCATCCCAGAAAGTGTTTCCGAAATTCGAGTAGTTGACATCGTGGGTTTAGATAAGCAGGCAGACGGAGGGACACATGTGGCTTCCACCGGCGAAGTGGGTCGGATCGAGATAACCAAAACCGAGTCGAAAGGCCGGGGATTTAAACGAGTCAGGTTTGTCCTACACGACAGCTAAACCTTGATATCTGTTCTCCACTCAGTCGGGTCCAGGTCATCTGGCAACAGAAGAAATAGTGTGACCGCATCATTTGGACTGAACTTCGATTTATGACCCTGGCCATTGACGTCGTCTGCTAGCAGAGCCATACCCGCGCTGATAACTCGAGAATCTCCGTCGCCAGTTTCAATCTCAACTTCGCCTTGCAAGGGCACCACGATTTGACGTCTAGGGGCATTATGGAAACCCATAGCTACCTCCGGCTGGGAAGTTCGAAATATAACTCCCTCTATAGGGATGGTGGGGGTCTCGTAACCGCGAATCTCCTTACTTGAAGGAACTTCTAGGTCCTCAATAACTGTCTTCCCGTCTTGGGTTCGAATCCACACAAGATGCATTTAGCGTTCCTTATCTCGATTCCGTTTGGAGCTAGTTGTACAGAGCTGGATTGGGGAGGTCCCCTCGGACCGCTTCATATGCCGCAGCGATTTGCAGGGACAGATTCTCGTCTCCACCTCGGCATGCAATCTGCAACGAAGTTGGAAGGTTCTCTTGTGAAATTCCCGATGGAACCGACGTTGCGCACATAGACAAATAGTTAATGGCTCGGGTGAAACGAGCGGGAGTTGATTCTTCATCTGCTTCGGTGAGCGCGACCGGCAGCATCGGCGTCGTCGGAGTCAATAAAGCATCGAAATCTTGCATCGAGTCAAAAAATTTCTGTTGATCATTTTCGCGCTCAAGTAAAGCGCCGACATACTCACTTGAAGAGATCGCTGCTCCAGGTGCAAAGCGAGCTCGAACATGTTCATCGACTAGCGCTTCCGGGTCATCCATAATTTTCTGGTGGTGGAAGTATCCCTCAGCCGTGACGATAACGAAGGTGGCTACTTTCATCTCCTCGAAAGGTTTCGGCGGCTTGAACTGCACAATTTCCGCGCCAAGTTCCGCGAGCAGCTCTAGGGACCGGTCATAGGCAGCAAGTTGAGTTTGCTCTATACCGCTACGTTCATCATCTGGTAAACAACCAATTCTTATGCCATGTACCCCAGCATTTAGATCGACTTTTGTTGGGCGTCCAACCAATGCATCGAACATAACTGCAACGTCAGCGATGGAACGAGCCATAGGCCCGGGCGTGTCTAGGGTGTGAGACAAAGGAACAATGCCACTCGTTGGAAGCAAACCTTCAGTGGTCTTAAGGCCAGCTATACCGCAGAACGCGGCAGGG
Source organism: Acidimicrobiaceae bacterium (assembly GCA_002722565.1). Lineage (GTDB taxonomy): Bacteria > Actinomycetota > Acidimicrobiia > Acidimicrobiales > Poriferisodalaceae > MedAcidi-G3. The sequence goes on from PBMG01000003.1 coordinate 59,699, forward strand.
AGACGAACTGATCCTCCGGTGTCGGTCCCTATAGCGCACGGCACCATACCGCTAGCGACCGAAACCCCTGACCCACTGGATGAGCCCCCAGGGGTTCGCGCAACATCTTTGTCCCATGGATTGTGGGGAGTGCCCATTCTTTGGTTAGTCCCCCAGCCGCCCATAGCAAATTCAACTGTTTTGGTTTTCCCGAGAAGAATTCCCCCCGCATCTATTAGTCGGGTCGCGACCTCTGCAGTCATCGTCGACTGACGGTCTTTCCATTCAAAACACCCTGCTGCTGTGCGCTTGCCTTCAACTTCAACAATGTCTTTCAATGCAAACGGCACACCGTGAAATGGGCTTTTCCTTCTGCCAGAAGACACTTCGGCATCTGCTATTAGAGCTGCAGCTCGCGCTTCTTCGGCATACACCTCCTGCCATGCGCCCAATACTGGATCTAGTTCCTCGATGGACTCAAGACACTCTTCAACCGCTTGGGTCGGAGTGAGAGACCCGTCGTTATAGCTCTCATCTAGTTCTACTACTGAGTGGCTCATTGGTGTTCTACTTCCGGTCTGTCATGGTTGGGTCTCATCAACCTTTATATCTCTGCAATGCTGGACTGATGTCATCTGCCTCGGTTATCAATATCGATCCTGCCGCCTTTTGGCAGGACCCGTACCCAATTCTGGCTCAAATGCGAGATTCCGCGCCTATTTGTTACGTACCCGAACTTGGAGCGACGCTGATAACTCGTCGCGATGACATACACACGTGCGAAAAGAATGTGGACGTATTTTCATCAGATCAACCCGGTGGACTGATGAACGTACTCATGGGACACAACATGATGCGAAAAGACGGAGACGCTCACAGGAAAGAAAGATTTGTCTACTACCCCACTATCTCACCTCGAAAAGTGGAGCAGATTTGGTCTGAGCTCTTCTTGAATTTGACGAACACCATCTTGGATGAATTCGCTCAATCAGGTTCTATCGATTTGGTTCCAGGTTACGCAACCGCAACGAGCGGAGAAGCGTTGAAGGCTATAACGGGCTTGACCCAGGTGAGGTTTGAAGACCTTGATGCTTGGAGCCAGGCCATGATCGATGGCATCGCGAATTACACCGGAGACCCTGACATCGAAGCACGTTGCCTGGCCGCTACCAAAGACATCGATCAGGCAATTGATCAACGTTTACCGCAGCTGCTTCAACAATCTGATGCGAGTTTGCTCTCTGTTATGACCCATGCCGGCATGCCTGATGAAATGGTGAGAGCAAACATCAAATTGACAATTTCCGGTGGACAAAATGAGCCCAGGGATGCGATCGCTGGCGCTATTTGGGCCCTCCTCAAACACCCCGAACAACTCGAGTTAGTGGAAACCGGGAAGGTCTCCTGGCAGCAAGTTTTTGAAGAGTATTGCCGTTGGATAGCCCCCATCGGCATGTCTCCCCGCCGGGTAGCGGCGGAGCACTCCTACGGCGGAGTCGACTTCGAGCCCGATGAACGAGTTTTCTTCATGTTTAGTTCGGCTAACCGAGATGAAAGCTACTTCAAAGATTCTGACCTGTTCAACGTTACGCGAGACACTTCCGCTGCTTTGACTTTCGGAGCAGGCCCACACTTCTGCGCTGGAGCTGCCGCATCGAGAAGCTTGGTCGGTGATGTCGCCTTGCCACGGATTTTCGAACGCCTAGACCGACTTCGTCTTGACGCTGACGCGCCCCCGGTTCAATTCGGAGGCTGGGCATTTAGAGGGCCACTCTCGGTTCCAGTTTGTTGGGGGGAAGCCTAGGTCGACTGAACTACCCCATCGGCTGCTGGATCCGCTCCTCCGTCGATGCCTTGGGCACCTACTCTGATTCCGTGTACCCAGGCAAAATCGTGGGTCCGTGGACTTCGGATGACTTCATATCCCTCTGCCTCTAACGCTTCAGACACCGACCAGGGAACCCCATTTGATACGTCTATAGCGTCACTCGTTCCCGAGACACGGGGAGCCGAAACGGCCTCGAGCATGTTCATCTCAAAGTCGATACTGTTTAGAAGGACTTGGGTGACTCCCATCGCTATTTGAGTTCCCCCTGGTGCCCCTACTACGTAGTTCAATGTGTCCTTATCAAACACCATGGTCGGGCAAAGTGAGCTAAAGCGACTCTTGCCAGGAGCCAGAGAATCTGCGTTGCCAGGCCTCGGGTCAAACACTGCCATGCAACCGTTGTACATAAATCCCAGGCCATCCGTAATCACACCCGACGGCATACCTAAAGAATGGGTCATTGACGCCGCATTTCCGTCCTTGTCAACAACACATACGTGAGTGGTATCCCGCGGTTCATAGGACATCCGCTGAACGCTCGCCCGATCACCAGATCGGATCAGTTCCGCTAGATCTTTTGCGTGTTCTTTGGAGGTCAGCCATTCCATAGGCACGTCGAAGTGTTCTGGGTCCCCGACAAAACTGTCTTTGTCGGAGGTCGCTCTTTTCATGGCTTCAGTCACGGTTCTGACGTATTCGACACTGTTATGTCCCATGGACGCCAAATCGAAATTTTCCAAAATGTTGAGCATTTCTAAAACCATCACTCCACCCCCTGGAGGATGGTTGGTGGCCACATCAAGTCCACGGTAGCTAGTGCGTATCGGCTGATTGTGGGTAGTTCGATATTCAGCGAGGTCACGCTCGTTCAGTAATCCGCCGTGGGCTGCCATGTCTTCGGCGATCCGACTAGCTAACTGTCCTGTATAGAAGACATCTGCGCCTTCAGCAGCGATTAGACGCAAGGTAGCTGCCATATCAGGGTTAGCGACAAGGTCTCCTACGCGTTTGAGCGACCCATCAGACCGAAAGTAAATATCGCGGCCCGTAACCGACTGTTTGAGGCGTTCTACGTTGTCCGCGCGACCCATGGTCGCTCCCTCTGCCCACCAGCCAGCAACATGAGGGCGGACTGCGAACCCTTTTTCGGCCCATTGGATCGCGGGTTGAACAATTTCTGTCCAATCTTTCACCCCCCAAGTGGTTTGCGCCTCAAAGTAAGCCTTGAGTGAACCGGGCGTTGCTATTGACTGGTAGCCGACATCATTGACGTTGCCCTCTAATACGAATCCAAATCCGTCTCTGGTTTCACCAATAACTATGTCGGCCCACTGGTCGGCTCGGGTGTCGAGCGGTGATTTAGCGTGAAAGTCGATGCATTCGTGGGTCCCTTCTGAACGCATATAGACCTGCAGGTTTCCGAAGCCCGCTATTCCACACATTTGAGGATCTACGACACCAGCCACAAGCCCACAGGCAATCGCTGCGTCTACTGCGTTGCCGCCGGCTCTTAAAACAGCTACGCCTGCTTCAACAGCTTCGGGTTGTGCTGCAACGACCATTCCATTTTCGTACCCGTTCACTGCGACCTCCCAGGCCCTTACCTACGACAGATGCCGAAGCTTAGACACTACAAATACTCGGGTTTGGCTCCTGGAACCTGAAGTGGTGGACACTCCCAGCTAAGCAACTCCGGTAGGCACTCTTGGGCGAACAACCTCATTGAGGCTTCTGCGTCGGCGAATGGCATGCCGCCATAACTAAAGCCTGGCATCACTGCATTCATTCCAATCACCTTGTCGATGTGCGTGAACTTCTCCAACACTTGATCAGGAGTCCCCCAAGGCATCAAATCTACGAAGTCTTGCGCTGCGCGATCTGCCCCTTGCTTCTCTATGTAGCCGCTAATTCCCGTGTAGAACTCATAGCCCTTAACACCCTCATGTGGTGCTTTCTGGAACTCGTAGTGGCGCATCACGCTCTCATAGTTTGCGCCGATGTATTTGCGAGCCATCTCTTCTGCTCGGTCAGCACTCTCGTCCACAAAGACTGATCCGCCACAAAAAGGCGGAGGCCCTGGTTCTCCGTTGACGTCTTCATACACCCGGTTGTATTCCGCCAAGTCTTCCTGGACTACTGCCCAAGGTTTTTGAGGGATAACCAGCACCCCATAGCCAAGTTTCGCCATTAAAGGCATTGACTCTGGTGAGACTGCAGCCGCATAAGCCCGTCCCTTGAACGAGTTCTTGGGTCGAGGTCGAATTTCGCGCAATGGTTGCGTACCGAATTCGTTGTCATATTCCATTTTCCCTGACTCAAGAGCATCCAATACCAGTCCGGCGTACGACACGAGTCGTTCACGCGAAGAGTTCATATCAACTCTGAAGCCCTCATATTCGATTCGCGCCAAACCGCGTCCGATCCCTAAGATCATCCGCCCTTCAGACATCGTGTCGAGCAAAGCTATGTCCTCGGTGATTCTTAATGGGTCGTGCCAAGGCAGCACTATGACACCAGACCCCAGCAGCACATCGGGGTGCTTGCCTGCCATATACGACAAAAACTGAACTGGTTCAGGACACATTGTGTAGTCATCAAAATGATGCTCAACAGTCCATAGAGACTTGAAACCGAGTTCAACAGCTAGGTCGCATAGACGTAACTCTTCGGCATACACCTCATGGTCAGGTAAACCATTGAATGGGTTCTGAAAAACGACTGTGTAACCGGTATGCATAGGGACCCCCTTGGCTGATAACACTAAGAATCTATACCGCTTCACAATTCCAAGGCCGCGTTCGCCCAAAACCGCAAACCGCTATCAACGTGAACCATGAACAGATGACAGACTCTCTCTATGGCCCATCGCGTAGGAATCATCGGACTCGGCACGGTTGGTTCACGATTCGTCGAACAATTCAATCTTCATAATGCTTTTGATCTCGTCGCGGCCTGGGATGTTGATCCCAATGCCTGTTCATCTCACAAAGACTTGGTCAGAATCACTGCAAATGCAGCCGAGGTGATAGCGGAATCTGATCTGGTGTATATCGCTGTACCTCCAATGCATCACGAAAGATACGTGCGTGAATGCTTAGAGAATGACACTGCGATTTTTTGTGAAAAGCCCTTGGGTGTTGACCTGCAAACAAGCAGACAACTCGTTGCAGAAGTAAATCAGAGCGGACTTCCCGCCGGGGTTAACTTCGTGTTTAGCTCCGCCCCATCAGCAATCGAACTACAACAACGACTAGGCAGCCAAGAACTCGGTGAAGTGTTGCGAGCAGATCTGAGATTGCACTTCTCGCAGTGGCCGAGAGGCTGGCATGAGAAAGCTCAGTGGCTGCGATTAAGGGATCAAGGGGGGTGGGTCCGAGAGGTTGTATCTCACTTTATTTTCTTGGCGACTCGCGCACTGGGCCCAGTCACCCTCGAGAACAGTTACGTCCAATACGAAGACGGCCCTGATGGTTCTCTCTGTGAACAGACCGCTCTCGCTGTCTTTTCATCGCAAACTGTTCCGTTAACTTTGGCTGGAACGAGCCATGGTCATGGCCCAGATGTGGTGGATCTGACCTTGAGAGGTACTGACGGGTCTTTACGAGTTTGGGATTGGTACCGACTTCAATCGGCAACTGCAGACGACTGGGTAGATATTTTCCCAGCGACACGTGAACAGCTAGGCGTTGATGCCTACGCCGCTCAACTACATCAACTCGAACGGATGGTAGATGGCGACCAACACACAATCGCCACCTTCGACGAAGCCCTAAGGGTTCAGGAGTTAGTGGAATCGCTGCTTTCGGGCTGATGCTCTGGGCGACCGACTACACAAAACTCTCCTCCTTCAGGGTCCAAAAGAACGACGGCAACGAACCCGAGGTGACTGGGGTCACCTGCAGGGGAAACGACGGTTGCACCTAAACCGACAAGGCGATCCACCTCACTTGCTATGTCATCTACGAACATGTCCAGATGAACACGATTCTTCGATGACTTCCCCTCGGGGACTTTCTGAAATGTCAGATGGTTGACTGCGCGATCTATCCCGGAATTAGAGATAGTGATGTAAGGACCACCGTCTCCTTCTCGCTCGGTGAATCCGATTGCTTCAGACCAAAAATTCGCTAGATATTCCGGATCTGAACAGTCGATCGTCACACCCATAGCTCTAAGACCCATGTCAATAATCCTAGACACTGTTATGTTGCAGCAGGTTGGTTACGCACCAGCACTCCATTTAGTTCAATTCATCAACTACGAAATGAGGACTTCCGATGGACACCGCTTCATTTAAGAATATGGTTCAAGAACGTCGCAGCGTCAGGGGTTTCCAAGACAAGCCTGTAGCGCGGGAAGTCCTCGAAGAAATCATCGAAATCGCAGCTGGCGCACCTTCCTCCATGAACACCCAGCCGTGGCACTTCCACGTCCTAACCGGAGCTCCTCTGGATCTAATCCGAGAAGGCAACACTGAAAGAATGGTGAACGGCGCTGCCCCTCAGAGAGAAATCTCTTTAAACCATGGCTACGAAGGTGTGCATCGGGACAGGCAAAAAGAGATTGCAGTTCAACTATTTGAAGCTATGGGCATCGGATGGGACGACAAAGAACGCCGTCGAGATTGGGCGATGCGCGGCTTTCGCCAGTTCGACGCACCTGTGTCGGTTGTAGTGACCTGTGACCGCACTCTCGAACACGACACCGTAGGCCACTTCGATTGTGGCGCCGTAACTTACGGCTTAGTACTAGCAGCCTTCACTAAAGGCATCGGTTGCGTCATCAACGGGCAAGGAATCATGCAATCCGATGTTGTCCGAGAACACGCGAATATCCCCGAAGATCAGGTGATCATGACCTGCGTAGCAATGGGTTACCCCGATCAAGATTTCGTGGCGAATGATGTCAAGTCAACAAGGCGGGCAGTCCAGGAAGTAGCCAGCTTTGTTGGGTTCGAGGACTAGCTAAATCATTATCTCTAATCCCAACGTAGATAACCTGCCGACGCTAGGGACTTAAGCACCACCCCTCCATCTCTGCAAGACTCCCAAAGCCGACATGAAGGGTAAAAGGTGTCTCAAGATTCAACGACAGCGCACATACAAGTCGAAATGGATGGAGCGGTAGCCATCGTCACGATGGCAAAGCCACCCCACAATCTCCTCAACGGCGCTTTTATCGAAGGTTTATTGCAAGCTTTCGAAGGGGCTGCCGAATCGGGTGCGAGATCGATCCTGTTGAAGAGCAGCATGAAACATTTCTCCGCCGGAGCTGATGTCGACGGCTTTAGCTCAGAAGGCAGCGATGAAGCGTCCGCAGTTGAGGTGCTCGATCGCCTCGCGGCTCTTCCTCTTCCCACAGTCGCTGCTGTACACGGTTTAGCGTTGGGAGGTGGTTTCGAAATCGCCTTGGCATGCGACTTCATCATGGCATCAAGTTCCGCTCGCCTCGGTCTCGTAGAGACCTCCATTGGGTTAATGCCCCTGTTGGGTGGAGTTCAAAGAGTTGTAGAACGAGCAGGCATGGCACGCGGCAAAGAAATCGCTATGTTCGGACGTCGACATGACCCTGAATTACTTGAACGGTGGGGCGTCATCAACGTTGTAGTCGCCGATGACGCTCTCGATGACGCCTCTCGGTCATGGGCACAGCAATTAGCGGCGGGACCAACAGTCGCCTATGCCGCGATCAAAAAACTCGCTGTTATAGCATCAAACGACGGAATTCGAGCCGCAGACCAAGCCCAAGAAGATGCCCGTCAAGCCGTTTGGGGTTCCGAAGACCTCCAGCGTGGCTTAGAAGCATTCAGCGAATCTGGGCCCGGCACCGCGATCTTCCAAGGCACATGACTGCGCCCCTGTCCGGTATCCGGATCATTGATTTCACTAGAGTTCTCGCTGGGCCGCACTGCACTAAAGCATTGCGCGATTTAGGTGCAGAAGTAATCAAGATTGAACCCCCAGCGCCCGATACAGGCCGCAGCGGACAGCCTCACGTCGGCCCAATGTCGCTGTACTTCGCTCAACAAAACGCCGGCAAACGCGCAATCTCTATCGATCTGAACTTCCCTGAAGCCCAACAAATCGTGAAGGACCTCGTTGAAACAGCGGACATCGTCGTTGAAAATTTCCGGCCCGGCACACTAGATCTTTTTGGCTTAGGTTTCGAAGATCTGACCACTGTAAAACCCGACCTCATCATGGTTTCTATCAGCGGATACGGTCAGTCAGGACCCTGGCGGAACCGGCCAGCATTCGCTCCGACCGTTCAAGCCGAAGCTGGCTTCACCGAAATAATTGGTCGCCACTACGGCGATGCGTTAACACGAACTGAAAATGATGCATATAACCACGCCGATGTTTACACCGGTCTGCAGGGAGTCATCGCGACCCTCGCCGCCTTGGCTCATCGAAACCAAACGGGCGAAGGCCAGCATGTTGATGTCGCTATGGTTTCATCTCTTCTCAGTGTCAACGATCGCGTCAGTTACGAACTTTCAGATATCGACGTTGAAGGCGAGCCTCTGGCACTCAGCGCACCCGAGTCTCCAGTTATTGAGCTACCAGATGGCCAAAAAATAACCATTGCTGCTAGTCCCGTTTCTACATTCGTATTTCAGAGATACTGCGCAATGATGAGACGCAACGACCTCCTTCTTGATCCTAGGTTTATCAACGCGCAGTTTCGTCGGGATAACTGGGAGGACCTATTAGCGGAGATACGTTCATGGGTGCTCACGTTTAGAACCATCGAAGAACTCGAAGCTCAGGTAAGTGAAGCCGGTCTAGCAGTGGGCACAATCCGGTCCGTATCGGAAATAGCAGAATCTGAGTGGGCAATCGAACGGGGAGCGATTCGCGAGGTCGAAGATCGTTCAGGAGGAACCGCTAGAGTGCCCGCTCCGCCTTGGATCTTCAGCAACTGCGAATTACCTGACGCCGGGTTGCCACCATTTCAAGGCGAACACAACACAGAGCTGCTCCGCTCACTGGGTATCTCAGAGGCCGAAATAGAGAAATTAGAAGCAACAGGGGTTCTTATTTCGGGTGTCCCCAAGGAAACCTGATGGCATCCTCCCCGAGGGCAATTTTAGGGACGTTTGTCGCCGCCCACGTTATTAATGACTTCTACGCAACTGTCCTTCCAGCATTTTTGCCTGCTCTCGCGACAGAGTGGGATCTGGACTACACCGAACTTGGCCTCTTATCGTTCTCTTTCACTCTCTTTACTGGGGTGCTGCAGCCGTTTATTGGTCATGTCGCAGATAAACAAGGGAGACGAAAGTTAATTCTCAGTTTTGGATTCTTCGTCGGGGGGTCGGGGTTTCTCTTAATGGCAGTCGCCCCATCATTTTGGTTCATAACCGTTGTAAGTCTTCTCTGCGGCCTCGGCGCAGCGGCATACCACCCTCAAGCAACAGCCTTTGTCGTCAACGCCTATCCGAACGATCGAGGAAGGATGCTTGGTATCCACGGATGGGGGGGATCAGTCGGTCATTTTCTGGCCCCAGCTATAGCGACAGTGGCAATCGCTGTTCTCGATTGGCGTTGGGCAATGGCCATCGTAGCTATTCCCATTATCGCCGCTGGATCGGGTCTTTGGGTTTACCTTCCTGAAAGCACTCCGAACCCCGAAGCGGCACTCAAGGGCGCTCTTAGCCGACCAATAGTGATGGCCGCCCTAGCTTTCGGGTTGTTGAACACCGTGCTGTATAGCTTCGTTACTTTCGTGGTGAAGATGCTCGTTGACGAAGGCTGGACTGAAGTGAAAGCCGGAGCAACCCTCACAACAATGCTGTTTATCGGTGTCATAGCTCAACCTGTCGGCGGCCAGATATACGACCGTTTCGGGGGGAGGAGACTTTTCATATGCGCGAATCTCGGAACGATTTTTTCAGTTCTGGTTTTCTCCCAAACATCCGGCGCAGTCTCTTTAGTCGCCGTTACCGCGATAGCGACCTTTGGTTTCGGTTTATTTCCAGTCTCTTTGGCCATAGCAAGCAAAATTGGTGGCGACTCGCGTACGGGCTTCACAGTGGGCGTGGTTTTTGGAGTTAGCGGACTCTTAGGCGCAGCGGCACGACCACTGGTCGGAGCGTTGGCAGAAGCTTTGGGAGATATTCGCTTAGCTCTCGGGTGGACCGTCATACTCGCTGTCACAGCGCTACCCTTCGCTATGCAACTGGAAACTGAGGAGTCTTGATGGCTGAGATGACCAATGATGAACGCGACGCCTTTTTAAATGAAGTCCGAGTGGGTGTATTAGCTATCGAACGATCTGACAAAGGTCCATTGTGTGCTCCTGTTTGGTACCGCTACTCCAAAGACGTCGGCTTCGAAATAGCAATGGCTTACGCATCCGCTAAGTCAATCCTGCTTCGCCGTCACGGAACAGCGACCATCTGCGTCCAAGATGAACAACTCCCCTATCGGTATGTAACAGCTGAAGGTGAAGTAACAGTTGAAGCATTAACGGACGAAGGTCGCGACACCCTGCTGCGCGACATCGCTATCCGATATCTCGGCGAAGAGCTCGGAAACGGCTACGCGGATGCGTTTCCCGGTCACGAAGAAGCCAAGGTCACCATCAAACCCCGAAGGTGGCGTAGCGACGTCCTGGGTTAATTCACGACCACGGACTCTCGCTCAAAAAATCTGAAACGGGACTTCTCAGCAATCCATTTAACCTGTTCAGACTAAGGCAGCTAACGCTTCACGTGTCCTTTGCCGTTCATCAGGGTTTCCGCCAAACTCCGCGACAATTACATCATCGGCACCCGCGTCAATCGTTGCCTGCAATCTGTCTTTTATCTCGGCTTCGTTGCCAACAATGGCTATGTCTTCGGGCCCAGCCAGACCTTCCCGATCAAGCATCGACCGATAACTCGGCAACGTGCCGTACATTTGCCAAACTTTGGCCGCTCGTTCCATTCCTGCATCAAGGTCATCGGTGCATAAGACAGGCAGTCCAGCTAGAACCCGGGGCTTGGGTCGCCCTGCTTCTTCAGCTGATTCACAAATTTCAGGAACAGTCAGCTCAGCCAACGTCTTATTACCTGTCATCCAGGTGATGGTGCCATCAGCAAGCCGGCCCGTTAAACGGAGCATTTGTGGCCCCAAGGCTGCGACCAGAACCTGAGGAACCGGTGCCCCCAAACCCATCGCTGGGTTACGAGCGGTAAGAGTTTCACCTTCCATACGGACGGGCTCTTCTCGTAACTGTGGGTTCAAGACTTCAAGATATTCACGCAAATGACGAACTGGTTTATCAAACTCGTATCCGTATTGTTTCTCTATAACTGGCTTGTGCGACAAACCAATACCTAGCGCGAGGCGATCTCCGATGATGGAAGTTACAGATAGGGCCTGTTGGGCCATGACAATCGGATGTCGCGGATAGGTAGGTATCACAGCGGTACCCAATTCGATATCAGGCACTGAAGCCCCGATATGACTCAACGCTGTCAACGCGTCAACGCCCATAGGCATTTGCGGCAGCCAGTAAGAAGGAAATCCAGCTGCCTGAGCATCCCGGGCATCCTGAGTTGCCTCTTCTACGTTGAATAGTTTGCCNGCNGGGCCGCTGAATATACCTATTCGCATTTTTGCCTCCAAATAATCGGTTTAGCGCATCTCACCTTGACACATCTCACGTCCNANGTGCTGAAAATTCATCAGCNNNCTAAANAGNCTTNTCAGCCTTGTCCNTCTCCACGAAAACGCGGCAAANNNCTGNTGACGACCTCNTTGGCTCTAGCCATGATTGGGGCATCCCAATTGTCATCCGTGAAGAGCCAGAACTGATTGTTAACAACNGCNTCAAAGACTTGTTGACCAACAACTTCNGGNTCAAGACCNGCGCTTAATACCCGCTGAGTGAGTTCAAGCATCTGGTCGCCTCTGTCGTCAATGGCTGAACCTACAGATCCAGCTGGCCGCGATGCTGTGTCGTTCACGATATTCGTGTTCACAAACCCCGGACACAGACACGTCACTCCTACATTGGACCCTTCAACTCTGAGCTCATGGAAAAGAGTTTCAGCCAAAGTTGCGACACCATGTTTCGCCACATTGTACGGAGCCCCAAACGGCGACGAAATATGTCCTGCGATAGACGCCGTCAACACAACGTGACCTTCGTCTCGTTCCACCATTTCGGGAACAAAAGTTCTGACCCCGTGGATCACTCCGTCTAAAAGAATTCCTAGAGTCCAGCTGTAATCATCCTTCGACAACGCCCACGAGCGACCGATAGAGCCTTGCACTCCAGCGTTCAAGCAAACGACGTCTGCCGTTCCGTAGGTATCAACCGCAGCATCCAACAACTTGATGTTGTCAGCTTCCAGGGAGACATCAGTCACTACCCCCTGAGCTTGTCCTCCAGTCGTTCGAATCTCATCTACTGCATCGTTGAGCTTCGATTCATTGATGTCAGCAAGAACGACATTCATTCCTCCTACGGCAAAGCGTCTGGCCATTGCCAAACCCATACCTGAGGCTGCTCCAGTAACAACGGCCGTCTTTCCTTCAAGTTTGTTCATCATCTGAGATTAGACCGAAGAATTCATCAATCCATTTATCCGGCTACCGTTCAGGGGTGCCAGATTTTTTAACCGAAGAACAAAATGAACTTCGACAACGAGCAGATTCTCTCGCTCAACAAATATCNGAAATGGAANTGAACTCTTCAGACCCCAAAAAGNTTCAGCTTCANATAAGGGACAAGTCCAAACGAGCAGGGATTTTTCATCTAACCCAACCCATCGAATATGGAGGTCTTGGAGGAACAGCGATGGAACTGACCATTGCCCGCGAGTCCTTAGCAATCAAGAATGTTGGGCACTTACCCGGAATTTTTGGTCCGAGTCCAGGTTTACTCGCTAAAGCTTCCGAAGAAATAAAACAAAAGTTTCTTGACCCTTACTTGTCAGGAGACGCAGAGAGTGGTTTCGGTTTCACTGAACCTCCAGATGCTCAGCGGCACACCTGGGCACAATCAGAAGGTGAAGAACTAGTAATCAACGGTGCCAAGTCTTACGTCACGGGTGGCTCAAATGCAGACTTCATCAATACGCTGGTTGAGGTAGAAGATATGGGTCCCGCGATGGTCTTAATAGAGACCAGTCGAGCAGGGGTAGAGCTACAAACGGCCTTCAGCTCTGTTGATGGAAGCCATCACGCAAGTTTTACATTTACCGACGTTCGCGTTCCCAAGAGCCACCTAATCGGCGAAGCCGGAACGGGGATGAGCAGGGCACTCGAGCAGGTCAACTCGGTTCGGATGGCCATAGCGGCAAACTGCATTGGTTTAAATCAATTCGTTTGTGGCCTTGTCGCCAACAACCTCGCATCGAGTAAAAACGGTTTATACCCCAACCATGAAACTCGCGTGAAATTTGGCCGAATGCGCACTCATGCCTTCGCGGCGCGCAGTTCCGTGTACAGGACAGCGCGCCTTATAGAAGCTGGTGAAAACTGTGTAAACGAAATCATGGCTTCAAAGATTCTGGCTTCAGAAACTATCGCCGAACTGACTGATATCGCGATCCAAATCGTTGGNGGTGAAGCNCTTATCGAATCCCACCCACTTGCTTCTATCTTTCGACGGGTTAGAGCCAGCCGATTAGCGGAAGGACCCACAGATACTCTCCACGCAAATATTTCTCGTGGTTATCTTGACCTTAACCTTGGTCGAATCTGAGCTGCCATGCCCTATCTCAACAATTTTTCATCCTCCAACACTCCGCTAGACATGACCACTACTCAGGAGTTCCTGAGTCTTTGTCAAAGCGCAGACGACTTAGGCATCCCATACGACAAGCAGATCAGCTATCTCTCTAGGAACGTCGTAGCCAGACATCAACGTTTTCATTTGTTGGAGTGGGGCTCCCCATCATTACCGCACTTGCTTTTGCTCCACGGTGGTAATCAGTCTGCTCACTCTTGGGATTTAGTCAGCCTTCATCTCGCAGATCGGTTCCACGTAATCGCGCTAGACCAACGAGGCCACGGCGATAGCGAATGGGCTCGAGACGCCGACTATTCATCACACGCGATGGCCGCCGACGCCTCCTCCGTGTTGTCTGAACTAGATATTGATTCGGTAACCGTTCTCGGCCATTCCATGGGAGGAATGAACACACTACGGCTAGCCCTTCAAGAGCCTCACCTCCTACAACGCCTCGTTTTGGTTGATATCGGGCCTGAACTGTCCGATGCCGGCACCAAAAGCATCCGAAATTTTGTGACCGAGAATCGAGAGTTTGAAGATCTCGAAGCCTTTATNCAAAATGTNCAAAAGTATGATCCTTACCGATCTAGAGAGCACATAGANCGGACGGTTAAATACAACCTTCTCCAACGAGCAGACGGAAAATTTATAAGTAAACGAGACCACGGCCCACGTTTAGCTACGACTCAAAATCAACGAGAGACAAGTGACCGGTTTTCGATTGAAGATACCGTTGGAATATCACAACCGACCTTGGTCATCAGAGGCGCAGATTCAAACGTACTCACCCCAGAAGCAGCACACCGTTTCGTTCAAGCCCTACCTCACGGAGAACTCCAAACCGTCCCCGATAGCGGCCACAATGTCCACGGACAAAACACTTCAGGTTTTCTTGACGCANTACTTCCATTTTTGTTGAGCTGATCTACAAAGCNGAGAANTTCTAAGAGCGCGACAGGCTGAAGTAAGCGTATGGTGATCACATGAATTCAAAAGAGCTCGAAACTTTGATAATTGACGCCGCAGACAACGGCGTAGTGACAGTCACAATGAATCGCCCTGAAAAGAAGAATGCCGCCAACGCCGTCATGTGGGACGAACTGCGCGACACCTGGAATGCCCTCGCGGTCGACCCAGANGTCCGCGCTGTAATAATGACTGGCGCCGGAGATGCCTTCTGCAGTGGAGCTGACCTAGGAGGACAAGGACGCGATCGGCATCAACTGATTTCCATGAACTTGATCCACCAGACCGTAGAAGCGCTTTATTCAATTATGGTTCCNGTGATTGCGAAGGTGAACGGNGTAGCAGCAGGAGCCGGCATGAANATGGCCCTTGCTTGCGACTTAATTCTGGCGAGTGACCAAGCTCGGTTCAGCGAAATTTTTGCCCGACGCGGTTTAAGCGTCGACTTTGGCGGCACATGGGTTCTGCCTAGGCTCATAGGACTGCATCGAGCAAAGGAATTAGCTTTCTTCGCTGATGTTATTTCCGCCGAACAGGCAGCCGAGTTCGGCATTGTGAACAAGGTCGTACCCCACGATCAGTTGGACTCCGAAGCGAATGACTGGGCTGACCGNCTAGCAGCAGGGCCACCGTTAGCGTTAGCNATGACCAAACGAATGTTGACACTGAACGCAAGCAACGACTTTAAGTCAGCTCTCGAAGCAGAGGGAATGGCTCAAACGATCAACTTTTACACCCAAGACACCAAAGAAGCAGTNGCCGCATTCTTAGATAAACGAGACCCAAAGTTCCAAGGCAGATAGCCCAACCCTCAAGGTGCGCCGCTTTTCCAAATGAGTGATCTAGCTCACACGCCATTAACGGGCATGCGAGACTGGGGGAATGTTCGAAATAGTCGCCGTAGGTAACGATATTGAGGCAGCAGTAAACGCTTCTTCCAACTTAGATGGAGTCTGNTATNTNGCNGACCCCAACGACGAACGAACTTTGCCTTTTCGCACACTGGTCAGGTGCGTTACTGATANCCCGCAAGATTTGNATGCAGCAGCTGAAAACGGCATGTACTTAGTGTTTAGCCGGGTCATCCGGGAGCGCAACATCAGGGTCGAAAGCGGAGCCCCGTCACCCGGCGTAACCGCGATTTTTCCTTTGCTGCACCACCCCACCCTGACACACGAACAATCAGATGCTCACTGGCGAGACGTTCACGCCCCCCTGGCCCTCCAACATCACCCTGGTATGTGGGATTACACACAACTCAGCGTTACCCGAACTCTCAGCGGTCCCGAAATCGACGGATTCGCCCTTGTCAGCTTCGAATCAATCGAGTCTATGAAAGAACGCTTTTTCGGAGATGACAACGATCGGGATGTCATTTACCGCGACGTTGCAAGTTTCGCCGATCCCAATTCACCGCGGCGGGTTGTAACGACCGAAACCATCTATGGAACTCGCCCACCTACACCGAGAATTACTTGGCCCCACGAGTGAAAAAACTTGTTGCACTATCTGCTTTAGTTATTGCCACAGCCGTATCTCAATCATTTGGNCGTTTCACCTACTCAGTTCTGTACATCGAAATTCGCGACGACTTCGGTCTTTCAAACACAATGGCCGGCGGTATTGGTTCTCTAAACCTCGTTGGCTATCTCATGGGTTCTTTAGCCGTCGCACTGACAATCGGAAAACTCGGACTAATCAAGACCGTGAAATACGGACTTGCCGGAGTCGTCATTGGGTTACTTCTCCTCAGTTGGGCACCTAATAGCCTCACGGCCCTCCTAGCCCTATTCTTAACAGGCTTCGCTGCTGCAGGTGTGTGGATTACTACCCCAGCCCTAGCAACCAACATTTTGGGGCCAGACCGAAGAGGTCTTGCGATCGGTTGGGTGACAACTGGTGTAGGCATCGGATTTTTCGCTGCTTGCACGTTTGATGCAGCAATTGTGGACTGGCGAGCTGTCTACGGCCTTGAGACCATCATCGGCGTAGTTGCCTTCGGAGTACTAGCTCTCACTGTCAGAACTTCCCAAGATCCANCTACTAGTTCTGGCCTAAGCCCCNCCGACCTTCGGCAGGTTCCTGGNTGGCTCAANCTTTGTGTAACTTATGGACTCTTCGCTGTTGGTGTTTCTCTCGCGATGACGTTTTCGTCGGCCCTCCTAGAAGAAGATGCTGGCTTTAAAGAGCGCTCCGCTTCACTCACATTCGCTTTAATCGGATTAGGTCTAGCTTTGGGCGGACCAATCATGGGGTGGCTAAGCGACCGAATCGGCAGAAACTCTGCTCAGCTCGTCTCGTTCACCTGTCTAACTGTTAGCTGCGCCCTGATCGCCACTGGTCACCCTGTCGCAGCTCCTGTATCAACTCTTCTGTTCGGAATGGCTTTTAACGGAGTGGTGGTGAATATTACGGCGAAAGTAAGCAGCCACTTATCGGCCGAAGCGTTTGGTGCTGCCTATGCAGTATTGACGATTGTTTTTGGCGCAGGCCTNGCTATCGGCCCCCAACTAGGCGGCATCATCGCGGATTACTCAGGTTCGTTCCGACCCGCGCTTGTGATGGCCTCCTGTTTCGCTGCCGGAGGACTATCGTTAACGTTTCTTGATCGCAAACCAAAAACAAGGGTGAATTAAGCTGGCATTCCGAGCCGCTCGTGCACCGGAGCCAGCGCCTGCAACTCAGGCATTACCTCTCGAGCAAAGAGCTTCATATTGCGATCAGCTTCAGCATGTTCCATTCCTGCAAAACTGAATACACCCATGTAGCCATCCATGAACGTCTGTTCTTGCAAACTAACGATCTTGTCATAGACCTGCTCGGGAGTTCCCCACAGCTGAAGATCGACAAAGAAATCCGTCATCATTTCTAAGCCTCCCGGTGCTTTCAAACGGTCATACATTTGACCGTGATGCTCATAGCCCGGGGTGTCTTTCAGATGCGGTTTATCGAATTCATAGTGATCAATAATGGTGTCCCAGTATCCGCCAATAAACTCGCGAGCCTTTTCTTCTGCACGATCAGCGTTTTCATCGACGAACGTCCAGCCAGCCACCATTGGTGGTGGTGGCTCTTCTCCGTTGGCATCACGATAAATCTCTCGGTAATCCTGAAGTTCTTGGCGGACTGCTTTCCANGGCTTTTGAGGCACGATNAAGATTCCAACNCCCATCTCCGCCATGATCCGAGCAGAATCTGGTGAGACAGCAGCAGCGTAGGCTCTNCCTCGCATCGACTTGATCGGCCGGGGACGAATATCGACTCGAGGTTGTTCTATTACTTCACCGTGATATTCCGCGTATCCATTTTCGATCGCGTTGAGAACCATTTCAGTTGATTCCTTAAAGCGAAGGCGCGCCGAGGCCATCTCACTTCTAAATCCGTCAAATTCAACTTTTCCTGTACCTCTACCCAATCCGAGGATCAGACGACCATCTGAAAGGTTGTCCAGCATCGATATCTGTTCAATCACTCTTAAAGGGTCATGCCATGGCAACACACAGACCATCGACCCCAATTGAATCGACTGTGTAGCTCCTGCCATATATGTCAGGAATTGCAGAACATCTGGACACATCGTGTAACTCGTGAAGTGATGCTCGACACTCCACACNGAGTCGAATCCAAGTCCTTCAGCTTGCAACGCCAACGCTAAATCCTGTTGGTAGACCTGTTGATCTGGGACTCGTTCTCCCGGATTTTGAAATATGACGCTCATACCTACATGCATTTCGATCTCCAGCTTTCGTGGTGACCCTTAGGTTATTCGATATTGACCCGCCCGATCAGTGCATTCCATTCCGCTATCTCCTTGACCTCTTCAAAATCGATATTCGGGAACGCTGAACGAAGACGCGAAACTTGGCCTGGTGACACTCCACTCAGTCCCAGCCAGCCCGATGGTGCGAGACGGGCTACGAGATCATCAGCTATCCGACGCAACGTCTCATCATGAATATTGGCAAGCACCACGTCNTACTTACGTCTCAATCCACTCAGCTCGACTGAGGAGAACTGAACCTTGTCAGCCACTCCGTTTCTTCGAGCATTCGCTTCCGCTGCTATCAAACCTTCTTCGTTAATATCGATTCCGAAAGCATCGCNGGCCCCGANACAAACTGCGGCGATGGCCAGAACACCTGACCCACATCCCACATCTAGCACCGAGTCGTCTTCNTTGATCCTCNGATCCAATTCCTCNAGCAACAACCGNGTAGATGGGTGNTCACCAACACCAAAACCCAAGCCGGGGTCTATCTCGATAACTATTTCTGCTTCAGAAGACACCCATGGAAAACAAACTTCAGCCCTGCTTCCCACTCGTGTTGGGCGGTTCCAATTATTCCAAGCCACCGCTCGAGCTGAGTCCGGTGGTCCTGTTACGGCAGGATGCTGTTCAGCTCTCAATTGAGCGACAAATTCCCTCGCAACNTCTTCGCTTTCAACCTCATAATTGGCTACCCAACGNTCGTCGCGNAGAAACACCCACGACCCTGGTCCGAGAACTCTCTCAACTTCGACCCAAGATCTGCTATCGACTGCAACAACTACCTGACCAGTCATCACTCAAGCGATAAGGCTCGTCGTCTGGATTCGATTGGTTGACCAGCCGCTTGGCGTGACTCATTCGCCGCCGATTCGAAAATGCCCTTTGCCATCAAAGAAGACTCTTGGGTTCTACGGTCCATATATATAGAGGCTCTAATTTCATGGACGTCGTTCGACTCAGGAGCCGCATCACTTGCCATATCAATCAAATGCGAAGCAACTCGAAATTCGCCTTTATCAGCAAACTGCCTTGCTCGTTCAGCTAGAACCGACGCTCCCCCCACCATTTCACAAAGCGCTACTGCTAAGAGGTCATCAGCGGCAGGTTTAAGATGTGAAGGTTTTCCATCCCACCATCCTCCGTAAAGCCTCCATATATTGCGGATGACGAACTCTGGTTCATCGTAAAGCGGTCGAAGGTACGGGAGTTCTAATAGCTCAGGGTTGACTTCCACTGACGCCACGATGTCGTTCAACGTTGCTCCCGAGTTCATCGCCGAGAGTACGTCCTCCACGAGTTCTTCAAGGGTAGAGGCAACGATTTCTAGACAGGAAAGAATTCGATCATGACCGGAGATCGGAAGCCCGTGCGCCGGAACGAAAAGCTCGACATCAGTCGCCATCATTTCGCGCAAAGACTGAGCCCATTCCAATGGATACCTTTGAACTTTTTGGGGGTTACCACAGTTAGGGAAATTCCATATGAACTGGTCTCCGGCGGAAATCATTTTGTGCTGGGGCAGCCATGTCCATGTGTGGTCATCAGTTTCTCCCATGGCGTGGTGAAGCTCTAATTCCATTTCGCCCACAGAAATGGTCAACATTTGGTCGTATTCAATGGTGAGATCAAGAGTTCCATCAGGAACGAAGGACTGTTTTCCGGCTACCCCTTCAAGTGTCGAAACTGGTAGTCCACCAAACTGTCGAGCGTTGATCACCTTGTTGTAACCGTTTGTTGCCCTGTAACGATCAAGCCGCAGAGGCAAGTTTTCATGACCGATGACTTCGGGAGGTTCATTACCAAGTCGTTCAGCTTCTGCTGCTATTGCTCCGCTTCCACCTACATGATCTATATGACCGTGGGTATATACAAGGCTGTGGATTCGATCTTTGCTCCAAGCTCTCAAGCTTTCTAAGACGCGACTTCCGCTAGCTGGTCCGCTCGAGTCAAAAGCCACAAGCCCATCTTCGGTTCGAACGACTAATACGTGACTGAACGATTCCACTAACGCTATGTCGTCGGCTAGTTCGCTTAATTCGTGAGTAACCCGATTGGGGGGGCCGTCGACTTGGCCGGTATCAATAAAACGAGTCGAAAGATCTAAGACGTGCTCTGCCATCAAGCCAAGCTAGATGATCCAGTACCTATCGAACGTCACTCGAAGTGTCGTTCATCCCACCAGGGGAAAAACTCGGGCATATCTTCGCTGGTTTTCAGACTGAAATCTGGCGGTCGTTTCTCCAAAAAGGACATCACTCCTTCATGGGCATCAGCCCCCTGCCCAAGATGGAAGATGCCTCGACTATCGACTTTATGGGCTTCCATTGGATGGTCAGCTCCCAGCATCCGCCACATCATGTGTCGAATCATGGTCACAGAAATCGCTGAGGTATTTGTTGCTATTTCCGAGGCTATAGCGCGCGCCGCCGGGAGTAAGTCCTCGGGTTCATGAATACTGCGCACTAATCCGCCATCAAGTGCTTCTTCGGCTTCGAAGACTTTGCCGCTATATGCCCATTCAAGCGCTTTGCTCACCCCAACCACTCGAGGCAAAAAATATGAAGAACAGGCTTCTGGCACGATTCCGCGGCGACTAAAAACAAAACCGATTCTTGCCGCTGAAGATGCTATGCGAATGTCCATCGGCAACGTCATCGTGACTCCAACACCGACGGCGGGACCGTTGATTGCCGCGATTATCGGCTTATTGAACTCATAGATCCTTAACGAAAGAAGGCCCCCGCCATCGCGCATCCAGGAGTTGTCTCCGTCTTTACGACCTTCATTAGATGCTCGTTCTTCTTTAGCTTCATCGGTCTGATTGTCATAATCAAAGGTTTCAGCACCTTTTTCAAGATCAGCGCCAGCGCAGAAACCCCTGCCTTCACCAGTAACAATCACAACTCGAATTTCGTCATCGGCATCAGCGTGGTCGAGAGCTTCNAGGAATTCCCTTTGCATCTGGCTGTTAAACGCATTGAGACGCTCCGGTCGATTCATCGTAAGAGTNAGGATGTGATCAGCTACTTCATAACGGAGAGTGTTGAATTGTGGCATTGGGGTCCTTTGCATTACTCATCAAGTTGNGACAACGACGAACACTGTAACTCGCTAGGTCATCGGCTGAGCCAGTTGCCTGAAGGTAAATCCGTGAGACCTAAACCCTCCCCGCCATACTGGTAGGCGTACACCTTCACCCCCGTCCCGGTGACCACTGCTACCCGGTGATACATACCTTCAACTGCCCCTTCGATTTCATCGAGCCTCGACAAGGCTTCTTCCAATCGATGTGGGTCTAGGCGAAATCGGATTCCATGAATAACCCCACCCCGATCAAAGTAGGCAGCGGGATAGCCAAGCCCAGTGTCATACAAACGGCCCGTTACTTGGTCGGGTTCGGACTCCAACACAAACGGTTCTAAGAAATGCCATCGTTCTTGCCCTGGAAGCAACGTCCCGTAACAAAAAACTTGATCAAGCGTCGAACCACTGTCAGACATCTAAGAAACGGCCAGCTGCAAAAGCTGATCCCAATGCACCCACAACCACTCCCATGAGAACTGTGACAATGGTTGCTGTAGTGAACTGCCCAGACGTGACCGTGAAGGAACGAAAGAATGCCAATATTTCGGAGCGACCAAATAGCTCCTCAACGTGACTTCGCAAAGCACCGGCGGCTATGGCTCCCACCACGCCGCCCGCTAAACCATGCAGCATGCCTTCAAGAATGAACGGAAGTCGGATGAAGCTGTTCGTTGCACCAACTAGCTTCATCACTTCAATTTCTCGACGACGCGCAAACATAGCTACGCGAATCATGTTGAAAATCAGCATTGCGCTCGCAGCGGCAAGAACTATCGACATTAGGAGAACAATCCAACGAAACGAGTTGAACCACTCGCGAATAGCGTCGACTTGTTGTCTTCCAGTTTCCACCGAATATACGCCCGGTCTTTGGCGAAACTGCGCGGCTAATGACTCAATGATTTCACCTTCGGCGATCCTAGGAACAACCCGGTATGAAGGCGGAAGGCTCTCAACTGAAACCTCAGCTAACAACTCCGGTTCGTCAACCAACATCTCTTCGAGCAAGGCAAACGCCTGGTCTTGTGTAACGAATTGGATTCTTTCAATATCNGGATGGTTTCTTAGTTCTTCGCCAAGAGCATCTATTTGCCCCCCGGCGATCTCGGGTTCGAGAAATATCTCGAATTGGACGCCTCCCTGCCATCGTCCTAGAGCGTTAGAACTCGCGTATCGGGCCATCAGACCCAAGCCAACCAACATGACCCCAACCGCTACCGTCAAAATCGCGGCGACCGTCAACGTTAGGTTTCTGCGAACATTAAGCCAGGTTTCTCGAGAGAAGTAACCGGCTCGGCCTAAGAAGCCAGCCACGACTACGCGTACACTCCTTGCTGTTCATCTCGAACAACTTGTCCCGCTCGGAGAGCAATGACTCGGCGCCTCATCTGATCGACAATGGTTTGATCATGCGTTGCCATAACTACGGTCGTACCTGTTCTGTTAATGCGGTCCAATAGGCGCATTATCTCTTGAGCAGTATTGGGGTCTAGGTTGCCGGTTGGTTCATCGGCCAAAAGAATCAGGGGTCGATTAACGAAGGCGCGAGCTATCGAAACTCGCTGCTGCTCTCCACCCGAAAGCTCATCAGGGAAACTTTGNTGCTTATGNGAAAGGCCAACGAGTTCGAGGATCGCCGGAACTTGGGTGCTGATGATATTTCTGGGTCGTCCGATTACTTCTAAAGCGAAAGCAACGTTTTCATACACGGTCTTTTGGGGCAGCAACTTAAAATCTTGAAAAACCGAGCCAATGTTGCGTCGAAGGTAAGGAACTCTCCACTTACTAATTCGTGACAGATCTTTTCCAGCGACGTGAACATCTCCTTGAGTCGCTGGTTCCTCAGCCGTGAGCAACCGCAACATCGTCGACTTCCCTGATCCAGACTCTCCGACCAAGAAAACAAATTCTCCTTTTTCTATATTGAGAGTCACGCCATCGACCGCGTGAGTTTCACCTTTGTANATTTTGGTGACGTTGTCGAGACGAATCATGTGAAGAAGCCAACCAGCGAAAAAATTTTAACCAATGCGGGACATCCCCAGCGTACGACAGGATCNGCCGTCGTTAGCGTCAGCGGAACCAAGGATCCTTAGGTTTGGCTGTCAGAATCTCGTTGGCTCCGCTGCCATTGGAGGAACGCTTCCATTAGGGAATCAAGATCTCCATCTAACACAGCCTCAACATTCCCTACTTCCATATTGGACCTAAGGTCCTTGACCTGCTGGTAAGGGTGAAGAACGTATGAACGAATTTGGCTTCCCCAAGCCACATCCCGTTGCTCGCCGGCAAGTTCATTAAGTTCGGCTTCGCGTTCTTGCCTCTGCAAATCAGCCAGCTTTGCTGCCAACATTTGCATCGCACGATCTTTGTTTTGATGCTGGCTACGTTCGTTTTGGCACGCGACCACAGTGCCTGTTGGCAGATGAGTAATCCTTACGGCTGAATCGGTCACATTAACGTGCTGACCGCCTGCGCCAGATGACCGATAGGTATCGATGCGAAGATCTTTTTCATCTATGACTACTTCGTCCGACACCTCGTCGAAAAATGGCACAACAGAAAGCGAACAGAACGCAGTGTGGCGTCGAGCTTGAGCATCAAATGGTGAAATCCTGACTAGCCGATGGACGCCACGTTCGGCCTGTAAGAAGCCAAAAGCAAAACGACCCTTGACGATGAAGGTGGCAGAACTTATTCCCGCCTCTCCACCATCGGTTGCCTCCTGAATTTCTATGGAGAAGCCTTTGCTCTCAGCCCAGCGGAGGTACATTCGCAGAACCATTTCAGCCCAATCACATGCGTCGGTACCTCCAGCGCCTGAATGAACTTCACAAACCGCGTCGTTTTCATCATGTTCCCCGTTGAATAACGCCAGAAGTTCTATGTCGTCTAGCTGACGTTCTAGAGACGCAATCGATGAATCAATTTCATCATCAACTGATTCATCATTTTCTTCTCTGGCGAGCACCTCAAGGGTCGCCGCGTCGTCTAATTCGCTTCGGACCTTTTCCCACCGATCAATATCGTCTCGAATGTTTGCTAGTCGGCCCGTTATTTTTCGGGCTTCGTCTTGGTCATCCCACAGGTCGGGGCTCGAGGCTCGCGCCTCAAGCTGAGTTAATTCTTCGCGCGCTTGGTCGATTCTCAAATAGACGTGGGCTTCAGCCACTCGTCGTTCAAGTTCTTCGAAAATCTCTGATTTATCCGACATTGGCAATCTCGATGGTTAACGACCGTGACAATGTTTGAACTTCTTAGCCGACCCACAATGGCACGGATCGTTCCGCCCAATTTTTTCCTGTTCGGTCCGAACTACCTGATTTGGTTTAGCGGTCTGACTTGGAACCGGTGATTTCGGCGGCGCTGCCATCGAACTTAGTTCAGGGGTGTTTTCTGAAGATGANTAGCTGACTCCGTCAGTTCGGTTTCTTTGGTCGTCGGCAATAACAACTTCCGCATGCATTGCGTACTTAACAAAGTCGCTATAGACAGATGTCAACATCGAAGAAAACATCTCGAATCCTTCTCGTTGCCATTCAGCTACTGGGTCCTTCTGCCCTATGCCTCGCAGGTGTATTCCTTCTCTCAAATAATCCATTTCATACAGGTGTTCTCGCCAGCGTTGATCGATAATCCGGAGGAGCACTTGTCGTTCCACCTCGCGCATCGTCGATTCACCAAGCTCAGCTTCTCGACCTTCGAAGTACTGAACAGCATCGTCAACCATTGTTTGTTCGAGGGTTACGACGTCACTGGTTGCGGCCATTGCCTCAACGTCAAGTTCGGTAGGCCAGAATGTAACTATCTCGGCATGCATCGCTTCCAAGTCCCATTCGGAACTTGATTCTTCGACACAGAATTGGTCGACGATCTGTCCAACTGCTGATTCGATGTACTCAAGAGAATCTTCTCTTAAGTCTTCGCCTTCAAGTATTTGTGCGCGACGCGCGTAGATCACCTTGCGTTGCTCGTTCATTACCTCGTCGTATTTGAGAACGTTCTTCCGTACCTCTGCGTTCTTCTGCTCAACCGTGTTTTGTGCTCGTTCAATAGCTTTAGTAACCATGTTCGCTTCGATAGGTGTGTCATCAGGCAGAGCTCTGTCCATCACCCAATTCATTGCCCCGCTCGCAAACATCCGCATTAGGTCATCCTCGAGCGATAAGTAGAATCGGCTCGCCCCAGGATCTCCTTGCCGTCCGGAACGTCCACGCAACTGATTGTCAATTCGACGCGATTCATGCCTTTCCGTGCCAAGGACGTATAGTCCTCCGGCTTCTAACACCTTGACACCTTCGGCTGTGCATTCAGGTTCGTGTCGGGCGACCTTGGCGGCCAAAGCGTCCTTATTGGCTTCATCGTCAGGGTCTTTCCCGTCTCGATATAGGTCTTGGCGAGCGAGTCCTTCTGGGTTGCCGCCCAACAGAATGTCGACACCTCGACCCGCCATATTGGTCGCAACCGTTACCGCACCCAGGCGTCCTGCTTGGGTGACAATGTCAGCCTCTCTATGGTGCTCCTTGGCGTTGAGAACGTTATGGCTTATCCCTCGCTGATCTAACGCTCGAGAAATCTTTTCACTGTTTTCAACGCTTACTGTTCCAACCAAAATTGGCTGTCCAGTAGCTCTCCGTTCTTCGATGTCATCAACCACAGCATCGATTTTGGATGCTTCCGTCTTGTAAATAAGATCGGCGTGGTCTTTTCTTTTGACTGGCCTATGGGTTGGAATCGGCACAACATCGAGCCCATAGGTGTTACCAAACTCGGCGGCTTCGGTTGTAGCCGTGCCCGTCATTCCGGCAAGTTTGTCATATAACCGGAAATAATTTTGGAGGGTTATCGTCGCAAGAGTCTGATTTTCGGCCTTGATGTTTACGCCTTCTTTGGCCTCCACCGCCTGGTGGAGGCCTTCACTCCATCGGCGCCCTTCAAGGATACGACCTGTGAATTCGTCAACGATCCGGACCTCCCCGTTTTGAATAACGTAATCACGGTCACGGCGGTACAACTCTTTCGCTTTTAAAGCTGCGCTCATTTGATGAACAAGGTTNGATGAGACTTGGTCGTAGAGGTTGTCGATGTTCAAGGCCCGCTCGACTTTTTCGATTCCAGGCTCAAGGACAGCAACATTTCGTTTGTCCTCTTCGACTTCGTAATCCACATCGCGTGTCATGGTGCGAGCTATTTGCGCAAATTGTCCATATAGCTTCGCTGCGTCCGCTAACCGACCGCTAATAATGAGTGGGGTTCTAGCTTCATCGATCAGGATCGAGTCCACTTCATCGACAATGCAATAGTTATGACCGCGCTGAACCTGCTGGGTTTTTGCTGGAGCCATGTTGTCTCGGAGATAATCAAACCCGAATTCGTTGTTCGTGCCGTAGGTGATATCTGCGAGATATTGCTTTCGTTTCACTTCAGGATCGGTCTGGCCCGGAACGACCAACCCGACCTCAAGCCCAAGGAACTGGTGAACGCGCCCCATCCACTCCGCATCTCTCGTCGCGAGGTAATCATTGACGGTAACGATGTGTACGCCATTGCCCGATAGCGCGTTGAGGTATACCGGCAACGTAGACGCGAGCGTTTTACCTTCACCGGTGCGCATTTCCGCGACCCATCCGAAATGCAATGCCGCGCCGCCTACAAGTTGGACGTCGTAGTGGCGCTGCCCGATAACTCGTCGCGCAGCCTCACGAGTCACAGCAAACGCATCTATCAAAATGTCATTTAGGTCTGCTCCACGGTCAATTTCAAGCTTGAAATCACCCGTCTTAGCTCGCAACTCATCGTCTGAAAGCTTCTCGTAGTCAACCTCTACGGCATTTATTTCAGGGACGAGCGATTCAAGCGCCCGGATCTTCTTACCTTCACCGGCACGCAAAAGTTTTTGGAACACGGCCATTGACCCAAGGCTATCGGCGTCCAGGTACTCCTGAGGGCCGCTCAGTGCTTATCGGCCCGAACTTAGTACCGATAATGATCAGGCTTAAATGGTCCTTCTACCGGTACCCCTATGTAGTCCGCCTGGTCCGGCGTCAACGATGTCAACTTAACCCCAAGCTTGTCTAGGTGCAGTCTCGCTACCTCTTCGTCCAAACGTTTAGGTAATAGATACACGTCATTGTCTAAAGCATCTGCCTTTTCGTGCAGCTCCATTTGGGCTAGCACTTGGTTAGTGAAACTCATAGACATAACGAAGCTAGGGTGACCAGTAGCGCAACCTAAATTGACCAGCCGACCCTCAGCCAGAACAAGCACGCTGTTGCCGTTAGGGAAAATGTATTCGTCGACTTGAGGCTTGATGTTTCGTCTTTGCACGTCCGACATTTTTTCGAGGCCAGACATATCTATTTCGTTATCAAAGTGACCGATATTGCAGACGATGGCGTTATGTTTCATCGCCCCCATGTGGTCAGCAGAAATAATGTCGCGGTTTCCCGTGGTGGTGACAAAGATATCCACTTCACCGATGACGTTTTCTAAGCGATCTACTTCGAACCCTTCCATCGCTGCCTGCAGCGCGTTTATAGGGTCTATTTCTGCCACTAGCACTCGGCAGCCTTGTCCTCTCAGGGACTGGGCGCACCCTTTACCTACATCGCCATACCCAGCTACGAAAGCGACCTTTCCTCCCAACATGACATCGGTGGCTCTATTGATGCCGTCGATAAGAGAGTGTCGGCAACCATATAGGTTGTCGAACTTTGACTTGGTTACGGAGTCGTTCACGTTGTAGGCCGGAAAGCACAGTTCAGATCGTTCCACCATCTCGTATAGGCGGTGGACTCCAGTGGTCGTCTCTTCTGAGACACCCCTGATATTTGAGATCATGTCAGACCAGAAGCTGGAGCGACTTTCAGCCACCGTGGCNAGAAGCTTAAGGATCTCTTCTTCATCGTGCGAGGTTGCAGTTTCTACCGCCGGTATGGCTCCCGCTGTTTCGAACTTAGCTCCGAGATGCACCAACAAAGTTGCGTCTCCACCGTCATCGAGGAGCAAATTTGGTCCCGTTTCACCGGGCCAATTGAGCGCTTGCTCGGTACACCACCAATACTCTTCTAAGGTTTCGCCCTTCCAAGCGTAAACCGGGACGCCCTTAGGGTCATCACTGCTTCCGCTTCTGCCAACTACTACTGCAGCTGCGGCGTCATCTTGAGTTGAGAAAATGTTGCACGAAACCCAACGCACTTCTGCGCCTAGGTCCACGAGAGTTTCGATCAGCACGGCTGTTTGGACGGTCATGTGCAACGAGCCCATGATTCGTGCACCTGCTAGCGGTTGTGAGTCATGTCCCTGCGCTCTCAGCGCCATCAGGCCTGGCATTTCTTCTTCCGCTAGTTCAATCTGTTTTCGACCAGACTCGGCGAGGCTCAGGTCAGCGACTTTGTAGTCTCCGTCGAGAGAACTATTGGGTGCCATACGGCGCTCCTGTCAGCTTCGTCGCCCGTCGGGGGTTTGGGCGCAACATTTCAGATCCTACCGGTACGCGAAGCCTCCGATTGCGATGTTCATTGACCAAGCTGCTGCTTTAATTCGGTTAGAACGTCGATAGGGCCGGGATCTTGTCCATGCAAGGCTGCTAACTCGAGCGAAGTCTGATCTCCGAGCAGAATTAGGTCAAACAACTGAGCGAGGGGCGTTTTTCCTTGCGCCCGAACTCCGATTACTCCAATTTCATCTGAAGCAACCAGGGTTTCATTGAACTCAAACCGTTTCGCTAGGCGAAGATGCTCATAGCTGTGTCGAAGATGCACGGGCACAAGATGTAAATCTCTAAGACTGTCTGCACTTCCCCACCCAGCCATCTCGTTGTGACACATTTCTGGTACCGAGTTAAAGAATGCTGGTGATTTAGAGTTCTCGTTGATCTGATTCTTAAAGCGGGCTGCCGCTACTTCCCCTATCTTTCCTCCCCCGTAAATAAGAGGTACGCCGGAACCTATTGCCTCAGCAACCTGCTTGGAAACATCGATTCCTTCTCGTATTGAGGCGCATCGCAACCGAAGGGCGGTCACAGCGTCACCTATTTGTTCGTGGACTCCCCTTATTAGCCCAATGCGATCAAAGGCAATGAGTAATGGAATAGACATTGCACCAACGGCGCAACGAGGCATGGGGATTGCGGAATCAACTTGGTGGAAGGCCCCATTCCACTCCCCAACCAGGCGGGCAAGCGTACCCCCACAGCTCACAGCACAGATTTGAGCGCCTCGTTCGTAGGCCGTTGACGCAGCTTCAAGTGTCTCTTCAGTTTCACCGCTAAACGAAGCGGCTAGCACCAAGGTCCTCGGGCCCACGAAATTCGGGCATTCGTAGCCTTTGCTAACTACTACGGGCAGCGTCATTTGCGGACCAGCTACGGCTTGCACAATGTCACCTGCGATACCCGACCCGCCCATACCGAGGACGACAACATGGTCAATCTTGGAGGCACTTGGAAGCCCGGTGAACTTCTGAGCTTCAACCGCCGAGCGTTCAATCTGGTCCGGCAGGTCTAGCGTAGCTTCCTGCATGCCAAGCGAATCAGGTGCAGCGCTCAC
The DNA here is from genome assembly GCA_002722565.1 of Acidimicrobiaceae bacterium. GTDB lineage: Bacteria > Actinomycetota > Acidimicrobiia > Acidimicrobiales > Poriferisodalaceae > MedAcidi-G3. Next base: position 89,604 of record PBMG01000003.1, read on the forward strand.
GTCAACTCTCAGAACTCCGGTTACCCGTTTCATCTCCTACTAGCGAATCAAGTCTTCGTTGTTCATCTTCATCCACAAGGGTCGATTCCGATACCAACAAGACGGGAATGCCTTCTTGTACTGGGTAGGTGCGGCCTTGCCGCGGGTTATAGAGAATGTGCTCATCGGGGAAGTAACGAAGCGGCCCTTTGTCATCAGGACAAGCGAGAATCTCAAGTAAACCTGGGTCAAGAGCCATATTTATTCTCCTTCAACCCTTCTAGGTTGGCATCGTGGCACGGCTTTTCCGCTACAAGTCAGGGTACGTCAGCAATTACTCAAAAAGAGCCAAAATTTGTTCAACTCTATGCGCGACCTGTTCCTGATCAGGCCCTTCAACATTGAGTCGCAACAACGGCTCAGTGTTCGATGGCCTGAGATTGAACCACCATTGCCCACAGTCAACAGTCAAGCCATCTAGTCGGTCTTGCCGTTCTTCTGAAAAGAAGCCGGACACTTTTTCTATGGCCTCACTGGTATTGGCGACTTCAACATTTACTTCACCAGAACTCTCATACCTTTGCAGCGGAGCAACCAACGAGGACAGCGGCCCCCCATCAGCAGACAAGCGTTCCAAAACAATTAGAGCCGCTATCAAACCTGAATCTGCTCCGTAGTTGCGAGCAAAGTAGTAGTGCCCGCTGTGTTCCCCACCGAACTTCGCGCCAGTTTCAGCCATGACTTCTTTGATGTAGCTGTGGCCAACCCGAGTTCTTATGGGGTCACCTCCAGCCTCTTCAATGACTTCGACCGTCGCTCGAGAACAAATTAGGTTGTGAAGGATTGGTCCCGGACCATCACTTTCAAGAATGGCCGAAGCTACCAAAGCCGTCGTTATCGATCCGCTGATCAAATTGGCGTTCTCATCAACCAAGAAAACTCTGTCTGCATCTCCATCAAATGCAAGTCCGACGTCGGCATCGGATTCGATCACTCTGCGTTGCAAATCAAGCAGATTTTCGGCCTGCAACGGGTCTGCTGGGTGATTGGGAAAAGTCCCGTCTAGCTCTTCATAAAGGATCTCATATTCAAATGGCAGATCCTTGAAGGCAGCCGGCACGACCAGTCCACCCATACCATTCGCTGTGTCGACAACAATTCTTAACGGCCTCAGCGCCTTCACGTCGACAAACGAGTGAATGTGTTCTACGAAATTGTCTAGTAAGTCGACCTTTACGACCTTCCCTTTGTGAGACGCAGCCTCAGCAGGTTGTTCCGCTAAGCGGCGAATTTCAACGAGCCCACTGTCTACTCCTATAGCTCGTGCCCGCGCGTGACAAAATTTCATACCGTTGTATGAAGCAGGGTTATGAGAAGCGGTCAGCATCACCGCTGGCGCCTCCAAATACCCTGAAGCGAAATAGAGCAGGTCTGTAGATGCAAGGCCTATGTCTCGTACATCGACACCTTGCGAAACCACCCCTTCGCTAAACGCCGCTAGTAGCGCTTCGCCAGACGTCCTCATATCGCGACCCACTACGACCATATTGGCTTTGGTGAAGTTAGCGAAAGCAGCGCCTAAGGATCTGGCCATCGGCTCGTCGAGTTCTTCGGGAGTTAATCCCCGGACGTCGTATGCCTTGAACACTGCCGCTAAACGGTCTTTGTCGACTGGTGGGATCACCATGTGGGGTTCCATCGCATTTAAGAGGCTAACCAGGCTCTGGCGGCGAGTCGGTATATCTTCCAAGAATCGACCAAGTACGAATTCTCATAACGTCGTAAAGCATCTTGATCGCTTGCGGGATGAACTTGACGGTGCTTTGTTCTAGGTGGTCCAAACTCACTGGAATTTCAGTAATCGCCAGGTTTAATTTTTGTGCCAGAAAAAGAATCTCTACATCAAAAGCAAAGCCATCCACTTTGGCCTGAGCGAAGATCTGTTGCGCAGCTCGGGAAGTAAACCCTTTGAGGCCACATTGAGTGTCCAAATGTGGAATAGGGACAAGGATCCACGTCAACCTGCTGAATATCCGACTTCCCCACTTTCTCGCCGGACTCGCTGCAGTCATCTCTTGGCTAGCTGAATGTCGCCGACTGCCTATTACTAGATCTGCTCCCGCGTTGAGACCGTCAATCAATTTAAGGATTTGGGATGGTTCGTAAGCAAGATCAACATCAGTAAAAACAACATAAGAACCTGTGGCTGCGGCCACACCGGCCCGGACCGCTGCTCCTTTGCCCAGATTTTTTTTTAGCTCTATGACCTGATCTGCTCCACCGGTTCGAGCTTCGTTAGAAGTCTCGTCATCGGATCCATCATCCACCACGATGATTTCGATTTCAGCGTTCTTGGTCGCCCTTCGTATCCGGTTGATGCTCTCGGCGACTATTGGTGCTGCTCTATAAGCCGGCAGGACGACGGAAATCAGCCGATTAGTCATGTGAGCATCTTTTGGCGCTTCGACCGGATCGAAAATGCGATCACGCAGGCTCCGGCAAACGTGATCAACCACCCGAGATACTCGGCCCAGGTTGCTTTAAAATTCAGAGCGACTTCATTATCTGTCGGAATAACCACCATCCAATTAGGCGTAGCTCGATATGGCCCCAAAGCTCCCTCTGCTGACCAGTTAGGGAAATAGGACGCCTTGACTAGGACGGGTACCCCTACTTGATCTACCGAGAAGCTAATGGTGTCGCCTTCTTCGGAAATGTTTGTCACTGAAAGCGCAGGCAACTCTTTCTTTAGCGGGTCGCTAAAGCTGCTTCGCCCTAGGAACGAAGGTTCGTTGACGTTGATTCGGTGCCAATCATCTGGACCTCCTGCGGTCACTATGACCTGCGATCGTGTTGGATCGTTGAACCACATCATGGCGGGGTCAGTCCAGTCGCGGCCACCGAGGTCTCCAGTTGTCACGACGTTGGGCTGAAATTTGAGACCTTCAACGAGTTCTGAGTTGCTGACTAAGTATATTTGCCACGGGTCAGAGCGAGCAATCAGCTCTAGTTGATCGGAATACTGATTTGCCTGCTCGACCGCATCGTCGCTGAACGCCAAATAGTAACGAACACCCGCTAGTTGCATATGTCGAATACCTGACTCTATGTCCAGTCCTCGGTAGTCAAGTCCCCTCATCGGGCGCGATGGGTTGGCCGATAGCTCAGATTGCATCAAGAAGTGGAACGGAACCGTGGCCGAGGATTCGAAATAGAGGCCTTCCATCGATCCGATACATCCGTCTGTCCAGTACGGAAGCAACATCGGCGCCATCGGTGTTCCGTATGAACCAAGTTCATCTCGATCGTATTCCCATAGTGCCCGCCCACATCCAACGTCTTTGCCTAATTCGTTCATCGTCTGAATGAGGCTTTCGTAGGTAGGGAACTCTGATCGAGATTCGTAGCCGGTGAAATTCCAAGCAGCCCATCCAGACACGAAGTTTCGATCTTTCGCGGAGATGCTTACTGGACCCCACCTGAAGTCACCATTGTCTTCATAACTTCCTCCCGGTGCGATACCTAGTGAAACGGACACAAAGATGCAAGCAGCTAGACCAGCAAGAATCGGTGTCACTACAGGTATCCAAAGGTGACGAATCTGAGCTGAGCGCTTATCCGAACTGTTTAAGTCAGTCGATTGAAAAGCCTTCGACACAAACCACACACCCACTGCGGCCAAGAAATATAAAGCCAGATACCAAAACGGAAGCAAGCGAGCATTCCATAGTCGGTGCTGGGGCCAAATGGCGAAAGATAGGCCAGCAACGACAGCGAATCCAAGCAAAGTGAGTGCAGGTCGATACCAGTTCAGGAGACCAGCGACGCTTCCCAACAACGCAAGCAGTATCAACCAGATAATGGTCATCTTGGCGCTATCGCCCGGCAACCGATCAGGGAAGAAGAGGTTCTCTTTTACCTGATCAAGTTTTTCCCAACCCATGTCGTTCAGATATGACCGTCGAATCAAAAAAGGAACGGTCCAAAAGGCAGAAAGAGCGCCACCCACCAGACCAATGACCAGAAGTCGCACAGCGCCTTTGAATTCAGTAGTGAGAAATATCAGGGTGGCAACCACGCAGACCAGCAAAGGCAACAAGAGTTCCGAAGTGGCCCAGTAAATCCCTATTGGAAACACTGACACTATTAACACGAGGGTCGCAGTGGTTTTGGGGCTAGTTCTTTCAGGAAGTCGGTAAATCGACAGGGTAACTACTTGGATCACAGTTGCTGTAACCGCAAATAGCAGGGTGATCGGGTGACACAAGGCCACAACGGCAAGTGCTATCGATGCTCGTACCTTGTGTGTTCCTACTTCCAGAACACGATTGGTGAAGCCTAGGTAAATCAGTGAGGCAGCTAGACCTATAGAAAACGCAAATTCGCCAGCCAAGGTTGAGGCAATGTTGCCTCCATAAATTGTGAAATTGAAATCAAACACAAACAACATCGCGGCCACAGCAAGTAGCGCTGGGAGTGGTTCCCGCCATCTTGATATTCGCCCCATCAGCCATGCGGCTAGCGGCATCAGCCCCACGCCTGACACTACTACCAACTTGAAGGCAACTCCGTAGGGCACAAATAAGTCAACCAAGACTATGACCAGGTACGGGAGCACCATATAGAAGTGCATCGCTGGGAACCCTGCATACCAATCGGGACTCCAACCCCGTAACTGGAAGGACGGAAGTAGCTCGTCTCTCAAAAAGGCTGGACCCCAGACATGGGCGCCCATATCGCCGCCTGTCGGAGTGCTATCTACAAGAATCTCGGACGGCCCCAGACCCCAAATCACCATCGCCGACGCTGCGACAGCCACCAGCAGCGAAGTCCAATCTTGGATGTCGTACTTGAGTCGCGAAAGGACAGACCGCAGCAGAGCGGACCAGCGAGTCGGAACTCCTTTGACAGCGGCCATTCAACTCCATTTTGTCACTCGTTGACGCCTAAGAGGAATCGGCAGTCAGATTAGATGGCGACTAATGGCGAAAAGCTATTCGATTAATCCCGAAAAGCGTATTGCCTAGATGACTCATCCACGTTTAGCTGCTGCTCGCGTTCATCCTGACATGACCACCCTTGAGGGGGCCGGAATCTGTCTGCATGAACTCCGCACAACTCCATCAGGTTCGCGTCTCGGGTCTTGTTTATGGCCTTCAGTTCCACCAACCGCGTTTCGTAATCGAACAAGAGCAAGACTTGGGCATCATTGGCACAGAGCGGACGGCTACAGAGTCGGGGTTGCGAAGTTGTCACGTAGCTGAAGATACAGAATCGACCGCGAAACATCGGGGATCTTAGAGAGACCTTTATTGTCGGATGATTGACCCCAATGCGCCTCTAGCATGGTCACATGGCGTCCGAAACACAGGAACCAGAATCTGAAGGTAGCGAGGGTCGCCGAGAGGGCTGGCCCCGCTGGTCTATCTGGATGCTTATCGCATTGGTTTTGGCTTCGGTTATCGTTCCTGGGCTTCTGAACCGCGAAACCGGCACAGCTATCGACTACAGCGGTCTTATAGACGAGGTCACCGATGGCAGAATCAACTCCGTCGTTGTAACTAACCAGACAGGGTCCATCAGAGCCGAAGCTATCGATGGTACGACCTATACAAGCAAAGGGCCGATCGAACTACCTGAAGCGGACCTGAAGCTTCTTCGCGATCGCAATATCGATGTCGAGTTTCGAACTGAAAAGTCAAACCCATTTCTCAGCTTCCTCCCAATTCTGTTGCCGTTCGTCTTAATCATTGGTCTCTTCTGGTGGATGCAACGTCGGGCGCAAGGTCAGATGAGCGGCATCATGTCAATCGGGCGAAGTAAGGCCCGCACCTACACTACGGAACGACCCGATACCGGATTCGATGACATAGCCGGCTATAAAGGAGTCAAACAGGAAATCACCGAAGTCGTAGATTTCCTGAAAGCACCAGAACGATTCGCGGCCGTAGGAGCCAGAATTCCTAAAGGCGTATTACTTGTTGGTCCTCCCGGGACTGGGAAAACTCTGATTGCTCGAGCTGTAGCTGGAGAGGCCGGTGTTCCTTTCCTTTCGGTCACCGGTTCAGATTTTATGGAAATGTTCGTTGGGGTCGGGGCTAGCCGAGTTCGTGACCTTTTCCAAACAGCACGTAAATTAGGGCGAGCAATTATTTTCATAGATGAAATTGACTCAATCGGTCGAAAACGTGGAGCAGGGCTAGGCGGCGGCCACGATGAACGAGAGCAGACACTCAACCAGATGCTCGCCGAAATGGATGGCTTCGAAGCCACCGAAGGCATCGTCATGATGGCAGCAACTAACCGTCCCGATATTTTGGATCCAGCGCTACTTCGTCCCGGTCGATTCGACCGCCAGGTAGTAGTGCCACTTCCAGAGTTCGAGGAACGCAGCGCTATTCTGGCCGTTCACATCAAGGACAAAACGGCTTCCGAAGAGATAAATCTTGAGACTGTCGCCAAAGGAACACCTGGTATGAGCGGGGCTGACTTAGCCAATCTCGTCAACGAAGCCGCCCTAAACGCGGTACGAATGGATCGCGAGTCGATCATCCAAGATGATTTCGAAATGGCCCGCGACCGAATTCTGATGGGACAAAGACGCGAGTCAGTAGCTATGACCGACAGAGAAAAGGAAGTCACTGCATACCATGAGGGCGGCCATGCTCTTATAGCAACCCTCTTCGCGAACGCCGACCCGGTCCATAAGGTAACGATTCTCCCTACTGGTCAAGCTCTAGGCGTAACTATGCAGTTACCTGAGGAGCGTCACTCGTATTCACAGGACTACATAGAAGACAGGCTTGCAGTTCTGTTCGGTGGTCGCATGGCCGAAGACACGGTCTTTGGAGTTACTTCTACTGGAGCAGCCAACGATTTGATGCAGGGAACAGAACTCGCACGTCGGATGGTTGCCGAATGGGGAATGAGTGATCGCGTAGGTCCAATGGCATGGGGTTCTGACAATCAAGTGTTCTTGGGTGACGGATTGGTCAGCGGGCGTGACTANAGCGATGAGACAGCTCGAGTAATTGACGAAGAAGTTGAGCGCATTTTGCGTACTCAAGAAAATCGAGCTCGCCAAGCACTGGTTGACCATCGATCTGCTTTGGATCGGATTGCTGCAGCGCTGCTAGATCAGGAAACGATTAGCGGAGACGAAGTTGCACAACTAATCCCCGAACCGGCCGAAGCTGAACAAAAGGCGAGTGAGATAGCTGAAGGGGCGATACCTCCATCTGTCGGTCAATCTGAATCAGACTGAGCGATCTCCGCTAGTGCGGTCGTGAATTCGCCTAGGTCGACTCGCCCTGTCCATCCTGCCAAGACGTTCCCTTCATTATCAACGACAAGGGTTGTAGGGACCGTATCGATAGCAAACTTTTTGTGTAACCCAGGCTCCGCTGCGTATTCGATATCGGCAACGGGCATTCCAGCACCCGCGGGACCTCGGACCAGTCGCACTGCCGTCTGGCAACTGTCACATGTTGATTCGGTAAAAACAATGATCGCCGGGCCAGAATCAAGGCCAACCTCTGTAGCCGGAACTCTGGTAGGAAGCGCGTTACGTCTCACTGAGACAACCTGTGACGCGTTACCGCGCCTGAACAGGGCAGCTACAAGCGACACACCACCAGCAATAGCAACGGCAATCAACAACCGGGTCATTCGCTATCCCTAACAAACTTGATGGCAGAAATGGAACTCAGCCCAGCACCCTTTGGTTCTTGGTGGATAGCGGACACGACAACTTCTGAGTCAGAGTTAACTTCTATTGTGCTGCCCGATGCCATCGGTAGATGTTTAGTGGCGAAGGCCGCCAGTTTCACTTCATATCGTTGACGTTTTCCGTATCGGATTACCGATGCAGTCACGCTTGAGGAACCTGTATTTTCAATCGCTACAAGGATCTCACCAGGGACGTCAGGCAAGACCAGAAGCCAGTCCCGTGCCCCACTAGGCGCACCCGCTGTAAGAGAAAGACCGCTTTCTCGACCAACTGGAAGCGGAGCTGCTTCGCCTTCGTCATTTACTCGAAGGAGTTCTTGTTTAGGGCTCTCCTTGCCCGGAGAACCCTTCGGACCAGAGGTGATCTGGAGGCCAGACACAATAGGAACACCATCCGATGTTTCGACAATAACTCCAAACGACTCGTACGACGTAAACAACCTGTTAGCAACAAGTTTTTCGTCTTCTTTTGGCAAGACTTGGACTTCGGTTACGTCATAAGGGCCGACACTGGTAATCATCGAGCCGACTTTTCCCTCTGCGCTGACCACTGTGACCTCAACGTCAGCTACTAAATCTGTTGGGTTAGTCACAACAACCGATACACCCTCCTTTTCTCCTAACAGGGCTGCTGGGTGATACCACGATTGAGATGTGGTGGCGGTAGCAAGTGCCGCCGAAAAGCCAACCCTGCCCGAAGAGCCGTCAAACGTCTGAATGTGATCAACGACGACACTGCCCAAACGGGCCTTCACGGTTGCGCTAAGCACATCGCGCCGCCGCACGTGCGCGCCAAGATCAACCGAAATCGTGTTCGTCGCCGGCACCACAAGACCCACTAGCTCTGGTGGCGTATACGAACCCGCCTCAGCCTCACTAGCGAAACTGAGATCAACAACCGCATCTGTAGGAAGAGGGTTGTATATAACCAGCTGACTCATAGCGTCAGCTTGAGTGTCTCCAGAGGTCACATACCACGCCTTTGCCACAACCGATGAACAAGACACAACATCAGAACCAAATACTGAGTGGATACGGCGACTAGCAGCCACCCCAGATATCGGGGCCTCCACTAGGGCTGATACCAACTCATCCGCTGTATGGTCGCTCACCTCCAGTGAGCGGCTTGATAGACCAGGGACTTCAAGATGGACTAGACGACGAGCACTTGTGGGGCTCATCAGATAGATCGTTACTCTCGTTGGCTCAGCAGCGGTGTTGGTAACTATTAGTTCAGTTCGAGCGTCTACCCCCACAACTTCAAGTTCGCGACTATGGGCTGTCGGGCAATACCAGGTAGAAGTTAGAGACTCACTCCCAGATACAGAGCTTTCTGTATCTAGGCCAAGAGTCTCGGCCCTATCATCGCTGACGGGCTGAGTCTGGTCGTCGATCAGAAACCCAACAACGATCAAACCGGGTAACACCAACCGAGCAAGCACCTTCAAGAACCTCATGACGGCACTTCAAGTCTTGATGATTTGCGACGCTCAGACACCGCTAGTCGAGCAATGATCACCCACAAGACGATCTGAACTACTGCTCGATCCGCAATTGAATCAGGTCGCTGATACCAGAGCGCAGCTGCTCCATCAGAAGGACTTTGAAAGCGCATCGCCCATCCAAAAGAACGGTCAGGCGACACCGCTTCATCTCCCACTAGCAGCCTCCACTGGGAGTCATATGTATCTGCTACCAGCACCTCCCCAGCATCGACAAAGCCATACTGTTCGGTAGACGATCGGCGGTCAGTTAAGACTGGTATGCCGGAGCTCAGATCCGTGACAACTAATTCACCCGGTTCGTCGAGACCCGCTAGTCGCACCGGACTGCCAAACTGTGACCTGCTCGACATCCATGACTCATTAATTAGAACCGTCACAGAAGGATCAGTAGCCAGCGGACGAAGGTCAAGTTGAGAATCGATAGCTTGACGGGTCCGCCGCCCGATCGGCCTATCGAGACCGGCCGAGAACGACGGCGTTGAACGCTCCACTATGGCTACATATCGGATTCCGAACGGTGCAAGCAGACGACCCATCCGTGTCGTATTTCCCGATAGTCCAATTTCCACAGCATTTAACAACTGTCTATGTCCGTCATTTTCTGCGCCGATCCACTGGTGGCGGATATCGGGGTGACCTCTCACCGAGGTCCCTACACGCAAACCCTCGTTGCCCACCTCGGAGCCCTTCAATGGCAAAACTGCTTGATCTCCAAGCCAAAGAACCCGATAAGACGGCCCTATGTCACGATCGTCTAACAAAGACAGCGACACGGTCAAATCATTAGCCGGCGTCCCCCATCTTCCTCCAGCACTTCCAACCAATAGCGTCAGGCTGCTCAGCGTCAATGATGCGGCTGCGATCGTTACAACCACTCTTCTTACGATCACTGGAGCGAGCTCACGATCACTGATGACAACTGATGGTCCTACCGCGGCGCACCAGCACAAACCAACACCAGCCAAAACAAGTGCCCCTTCACCGATGGAGACTTCTCTGCCAAGCAAATCTGTCAGCCATCCTCTATCCGAAACCCAAGCCAACCCATAACCAAGCAGCGCTAGGACGCCTGCCATCGTGGCCAAACGAAGCCTATTTCCCCGACCTAAAAGCAGCGGAAGAAGCGCTACGAACAACGGGGACCACATCATCCAACTATTCCCATAACTGGTGGGCAAGAACCGCAAGATCTCACCAAGCCCCGTTGAGCTCTGCGACGGTGAGCGAACCAGCAAATATCTCAAAACCGTCTCTGAGTCACCCAATACCGCTACCCAGGGAAGATGCATCAGCGACGCGACACCCACCGCCAGGGAAACAACGACGAACCCTCTACCAACCCCTCTGGCAGATGTCTTATTGATGCTGGTGACCAATAAAACTATGGACGCCACCGGAACCAAAAGAAGAATCAGCGGTTCAAACGCAGCGACAACACCCANCAAAAGACCAAGGGACGCCACCTGGTGCAATATGCCCGAACTTTCAAGCCCGTAGCTTCCAATCTCAAATGCTTCGGCAAGTCGCCGCATCGCAAAAGGCATCGCCGCTACCAAAAGCAACGTTCCCCAATGTCCGTTGACAAGAGCTTCATATGAAATAGGCAACGTCGCATATAACGCGGTTCCGACTATCCGCCCCCAAACAGAATCAATTGGTTTAAGCAGACGCCACATACCTAACAAACCAACTGGAAGAAGACTCAAGATGAGGATCTCTCTAAAGAGATCCATTGCTCCTAAGCTGAGCCAACTGAGACCTCCCAACAGCCCCAACGCAGCTGGACCGATCCCGGAAGCACCAACGCCAACTTCTCGCCATCCGCTCCAATAGCTCGCCAGCAGCGAAGTGGTGTCAGGGAAACTAGAGAATTGGCCATAAACCGGCACGCCTTGAGTTAGGAGGTGGCGACTACCAAACATCAACACGCCAACGATGGCGACCCAACTTAATAATGCGACTCGACGCGGTCCTGCCGAGAAACTTGCACTTACCTGGCCAACTGCGCGACTGCGCAGCGATTGAAGCGCTATCTCGCCACCTATCTGACCTTGCAAAAAATTTCGTAGCCGCGTGGACCCAGCCGCTTGACGCCGCCGGATATCTCGGTCACGAGTTTCTCGCAAGCGAGATATCTGGCGCCGAGAACGAACGACGTGGCGGGTCTGCAACAGATTCCAGCCCCACGCGGCCAACACGTCGCGACTATGGCTGAATCTCAGCGTCACCAAGCTGTAGGCGATCTCAAATAGAGAAAGAACAAAGGCAGCGAACATGACTGGAAGCAGATGCACCCATCCATAACATTTCGCAACGACATGTTGTCGATGCCGCATCGCGTAACGGCGAGTTCTTTCCGCGGTCTGAGCAGTAACTTTTTGTCGACTACGAACCGTGGCTTGAGGAACCACTAAAATTCGGCCCCCCGCTATCTGTGCCCTCCAACAAAGGTCGAGGTACTCTTCGTCTCCGATGATCTTGGGATCGAAGCCTCCTAAAGTTTGAAATAAATCACTGCGCACCAGCACTGCTTCACCTGTCACAGTGAATGCCTCACGCACCCGGTCATGCTGCTGTTGATCTAACTCGCCCGGTTCGACAAAAGCTGTCTCGACCCCGAAAGCATCTACAAGCAAACCCATCGACCTGATGCGCGACGGGTCATCCCAATCAAGAACCTTAGGGCCCAATACCCCTGCATTAGATTCCACCGCTTCCGCTACTAGCAGTGAGACTGAATCAGAAGTTAACGCAGTGCTGTCGTCGAGAAAAAGGTAGAAAGCCGCACCTTCGACCAGCTTCTCGACCCGATTCGCAGCGTCTCCGAAGCTATTCGAATCTGGTACTTCTTTAACTACAGCATCTGGAACAACGGCCCTAACTTGCTGTTCTATCGAGCCTTGGCCTCTGTGCAGGACCACAACCTGAAGGTTCTCGTAGTCTTGCCCCGCTATGCCTTCTAATACCTCATCTCTCGATATGTCTGAGTGATCCGTAACCAGCACTGCTACCACTGGTGGAACGAGCTTGGATTCGAAGGTCACGACGGTCCGAGAGTACCTCGCCCTACGCTGCTGCTTCGATCACCAACGGCGAAGATCATGGAACAACTTCGATAGCGACAACCGTGCGTTTCGCCACACTGCTCGCAAAATCGGGGGCATCGCCGAACGGAAAGCTAGTGCCATCATCCCACACCAACCAGTAACCGTCGTTTGTGTTGGTAACCGCCATTCCCGCAGTTGATCGACGATTCTTGTTCCCACCCCGAGACCCGAAGAACTCAACCGATCCGAAAGCAAATACGCCGCCGTCAGACGCTACAAACCAATATCCCCTTCCATCTCGAGCTGCAGTCATGGAAGTAATCGGCTTATTGAGAACAATGTCGCCCGTCGACCCAAAGAAACCAGCATCACCAAAGCTGAAAATTCCGCCATCGGATGCAACAAGCCAATACCCATTGCCACTCTTGGTTGTTTCCATACCAACAACCGGTTTGTTCAGTGCGATGCCACCCATTGACCCGTGATACCCAGCGTTACCAAACGAAAAGACTCCACCATCAGCAGTAGCAAGCCAGTATCCGTTTCCTGTTGGGTGAGCGGTCATAGCAACGACGGGGTCAGCAAGTGTTTGGCCTCGTAGATCACCATGGTGCACCGCGTTTCCGTAAGAAAACACTTCGCCCGAATCAGAAACTAGCCAATATCCTTCAGCGCCGGCAGGAGCAGCTAAATCAACAATTGGTCCCGAACGGTCAACCTGCTTTGCATCGCCGAAATGTTTAGCGGTACCAACCGCCAACACTCCCCCATTACTCTTCGCTAACCAAAAACCAGGTTCGCTGTATTCAGGGAACTGCGGGAACCGGTACCAATCAGATTTAAGTCCTAAACCTTTACGGAAGGGGTCTTCGGCCCAGTTAGAGATATCCACCGTCGTATTGGCCGCTGTACCTCTCAGGAGTAGCTGCCTAGTTCTTCCTCCCCATTCACCAAGACCGTTCCTAAGTGTCACTTTGATTTCTCTGAGTTGACCAATTTCCGGGTACCTAGATTCCACATCGCTCCGTCGAATGGTCTTTTCCCAAAGGTGATGTGGGTTAGCAGCGACATCATCGCCTTCATCTACCACTGCCGGGAAAGCCGACAACTCAGATTGAGGAGTGGTCCAACCACCACTGCTAGAGCCAAACTCGGCAAGAGGTACTGAACCGTCATAGGACACGCGAATCACCCCTGTGGTCTCTGTCACGGCTGCAGTCGTAGTCCAAAAGTCCGGCCCATAATCGAGGGGTTTACCCTTCACACTCGCCCCGAGATACACCTGACATCCAATTGTGTCGCATGTATCAGTCATGTAGCCCTTCGCCTGACGTCTCTGGGAGATGGCTTCCAGGTAAGTTCGTGCTGCTATAGCTTGAGCCCGCAGGGCTTGCATACCAGTACCCCCGCCCATGATGCCCCATGAAGACGGCGTTTCTTGCGGAACTACTCCTCGGAGGTACTGTTCTCGCAAAACGCGATTGAAGGTGTATTGACCGTTCTGTTCGATAAGCCCGATCGAACCTCTGTAGTGCCTTCTAGAGACCTCAACAGTTGGATTCGACCGATCGCAGGTAATTACTTGTAATAGTTGGTTGAGGTCATCTATTGCTTGATTAGTCCCTACCGGAAACGCTTCGACGAAGGTTCTACCACTGCTGTCCATCTGACCTGGATGGCTGAGATAAACCGGGTAACCGGGATCTGCGCAACCCGTCGACTGGTTAATGTTGAAGTTATGTGGACCCTGAGCGGAAATGCGCGCTATTTGCCCACCGTAAAATTGGATTCCTTGAACCGTGAACGGCATAACTGATGTGACTAAAAGGTCCATCTCATTGTTGCGCGTTATGTGAACCTTTATTTCCCTGTCAGCTACATAGGAACTGGTGGTGTTTGAGTAGTAATGCTGGAGTATTTGCTCGTATGACCAGAGATGGTCTATCGCGTAGCCGAGAGCTCCCCATTGTTGAAGCCCGCGTCCATGCCCCCAGCCTCGCCCCTCAACCACAATGTCGTCGGGAGCTATGGCCTGCAACGGTCCGTTAGGCGAGAAAATCTGGGCCAGCAGACAAACAGCAAGCAGCGCAGCTACTCTTCGGGCCTTTTTCACCATTGGCTGACTCGACTAGTGGCATCAGTAACGCGTTCATTGGATACCGATGATGCTGCGCTACCAACGAAAGGAGAATTGAAGTTGAAAACACCACCATCTTCGGCGACCAGGTCATACCCCAGCCGAGTTTGCACTGCNGACGTGATCGGCTTATTCAACGTCATCGCTCCAGTCGAACCGTGAAACTCTGCATCACCAAACGAAAAAATTCCGCCATCAGACGCCACCAACCAATAACCGTTACCAGATGGAGTAGCCGCCATATCAACAATCGGCTTATTCAAGACAATTTCTTTGAGATCTCCAAGATCTACAGCATCACCGAAGGCTGCTATCTCACCATTAGACCGCGTCAACCAATAGCCAAGCCCGGTTGAATTCGCTGCTATTGCAACAACATCTCGTCGAGGGGAGCTACCCGCAAGATCACCAAAATGTTCTGATTCGCCGAGAGCAACTACTCGTCCGGCTGTGGTGACCTGCCAATGGCTCCGGTACGGCTGGTTTAATGCGTTTCCGATATTCAAGATTTGGTAGGTATAGCCAGCCCCGTCGTCTCGATGTGGCTGCGCTGTGCGGATCAACTGGCTCGAAATTTGGTCCGCTTCAAAGTAGGGAAAGCGAGCTTTGACTAACGAGGCACTCGCAGCTACGAGAGGCACAGCGAAAGAGGAACCACTCCCCAGCCGAACACCGTTACTCGATCCGGCTCCAAGCGACAGTAAGTGGTCGCCCGGCGCCATCAGGTCTATCCAATTTCCTCGGGTGCTGAACGATGAGATATTGAGTTGCGCGTTTAAGGCTCCTACGCTCAGAACGCCCTCGGCTGCTGCGGGGAATCTCTGACGGTCATAGCCATCGTTTCCTGCCGCCGCTACAACTAACGAACCTGCTTTTTGCGCTTCGTCTATTGCTTCTTTCAATATCGGAGATAGTTGTGTTCCCTGTTGCACAAAGGACAAGCTGATGATGTCTGCGCCGTTGGCCGCAGCGCATTTGATCCCTGACGCTATGTTCTGGGTTGAGCCATTGGCTCCGTTCATTACTCTGACATCGAGTAGCTGAGCCTGCCAATCTAGCCCTATAGTCGCAATCGAGTTATCAGCGACAGCTGCGATAAGACCCGCAATGAAGGTGCCGTGGCTCGTGTCAACAGAATTTGCTGGTCCTAAACCGCAACCTGGTATACGACGCACTCGGCCTACTAGGTCAGGGTGTTCCGCATCTATCCCTGTGTCGACGACTGCGATAGTTACGTTGCTTGTTCCGGTCGTCTTCTCCCACGCAGCGGGCGCATCGATTGCTTCGAAATGCCACGGCACGTCGTATGGAGCGCATCCGGCGAAGCACGGGTCGTTGGGAGTTGAAGCGACTAGAGCATTGTTTGGTTGGGAACTAGTGCCCTCCAACGCAGACAGGGTGAGTGGAGAAAACAACACGGCGGTAATGATCATGAGCGCTGTTAACGCTGGCTTATGTCGCACTACCTAACTTCCTGTCGCGGGTCTACAAGTGAGAGTACCTAGCTTTCTCTGATATGAGAGGTAGCCCTGGTTTCAGTACTCTTAGGAAAGTTTCTCTTGCTCGATTTTGAGGTCATGCTCGACCATCATGTGAACCAGGTCGGGGAAGGACACCTTGGGTTCCCAGCCAAGCTCAGTTTTTGCTTTTGAGGCATCTCCTACGAGCAGGTCTACTTCGGCAGGTCGGAAAAAGCGGGGGTCAATTTGGACATATTGTTCCCAGTCTTCTATGCCGGCGGCTGAGAATGCGAGTGCGACGAACTCGCTCACCGCGTGGGTTTCACCCGTTGCTACGACGAAATCGTCGGGCTCTTCCTGTTGCAACATGAGATACATGGCTCGGACATAGTCNCCAGCGAACCCCCAATCGCGTTTCGCGTCTAGGTTTCCTAACGCGACGTGGTCTTGAAGACCCAACTTGATTCGGGCTACTGCATTGGTGACCTTGCGGGTTACGAACTCTATGCCTCTGCGGGGCGATTCATGATTGAACAATATGCCGCTACAGGCATAGAGCCCATAGCTTTCTCGATAGTTGACGGTCGTGTGGTGTCCAAAGACTTTCGCTGACCCGTATGGGCTTCGGGGGTGGAGCGGCGTCAACTCTGTTTGAGGGGTCTCCCGTACCTTGCCAAACATTTCGCTAGACGAAGCTTGATAGAAACGGATCGGGTTTTCTTGACCTCCGACTAGCCGTATCGCCTCCAAAAGTCTCAGCACCCCAAGTCCGGTGATATTGGCAGTCAACTCGGCCTGTTTAAACGACAGAGCCACAAAAGAGATGGCACCCAGGTTGTAGACCTCATGCGGCTGGGTGTATTCCAAAGCTGCGATGAGAGAGGACAGGTCTTGCAGGTCGCCTTCAACCAGCTCCACAAAGGGCAACTCGGTGTTGATCATTTCGGCCTTTGGGTTCCGCTGACCTTTAATCAAGCCATAGACCTTGTATCCCTCCTCATGGAGGACTTCGGCCAGGTACTGACCGTCTTGACCTGTGATGCCTGTAATTAGGGCAGTGCGCATTCGGAATCTTCCATCTGTCAGCCGAACCATTGAGAGCCTAGGACGGTCCTGGAACCGAGTCGCGTACCCCAAGCCAAATATCTATTGATGAACGTTACGTGTTAGAGCAGCGAAGTGTAGAGATCGAACATTCCTTCAGCAGTGTCTCGCCAGTTGAATTTTCGTGCGCGATCGAAGCCCGCAACTGAGAATCTCTTTTGGAGCTCTTCACTGTCGAGTAGTTCGGTAATAGCGTGAGCTAAAGCATCAACATCGCCTGGGTCAACTTTCCAGGCTGCCTCTCCAACAATTTCTGGGAGGGCTCCGCCGGTTGTGGTGATAACTGGCGTACCCATCGACATGGCTTCCAGCACTGGGAACCCAAATCCCTCGTAATGGCTCGGGTGAACAAGAATGGTCGCGTTATTGATGAGTTCATCTCTGTGTTCTCTGTCTACGAACCCAAGTCGGCGGACGCGACTTCTGGTCTCGTTTGGGAGCGCTTTGATGGACCGGTCTAGTTCTTCTTCATCATCTCCTGCAGGTCCCACAAGTTGAAGCTGAACCTTTTCGTTTTGACGCGCGACTGAGTGGAAGGCTTTGATGAGCTCAACGAGACCTTTTCTTTTATTGGTCGCACCAACGGCAAGCAAAGTTGGGTTCTCTTGGGTCGTCTTTACAACCGCCCTTTTCTGCTCCACGCCGGGGTACACGACACGGACATCATTTGCCCCGTACCTGCTTCGTATTTCCTCAGCGACGTACTCAGAAATTGTGTGAACGGTTGCTCCTGAATTCACTGCTTCCTCGACGGAGTGGTCAAATCTTCTATTTGAGTTTCTTGATTGGTTCAAGAACGACAGGTCGTGAACCGAAATGACTCGCGGGACTTTAGAGGGAGGCACGACGAAGTTTGTTCCGTGCACAACATCGATATGTCCTACAAACTTTTCAATCTTTGGGCCTCCAAAGGTTCGCCAGACCAGCGAAGAGGCTGCAGCCGGCAATGGAACCCAATGCCCATGCGTGGTTCTATTCATTCGCGCTCTGAGCGACAACGTGTATTCCGCAACGTGATAGTCGGCGTCATCTGGAATGTAATCCCGAAAAGAACGCAGCAATCCTTCTACGAAAACGCCGATGCCAGTACGAGAACCGATCAGTGGCGTAGCGTCAATAGCAACTCGCATGTCACAGCTACGCTATCGACTCGTCACGCTGTAGGTGGGTCGGGCCACAGGAGGGCCCTGTAATGAGTGATTCTGAATCTGATGCCAACTATTTCAAAGAGGTAGTAGCTGAAATTGAAGCTGAAGCTCAGCGCCGCTCTTCTTCTGGTGAATATCCAAGGGCGTTGCTTCGCAGTCTTGATGAAGAGTTTCGTCGATGGATCCCTGACGCAAGCTTGGAAAATGGTGTTGAAGACACTATTAGATCGATCGAAGCCGCTGCCTACGTGGATCCAGCTGTTCCTACTAGCAGCAAGTCTCCACTCGGTCGTTGTGTCAAGTGGGCGGTGCGTCGCCTCACCTACTTCTACCACCGACATGTAACTCAACAAATTACGGCTCTAGGGATTCATATAACTAGACCTTTGCGATTGTTGGATGCAAGCCTGAAAAGTGTTAATCGTAGATTGTCCGCCCTAGAAGATCGACTAGATGTTGATGCTGCGGCGCGCTCTGAGCTACTTGTTGGCATTAGTATCTCGTCTTCATTCGACGAATTCAGTGAGGTCCTGGGACAGCACTTCAATCACGTCTCCGGACGGGTCTTAGTCGGTGATCTACCTAATGCTCAGCTTTTGAAGAGTCTTAGAAACGAAGGGGTCGATGCTTATGGGGTTGCATCTAGTGACACTCCAATACAAGAGACCGTAGACGTCCGTCATGAGCATTTGTTTGACCACTTGGGTGACTTAGCAAATCAATCTCTTGGTGGTTTTATCTTGTGCGGTATCCCTGATTATGGGTCCGTAAATGAGCAACTTCGCGCCCTGCGTCTTCTGTTATTGAGATCCAAGC
Organism: Acidimicrobiaceae bacterium; assembly: GCA_002722565.1. Classification (GTDB taxonomy): domain Bacteria; phylum Actinomycetota; class Acidimicrobiia; order Acidimicrobiales; family Poriferisodalaceae; genus MedAcidi-G3. The sequence goes on from PBMG01000003.1 coordinate 108,528, forward strand.
CGGGCGCCTCTGTCGCCGTAATAGTTCTGCACCCTGAAACTTGGAGAAAGCGCCTGAGCCCAGTCGCGACAGATTTACTTCATGGACGCCCCATGCACACAGAGACTTGGAGCTATTTACTCAGCCGAGAAGGAGCGTCGAACATCAGGGTTGCTGAGTCCTCAGATTCTTCCTGCTGTCTTATCACGGCAAGCCTTCTATGACTGGCGTGCATCAGTTGGTGCCCACGATTTCACCCAGGGACGCTGTCGGGAATCACACTCTCGCACTCCGCGAAGTTATTAGGGAGTTGGGCTTCGATAGTGAAATTTTCTCTATGTTTCGGCACCCAGAGTTGATGACTGATACTCACTACGTTGATCGTCTTCCTCCAGATGCAGATGTCGTGATCTACCAGTTGTCAATCGGAAGCCCCGTTGCGGAGCGTTGGGCTCAACATTCCGGTCTGAAGATAGCGAACTATCACAACATCACGCCTATCTCATTAGTCGGCAAGTGGGATGGTTTGTTGGCTGCAGAAGTTCAGCTAGGTCGAGATCAAATGGCACGGTACGCCGAGCGCTGTGATCATGCCATTTGTGATTCGGACTTCAACAAATCAGAGTTGGACGAACTCGGTTACACATCTACCGAAACGATCCCGGTGCTTTTCGATGTAACCGACGCCATACCCGACCCATCTGCGCTCGCCAAATTAGAGCGCAACCGGCGAGGAACGCAGGTTTTGTTCGTCGGTAGGGTCGCCCCCAACAAAGCCCATCATGACCTAGTTGCGGCCGTTCGAACTCTTCGAGAGCTGCATGATGATGCTCATCTTCATTTTGTTGGCACAGATGGTCCACCTGGTTACCGCAAGGTTGTGGAAACCATTGTCACCCATGCCGGAATGCGCGATCACGTAACGTTTCATGGTTCTGTGTCGCAAGAGGAGCTGGTTGCTCACTACCTGAGCGCAGACGTCTTTTGTTGCTTAAGCGACCACGAGGGATTTTGTGTCCCAGTAATAGAAGCTATGCATCACGGTTTGCCAGTGGTCGCGTTCGACTGCACCGCTGTTGGTGAGACAGTTGGCGACGGAGGTTTACTGTTGAAAGACAAGAACCCACTCACCGTCGCGTGTGCTCTTCACAGAATCGGATCTGACTCCGGTCTTGCACAACGCCTGCGGGTAGCTGGACATGAGAGAGCAAAATTTTTCGATCGAACCACAACTCGAGAGCGTTTCAGCCAATATTTTTCTTCTCTTCTAAGGTCGCTATGAGGTGGGACGCTATTCACCAGTTCGTCCCTAGCTTCGCTCGTGGCGATGCTATTGGTGATCATGTCGCCTTCATCAGAGACCATCTTCGAGCTAACGGCTGTGATTCGGAAATCTTTGTTGGCACTCACAACGAAGACACCTCACCTGAAACGATTGATCTTGAAGATATAGATCGTTACGTGCGACCCAGAGCAAACACCCTATTTCTGTATCACGTTGCTCAAGCGTCGCCTTGTGCTCAAGTTCTATTAGAACGTAGTGAGCCTTTGGCACTCATATTCCATAATTTCACACCCCCCGAAGTTCTACTTCAGTGGGATCCATCGGTAGCTTTCGAACTACTAAAGGCCCAGGATCAACTTGCAGATTTGGTTGAGAAGGCGAGCTTCGCTATATGCGATAGCGACTTCAACGCGCAGGTACTGAGCCGATTCGGTGATGTCCATAGTTTGGTGATACCCCTCCCAGTCGATGCACCTAAAAATTTTGAACTGACGAACGAACACGCACCTACGGTTCTATTTGTGGGCCGCGTGGCTCCTAACAAAGGAATTCACGATCTGATTACCGCCTTGGCTGTTCTTAAGCAGGGGTTACCTGAGGCCAGACTGCGAGTAGTGGGGTCCTCCACTAGTGATCGTTACGACAAGGCCATCGAGGGCCTGATAGAGAATCTGGGTCTTTCCGATGTCATCACCTTGACGGGTTGGGTGGATGACGCGCAACTCGAAAGGGAGTACGGACAAGCATCGGTCTTTTGTACGTTGAGCGACCATGAGGGTTTTGGAGTTCCTCTAGTCGAAGCGATGGTGCGGGGAATTCCGTTGGTTGCCTACGCGAACACGGCGGTCACTCAAACCGTTGGTGAGGCAGGTCTTTTACTCACTTCGAAGGGGCCGGCGGTTGTGGCATCAGCTCTGGAGAGAGTCCTTACCGACGAGCTTTTGGCTAAACGATTGTGTGCGAGCGGGCATCGTCGCAGCTCGTCGTTCTCTTCTGAGAAGGTCGCTGGCGCATTAGATCAAGCATTTTTTGGGGGTCGGTCTTAATGAAGGTCGATTTCGTAATCCCCAGGTATGGACCTGTGGGCGGTGCAGAAAACGCTGTTGGGGCTCTTGCTAGGCGGGTAGCCGAAGTATCAGGATGGCAGGTTTCTTTGCACGCGACTTGTGCGACATCTTCAATTTCTTGGGCCAATGAGGAGCCTGCGGGCGTGCAACGCTATGGCTCGCTTGCAGTAAATCGATATCTGGTCGATTCAGGTAGAACCGATGTTTGGTCATCTCTTGATGATCGAGTTCAGTCAGGCACTGCAAGTGTTGACCCTGCGATCCAGGATGAATTCTTCTTTCATCAGGGCCCAGTTAGCAGTGACCTCGCTAATGCTGTTGAAGCTTCTGACGCAGATCTTATATTTTTCGCTCCTTATCTATTTTGGCCGACGATGGCTGTTGCTCCTTTGGTAGCTGACAGAGCGGTGATTATTCCCGCTGCTCACGACGAGCCATTCTTGAGGCTTTCACGAGTTCGGGATCTCCTTGAGACAAGCCGAGGTCTTGTTTACGGGTCTCGGTCTGAACAGCGACTATTGCAACGCACTCACCCGATCGGTCACCTTCCGAGCACAGTATTGGGCTGGGGAATTGAATCTCCATCTATTACTGATCCTGAGATATTGGAGGCACTTGGGCTCGCAAACCAACCGTATGCGATTTGTGTTGGGCGGATCGAGCACGCCAAGGGTGCAGTGGGGTTGGTCGATTTTTGGCGGACTCTAAAGTCTCGGTCTGTAATCGATCATCAGCTCGTTCTGGTAGGGAGCCCCAGCATCGAAATTGATGATGACGATGTTCTTATAGCTTCAGATGTGAGTGACGAAGGTAAATGGTCCCTCTTAGAGAACGCTGATTTTTTGATCAACCCTTCAGCTCTCGAATCCTTTTCCTTGGTGTTATTTGAAGCTTGGACTGCTGGTATCCCGGTTCTGGTAAATGCCCACTGTGAGACTACTAGGACCCATGTAGCTGAGGCTCAGGGGGGCTTGTGGTATAGCGACTATCCGGAGTTCGAAATTGCTGTTGAACGTTTAGCTTCGGATGCAAGGACCAGAGATCTCATGGCAAAGAATGGGAAGCTCTATACCGAAGCTACCTATGGGTGGGACACGCTCGTTCGCCGGTTCATGGATTTTTGTGAACATGTGGCCTAAAGAAGAAAAGTTTCTTCTGATAGGGCGAAGCCAAGATTAGGCTCCCAGATTGTGTCTGAAGGTCGTCGAATTACGGTCATAGCTGGTGGTGTTGGTGCCGCTAAATTTTTGCGTGGTCTATTAACTGTTCACCCCAATCAATTGGTCACTGCCGTGGTCAACGTTGCTGATGACTTTCGCCTTCATGGCCTCGCAATCAGCCCAGATCTAGACACAGTTACCTACACGTTGAGCGGGCTAGTGAATCCTGACACGGGCTGGGGTCGCGTAGATGAAAGCTGGCGAGTTAAAGACGAATTGGCGAGACTCGGTGGACAAACCTGGTTCAACTTGGGAGATCTGGACTTAGCTCTTCACCTTTATAGGACTCAACGTCTCAGCGAAGGGGCGTCTCTGACTGAGGTGACGCTCGAATTATGTGACAAGTTGGGAATTGAGGCCACCCTTTTACCCGCAAGTAATGAGGAGATCCGCACTCAACTAAAAGTTCAGAATCAGGGTTGGGTCGATTTTCAGGATTATTTTGTTGCGCAACAACACAACGTCGTTATCGAGGATCTGCGCTTCGAAGGGATAGAAGCTGCAAACCCTGGCCCCGAGGTAATTTCTTCCCTAGAGAAGTCGGACGTGATAGTTATCGCGCCATCAAATCCATTCGTATCGGTCAAGCCAGTACTAGAAATACCAGGAGTGGTCGATGTGCTTCGGGAACGACGCACCCAGGTAGTAGCTATCTCTCCGATTGTTGGCGGTTTAGCGCTTAAAGGGCCGGCTTCAAGAATGCTTGAAGAACTTGGGTTCGAACGCAATTCCGTCGGTATTGCATCGCTGTACAGAGATTTCGCTGGGACTCTCGTCATCGACCAGAAAGACTCTGCGTTGACATCTCAGGTTCAGTCGGAGGGCATGCGAGCCGCAGTTACGGACACAATTATGGATACCCCTGAACGGGCTGCTGCGCTCGCACAAACAACGCTCGCTCAAATTTCTTTGTTCGGAGAGGAAAAAAAATGACGCTGACAATTCACCCAGTCAATGGCATTCCCGAGGTGACCAAAGGCATGGATCTTGGGAACCTAATCGGCGATATCTGTTCCTCGAGCGAGTTCGGCTTGGCTGATGGTGACGTATTGGTGGTTACTCAAAAAATTGTTTCCAAAGCTGAGGGAGCGATGGTTGAGATTGACCAGACAGACCCACTCTCACATAAGCCGATCGTGGAACGTGAGGCTGTTCGGATACTCCGCCGTCGAGGGGACTTGATCATCACGGAAACTAAGCATGGTTTCGTTTGTGCGAACGCTGGAATTGACTTGTCGAACGTTGCTCGAGGTCAAGCAGCGCTTCTTCCCGAAGACAGCGATAGGTCAGCTCGCAGAATTGTTGAACGTATCCGCCATAGCTGCAGAGTTGACGTTGGTGTCATCATTTCGGACACTTTTGGGCGGCCTTGGCGGAGGGGCGTTACCGATGTAGCAATTGGTTGCGCTGGTGTTGCTGCAGTAGTTGACCTTCGCGGCACTGAAGACTCTCTTGGTCGGGAATTGATGGTGACCGAAGTATGTGTCGCCGACGAACTTGCGGCGGCTGCGGATCTTGTCTGCGGCAAAGCTGAAGGAATCCCAGTGGCTTTGATTCGTGGCGTGAACAGCGAGTGGTTGCGGAGCAGTTCAATCCGAGAGGAAGTTGTTCGAGACCCTTCAGAGGACTTATTTCGTTAATCAGGGTGCTGGCCAAGTTTGATCAACGAGTTGAACTCCGGCTTCGATTCGCTCGCCTAGCCCGATTACAGAACCTTCTATTGTTGCTCCCTCACCTACGTATACGTCATCAGACAAAACTGAATCGATGACCCTGGCTCCTTTGCTTATACGACAGCCGTTGAACAACACGGACCGCTTAACTATGGCCTGTGCATCAATGTGGCTTCCGGTTCCAATAACTGAATCCTCCACTTGGGCTGTTGCTTCGACTGCAGCTAACGGCAATTCCGGCTTGTTCTGTCGCCTGCCATGAAGAACGTCGAGATTGGCTTCCAAGAATTGTTCAGGTGTACCCGTATCAAGCCAATAGGTGTCCGACTTCATCGCATAGAGGGTTCCGGCTAAGGCCATTTCAGGGAAGGTCTCTCTTTCAATAGACACTGGTCTGGTGTCAGGGATTCGGTCTATAACCGAAGGGTTTAGGACATAGGTGCCTGCATTGATGGTGTTTGAGGGGGAGGCTTCAGCTGGAGGTTTTTCGATAAATTCGCGAACTTGACCATTGTCTTTGGTTGTTACGACTCCGAATCGCGAAGGGTCAGCGACAACTTGCAACGCAATCGTGGCTTCTGCGTGACTCTTTCGGTGGAATTCGATCAGCGCACCAATATCGAGGTCTGTCAATACGTCACCGTTGAGTACCAAGAATGGTTCTTTTAGCTGCATCTCTAGAGCGGCAAACCGGACAGCGCCGGCTGTTCCTCGAGCTTCGGGTTCGACCGCGACCTTGTATGGGATGCCTGCGATTCGCCCGTCCGGGTATGCGGCTCTGAAGGCATCGGGTCGGTAACCGAGCGCTAGACCTATTTCTTGAATTCCATGATCTGCTAGGTGACTCGCTACCCACTCGATCATGGGCACTCCGCAGATGGGAAGCATTTGTTTTGGAGTGTGTTCGGTAAGTGGTCGGAGTCGAGTTCCGAAACCTCCGACCAACACTAAAGCGAACATTGCAACTCAGTCGTCGACAGGTTCGCTCGACTCTGGTACTTGGTCAGCCGGTTCCTCTGTTTCGAACGGCTCTTCTGTTTGTGGCAGGATCGGGCCTGTTTCACCACCGTCGTCTTGGCCGAGCGGCTGCTGCTCTTCTGACAGGTTCAAGTATTCACGCAAGTAGCTGTCATCAGGTCTAGGTATTTCTGAATTGTCTGTGTCTTTGGGCACTACAGCGAACATCACTAACTGGCCATCTTCGTTGAGGCGAACATCCCGCAGGTCTTCGGTGAACACCACTGGCTTTTCTGCTGTGAGCTGGTTCCATTTCAGCACCCGAATCTCAGCGGGTTCGTCTCCGCAAAGGAAGTCTTTTTCGGACAGAACAGAACCATTGGGTAGCTCGAAGGTTTCGTCGTCAAATGCAGTTTGATTTTCATTGAAGAAGGCGCCCAGCGTGGCGTATTGCCCTGTGACAGTACTGACGAACGGGTGGATATGGATCAGCCCATCGCCGTGCGTGTGGATGCCAGTTCTATCGTCTTCTGAGTCATTGGCGAAGACAGTCGGGTCAACTTCATCGCATACAAATATGTTGTATGCGGTATGCCAGTGATCTTCTAAGCCTGGGTCTCCAGCGGGAGCCAAGTCGGATCGTTGGTCTCGGGCCACAACGATCAGGACCACACCGAGAAGAGCGACGAGCATCATTGCTGCTGGAAAAAGAATTTTGCGTTCTGATCCAGCGCCTTTGCCGCCTGCTCCGGTGCTCGCTGCTTTAGCTACTTTTTTTGCTGCTGCTGATCTAGCCATACCGTCCGCCAAGTTATCGTCTATAAGACCCGGTTACGCGCTACTTGGTCCCTTCCTTTATCGTTGGAGTTCCAAAAATAGTTCGTTGTAGGTTTCAGCTACCGCCGCAGTGGATAGCCATTCTTCGGCGAAACGGCGAGCTTCAAGCCCTGCGGCTGCCCGCCCATGAGGGTCATCGATAAGGGCAGACAGTGTTGCAATGAATTCTTCTGTGTTACCTGCGGCAGCGGTTCTACCTGCCCCAGAGCGAGTTACCACAAGATCTATTTCACTTCCCAGATCGACGCTAGCCAGTACCGGCCGGCCCGCAGCAAGGATGGAGTAGAGCTTTGATGGCACACTTATCGAGCTCAAACCCTTTTGAAGTGGGATTAGATGGATGTCTCCCGCAGCTAGAACTTCGTTGAGTCGCTCTTGAGGTTGATAGTCCATGAAAGTGACGTTGGGGAGGTCTTCTGCTGCTTGTTCAAAAAGAGCTCTTCGTGATCCATTGCCGTTAATTACGAAAACGATGTCGTCGCGATCAGCCATGTACCGGGCGGCTTCAAGCACGATTTCTAGAGGCTGGGAGAAGCCGACGTTTCCGGCATACATCACGATGGTCTCATCGGTAAGTCCCAGTTCGCGACGGTAGGCGTTGTTTCGGTTGCCGGGCTGAATGCGTTCGGTATCGACAAAGTTAGGGATGACGCGGAGCTTCGACTCGCTATCGGTTCTTGTAGCTAATCTGTTTCTGAGATCGTCCGATAGGACAGTAACAGCGTCTGCTTTGGCGTAGCTCATGATTTCCATGCGCTTTAAGAGTCGGATGAGACGCTCATCTGTCAGCGTTCCGGTTTCTATAGCTGCATCGGGGTGCACGTCCTGAATATTTAAAACGAGTGGGGCTTTGTGTCTTTTGGCTGCTATCCATCCGGCGAGCGCCAATGTGAGCGGTGGGCTCATTGCAAGAACTGCGTGGCTTCGCCTGGAGAAGAGACTCACTAGGGAGGCAACACAACTGAACGCACCGAAGGCGATTGCTCGAGCTAGAAGGTTGGTTCGATTCTTTGATGCAAACGGGTGAATTCTGGTGATCTTTCCCCAAGGGGTCTTCTCGCTAGATATGAGTCGCCCGGTCCATTCCAGTTCCACCGCGTGGCTGCGGTACCAAGGGAGCGAAGTGATTACATGAATCCGATGCCCCATCTTTTCGAGCTCTCCAACGATCTGGGTAATGACTTCTCCGGTTGGGGCCGTGTCAGGAGCAAAGTGAGGACAGAGAATTGTGATTTTCATGCCCTCATCTCCTCATTTACCTAGTAGTTCTTCGTACACCGCTATTTGAGCTTCCGCACTTCGTTTGTATGAGAAGTCAGTAGCTCTGTGATGTCCTGCTTCTACCCACAGCTGTCGCTGATCGGATTTCTCCATGAGTCGGACTGCGTTACTCCATTGGTCAACGTCCATTGGCAGGGTAATTCCGCCGGTTCCTACGGTTTCTGGTAAAGCTCCGCATTGACTTGAGATCACGGGGCATCCTCTAAGCATGGCTTCTATTATTGGTTGACCAAATCCTTCGTATTGTGATGGGAAGACCGTGCAGAGAGCCTGCTGATAGAGCGAATCAAGCCGTTGGCGATCTACCTGCCCTAGATGGGTGATCCGATCCCGCGCCGGTGAACGTTGGATAGATTGCATAACGTCTTTGTGAGCTGGACCTTTCGCTCCTGTCAGTATCAGTTCCATATCTGGGATCTGTTCTAGAAGGGTGATGAGGAATTTGTGAGACTTGTGCGGCCAGGTGACTGCGGGATAAAGCAGGAATGGTTTTTCGTCAGATGATCGGGTCTGCTGGCTAGTTGAAGTCCTGAATGCTGGTGGGATGATCTGGCATTTCTCTTTTGGGTATCCAAAATGATTTTCTAGTGANTGTGCACAAAAGTCACTTATCACACATACGGTTTCTGCTTGTTGAAGCGTCCGTTGGATAGCGATGTCTAGGTAGCGGCGTTTGGTGAACGAGAAATATTGGGGATATTCCCGGTATTGGGCGTCGTAGATAGTGACAACTTTTTGGGCGCTGTTTTCGCGTTTTGGGATCGTGCCCCCAAGGTGGTGGATGAGGTGCTCATTCCCTAAGTGTCCAAATAGCCTGTTTTCTTTAAAAATTCGGCCAATTCTTCCTGGCGGGTGCTGTTGTTGGTTTATCTCAAAAGCTTGGTCGAGAAATTGGTAGGCCTGATAGGTCGCTGGAGTTAGGGCCAACTCAATCGGTGGTGCCTCGGGGTTTTGACTGAGCGCTGCAAGGAGCTGCACAGCATAGGTTTCTGACCCTCCCACTTGTCCTGGCCGTAACCACAGCATGTTGATAATTACGGCGGTCATACTAATTTCCGGTATATCTCGACCGTGGCTGTCGCAGCTTTATCCCACCGAAACATTTTGCTTCGTTCGTACCCGCTGTCAGCTATTTGTCGAGCTGCTGTTGTATCGCTGAGGAGGAATTGCAGGGTCTCAGAAATTTCTTGTGCCGAGTGTGGATTAACCGTAACCGCTGCATCTCCCGCGACTTCCTCAGTTGAGGTTCCTTTAGAGGTGACCACCGGAGTTCGGTACGACATTGCTTCAAGGACTGGAAGCCCAAATCCTTCTAAAAGGCTCGGATAGCAGAATACTGTTGCCTCGGTATACAGCGCGGCTAGCTCGGTCGTCGTGATTTCGCCTGTAACAGTGATCCTTGTCTTCACGCTGTCGTCTACTGATTCCAGCAACGCTTCTGGAGTAAGTCCCCACCCGGTTGGGCCTGCCAGTACTAACTGGGCGTCTGTGTGCGGGGCTATCCGAAGGAAGGCTTCGATTAGGGTCGGGATGTTTTTTCTGGGTTCAAGCGTGCCTGCGGCGAGAATAAAGTCCCCAGCAATTCCGAATCGTTGGCGGGCTTGAAGGGCTGTTTCTTGGGTGACCACTTGGGGGTCATGGCCGAGTGGGACTAGGTGGAGACGCTCGGTATCTAGTCCCGCTGCTAGTAGGTCAGCGGAAGTAGCTGCAGATGGGCAAAGGACAGCGTCCGCTCGTTCCAACACTCGCTTCCATGAGCGTTCGAAGAGCCGTCGAGCTCGTTGCGGGAAACGATCAGGAAATCGGCGGAATGCGAGATCGTGAACGTTTACAACCAGCGGTAGATCAGTTGCTGGTGGAGGGATGATGGTGGTTGAGTGCACCAGGTCATGTCCGCTGATATCGAGTCGAGGGAAGGGACTCCGTGACCACGCTTCATAAAGCAATGGTCTCGGCAGAAGAAGTTTCTTTACCTCTATTGATGGGCGAAAATCAGATGGTGGTTGTGAGCGATGGCGAGCTGCTACTCCCTGAACTTTGGTGTCTGCTCTTTGTGACAATGCACGAGCCAACTCAATCGATACTCGACCGGTACCCCCGGGCACAGGGTGCCATGCTGCCTCCATGGTCATGAGGACGCTTATTTCAGCGGTCACGCAACCACTCTTACATAAGCTGCAGTCATTGATCGGTAACTGTCATATTCTGCCTAAGTCGTCGTACCGGTAGCCGAGCTCAATCATTGATCTTCGGTCAAGCACATTTCGGGCATCCACTAGGCATGGAGTGTGCATCAAGTCAATCAGTTTCGCCCAGTTGGCTCGGGTGAATTCTGGCCACTCAGTCAGAATTAGAGCCACCGCAGAGCTATCCATAGCCTCCTCTATATTTGCAGCTAATCGTATGTTGTCGCTTATCTCTATTTGGCTGTTGACCATAGGGTCGTACGCGGTGAGATTGGCTCCTTTGGCGGCTAATCGCTTTGCTACTTCAAGTGCTGGCGAATTTCTTAGATCGTCGGTGTGAGCTTTGAAGGTAAGACCGAGCAGAGTCAGATTTTTCCCCGAAAGGTCTTCTCCTAATAACAGTTCGGCCTTGTGGACTATCCGATCGAACTGCTGCTCATTAGCTTCTATAACGGCTCGAAGTAGATCGAACTCGTATCCGGCATCGGCTGCTATTCGGACTAGTGCTTGCATGTCTTTAGGAAAGCATGATCCTCCCCAACCTGGTCCTGGTTGGAGGAAACGGGAGCCGATTCGTTGGTCGGTTCCCAATCCTCGTGTCACAGATTCGATGTCAGCTCCTACCGCTTCGCAAACTGCTGCAAGGCCGTTGACGAATGAAACTTTGGTTGCCAGAAAAGAATTAGTGGCGTATTTAATGGTTTCTGCTGAGGCGGGGTCTACCGCGATGATCGGAGCGTCAATTGGGTCGTAGAGTGCGGCGACCCGCTCGCCTGCTTCGCTGTTCGTAGCGCCGATAACAATTCGGTCTGGTTGTAAGAAGTCAGTGACGGCGACACCTTCACGGAGAAATTCTGGATTNGAGACGACCGAAATATCTTCTCGTTCTCGCTGTATTGCTGTTTCTATCGACGCGTTTGTTCCTATCGGAACCGTTGACTTGTTGATGATGATTGTTTGTGGCGGAACTAGTTGACGGATTTCTTCGACGACCTCGAGGACGGCTCCGATATCAGCTCGTCCGTCTTCTCCTTGGGGTGTCGGTAAACATAGGAAAACAAAGTCACTCGTTGTTATCGCGCTCTGGGATCCGACTACGAACTTAAGTAGTTGGTTGGATAGCCCTTCTTCGATGAGTTCAGGGAGTCGCGCTTCGTGAATTGGGATTTTACCGTCATTGAGTTGAGAGATTTTGTCTTCATCAATATCGGCGCAGGTGACGTTATGGCCTATATGGGCAAGACATGCGGCTGTGGTCAGTCCGACGTACCCAGCTCCAATTACCGCGACGTTGCTCATTTCTGTGCCTTCAGGTAGTTGTGTCAGAGACGGTTAAAATTTCTCTCATTCGAGATGCTAACGACATCTAGCCGGTTCGCCTTCGCGGCCTGATTTTCTGAGCTCGGCAGAGTTGTGTTGGTGGTGTTTTTTTCTTGGTCAGCCGCATACACCGAGTGTCCTAGGCGGGGGTGGGGCGTTCTCAGTTGTGTTATTCGCTATTGGTTTAGGTGGTTCGATTGTTTTGTAGCCGACCATGACTGAAGGGGGTGTAGAGCCGAGTTCGAGGATTACTTTGTTGCCTGAAAGGGATGGGTCTGCCAGCATCTCGACGCTTTCTCTGAGCCGTGCTGCTAGAAGCACGGCGGCTTGGTCTCCTCCAATTCCATATCTGATTCTGTTCTTGGGGTATAGGTCAGTCTCTTCGTGCGTCGCTTTAAAACCTGCTCCGCGAAGTCGTGATGCTAAGGAAAAAGCCGATGGACCCTGCACCGCTACTTCGACTCTTTCTTCAACTACGTCATTCCACTCGAGACCTCGGAAGATGTCGATCACACGTTTGTTGTGGTCGTTATCAATTATCTCTAATCCCGCTTTGCCATCAACAGATACGTCAACGAGTTGGAGCGCATAGCGCTCGAGGTCACTATCAACGTTTAGACCTTTGAATCGGCGTGCCAAATCGAGGCCGTCATCGAAGACGCTTAAGGTATTCGATGTACGAAAATCGGTAGCGACGATATCTAGGAGTCGTTGGAGGGTACGAGGGTTGCTGACTGCTCGCCCTAACGCCTGATCTAAGGCTTCGAATATGAATCTTTGTTGTCGATTATTTCGTTCGAGGTCATTCCAGACTCCTAGTCTCGCCCATTGGCCGTCTGCTTGTTGAGTTAGGAGTCGGCGGCTTCGCACGAAAGCTAGTGCTGTGTCTCCGTCGAGATGTGTCCATCCCTTATCCGCTGTGAACCCAGTTCCGCCTTGGGTGGGGTCGCCGCTGTCTTGGACAGTTCTGTCTCGTGTGGGTCTGTTGAAACACATCGAAACGCCTCCGACCGCGTCGACTATGCGTCGAAATCCGTCAAGGTCAACTTCGATGAAATGCTGAAGCCCAATATCCAGGTGATTTTCGACGGTTTCTATGAGTCGCGCCGCCCGTGTCTGTGGCGACGAATCGAGGTTGTATGCACTGTTGATCTTGGCAATGGTGTCGGTGCTCGCGATGGACACGAGGAGGTCTCGTGGAACCGATACCACGGCTGCCGTGCCATCTTGGCGTAGTCGTAGAACCATGATTGTGTCTGCGAGGTGGTTTGCTGCAGAAGCGTTTCGGCCGCTCATAATTGCGTCATCAGCTGCGATGCCTTCAACGCTGTCTGAGCCGACGAGGAGGTAATTCTCGCCGCCGGGTTNCCCGTCGGCTAGTGGCTCATCAATTGTTGGGGGAAGGATAATTTCGACCCGAGAGCTTGACAGATCTTGGTTACCGTTCTCAGCGCTAACGAGATTGAGCTCGAGTAATTCTGAGGCAGTGATTGGTTTTTGTGTTGGCGCGGTGAGCACGTCGTGCACTTCAAATCGTTCCACTTGATCTAGACGCCACACGGCATATCCGAGTACAAAGGTTGCTGTAAATCCGATTCCTGTGGCCACTCCAATAGTCGTTAGTAGCAACTTTTCGCTCAACCGACGATGACGTCTTGGACGGTCCCGGGACATGGTAGGGAACGTACCCTAGGAATTGCCGTTGTTTGGGTCGCGTCTGTCTAGGGCTGTGACGATACTTAGTTTTCGGAGTTGGCTGAGATGGCTCACATCTATCCGCTGATCGTCTAACTCTATGTGTCCGTCATCAATGTATTGGGCGAACTTCCATGGGTGTGCATGTCCGAGTCGCTGTGTCCATCGCTTCCGTGCGGCGAGCTGATTGGAGTGTTCGAGAACGGGTATGCCTCTTCGATTCTCGATCAGTAGTGCTCGTGTCACTCGTGTCCAGTTGCTATTCGAAACCGCTTTTCGAGCCTCGAACCCCAGTCGTTGTCTTTCGAAGTCGTTGTTAATTAGTTCATCAACGACTTCGACCGCCTTGCTGTATGTGGAAATGATGCGACCATCGCTTTGGTCGCGAATTGTGTCTGTCGCCGCGGGATTGCTAGCCATAGCGATGACAACTTTTTCTTGGCTCATAGCTTGGCGCATTGGTTCGGTACAACTAGTTGTGGGTGACAAATCAACAACGATTCCGACACCTGGGTCGTGGATGTCGGCTACTTGGTGTCCTGCTGCTTTGAGGAGCTTGGTAAAATCTTGGTTTTGTTCGTTTTCGACTAGCGCCACCCCTGTTTGAGTGGGTTTGGCCGGGATGGAAGTGGTGACCGGCAGCGGAACAGCGATGGGGTTCTGGGTACCTCTTGTTTTGGCGGCAGGTAACAGGTGCCGAGCTGCTACGACATCCCAACTGTAAGTCTTTGCATTGTGGTGCGTTACGTATCGTCGTGTCTTCGCTCCTTTGGGAGCATCTTCGTCATCGACAGCGAACACAAAGTCATATTTGCTTGCATCAACTTCGGGTGAAACGAAATCTGCTTGTATCTCTATTCGCTCCGTCAGTGCATCATAAATTTGTTGTGCATATCTGCCGTGGGTTACGCCTACGAGCATTGTTAGTCTGCCGATTCGAGTCGCGAACGAAGTAGGTCGTGCTGGCGTTCTAGACGAACCAGTTCTACTTGAGCTGTTTCGATAGCAGCAGCAAGGTCGTCTATAAGTTGTTCGTCTCCTGCTGTGACGAGTTCCAGGCGAGTGACTGCTTGGTCCAGTTGGCTAGTTTGTTCTGCGTTGGCCGCCACTGAGCTCGCTACTAGGTCGATAGCTGCAGCAAGTTCGTCAGATACGCTGTTGATTAGGGTCACTAGCTTCTTAGATCCGATGCTGAAACGGCGGGNTGGAGAACTGAGTTNCAGTCCTAGTTGTCGTGCTGTTTGCAGATGTGCAGATGCTTGATGGAGCGAATTTTGCTCTGTCATGTTTTCACCATCTTCTTGGTCGCGTAGAAGTTATTGCCGAGAAAAGCGGTTTGGGAGGGGTTTTGCTGGGCGCAATACCTGCACGTTTTAGTGCTTTCCAGAGTCCTTCTGGGTTGGTGATCTCAGCTCGGGGAGCCGCGCGTTGAGCCTCATCATGTTGATGTTCGGTGACGATGATGTCGTCGCGGTGCGCGCGTTGACTGAGAGCGCTGAGATCTTTGAGGGTGACGACCGAAATGTTGTGTTCTTGGAGTTCACACAAAATGTCAGGGTGATGGCCTATGACGGCTACGCGACCATGGGTTGTTGTCGTTTCTCCTTCCCACGGGGTTGTTCCTGTTCCTCGGTAGAGCCATCTCCAGCGTGCTTGACTTCGAGCGTGGTTACGGTGAGACAGCCGCCGTGATGCTTCGGAGTCGAAGGTGCCACCTGTGTGATGAATGACGTGGGAATCATTCACTACGACCACTCGCTCATTCCTTGATCTAGCGGCATTCACTAGATCGACATCTTCGTAGTAGCCAAGTCCGTATGTCGGGTCAAAGCCACCCATAGCTTCAAACCATTGCTTATTGAATGCCCAACACGCTGCAGATACGTGGTCGACTGGTTTAAGCGCGACACCACCAATCCGTGAGTTGTGAACGTGGCCGTCGGCGGTTATAGATGCTCCGCTTTCGATGACGTTTCCTCTTCTATCTAGGTACAACGGGGCCGCTATGGCTGCAGTTCGTTGTTCGATGGCTATCAGCAGCGGGGAAAGCCATTTGGGTGTTACTTGCAAGTCGGAGTTCATTATCACGACTGTTTCAGTGGTCGCGTGTCGCACACCGAAGTTGACACCTCCGCCATATCCAAGGTTTCGCGGCGCTTCTATGACACGTGGCTGTGACGGGTGAGCTTTGATCAGCCCAGCGTTTCCAATAGTCGAAGCATTATCGATGACAAGCAATTCGTGTGATTCGNGTGTGTGTTGCGCTATGGAGTCGAGCAGCTCAAGAACTAGGTCGTGGCGGCCATAAGCGACAATGACCAGCGTTGCTCGGGGTTGCTTCTTCATAGGTGTTCACTGATTGTGTCGATATCCGCTTGGTAGCGAGCCCGCAAAATGGCGTGTGTGTCCGCGAGGGTCTCGACTTCCGAGCTCAAAGACAACAGGGTGTCTGCGAGGATCCGAGGATTACTAGTCGCGGTTGCACGTAGCAGATCATCAATTTGTTCCATGGCCCATCGTTGGGATTTTTCTAGCAACTCGATACACCGTTGCTCGGTTCGGTTGGAGATGGCAAGTGTTTCAGCTATAGCGATGCCAGTTGTGGTAGTTCCTACGAACTCAGTTGCTGAAAGTGCGACTCCGGTAACCCACCAGCTATCGAGTCGGTCGGGGATATTCCAGTTCCCTTCATCATCTTCAGCGATGCATATTTGAGACTCGACTTCAGAGAGGGCATCACGTCCCGCTAATTGGAGCCGCTCACTTCTTTCTGGGTCCAGTCGTAACAACCCACCTACAGCGTCATCTTCGGGTTGGATCACGAATGGGCCATCGTTACCGATGACGCTGGTGACATAGGGCGCTGCCCATTCAAGTGCCAGGGCTGCCGCGACGGCTAACACTTGGCTTGTTGGTTGGTGTTCAACTGGATTGATCACTATTCGGAGTCGCTCAGTCACAGAGAACCTCCAAAAGTTTAGGGAGGGTTACACGGAAATCCGGGGGCGGCTCTAAGCCCAGCTTCCGGAGTCCGCTGTTNTCCAGGATTGAATTCGCGGGTCGAGGAGCTGGGCGTGGTGGTTCTAACTGTTCGCTTGTTATTGCCGTCAATTGCTCAGATGGCCGCCCCATCAGCGCAAGAATCGTCTCCGCAAACTGGTACCAGCTGACAGCTCCCTGATTGGTCACATGGAATATGCCTTGGGCTTCGATTTCGACTAGTTGTTGAATGGTGGCCGCAACATCATTTGTGAAAGATGGGTTTCCGGTTTGGTCATTCACAAAGCTCATAGGTTTACCTGTTTGAGCTAGTTGAACGATTGTCTTCAGGATGTTGGAGCCATGGAGGCCGCATAGCCATGATGTTCGGACTATGAGGTCTGAATCACGCATGGCTCGTTCACCTGCGAGTTTGGTTCGGCCGTAGATTGACTGCGGGTTGGTTTGATCGTCTTCGGTGTATGCGCGGTTGAGCGCACCGTCAAATACATAGTCGGTCGATATTTGTACGACCCGAGCGCCGATTAGCTGTGCTGCTGCAACCAAGTTCTGTGGGCCTTGGGAGTTAACCAATTTTGCTTGTTCAGCATTGTGTTCACATCCATCTACGTCGGTGAATGCTGCTGCGTTGATCACAATTTCGGGTCTGTGCTCACGCAAGACTTCTTGAACTTGCTGGGGTTCAGTGATGTCTAGGGCTGCGCGGCTGAGAACAACTGGGTCGTGACTTTTAAACACTTGTGCGAGGTCAGTTGAAAGTTGGCCGTGACCACCGGTGATGAGGACTTTGTGTTTGGTGGTCACTCAGCTGCCTCTGAGAGAGCTTCGCTCAGTGTCGGGTACACGAAAAGGCTTTCATGGATATCTTGAACCTTGAGGTTCGCGCTGACTGCTAGAGCTACTACGGAGATCAGTTCGGCGGCGTGTTGACCCACAATTGATCCTCCCAGAACATGGCCGGTGTTGGGGTCAGAAACTATTTTCACAAACCCCAAAGGGTCATTGTTGATGAGGGCTTTGGCATTTGATGAGAAAGGAACTTTCGTTACTCGAATCTTTCGTCCCGTGGCGAAGGCTTCGGCTTCAGCAAGTCCGACGTCAGCAATTTCGGGTTCGGTGAAGATCGCGGAGGCTGCTTTGTCGTAGTCGAGATGTCTGTGTTCTCGGCCTTCGTGTAAACCCATAATGTGTTCAGCTATTTTTCGGCCTTGCATCGCAGCAACTGATGAAAGCGGAAGCTTGCCCGATAAGTCACCGGCGGCGTAGATCGATGGCACCGATGACCTGAGGTTGTGGTCGACTTGAATGTAACCGAATTCGTCTATTGCTACGTCAGTGTTTTCTAGGCCTAGTTCTTGACTGTTGGGGTCAGATCCAATCGCCAAAATGGCGTGTGACCCTTCCGCTGTTCTTCCGTCAGAGCACTGAACCTTCACTACTGGGCCATTTCGTAGGATTTCGGTAGCTCGTGCTCCTTTGAGGAGTTGCACCCCTCGGTCTAGGAAGTTTTGCTCGAGTAGCGCGGCAGCCTCTGGGTCTTTTTGAGGCAGAACTTGTTGTCGACTGACAATCAATGTGACTTCTGAGCCAAGTGACGCAAACATATGAACGAATTCAACGCCGGTGACACCAGACCCAATGACTACGAGGTGTTCCGGGAGCTCCGCTGGGGGGTATGCGTCGCGGGTAGTTAAGACTCGTTCGTGGTCTATTGGAGCCCATTCGGGGATGCGTGGTCGACTCCCGGTTGCAAGCACGATTGCGTCTGCGGTCAGTTCGATAGGTCCATCTGCTGTGTCGGCGCGCACTTCGTTGGAACCAAGCAGTCGTCCAGTTCCTCTATATATCTTGACTCCTTGGCTTGTGAGAAGCTGCGTTACTGACTCTTCGAGGCGTTTTTCTATTGCTTGGATGCGGTCACGCAGATGCTCGACGTCTACATCAGTTTCGACGTTGGCTAATCCCATTCCGTCTATGCGCCGAGCAAATGAGAGGGCTCCACCTGTCGCAATCATCGATTTGGATGGCACGCAATCTCGGAGGTGTGCTGCTCCGCCAACAATGTCGCGTTCAATCAAGGTCACGTCTGCGCCAAATCTCGCTGCAGAGGTTGCTGCGTCGTGTCCTGCTGGGCCACCGCCTATAACTATGACCCGCTTGTTCGTCATATTAGAAGTTTAGAGTGCGAGTTCAGAGTCGCCGTTTCAGGTACCGAAGTCCCGCTAGGAGCTTCAACCAAGTGTGGGTGAGCAAAATTGGTCGTATTCGACAATTTTGATTCGGTCACGGTTGTCATATGTGACCGGATTTTCTTCGTTGCGGCGAAGTTTGTATTCCCGGAACGTCATTTCTAAGGCGTCGAACGCGAGGAGTCTTCCCGTGAGGGAATCTCCGAGGTTGAGCAGCAATTTGATGGTTTCTAAGGCTTGGAGGCTGCCGATAATGCCCGGTAACACACCTAGGACCCCGGCCTCGGAGCACGAGGGTGCCAATTCCGGTGGAGGTGGCACAGGCACATAATCACGGTATGTGGGTCCATTGATGGGGTCGAAGACTGTCACTTGGCCTTCGAATCTGAAGATTGATCCATGCACAACTGGTATGCCGAGTTTGACGGACGCATCGTTCAGCAGATATCGGCTCGGGAAATTATCTGCTCCGTCGACTACTACGTCCCACTCCGATAAGAGGTCAAGAACGTTTTCTGCGCTAAGGCGCGTGTCGTAGATTTTGGTGTTGATGTGGGGATTTAATGCATTAATTGTTTGTCTTGCTGATTCAACTTTTGATTGTCCGACACGCGTTGTGTCGTGGATGATCTGGCGTTGAAGATTGGACTCATCAACGATATCCATGTCGATGATCCCCAATGTTCCTACCCCAGCCGCCGCTAAGTACATTGCAGCTGGCGATCCCAATCCGCCTGCTCCTAGGAGAAGNACTTTTGCTTCAATTAGTTCTTGTTGGCCTTGCTCTCCGATTTCTGGGAGAAGGAGGTGGCGTTGGTATCTGTTTCGCTGACTTTGGGTGAGGGTTTCAGGTAGGTCCCATGGTCGACCTTCGGACTTCCATTTTGTAAATCCCCCATCCATTGAAACGACTTGGTCGTATCCAAGTTCGGTGAGGGTTTTCGCGGCGAATGCTGATCGAGCCCCGCCAGCGCAGTAGACCACAATCTTCTCATCGCGTTTGGGTAGCCGCTGTTCAATTTGGCTTTCGAGGTGACCGCGTGGAATATGTATTGCGTTGGCTATAGCTCCTTGTTCAAACTCTTCGGGCTCTCTTACGTCAAGTGTTAAGTGATCGTCTTGAATGAGTTGAGCTGCTTGCATGGTGTCAACTTCGACTATTTGTTGTTTCGCTGCCGCTAGCAGATCGCCGTAGCTGGTCATCAGTCGATTCCTGTTTACGCGCCTTGATCAGCGCTTCTGCTTGCTGATTCTACCAAGTGTTCCTTCAGCGGCTATTTCCGAACTTAGTCATCTTGTTTTGGGGGAAGGTTCTTTGCTCCTTGAACAACAATCGGGAGTACTTCACTGATTGATTCTCGAATGATTAGGTCCGCTAAATGATCCATTTCAGTTGGNTCAGCGTTAATGATGACAATTTTTGCTCCAACTCGTTGAGCAGCTGGGATGACTGCCGCTATGGGGTAAACGGCCAACGTTGTGCCGATTGCGACCATCAGGTCGCAATTTTGGGCTGCCGCTTCTGCTTTAAGTAGGTCTCTTTGGATTAGGGACTGACCAAAGGAGATTGTTGCGCTTTTGAGGATTCCACCGCATTCAGGACAATCGAGGTCCTCTTCGCCCTGGCGAACCCGGTCCAATGCTATTTGCATGTCNTCGCGGTAGTCGCACTCTAGGCAAGCCACCTCTCTTAGAGTCCCATGGACTTCTATGACCTTCGTTGAGGAGGAGCCGGCAGCGTGGTGGAGGCCATCCACGTTTTGGGTTAGGAGGGCGACAAGTTTGTTTCTTTTTTCTAGTTGGACGAGAGCTTTGTGTCCGTCGTTAGGGTCCGCTGACCACGCTCTGTTATCAAGTCGGTCCCGCCAGGAAGCTTTTCTGACCTCGGGGTCAGATATGAAATTCTGAATATTCGAGGCTTTTTCAGCTTTGGGATTCTTGGTCCATACTCCATTTGGGCCTCGGAAGTCCGGGATTCCGGAGTCGGTAGAGATACCCGCCCCAGTGAGCACGGTGATTCGTTCGCTTTCGTCGATCCATCGGGTAAGTGTCCGAACATCGGCGTCATGTGACATGTCTTGAGACATCAGTTATTTCCAATTTCTTGTTTTGTGAGGGTCGGCAGGGTTCCCATCGTCTATCCCGCGAGGTTGGCGTCTTGATACTTGTTCTACCAATTGTTCACGATTTCGATCAGAGTGCGAACTCCGAATCCTGTGGCACCTTTGGGAAATTCGGCTTCATTTTCGTCGGTGGTGACAGGGCCGGCTATATCAAGGTGCACCCATGGGATTTCGCCGACGAATTCTTGAAGAAATAGTCCAGCTACGAGCGTCCCACCAAATCTTCCTGATCCGATGTTTTGTAGATCAGCGATTTCAGAATCAAGCTGTTTTCGGTACTCGTTGGGCAGTGGGAGATGCCATACGAGTTCGTTCGCTAATGCGGCTGCGGTCTGGACTTTCCCAATAGCGGCTTCGTCGTTGCCCATGAGACCTCCGTAGCGTTGACCTAAGGCGACCATGCATGCTCCTGTCAAAGTGGCTAGGTCCACGATGAGGTCTGGTTCATCTTCTGCAGCTATTGAAAGTCCATCTGCGAGAACTAGGCGGCCTTCTGCGTCGGTGTTAAGGACTTCTACGGTTTTGCCGTTCCTTATTTTGAGGACGTCGCCTGGTTTGGTCGCTGTTGGGCTTGGTTGGTTGTCCGTGCAACAGCAGGTCCCGATAACTGTGACGTCGGGAGCGTAGGCCGCGACAGCTGCCATCGCTCCGATCACGGCGGCTGCACCTCCCATATCTATTTTCATTTCTTTCATGCCCTCAAAGGTTTTGAGGTTGAGGCCGCCTGTGTCGAAGGTGATTCCCTTGCCGACAAAGTGGATAGTGCCGCGGCTCTGTGCTTTGGGTCGCCAGGTCAGTCTGACAAGTCGCGGTTCTTCGAGAGATCCTGCATTCACTCCTATGATGCCGCCGCAGTGTTCTTCGATGAGTCGCTGCTTGTCCCAGATTTCTATTTCTAGGTCGGTGTTTTCTGCTACCAGCATCGCTTCGTCTGCTAGCTGAGTTGCTGAAAGTGAACCTCCGGGTCGGTTTACTAGGTCACGGCTGAGAGCGATTGCTGAGGCAACTGCTTCTGCTTTTTTTAGAACTGCCGCGCTGTCAACGCCATCTGCTGCCAGAAGGTCTATTCGATGGAGGTTGGGTACGGCATCGGGTGTTCCCTTGAGTTCGTCGAAGCGGTAGGAGGCGAGAAGTAAGCCTTCGACGACTGCTTGTAACGCTGTTTCGTCGCCTAGGTCTGACGCTATCGATAACGGTAGGGAAGATGTAAGGGAATCAAGATGTTTGGAGGAGTGCCATAGTGTCGCTGCTGTTGCTCGGGCTTCGGCCGCCGTAATTGGCTGATCTCCGAGTCCCAGGGCTATAGCAACTGCTTCCTGTTGCGGCAGCAAGAGTGTCTGCTTGGTTTTCCCTTCGAACCCATTAGCTATCAGGAAGTCTTCGCTAACCCCAAGAGCGTCCAGTTCTTTTGAACGCACTGGTCGATCTTTTGCAGTGGTGATGTTTTCGTCTTCTGAAGCGATGACATTAATTGAAGAAATCGTTAATTGGTTTGGCATTGTTTTCCTGTCAGTCTCGAAAGATTTTTATGAGTCGCGGCTCAGAAGGGATTGGCCTTCTTGCCATCTTGCCAAAGTCCACAAAAGGTCAGATAGGCGATTCAAATAGGGCAATACATTTGATTCTGCTTCGCAAACGTCTAGGCATTCCCGTTCGGCGCGGCGTGCCACGACTCTGGCCCAGTCGAGCCTTGCTGATATTTCTGTCTGGCCGGGAATGGTGAATTCGGTAGGTGCTTCGAAGCGTTCGCTCGTCGTATCTATGGCTTCTTCTATTGCAGTCACCATTTCGGTGGTGAGCATTGTTGTTCCGGGTTCGAGTTTGCTTCTGTTTTCTGGCAGGGTTGCTAGTTCTGCCATTGCAACGTACAGGTCGCGGCAAAGCATCGTGAGGAGTTGGTCTAATTCGGTGTCTAGGGCGATGGCCCGAGCAAGGCCTATAGCTGCTTGGGCTTCATCTACTGCTCCATATGCTTTGGGAAGCGCTGAGGCTTTACTTACTCTTCCTCCGTAGAAGAGGCCTGTGGTTCCGTCATCGCCGGTCTTGGTGTAAATCTTCATGGTCCATTCAAACTAGTCGGCGCCTGACCTAGACCAAAGGTTGCTCTGACATAGGCTCGATGCGTGTCATTGAACGGTTACTGGATTCTGACCTCAAATCATCGTCTTCTTCACTTTGATGAGGAGGTTTCCGAAATAACTATTCGGCTTCAATCTCAACCTGTCGCTATAGCAATGACGCGCGATAGTCAAGGCTGTTTAGTTCTTGATCGAAGCGGGTATATCGAGGCGCATGGAACAGCAAGGTCACTCGGAGATCTTTCGTCGCTCGATTTGGTTGCTGAACCCGTCGACATTGCGGCCTCGCCGACTGGTGTTGGTTACTGGGTGATTGATTCCGAAGGGAGCGTATTTAGTTTTGGAAGTGCGCCTTTTCTAGAAGGGCTTCCGCAAGCTATCGGGCACGGGGTTACTGCTGTGAAGATTGAGCCGACTGCCGATGGTGACGGTTACTGGATTGTCGATCAGAAGGGTGGTGTTCATTCGTTCGGGTCTGCTCCCTTTTATGGGGCCTTGAGTGATGACCGTCCGGTTGAGGGTCTACGCGTTGTTGATTTCGCCGCCGGCCCGGGTAATCAGGGTTACTTATTTTTGGATTCTGATGGTCACGTTTATCCGCTCGGCGACGTTTCTTACTTTGGTTCGCCCGCCTTACTGGGCCGGGTTGACGCTGTCGGGCTGATAAGTCGGCCTGGTGGGTATCTCGTGGTCGACGCGCGCGGTGCCGTTACTGCGTTCGGGGATGTCGCTAATTTGGGTTCACCAGTTGGTTTGGGTGTAAACGTTTTATGTGTTGCTTGATTCAAGCGAGCGGGTGGCCACGGGGCAACCACACTTGTTTGACTTCGTCAGCAAAGTAGTACTGGGCATGACGCGAAAGCCTTGGATTGTAATAAGGGTCGTCGTGGGTCAACGGTTGACCCCAGCGAGCTCGAAAGAAGTCTTCGTCTTCTGTTGGGTGTAGTGAACCTCTAAGCGCTGATTCTTGATGGTGGAGCATTGCGTGGGGTTGATAGACAAGGTCATATCCAAGTTGATGAATGCGCATTGTTAGGTCAACGTCGTTAAATGCGACTCTGAGTCGCTCTTCGAAGCCTCCGACTTCCCAAAAGACCTCTGGACGCATCATCAAACATGCGGCGGTTAATGCCCAGCAGTTACGGGCCAAGTTGCCAATACTGAAATAGCCGCGAGCGTTTGTGTTGACGGCCACTCCCCCTACACCGACAGTGATGCCTTCATGTTGGACGCGTCCATCGGGGAAGCTGAGTTTCGCCCCTACCGCTCCGACGCGTCGTTGTTGGGCATGACCGATCATCGCCTCTAACCAATTTGGACTTGCGATGGTGATGTCACAGTTAAGAAACAACAACAAGTCACAATCGATTTGTTCTGCGGCCATGTTCATCATGCGTGCATATGAGAACTGGTGGGGATAGTCAATGACAGGGCCTTTGTGTTGGTCCATCCAGTCCAGAGTGGCTTGGTCAGTGCTCTCGTTGTTAACAACCAGGATTTCGGTTTCTACGCCATTGGTCGTCTCTGTTACCCCTTGAACACATTGAGAGATCAGTTCATATCGGTCACGGGTGGGGATAATTATTCCAACTTTCGGACGTCCGATCACTGGGTAGTGAATGTTGTAAGTACCTGGGTCTATGCCTTCTTCTACCTTTCCGGTAAGTCCTCTTCGGGTCAATGCTTCGCTCAATGCTCGTCGTCCTGCATCCCACGCATCATTTTTTTGATCTACGCCGGCGGAGGTAGAGCCGGGTAATACTCGCCAATGGTAAAGATTGCGCGGGATGTGGACTATTTCGTTTGCGGTCTCCGTGGCGCGCAAAGCCAGGTCGTAGTCTTGGGCTCCATCAAATCCTAGGCGCCATCCACCTATACGTTGAATGAGGTCGCGACTAAATACCGCTAAGTGGCACACGTAGTTGTACGACATGTGTAGATCCGGAGACCATCCGGACTTGGCGTAACTGTGGTCGTAGGAGCCATCCGCGAAAAGTTTGTCTTCGTCCGAGTACAGAAATTCGACCTGAGGGAAGCGGTTGATCGCTCTTGCTACCTCGGTCAGGGCATCGGAACGAAGAAGGTCGTCGTGGTCGAGCAGGGCTATGTATTCACCTTCTGCCATGTCAAGTGCCGAATTGGATGCGGACGCGATCCCCCCGTTTTCGGATCTCTCAAAAAAGCTAATTCTCGAGTCGAGTGAAGTGAACTCTCGACACAAGGTTCGAAGCTCTTCGCTTTGGGAACAATCATCCACCAGACAAAGTTGCCAATTTTCGTATGTTTGGGTTCGTACTGAGTTGATAGCTGCTTCGAGAATGTCCAACGGCGTCTTGTANACCGGTGTGATGATGGAAATAAGAGGGCGGTATTCGAGAGTTGTGCCCGGGTCAGGGTCTGGGTCGACTAGCGCCTCTTGTTCGCTTCGGCGGTACTGTTTGAGGTCCATTCGGTGTCGTTGACCTGTTTCAGGAGTTACAAGCCATTCGGTGATCTCTGATTCGGNGTTCGCGGCTTCAACGTTAAGCGCTTCCAAAGCTTCCGATATTCCTGATCTCGATGGTTCTGGCCGGGTGGGGACGCGCCGCCGTCCTGCAACTCTTGCGATAGTCGACGCTATCTCTGTTGGTTCGGCTATGTGGAGGTCCCAGTGGGTGGGGTCATCGACGTGAGCTGCGGCGTGTGGCGTTGCGATGATCGGAAGTCCGAAGGCTCGTGCCGCTAGTAGGTGAGTCCATGCGGTTCCACCAGTTTGACGGCCCGATATCAGCATCGATGCGTTTTGGCATGTGTCGCCAAGCGGACCGCTCCGTTCAATGGTTTCAACGTGTTGTGTATGTTGATCCCAGAGACCAAAGCCGCGTTCTGTGAGCAGCAACGGTGGTTCGCTAGCTGTATCTAGGGCGGGCAAAATTTGCTCGTTGAAGTATTGAACTGCTTCCAGGTCAGGTTCCCCGAACTCGCGGTGTGGCGCGGCGAGCAGGAGTGGCCGGCTTCCATTGGCTGCATCAAATCTGATATCCGGTGGGCGGACAATCTTGACTGTCGCTTCAAGAGTTAGTGTTTCAATTTCGGTTCGTTCGGAATCCGAATAAACCCAAATCTGGTTAGCGAGGGAGATCAGCTCTCTGTCGCGTTGACGTCGCAGGCTAGAAACGGTGTCGCTGCCAGCTAATTCCTCCTGTGCTACTAGGTCATCGGGTAGGTCGGGTCGTTGAAGAGTTAGTAACGCAGATCTATCGACAACGATGGTGGCTTCGGGGTTTTGTTCGCGACAAAGCGAAACCGCTCGGTATGCGGGGCCATCTCCACAGAAAACAAAGGTTTCGCCGCGGTTTGCTTTCCACCAATCAGTTGAGTCTGAACCTGTTGTCTCTAATGTCTTTCCGAAGAGGGTCTTTGAAGTGTCTGGTGGGCCGTTGAGGAGCAGTCTTGTGTCAGCGTTACTGGCTATGAGTTCCTTACATATTTGTTCGCTCCGCCAGCCCGTTGGGTCTATTCCGGATCGAGGGTTCGTGGTTAAAACAACAATGACACTTATCGGCGGAGACGTTGGTTTCATCTCTTTTCGAATTGGCGGCGAAGCCAGTGCAAGAGTTTGAGGGCATCGCGCTCGATTTGGGCTAGAACGCTCCGCCAATCGACACTTCGATGCAGTCGAGCGGGTCCTTGGTCGCGTTCAGCAGTCTGCATTTCTAGTTGATTGAGCCGGTTGTGTTGAGCCTGGAGCGCTCTGCGGTTACGTTCAGCTTCATTTTCGGCAAAATTAAGCTTGGATTCGACGCTGAGAATCTCTTGTCTTAAGTAATCGATTGTTTCTTTAGACCGGCGCCGCTGCTCGTTCCAGTGGAGCGCCTGTTGTTCTTGCAACAGTGTGATTTGTTTGATGCGTTCTCGTTCTTGGGCTCCGGATCGATTTGAGATACTTCTACCAAGTCGGAGGAGGGCCGTTTGTTCGACAATTTCTGCCAGTCGTTGAATTTTAGCTTCAGTCGTCGGGTCTCTCCTTGGGAGAGAAGTGCCTGAGGTGGCCGCCCATAGCTCCCGTTGAAGTGTATGTTCTGCGGGCTTTGGGTTAATGAAGACGGATCGTCCGTGTAGGACTTGAGCCATGTTTTGTAAGGCGGCGTCTCCAGTAACTACAACCGCAGCATATTCAATAAGTGCTCCGAATTCGTCGGGGTCTAGGTCCCGGGCTACGTTGGTTGCTGTTTGGTTGTGACGCTTCAATTGCTGAACAAACCGATTTTGGTCTGCTTCTGCACCTAGGAGCGCTACCGGAATTGTTCTTGACATCGCATGTCGAGCAACTTCATTAGCTACCGCTTGGGGTAAGTCGCCGTTGACGTCCACAAGTATCGAATTTTGCAGTGATGGTGCGGGGTGGGTTCCTCGCGTGAGATTGGGTGAAAGATAACGAGTTAGCAAGGTCGCTGTGTCGCTAAGAGTGAGTTCGGCTTCGGCTGGATCAACTGCAAATTCGATCTTTTGGCTAGCTAGTCCATGTCCCAGAATGACATCAAGGTCATTGTCTAACTCGTTGATGTTTTCGGGTAATTCTTCGGTCTTGAGCGATAGATCGCTTGACCATAAAGCTGGTCTCGACTTTTCGACGAACCATTGAATATGGATAGGACCATTTCGCCACTCAATTTCAGCGCCTAAGGCTCTTGTCGCTAACCAACCAATCGGGTGGCGTTCTTCAGTCGGGAGAACTATGCCGACATTCAGGTTTTGTCGGCCTTGCGCTGCAGACTTGTGGGAGCTTCCACTGGCGGCTGTGTTGGTTGATTTGATCGAGGTCATCGATGCAGCTTCCTGGGCTCTCACTGAGCTCGAGATCGGGCTGTCTTAATTGTACGCGCCGTTGTTCAGTCAGTGGCCGCGCGTTCGCTCAGCGGTTCGGATGGCCTGGCGAGCCTTTTTCGTGAGGTACTGGCGGCTGCCATTTCCCTAAGAGATCGGTAAGGCCCTCGCGTTCAGGAGAAGAACCAGGCACGATCCGTAAGGAATGCGATCTTTCCCATGCATCGTGGACGTGCATTCGGTCGCGATCTGTAATGGATGTAGATAAGAGGTAGTCACCAGCTAGTAGGGAGAGTTTGTCGATTACAAAATCAACATATCCTCGGCCCGCAACGATTGATCCCGTTTGGAGTTGCTGAAGGGCACTGTTCGGGGAGGCTAGGTGTACCCCTGTCGCATGGTGGAGTTTCATTGCGAAAACTGGATTTTCGACGGAGGTTTCGGCTTCGTACCAAAGGCGAATCACAAGGGTATCGCCCGAGCTCGGCAAGGGATTTGCGAGCCATTCACCATCTAGATAGTCCACGTGAAAAATACGTATTTCTCCACTCCCCCGCCGAACTTCTATTTCGGTGAGGGAAGTGTCGGTGTGTATTGGGTCGTCGTCTTCATCTCGCAGTTTTTCTGCTTCTTGAGCGTTGACTGAATCAAGGTATGCCCAGCAAACTTCGGTAGCTTCACCTGCTTGCATCAGAGCTCCGTGGTCGAGCCATCCGACCTCGTCGCAGAGCCCCTCAACTAAGGGAAGCGAGTGAGAAACTAAGACGATGGTTGTACCCGCCCGACGTAGTTCATACAAATGCTCCAGGCATTTACGTTGGAAGGCTTCATCCCCTACGGCAATCACTTCATCGATAAGAAGTATTTCTGGGGCTACGTGAACAGCAACGGCGAATCCGAGTCGGACATACATTCCACTGGAAAGAATTTTGACTGGAGCGTCTATGAACTCTCCTATGTCGCTGAATTCGATTATTTCGTCGACCGCTAAGTCCATTTCCTTTCTGGTAAGACCAAGGATGGCTCCGTTCAGATAAATGTTTTCTCGGCCGCTAAGTTCAGGATGAAAGCCGGAACCGAGCTCTAGTAGGGCCGAAACTCGGCCGTTGACTTTTAGTTGGCCGCTACTCGGGTTGTGGATCCCTGCCATCAGTTTGAGCAATGTTGTTTTGCCGGATCCGTTGTGGCCAATCAACCCAAAAAAAGATCCTTTTTCGATATCTAACGACACCTCTTTTAGAGCCCAGAACTCGCTACTCGATCTATTTTTCTTGCGGCGGACTACCGCTTCCTTCAGCGAGTCTGGCCGGCCTCGGTGCACTCGGTACTGCTTGGACAGATGTTGAGCCGAAATGATGGGATTCACATGTCCTCACTCAGCTGCATTGACCTTTGGGCAAAGAATCGCCAACCCAGAGCAAATACCACTAGGGAATAACCGAGCAGAGTGCACCACCTAGTAAGGCTTGGCCATTGGAGTAGGTAGGCGGACTCTCGAGCTGCTGTCACAAACTGATTAATTGGGTTTAGCTCAACAATTTTACGAATTGGGAGGCCCCAATGACGTTCGGGAATGATTCCGAGTGGGTAGACGATAGGTACAAGAAAGAAGACTGCGTTTAGGACTATGCCAACTAGGTACTGCATGTCTCGGTAATGGGTGTTGAGCACACACACAAAGAATCCGATTCCGAGACCGAACAGACCGGCTAGTACGAGAATTAGTGGCAACACCAGAGTCGTGGGACCGAGATTGCCGATGAGGAGCATGACAACGACGAGGACACCTGCCTCTATGGCTGATTGGACTGCTAGTGCTAGTGCGCTTCCAAAAATGGCTGTTTCGGGAGGAAAGAAAACTTTTCGTCGGAGATCTCCTATCGCTTGGAGCCAGCCCATAGACCCGTTAATCATTCCTGCAAACAGAAGCCAGACAACAAGTCCGGTGAAGAGGAACACTGCGAAGTTTTGTGATCCATTTCCAGCAACTGGCGGTGCCGCCCGAAA
The DNA here is from genome assembly GCA_002722565.1 of Acidimicrobiaceae bacterium. Lineage (GTDB taxonomy): Bacteria > Actinomycetota > Acidimicrobiia > Acidimicrobiales > Poriferisodalaceae > MedAcidi-G3. Next base: position 138,231 of record PBMG01000003.1, read on the forward strand.
GAACACTGAGAAGACCAAGCTGTATACCAGGATCGTTGACAACGGGCTGAGCAACGACCATGTCCAGCCAAGAAGGCTCCTTTTGTATCTAGCTTTCAATTCTCGTCCGGCGAAGTTACGTACTAAAGGCGCGTATCTATTTGCAGATGTAAGGGCGGTCGCTATATTCACTGTGCTTTAGCCGTCTTGGCTCGCCACCAAGTTTCGTTGTCTTGGTACCACTGGACGGTTGCCTCTAGGCCTGCTTGCAAGTCGACTTGGGGAACCCAACCTAGATCGCGCACTCTTGTCGAATCGATGGAATATCGAAAGTCGTGACCGGGTCTGTCATCAACCCACGTGATAGCGGATTCGTCTCGCCCACATAGATCGATCAGTCTTTTGGTTAGGTCGAGGTTTGATAGCTCGTTGCCAGCGCCGATGTTGTAGATCTGCCCGATTTCTCCTTTTTGGAGAACAGTCGAAATTGCCGAACAGTTGTCTTGAACATGTATCCAGTCTCTGACATTCGTTCCGTTTCCATAGAGGGGGACGCTCAAACCTTCAACAAGATTGGTAACGAACAGCGGTATGAGTTTTTCGGGGAATTGAAAGGGGCCGTAGTTGTTGGAGGAACGAGTGATGATTACAGGAAGGTTATTGGTCGTGTGGTGGCTGAGAGCTATTAGGTCGGATGCTGCCTTTGATGCGGCGTACGGACTGCTGGGTTCGAGTTTGTCGGTTTCAGTAAAGGAGCCATGTTTTCGGGAACCATATGTTTCATCAGTTGAAATGTGGACGAAACGCTCGACTTCCATTTGGGCTGCAACATCGCAAAGCAAATTGGTGCCGACGCAATTGGTCAGTATGAAACGTTCGGAGCCGTCGATCGACCTGTCGACGTGACTTTCAGCTGCAAAGTGGACCACGAGTTCGTGACCTTCCATCGCTAACTTCACTGTCTCTCTATCGCAAATATCTCCTTCTACGAATGAGACCCGCGGGTTTTCTATGAAGTCCGAAAGCGTGTCTCGACTTCCTGCATAGGTAAGTGCATCAAGAACAGTAATTTCGTCGTCGGTGTTAGCTAAATGGGCTCTGACGAAGTTGGAACCAATGAATCCAGCCCCACCTGTGACAAGAAGTTTCATAGCTCGATCAATTCCTCAGTCCGTATCGAGGTTGGTCGGCTTCTGGAATCGCTTTCTTGTAGGGGTTGTTCTGATCGCGACTGGACAGAGTTGGATTCTCTATGCCCCAATCGGCACCTATTTCAGGATCGTCCCAAGCAACGCCCAGTTCGTCGGCTGGGTTGTAGTAGTTGTCCACCAGATAAGTAATTGTCGCGTCGGTCAGTGCTGCGAAGCCATGCGCCACTCCTGGGGGAATGTAGATACCACGATGTTCGCTTTCTTGAAGGTCGGTGTGTTGGGTGGCGCCCTCAGTTGGCGAGCCGGCGCGCAGGTCGTGCAAGACGACCCGGACGGTCCCAAACGGCACGTACCAGTAGTCAGCTTGGTGGAGGTGATAGTGCAATCCGACGATGCTTCCGTTTTGCCGNTCTCCGCGGTTCGCTTGAACCATTTCTCTTGACCCGTTAGGAATCCATTCTCGACGGTAAGTTTCGACGAAAAATCCGCGATCATCGGCGTAGACATCAGGGGTGACGACGTACACACCTTCGATAGTTTCAGAGGAAACGATTTCGGCCATATCGTCCTAGGGTATTCCTTGTTTCGAGCTGACGGTTAGCGCGCGTCGAGTCGCAGGTGTTCTACGTCGGCTACCGCAACTGCTTGGATACCACCGGTATCAAATTCCACTAGAAGCCGTCCGGCTTCGTCAATGTTAATAGCTTGTCCATTTAAGGGCTTAGTTTCACCTTCTTGATTCATATGAACCGAGACTCGCTTACCCAGGGTGGCTGAGTGTTCGCGTAGTCGTTTAAGCAGATTTTCTTTGCCAAAAGGTTCTAAGAGGTCGGTGTATTCAATTTCAAACTTTTGTAGAAGTTTGTGTGCTAGTTGGGTTCTATAAATGGTCGAACCAGCAAGCACNTCGAGGCTTGTCGCTATTAGTTCGAACTCGGCTGGTACGTGCCCCCAACCTGTGTTGATGCCGATTCCCACTACTAGGGCATCAATCTCATTTTGTTGGATCAAGGTTTCGGTCAAGATTCCGGCAACTTTTCGGTAACCGGGGTCGCCGCTATCAAGAATTGAGTGGGGACTATCCACGACCAGGTCATTAGGCCATTTCACTTCCAGTTGTACGTTCGCAACTTCATCAACTGCAGTCAGCACAGCGACTGCGAGAGCCGACGTGATCAGCGATGCGTTGTCAGGAGAAAGCGTGCCCGACGGGGGGCGCAGAAGGATTGACATCATCAGAGATGTTCCCGAAGGGGCAGTCCACGTTCTTCCTCTTCGACCGCGGCCCTTAGTTTGCAGGTCAGCAATTATGACCTCACCTTCGCTGGCCCCTTTTCTCGCTCTATCAAGCAACTCTGTGTTGGTTGACTCAATTTCAGAGACCCAAGTGATGTCACTAAAGCGAGTGCCCTCAACTGAATCGAATTTGGGTATTTCCACAGAAGTCAGAATACTTACTGATTTGTCAAGTTATTTGTGAAAGAAAATGACTCAAGTGGGGCAAATGCCCTCGATTGTGGCACGATTGCAGATCGTATGTTTGTGCTCGGAAGGTTGGAACCTTGTTTTCAAAGATCTTGATCGCTAACCGTGGAGAAATCGCTGTAAGAGTGATTAGAGCGTGTCGTGAACTTGGCATTACGAGTGTGGCTGTTTACAGCGAACTTGACCGCAATGCTCTTCACGTTCGACTTGCCGACGAGGCTTATGCTTTGGGCGGCGAAACTGCTGCAGATTCGTATCTCAATACTTCGGCAATTCTCGACGCTATAGAAAAGAGCGGCGCCGAGGCTGTGCACCCTGGTTATGGTTTTTATAGCGAGAATGCAGACTTCGCTAGAGCTATCACTGAGCGGAGTGTCACCTTTATTGGCCCACCACCAGAGGCTATTGAAGTGATGGGCGACAAGATTTCGGCTCGCCTAGCTGCTGAGAAAGTTGGTGTGAGTGGGGTTCCGGGTACTACTGAGATAATTCAACATCCCGATGAGGTCCGCAGTTTCGCTGATGAGCATGGCTATCCAGTTGCGATTAAAGCGGCGTACGGTGGTGGTGGTCGCGGCATGAAGGTGGTGACTTCAGCCGAGGAAGTAGATGCAGCTTTAGAGTCCGCTCAACGAGAGGCTGAAAGCTTTTTCGGGCGGAACGAATGCTACATGGAGCGTTATTTAACATGGCCTCGTCACATCGAAATGCAGATCATCGCAGACCAACATGGAAACACTGTTTGGCTCGGTGAACGCGACTGTTCCGCTCAAAGACGCCATCAGAAGCTTGTTGAAGAAAGCCCTGCGCCAAACTTCCCTGCCGAAGTGAGGGAGGCTATGGGTGCCGCTGCTGTGGCTGTAGCTGAAGGATGCGACTACACCAACGCCGGAACTGTCGAGTTCCTATTTCAGGACGGAGAGTTTTTCTACCTCGAGATGAACACCCGCTTACAGGTCGAACATCCTGTAAGTGAACTGGTGTCAGGTATTGACTTAGTTCGAGAACAGATTCGAGTGGCAGCTGGCGAAGAGTTATCTTTTAATCAACAAGACATCGAGCAGGACGGCCACGCAATTGAGGTGAGAATCAACGCTGAGGACCCTGCGGGTGGGCGATTCCTTCCATCTCCTGGAACTATTAACGAACTGAGAATCCCACAAGGGTTCGGGATTCGTTGGGATGGTGGTTACGAATCGGGAGACACAGTTTCCCAGTTCTATGACAATCTGGTTGGCAAGCTCATCGTGTGGGGTTCCGACAGGGACACTGCTATCTCTCGTATGAGAAGTGCGTTAGTTGAGTTGGAAGTAGGTGGAATAGCGACTACTGCAGCGGCTCATAGCGCAATTCTGGCTAGCGCCGACTTCCAAGCTGGCGAACACAGCACCAAATGGGTAGAAGAGTCTCTGGATCTTTCCGACGTGGTTGGTAAAGCCAGCGACATAGATCAAGAAGCTGACTTAGCTGAGCCGCTAATTCGAAAGGACGTCGTTCTCGAGGTCAACGGAAAGCGCTTCGAGGTTGCCGCTTGGGTTCCCGAAGTTGCTGGGGTCGCTGTTAAAGCCGCGCCGAAACCTCGCAGGTCCACTTCAGGTGGCGCAGGCGCCGCTGGTTCTGGTCAGGTAGCTGTCCCAATGCAGGGAACTATTGTGAAGGTTTTGGTCGAAATAGGACAAGAAGTTGCCGAAGGCGAAGCCGTGGTAGTGCTCGAAGCTATGAAGATGGAAAACAACATCAACGCTGACAAAGCAGGTTCGATCGTCGATGTAAAGGTAAGTCCTGGTGACACGGTAGGTGCAGGCGACGTTGTCGTAGTAATTGAATAGTGGCGCGACCAGCGATCGCTACAACACTGCGGCAGACTGGTGGGCGTGATGAGTAATGACAAATGGGAGTGGCATCTATGCGAGGCATGATGCTTGCTGGTGGGGCCGGCACTCGATTATTTCCACTTAGTCAGGTTTCAAGCAAACAACTCCAAGCTGTCTACGACAAACCGATGATTTATTACCCGTTGGCTACGTTGATGAATGCGGGTATCAGAGAAATTCATCTGATTAGTTCGCCTGCCGATTTACCAATTTTTGAGCGGGTTTTGGGAGATGGGAGTCAGTGGGGCATAGAGCTGTCTTATGGCGTTCAGCCAAACCCTGGTGGTATTGCCCAGGCAGTTCTTATCGGCGAAGAATTTGTTCGTGACCAGCCCTTCACTCTCATACTTGGAGACAACGTATTTCACGGACAAATAGGCCTTGATACTGAAGTGGCAGAATTTGCTAGCGGGGCCGTTATTTGGGGTTACCCGGTAGAGGATCCTGAACGGTACGGCGTTGTAGAGATCGACAATTCTGGGTCCGTCTTGTCAATTGAAGAGAAACCGAACAGTCCGCGAAGTGATCTTGCCGTGCCTGGGCTTTATGTATATGACGGCACCGCCGTTTCCCGAGCTAAAGAATTAACGCCTAGCGAGCGAGGCGAGTTGGAAATCACCGACCTAAATATGAGTTTCTTGGCTGACGGTGAGCTCAGAGCAGCAAAATTGAGTCGAGATGCAACCTGGCTGGACTCAGGAACGCACGAAAGCCTTCTTGAAAGCTCGAATTTCGTTGCTTCAGTCGAGAAGGACCAGAACTATAAGGTCGCGTGTTTAGAGGAAGTTGCTTTCAAGATGGGCTTTGTTTCAGCTGAAGACGCTGCGAGAACAATTAGCGCGATGCCTCTTTCTCCTTATAGAACCTATTGCGAAAGAGCGATTTTGGAGTGAGGAACGGCGGCGTCGACAGAGCAACACGTTGGACTCTCGGTGTCGTCGTTGCAACGATCATTATCAGCATCGGCTTGCCGTTAGTCGGGGCCCGAACCTTTCTACGTTCTGACACTGTTTTGCGGTGGGCTCCTTGGAATGAGAGTCAGCCAATTGACCTTGAACTGACGTCGATCCCTGTCGCCGATCCCGTCGATTCGGGATTTCCTGCTCAGGAACAGTTCCACAGCCGACTCTTAGATGGTGACTTTGCACTGTGGAATCCTTATCCAGCAGGCGGTACGCCTCTTGCTTCGGTTCCCCACCAAGGATTTTTTGACCCACTCAATTTGCCATTTCTTTTTTTTCCGGACCGCGTAGCACCTGCATGGATAAAGCTCGCTGAACTATCTGTAGCTATCGCAGGGGTTTTTCTTTTACTGCGGAGCCTCGGCGTTTCTCATGCCGCTTCATTGACAGCGGGATTTGTTTATTCATTTAGCGGTTTTCAAACAGTGTGGACAAATTGGCCTCAAAGTCACGTAGGTGCTTACCTTCCATGGCTTTTGTGGGGCGCCGAGCGGCTAGTGCGACGCCGAAACTTTTCGGCATCCCTAACTATTGCGTTAACGACATGCGCGATGTTGTTGGCCGGCTTTCCAGCATTAACTGGATGGGGCATAGTCCTCATGCTGCTATGGATTATTTTGCGTTCTCGAACTGAGTTTCCATCAGAGCGAAAAACGTTCCGCTTGTCGCTATCAGCTCTTGGCTCAGTTGTTTTAGGTTTTGGTTTGGCCGCGTGGCAGATCTTTCCATTTATCAGTCAAATAAACGCGACTGACCTGTCCCATCGGGTGCAAACCGCCTCAGATCACCTTTCTCCTTCGCTGATGACTACAGCGGCTATCCCGCGTGCCTTTGGCTCGCATGCTCAAGGCTTTTTCTACGGTGACCGCAATTACATTGAAACTTGTGCATTCTTGGGCGCAGGTGCATTGGTCATAGTTGTATGTGCAATGTTGTGGCGCCCATCTGCCTCAGTAGCCCGTTCGGTTACTGCTATCACCGCTGGTTTATTGGGCGTGACGACGCTCTTAGTGTTTACCGGCGGGCCCATCTTGGCTTTAGCTCAGAATTTTCCCGTTTTTGACACGAACTTCGTGGGGCGGATGCGTTCAATTTGGCTGCTGCTGTTGGCAATTTTGGTTGGGTTGGGGTTGGAAGCACTTCGATCTGGCGGGGAACTGGGAGGTGGCCAGTTCGATAAGTATCGAAGCCGGTGGCATATCGCAGGGCTTATTGTCGCCGTGCTCACTGCTGTTGGTGGATCGGTGCATGTTTTACGGGTGGCTTCGCGGGAAGGTCATCTTTCTGAAGTTAGCCAATCTGTTGCCGTTGCTGGGTTAGCAGCATTAATCATCATCGGAGCTGTCCTGTTCCGTCATCGAAGTTCTCTGCGCCAGTTCCTACCTGTAGTGGTAGCTGGCGTCGCTGCAGTAGAAATCCTTCTGTTTGTTGGTCCGTTCTGGCCTAACGAAGTTCCTGAACGCCACTACCCAACTACCCCAGCTCATGAGTTCTTGGCGTTAGAGGCGAATGGGGACCGAATTGCGGCGCATGATTTGGCCTTCTATTCAGGCACGACTACCCACTACGGAATTCGAACCGTAACCGGTCATGTATTTCATCAGCCGACGTGGAGAGATTTGCTGGTAGCTGTCGATCCAGAGGCTTTTGACAGGTCCTACACATTCTCATTTCTCGAGTTCCTTGATGTGAATCGCTTAAGATCTCCGGTTTTAGATCGGATGTCGGTTCGTTGGTTGGTTACCCAGGTCGATTTTCCGTTGCCGGGAACACCATTGGTGTTGTCCGATGGCGGATCCGCTAGAGAACTTGGTCCGGATGGTCGTCTAGAAGTAACGGTCGACTCACGTCCACTCCGGGGAATCGAGCTTCATCTGGTGGAAGACTTTTCTACGACTGATCTGGCGGGTCGATTGAGAGTCGAAATTGTTGGGCCAGACGGTTCTACCCGTACTGGACGACGCCACGCCCGAGGGTTCTTGCCAGCAGGTAGTCACTGGATTCCCGTTGCGGCGGAAGATTTACCGGTTGATGGTGAAATGTTGATTCGTGTCCGATTGGATGCTGACGATGGGGCCTTAAAGCTCCGATCTGATGAATCTGGTTTCCTTGCTCTCAACGGCATGGCTTCAGCGGACGGTGGTTTACGTTTGGCGTACGCCGACGACGTCGCCATTTGGGAAAATCTGGATGCGTTGGGGCGGGTCAGGTTTGCTTCTGAGGCTGTGGTAGTTCCAGATGGGCAAGAGCGAGTGGAGATGTTGAAAACGTCTCTCCCTTCCCAGTTGGTGCTGCTCTCAGAACAGTCAGGTCATCTGACCAGTTCTGGTTCAGTAGAAGCGGTGATAGATGACTTTGATGATCAGCTCGATTATTTGAGCATTTCGTTGACAACCACTGGTCCAGGCTGGTTGGTGATAGCTGACGCTATGCAAAATGGGTGGACGGCTTCAGTCGATGGCGTTCGTCAGCCACTAGTAGCGGCCGATCACGCTTTTGTTGGGGTGCCCGTACCTGAAGGGTCCAGCACGGTGACATTCGAATACCGTCCCTCTGGTTTGAGGGCAGGAGTCTCTATCTCTGTACTTTCGTTGGCACTTATGCTCTCGCTAGCTTGGCGACGTAATCGCAGGCGAGGTGGCAATTACGGGTCGGGCGTGGGTTCGTCTTCAATGGTGCTGTAATCGCCGAGCGTGAGTTCAATATTTCGAACCCGTCGAAGAACTCGTTCGCCGATAACTCGGTTGGACCTGAGAAGGTCTGCCAGCAGNCCCAGCATAAACATTTGCATCGCGACCAGCAGACAGACGGCTCCAACTATGAGTGACTGGATGTGCCCTTGTCCTCCCGCAGTCACATAAAACCACCCGAACCGGCCGAATAGGACCATTCCTACCAGCGCGAAGATGACGGCTGGGATATTGAACACTCGTAATGGTTGATGCATGGCGTATACCCGGGAGATGGTTCCTGCTGATCTTCGAACGTACTGTCGTTTTGAACGAAAGAGACGTGATGGGCGAGTTGTCGGATTCACGTTAATCGGAATATCGGCTACGGCTAGGTCTGAACGACCTGCTTGGATCAGAGTTTCAAGGGTATATGTGAATTGAGATACGACGTTTACTTGAAGAGCTGCTTCTTTGCTGTAGGCCCTGAATCCTGAGGTTACGTCTGAAACCTCAGTCGCTGATGCTTGTCGAACAACCCATGAACCGATCTTTTGGAGGAACTTTTTCAGCGTTGAGAATTCTTCATGGTTAGTTATGTCGCGGCTCCCAACTACTAGATCTGCGTCACCTTTGATGATTGGTTCAACAAGGTCGGGAATGTTGTTTGCCGAATATTGGTTATCNGCGTCTGTGTTGACAATGACGTCGGCACCTAACCGCAAAGACGCGTCGAGCCCAACCTGAAAGGCTACTGCTAAGCCTTTGTTTTGGGTTAGCTGCACTACCGCGTCCGCTCCGCAAACTTTGGCTATCTCTGACGTTTCGTCGCTGGAACCATCATCAACGACTAACCAAAGAACTTCGTCAAAGCCACTTACTGATCTCGGTAAATCGGCCATTGTGGCGGGCAACGTCTCTGCTTCATTGAAACAGGGAATCTGGATGACGAGTCTCACTTCCCCATTGTGGTAGACGAATGCACTAGACACATGGCGGGTAATTGTTGTTTACCCAATTTTATTGATCTCAAAGTGAGGCCAGGGATGATGAACGACGAAGCGACATACAAACTTGAAGACCATATTGCNACGATTACTTACAATCGTCCGGAATCCCTTAATGCGATCAACGGCGCGATGAGAGAGTGTCTCAACGCGGCGTGGTTAGAATTTTATAACGATCCTGAGGCGTGGGTTGCCGTCTTAACCGGATCCGGGCGCGCTTTTTGTGCTGGCGCCGACCTGCGTCCCGGTCAGGGCAACTCCGCTGGTTCGTGGCCAGGAAGTTACTTCGAAATTCCGACGATCAATAGCTTTGAGAGTGGTCTGGAGTTATGGAAACCCACTATCGCTGCTGTTAATGGGGCTTGCATCGGGTACGGGTTGACTGGTGCTATCGCTACTGATTTTTTGTTGGCATCAGATCGCGCTGTCTTTGGGATGCCAGAAGTGAAGGTTGGTGTGCCAACCATCGTTGGGTCGATGCGGATACCGTCGAAAATAGCTTGGGCTGACGCTATGGAGATTTTATTGACGGGTGACAATATCGATGCTCAGAAGGCAGTTGATATTGGTCTGGCGTGGCGAGTTGTTCCTCACGATGAATTGATGGATGAGGCATATGTGCTTGCTGAACGACTTTGTCAGGGCGCTCCACTAGCGGTTCGTGCTGTGAAGGAGGTTGCTTCCAGGTCCCAACGGATGGGTTGGGCAGAAGCGGTCCGTATGGGTGAAAGCATTAGGAGAATCGTCGGAGACACAGAAGACGCTCAGGAAGGCGTCGAAGCGTTCCGGGAGAAGCGGGCACCTGAGTGGAAGGGCCGGTAGCTGTCCAGGCAACCATCGGAGAGTCTTAAGTTTCAAGTACTAGTCGCGCCACAACATCAGTCCCGAAAGCTGTCAATATCGCTAGGTATAGGAGACCAGTAGCGGCCATCACGGCTGCATATTGGCGTTCACGAAGCGCTGCTCGGGTAACGATGACTAAACCCCCGGTTGTCAAGGCACAGGCCAACCAAAACCATCCGAGCATTCCTCCGTAGCTGTCGTCTATTTTTCCTGTTAATACCGAAATCATTCCTGTGGGCACGATGAGTAGACCAACCTCTAGGGGCCACAGTTTACCAAGCCAGGAAACTTGCTCTAGAAGAGGCTCCCTGCGCAGTCCGGGTTGAACTAGATACCAATGTCCAAGCAACATGGCATCAGTAACTGAGCCTAGGAATGCGGCCCCAACCAATATTCTTGCAGTCTGCAGAACTTCATTTCCTCCACCGCTTATACCTGCAGCTACCAGCCCGATAATCCCCACAGTTGGGGCCAAGAGATCCCACCGAGGATCGAAGCTCAATGTTCTTTGTTCATCTTCATTGGATCGTGGCGTTGAGCCGGTAGTCCGATGAGTTATGGATAACAGCAATGCAGCTGAGGCGGCTACAGCCACAGCGACGGATGCAGCATCTCGAATGGGTTCCGATGCCCATCCGTATCCCGCTATCGCTGCAAGTGTTGCTATCGCGGCATAGCTCGATCGAAGCAGCCATCCGTATCCGTCGCCTAGTTCTCTGCGTCGCGTGGTCACCCAGCAAAACAGCAGGCCACCGGTTGCCCACTGCAGTAGCACCGTTGCGGCGTCAAGTTGTGGACCAGCGGCCATTATTGGGAGTGTAGTCACCCTGACTTGAATATTACGGAGTTGGCAACAGCGATCGAATGCTGTCGGACGCGTTATAACTTGATCTCGTCAGGGGTCCCGCCTCTATGTGTGCTATTCCCAGTTCGCGACCGCGTTCAGCAAGCATTTCGAAGGTTTGAGGAGTCACCCATCTCTGCACTGGTATATGGCTGGCAGTCGGTCTGAGGTATTGACCAATTGTCACGATATCGACGCCGACCGAAGCTAGGTCGGCAAGTGTGCCAACTAGTTCTTCGTCCGATTCTCCTAGTCCTGTAATCAATCCTGACTTGGTGGTGATTCCTTGTTCTTTCACCCGAGCGAGAAGCGACAAACTTCGGGCGTATCCAGCACTGGGACGTACCGCTCGTTGGAGCCGAACAACAGTCTCTATGTTGTGGTTAATAACGTCGGGTCGTTCACCCAATAGATGTCCGAGTGAACCTTTTTTGCCGCGGAAGTCTGGAATGAGTGTTTCGATGGTTGTGGACGGGTTAGCGGCTCGAATCTCTTTAATGGTCTTCACGAATCCGCTGACACCGCCGTCAGCTAAATCGTCGCGCGCGACAGCTGTGATGACCACGTGCAGCAGGGCCATGTCAGAGACTGCCTTTGCGACGCGTTCTGGTTCTTCTTCGTCAAGTGGTTGTGGGCGTTGGGTATCTACAAGACAAAAGCTGCACGCGCGGGTGCATCGGCTCCCGTTAATCATGAAAGTGGCGGTGTCTTTGCCCCAACATTCATAAATATTTGGGCAGCCTGCTTCTTCGCAGACTGTTGTTAATTCAAGGTTGCGAAGGGTTGAACGAACCCTTCGGTACCCGTCGTTGAGGTCGATTCTCGCTTTCATCCATGAGGGTTTTCTGTCTGTTATTGAAAACCCTTTAGGCACGCCTGCTTCATCTAGGCGTCGTTGTCTGCGGTCTGTTGTTTTTCGGTCGCGGAGCGGGACTATGACTTCTCTATCAACTTCGTTTACAGCTATGCAGTCACCTTTGAACACTCCGAGATCTTGGTTCTGCTGCGTGGATGCGATCCCAGCGATGTCAGAGCCGTCGATTCCCCAGCTTCTGGTAGCTATCTGGGCAACTTCTTCCACGACAGTATCCATGGGCACGTCGATACCTTCGGCTTCGAGGCTGGTCACTGAAAATTCGTCAATTCCACATGGAACGATGTGATCGAACCATGAAAGGTCTGTTGTGACATTTAGAGCGAAACCGTGCATAGTTCGCCCGCGACTAAGCCGAACACCGACGGCTGCGATCTTTCGGGGAGTCCCGCTACCGGAGTCAACCCACACTCCCGGGTATCTAGCTATACGAACACAGTTTTGGAGACCCAAGGCGCTGAGCGAGTCGATCAAGACTTGTTCTAGTTGGTAGATGTAAGCCTTGGTCTCCGCGATGCCCCCGCCCCGGCGACCTGGCAGCGAAAGTATCGGGTATCCAGTGAGTTGCCCTGGGCCGTGGTAGGTGACATCACCTCCTCGATCAACTTGTTTGTATGTTGCTCCGATTTTCTGNGGATCTACAAGAAGGTGAGACAAGTCTGTGTTGGGTCCACCGGTGAATACATGCTGGTGTTCGAGTAACAGCAGGTGATCGTCACTACTGGAATGAAAAAGGTGGCGTTGCAGGTCCAGTGACTCTTCGTAGTCAACTCGGCCGAGCCAGCGAACTCTGAACATTTATTTAACAAGACCTTGGTCGGTGATTCCAGAGTTCATAGCCAATGTCGTCTTATCCGTGCAGTGTCCGACCGGCTAGTTCTAGGGCGGCTTCACCAAAGAGTTCCGACAGCGTCGGGTGGGGTTGAATGAATTCTGCGATCTCATTGACTTCGATATCGCGGTTAACGGCTAGGTAGCCCTGGCCTAGTTGTTCAGTCGCCCATGGCCCTATGAGGTGAACCCCTAAAAGTTTTCCAGCTTTTCCATTTTTTTGTCGTTCTGCGACGAGTTTGACCATACCTTCGGTCTCGTTATGAATCAGTGCTCGCGCGTTTCCAACGAATCGATGTTGGGCAACGGAGATTTCGTATCCGGCTGCCTTTGCTTGCTCTTCGCTTAACCCCGCGTATGCAATCTCGGGGTGGCAATAAATGGACCAGGGAACTTTCGAGTAATTGATTGGGTCTCGTGGCTCGCCGATTATGTCACTGACAACCAACATGGCTTCAGCAAAGCCGACATGTGCTAGTTGGGGGGTCGCTATTAAATCACCTACTGCATACACGCCGTCTAGGCTCGTACGACAGAATTCGTCAACCTGCACAAAACCTTCCTCGTCCACTTTTACCGGTGTTTCTGCAAGTTGAAGGTGATCCGTGTATGGGCGCCTACCTACACAAACAATGACCTTTTGCACTGCTAGTTCGGCACCGTCGTTTAGCTTCACGATGGTTCCTTCTGACTGCGGAGCGTGCCCATTGGCCGTCACTCCAGTCAGCGATTTAATCCCTCGTTTCTTGAACGACCGTTGCAGCGCTTTAGCTATATCAGCATCGGCCCCTGGGATAAGCCTGTCCGCTGCTTCCAGAATGGTTACCTCAGTTCCTAAGTCAGCCAACATGGACGCAAATTCACACCCAATTGCGCCTCCCCCAATAACTGCTGCACTCGTTGGCAACTCGGTCATCGCTAAAACGTCATCGGACGCCAAAATAGTCGTACCGTCAATTTCGAAACCGGACAGAGTTTTTGACTGCGAACCAGCGGCTAAAACGATCGAATCGCCGGTCAATACCTGTTCGGTCCCATCGCCAAGTTGCACCGCGATCTGTCGGTCGCTTGTCAGATGCCCTGTTCCAGAAAAGAGTTCAATGTTCTTGCTTCCTACAAGATTCGTTACGCCTTTGAAAAGGCGATCTACAACCGCTTGTTTACGATCTTGGGCTGCAGAAAAATCTACAGTCGGCGCGGCGGTTACGATGCCGAATTCGCCAGCTTGTGAAACAGTCCGATGAACGGAAGCCGTTTCCAGTAACTCTTTAGCCGGGATACATCCACGATGTAAGCAGGTTCCGCCAAGACGGTCTCGTTCGACAAGAGCAACACTGAGATCGGCGGCTGCAGCGGTCAGCGCAGTTGCATATCCGGAGGGTCCTCCTCCAATCACAACTAAATCAAAGTGGCTAAAAGTCATTCTGTTGCCAATCGTAACCCGGTAACGGCGCGACCTTTGGTGAGATGACCAAACTTAAGTTCGGTAACCCCTAAACGGCGATGAGCACTTGGGCTGCGAAGGCTACAAGGATCACTAATCCCGTCGCTAAAGCTGTGATGATTAAAGCTCTTGTACTCACTTATATTGAATCTAGCGGTCCTGCGAGTTCTGACACATAGCCTTTGTGGTGTGCGTTGCCGCTTTTCCTTTGTTGTTCTACTGGGCAGTTTGATGCTTCCTGCCTCATGTTCGAGTATCGACCGACAAGAGGTCGCGTCTCAACCAAGAGACACGCCGGTAACACTTGCTCAAGATCCGCTTTTGAGAACCTCAGACCTGGTTGAGAAGGTTGGCACTGAGGTTCCTGTTCCTTTAACCGTTCTCGAACGCTCCACCATTTCAGGCGAAGTATTCGAACCCTCATCTTTAGCCGGAAACGAAGTGCTCTTATGGTTCTGGGCTCCGTGGTGAGGTGCTTGTAACGCTGAAGCAGCGGCGGTCGCCGCCTTAAGTAGTCGAAGTGACATCACAATTGTCGGGTTACCAGGTCGAGACGAACTTAACGGGTATCTAGATTTCATTGAGCGTCATGATCTTGGCCACCTAGCTCATATCGAAGACGTCGACGGCACTCTTTGGAACTATTTCGGGGTTTCATCCCAGCCAGCATGGATTCTCTTTGACGTTGATGGACGAGTCAGCAGAGGACGCGGCCAGTTGCCATCCCGTTTACTTGAGCCAAGTTGATTACTACTTCGTGTGGGCGGAGACTAGATTTCGTGTATGTCTCGCCGATTCGTTAGTTGTGAGCGGCTGATTTCAGCTGATCCGTCCGTTATTTTCGATGTGCTAGCCGACCCTTCGCAGCATGCGGCAATTGACGGCTCGGGGACCGTTCAGGGCCATGTAGGACAGCAGTCTCGTTTATCTCTTGGAAGTACTTTCGCAATGAAGATGCGGTTCGGTATGCCGTATCGGATGAAGAGTCGAGTCTTAGAGTTCGAGGAAGGCCAGCTGATTGCTTGGGGCCATTTCGGTGGTCATATCTGGAGGTATGAACTTGCAGAAGTAGGTGAACAGACGCTTGTGACAGAGACCTTTGATTGGTCAACGTCGCGGTTACCCATTCTCATTCAGCTTCTGCGGTACCCCCGCCGGCACATGAAAAATATGGAATCGACACTGGCCCGACTGGCA
This sequence comes from Acidimicrobiaceae bacterium, assembly GCA_002722565.1. Taxonomy (GTDB): domain Bacteria; phylum Actinomycetota; class Acidimicrobiia; order Acidimicrobiales; family Poriferisodalaceae; genus MedAcidi-G3. Next base: position 153,391 of record PBMG01000003.1, read on the forward strand.
GGTTTAGTCGAGTTGACTTCCGAGTGAAATTTGCGACGTACTGTCTAATCCTTCTTTGCATCGGTGTTGGGTGTAGCGGATCTAGCAAGTTGTCTCTAAGTGACGGATCGATTCGCGATTCTTCGGGGCAGATAACGACCGGTGGCAGTGTCGGTGTACTTCGATTGTCTCCTGGGGATTGCTTTCTTCTTGGCTCCGATGAAATTGAGGCGGTTGATGCGGTGCCCTGCGCTGAGAGCCACCAAGCTGAGGTGTTCGCGATTTTTGATCTCGCTGATACAGAGTGGCCGGGTTCAGCTTCTATAGAGCAAATCGCGAAAAGCGGTTGCCTTGATCGATTTCAGAACGCTACAGGACATTTATTTGATCCAGTTCGTATGACCATCACCGGCTATGCGCCAAGTGAACAGTCTTGGAAAGATGATCGAAGAGTTCTTTGCGTTGTGACGGCACACGACTTTGGCCTAGTTAGAGGACAAGCAACTCTTCGTTCTCGTTGATTTCATTCTGGGTCAATGATCCACACGTCTTCTTGGAATTGTCTTTCCAACTTTCTCTGAAGATCACCTAATGTTCGATCGTTAGCGTTACGAATTAATACAGCTTCAGTGGCGCGTCGAAGTATGGCGTCGTCTCGGCGGCCTAGTGCTTTGCCGTATTCGGCCGCAGTCTTAGGGGTTTCCTTATTGACAGTAGTTACCGAACGGGCCCCAGCTATGAGCTCCTGGAATCGTTTTTGTGTTGCGTCAGGCCATCTAAGTTCTACGCCTTCAAAGGCAAGAATCGCTACGTATGGGATGGCAGTGGCTGCAGCCGCTTCAGCGGCCAACATTTCTGCTCCTAAGCCAAGACCTGTTAGCACTTGCACATCTGAATGCATTTCGAGCTTGGCTCTTAAGATTTCGATGAGTTGACGGCGTACAGCGAGCGTGACTGTGTTCTCCCCGTATCCACCTAACTCAGTGGGGCGATGCCCGAAGACCGCGATGCTGTGTGCTGCATCTTTTTGTGATGAGTCACTCTTTGCAGCATCGTCAGCGGAAAGCCCCCTCACGATCGCGTCTGTATAGATACCACCACTTTGGCTTGCTTGTTGAGCTGCAGCGGTTGTGGCTAGCTGGTCAGCTGCTTCGTTAAGGCGATGACCCGAGTGCCCTTTCACCCATTCGAATTCAACATCGCCTCGAGCGCTAACTAGTTCAATAAAGGGTTCCCACAAATCACGGTTGGCAACTGGTTCCTTTTTCGAATTTTTCCATCCGCGCTTCAACCATCCCTTCCACCATTCTTGACGAAAACAATTAACTACATATGTGGAATCGCTCCACACACGTAAGGGACCTTCTAGAGCTTGAACGGCTGCACTGGCGGCTGTTAGTTCCATACGCTGGTTCGTAGTTTGAGGTTCATGGCCTGAAGACCACGGTCCTTGATCAACAACGAATGCCCACCCTCCTGGTCCTGGGTTGCCCAGGCAGGCACCATCAGTAAATACTTCTATGGTCATGGACGTACTTCATGCATCACAAATGTCACCAAAACACGCACCGCTGTTGTACGTGCCCTCTTAAGGTAAGGATAGATTCACAGCAATGAGGTGCACTGCAGGTTCTCTGTGTTTTACCGGTGAGGCTGACGCTGACGACTTACTAAACAACAATTTCCTAGCCCTCTTCATCGGGATGCTACTTGACCAGCAGTTTCCTATCGAAAGAGCTTTTCTAGGGCCATATCGTTTAAAACAAAGGCTTGGATTTGATCTTGTGCCTTCTGATTTAGCAAAGTTGCCTATTGACCAGCTAATTCAATTCTTTTCTGAGAAACCAGCACTGCACCGATTTCCGAAGTCAATGGCTGAGAGAACCCATGATCTCTGCACACACCTGGTCGAGTATTACGACGGGAACCCAAGCGCTGTCTGGGCCAATCTTTCGGATGCAGCAGAGTTACGTCAGAGGTTGCTATCCCTTCCGGGTTTTGGTGAGAATAAAACTCAGATTTTTATTGCATTGCTGGCTAAGAGATTCCGCATAACTACTCAAGGGTGGGAAGAGATTGCGGGTCATTATGCTGACGTTGGTTTTCATTCGGTAGCGGACCTTGATTCGCCCGACGCATTATCTCAGTTGAGAAAACAAAGGAAAGAAGCGAGGAAAGCAAAGTGACATCAACTGTTCCTGTGAAGGATCGTTGCTATGAAGATTTTTCTATCGGCGAGTCGTTTCTTTTAGGCAGTGTTGAGATGGTCGAAGAGGAGATGCTCGCATTTTCGACCCAATTTGATCCTCAACGTTTTCATATCGACCCCAAAGCTGCTGCTGAGACTATGTACGGTGGCTTAATTGCCTCAGGTTGGCATACCGGCTCATTAATGATGCGTCTGAGCGCCGAAGGGTTTTTGGGTGAGCATTGTCTCGGTGCTGCTGGGCTCTCCGAGTTGTCTTGGCCTTCTCCGGTACGTGTAGGGGATGTTCTGACGTTGAGAGTAGAGATACTGGCTATGCGAGAAAGCGAGTCGCGACCAAACATCGGTTTCATCGAACTCAGCAACCAAATGATTAACCAGAATGATGAGGTCGCACTTCGAACGGTCGGCACGATGTTGATAGCGAAGAAGGACTCCCAGGGTTAATCAAGGCTCTCCCCTGCTTGACGTTCCAACCAACCCATCAACACTGCGACGGCGCGCGGGTCGTGTCGTATTCGATGGTCAGCTCCATTAATAAGCCTGAGTTCTGGTGCGCGGTGAAGATCCGCCAGCTGCTGCGCATCATCGGGCGGAACCTGACGGTCATTAGTGCCATGGATAATGAGAAGAGGTCGTTCGCCAATCAATTTTATTGAGTCGATGGCTCGGTGTTGCCGAAGTTCATCTGCCCATTGATTGACTGAGTCTGGGTAACGATCATTATCGACAACCCCTACGTCACGACAGTGTTGGAGAAAGCGACGCGGGTGCGCTGCCCAGTCGTCGAAGTCGGCGCGCGGTGCCATCGCCGCGACTCCGCGAATTTCTAGGTCACGGGCTGCCGCCATAATCGCAAGCGATCCACCCGTCGTCGATCCAATTAGCCATATCCGTTGAGATCCTTCTTCGCGCAATCTTTGGATGGATCGATCGACATCGTCTAACCAACCCCCCATTGAGAATTGGCCTTCAGACTGGCCGCATCCCCGAAGACTGACCGCTAATACAACCCATCCTTGTTCTTCAGCAACTCTCTCAGCGAACTGTTCATATGACCTGCTGGGAACGCCAGGGCGTTGCCTCGATGGAAATCCATGGCAGAGAAGGAGCGCCGGAGCGGACGCTGGTACGCGACCAGGGTGCACGAGGAAGGCTTCTAGCTGTGGTGTTCCGTCTATGCGGGTTTCAGTAATCGTGACCGACAAGGCAAAAGTCTCTGGATCTAGCAGGACGCTAGTTTGTATCCGCGATTTCGAGCTTCGCGCAATTCATCTGGCCCAAAGGTTGCATAGGACTTGGCCTCACAAATGTCCTTGATCACCTCTTCATCAGTAAAGGTTTCTAGATCGTAGACTTTTTGTGTTCGCTTATCGCCTACGTAACGGTGGCCTTCTAGCTCTTTGGGTGCTTCCATAAGGTCTATCTTGCCTCAAGACGGCCTTTGAGTTGGCCCTAATGCTCCGATCAGCTTCAGATACTGCAAGTGCGCTTCCATCATTGCGGCCACTGTGGGCCGGGTAATTTCGATGTTATTGGATCTCGCTTCACGATAAAGATTTTGAACCGCTGACGCGCTATCGGCCACACCTTGCTCGCTATCTGGGTCGGAATTGAACTGAAGTTCGTTGAGATGAATTTTCAAAAGTTCTCTCAAGGTTTCTGGATCAGTTTTGGCTGCTATCTCGAATGAGATTTCTCCTTCAACAAACGCGGCTGCTTCTTCCAGTCGCCATACCGGTTGGCGAGGTAGTCGACTCAACCGACGCGTTTCCCTTCCGATAACGGCAGCAGCCACCACGAAGCCGACTATGAGAGAGCCTGCTACTGCAAGTCCAAGCATATTTTGTGATTTCCCTCAGAGAGAGACAGGGGATCTAGAGCCCAATTCGCTGGGCTAATAGTTCCCGGTGGTATGCGGGGTCACCGAACATCAGCTCAGAACTTTTGGCTCGTTTGAAATACAGGTGTGCGGGGTGTTCCCATGTGAAGCCAATTCCGCCATGAATCTGGATGTTCTCAGCAGCACAGTGGAAGTAAGCCTCTGAGCAGTATGCCTTCGCTAGAGAAGCTACCGAAGGTAGTTCGTCATTCATTTCTGACGCACACCAGGCAGCGTAGTAAGCCGCAGATTTCGATGATTCGACCTCTAGCAGCATGTCGGCGCATTTGTGTTTGATGGCTTGGAACGATCCTATGGGTCGACCGAACTGGACTCTGTCTTTGGCATATTGGACAGCCATATCCATCACAAATTGTGCGCCACCTACCTGTTCGTTTGCTAGCGCTACCGCCGCCAAATCGAGGATTTGCGCAATATAAGCGAAGTCGTTGGTGTCGCAGAGGTGACTAGCCGGGGTGCCATCGAAGGTAATTCGGGCTTGCTTGCGTGTTTGGTCCATGGTCGAGAGGTTCTCTCGGCTCAGTCCGGTGGCATCACCATTTACGGTGTATAAGTGGATGCCTCCTTCAGATCGAGCTGCGACCACGAACAAGTTTGCTGTTCCGCCATCGGTTACGAACATCTTTTCGCCGGTGATTGTTGCCCCATCACCGGTTCCGCTCGCTTCTATGCTGATTCCTTCTGCGTCCCAGCGGCCATTAGCTTCGGCGAGAGCCAAAGTGGCAATTGTGCTGCCATCTGCGATGCCAGGCAGTAACGCAGCCTTGGCGTCTTCGTTTCCTGAGTGGATTATGGCGTTACCTGCCAGCACTACGGTGCTGAAGAACGGTGCACATAGGAGGCTTCGTCCCATTTCTTCAAGCGCTATTCCCAACTCGACATAACCGAATCCTTGGCCCCCATATTCTTCGGGGATAATCATGCTTTGAAGCCCCAGTTGTTCGGCCATTTGGCTCCAAACTGCAGCATCGTAGCCGTCGTCGGTTTCCATGAGTTCTCGCACTGTGGCTTCGGCGGATTTTTCTTCCATAAAGGAACGGATGAAGCTGCGCAGTTCTTCTTGTTCTTCGGTGAATGCAAAGTTCACAGTGTCTACCTCTTTGACGAGTTATTGGAAGTCTTGTTTTAGCGCCTTTAGCGACAAGATGCCAATCGAGATAAGTACACTTGTGTACACATCTTTAGCTCTGGAGTGCTCATGTCTGACTCGGTTTCGATTCATCATGTCGGAACTCGAGATCTTCGCGCCAACTTGGCGCACTACCTCCGTTCGGCCGAAGCTGGTCACACCATTCTGGTAACTGTCGATGGAAAGCTAGTTGCCCAGCTTGGGCCCGCGGGACAAGTCGACGAAAACCCTTCAGTTGATGCGCTCATCGCATCTGGTTTGGTCGAGGCGCCCACCAATTCGAATAGGCAACGGCCTAAGGAGATCTTTGATCTCCCTGCTGGATTATCTAGTGACCGTGCGTTGCGCGAAATTAGAGGCCGATAATGACCTTAGCTCTTGACAGTTCTGCCCTATTGAAACGCTATCTAGCTGAACCAGGGCACGAACTGGTGAACAAGTATTTAGAAGCAGATTCCGTTTGGTGCGCTTCGGTGTTGGCTAGGACTGAAGTTCAGCTGGCATTACATCGCGTTGCTTCGGGACCTATGGAGCAACAGGAACTTTGGTCTGCGTTCCGTGAGGATTGGACTCGTGTTGCTGTAGTTCCTGTTGATCAGCGATGCTTGGCGCGCGCGGTTGAGATTGGTGCGACTTTTCAGCTGGGAACCGTCGACGCTCTTCATCTAGCTGCCGCTGATCGACTTCCCCAACCCCTGACGTACCTCACTTTTGATAGTCATCAGATTCCAGCAGCTTTGGGTCTGGGGTTCGAGGTCGTGTCAACCCAGGAACCAGCGAGTGGCCCCTGAGGTGCTCTCCCCTATTCTTCGCCAATGGAGGACTGCAAGTACCGTTCGATCCCTATGCCATTGATCATTGATAGTTGGGTTTCGATCCAGTCAAGGTGGTTCTCTTCTCCAACTAAAAGATGTTCAACGAGTTCTCGACTTCCAGGGTCAGCTTGTTCTAAGCAAATCTGAACTCCGCGCCTGTATCTTTCAACCGCGTCTATTTCGAGTTGAAGATCAAGGTTGAGCTGCTCCTCGACGGACTCACCAATAGCAATGCTCCCTAACCGTTGAACATTCGGGTGCCCTTCAAGCAAAAGGATGCGTTCGATTAGCTTCTCAGCGTCGCGCATCTCTTCGATTGACTCTTCCCGAAAAGTATCAGCGAGACCTTTCCAACCCCAGTTCTCGCATATTTTAGCGTGAGCGAAATATTGGTTTATGGCTGTTAGTTCAGCTGTGAGCGCCTCGTTCAAAAATTCGATTACTGCCTCAGATCCCCGCATTGCCTGTGTCCCCCCGATCGTGCATAGAAGACCCTATACGCAGCGACCACTAGAGCACTAACAGTCATGCGCTGCTGCTCGTTTAAATGCCTTAAGCGACGGCAGATCGGATTGTGAAGGTCTGAGCGAAAGCGAGCCTTCGGACCTGTTCGACACAAGCGCCGCATTCTGTTCCCGCTCCGCAGCGACTAGCGATCTCTTCAACGCTTAAGGCACCGCTATCTAAGAGCTCCCTAATGGTGGAGTCATTTACGGCGCGACAATGGCAGACAACCATCAGGGTAAGTGTTTCCTGTTGATCGTGATATCGCCCCGTACTCCCTTATCCAAAAGACCTAGAGCGGTGCTCAGTTGCACTGATTTACAAACGGTGCTGATCCTGTTGGCACCCTTCAGTCTTGCAACGGGCCCAGGCTTTCCAAACTGAAGTTCCAGGCCGTCAACGCGCCTCATAGATGAAACCCATTGGCGAGCCCCTGCGTGGTCAATCGGCACCGGCACCAAGATGTACTCGTCATTGCCGTAGCGAATTTCACTCATACGGTCATCTATCGCTACAACCTCGTTTATGACGGATCGCGGAGCAGCGCGCATTGATGGCCCTGGTGTTTCGGGGTTCTCTACGACCGACATCAAGCACACCTTACTCATTTTGATTAGTGCAGGTACCCTTCTTCGAAGGTCAGGCCGATATTTCTCTCAAAGAGAACATCACTTATGTCGACTATTTAGCTAACCAAAACGGAAGCAGCCGTCGTTCTCCTCTGAATTTAACTCCAGTGAGAACGACGGCTGGGACCTACTCACCCGAGGGTGAGCCCACCGTTCGTAGCAGTGGTCTTACTGCAAGCTTCCAATATCGTCTCGGCCGATCTCCAAGAGTCCCCATACTGGGTAGAGAGCGGTTCGGATTTCATCTGAAGACGGACCTGAGCCTGGCTCGTTATCCAGGTGATAGGCGCTGTTCAGAACTTCAATCGTCTCAGCGAACATTCCGAGGGCACCGAGCTCGGGTTCCATCACTCGCCAGAAGGCATAACCCTCAGCTTGATGGATACGTGCTTTAGCCATATCTCCTGCGGCGAGATCATCCTCAACCTTCGAGGCATAGCGCATCACTGCCTGCGAATAAGTAATTACAACGCCGCGCTTGACCAACGTAACGGCACTTGCAGCTGCTGCTGCGTTGCCTCGAAGCAATGCGTCTCGACCTGCAACCATCGCACCAAGAATGGCTTCGTTAGCCAAAGCGGTCTCACCGTCGGCGCCAAGGGTACCGAAGTTACCGCCGCGCTTGTTACCGGTTCCGTAAGGACCACAGCTACCTGCAGCTCCATGGAAGAAGGCCCAGCCTTCGTCCCAGTTGTGAACAGCGCCTGCCCAGTTCCCGTCGCCAGCTTTCGCTATGGCGGAGTTGAGCTCGTGGGTTACATATGCAAGAAGAGCCTGGTTTTGCATACCCTTTTGCACGCCCTGCTTCCTTACGCCATCAGCTTCGCCTGCGAACATTCCAGTTCCCTCAAGCGCTGAGGTAATGAATACGTCTAGGGAGCCAGCAGCACCGTAGTAATCGTCGTGAGGGTGGTTCTTACCTTCTGCAGATGCAAATCCTCCAAGAGTTCGGAATGAACCATCACTCTTTTCGGCATTTTTGCCGTTGTTGTAAATGTCTGCGACAGCGTCGAAGTCAATAGTGTCAGCTCCGAGCAAATCATTCATGTCACACATATCGAGCACTAGTAAGCGATGGTTGTCGACATTCGATGCGTAGTCGTATCCACCTTCGCCCGCAGTCGCGTCGTCAGTCACTTCAGCACCCGCTGCTGGGGAACTCGAAGATGCTGAGGAGCTACCCGAGGACGATGAGCTTCCAGATGCTGAGGCGCTAGCAGACGCTGAAGCGCTGCTTGAACCGCTAGATGAACCAGAACCACTGCCTGAACCAGAACCACTACCACTACCACTAGATGAGCTTGCTGAACCTACTTCGCGAACTGAAGCTCCGTCGTCTCCGCACGAGGCGGCGACAAGAGCAAACGCAAAGACCAGACCAAGCAATCTAAGCAAGGACGAACGTTTCATGTTTGGCTTCTCCATAAGAAGATTAGAAGGGGAATAACACTGGCATGATAAGGCTTCCTAATAGTAATTATCAACCCTTAGTTTGAGGTTCTTACAATCGTAAAGATAATCTCATGGCGACAGAGTCCAAGGCTGCCAGTAGCACAACCCCTGACAACCGCCTGCAACTGCTCTTGGCGCTAAGAAAGCATCGTTTGGGGTAGATTTCGAGCAAATTTTATTTCTTCGTCATTTATGTTTGGCTTGCTTATCATTTTATGTTAAACACTTCTGCAACGTACCTGCGGATCTTCGGATCCCTCGCCTCTTCGTGCTGGGGCGAGTTGTGGGTCGGGTCCGGCCTGGTGGGGATTCCCCTCCTTGCCAACGCTTCCTTTGCCTGCCTCGGGCAAAACCCTCCAACGGCGTGGGGCGGACCCGCCCACAACAGGTCACTACCGCGAGAGCGAAATTGATGCTTCACTGTTGCAAAGGCATAGAAGCGTCGAACCGAACAATCATGCCGGCACTGCTAACTTCACCGTAGGATCGATTCAATGACCGACACTCCAGAACTTGAGCACGGTGCTGGGCAGGATGTCTCCCCAACCGGTGACACTCACTCCTTTCCTAGCGATGCCGAACTGTCTCGTTCGTTGATGGCAACGAGCGCTACCGGCGTTTTGTCGACTCTCACCACGGAGGGATATCCCTATGGGAGCTTGGTTTCTCATATTGTCGATAATGCAGGCAACCCGGTCATCCTCATTTCAGATCTGGCAGAACACACAAAAAATGGTCGCTCCGATAGTCGAGCCAGCCTGTTAGTTAATGCATCTCATACGTCTGAAGGTGATCCTCTAATTGGGGCAAGGCTGACACTGGTAGGGCGATTAAGTCTGGTCGAAGGCGAGAAAGCATTGGAAGAGAGCTACTTAGCGAAACACCCCTACTCAGCTGACTACGCGAACTTTAAGGATTTCAACTTTTGGAAACTCAACGTTGAACGGTGCCGCTTCGTCGGTGGATTTGGTCATATGAGTTGGATGACTGCAAACGACTACCGCAATGCGGAAGAGGATCCATTTACTCAAAACGCTTCAGGCGCTATCGAACATATGAATGACGATCACGCAGATGCAAACCTGATCTTCGTTCAAGAGCGGGGCGGGATACCGAAAGCTAAGGAAGCAGAAATGGTCGGAGTAGACCGGTATGGAATGACTTTTCGTGTGCAAAGTGATTCTGGCGACAAGCTGAGCAGAGTGGCCTTTCCCGAGGTAGCAACAGAAGCCGCCCAACTCGAGCCATTTGTCATCGGTCTGTTGCGATCACTGCGCAACGACATCTAATAGCGCAAGCCTCGAGTCATCTGTCAAGCTTCACTACCTGCCCCTTTGTCAGTAGCGTCAGGCACACATAACGGCGTTCCCGTAACCGGGTCGGAAATCACAACCGCAGCCAAGCCGAAGACCTCCTGCATCATTCGACTGTTGACCACCTCTTCAGGGGCACCCTGGTTTGCAATTCTCCCGTTGTTCATGGCCACAACGTGGTCCGCATAACGACAACCTTGATTGATATCGTGCAGCACCATCACAACCGTTCTTCCTTCAGTCCGGTTGAGATCTCGCAAAAGGTCAAGTACTTCTACTTGATGAGCAATATCTAGATGAGTTGTCGGTTCATCTAAGAGCATCAAATCTGTTTCTTGGGCAAGAGCCATAGCGATCCAAGCTCGCTGCCGCTGGCCACCAGAAAGGTGATCGACATACTGGTCCGGATCATCCTCAAGGCCAGTCAAAACCAATGCATTCCTAACTGCCAGTTCATCCTCCGTAGACCACTGATCGAAAAGCCGCTGATGCGGATATCGGCCGCGGCGAACCAGGTCAAGGACAGTGACGCCTGATGGCGTTGTGGGACCTTGAGGGAGCAACCCAATTTGTTTCGCTACAGCCTTAGTCGGCTGGGCGTGGATGTCGCGCCCATTGAGCGTGATCACTCCCTCTGCAGGTCGAAGGACTCTGGCTAAGCCTCGGAGGCAGGTCGACTTTCCTGAGCCATTGGGGCCTATGATCGCAGTGATCTTTCCCTCCGGCACAATGAAGTCAAGGTCGTCAACAACCCGCTTACTGCCATAAGAGAGAACGACCTCAGAGGTTTCAAGATTTACCATTTACGGCTCTTTTCAAAGTGCGCGGTTATATCGAACAAGAATGAACAAGAAATAGGGGCCTCCCAAAGCTGCTGTTACAACCCCTACTGGGAGAGTGGTGGGAGCGAACAATTGCTGCGCTACTAGGTCGCAGCCCAGTAAGAACAATGCCCCAACCAAGCCAGTTAATAACAGACCGCCGCCAGTTAAGGGCCCGACGATCAATCTCACCATATGAGGCACAAGTAGTGCTACGAAACCTAGCGGGCCGATTACAGCTACGGCGATGGCCGCATATGCTGACGCCACCACGATGATGGCCATACGTTCCATCTCGACCCGACTGCCTAGGCCAATCGCCAATTCGTCCCCAAGTTGGAGAAGTCGAAGTTTGGGGACAAGAAGTAAAGCTAGTGGAGTGATTATCACGACACCCAGAGTGAGAATTCTGACGTCCGACCATGAACTTCCAAAGAGACTTCCTACTTGCCAGCGAGCTGCTGCAACAACCCGTTCGATCGGGTACTTGACCATTAGGTAGGTGATACCTGAGGCAAGAAGCGCGTTTATTCCAATCCCGATGAGAACCAGCCGACTTCCATTAACGCCCTGCTTCCACGCGAGCGAATAGATCAGGATGGCCGTCAATACCGCCCCAACAAACGCTGCCCATGGCAACACACTCAAATCAGCTCCTACGGTGAGCACAAAAACTGCACAAAGAGCTGCACCAGTATTGATTCCGATTACATCAGGCGAGACCAACGGATTACCCAGCAAAGACTGAAACAACGCTCCAGAAATCGCTAGACAGAATCCAGCAAGCAGAGCGGCCAGTACTCGTGGGAATCGCAAAGAGTTGACAACAAAATCGAACTCTCCTCCACGACTCCAAAGAGCAGTCTTAATAGCTTCGAACCTCGGAATGGGATACTCCCCTATTTCCAATCCTAGGAGACCTAGAAAAATCGTTAGAAGCAGAGTGCCCATGCATAAACGAAGCAATCGAAGATCGGTCAACCCGGAAAAAATCCTGCATCGCACTGCTCGTTGAGAGATTGTGATTCGTCTAGAAAGGCTGATTGCGATCGCGACACTGACAAAAGCGACCACCAGATAACTCAGAGTTTGCAACGACGGCGCCGCAAGCGATAAGAGGTTCACAAGCTAGTAAGCCTCCTTGAGCGGACAAGGAAAATTAAGAAAGGCGCGCCTACTAACGCAGTAACGATTCCCACTTGGAGTTCAAGTGGGGATACAACCATTCGACCGACGATGTCGGCCCCTAAGAGAAGACACGGGCCCGACGTGAGACACATGAGGGTGACCCATCGATAGTCCGAGCCGACTAGAGCACGGGCTATATGAGGTACTGCCAACCCCACAAACGCTATCGGGCCAGCTATTGCCACCGCTGATGCCGCCAGAGCTATAGACACAACTCCAGCGGACAGTCGCACCAATCCAACCTTTTGACCGAGAGATACCGCAGTTTCTTCTCCAAGAGAAAGGGTGTTTAGAGACGAACCCAGCAATAGCGCTCCGACTAACGCCACGACGATCAACGGGAACAAGAGGCGCGCTTCTTCGGTGCCTCTACCGGTCAAAGATCCTGCTAACCAGAAGCGTGCCTCGTCTAAAGTTTCTTCATCTAGCAACAAAAGGGTTGACGTCCAAGCTGAAAGCAAAGCTGTGACCACAGCTCCGGCTAATGCCAATTTGACTGGGGTTGTCCCCCCTGGCCCAACCTGAGCAACTATGTAGACCAGAAAGCCTGCGACAACCGCTCCGATAAAAGCAAACCAGACATATCCGCTTGGCGAAAGAATATTGAGTCCGTGGATCGCTGTCACCATCGCGAAGGCAGCGCCCGCGTTAATTCCTAATATGCCAGGCCCTCCCAACGGGTTGCGAGTCACCCCCTGAGTTATCGCGCCGGCAACAGCTAGACAACATCCCGAGATAATTGCCAAAACTGTTCGCGGTAACCGCAATTGACGAACCACGACTTGGCTTGTGTCGCTCGAATCGAAGTTAAAAAGCGCCGACCAAGCTTGACTCACATCAACTGAGACGGGGCCAACCATGAGACTCGTCAGGCTCATTAACGAAAGGGAAGCTACTCCCGCCAAAACCCACCAAAAAGGCCTACTCATGTTGACCCTCACTTGTGCTTTTGGCCCCTAGCCAACTCCACTTAATCTCTTTTAAAGTTACCCACCACAAGGCGTCTGTGCGGCTGATAGAAAGTCGCAAAAGTCCCTTTCCGTTACTTTCCACACTCCGTCTATCAAGTACACAGTTCGGTCTAAGTCGGTGTAAGCAGCAGAGTCTCCAAAATAAACATCGTAAATAATCTTGGCGGAGTCATTAGAAATCTCTGCTGCTTTAGGTCTCAATGTGATTCCGTCGTTGTCGACAGCTCCTTGCCGGTACGCCTCGTTAGCAGCGCGAAGCTGCGATGCATTTTCTAGATGCGGCTCTTTTTCACTCCAACTAGTTTCACTTCCGTAGACCAGGCGGAACGCTTCCATGGCCAAGAGCTCTTCAGCGCTAGGCGGATCAAGCACTACCGTGACCACCTCAGAAATCTTTGGTACCAATTCTTCGAGCAGCACCTCGAGGCTGAGAATCGTGACCGTATTGAGCGCAGCTTGCAGCGTTGTGCCCCGATGCACCCAGACAATCTCTTGTCGTTCAACTGAAGGGGACCCTCCTAATACCGATGATTCAACTAACACCTCTTCAAGCGAAGAGTCGGCTTCTACAAGCAGCACGTCGACATCAAGCCGATCAGATAGTTGATCTGTTAATGGTACCCACCTCTCATTTCCGACTTCATCGTCTAGGTCTGAGGGATACACAAGCCCTAACTGTTTAAGAAATCGAGACGAGGCGTGACTGCTGCTAGCGACTTTAATCTCGTTCTCACTGTCAGCTTTCACCCATGCAAATGATGAGCCTTTCAAAGCTGGGTGTGGTCTGATCGCATCAAAGATAGACGCCTGAGCCACCAGGATTGCTTGGTCCGCTTCGGCATCAAGCGATAAAGCCGCACCTAATAATTGGACGTGTTCTTTCCAAGAAAGTTGAGACTGCTCGGTTTCTGAGAGTCGCGCAACCGTAGGGGCAATAACTGTTAAGGCCTCGTACTCACTAGGGCTCAGATCTGATCGCGTTGCCAAAACCAGATCTGGCTCAAGTTCCGCTAGGCGTTTGTAATCCAACTCAGAATCTGGTGCCCCGAGGTCAGCGATTTGATGATCATCGGTAATCCGATGCGCCCAAAGGGTTGGAAAAGCATCACCATCGGGTCTTGATGACACGGCCGCTATCGGGACAATTCCCAGCGCTATGAGAGAATCCTCTTCATACTGGCCAATAACAACTACTCGTTCAAGTTGCGTCGGAACCAATGTTTCACCCAATTGGTGGGTGACAGCAACATGCTCCGGATAATTCTCTTGCTCAGAAAAAGCTACCCGAGAAGCGTCATTGTCGGCTTGGGTCGTTGATGCAGGCTGCTCTACAAGGACTGGCTCATCTGAGTCCGCGCACGCGAGAAGCTGTGCCACCAAAAACAACGACAGCACTACCCGTGCTGAATCTTTACGAGCAAGCATCGTCTGTTCTATGCCGTCGCTTCGGCGTGCAGAACTACATCGAATTCAAGTAATTCTGCTCCATGAGCAACAGGTTGCGAAGAGGCCTCGGCATGTCCACGAGCAAATGCTGGCGAGCGCACCCAATCCATAAAGGCTTCCTCGGATGCCCAGCGCGTATACACGTACCAAGTGTTGTTACTGGTAGGTCGCAGAAGTTCAAAGCTCTCAAAACCTTCCATGGTTTCGACTTCCCCGAGCCGGGCCTCAAACCGTCTCAGCAGTTCATCCCCAGATCCGTCCGGCACCGTAATTGCGTTGATTCTCACAATGCTCATTGTTCTCATTCCCTCCAATTTTCGCCTTGATCTAACAAAGATTCCTTTGGAGCGCCCGCCGCGACTTCAGCCAGATAGCTGGCATAGACGCAGAGGGCTAGTTGGTCAACACGCTCCGCAGAAAATCGTGCATCAACCTCTAGCTTTACAACTATTACTCCGAGCTCCAAGTCGGCTCTCAAGATAACGCTCGTCGCATCAGCTACTTCTCGCTCACAGTCCAGGTCATCAAAAAGCTGGCGCACTCCGGACGGGTCTAGGTCCACCACAAACCATCGTTCACCCGCCCTGTGTCGCGAACGGTATACACCAGCCACCGCGTGTTCCAGCGTGCCTCGCGGTTCTACGCTGCCTAACCAGGTTTCTACGTCTTCGGCTATAGGGCACGGGCCCTCAGCCACTAAATGCCGGAAAGTGCATGGACTTAAGTCAGCACGAGAATGACCAGCAACAACAAGGCGTGCTCCGTCGGTACGGCGAAGCAATAGTTCCGCACCCGGCACCGAGTGAGCTAGAGCCGCTGCGGCTGCAACAATGTCTTTGCTTATCATCCGGCTTCTTCTTTTCTTTGCCTTGCTTCGTCAAGAAACGCTGCTAGTTGCTCGATTACAGAACCAACTCGAGGCCCATTACCTAGAAGCCACTGATCATCAAAGTGAGCCACGGCTCCATGTTTTCCGGCCGGTGTCTGCGAAAGACCTCCAATAGCCATCAAACCATCGGGCCCCCCAACCGATTCAAGTCCGGCCGATGGAACCAAGATGACATCAGGCGCCACCACCATCAGGCCTTCAGCTGAAATGCTTTCGCTGCTATCTATATCCAAAACCTCGGCCACGCTTTCCCCACCCGCTGCTTCGATAATCCAATGGGTGGCTGAGTTTCTGCCCAGGACCAATTGAGTGCTAGCGCCACGCAAGTAAAGCGACACGACTCGAGGCCTACTGGTCGGGTTAGCAATAGTTGCTTCGCTTATGCCTTGTGTGACCCTGTTCGCTAACTCCTCGCCCCATTCGGGAATGCCAAGAGCTTCAGCTACGGCCCGAATTTTTTCGGGCGGACCCTCTGGGCCTGATCTATTAGGGACGATTACGACTGGAAATCCCAGTCGCCTCAGGTCGTCGATTACGCCTGGCGGGCCCGCAATTTCTGTTGCGAGCAAAACAGTCGGCGAGTAAGTGGCGATACTCTCGGCCGTTAGCGCCCGTTGATACCCGATCTCAGGTAACGCGTCAGCTTCTGGCGGATAGGTAGCAGAAAGATCAGTAGCCACCACTCGGTCGCCAAGCCCCAGGGCAAACACAACTTCAGCGACAGTGCCATCTAGGGGAATGATCCGGTCAACTGAATTAACGATGACTTCCGTTCCAGTTAAATCCGTGACGATCGCAGGAAGAATCGGTTCGGGTTCATTAATGGCTCCGGGTTGCTCACCCTCGGGTTCAGTTCCTTTCAGCTCTTCGGCTGATGAAGCCGTCGTAATCGGGACTTCTGAAAGGCCGCTCGCAACATCTTCTACCGTCCCGCTGCCGGCACATCCAATAAGAAACGGGAAAAGAAACCAAACCCATTGAAGCAACAACCGCTTACCAATTGTCGATGCTCTGGAGCTCGAAAACACTCGGAGACTCAGCCTTATCTGCTTCTCAGGCCTACTTGGCCATTAGTGATAGGTATACCTATCATTAATTATCTCAGTGTTGCAACATCCCGATAGCACACCAAGCAAAGCCGTAAACTCGAACCATGACTCTTCACTGGAAAGGGACCGGCGTAGAAGTGCATAAAGTTGTGGTCGGACCCTATGAAAATAATGTGTTTACTGTGAGGTGCACCGAGACAGGTGAAGCTCTTCTCATTGATGCTGCCAATGAGCACGAACAACTCTTAGAAATTTGCGAAACTCTAGGAGTGAGAACGGTCGTCGAAACTCACGGCCACTGGGACCATATCCAAGCTATCCCAGCCATCCGGGATGCCGGCTACGAAGTAGGCGTCGCTGCTGAAGATGCAACCATGCTGCCTAGTTACGACTTCATATTAGAAGACGACTCGGTAATCGAAATCGGTCGCCTCCGCATTCGCACAATCCACAACCCCGGCCACACCCCAGGTTCGATGAGTTTCCATGTCGAGGAAACCCCTTTGCTGTTCTCCGGAGACACTCTTTTTCCCGGTGGCCCTGGCGCAACCAACTTCGAAGGCGGAGATTTTCAAACGATAATCAAAAGCATCGACGAGCGGATGTTCTCAAAGTTCTCTTCAGAGACCGTTGTTCTCCCCGGTCATGGCGATGACACCACAATCGGCAATGAAGCCCCGCAGCTCCAAGAGTGGGCCGACCGCGGTTGGTAGACAACTAGCCGGTCGCGACGCGTCGCGCCAAAGAACGAAAAGCCATGGTGAACGTCACCAACCCCAAGCCCACTATTGCGGCCATTGCCTTAAGTAACATCGCTGGTTCCCAGCCTTCGGACAGAACCGAACGCATACCCTCAAGCAGGTAAGTAACCGGGTTCCACGCCGCCACCGTTTTCAACCATCCGCTCATCAAATCTCGCGGCAACATGCTCGGTGTCAAAAACGCAAACGGAAAAAAGATTAAAAAAGCTGAATTAACCGCCGCCGGGTTACCGGTCCGCAAAGCAACCGTGTATGGGAAACCTGTAAAGGCAAGACTCCACGCCATGGCGAGAAGCACAAACACAGCCAAACCAGAGATTCCCGTTCCGAAACTGACGCCGACGGCGAAACCTAAAAGCAGCACTACCGCTGCTAAAGCAGACGCCAAAATGATGTCGGCCACCATCAGGCCCAACAGCAGCGATACTCGACGAATCGGTGTGACCAGCATCCGATCTAAGTACCCGGTTTGGATGTCTGTTACCAGCATGTTCGCGCGTGATATTCCGGTTACCGCAAACACAATGGCGACTGGGAGTTGAAACGCTCGGTAATCGATCCCTGGTTGCCGTTCCACGAATGCTTCTAACGCTCCAATGTTGACGATGAAAAAGAAGATCGGAATAGCTAAAGCTGGTCCGATGAACTCAGGTTCTCTTGAAAGACTTCGAACAGCTCGGCGGGCAACGGTGCCAATATCAGCAAAAAACCCGCTGCGTTGAGAGATGGGTTTCCGGTCCGACATCATTGTTCGATCTCACTCGTCAACCGATGACCGGTAGCTCGGAGAAAGACATCGTCGAGCGATGGAGTTCTCACAGTTAAAGATTGAGGGGAAATGTCTTGTCTGCTAAAAGCCACGGCCACCTCAGCGACGAGCCCCGCCCCATCGGCTGTCGAGATCGTTATCCCCTGCGCACCGATGGTGACACTATCGACTGCCGACAACCCAGCCGCAACATCAGCGGCTTGATCTAATTTGTCGACAAGTTCCACCACAATGACATCAGATCCCACACTCCTCTTAAGGTCTATCGGCCTGCCTTCTTGAACAATTCGGCCTTCGTCGATAATGCCAACCCTGTCAGCCAACGCATCTGCTTCTTCTAGGTATTGGGTGGTTAAAAAAACCGTGACTCCGTACATCTCGTTGAGGCGCCTCACTTCGTCCCAAACCCGAGCTCTGCTGACTGGGTCTAGACCGGTCGTCGGTTCATCTAAAAACAACACTTCTGGATCGTGGATAAGCGCGGCTGCCAAATCCAGTCGTCGTTTCATTCCACCGCTATAGGTCTGCACCCAATCATCGATAGCGTCACCCAGATCAGCCAACTCCATCGACCGGCTGACTCTTTCATCTCGGTCATCCGAATTAAGGCCAAAGAGCCGTGCCTGTAGGTCAAGGATTTCTCGACCACTTTGCTTGTCATCTAACGCTGCTTCTTGGAGCGCCACCCCTATACGAATTCTTACTTCGGCTGCACCTTTCACAACGTCGTGGCCCGCGACCATCGCTGAACCGGCACTAGGTGCAAGCAAGGTGCACAAGACTTTGACTGTCGTCGATTTACCGGCTCCGTTTGGGCCAAGGAAGCCGTAGATTTCTCCTCGAGGGATCGCTAAATCAACTCCATCAACCGCGTGATTGTCGCCGAACTTTCTTACTAGTCCACACGCCTCAATCGCAAGGTCACTCATCTGAACCAACACTACTGGCGTCGATATGGCAGAACCAATGGCGCCTAGACACTGACTAGCTAGCTTCTGCAGTGCCTTGTAACTTTTGTGGCATTCAGCGGTGGTACTCACTCATGTTGTGCGATCTTCGAATGTGAATTAGGTCACGCCTCAGCTACATCAACAGACATCTATCTTCATCGCGTACGGAACTTGAATAACTACCCCAAGGACGCAGTAGCTACCTGTATACATAATTAGCATGGCATGCCATTCTTCCGCTGGTACTACTGGTTGACATGCCAACTGATTTCTACACAACTGTTGACGCTGTGCGGCTTTACAAAATTTCCGAACGAACCCTCCGTCGCCGCATAGCTAAAGGGATTCCGGGCGCCACAAAGAACGCTGAAGGCTTTTGGCTGCTTCCTGGTACTTGGTTAGCGCAGTTCGGTTTTAGGGGAAACAGCGGGACAATTAGGGGTACCGATAATGGGCCTGAGAGGGGAAACACCCTGCCCGGTGACATGTTAGATCCAGGCATTGGCATGCCAACACAAGAAGCTATCGGTACCCCTGCCGAAGCAGCAAGACTCGAAGCAAGGATGGCTGAAACCCGGGAAAAACGCATTGCAGCTCGGGCTATAGCCGAAGAAACCGCTGCGCAAATGGCTAAAGATCGAGCTGAAGCGGATGAAATTCGTGAACGTAGGGCAGCAGCTAGAGAGGCCAGAGAGCGTGATAGCGGGACAGTTAGGGGTACCAATAATGGGCCAGAGAGGGGAAACACCCTGCCCGGTGACATGTTAGATCCAGGCACTGGCATGCCAACACAAGAAGCTATCGGTACCCCTGCCTCGCCTATTTCCCCTAATTTCCCGACGTTATTGGACGCCGCCAAAGCCGAACTGGATGAACTACGTCGAGAAAAGGACGACTTGCGTCGGGAAAATGGGTGGAACGAGCAAGAGCTAACCGACGCAACAAAAGCAGGCCGCATCGACACCGTGGTACTGGCCTTCACTGATCACTACGGGCGGCTCCTGGGGAAACGGCTCGACGCCGAATTCTTTCTTGAAGACCCCTCTGGGACCCATGCCTGCGATTACTTGTTGACCGTCGACATGGAAATGGAGCCAGTCGACGGGTTTGCTTTTTCCAACTGGGACCTCGGCTACGGAGACCTTCATCTCGCCCCAGACATGAAGACCGTGAGGCCCGTCCCATGGCTCGATCGGACCGCATTAATAATGTGCGATCTACTTACTCACGACGGAGACCTAATTGCGGTGGCCCCGAGGTCAATCCTTCGAAATCAAATTCGGCGGCTCGAAGACTTCGGTATGCGAGTCATGGTGGCATCGGAACTCGAATATTTCCTCTACCGCACGACGTATCGAGATGCCGCGCTGGGGGATTACAACAGTTTGAAACCTGCAGGCTGGTACGTGGAGGACTACCACCTGTTGCAGGGAGCACGCACAGAGGACCTCAATGGAGCATTCCGCCGCCACCTAAAAAACATGGGGATCCCAGTGGAGTCAACCAAAGGCGAATTTGGACGAGGACAACACGAACTAAATATCCGCTGGTGCGACGCCCTAGAAATGGCTGACCGCCACGTATTGCTGAAGCAGTGCGTCAAAGAAGTCGCCGACCAACAGGGAGCCGCTGCGACTTTCATGGCTAAACCTCATGACACCGAAGCCGGATCTAGCTCTCATCTACATCTCAGTCTTTGGTCAACAAACCAAGAAACCAATTTGTTCGTCGGTGACAACAAAATAGCCGGGCTAGAGGTTTCAGAAACTTTCACTCATTTTCTTGGCGGCTGGCTGTCTCACCTTCGAGATCTAATGCCGTGCTTTGCCCCAACAGTTAATTCATATAAGCGTTACCAATCACAATCCTGGGCCCCGACCGGCTCTGCTTGGTCTCCTGACAACCGCACGGCAGGGTTTCGAATTGTCGGTGAAGGGCAGTCACTTCGAATCGAATGTCGCATACCTGGAGCTGACGTGAATCCTTATCTGGCCTACGCGGCAGCAATCGCCGCCGGGTTAGAGGGGCTCGAATCTCATACGAAACCACCACCACCTCTACAAGGAGACGCATATCAATCTGAACCGGCTTCTCTACCTGTTTCCTTACGCGAAGCGACCCAACTTTTCGAATCAAGCGGTTTCGTCAGAAAGGTGCTCGGCGAAGTTGTTGTTGACCACTACAGCCATTTCTGGCGAAACGAAAGCACCGCTTTCGATGCTGCAGTCACTGACTGGGAACGACGCCGATACTTCGAACGAATATAAAGGCTCCAGCGCTACTTCGACTTAGCCGTCCAGTAGCGGCGGGCGCCGCTGACCAACGCCTGTTGCCTGCTCAAAGGCGTAAGCAAGTTCCAGCACCGAACGATCATCGCGGCTTCTTCCGACAATCTGAAGGCCCACAGGTAAACCTTCGGGAGTAAACCCGGCAGGCACTGAGATCGCTGGGTGAGTCGTGGTAGTGATGTCACTACACGACCTCATCCAGTCGATATAAGTGTCGAACCGAACACCTTCAATTTCTTTGATGTACTCAACGTCTTTCGAAAAAGGCGGAATTTGTGTAACTGGGCACGCCAAAAAGTCGATGTCAGCCATGAAGCTCTGCAACTCAGCAAACATTTGAGCCTGTTTGAAACAAGCTTCTCCATGGTCTCTCATTGACATTGCCAAGCCCTTTTCAGCATTCCATATAACAGTTTGTTTGAGCTGGTCTCGATGCGTTTCCAACAATGCGGCATAGCTGTGGGCAAACATTTCAGCCCGAAGTGTCTGGAAGATCTCTGGGGCGTCAGAGAGATCGGGCCAACTCTCTATTACCTCGCAACCCAAATCCGAAAGACGGTCGGGTACAGAAGCGAGGGCGGCACGTACTGCTGGGTCCACTGGTAAGCCCCCCAAGTCAGGTGACCAGGCAACTCTGGTACCACTGAAATTTCGTTCTAATGAGCCAGCAAATATTTCTGGTGACTCAACGTTGGAGCTGGGCGCTAGCTGGTGAGGTCCAGCTATGGCCTGCATGAACAGCGCTATATCGCTGACTGTTCGTGCCATAGGGCCTTTTGTTGCCATCGGCATCCACAGATTGGAACTAGGGACAGTTGGGACGCGTCCGCCCGAAGGTCGAAAGCCAATCACATTGCAGAATGACGCTGGATTTCGTAACGATCCACCTAGGTCAGAACCATCGGCGATGGGAAGCATTCGCGCGGCTAGCGCTACGGCGGCACCGCCACTACTGCCACCGCAGGTTTTGGAGGTGTCATATGGGTTGGACGTGACTCCAAATACTTCATTGAATGTTTGAGAACCTGCGCCGAACTCAGGGGTGTTTGTTTTCCCAATCATGATCGCACCTGCATCACGAATACGTTCCACTATCAGATCGTCTTGGTCGGGGACTCTGTCCTGATATATGGGTGACCCCAGGGTTGTAAGCACACCTGCAGTGTCAACTAGGTCTTTATGAGCAATCGGCAAGCCGTGCAGCAAACCTAATTTTTCGCCTCGCGTCTGAGCCTCATCTGCTTCGAGAGCCTTTTCGTAAGCAATTTCAGGTATCAGGGTAACGATTGCGTTGAGTTCAGGATTCACTTGCCCAATGCGTTCGAGGTGCGCTGCCAGGAGTTCTCTGGCGCTGACCTCTCCTGAATCTAGGAGACTTCGCATTTCTAGGGCAGTCAGCTCACACAATGGCTCAGTTGTCACCCATGCATTCCATCACAAGATGACCGAGGGTGAAGGACTAAGAGTCAGGAGTCCCTCAAATGCAATTGGGTAGCTGTGCATCGCGGACTACAAATGCATCTACGCTCGTTAAATGGCAACTGACAAAGAGGCACGAACTCAGACCACTATTGAGCTCTTACAAACTCTCATTCGCAATGCGTGTGTCAACGACGGAACCGCTGCGTCGGGCAATGAAGTACTCAACTCTGATGCTTTAGAGACCTTCCTTGAGGGACCAGGCATCGACATCGAGACCTTCGAGCCCACACCGGGCCGAAAATCTTTGGTAGCTCGTATTGCCGGCACCGACCCAAACGCACCCAGCCTATGTCTCATGGGCCATACCGATGTTGTGCCAGTCAACCCCGAGGGTTGGGACAGAGACCCATTCGGAGGAGAACTGGTAGATGGCGAAGTTTGGGGACGAGGAGCAGTTGACATGCTCAACTTAACTTCTTCACAAGCGGTCGCATTTAAACATCTTGCTACTAGCGGATTTCGGCCTTCCGGTGATTTTCTCTACTTTGCTGTAGCCGACGAAGAGTCTGGGTCAGCTCACGGTGCGCAATGGATGGCCGACCATCACCCAGATGCGATTATGGCTGACTACGTATTAACTGAAAATGGGGGTCTACACACCGGAACCTCGGAGCAACCCTACATAGGGGTCAATATTGGTGAAAAAGGTGTCGCTTGGAGAAAGCTCCGCGTCAAAGGCACCCCCGGGCACGGATCGGCGCCCTTCAAGTCAGATAACGCTCTGGTCAGAGCGGCGGGGGTCATCCAAAGACTCGCTGATTACCGTCCGCCCGCCCAATTTCACGAACTTTGGCGCCAGCAAGTAAGCATCCTCGATGTTGATGAGGAGACTAAGTCAATCATGCTGGACACTGACCGGATCGATGACTGGTTGGATGCTCATCCAGTGGAGGGGGTC
Organism: Acidimicrobiaceae bacterium; assembly: GCA_002722565.1. Classification (GTDB taxonomy): domain Bacteria; phylum Actinomycetota; class Acidimicrobiia; order Acidimicrobiales; family Poriferisodalaceae; genus MedAcidi-G3. Next base: position 176,833 of record PBMG01000003.1, read on the forward strand.
GCTCGACATTTCTATAGCTGCACCCACACGACCTTTTCGCCAAACTTGGCCGAATCAGACCGGCAGATGAAGACCAACGTCATTCCAGATCAAATAGACGTCAACGTCGATATCCGCACACTTCCAGGAGAGTCCACCGCAGAGGTTCAAGCCCATCTCGATGCTGCATTGGGTGATTTAGCAGACCAGGTTGAAGTGGAAATAATCATGAACGACCCGGCAAGCGTTAGTCAGATGGACAACCCACTGTGGGACACAATCCAAAAAGCTGTAAACCAACCTTTTCCAACCGCTCGTCTTTCTCCCCAGTTCATCGTCGGCTTCACTGATGCCCGTGTATATCGAGAGCTTGGATCAGTTGCTTACGGTGCTGGTCTTTTTAGCCCTGACTTAAAATCGAGTGACTTCATGACCCGGTTCCATGGCCACAATGAGCGAATCGACGTGGAGTCACTGAGTTTGACAACACAATTTTGGCTTGACGTTTGCAGAGATTTCCTTAGCTAAACAGCGACGAGAATTACCCATCCTCGTAAAGGTTTAATTTGCACTATCAAGACAGTGCTAATTGCTCGAAAGCGCCAATACACTGACTTGTATGGCACCGCCGCTCTTCGAGATTGAGGCACTCGAGGTTCGGGCCGCTGAAGGTCCGAGCATCTTGCACGGAGTTGATCTGACGGTCAACTCCGGTGAGATTCACGCGGTTATGGGTCCAAACGGATCGGGTAAATCAACACTGGCTACAACACTGATGGGGTCTCCCGAGTATGAGGTCACAGGTGGAAAGCTCCGCCTCCACGGTGATGAAATAGCTGACTGGGACCCTGATGTTCGAGCTAAGGCTGGAATGTTTTTAGCCTTCCAATACCCCCAAGAAATTTCAGGGGTCTCTGTCCGCAACTTCCTTCGACAAGCGGCCTCAGCGCGACGCTCCGAGGATGTCTCTGCAATCGATATCTACGTAGCTATGCAAGAGTGGATGGGTCGCTTAGATATGGATGCCTCCTTTATGGATCGTTACCTCAATGAGGGATTCTCTGGAGGAGAAAAGAAGCGAAATGAAATACTTCAATTGGCAATTCTTGAACCTGAGTTCGCAATTCTTGATGAGACAGATTCCGGCCTCGATATTGATGCCCTAAAAGTGGTTGCAAAAGGTGTGCGAGAAGTCCAACAGGAAAAACCGGAGATGGGGGTCCTCTTAATCACCCACTATCAGCGCCTGTTATCTGAGCTCAACCCTGACTATGTCCACATACTGTTCGATGGCCGCATAGTTGAATCAGGCGGGCCTGAACTCGCCAAACATTTAGAAAAAGAGGGCTACGAGCGGTTCGAGTCATGAGCCTGCCACGCAACATAAAAGAACAATTCCCGCTTCTTTCTCAAGTCGTGAATGGCCATCAAATCGTATATTTAGACTCAGCTGCTTCATCGCAGAAACCGGCCGCTGTGATCGAAGCAATGAACGACTACTACCGGACTATCAACGCCAACGTGCATCGCGGCGCATACGAAATCGCTGCTCAAGCCACTGAGGCTATGGAAAGTTCACGCGAGCGCATAGCTAAATTCATCGGGGCTAACTCCGCCAATGAAGTTGTCTTCACAAAGAACGCGACAGAGTCGTTTAACCTGGTCGCTCGATCGTGGGGCGGACAGAATCTCTCTCATGGCGATGCTGTACTTATCACTGACATGGAACACCACGCGAACATAGTTCCATGGCAGATTCTCAGCGCTGAACTGGGTTTCGAAATTCGATGGATTCCCCTGACTCCCGACGGCCAACTGGACCTAACTTCGCTCGATCAACTGCTAGATGGGGTGAAAATGGTCAGCCTCACAGCTATGAGCAATGTTTTGGGAACCTTGAACCCGGTGCGCGAAATCGCCGACAGGGCTCATGAGATCGGTGCTCTGGTTACAGTCGACGCCAGCCAGTATGTTCCACACTTCCCAACTGACGTAGAAGATCTCGGTGCAGATCTCATGTGCTTCACGGGCCATAAGATGTGTGGGCCTACAGGCATCGGGGTGCTTTGGGGTCACGAAGAACTCCTTGATTCGATGCCACCATTTCTTGGTGGCGGCGAAATGATTGTGGACGTGAGAAAAGACGGGTTCACAGCCAACGAAATACCCCACAAGTTCGAAGCCGGAACGCCCCCAATAGCTGAAATTATTGGTTTAGGTGCGGCTGTTGAGTTTCTTGAGTCTTTGGGCATGGCTGACATTCGTCAACATGAGATCCAGCTCACCAAGTACGCCATGAATGCTCTAAATAATCGTTACGGCGATGAGCTAACCATCCATGGACCAAGGGACCCAGATCAACGTGGCGGTGTTTTATCGATCGAATATAGAGATGTTCACCCTCATGATCTAAGCCAGGTTTTGGACCAGAGGGGTATATGCATTAGAGCTGGTCATCATTGTGCAAAGCCGTTGATGAAATTACTAGGGGTCGGGGCAACATCACGTGCTTCAATGTATTTGTATAACGACGAATCAGATATCGATGCTTTGGTCGACGCGCTAGAGCCTGCAGGCGAAATGTTCGCGCTATGAGCAGAGGAGTCTCGAGTGCCTGGACTTGATGATCTCTATAAGGAAATCATCCTGGATCATTACAGGAATCCACGTAACCAAGGCGAGCTCGATTCTCCTCCCGCCCATAGAACTGAGGGTTTTAATCCTCTCTGCGGAGACGAAGTAACGGTCACCTTCGAGATCAGCGACAATTCGCTTTCAGAGGTTCGGATAGCTGGCCACGGGTGTTCGATTAGTCAAGCTTCAGCGTCAATGATGTCAGCGGCTGTTAAAGGGAAATCTATAGACGAAGTGCGCGAAGTGACCCGACGGTTCAAAGCAATGATGTCTATCCACGAAGAGGAGATCGGCTCTGAAGCGTCGGAGCAAACTTCGGACGAAGTTTTCGAACTCGGTGACCTTGAAGCGCTCAAAGGTGTCGTCAAGTTTCCTGTCCGCATCAAATGCGCGACCCTTTCATGGAACGCTTTGTTGACCGGACTCGGCGAGTTAGAAGGGTAACTCTTTACCAGCGGTGTCCGGGCGGAACACCTGTGACCTGCTCTTTAATCCGCCTTGTAGTGGCTGCTGAAGTTCCCTCAGGCAAGTTGTCCGAAGCAAAAAAACCAACCTCAGCTATTTCCGAAGACACGGAAGAGCTGATTGACCAGTCCTTCACCACAAAGACGACAACATGGTCGCTCTTATTTTCATTAAACGATGAGAACACCCCGTGAACGGACTGAGGTGTCTCAGGAAGTTCTACGCCTGTTTCCTCACGTAATTCTCGCTGCATAGCATCAACCAGAGACTCGCCGGTCTTAACGCCTCCGCCCGGCAGATACCAACCATCTCGATAGCTATGGCGAACTAGGCAAATTCGATCTTCTTCATCAAGAACTAGTGCCCGAACTCCAATAGTCAGTTTCGCTGGCCGCAGCTTCGACCACATCCTGTAGACCCTGAAGAGCGCACTTCTAAAGTCACGCATAGGCAAGACTTTCCATAAGCTCAGCCATAGCGACATCTAGATCAGTAATACCGGTCCGATCATGGGTAGTGAGTCGAACTCGAACCGTCCCATATACATTAGACCACTCAGGGTGATGATCTAAGCGCTCGCAATGCATGGCAACGGCCGTCATAAAGGAAAATGCCTTAACGAAATCACCAAACTCAAAGATGCGTTCTAGCCCATCCGCAACGATCGCCCATTCGGGCAGTTCTCGGGCAACAACCACAAGTTGTTCAGTCGTCAACACTTCGCGTTTCATTGTGTTTCGCTCCCAATGACTGTCAAGTCGGGTGGAACGCTAACAAGTGTAACCGGGCCTAAAAGTGGCACTAAACCAATGTGTTTAGGCAAGTGGATCCGCAAAGGGATCGTCAGCCTCAGATATTGAGCTGCTTGTTTGCTGTGATCGTCCGCCAATCGCCACCGACACTCCTTCAGATTCATCATCGGATTCGATAAAACGCGAATAGCCCTCAGCTTCAAGCTCGACTGCGAGTTCAGGGCCACCACTCTCGACAATTCGACCACCCACCAAGATATGGACGTGGTCAGCGGGCAAATAATCAAGCAGCCGGTGATAATGGGTGATGCACAGAACTCCTAGTCCTTGCTCAGTCATACCCTCAATGCGCTCAGCGCAAGCTCGCAAGGCATCGATATCAAGCCCGCTATCCAACTCGTCTAGAACTGCAATTTGAGGATCCAGAACTGCTAACTGAGCGGTTTCATTTCTCTTTTTCTCTCCACCTGACATATCGACATTTAGGGCGCGCTCCAAAAGTTCATTTGCCAGTCCAATTTTTTCTGCTTCTTCAAGAAGCCTGGATTGAACATCTATTTCTTGGCTTGAACGTTCGGCTAAGGCGAGTTCCAGAGTCTCGCGCACTGACACTCCAGGAACTTCAGTGGGATATTGCATGGCGAGAAAAAGTCCGGCTTGAGCTCGTGCCCACGTTGGGAGAGTTGAAAGATCTTGTCCATCTAATTCCAGCGAGCCGCTTGTGATTTGGTAGCCCGCTTTACCCATGATCGCGTTTGAAAGTGTGCTCTTACCCGCGCCATTTGGGCCCATCACAGCATGGACCTCTCCCGATGCAACCTCTAAGTCAACTCCATGAAGAATCTGTTGCTCTGCGACTGCTACGCCGAGGTTTTTCATAGAGAGGACGGTCATGGTAACTCCACTTCTACTTCACCATCGGTGAGGCTTACTGGATAGACCGGCACTGGTTGGGTGGCAGGAAAAACGTCAGGCGCTCCTGTTCGAAGGTCAAACTTGGAGAAATGCTTAGGACATTCGATGGCGCAGTCATCGGGCCATACAACTCCCTCGGAGAGTGAATAGTTCGCATGGCTGCACCTGTCTCCTATTGCGTGGAATGTTTCTCCGATTCTGACAACGGCGATGCGGTGACCTTCCACGTCGAATCTTCGTGCTTCTCCATCCTCGATCTCGTCGGCGCTACATAGGTGAGTCATCGTCGGCTCAGCTCTAGGTCAAGTGCGAGAAGTTCTTCAATTCGAAGGTTGACGGCTTCGCTAACTAGCGATGAAGGAAGCGCTTCTAAGACGTCTGCGAAAAAGCCTTTGACTACTAGTGCCTCGGCGATGTCAGCTGGTACGCCACGGCTTTCTAGGTAAAATTTTTGCTCTTCGTCAATGGGTCCCACTGCAGATGCATGACTGCATTTGACGTCATTATTTTCGATTTCAAGGTTTGGAACCGATTCTGCCCAAGCCTCATCAGAAAGCTTTAGCGTTCGGTTGGTTTGATAAGCGTTTACATCACCTGCGTCTGACTCGATTCGTATGAGGCCGCTATAGATAGCTCGACTTTCATCATCGACTACGCCTTTAAACAGTAGGTTGGAATTGCTGTGTGGGGCTTCGTGTTTTTGAAAGGTTCTGAAGTCATGTTTCGCTTTTTGTCTGCCAAAATAAACCGCTGTAGTACTGCTGGAGGAACCTTGTCCCATCATCTTGGTGTCTATTCTCGCTCGGGCGTATGCACCGCCTAAGGCCACTTGGTTTAGCGATACATGGGCATCTCTGCCCACGTTTGCGACCTGGGTAGCAATCTGCCAGATGTTGGCGCCGTGCTCTTGGACGGTGAGGTATTTCAGGCGAGCTGCTTGCGCAACGTTTATTTCGATCACTGGACATACCAACGCGTCCACGTCGGTGCTGCTTTGATGTTCAATCACTGTTGCTTCGGAGTTCTCGCCCGCATGAACGAATACTCGAGGGAACCAAGCAAGATTCTCGAAGCTGGTGTGGTGTCGAATCAGAATCGGAGATGTGACAACCGAATTGGGTGCGATCTCAACAAATACCGGGGCCGTGTTGTATGCCAGGTTGCAATCGGCGAAGAAGTCGAAGTCGGGCGACACGACCGAGCCAATTGCGTTTTCAAGTTTGTCTCCTGTGGAATGCACCGAAATTGACTCGTCAAAGGTTGAGACTGCAGAGATTTTCCCATTGACAACATCGATTACGGCGGCTGCTTCCTTATCAATGCCATCGGTGAGACCCGAATCGAGGACCGGCCCTCCGGGCAGAAGCAGTTTGTATTTAGAAAGGTCTAATTCATCGATTGGTGTGTAACGCCAGAGCTCCTCTTCAAAAGACGGTAGCCCAAGACGCGAAGCTCTTTCCTCGGCGTCTTTTCGCCGCTCAATATGCTCGGGAGAACCGCCTATTCCAGTCCAATCTGGGGCCTCGAACAGAGTCGTTCCGATGGATGTCACAACAACTAATTCTACCTATCTAGATAGTAGAAATACCCGTTTCAACGATTCAGCGTTTCTTACCTTTCTTTCTTTTTTTTGCCCGAGCCTTTTTGCTTATTCGCGGACGACGACGTCCCTTCTTGTTTTTCTCCGCTTCAAGTTCCATCAAGATGTCCGGACCCGCAGCATTCACGATGTCCTCGGCTGCATCCAGGAGGGCTGCTATCGAGTCGTCATCTCCCAAACTTGCAGGCTCTTCGGCGAAGTCCCGCACGCCAAGAGATCCATGGTCCCAAGCCACATCGATTCGTCGAGGAGCGTACTCGGGGCAATCGTCTGGACACCGCCAAGGGGCCTCGGGCGCCAAATCTAAGTTGCATTTCCTTACAGTCTCGCCGTTGCCATATGACCGGGTCTCATAGTGACGACAATTGGTGCGCATAGGCATACTTATATTGTCGCGCCTCTTCTATGAATAGACGAGTTAGGAAACGTTATTCCTGGTCAGAGGGCAGCAATAGCTTCAGCAACCGCTATCGCTCGACGGGCTTCGTCGACGTGGAGATTTTCAATCATCTTGCCATCGACTGTTAACACTCCTCGGCCATCTTTTTCAGCTGCTTCAAACTCTTCAATGACACGTCTGTGAAAGTCGAGCTCGTCCATACTGGGCGAAAAGACCATGTTGGTCGGGGCAACCTGGTTTGGGTGGATAAGCGTTTTCCCGTCGAATCCCATTTCGGCGCCTTGAACACAGACAGCTTCAAAACCAGCCTCATCTTTGATGTCGTTATAGACACCATCAAGGATCCCGATACCCGCGGCCCTCGCTGACAGCAGACACATGGATAAATACGGCAGGAGTGTTGTGCGATCGGCAGTGATCGTCGCGCGAAGTTCCTTAGCCATGTCGTTGGTTCCTAGAACCATGACCGACATTCGTTCGTGTCGAGCAATTTGATCAACGTTGAGTATTCCGGTTGGTGTCTCCACCATCGCCCATATTTGGGTCGAAGACGGAGCTCCGCCCTGATTCAGCAACTCTGAAATTTCATCCAAATAATCGGAACCATCAACCTTTGGGATCACGACAGCCGATGGAGCCGCAGCGGCAGCAGCTAAGACGTCTTCTCTACCCCAGGGGGTATCTAAGCCATTACAACGAATGGTCAGTTCACGGTTTCCGTAATCGGAAGAAGCTGCTGCTGCGCAGGCTTGTTGACGAGCTATCTCCTTACTATCTGGAGCTACGGCGTCTTCAAGATCGAAAATCAAAGCGTCAGCTTGAATGTCTTTGGCTTTCTCCAACGCTCGTTCATTAGCAGCGGGCATATAAAGTACGGAACGTCTGGGCCGATAACTCGACATGTCTGCATCTCCTGCAACTATGGGTTGGTTCTGACGGATCAGAACCCGTATCTTTCGGCTAAATCTGGGTCTTTAGCAGCCAACTCCCTGGCAAGGTTAACCACCACATGGCATTGCTTGACTGTGGCATCGTCTTGCATTTTGCCATCAAGCATTACCGCCCCAGTCCCATCTCCCATTTCTTCGATTACTCGTATTGCCCAAGCAACTTCAGATGGTTCAGGGCTAAATACTTTCTTAGCAATGTCTATCTGTACGGGATGCAAACTCCAGGCGCCCACGCATCCGAGTAGGTAGGCGTTTCGGAACTGATCTTCACACGCGATTGTGTCTGCTATATCTCCGAAAGGTCCGTAATAGGGAAGAATCCCATGAGCGCCACACGCATCGACCATTCGGGCGAGCGTGTAGTGCCAAAGATCTTGTTGGTAAGAAATCCGAGAATCATCATCTCGACCTTCTTCTGGGTCCTGTCGAACGAGATAGCCGGGGTGCCCTCCCCCAACTCTGGTGGTTTTCATCCGACGGTCAGCCGCTAGGTCAGCTGGCCCTAAGGAAAGACCCTGCATACGCGGACTAGCGCCACAAATATCCTCTACATTCGCAACGCCTTGAGCTGTTTCCAAGATTGCATGCACCAAAATCGGTCGGTTCAGACCGGCTCGCGCTTCTAGCTGGGCGAGTAACTGGTCTACGAAATGGATATCTTCGCTTCCCTCGACTTTGGGAATCATAACCACGTCAAGCTTGTCCCCAATTTCAGTTACTAACGTCATTAGGTCATCCAAAAACCACGGGGAGTCAAGACTATTGACCCTGGTCCATAACTGAGTTTCTCCGCTCTCCCAGGTTTGACCGACTTCTACCAAGCCCGCTCTCGCCGCTTCTTTGTTATCTGCTGCAACTGCATCCTCGAGATTTCCAAGCAGTACATCGACAGTGGGTGCTATTGCCGGAACTTTCGATCTCATTTTTTCGTTAGAGGGGTCGAAGAAATGGATCATCCGCGAAGGGCGGAATGGAATCTCTCTAAGGGGGTCTGGTGCCCCAAGAGCTAGTGGTGAAAAAAAGTCTTTCGGTGTACGCACCTAAAAACCTCCATTAAAGATTTCATGGTGACCGTACCCAGGAGAAGCAGCGATCACTACTCCGGCTATGGCCTTTCCTTTACGGACTCATAACCCGGTCAAAGGGTTACCCGATGGATCCTTCCATCTGGAGTTCTATAAGTCGACTCCATTCAACCGCATATTCCATAGGTAAGGTCTTAGTGACCGGCTCAATAAAGCCGTTAACAACCATCCCCATCGCCTGTTCTTCCGACAGCCCTCGACTCATAAGATAGAAAAGCTGGTCGTCGGCAACTTTCGAAACCGTCGCCTCATGGCCAATTTCAGCGTCCCGAGATCCAATTTCTTGGTATGGATAGGTGTCAGATCGGCTTATTTCATCCAGCAAAAGTGCATCACACTGAACATGGGAGCGGCAATCATTCATGCCCTCTTCCACTCTTACCAAGCCGCGGTAGGTAGTGCGTCCACCGTCTTTAGAGATCGATTTGGACACAATTTTTGATGACGTCTCGGGAGCTGCGTGGACCATCTTCGCTCCAGCATCTTGGTGCTGACCTTCACCTGCATAGGCAACAGATAGAACCTCGCCAGAGGCCTTTGGCCCCATGAGATACACCGCTGGATATTTCATAGTCAGCCGTGAACCTATGTTTCCATCAATCCATTCCACATGAGCTTCGTCATATGCCGCCGCTCGCTTAGTAACGAGATTGAATACGTTGCTGGACCAATTCTGAATCGTTGTGTAAGTGATCCGACCACCAGGCAATGCAACCAATTCAACGACGGCTGAGTGGAGAGAATCTGAACTGTATACAGGCGCAGAGCATCCTTCGATGTAGTGCACTGTCGCGCCTTCATCAGCGATGATCAAGGTGCGTTCAAATTGACCCATATTCTCCGCGTTGATTCGGAAATAAGCCTGCAACGGCATTTCTACCTCGACCCCAGGCGGGACATAGATAAACGATCCGCCAGACCAGACAGCTGAGTTCAGCGCCGAGAATTTGTTGTCACCAGGAGGGATAATGGTGCCGAAATACTTTTGGATTATTTCAGGGTGTTCTTTTACCGCTGAATCCATATCGGAGAAGATCACACCCTGCTCTTCTAGATCTTCTCGGTTTCGGTGGTACACCACCTCCGACTCATATTGCGCAGTAACACCGGCAAGGTACTTTCGTTCCGCTTCAGGTATCCCTAATTTTTCGTAGGTATCTTTTACCGAATCTGGAAGTTCTTCCCAAGCATCTACCTGACCTTCAGTCGGCTTGATGTAGTAGTAAATATCGTCAAAATAAATCTGCGAGGTGTCCCCACCCCAGTTGGGCATCGGCTTTCTTTTAAAGATCTCATATGACCGCAGGCGAAAGTCGAGCATCCACTCCGGTTCTTTTTTGAGGAAAGACATTTCGCGAATAATGTCTTCGTTCAAACCTTTTTGGGGCTTGTATACGTAGTCCTCTTCGTCGCTCCAGCCAAGCTGGTATTTGCCTACATCTATAGAAACGTTGGGCTCAGTATCAGTCACTCAAACTCCTGAGAGAATATTTACCCCTATCAGGATAGTGGTAATTGAATTTCAGACCCACTTATTTGGCCTGTCCATTCTTCAGCATCATCAATTTGCAAGTATCCCGGCACTTTCGTATGCGGGGTGTCTAAATAAACTTTGGCTTCCGGCGCTTGTGCGAAACGGCCATGGCTCCAGCGGACTTCCACATGCCCATCTACATAGGTTTCCTCTGAAGCTTCATGATCTCGTACGGTTGCTCTCCATCCGATTTTGGGTTGACCTGCTTGCTCACCCCACATTTCGAGATCGCGAAATTCGAAGCGACGTCGCCAATCCCACGGAGTGGTCACTAACAAGCGCAACGACCGGTCTTTAGCTGAGCCAAGGACGTAATAGGGTGCAGGCCCGATACGTAATAAGCGCCACAAAAGAGATTCTCGCTGACGTTTTGTGGCTACGGACTTACGCCATTGACTTGCCGTAACTCGGCCTACTTCAAAAGCTAGATCTCGGTAGGCCGCGGCGCATCTAGGGCTCCATTGTCGGTCAGCTAATGCTGTTTTCAACTCCATCCGATGGTGTTTCGCGAGGTCGCCCACAAACGGCGGAAGATCGATATTGCTTTCAACTTCTTCTCGCACTGCCGCATACAAAGCTTGATGCTCGTCTGGGGCAGCGTGGTCATACCAATCCCCCACATCTCGATTCGCTGCGAACAAGTTAGCGGGCGCTGCATTGAGCAAAATCTTCGATGAGTACTTACAAGAGATCAGATAGACGTGGTCTACCCGAAGATCTATTGGCAACTGGTCGTGCCCTGGACTGCGGTGGCTACCTTTCCATTCGATAAGACGCGGTGGCCGCCCTCGTAAGCCGTGGTCTGCTTGCAAGAACACTTGTCCATTCCGATACGCACCGGCGAAATCAACCCGGTGCAGAGACTCGTCGACCGCTTGCGCGAATTGATCCCACACATGGTCACTTACATCAATAAATTGTGACGGGAGTTGGCTGACTGCTTCGGCAGGACTGTCGAACCCCAACATTCCCAACCCTGTTGCGAGTTCTGTGATTTCGGTACGAACGGAAGCCAACAGGTCAACCAATCAAAGCGGGCGCCAATTTGCGCCATCCGTCAGGTACCTGATGTGGCTCCTCAGTCAATACTTGAACACAAACATGGTCTGCCCCTGCATCGAAATGTTCGTTTACTCGGTTACAGATTTGATCGAGAGAGCCCCATGCAACTACCGCATCAACCACATTGTCGGCCAAGCTTTCGATATCTCCAGCGTCGTAGCCCAGTCGAATGAGGTTATTCGCGTAGTTCGGCAAAGCAGCATAGGTTTTCATGTGTTGTCGAGCTACTGATCGAGCTACCCCTGGGTCATCTTCCAAAACAACCATCTGCTCTGGGTAGAGCAAAGCGTCAGAGCCCATGACCTCGCGAGCCATCTGTGTGTGTTCAGGCGGCACAAAATATGGGTGAGCACCGGCGGTTTCCGATGCAGCTAATTCAAGCATCTTGGGGCCGAGCGCCGCCAAGACAAGTTCAGGCAACTCGGATGGTCCAACCGCCATAAACCGGGCTTTATGCATGGCCTTGAGGTATCCACGCATATAAGTCAAAGGCTTTGAATAGTCATGTTTTCTGACCCACTCAACTAAATGCAGATGACTGACCCCTAGGCCTAACAGGAACCTACCAGGGTGTGCCTCTTCGATACTCCGCTGTCCGTTTGCCATGGTCATTGCGTCGCGGGCATAGATATTGGCTATCCCGGTGGCAATCACGAGATCAGAAGTATTCTCAAGTATCCGCATTGCTCCAACAAACGGGTCCCGGCCGACCGCCTCTGGAATCCAGATCGTTTTGAAACCGAGTTCGCTCGCTTCTGCGCAAAGTTCATTGGCCGCGGAAGACGGCATGCTGTCCAAAACTCCAGTCCACAGGCCAACTTTGCCGAGATCAATTTTCGCTTTTCTCATGCGTTGACCCTATGTCATTTATTGTCGCCGCTCAGTCGATACGTCGCATCTGTTCTCTAAAGGTTTTGCCACGACTTATATAAGTCTCCACCCCAGGCAATATGAGTGGGTCTGTATCAACGCCTTCTCTGATTTTGGCCGGGGTTCCCAGAGCCATCGAACCTGGAGGCACATGCATCCTTCCTGGGACCACTGCTCCTGCTCCTACTAACGCCCTAGCGCCAATTACCGCTTCGTGAAGCACTATCGATCCAGTGCCTACAAGCGCTTCATCTTCAACTGTGCAACCTTCTAAGTGCGCCAAGTGGCCAATTGTGCAACCGCGCCCAACGATAGTGGGCAGTTCTTCAGTTACGTGCAGCACAGCGTTGTCTTGCACTGAGGTCTCTTCGCCAATCACGATGTCATTGTCATCAGCGCGAAGGACCGCCCCTGACCAGATTGTCGCGCGAGCTCCAACCTTTACGCGACCAATCAGAACTGCTTCGGGCATGACCCAAGCATCAGGGTGAATCTCGGGTTGATGGTTACCTAACGCATAAATAGGCATGTCGAAACCTCAAACAGTTGATCGGTCAGCAACCTGCAAACTATCGCGCCAGCAGGCAGTTCACCTTTAGTTCTGAGGCCAATGGCAGCTAGCGTCCAGTTAATGGACCCCGTAAACCAGTCACCACCAATCGCTCCCCGCCAAGCCCACACGCGGTTGGTGCACGGTTATTCGACAGAGGACCCTTGGTTCTGGTTACGACATCGAGATGATCCAGCTGTACTTGAGTATTTACGCGCTGAAAATGAATGGACGGAGCAGTCAACCAAGCACCTGAAAGACTTACGGGAACACATCTTCATCGAAATTAAGTCGAGGATCCAAGAGGACGATCAATCAGTTCCTGTACCCAAAGGGGTTTGGGAATACGGAGTCCGCACAGGCGAGGGACTTCAATACCCAATGCACGTCCGCCAGCTTCGAGGAGATCCAACATCCGAAGAGGTGTTATTAGACGAAAATGATTTAGCTGAAGGTTCAGATTACTTCGCCCTAGGTGATCTCTCAGTAAGCCCTGATCACCGTCTGCTTGCCTACACGATTGACGATCAAGGCAACGAAGAATATGAACTTACGGTAGTAGACCTCGAAACTGGTGAGGTGCTTGACGCGGGGGTCAGCGGCCTTTCATATGGCTTGGTTTGGGCAAACGACTCTAAAACTTTGTTCATGGTATTGACAGACGAGGCTCGTCGACCTGACAGAGTCATCCGACATCAAGTGGGCAATGACCCGAAACTTGATGTGACGGTTTTCACTGAAGATGACGAACGGTTTTGGGTGGGTATAGGGGCCACACGAAGCGAACAATTCATCGTTATCGGAAGTGAATCAAAAATGTCGTCTGAGTATTGGTTACTCGATGCTGATCATCCCAAAAGTGACCTTTCCCTAGTGGAGGCTCGGCGCGAGGGGCACGAATACAGAATTAACCATCAAGGACAGCGGTTACTGATCCTGACCAACGACGACGCTGTCGACTTCCGAATAATGGAGGCACCGGTTCATGATTGGGGGTATGAGAACTGGGAAGAATTAATCCCGCACCGGGAGGGTGTGAGAATTGAAGACATAGATACCTTCGAAACCTTCACTGTCGTCACAGAACGTAGGGAAGGTATTCCGATCATGCGCGTCCTCGACCATTACACGGGTTCCGATTTTGAGATACAGATGGCGGAGCCAGTTTTTGAAGCAGCTCCAGGGGCTAACGCTGAATATTCAACCCGTACGTTCAGGTACGGGTACACCTCGATGGTGACTCCTCCCTCTACCTATGAAATTGATATCGACAGCAGGGAACAAGTTCTAATTAAACAGCAGGCTGTTCTTGGAGATGTCGACCTCTCTATGTACCGCAGTCAGCGGTCGTGGGCATTATCTCCGGACGGAACAAAGGTGCCAATTAGCCTCGTCTGGCGACCGAGTGCTGTGTCATGGCCGGCGCCAACAGTCTTATACGGTTACGGGGCTTATGAAATTGGAATACCTGCTTCCTTTTCTTCTGCCCGCCTCTCACTATTAGATCGTGGCGTCGTTTTTGCGATAGCTCACATTCGTGGCGGTGGCGAACTCGGACGCAGTTGGTATGAACAGGGACGACTCCAAGACAAGCAAAACACGTTTACGGATTTCGGGAGTTGTCGCGATCACCTCGTCACCGAAGGGTGGGCTGACCCTGGCCACATTGTGGCTCGCGGAGGGAGCGCAGGAGGTTTACTAATGGGGGTCATGGTCAACCAGCGACCGGACGCGTTCGCTGGAGTTGTGGCTGAAGTTCCCTTCGTGGACATCGTGAATACGATGCTCGATCCGACCATTCCCCTTACCGTCACCGAATACGAGGAATGGGGCAACCCAAATGACCCTTCGACGTTCGAGATGATGGCCGCATATGGGCCTTACGAGAATATCGAACAAACTAATCATCCGGCCCTCCTCGTCACGGCTGGGCTCAACGACCCGAGAGTTCAATACTGGGAGCCGGCGAAATGGGTTGCGAAACTGCGAGCTGAAACTACTAGCACTCGACCAATCTTATTTCGCACCGAAATTGACTCTGGTCACGGTGGCCCATCTGGTCGTTACGACGCCTGGCGCGAGGAAGCGTTTATCTCATCATTCATTCTTGACATGTTGGGCTTAGCTACTCCATTACACCCCAGTTGAGATAGCGGCCAGGAGTAGCAGGATCAAGTTTCTAACAACCGAACTGCTGCCTACAGGGCGGGCTGTCCATCGGCCGAAGCACGCACATACAGGTCTGTGTTCGACGGGTCTGCGCATCACCCGCAACATAGCCACCGTAAAGATCGCCAAAATGATTTCCGCCGCTATAGATGGCCATGGTGACGCGGCACCAACAAGCAGCATCGCACCCAGGAGAATCTCAACTGGCGCTAGGGCGACAGCAACCAATCTAGGTGCACCAAATTTTCGTGCTGTCGGAAGCCATGAAGGGTCGCGTATCTTCAAAGCGCCAGAGCTAAGAAAAACAATTCCCAATATCAAACGCGCCGCAAATGCCACTGTTCTATGTCAGCTAAAGGTTCCGTAGTTTCCTTGGAAGAAAACAAGTGGGGATTTACTATCCATAACTTCGAGACCTAGGACCCGACCTATGACAATGTCATGATCGCCACCATCATGAACGGCTTCAATATCACAGTCGATATAGGCGACCGAGCCAGTAATGATGGGTGAACCAGAAGGAGCGGGTGACCAATCAACATTTTCGAACTTATCTTCAGCTCGACTAGCCATGACGCCACATACTTCCATCTGATCTTGGCCCATGACATTCACACAGAATGACCCGGCTTCGCGAATTTCTTTCCAAGAGCCAGATTCTTTGCCTGGTAGAAAAGCTACCAAGGGCGGCTCAAGCGACACTGAGGTGAAAGAGCCGATAGCCATCCCAACTGGCTTGCCTTCATTGACCGCCGTGACTGCGGTAACCCCAGTGGGGAAATGCCCCAAAACATTTCTAAATAGCCCTGGATCTATATCAGTCACTACGACTCCTCGTTCATTGTTGTTTGAAGCGTAGTCCCCCGTCACTCCGAACTGTTTAGAACAGTTATCAAGAACCGGTTATCGTCGACATATGAGTCTTAATGAGTCACCCCCCCTTCCAGAAGGGCTTGTCGCCGTTGTAAAGAAGGACTGCCCGACCTGCGAGCTCATAATTCCAGTTCTTATAGGGTTAGGAAAAGAGACTCAACTAACGGTCTTTACCCAAGATGACCCTGACTTTCCTGCCGGAATCGACGACCGTCAATTTGACGAAGAATTAGCATTTTCTTGGCATCACAACATTGAAACGGTTCCCACTCTCCTTGCAGTAGAAGAGGGCAAAGAAGTATCTAGAACTGTTGGCTGGTCTCGATCTAACTGGGAATCACTGACCAAAACTCCTGGATTAGGGCGTGACTTGCCGGATCAAAGACCCGGATGTGGCTCACTTTCAGTTGACCCTTCAATTAGCCCAGACTTGGAACTTCGGTTTGGCGGTTCAAGCATCACAGCCCGACGCGTCGAATTTGCTGCTCTTGAAGATACTCATGAAGCCCTTTTCGACCGCGGTTGGACGGATGGGCTTCCGGTAGTTCCACCAACTGAAGCGCGCGTAGCGGCGATGCTGAAAGGAACTACGCGGTCACCAGAAGAGGTTGTGGCTTCTATCCCTCCGGATTTAGCGCCCTGCACCGTCGAAAAAGTTGCTATCAACGCTGTGATGGCTGGATGCAGGCCTGAATATCTTCCAGTAGTTCTCGCGGGTGTGGCGGCGGTCTGCACCCAGACTTTCAACATGCATGGTCTGTTGGCTACGACTATGCCTCATGCTCCGGTGTTAATTGTTAATGGACCCATAGCTGAACAAATAGGTATGAACTCCGGAAACAATGTTCTCGGTCAAGGCAACCGCGCAAATAGCACTATTGGGCGTGCGGTACAGCTTGTTATTCGAAATGTCGGCGGCGGAAGGCCAGGAGAGGTGGACAGAGCCGCATTCGGATCTCCCGGAAAGGTTGGGTTTTGTTTCGCCGAACGAGAAAACGACTCACCTTGGCCTCCAATCTCGACGATGTACGGCTTTCCAGCGGGAACTAATACGGTTTTGGCGTTCCCAGGCGAAGCGCCGAGGAATCTCGTTGATCAACTATCACGTGATCCGGATTCACTGGCTCGAACCTATGCAGCGAATCTGATCTCGATACAACACCCCAAACTTATTTTGGGCTTTGATGCAATTCTCGCAGTAGCTCCTGACCATTCAAGAGTTTTTAGAGAGTCTGGGTGGTCGCGAGAACAATTGGCCGAACGTATAAACGAGCTGACAGTCAGACCCGGACATGAACTGGTTCGCGGCGCTGGCAACATCCCCGAGGGTATTCCTGAAGGGGTGGAGGACTCGTATTTACCTAAATTCCGGGAAAACGGGCTGCATATTGTCCACTGTGGTGGCGCGGCTGGGCTATTTTCGGCGATCATTGGGGGGTGGGTGAACGGCGAAATGGGGTCCGACCCCGTTTGTGTCGAAATCACTCCGTAGTAAGGGAGAAGCTATGACCAAAGTTCTAGATCCGACGAATGAGGCAACTCCTGCCGATATTCCTCGTGCAGCCCGACCAGAAACTCTTGATGGCCTTACCGTAGGTTTGCTGGATATCAGTAAACCAAGGGGTGACCGTTTCCTCGACCGGATAGAAGAACGACTTGTTGAACGAGGTTTACGGGTTGAGCGTTTTCGCAAACCTACCTTCACCAAACCCGCTCCGGTTGACTTACGTCATGAGATAGCAACCAAATGCGACGTAGTGATAGAAGCGTTAGCTGATTGAGGAAGCTGCACGTCATGCAGTGTGCATGACATCACTGATCTAGAACGACGAGGACTTCCTGGCGTCTTCGTCGCGACGACTCAATTCATCGACGGAGCAGAGGTTCAAGCCAAGGCACTGGGGTTCGATGCTGCCGCGGTTTGGGTTGAGCACCCGATCCAAGACAGAACTGATGATGAAATGGTGACTATTGCCGATAAAGCGATAGATGAGTTATTAGAGCAAATCACCAAGCAATAGTGCCTCATCTTGCATAGTGACAAGACTTTCATTTTGAAGGTCTCCGATGAGACGAGAGGCCCTGACTGGGTCATCTTGTAATTCCATGATTGTTGCTGCTTGGGCAGCGGGGACTGGTCCGCTAGTCAAAGCTTTTAGCATGCGTCCCCGAGCTTGCCGGTCACTGCCCTCAAAACGGGTCTGCGCTGTTGAAACAGCAGCACTACCCACGGCGGGGTCGACACCAACACCTCCCCACGAACACCATTCTTTTACCGGACACCTATTGCACTCAGGATTTCCTTTCGCGCACCGCAGGGCAGCTAAATCAAATAATCCCTGATTCCACAGCCACGGCCTGTTGGGGTCGACCAACTCGTCAGCTATCCGCTGAGCTTCTTTTGGTCCTAGTGGGCGCCCTGTCCAACGGGCAAGCAGACGCCCAACGTTGGTATCCAGCACACCAACCGGAAGCTCGAATGCGAAAACCAATACGGCTCGGGCCGTATAGGGGCCGACGCCGGGAAGGAGTAGCAGGTCTTCCAAAGCACTTGGGACCTTACCGTCGTGGGCCTGAACAATCTGATGAGCAGAGTCGTAGAGGTTTCGGGCTCTACGCGGATAGCCAAGCCCTTGCCACAACTTGAGGAGATCCGAGACGCTGGACTGAGTTAAAGCCTCCGGCGACGGCCATCGCTCTAGAAACTCTATGTATTTAGGCGTAACTCGACTCACTTGTGTTTGCTGCAGCATGACTTCGGACACCAACACTGGCCACGGGTCCCTTGTTGAACGCCACGGTAAATCTCGTAGTGTCGTAGACGCCCATTGACACAGACCCTGATTCAAGGCCTGTCTGTCAAGTTCGATATCGTTTTCAATTTTGCCAGATATCTTCGCCATAGGGGAAGTTCCGGGCAGGGGCAGCATCACGCTTCCATACCATCACCTTGCGCCGGAAGTAACAAACTTCTTCTTCGCGTTGGTTAATAGCTCGAGTTTCAACAGTGACGATCCCTCTATCCGAACGGCTTTTGGATTCGTTTGTTTCTAAAACTTTTGTGGCGGCATAGATGGTGTCTCCATGAAAGGTTGGGCGCTGGTGAGTAAGACTTTCGACCTCAAGGTTTGCTATCGCCGCTCCACTTACATCTGGAACACTCATTCCGAGAACTAATGAATAGACAAGGTTTCCAACAACAACGTTCTTTCCGTGAACAGTTTCGTTTTGTGCAAACCATTCATTGGTATGAAGCGGATGATGATTCATAGTGATCATGCAAAACAGGTGATCATCTGCTTCGGTAATCGTCTTACCCGGCCAATGCCTATAAACATCGCCGATTTCAAACTCTTCGAAGTAGCGACCAAATGGGCGGTCGTGAGTGTTCACAAATCTCTCCGTTAGGGGTGGTAGTCGTACAAGATCGTGTCATCGTAGGAATCTCCGGCCTCAGAGTGCAATAGTTCCCTCTAGAGTTATTTTCAGTTTTGAAAAACCTTGTGTATTTGAAGGTTCTGCTCATAGCCTGACTCATTGTCTCGACTGGATGAAGTGGTGGATACTCATGACCGCACCTGACCTACAAGCAGCAGCAGATGCCTTGGCTATCGGCATCTCAATCATTGATAGAGCGACCGCTCACGCTGCATCTCTAGAAGATGTTGATGAGCATCAAAGTTTCCTATACGACCTTGCACATTCAGCATCCGCTATTGAGATAAGTCGTTCCCTGTTGGACTACGGAGCTAAAGGAGAAAGCGAAAGCAAGATCGCATGTGTGTTTATCGCTGATGCTCTCACTGATCTTCATTCCAAACTCTTCGGACGTGAGGCAGCATGGGGCGTTCAAGAGGGAGAAATCGACGCAGCACGAGACTTTATTAGCCAATTCCGGGCACCAGAATTTGTTGCCGAGCTTGCGACTATTGAGGCTCCACTTCATTTAGATGAAGACTTCACGATGGTGTCGGATACGTTTCGTCGCTTCGCCGAAGACAAGGTCGCCCCTCGAGCCGAACACATCCATCGACAGGACACAGACATTCCAGAGGAGATTATTGAAGGGTTGGCGGAACTCGGATGTTTCGGTCTTTCCGTGCCCGAAGAATATGGTGGCTTTGCTACTGGCAGCGAGAGCGACTACATGGGAATGGTTATTGCAACCGAGGAGCTTTCGAGAGCCTCCTTGGGGGCTGGAGGTTCGCTCATCACTCGACCCGAGATTCTCACTCGAGCGCTCGAAAGAGGGGGCACGGAAGAACAAAAACAAGAATGGTTTCCCAAGATAGCTACGGGCGAAACCATGGTGGCTGTTGCGGTAACCGAACCCGACTACGGATCCGACGTAGCAAACCTCAAAGTCACCGCTACGGCTGTCGACAACGGATGGGTGATCAATGGTGTGAAAACCTGGTGCACATTCGCCGGAAGAGCAAACGTCTTAATGCTTCTGGCTAGAACCGACCCAGACCGTTCGAAAACTCATCGCGGCCTGAGCCTGTTCATAGTGCCCAAACCACAGGCAGAAGGTCACAGTTTCGAATTCTCTCAGTCCGATGGCGGGACTATGGAAGGCCGGGCCATCCCTACGTTGGGTTACCGAGGCATGCACAGCTTCGAAATAGCTTTCGACAACTGGTTTGTTCCAGCAGAAAACTTGATTGGTGGCGAAGAGGGTCTAGGTAAAGGTTTCTACATGCAAATGGCGGGCTTTGAAAACGGCCGTCTTCAAACTGCAGCACGAGCTGTCGGAGTCATGCAGGCGGCCTACGAAGAGGCCCTTGCCTACGCAACTGACAGAGTCGTGTTCGGAAGTCCTGTGGCCGATTATCAGCTCACCAAAACCAAACTGGGTCGGATGGCCGCGATCATCCAAGGGTCGCGTCAATACAGTTACTCAGTTGCACAGATGATGGCCAAAGGCGAAGGCAGTTTAGAAGCATCAATGGTCAAGGCTTATGTCTGTAAAGCAGCCGAATGGGTCACTCGAGAAGCCCTACAGATCCATGGTGGCTTCGGATTTGCTGAGGAGTACACCGTTAGTCGTCTCTTCGTGGATGCGCGAGTGCTTTCAATTTTCGAAGGCGCTGACGAAACGCTCTGCCTAAAGCTCATCGCACGTCGTCTTTTAGCCGAGCAGCAATAAACTTTTCTAAAGTACTGCGTTGAGCTTACAAAACCGGTCGAAGTAGCTCTGCAGCGACCACACAATCCTCTCTAGACCTGTCCTCAGAGCCGCTGAGTCCCTTTGGGCCAACCACGTGAGTTACCACGCTCATGGGCACAACTTCATCATCCGCTTCCATAGTGTTTTCCGCGATTAGCTGATTTTCGATAACGTCAAAGATTCGTTCAGGAAGCGCCCGGCCGTGCCCAACGACTACCCAAACCTGTTTTCCAGATTGGGTTCCACAGACAGCAGCAGCGTAGGAACCGGCTGGAGCAATAAAAGAATCAGGACCAGAAGCTGTGGCTTCGAGAAGGACAACATCCGAACGGCTACAAGCTTGCCCTAATCCCGTAAAGGGCACTTCTTCAACTTCGACACCCTTTTGCAAAAGAGATCTTGCTAGCCCAGCACCCTCTCCGTAAGCATCGAGGACTCGAATAGTCACGTCACTACGGTTATGAACTTTTTCTAAGGCCAGGTCAGGCCATCCAATGACAGCGACAGTTGCGTCCAATGGAAGAGCGTCGGTGACGTTACCGGAAGTTGCGTCAGCATTGAGCTCATCTAGGAATTCGAGGGCAGCTCTTCTCGGCTCAACAGCGATCAACACTCGGGTTGCCATTACCCACAAAGACCCTGCAAGCGGGTGATGATGCAGTATTCGCCTGCAAGCATTAACCAATTCCGCGGGTTCGCCCCACAGCGAAGCCAAGGCGTCAGCTGCTTCCCGTGCGAGGTCGATTTGGTCGAATCCTCCCGCACGAGCTACATATCGAAGTCTTTCAATCGGATGCACCAGAGCAGACTGCCACATCGAACGGCTCAGAATAAATCTCTACTTCAGTTTGTTCTTGCGTAGGCCATCACGAACTGGGGCGCTAAGTTGGAATTCGTGGCTACCGACCCTTCGACACAACTCTCAGTTGCAACTATCGATGGAGCTGAGCAGACGCTGTCTCAATGGCTAACAACCTTTAATCTCTTGACTGTCGTAATAGACCCTTATACCTACGAAAGCGGTTGGATCATCCCAACAGCAGACCGTATCTTCAGCCATTACGAAGAAGCTGACGTCAGATGCGCCTTCTTAGTAACAGGAACCAGCGAGGGGGCTCGCCAATACTTGGGTAAGTACGCTGACCGTTGGTTGGTCTTAACCGACGAAAATAGAGAATTTGTTGGTTCCCTGAGCCTTGAGCGTCTCCCTGCTTTAGTTCATATAGGTCAAGACGGCTCACTCGTCGGCTATGCCGAGGGTTGGGAACCCAGTGAATGGCGCGAAGTTATTGATGGCGTTGAGGACGCTATGGCTTGGCGATCCAAACCTCTTATCCCCACTTCTCAAGATCCAGGGAAATTCGAAGGGACTCCTGCTTTAGCTTAAAGCTGAGTCTTCATTCGATACATTTCGGCATCTGCTCGGGACAATAGTTCTTCGGCATGGTTCCGTATCCCGTAACCAACTGTGAATCCAATACTGGCTTTCGTAGTTAAAGAATGGCCACCAATAACAAAAGGCCGTTCCATCGCTATTTCAAGACGCTCTGCAACCAGTTGGACATCATCCCCGTTCCGCAATTCAGGGCATACTACGACGAATTCGTCACCTCCATATCGGGCGACAGTGTCGGTAGGCCTCACCGAATCGGCGAATCGTGCTCCAACTGCTGACAGCAAACGATCGCCGACGGTGTGACCGTAGACATCATTAACCACCTTGAAATCATTAAGGTCGCAGAAGACGACGCCGACCGCCCGTCCGCTGGTGCGTGATCGCTCTAAAGCGGCCTCCAAACGTGATTCCGCTTGGAAACGGTTGCCCAAACCAGTGAGCGGATCCTTTCTAGCTGCCAACGCCAATTCAGCCTCTTGGCGCCCTCCAATCCAAAGCATGCCAATAGAACTGCACAGCAACAAACCTGACACGCAAACCGCTGCGATACCTAACAGCCAACGAGCACTGGTCGATAAGGGCTGCTGCCCTAAAAGCGCCCAGCCGCACAGCAGAAGCACAACAAGAGCTGAAGGCACTGCTACGAAGAAGAGAGTCCGGCGAGCATTCATTACATCACCCGAGAGTACGGGTACGCGCCTGACTGAGCCAGAACCCTCAGCGGGCTATCCATCCTCCATCGACAGGAAGCGGTACGCCTGTGACATAACTACTTGCTGAGCTAGCTAAAAAAAGTAAAGCTCCATCAAGCTCTTCTGGAGTTCCACCTCGCCCCATCGAAGCATTTCGGGCAATCCAAGAACTTGATCTCTCGTCGTCGAACATCACCTGAGTTAATTCAGTTTCAAAGTATCCGGGGCAAAGCACGTTAACCCGGATCCCTCTCTTGGCCCATTGAACAGCCAGTTCTCGGGTCAGATTCACCAGTCCAGCTTTACTCGCTACATACGCTGGTTGAAGGTTGGGAGCTGAGGCAACGAGCCCATGAACAGAGGCAACATTAATGATGCTGCCTTCTTGCCGGGTCAACATATCTTGAGCAGCAAGAGCAGACAGCAAGAAACACGAGTTTAGATTTACATCCACTACTTTTCGGAATAGATCTATGTTGGCTTCTTCAGCAGGGTGCACGGCGTCAGTAGTCCCCGCGTTATTTACCAAAACATCTATTCGACCATAGTGAGAAATACTTTCGTCAATTAATTTTTTGCATTGCTCATCACTACTTACATCACATTGAATTGCGAGCGCGTCAGGAAGATCAGCGACTAGCTCCTCAAGGCGCTCTTGTCGCCGCGCTGCGACGACAACCTTCGCTCCAGCTGCGGACATAACTCTCGCAAATCGATCACCAAAACCACTAGAGGCTCCAGTCACGACGCACACCTTGCCGTCTAGACGGTACAGATTTTCGATATTAGGAAGTTCACTCATAGGTAAAGACATTAGGCAAACATTGCGGTCCGTACATAAGGCGCAACACCGCTGACTGTCCTAGGGTCTTGGTATGAAGATACGCGTCGGCTTTGGCCTAGGAACTCGCAGTTTTACTAACGATCGATCAACCTTCGATCCATTTGTCGACTCTCTTGAAAATCTTGGCTTCGATTCGCTGTGGCTCAGTGAACGCCTCGGGGGTGAGTGCCCTGACCCATTGGTCGGATTGGCCTATGCGGCGGGGAGGACCAAAAGAATGAAATTTGGTTTTTCTGTCATGGTGTTACCCGGCCGCAACATAGCCGTTCTTGCAAAAGAGCTAGCTAGTTTAGACAGGCTGTCGAATGGTCGACTTCTTCCAGCGTTTGGCTTAGGGGTAGCTGATGTTCACGAACAGTCAGCTTTTGGTGTCCAAAGAAAACAGCGCGCCAAAATGTTCAACGAAGCACTCCCTTTACTGAAGCGGATGTGGGAAGACGGACCCGTAACCCACCACGGCGATTTCTATGACTACGACGATGTAGAGCTCTTACCAAAACCAACTCAACAACCAATGGATATATGGCTCGGAGGAGCAGCCGATGTGGAACTCCGTCGATGTGGTCGATTCGGCGACGGGTGGCTTCCATCTTTTTGCACTCCAGAGATGGCGGCCGAAGGCTGGAAAGTTGTCAACCAGGCAGCTGACGAGCACGAAAGATTTATGGATCCAGAACATTTCGGGGTGCTCGTTCCCTACAGTCACGGCGAATTGCCAGCCAGCTATAAGACAATCCTTGATCGACGTGCCCCCGGCGTTGATCCCCAAGAAATAATTCCCGTCGGCCATGATGGTTTGAGAGAACAACTGGAGCGGTTTGTCGAGGTCGGAGCGTCAAAGTTCGTTCCAATTCTCGTTGGTGAGCCTGATGACTGGTTCGCTGAACTAGAAGGCGTCGCGGAATCCGTCCTACCTATCCAGACGTAGAGTCTTTGATAAGCGTCACCAGTTTGGAGTTGCGACAAGATGTCATCGCCCTTACCGTCTCGCTCGCCTTGGGCGCCGGACTATACAGAGATTGACCTCCACGACCCTGCCAACTTCGCCGAGGGGCCTCCTTATGATGCCTTCACTACTCTTCGAAATGAGGCTCCAATAGCTTTTCATCCCGAGCGGCCACGCCGTCAGGGTGGCAAAGAAGGACCTGGATTTTGGTGCATAACACGCCATCGTGACGTTCAAATAGTTTCGAAGGATCCAGATACATTCTCATCATGGCTCGGTGGCTTTACCGGAGCTGATCTAAGTGGGGCGGTCCTAGAGGAAACTCGGCTCAACATGATGGGTATGGACCCACCTGCACACACCCTCCTACGTCATTCAATTCGGCAGCCTTTCGGCCCGGCATGGGTTCGAAACCTAGAAGGCAATATCGCTCGCTTCGCGTCTGACATCCTGGATAAGGTCTGCGAACAAGGCGAAATTGACTTTGTCGCTGAAGTCGCCGCCGAGTTGCCCCTACGGGTACTTGCTCACATCATGGGCGTCGGGTCATCTGATACGAAATTATTCTTTGATTGGTCCAACCGCATTATCGGAAATCATGATCCTGACTTCGGCGGCTCAGTTAAGGATTTTCTAGCTGCAAAGGACGAACTCTTCAGCTACGGGCGTGAAGTTATCGCAGCTAAACGGAAGCAGCCCGGAGATGACATGGTCTCGTATTTTGTTTCCACCGAAATTGAGGGTGAAAAACTTGATGATGAACGTCTAATTCTTCTGTGGTTCTTGTTGCTAGTTGCTGGGAATGAAACCACTCGTTCCTCACTCACTGGAGCTATGGAAGTCCTTTCAAAATTTCCTGATCAAAGAGCGATCCTTTGCTCTGATGTTCCGCGACATTTACCTGGCTTTATCGAAGAAACGTTGCGCTACACGAATCCAGTTCTCCACTTTCGGAGAACTGCAACAAAAGATGTCGTACTAGGCGAAGCCTCCATCAAAACAGGGGACAAATTGCTTCTGTGGTATCCCGCAGCGAATCGAGACACAGAGGTCTTTGACAAGCCAGATAATTTTGATCTGTCGAGGACACCCAACAATCATGTTGCTTTTGGTGTTGGCCCCCACTTCTGTCTCGGGGCGAGACTAGGAAGACTTCAAATGCAGGTCATGTTGACCGCTTTGCTGCAACGCCTTCCCGATGTTGAGGTAGCCGGGCCTGCTCAGAGAACTCACTCAAATTTCCTCAACTCAGCTAAAACCCTGCCTGTTTCATTTACTCCAAGGCGAGCCGACGCTATTTAGCTATGACCTTGAGTTCCTCGCGGCCATCTCCCGAAGTCCTATTTGTTGTTGGCGGCATTTCTCAATACCTGGGTGCTGCGACTGCAATTGGCCTTTTTAGCGAGATTGCCCCTGGAGGGGTCGCCTTTCTTCGAGTTTTGGGGGCCGCTTTGCTCCTCATTGGCTTTCGTCGTTCATGGCAACGTCCTTGGAGTAAGCAAAATTTGATTTGGGCGGGGACGTTCGGAACCTCTTTGGCGCTAATGAACTTGTTCATCTATTTGGCTATGGATCGCCTCCCTCTCGGCAATGCTGTAGCGATTGAGTTCTTGGGGCCAATTGCTGTTGCCGCCATTGGCGCCATATCAATTCGATCGGCGGCCGCTCTACTCCTTGCGGCGTCGGGGGTTTTTGTCCTGGCTGGCGTTCAGGGTGATGGAACTTTATTAGGAGTTTTGTTTGCACTAATGGCGGGATCGATGTGGGCCGCGTACATCGTTTTAGGACATCGTGTCGCACAAAATGGTTTGGCTATCGACGGCCTAGGCATCGGAATGTTGATCGGGGCACTTGTCATTAGCCCGATGGGCCTAGCTGAGATGGGTGTCGCTTTCTCGAACCTTCGAATTCTTGGCTTGGCTCTAGTCGCTGGTCTGTTATCAAACGTCGTCCCTTACGCCATCGACCAGTTTGTAATGAAGGAGATCACCCGGTCTAGATTTGCTTTCCTCCAGGCTTTGCTTCCGGTCACGGCCACTGTCGTAGGTTTCTTAAGTTTGGGTCAGTCACCTAGTTGGGCTGAGTGCTTAGGTATTGGGTCGGTAATTTTGGCTATCGCTATCAGCGGTGGTGAACGCGAGTTTCGAAAGTAACTCATGAAGGAGCCCCGCAGATGACAGAACCAACTTATGAACCCATGGAACATGAGGAAAAGCTTGCCTGGATGCTCGACAATCAAGGCTGGGGCATTGAACCAGTAGGCCCATCAGCTCAAGAGGACCTCCGTGCTGCTTACTCTTACAGTTTCGGCCTCGAATCCTTAGTCGGGCACCCCGACATAGTGATTTTTGGGCTTGCTCCTGTCGCGGCGCGCGGATTACTGGACTTAATTGTCAACCACCTCAGGCTAGGTGGAACTATTCCTACCGGAGAGATCTTTACTGGACTATTAGACAATGCTCAAAAGAGCGTTCTTCTAGACATCGATACTGTTCAATTTGCAGGCTATTTCCCGACATTAGATGTTGTTTATGGAGATCAGCCTTGGCGCGTCTGCCAATTCGTCTGGCCAGACCGCAGTGCCGCATTTCCCTGGGATGAAGAATGGCCTGAACAACTTAAGTATGTGCAGCCGATCATCGGTACTTGGTAATTAAGTATCGGACAAACAGCAGCGACCGTTCGCTTTCTCTTTCACAATATTGGGTTCAGCCAAGTGTCGGCAGCAAAGAATGCCAGCAAGCAGCCTAAAAATCCCGCGAATGAGATAGTAATCCGCGTCCGCCAGGCGTCTCTGCGACGCTGGTCTCCAGCAGCCCATCCACACACCACTCCGCCGGCCAAACCTCCTAGATGACCCCCCACCGAGATTCCAGGCATGACAAAAGAAAGGACCACGTTAACCACTATCAAAGTCCCCAAACCTTCACTCCATGGATCTCCGCCGCTTCGCCGCTCTACCACAAACACAGCGGCCATAACCCCGTATACGACACCTGAAGCGCCTACTACTGCAGTATTGGGCGCTACTAGTAGAGCTCCAGCTGAACCCCAAACGAGACTGACACAACAGACTGTTGCGAAGAGCGGCGAGGTGATTTGGTTCTCTAATCTTCTCCCTAGAAGAAAGAACATGATCATGTTCAGAAGGAGGTGACGAATATCTGCGTGAAGAAAGGCCCCGGTCAATATCCGCCACCACTCGCTTAGCTCAGCTATCGGGAATCCGTAGGTCGCCCATTGGACTAGCGAATCTTGCTGCAGGGATGCTCCCCCTATTCCAGTCATGTCATGTGTGAAAACAAAAACTATGACGTTTGCCGCGACGAAAAGAGTCGTGACTGGTTTAGCCATGTTTTGATAGGACCCGTTGAACACACTTGCACCGTAGAGCCCAAATGGTCTTTGCCCACTAAGGTCGAGACATGAAATTTGGAGTTATGTTTGCTAACACAGGTCCTTTTGTAGAGCCTGATGCTGCTGTTGAACTTGCCCAAGCGGCTGAAGCCTCTGGCTGTGAATCGATTTGGACGGTCGAACATGTGGTGGTGCCTGCTGGGTACGAATCACAGTACCCATACGCAAAAGACGGGAAAATGCCTGGTGGCAGCGAAGATTTTGATATTCCGGACCCTTTGATCTGGTTGTCTTATATAGCGGCGGCTACTAGCAAGATCCGATTGGCCACTGGTGTGATGATCTTGCCTCAACGCAATCCGCTGGTAACTGCGAAAGCGGTAGCTACTTTGGACCGATTGTCTAAGGGTCGAATGATTCTAGGTGTCGGCTCGGGGTGGTTAGAAGAAGAGTTTGATGCACTCGGTATTTCGTTTGGTGATCGAGGTGACCGCACTGATGAATATCTTGAGGTGATGAAACAGGCTTGGGCGTCGGAGACAGCGAGTTACGAAGGACAATTCCTTACTTTCGACAACGTATATAGTCGGCCTCAGCCAGTAGATGGACACGTTCCAATCATCGTGGGTGGTCACAGTAAGCGGGCGGCCCGTCGCGCTGGAGAACTCGGTGATGGGTTTTTTCCCGGTCGCGGACGCCCTGAGGAGTTAGCGGCGCTGTTTGATCACGCTCGGCGTTGCGCCGAAGAGTCAGGTCGTGACCCCGATGCTCTCGAGTTCACAGCGGGCGGCCCTACGACTCCCGACTATGTCGAACAGTTAGCTGATCTCGGGGTAACTCGGATGATCGTGCCCCCTATGGATCCAGCTCAGTTCAATAAATTCGGTGAGGAAGTCATCTCACAATTTTCTGATGCTTGAGGTTGTCAATGTCTGATTTGATACTTGAAAGGCTCTTAACCTGGATAGACGCTGCTCCATCTCCTTATCACGCCGCTAACAACGCCGCTAATGACCTAAGCAAAGCGGGTTTTGAAAGGTTTAGTCCGGTTGACGCATGGGGCGAAAGTGACCGCATCGTGGTGAGCTGGGGCGGGGTTGTGGTAGCAGCCGCTTTCAGTCCAGAGATTGATCCAGATCAACTCCGTTTTCGTTTAGTCGGCGCTCATACCGACAGCCCAAATCTCCGAATCAAACCGACACCCGATCTCAGCAACGTTGGTTACCAACAATTGGGAGTAGAAGTTTATGGCGGCGCACTTGTTAACTCCTGGCTTGACCGTGATTTAGGTATTTCCGGTCGTGTGGTGGTAGGTGACAATGCTTCTTATGAGACGCACCTACTGAAAGTCGACAGGCCGTTGCTGCGTGTAGCTCAGTTGGCGATTCATTTGGATCGAGACGTTAACGATGGTCTGAAGCTCGACCGTCAATCTCATCTCGTTCCGATTTGGGGACTCGGCGACACTGAAGAAGGCGCATTCCGTTCTTTCCTCGCTGCGGAGCTTGGGGTGAATGACTTAGACGTTTTGTCTTGGGACATAATGTGTCACGATTTAACGCCGTCTTCGTCTTTGGGACGAAACCAAGAATTTTATGCCGCGCCTCGAATAGACAATCTTGCGTCATGTCACGCAGCATTGGAAGCGTTGATGAATGTTGAGACTGTTGAAAGCAACACGATTTCGGCAGTGGTCTTATTCGATCATGAGGAGATCGGTAGCGAATCGTCAACCGGTGCACGAGGGCCAATGCTTTCTCACGCTTTAGAGCGACTAGCCGACACTAGGGCAGTCTCCCGAGAACAGTTTCTTCGCGCATTATCTAGATCAGCTTGCGTTTCAGCGGACGGAGCGCACGCAGTGCATCCGAATTATGTCGATCGTCACGAGCCTGAGCATCAAGTTGCTTTGAACGGCGGACCAGTTATCAAACTTAATGCGAACGTTAGGTACGCCACTGACGCTGAGAGCAGCGCATTATTTCAATCAGCTTGCAGGTCAGCTGGTGTTCCGTTTCAACAATATGCGCATCGGTCGAATTTGGCATGTGGGAGCACCATAGGCCCCATTACTGCTGCCCAGTTGGGAGTGATGGTTGTGGATGTCGGAAGTCCTCAATTGTCAATGCATTCGGCGCGCGAGATGGCTGGTGCTTCTGACCCCGCTTATCTGACGGCAGCGCTTAGTACCTTTTTGAGCGACAGCTAATATTTTTGACCCCCATTTGGTGATCATCATCCATGGTGGAGATGCTCAAAGAGGTGACTACTGTCATTGAAACGGCGAATAATCCAGTCGCCTTCGGTCCAGATGATCTGACTGATCGAACAGTTGTCGGCTCCTCCGAATGCAAACGGCTTCGATTGCGCAATTTGGGATAGAACCGACCCGATGACACCTCCGTGAACACCGCAAAGGACCAGTTCTCCGGGATGGCGTTGGACTATTTGATCCAAAGCATCCATGCATCTAGTTGCGAACTCATCATTGGTTTCGGCGCCGGGAATCACATCCCACCGTTGTTCTCTCAGCATTTGCTGATAAATCGGGTGATTCTCGGCGGCTTTTTGTCGCAACAATCCTCCTTCCCATTCTCCCAAAGCAATCTCTCTCAGGTCTCTTTCAATTGCGACTTCGATTCCGAGGAACTCCGACAAAGGGGCCAAAGTCTGTTGAGTTCTCTGCATGTTCGTCGCGTACAGTGCCGTTATTGGTTCTCGACTCAGCCGAGCGGCGGAAGCTTCTGCCTGCTCAATCCCTACTGCTGATAACGGCGGGTTGCCTTGCCCATCTACCAAGGGAAACGGTTCTCCTGGCACGAAAGGCTGCGATGCTCCGTGGCGGAGAAGAATCACTTCGGTCGAGTCTGGGGTTCGCTGCCAGCGTTGTTGAGCGAACTGTTGTGGGCCTTCATCGTCTGTTGTCACGGGGAAAACGTAGCAAGCTCGCACCGATTTCACTTCGATACGAGCTTGCTTATAAACGGTCCGGGAGATTCTGCGACCTTTAGTGCTTTCAAAACCCCGCTCTCCCGGAGGTTCCCAATCGGTAGTTCTGTGGAATCTATGACTCCATCACATATGCGGCTTCACCGTGGTCACTGGCATCAAGTCCAGCCATTTCGGTGCTTTCGGTCACTCTTAGCCCAATGGTTCTATCCATAATTTTAGCGATGATGTAGGTAGCTACGAATGAGAA
>PBMG01000004.1 GCA_002722565.1 Acidimicrobiaceae bacterium
CGTCATGATCGTCATGATCGTCATGATCGTCATGATCGTCATGATCGTCATGATCGTCATGATCGTCATGATCGTCGCCAAATTCTAATGCCCGAACGAACGACATGGCTTCGAACAAGCTGACCCCATCATTTTCGACAGAGTTCACTATGTCGAGCAGGCCTTCTTCGAAACTTGCTCCATTGATGACCAGTACATCCGCATTCATCATTTGGTCAACCTGTTTGGCTGAAGCCTGAAATACATGCGGATCAGCTCCTGGTGGCATGATCGTTTCAACTGTTACGAGATCTCCGACCAGTTCTTCGACTACGTCTCCAAGGATGCTGGTTGTAACAACAACCAAAGCGGGACCATCGGCCACCGAGGCATCTTCACCGCCACATGCTGTCAAGACGGCCGACATCGCTGTAAGTGAAATCAGAATAGAACGCAGAAACTTCACAATCATTTCTCCCAGGTCATTTCAATAATGAGAATGATTATTATAATGGATTCTTGCCGTTACCAAGCCACAGACCGGAAATTGATAGAAAAATATGCGACCAAGAACGAGAGCCAATTCCAATGCCTAACCTGTCTTCTGTGACCTCCGCCATTACAGCTAAAGGCCTAGAAGTTCGTTACGGCGACACTGTGGCCGTATCAGGAGTCGACTTGGAAGTCGCTAAAGGCTCCCTCCTGAGCATCATCGGACCCAACGGTGCCGGCAAATCAGCTCTATTAAACGCCCTCGCCGGCACCCTGGAGTTAAGTGCTGGAGAACTAACCATTGAAGGCAACTCTCCAGCACTGGTCTTGCAAGCCACTGAAGTGGACGAGGCCCTCCCAATTACCGTGCGGGAAGTAGTTTCATTGGCCAGATACCCTGCCCGAGGCCTCTTTGGGCGCATGCGGTCGAAAGATCGAGCATTGATTGACCGATCCCTAGAACGTTTACATATCGAACATTTGGCAAAACGTCAGTTTCGTGAACTCTCGGGCGGCGAACGTCAACGAACACTCGTAGCTCAGGGACTAGCCCAAGGGGCAGATGTTCTGCTACTGGACGAACCGATTAACGGACTGGATCTTGTTTCTCGTTCCGTCATTACCGAAGTGATCAAAGAAGAAATTATGGACGGACGAACCGTTGTCATCACCACCCATAGCCTTGATGACGCCCGACGCGCCGACCAAGTTCTCCTCCTATGCACAGAGCCGTGCTGCCTCGGAAATCCCGAAGATGTGTTGACGGAGAGCCACTTACAAGATGCATTCGGAGGTCAACATCTTCGAGTCGGCCAAAGCTTGCTGCTCGATGATCCCCACCATGTCCATTGATCTCCCAAGAGCAACCAACTCCCTAGCATCACATCACTCTCTTAGTATGATGGGCTCGTGGCTTCGGAGATAGATCGTTCAGTCGATGAGCAAGTTGCCTCCCTTCTTGGGGACGCAGGTTTCCGCTATTCCACAGTTAGGCGTCGCATAGTGGCGACTTTGTTATCAACGGGCAAACCCCTTACTAACTACCAAATCGTCGAATCTGATGACTCGCTCGTCCAATCGAGCGTCTACAGAAATCTCGTCGTTCTTGAACAGGTCGGAGTGGTAACCCGCCTCACAACTGACAGTGAATTTGCCCGCTATGAGTTGACTGATCGGATTATCGAACACCACCATCACTTAATCTGCGGCGGCTGCGGGGATATTGCTGATTTCTCGTTGCCAGCATCGGTTGAGCAGAGCCTTAACCTATCCCTGCGCAAAGCAGCCAGTAAGTTCAAATTCAGTATCGATGATCACCGACTGGACGCCATTGGCATCTGTGTTTCCTGCCAATAGGCAATGATCTTGCTCAGTTTCGGAAATCTGGCGCCTGACTTGTCCAGAGCTTCGCTACGACCAACCGTTAACGGGAGTTCGACCTGTTGATTCAATCAGGCGATTCAGAACGCTGTCTCCGCAAGATGGATCAAATTCATAGTCTTCGGACCGCACGAGGGAAGTTAGATGTCCCGACTTGGCGACAGCCACTTCAGCTGTCAGTTCGTCAATCCCGTGATCGATGCCAACGGCATCAGCTAAGTCCCACGCGTGAACTAACAGATCGTATGCCATCATCCCGTAGAACTCTCCCAGTATCAGATCTCCGAAGATGGGTGAATTGAACTGCATGTCCAGATCAGCGTCTTGAATTACTTCAACCAAGTCGTCAAGGCGTTGTCTACACGAAAGCAAAGGGTTGTCTCCGGCCCAGGATCCATCTTGGTAGTCCACCGGCTCCTCACCCACCGCCCGGTTTTTGAGATTGACCATTACGCCAATCGCATGAGAAGCACAGTCCCTTACTGTCCAACCATCGCAACAGGTTGGCTCATTCCACAGGTTGTCCGGAATGCGAGCCAATACTGCATCAAATAGGTATGCGCATTTCAGCAAATGGCGCGCGCCTTCTTTATTCGTCTCCATATTTGAAACCTCTCGTGCTTCCCACCGATCAGCTCGGTTGAGCCCACCGCTCGACATTTCTAGTTAATCAACGAACGGTAAGCAAGTTTCGCTATGTCCGTTAAATACATCAGCTAGATTCCGACGAGTCGAACTAGTGGGGTTCGCTAGAAGCTAAGGAGAAAAAATGTCTTTCATCGTAGGCACAGTGGGCAACATGCAAAACGTAGAGGCCTTTGTGTCAGCACAAGACACCATCAAACGGGTAGCCGGAGACCTCGGGGCAACATCGGTACGTGCGTCCCAAACAATCATGGGCGGCGAATCGCAGGGCAACGTTCAGGTGGCCTTTGAAACTGACACGATGGATCAGGCCATGGCGCTGGGCGCCGGAATGGTTAAAAGCTCCGAGATCAGAGAAATGATGAGTGCTGCTGGTGCATCGGTTCTTCGTCGCAGTCTGATGATGGTCGTAGCACGCGCTGGGGAAATGTCGGGAACCTTTGCATCAGGTCTGATGATGAAGTCCGACATGACAGCCCCACAAGCTCAAGCTGACATCGATCGCGCATTCGGAAATATTTCCGAGGGGGCTAATGGAATGAGCATCTCTCAAGTCATAGCCACTGGAGCCAACCCCATCGGCACACACTACGTCGTCACATACACAGACTCGGTAGATCAGCTCATGGCCGCTTCAGCTAAGAACTTTGCTGATTCAACCACCAAGAACACCATGGCTGCTACCAACACCGTCGTGGTGGGGCGGGTACTAAACGAAGTTCTGTTCTGAAGTAACGCCATCACAGTTAGTGTCAACAATGGATCGTCCTGCAGGGCGATCCATTGTTTTTCCCAAGAGCCCGTTCATCTATCCGATGAGACGACTTACATGATTATTCACTGAAGACTCTCGAGTGCAGTATGGCGACCGAGGACATCAACGTCCACCCAAGTGCCCATGTAGCCACAAAGTTGACGATTTTCACTCACTTATAGGTGTTCCGGCTTTAGCGGGTCCGTAACCAAATCCCGTGAGCGGCCAATGGAAAATAGGCCATGACGCGTTCTTCTAGTAGTTCCATACCCAGTCGCTGAGCCACGGCTTGAGATTGGCGGTTCTCTGGGAGGATACAAGAATAAACCTGCTCTAGGTCCAGGTCTTCGAATGCATACCGAATGGCCTCCGCTCCGGCCTCGGTAGCGTATCCCCGCCCCCAATACTCAGGGTGCAGAACCCATCCAACCTCGACTCCTGGCCAGTCGGGGCGTTCGGGATGGTGCAGGCCTGCGCGACCTAAGAAGTCTCCCGTAGATCGCTCTTCCAACGCCCAATGCCCCGTTCCACGCAGCATCCACTGCCCTAGGAACCAGGCCATCTGTTGCCAAGCATCGCTCCGGTCTAGCGTCTCGGGAAGGTGCAGCGATTCTCGTACCTGCGCAGTATTCAAAACCCTGAAATAAGCATCCGTGTCATCGTCTCGAAACGGGCGCATGATCAAGCGTTCAGTTTCGAGTGTCGGACAAGCTTCCATCTGCTCAATTTCGTCCGAAGGCAATGACCTACTCCCCTGCTTTACGTTTCACCTCAGCATCACGTAACCATTCTGACCTGATTCAAAGCATCCCGAGTACCAACACTCCAAGACCAACAACGAGCCAAACCCTCAAACGTCCGGGTCGCTTATCGTCCGCTCTTCTTAAATTTGAAAACTACAGTGGATTAGATGGCGGGGAATCATTGGAAGCGGGCAAGTCTGGAATTGCGGGCGGCTGGGTTTGAACCCGAAAGCATCGCTGCGAAGAACACGGTCGTTACGGTGGCGGGGGCCTACACAAACGCCCATCGTTGCAATAACCGTGTCGAACGCATTTCGGATCTGCTGTCTGAGTCAATCGCCAGGCATGGTGGGCAAGGGTTACTGGTGGGTGGGCCTGCGGTCTCCGATGCCCTCACCCAGGGTTCAGCGAACGCCAACTACAGCCTCGTTTCACGAGACATTATTGCTGACTCGTTCGAGATTGGACACCGGGCACATCACGGCGAGGCGATGGTTGTCATCTCGGGCTGCGACAAAACGGGCGCAGCCGCGATGATGCCTTTGGCCCGAACTAACGATGTCGGCCTGGTGATCTATCCGGGAACAAGTTCGCCTGGCTGCGTGGACTTTGAGCCATGGGCGTCTAAGGGCAACAACTTGACGATTCTTGATTGGGCTGAGGCGCGAGCAGCGTTGCGAGCCGGTCGAATCAGCTCAGAGGAATTCGAAGAAGTTGAGCGGAACGTGATGCCTGGTAGCGGCACTTGCGGTGCGATGTTTACCGCGAACACTATGAGCACTATTACCGAGGCGATGGGCATGATGTTGCCCAGGGGCGCTTCGCATCCTGCTGACTACGACGCGAATAGTGACATCCACGATGACGTAAAGGCTCAAGTAGAGGCAACCACCCAAGCTCTCTACGCACTGATCGAAGCTGATATTCGACCTCGTGACATTATGAACATGAAGGGCTTCGAGAACGCCATCACAACCGCTTATGCAATGGGTGGGTCGACCAACATGTATCTGCACTTGTTAGCTATCGCTCGAGATGCAGAGGTGGATCTCACCATCGACCACATCCAGCAAATTGGTGAGCGGGTTCCGCTGATCGCGAATCTTCAACCCCACGGCCCCTACTCCATGGTTGCCTTACATGAGCTC
Organism: Acidimicrobiaceae bacterium; assembly: GCA_002722565.1. GTDB lineage: Bacteria > Actinomycetota > Acidimicrobiia > Acidimicrobiales > Poriferisodalaceae > MedAcidi-G3. Next base: position 5,142 of record PBMG01000004.1, read on the forward strand.
GGCGGAGTGCCCGTAGTAATGAAGGAGCTTCTGGATAATGGTTTCCTACATGGCGACGCTATGACAGTCACAGGAAGAACCCTCGCCGAGAACCTGGCTGACGTCGCGTCGTTGACTGAGCTAGGTCCCCAGGACTTGGTGCAACCGGTCGCTGACCCAGCAGCCCAACCAAACAACCACATCACGGTTCTTCAAGGAAATCTTGCTCCAGAAAGTTGTGTACTGAAACTAGGAGGCAAGACTCTCCAGACTGGAGAATTTCGCGGCATCGCCAAAGTGTTCGAGAACGAGCCTGATGCCATGGCAGCCATTCAGTCCGGAAGCATTGTGCCCGGTGACGTGGTTGTGGTGCGCAACGTAGGACCCAAGGGAGGTCCAGGCATGCCGGAGATGGTGATGCTCACTGTCGAGTTACAAGGACGCGGCTTAGGTAAAGACGTAGCCCTGATCACTGACGGCCGATTCAGTGGCGTCTCGCACGGAATTCTTATCGGACATATTTGCCCCGAAGCCGCCGACGGTGGTCCACTCGCAGCAGTAATAGATGGGGACACAATCATCATCGACCCAACCAACCGCACCCTCAATGTTGCCATCGAAGACCACGAGCTGCAGCGACGGATGACAACAATCGAACCAAAGGACTTATCTCAGACGATCGCACAGGGTTCAGTATTGCGCCGCTACGCTCAACACGTTTCATCAGCCCATTACGGATGTGTTCAATAGCTGATACGACTGCCTCGAAGAACCCAACAATTAGGAAGCCGCGGACAATACCCTCACCAGATCAAGGCTTACCGCTAGTACAAAAAGTTTCTTATGACCTGCAGAAGCTTGTCGGGTTGCTCGTAGTGAACCATATGCCCACAATCATCAATTATTTCTAGTTGACAGTCTTTAAATCGACTGAGACGAGGTTCCAAGATCTCATCATTGATGGGAGTCAAATCCACACCGAAGTAACCAACTCCTGGCGGCATCATCTTTGACCAAAAACGATCGTAAGAATCTCTCCCCAGAACTGCCAAAGTTACACACTCAATACCTTCCCATACCTCTTCATAGCGATCAGGATCAGAAGTCGTTATCCAATCTCTCGTCATCGGATCCCACTTCCATTCGACACCCTCTTCAACAAACCGAACAGATTTTTCTACGATGAGTGATGCCACTTCGTCCTTAAGATTTGGGTAAATCTTCTTGAATCTATCTAAAACCTCATCCAAGTTGGGGAAGAAGCGCTGGGAAGGCATCGTTCTCGCCACATCAATAAACTGAGAAGCCTGTTGCCGCCACCGCTCACCAGTGATCGATTCAGCCTTTCGGGGAGGACCAAACCCCTCAACCAAAACAAGACGCTCAACTCGATTAGGAAAACAACCAGCAACAAAGCTGGCGGCATGTGCACCGAGACTATGAGCAACAACTGAGGCCGTATCAAGTTCGCAATAGTCCATCAAGTTCAGAAGGTCACCAGCGAGGAATTGATCAGCATATGGAGGACACCAATCCGAATCACCGTGACCCCTCAAGTCAGGTGCTAGAACACGGTACTTATCCACTAGCCCACTGGAGATGTGGTGCCACGACCACGCACAATCGGTATGTCCATGGAGCAGCACCAAAGGTGGTTGCCCTTCGCTCCCATACTCTAAAAAGTGAACTGTTCCGGATGTCGAGCTGAAGGTTCTACTAGTTGGCAACGACACTGCTACCAACCGTTTATCGGGGTTCGACCCGTCGACTCAATAAGCCGATTCAGGACCCCATCACCACACGCCGGATCAAATAAATGAGCGCACCTAATCAGATGCCTCGCCCCGTCTTTAGACATAATTACCTCTTCGTGCTTTCCGTCAGTTAACCGACGAGCAGCTTAGATAGAAATTAGAGGTCCCTAACCTAACGATAAGCAAAAGCCCTGATCAATCTCATTTGTCCGATTTTGTTACCCAGTTTATTTGAGCCCCATAAGAACTGGAGGCCGAACTCAACTATTCGGATTATAGAAAAGCACTCCATCATCCACCAGAGCCAAGTATTGCTCGAGACTCCGGCCGGCAAGTTCGCACGTCACGTACTGGTTATCTTCTCCCAGTCGCGAAGTCATCAACGGAGCGTCACCGGGAGTTTCAGAGAACTTGATGGGCATACCTGGCACTAACACTTTTCCAAGCACGTCGTCATCAACCCATCGCACTGCGCCTGCTTCGTGCAGGTATGGATGTTGGGCGGCTTCGGCCAGCGTTAGCACGGGCGCAGACGGCACCCGATATTCCTCAAGGATTTTCACGACGTCGTCTCGATGTGGTTGCGCTGCAAGCCAGGTCGCGATCAGGCCGTTTAACTCATCTCGATTGGCAACACGATCGGGGTTAGACAAGAAGCGAGGGTCATCAAAAAGTTCGGGCTGTCCCATCGCTTCGGTCAAGCGTTGCCACTGACCGTTGTTAACTGCTGCAACTGTGACGTAACCATCACCGGTCTCAAATACCCCGACGCCGCCAACCACCGGGTGTACGTTGCCTCTTCTGATGGGTTCACTTTCTCCGTCTGAGACTGACCATTCCTGCCAGTTCACCTCATGGGCCGTGGAGTAAGCGTCAAGCAGCGATACTGATACTTCTTGTCCCTTACCTGTGCGTTCTCGATGAAACAATGCTGCTGCCACTCCGCCAAAGGCATGGACCCCAGCAAGGACATCGCCAGGTGATATTCCGGCAAGAATGGGGGCTCGGTCCTCATACCCCAACATGTGCAGTACTCCGGCCCACGACTGGGCGATGGGGTCATATCCGGGTTGTTGAGCGAGGGGACCTTCTCGGCCGAATGCTGACATGTTGCACATGATGATGCGCTGGTTAGCCGCCGATATGACGTCGTACCCGAGTCCGAGTCGTTCCATGACGCCGAGGGCAAAGTTCTGAATAACTACGTCCGCGTTAGGTACGAGGTCTAGAACTAGTGCAGTTGCTCGAGGGTCGCGTAGGTCGAGACACAAAGATCGTTTTCCTCTGTTTTGTTGCACGTGATATCCAGAACGTGACCCGCTCAATCGGGGAAGGGTGCGACTGGGGTCGCCTTCCTCGGCAAATTCGATCTTTATTACCTCAGCACCGAGCTCAACGAGAAGCTTGGTAGCTGTGGGTCCAGCTAAGACTTGTGAAAAGTCGAGTACCCGAATTCCGTTAAATATTCTCTCCACGACTAAACATCATGACTCATCTTCGAGCAGTGATGTCGCGTCGCTTGTCAGGCGGGTTCGGTAGTGACGGCTGTGGCGTAGGCGAGGATCTCGGATGCACCGTTAGCCACGGCAGATGTCATAAATCTGAGGTTGACCAATGCGTCAGCACCGAGTTCGACAGCTTGCTCTTCCATTCGAGAGAGTGCCTCAGCCCTTGCTTCAACAAGCATGTCTGAATAGCTCTTCAGTTCGCCGCCGACAAGTGACTTGAGGCCAGCGCCGATGTCCTTGCCGATGTTCTTGGTTCGAACGGTCGAACCTACAGCCACACCCTTGATGGCGGTGATTCGGCGTCCTGGCAGAGTTTCAGTCGTCGCAATATCCATAATTATGAACCTTCAATCTTCCCACCTAATGAGGTAGCAACGATCATAAGGCACTGCACCTGGTCGACCGCGCCTCAACCATCGGGCGTGCCCCTGACTGACAGACCAACCGATCACTTACACTTTTCAGCGCTCCATTTTTGGCGGAGGTTTTTAGGCGTTAATCAAGACGATGAGCATTACCGAACCACCAAGCATCGCAAAGGTGTTAAGGATCAGATAAACAGGAAAAGGGGCCTTGGAGAACTGTTGACCGAACGTTGTTGACCGAAGGTCGTCATTCATGTCCGAGCGCATGGCCGAGATGTCCATGATCGCGCCATGAGAGCCGAACCAGAGGAATAACCCGACAACAGCGACCGCTATTGATAATGCTAACTCTGCGTTGTCGCTTAGCTGGCCCCACGAAATAGCCACAGCTACTCCTACCAACATCAGAACAAGGCATTTGATACATACGAAGAGCATCTCTGCTCGATGTTCGATCCAACTACGAAGCTCACTCTGCTCCATGACATCTCCATTCCTGAACACGATGAAACCGACTGTACCCAAAGAGCCCCAACTAGTCGATGTATCACCATGGATGGGTGGGCACTGAACACATGTCGCTAAGCATCCAAAAATGGCAAAGGACCGCCCCGGGGGAGCGGCCCCTAACCATAAAGAAGGGCTTAAACCAGCCGTCTCAAAACCATCCTGCCTTGCACAGCTGTGTTGCTGTCGGCAAAGTTTTGCTGTGTTGTCGGATCAGCCATAGTCGCCGCGGAGGCTGATGCAAAAGCATCAAGGTCGTCAGTCCAAGAGATGAGTCCGAAGGGAGCGGGGGTAGCACCGGCGGCCCATGCTTGTACCAGGCGCATACCATTGACAGCGGACCCCATGAGACCGAAGCCGTGTTCGAGGTTCGAATTGGCTGTTTCATCGGGCAGTTGGTCGCCACTCATCATCAAATATGACGAGTACTGACCGTCGGTGGTTCCTTTGTGTGCGGCATGACGCATGAGGGTCCTGCTCTGCACCTGAACTCCAGTGTCTCTCATCATGTTCACGATGTCATTGTTCGCGTACATCGCAGCGTTGACTTCCATCGCAGCATTGATTCCAGGGACCTCAAACATGGCGCCAACCATGCCTGCCCTGTCTCCGCCCATGATCACTTGATTAATTCGAACGTCTGTCGCCCCGGCATTAAGCGCTGCTTCCTTGCCTGAATTCTCGGAAACCTGAGTAAAGGTTGCGAGGTCAGGAACTTGCATCATGACTCCCATTGTGAAGGACATTTATCCACCTCTCGTTAAAGATACTTACCCCCAATACTGACCTAAACGAACGATTAGCACAAAGAGGAAACACTCCCCCACGCGGTCCGGCGAAGGTTTACCCAATGCATCCTCATCGTTTCAGGTGGTAACTCAATCCTCTTAATCCAGCCGATTGTGTTTATGAAAGTCGAAGTTTTATGGGCTGTTGAATTGATGAAATAACGGTTCCTTCAATTGGTGGGATAGGACCGAGAGCTTCAAAGGTCTGATACTTCGCCAACAACGCATCGAGAGCAAGGCGCGCTTCAAGACGCGCTAGATGGGCTCCCAGGCAATGATGGAGACCCCATCCGAAGGTCAGGTGTGGATTCGGGTCACGATCGAACATCAACTGCCCCGGGTCAACGAAAACATCCGGGTCGTGGTTGGCGGCTGCGACACATAGCAAAACGTTGTCGCCAACCTCAAAGGTCTGCCCTCCCCTTTCGTGTTGGACCGCAACCTTTCTATACATGCTTCTCGTGGGTCCAAGCGCTCGAAGGAACTCCTCGAGGGCAAGTTCTGTGTCGTTGACCCTTAATCGGTCAATAAGGTCCGGTTGGCTAGCTAACAAACCCATTGTGTTCATCAGCAACGACGTTGTTGTTTCGTGACCGGCGAACAAAATCAAAGTACATGCGCCAACCAGTTCAAGATCAGACAGCTCATCGCCCGCTCCCTCTACCAGCAAGGTCATTAAGGTTCCAGAGGGGTCAGAGCGTTCACGGTCGATCAACTCTTGGAAGAAGTCACTGAATTCCCCGGCCGCCGCCATTGCTTGCTCCGGCGCTGTTACGTGTGGGTCAGTGGCAAAGACGATTGTCGCCAAATCATCGGACCATTGTTGAAACCGGTCTCTTTCATCTGGCCGGACCCCTAAGACCTCTGCAATGACCCAAGCCGGAAGCGGTCCAGCAAAATCTTCCCGAACGTCCATCTCTCCGGCCAAACCGTCGACGATTTCTTCTACGACCCGACTTACAGTCTGTTGAAGGTTCGCCACTCGTCTTGGGGTAAAGACGTTACGTAACGGATCTCGGAGATGGGTATGTAGCGGCGGGTCACGAAACACCATCCATCCACCTAGCAACTCCACCACTTTCGCAAAACTTGCCGGGCGATGCTGCGCTACCCGTTCTAGCGGCGTAACTCTGTCGGCAGAAAGTAATTTCCCATCGCGAAAAGCTTCGCTGAGTTCAACATGACCGAGAATGACCCATGCCCGATGCGCTTCACTCCATTGCACCGGTCCTTCATCGCGGAAACTGGACCAATAAATGAATGGGTTTGCGACGCTAGTTGGATCATTCAGGTCAATATCCTTCACGTAATCGATCCTAATTCGGCGGCAAAACCAGCGACCGCAAAACTAAATTGGATACCTTGATCTGTTCTTACAGGTCATCCCGATTGCCTCAAACCGGCACCTGTCAGATACCAGGCATCAGAACATGTCACCACAATGGTGCTTAGCTTTTACAGAACTGGATCACGCCCAAGGAACACCTTCGTAGGGATCGCGCACCAACCGTCGAGCTACCACCATCCGATGCACTTCATCGGGTCCGTCATACAGACGGGCGTAACGAGCTTCTCGGTACATGAACTCCAGAGGCGTGTCAGAAGTAACTCCCAACGCTCCATGGATCTGGATGGCCCGGTCAACGACGTTGTGAAGCATCCGTGCTCCCCAGAATTTGATCAAGCTGATTTCAGTTCGAGCTTCACTGCCCGAATCGATCGCCCTCGCTGCGTCGAGGGTCATCATCCGAGCCGCTTGAATTTCCGCCGCGGACTCAGCGATCATCGCTTGAATATCGCCTTTCTCGGCGAGATAACTGCCGTGGGCGTAGCGCGTTTTTGCTCGCTCACACATCAACTCAAACGCTCGTTGCGCTTGCCCCAGCCAACGCATGGAATGAAAAATTCGTCCTGGGCCCAGTCGCTTCTGCGCGATGTGGAACCCTTGACCACGTCCGCCAAGAAGATTTTCGTAGGGAACCCGAACATCGTTGTAGTTGACCTCACAATGGTTGCCTTCTGTGTGCCCCATAGTCGGCACCACTCGAACAATCTCGTAACCCTCAGTGTCAGTGGGAACGATGATGGAACTAAATTTGTTGTGCTTTTCTGCATCAGGTTCAGTGATAGCAAACACGGTCGTGAACGCTGCGCGGTTGGCTCCAGACGTGAACCACTTGTGCCCGTTAATGACCCACTCATCACCATCCAAGACCGCTGTTGCCTGCATTTGAGTAGGGTCAGATCCAGCTACCTCCGGCTCGGTCAAACCTACCGAGGGATAAATTTCTCCCGCGACTAATGGCTTTAAGAAGCGTTCTCGTTGCTCGTCACTGGCATACAGGTGAAGCATGATTGAGTCCTGCATTGAGAGACTGCCAACTGCCCGCTGACCCCAATGAGACCTCCCGATCACTTCGTTCAGGTAAACGAAATCCATAAACGGAAGCCCACCGCCACCTATCTCAGTTGGATGACCAAGCGCCCACAACCCTGATTCTTTGGCTTTAGTTTTGAGCTCCATAGCTACTGGCCCCGAGTTGGCGTCTTCGCCCATTAACTCGGGCTCGCGAGGAATCACGACATCGTTAATGAATGTCTTCATGCGGGTCTTGAGCGCTCGGAGTTCTTCCGGTAGTTGATCAACCATCGTGTTCCTCTTCCTTTGTAATGACGAGCTTAACGGACACCTATCGGCAGGTATCTAGTGCCCTAAAGACAGAACACATTGCAACTTTAAATTTCGGAATCAGCAGCTGACATGGCAAAAGACCTCCGAAGGTTAGCCCTGCCCGCAACTCTGCAACACCGCGCTTGTTATTAGCAAAGGTCTACTTACGGAAGTGATCACGAAGCCATTAGGGCGAGACTCCGTTTACCTCGTAATCTGAGACCATGAGAGTAAAAGTTTCTGCTTCACTACTCACCGCCCTTCTGCTGTTCGCATGTGGCTCGAGCGTTGAAGGTCCAGTCGACCAGGAGCAGAGTGAGTCGACTTTGAACACTGTTCCGATTTCGTCCACAGAGACGATTCCGACTTCAAAGACAACGACTACCGAGTCACCCAAAACGAGTGTGACCGCCGATAACACAGGTGGACCTGAATTTGGTTCGGGTGGCCTTGCCGCCGACCTAGGATCCTGGGCCGACAGAGAACTGCCGCTCTTCATCACCGCTTCACACATAGAAGTGTCAGACATTGAACGCATTTCGATGTTTCGTTCCAACGCCGGTCACGATTACTCAGATTCTTTTGAGTCATGTTGTTCGATGAAGCATTACTACCGGCCATTCAACTACTACGAGAAACGCTTTACTCAAACGATTTTCTCTCCCGTTGACGGTGTCATTCTCTATATCGGTGTCGACGAAGATTCAGGCGAAAGTTCGTGGCTTCGCGATTACAGGGAAGCCACTGGAAAGCAGCCTCCCTCTGATTATCTAGACACGAAGGTGTTTATTCGGCCTGACAAAGCCCCAAATCTGTGGGTTCGACTCCACCACGTTTCTCCCCTGCAGGAGATATTGACCGCTGTGACACCCTCTTCAGGAATGGACCAAATGTTTGGTACAGCAACACCGGCAGCCCCTGGGTTCAAAGTTAAAGCTGGCGAACAGATTGGAGTCGGGCTAGGCGAGATCTCAATAGAGCGACACCTCACTGGAAACGGGGTTCCGTCACCGTGTACGTCCATCGAGACCAAGAATAAGTGGGGTCAGCTACCAGGTTGTACAGCAGAAAGACAATTCCACTCCATCTTCGAGTTCATGACCGATGAGGTGTTTAGCAACTATCTCGAACTGGCTGACGTTGAACGCAACGACTTCATTATTTCGACAGCCGAGCGGTCGTTGGCGCCCCTTAGTTGTAACGGCGAACAGTTTGAGACTCGTGACATCGGCGCTTACTTACAACTCCAGCAAAATGAAGAAGAGGCCTCCACACCAAATATCTCTGTGCCGCAGCAGCCAAATGAACCACTTCCAAGCCCAGAATCCCTCGCCAAACAACAACAGATAATCACTTCTTTTACAGGAGAAGGATCGTCTGTGTCGCAACAACTCGAAATCTCTAGCGCCTATGGAGTGATAGTCGCCTCTGATGGCGGACCAATCGAGATTGGGATCAACACAGGCGAAGGACCTCGGGTGATTTACAACCGGCCACCCGGCGATGGAATCGCAACCTATGAAAGTGATGCTTTCGTTGCATCCGACGCATCAGTTGCTGTTCAAGCGGCCTCATCAGTCTCCTGGAAGGTAGTAATTGTCGCTAGATGAATCACACGCTACTAAGGGGCCTCTGATTCAGATCTCCATTCACGTATCACCGCAGATTTTCCCAACAGAATGATTTTTTCGGTTTGAGATTCAGCTATGACCTAGCGTCAACTCTCAAGAGACGTCGGAGGAAACGCATGGCAACACAAGTGGATCGGCTAGCTCAAGGACTTATGTTTCCCGAAGGTCCCGCAATTGGTCCAGATGGGGCTTTGTATGTAACCGAGATAGCCGGGCAACGCATTTCCAAAATCTCTGCAGATGGCACGGTGTCGACTTTTGCTGATACGGGAGGCGGGCCAAATGGAGCTGCCTTCAACGCTCAAGGCGAACTTCTGGTTGCCAACAACGGCGGCCGATGGCCTACCGATGTTCCCTCAACGTCGCAAGCCTCAGAACCTGCATACGGGCAAGGCGGCATTCAAACACTCAGCAAGGAAGGCGCTGTTATTTCCGAGCTCTCAGAGATCAACGGCGTTACGTTGAACTCTCCTAACGATTTATGTTTCGACTCTCACGGCGGTTATTACTTCACTGACCCCGAGTGGAGCGGACTTGTCGGCGGAGACAGAGACGGCGGTCCAGTGTGCTACGTCAACGCCGAAGGCGAAGCATCTCGCGTGGCTTCCAATATCGGTTTCCCTAACGGCCTCGGGGTTCGAGCGGACGAAAAAGTGTTGGTTGTTTGCGAGTCTCTCACCGGAATGCTTTTGAGTTACCGCATTGAGGAACCCGGCGTTTTAAGTGCGATGCCTAAACCAAACGGGATGATCGGCCGACGCTCAGTACCTGATGGCTTCTGTTTTGACGCAGCGGGTCACATCATCGTGGCGGGCCATGGTTCAAACAACCTATTCGTACTCGATGGAAATGACGGTCGTCCTATCCAGATCATCGAACTTCCCGACGCTGGGCCGACTAATTGTTGTTTCGGAGGCACCGATTTCCGCACTCTGTTCGTAACTTCCTCCGACCATGGGTACGTCTACGCAATCGACTGGCCAATCGAAGGAATGCCTCTACTTCACTCCCAGTAATTAGGGGCAGTCATCAAAGTTGCGGACAAACAAGGCTTTTCGCCTGGGTGCCCATCTTGCAGTATTCGTTCATTCTCTCTATATCGAGGACTGACTCAAGCGAGAGCGTGTGGCTGTATGAACTGGCGAAGGTAGTCGTTAACTCTGTCGCGACACGCGATCGCAACTCCTTGCTTCGCTCAAGCCCTATTTTCGCTAAGAAGTTAGGTAGCAGCCAACCAGCTACTCCCCAAGCCATTCCATAATTTCTCCGCAGAAGAGTGGGTCCTCGGTCTAGTCCGCCGTAGATGTACAACTGTTTGTGGGTTGTCGATCCGTAGCGGCTGTATTCGTTGCCCGTTGAACTCGCTGCTACCTCCATGGCGTGAAGTAGTTCTGTGGTTAAGTCACCACCGCCTACGGCGTCGAAGCCAACTGTTGCTCCGGTCTGGGTAATGGCTTCTACTAGCTCGCTTCGAAAGTCCGGCGAGCTGGAGTTGATGACGTGAGTAGCTCCTTGTGATTTGAGGAGTTCTACGTGTTCTTCGCGTCGCACAATGTTGACCAAAGCGATTTCATCGTCGATACATATTCGGTTGAGCATCTGCCCTAGGTTCGATGCCGCGGCGGTGTGGATGAGCGCAGAGTGCCCTTCAAGTTTCATGGTTTCGGTCATACCTAAGGCGGTAAGCGGGTTCACGAAACACGATGCTGCGTCGACAGCTTTGGTGCCTTCTTCTAGAACTAAGCAGTCTCGTGCTTTCACTATGCGATGAGTGGCATACATTCCACCAGCTAGAGCCGCGACAACCTGTCCCTTGAGCGCTTGGGCTTCCTCTCCGTTTCCGGCATCGGTGACTATGCCAGCTCCTTCATTCCCCACTGGCATGGCCTGGTCAAGTCGACCTGCGAGAGCTTCGACTGCTCCATCGGGAAGCGAAAGAACGAGACCGCTCTCAGTTTTCGATGCAGTCGATTCACCTGCACCCGCTAATAGGAGCCCAAGGTCGCTGGGGTTAATAGGTGATGCTTCTACTGCTAGGAGAACTTCGTCAGCTTCTGGAGTTGGTATCTCGAATTCTTCGATACTCAACTGAACTGTGGATTCTGAAGTGACAGTAGATGTCAACCGCTTTCCCTTGGACATATGCACCAATTCCTTTTCGAATTTGCAGACCCTACCGGACTCCTATTCCGATCAGACTCAGCGGGTCTTCTAAGCAGCAGTTTTATGTGCGNGCACTACACACCACTCCAATTGTCCCTAGAAAGGACAAAGACCGCCCCGAAGGGCGGCCGTTGCCAGACATTAGGGTCTTAGACCACTCCTCAGCCTTGAGCTACCTTTTGCATTCGGGCTTGGAAATCCTCGACTGGCTGAATTCGTGCTGTCCCCACCGGAACTGCGGGGAACAAACCTTCGACTATCGCTTCATACGAGTCGGACTCCACAACAAAGAAGAAATCGTGTCCTGGTGGATCTACCCACGCCCCATGAACCGTTACTCCTTGCTCAGCTAATGACGGCAACACTTGTCCAAATGTCGCCGCGACCTTCTCGGGCTCATGAGCTAGACAGGTCTTCTCATCGTGATGATGGGTGATATGAAAAATCATTTATGGTTTCTTTCTAGGTGGCCTAGAGCCGGCCCACCCGGCTCTTGCGACTAAGGCTATTGCCAGAACTGCCGTGTTTACTTCCAACTCCAGCTTTAAGTTGAACTCATCACGAGTAGCTAGACGTCAAGGTTGCATTCCCCAAACATTGCTTCCGCTTCAGCCAGTTCATCGGGGTTAGCGCTAATCAGAACAAGTTCTGTTGGTGCATCACCAGCCCATTCATCAATTGACCAGCGCCGACCTACGATCTGTAATTGGTACAGCTTGCCGTCACTGTCAGCGAACCAGCCTTTACCCCGCAATAGACGATGGTTTGATCTGTCGAGCAGCTTTCCGACTTCAAGCGGATCCCATGGNCCNGCCGAGCTAATAACTCCTGTTACGAATCGAAAGACAGCCTGATCATNGTCATTTGGTAANGAGATACCTTTCATTGCTGCGCTGAGAACAACGCTTGGTTCAATTCGCCCCTCAGAAATTGGAATAACTCTGCTTCCCGGCGAAATTGCGCCAATGACACCGATCGCTTTCTGCCGCTCCGATTCGTTTACAAGGTCCTCTTTGGAAATAAGCACCAGATGTGCTGTTTGGATTTGGCGAGTCAGCAGAGGACCAATCTCAACGCTCTTGAGGTACGCGTCTAAAGAAGTGGGGTCGACCACCGCGACGATTCCATCCAACCGACACTCGGGCAGCCCCGCAATCACTTGACTGATGTTGACCGGGTCAGATACGCCACTCGCCTCTATAAGCACAGCGTCATAAGGTTCTGCATTTAGCTGTTGAAGCTGCTCGGAGAGATCATCTGACAGCGCACAACATACGCATCCGTTGGAAAGAGAAATCTGTTGACTTGTCACACCTCGGATGAGGCGAGCATCTACGTCGACAGCCCCAACATCATTCACAACTACAGCAATCTTTAAACCGTCTGAATTCTGCAAAAGATGACGCAACAGAGTCGTTTTTCCGCTCCCCAAAAAACCTGTTAGCAGCGTCACATCAAGCTGCGAACCCGGTGGTCGCTCTTGGTCATTAGGTCCGCGGACAGACCGCAGCGTTGAGAGAACTGTTTCCCAAGCTGCGTCTAGTGCGTTTGNCCCCGACTTAATTGGTTGGTTCGCCATTAAGCACCGTGTCGTGAACTGCGACGTCTTTAATTTGTTCGGGTGCGACTTCATACGGGTCGTCATCCAGAATCGTGAAATCAGCGTGCTTCCCGACTTCCAGGGAACCCAACGAACTATCTCGATTCAGTATGTAGGCAGCATCAATAGTGATTGCCCGAAGTGCACTATCGACAGAAATTCTTTCTCCAGGTGCCATAACGGTTTCACCATCAGCGCCGACGCGGTTCACTGCGCACCATGCAGCCAAAAGAGGAGATAGCGGTGTCACCACCAAATTGAAATCGCTATGAAGAGCAAACGGGGCGCCGGCACGTTGCAAAGAACCCAGCCGTGCAGTGGCCTCGCTTCGGTCAGGCCCAAATCCATGTTCACTGTGNAACTGGGCTCGGAAATGCACAAAATAGATGTTTACCGATGCTTGTCCCCCCAGGGCAGCTAGACGACGAGCCTGAGCAGGCGAAGAAATGCAATAGTGCTCAACTGTGAATCGGTGGTCGAACCTCGGGTGTATCCGCTGCAGAGCCTCAAGTGTGTCAAGCGTCATATCAAGCGTACGGTCACCATTAGCGTGGGAATGAATTTGGACCCCTGCTTTCCAAAACGGCAGCATCCGATCCACCATGTCTTCCCACGGAATCTCTCCCGTGTGGGCGCCGTCTTCGTCTAGGTAACCGGGTTCGTTCATGACCAAAGTCATTGAAGGGTACGAACCATCATTTACGTATTTGACTCCGTGGGTATTGAGGCGGTCGTTGCCTTCAGCTCGCTTTGTTTCGAGAAAGTGCAGCATCTCTGAACCGAATTCTCTAACAAGTTTCGGTTCGAAAGGAATCATGAAAATGCGTAGCGGAAATGTTCCTTCTGCAATTGCTGACGCATGGTCGTTCCATTCAGGTTCAAATCCATCAGCCATTCCCCACACTAAGTCCGCGGTCGTGGTGACNCCTGCTCCTTTGGCGACCGCCCCCATGCGATCAATGGCATCTCGGCCTGCGTTAGTTCCATAGACCTGTTTAGCAACCGGTCTGGTAGCAAGCGCCGTCGCTTCTGTTTCCACGAACCATCCGTTGAGGCGACCATCCGGATACCGCCCAATCCCATGACCCACTGAGTCGTCGTCTACTCCGATCATTTCAATCATGGGCGTATTCGCATAAACGATGTGAGGTGCGTAAGCGATCACCCAGATAGGCACAGAGTCACTGATTTGGTCGAGCATGTCTCGATCTAGGTGACCTTCTTGGCTAGCGGGGTCGTACCCCCACGCAGTAATCGGAACTTTTGGGTCGTCATGTTCGGCAGCTAAGGCTCGCAGCTGATTTAGGACGGCATCCCTGCTCGGGAGACCTTTTCTAATCCCGTTGGGAGCGGCTGAGTCAATCGGGCCCACATATTCCAAACCCATATAGGTTCCGCTCAACCTCAGATGCGTATGGGGATCGATGAAACCGGGCATCATCACTTTGTCTCGGTACCGGTCATCGATCACGTGCGGGTAACGCCGCAACCAAGGTTGCATCGACTCAATGGAGCCGACGGAAACAATCCGTCCCTCAGAGACTGCTACTGCTGAAGCTTCGGGTCGACCTAGGTCCATCGTGTGGATCTGCGCAGCTGTATAAACCGTTATCTCTTCCAATGTGGCCCCCTCGGAATTTATTTACACCATAGGACCAGTTCAACAATCCATGTCTTCCGAGAAGCTTTCTCCCGAGGTTTAAGTCTTAGAACGACAGTCACGAACAAGTTTTAGTATCAACTGAAGTTCAGCAAATCTCTTTTGAAGCGCGGCTCGNGATGCACNAATCCAGATGCTGGGCGCTACAGCAAGCGTCANCTCTGNGAGAAACTAAATNGGTCCACGTTGGCGACTACCATGGCTCCCATTGTTCCTGCGTTCCAGCATTTCTACCAAGGGTGAAATGACTATAGGTCTAAAGANTATCTCNGCATTGGTTTTGCTTTCCATGTTCAGTGTCGCGTGCGCTGGCGCCTCTCAAAGCACGGATGAGGCTGCGACAGAGACCACCGCCGAAGTAGTTTCTGACAGCCAAGGAGTAACGACAACAACTAGCGCTCCGCTAGTTGAGTCGGNNNTTTCCCTTGAAACTGTTGCTGACGGCCAGAAGGTAGCTGCATCTTTTGAAGGTAACGGTTCTGCTGATTTGGGATCCCTGAACCTTGCCGTGGACTATTCAATTATCATCGCGTCGGATAACGGGCCGTTAAAGGTTTCCATAGAAGACAGTGACGGGGGCAGGGTCGTCTACGAACGACCTGCCGGTACCGGAACTGGNANCCACCAAACAGGCGAGCTNACCCGGGGAGACGTATCTATCAGCGTGGAAGCATCTGACCAGGTTTCTTGGCTACTTGTCGTAACTGGAGAGCTGGCAGCAGCAGAAAAATCAGAGGATGCAACCCAGGCGAAACCGAAATCAGATACCGGAACATCTGAGCCAGGGTCCGGGTACAACACTCTGTACATCGGTCATAGTTTCGGCCTGCCATTTGCGGAACGCCTTGAAGACTTCGCAGATAATTCCGAGATTNTTGAACACTCCCAAAGCATCGTTTTTCGCGGAGGTAATACAAACGGTAACCCTGAAGGGCTGTGGAATGACGAAGCAGCCAGAGCTGAGATACAGGCGATACTTGATCGGGGCGAGACCGATTTACTGATNATGATTTGCTGCCCTGACGACCCTCGTAACCCTACGTCTTATTGGGGTATTCCGAAGTGGATTGATTACGCCTTGGCACAAAACCCGGAGACGAAATTTGGTCTCGCCTTGCCTTGGCTCGACCAGCCCAAGCAGTACTCAGACGCAGAGAACTTTGCAAACACTTGGAACATGTTGCACGAAAGACTGTGGCTTACAGTCATCGAAAATCTTCGCGGGCGTTACCCCGGTACGGAGTTCCTTGACATTCCTCATGGTGCAGCTGCCATTGAACTTCGGAATCGGTTTGAAGCAGGAACGCTCACTGATGTGTCTGCGCTTGTAGGGAGCGAAGGGGCTGCAATTTTTAGAGACGATCAAGGGCACCCAGATAATATTTTGCATGACTTGGGAACGCTTATTTGGCTTGGGTTGATCTACGACGTTGACCTCTCGATTTACCCAACCGGAGATCCTGGTAGCAGAATCTCGCGCTACGAAACTGATCTCAGGGAAATAGCGCAGTCGATCGTCAACAAAGAACGTGAGCGATGAGCGCGTTTATGACTTACGCGAGTTCCACCCACTGGACGGCTTGCAGAACAAAGGCGAATTACCAGTGTTGCCCCAACTTTTTTCACTCGACAATCCAGGAAAGAAAGGACTACAGGTGAGCTACAACAAAATTATTAAACTCGGATTACTTCTCACTATTGCGCTATCAGCTTGTGCCGCGGAGGGTACAACGACCGGCACTTCTGGGAGCTTGACCCAAGAGCCTGGTAACGGTGGGGCTGAGGCCACAGCCACAGTCGAGCCAAATTCAACGGCAGCAGCGACTACCGTTCCAGCCCAAACTCAGCCAACGGCCACTACTGAACAGCCTCAGAGCGACCAGAGCTCAGATCCGCTACAACCACTGAACCTATTAGCTACACCGTTTGTCGACGTCGGTGACTATTGGGGGGTCCAACCTTTCGCCACTAAAACAAATCAACTCGGAGTTCAGTTCCACAATGGCATTGACTACTTCACGGGCCAAGAAAAAGTAGCAATTCAAGCCGTCTCTGACGGGCGTGTCACGTTTGTGGATGTATATGAAAGACAGCCCGACGGGGCATTTCAAATCAACTTGGCTTGGCAAACTCCAACTGGTGAGATCATCTCTTACAGCCTTGAACCCTCAGCGGGTCCCGCAGACCAAGCCAAAATCGCGGAACAAAAACTTCTCGCTCAAAAAATGATGGAATCCATGACGATTCAAGTGGGCGAACAAATTGTTCAAGGTCAATTTCTCGGATACCTGTACGGCCAAGATGATTGGGCCCATGTGCACATGTCTCTCAAGGAAAGCGCGCGGGGTCCCGAAAAGTGGTTATGTCCAACTGACTTTATGCCGACGGTAGAGGAATCAGATCTGGCAAGTAAGTCGTTAATCTGGGCTGATCGCTTATACAAGGGATCTAAACAGCCTCAACTCTGCAATTACTAAAGTGCCCGCGTTTGTTCTTCTCCCGCAATAAGTGAACCACTCCAGTTAGCGGCTTCAGCTATACCGGGCTACTGGGCGTCGTACCAATAGTTTTAATTCGCTGTGGTTTGCCCACCACGAATCAAACGGCCTGGCATTTGGCCTGTGTGAACCCCATTCTCATAAGTCACGACCCCGTCACAAATAGTCGCAACGTAACCATCGGCTTTTTGGATCAAACGCTTCCCGCCTGATGGGAGGTCGAACACCATTTCAGGGTCATGCAGCCTGACTTCGTCGTAGTCGATGACGTTGATATCAGCTTTGTACCCCTCGGCGATGACACCTCGGTCAGTCAACCCATACACACCAGCGGTATCTTGTGACATTTTGTGCACGACAAATTCAAGCGATAGTTGCGGCCCCTTTGTCCGATCTCGAGTGGCGTAGGCAAGCATGTAGGTTGGGACACTTGCGTCACATAGCACTCCGACGTGCGCGCCACCATCTGATAAACCGAAAACTGAGCGATCACGGGAAATGAAATCGAACTGAGGTTGAACGCTGTAGTCGTAGTCACCGAAGAGATACAGGATTGGGCGCCCATCGGCCATCGCGTCCATGAGGGCTTCGCGTACCGAGATGCCGTCGCGAGCTGCTCTTCCTTCGAGGGAATCTTCGTAACCCGGTTCGTAGGACAGGTCCTCGGGCAAGACAAACATTCTGTCCCACGATGAAATCATTTTGTTGGTATCTCGGTCTCGCGCAAGTTTTGGTTCATCAGCCATAACTCGGGCTCTGAATTCTTGAGATTTCAGAGCCTTCTTTTGTTCTTCGACACTCAGGTCTCTTATTGCGCTGTAGGACGGAAACTGCCGCATTGGGTTAACGGTCCCTTCCAGCGTCATCAGTATCGACGCCAGCCGTGCGCCCGCTTGAGGACGGATCTCAATACCTTCGGACTTGAGACGCTCAGCGAGCTTCCAAATCTCTTCGCCGGTTTCGGGAGTAACCAAAGTAGTTAACGGCCGCCCCGTGGTCCTTGCCATGTGCTCAATCCACTGCAGCTCTTCTTCACTTTTTAGGTGGTCGGAAATAATTTCTATAGCGCCGTGATCAACATGGGTGAAGGCGTCCGCTATCGCAATCATCTCATCACCACTGGCATTGGTGCCGGGAACTAAATTCCCGGCCTTGTCGCGATGCCCATAAAAGCGGCTGGTACTGAATCCGACTGCTCCTGCTTCTAGCGCCTCTCTTGTGATTCGGCTCATTTCTTGCATGTCTTGAGCAGTTGCATCGTCGTAACAACGTTCACCCATTACGAAATGTCGAATCGCCACATGAGGCGCTTGAGCAGCTATGTCGATTGCGTAAGGAGTGTCGATCACATCTAAATACTCAGCGAAAGATTCCCAACCCCAAGGGATTCCTTCGTGAAGCGCTGTTCCAGGAATATCTTCGACGCTTTCCATTAACTCGACGAGCTCATTTTCAGTCCCTGGTCGAACTGGAGCGAAGCCCACTCCACAATTTCCCATCACAATGGTCGTGACCCCATGCCACGATGAAGGGGTCACTTCTTTGTCCCAGCACACTTGACCGTCAAAGTGCGTATGAATGTCAACAAACCCTGGTGTGACCAGATGACCTTCGGCTTCGATCTCTCTTTGCCCAGACCCCGAAACGTTCCCTACTTGGACAATTCTGCCGTCGGAAATTGCTACGTCACCGATGAAAGCCGGACTACCAGTTCCGTCGACGATGCTTCCGTTTCGAATAACGAGATCAAATTCCATTTCGCCCCCTTACTAAGCCCGCTCAACAGAGAGTCTTGCAGGTAAACCTCCGACTACAGGTTAAGCAATTAGCAGGCTCCGAGTAGCCGATTTAAGAAAACCACCAAACCCTAGGTCCCATTTGCGCAGGCAAAGCACCGAAGACTCCGACACAAAGCAAAATGGCCATCCCCGGGGGCGGCCTGACTTAGTGTGTGCTTTCAGAGCTATAACCAAACAACATCAGAAAGCTAGAGCCAATAATGAGCTACACGTCATTTTCAATAGGAACACCAGGAAGAGCGTGGGACGGAATTGAATTCGGATCCCCTGAGTGGAACGAACTCTTCACCAAACAAATGGGCATTCTGGAAGCAGCAGGCGCTGAAACAGTGGCAAGCGGCTACTCGGCCGCCATCGGCAAATGGGTCAACATCAATACCTACCCAAGCATGGAAGCGAACCTCAAAGTAATTGCGGAGCTATCCGCTTCTCAGCTTTTCGAAATTGAAAATTCTGGGCCGTTCGTCGATCAAGTAGAAATGATGGGCATGATGATGGGCTCCTAGAGCGGAGGAACAATGAAGACCGGCAATCTATTACTTATTGGTTTCGGCGTGGTGTTCATCCTCATGCTGCTAGCCAAGCAGTTCTAAAAGCACATGGACCGCCCCGAAGGGCGGTCCATTATCGATAACCGAGTGCGGGACTTACTCTATTTCCATTCCCATAGTTCCCATGTGGCCTGTCCATCAGCTGCCACAGTCCAGTCATAGACAACCGCTACACCATTGAGGGAGCTAAGGGACGGGGCAGAAGCGTTGAAATAGACGACGCCTTTGAACACAAACCCACCATCTTCAGTTGGTGAGCCGACGCCAGTAGCTGAGAAAGTCGCAACCCCATCTGCGGCCATGACTATGCCTGAGTTCGGGCATTCTCCCTGCCACGACCCATCAGCACGCATTGTCGCCTGGTATGTCGCCATACTTTGCACTTCGACACCAGCCAAAGTTCCCGCAGTAGTTGCTGTAGTTTCGGCAGCCGGCATACCGTTTACCGCTGGCAGAGCCGTCATTTGTGAGGCACCTGCCATAGAACCAACATGTTCTCCGAGCATAATTTTCCACCTTTTGTCGTTGTTATATAGATACACGACCCTAATCCGTGGTTCCCTGCCCCAAAACTAAATGCAAGACGAAGTGGCTTTAGGAGCATGAACAACGAAAGGAAACCATTTGTTCTTCAGGTGAACCTAGGTTTCCATTCCGTATCCCAGGGTTCAACTATCCAATAAACGCCCGACACTTAACCACAGCCCGGCAGTGCTACCAGGGCGCGAATATCGGGCGAGACCTGCTTCTAGGGTCCTACGGGCCACCACCTGGGTCGCCCATGTCATACGACTCATCTATCTCATATGACTCATCTATCTCATACGACTCATCTATCTCATACGACTCATCTATCTCATACGACTCATCTATCTCATCAGATTCGCTCGGATCATCCTCGTCATACTCATCATCCTCGTCATACTCATCATCCTCGTCATACTCATCATCCTCGTCATACTCATCA
>PBMG01000005.1 GCA_002722565.1 Acidimicrobiaceae bacterium
TGATGTACTGCTCGCCCGGTTGCATGTAATCGGTGTAAACGACTTCCGCAGGAAAACCTTTGAGGGTTAGTCCATCGACCGCACCGTTGACATGGTCCCATCCGTTGGTGACGTTGTGATCGTCGTCCCAAATCACGACGTTCTTCTGCACCGACATGACCCCATACATGTCATCGGAGGCTGCGTCGTTCACTGTGGCAACAATCGCACCGTTCTCATAACCCTCGATCACGTTGTCCTGCACCGGTACCACGGTGAACGTTTGAGCTGTGTTCCAGTTTGCGTTGGTGAACGTTGCCTGGGTAACTGTGTTATTGCTGGCGTCTTTGATGACGAGGTCTGTGCCAAGCGTGGCGTTGATCGCTGGTCGGTCGTCATTACCAACCCACGCCCCAATACTGAAGTCCAAAACCACGTTCGAAGGTGGTTGCGCGCCTAACACCAACGTGAAGGTCCGGTCTGTTCCGTTGACGTCGAAGTCGTCGGCGTGTTCGTGGTTGGCGTTCATGGTGTCGCCAGCCTGGTATCCGCCAGGAACAGCTGTGACCCCTGCGTCTTCGTGGGTGGCGATCGCCGAGTTAGCGTCCTGTTTGCGGAACTTACCACCCGCTGTCATCGTGATCGCAGGAGTCGTTGAAGAAGAGACGATTTGTACCAAGAAGTTGTCTGCGTCGGAACTTTGTATAACTGAACCGGCGAGAAGCATGTTGCCGTTTGAGGCTTGTACTACCGAATAAGTTTTCTCGTCATCGTTATTGCCACCATCGTAGGTAGCCAAACCATCACCGGAGAAGGTTGAGTCCAACGCTCCGGATGTTGTGAATCTCGCTACAGAAACATCTTTGTCGTTACCCGAGTGATTGGAGTTGCCCGCCGCGAAAATTTTTCCGTCTGCTTGGATAACGACGTCACGGAAAAGTTCTGTGTTGCCGCCATGGTCCTGACAGATTTTTCCGTCACCAGAGAACGTGGTGTCTAAGGCTCCAGCTGTGGTGAAGCGGGCGACAAGCCCGTCACTTGTGTTGTCGCAACTTCCAACCACAACGATCTTGCCATTGGATTGGATCTCGACACCGAACCCGCGGTCCTGGTTTGAAAAGTCGGTGCGGACCCATCCGTCCCCTCCACCGAACGTGGTGTCCAACGCTCCGGCTGTGGTGAACCTTGCAACTAAAAGGTCGCCTTCGGTGTGTCCCCAGTCGCTGGTCCCGACCGCAACGATCTTGCCGTCAGATTGAATGGCGATGTCTTGGAATAGGTCATCCTGGTCGAAGCTCAACTGGTACTTGCCGTCACTGGAGAACGAGGTGTCCCATGTGCCGTCGGCGTTGATTCGTCCAATGATCGCGTCGTAATCGGTGTTGGTGTTCTTCAAGTAACCAGCGATAACTATTTTGCCGTTGGCGTCTATCGCCCCTGCCCGGCACCACTCATGTTTCGTTGAACTGAACGTGGCAACGAACTTGCCATCGCCTGAGAATGAGGTGTCTTTCCCATCGCTGAAGGCGCTTGCGGTGTTCTTCCAGTTATTGGTGGACTTTGTGCGATACACCACACAGTCATAGTCCGTACCGGCATTCGCGTCGGCATACCCAACGTGCACGTATTTACCGTTGGCGTCGATCATGATTTCTGTCTCAACATCTGTTTTGGAGCTGAAGTACTGGCCTGTGCCGCAGTTACCGTCGAACCTCAGCGCGTCAGTGCAGGTACCAGCGGTGGTGTAACGGAGCATTTGCCACGAATACTTGTTGGGTTCTCCGTTGTTGTTCCACCAACCACCTGTAATGACGTTCCCTGAACTATCGATAGCGACATCATTGATCCCGTCTTCGCCTGAAGCGTGGGAATCAACGACAATCCAGCCGTCAGTGCTAAACGATGTGTCCAGGTCACCGTCAGCTGCAGCAGCTGGACTCTGGGCGATCAACGCCAACGACATAAACGAAATCAATGTCGCTACAACAACGCGCACGAACCGACCGAGGAATCTCACTGTGTTTCCCTCATCGCTATCGCTCGTTTGGTTTCCTCTGCGAATTGCTCGTCACTAAAGAATCCAGCCGCCCATGAATACATTGCTCCCCTGAAATAGGTGAGAGACAAGAGCGCCGTTTCTGGCTGTAATCCCCAGTCAAGAAAGAGGCCTTCAGGCGTGTTGTCTTGAGCGATCCACTTGCCTTCTTGGGCTTGTACCGAGGAATGCAGAATTACCTGTCGATTGACCGCTGAATCAGATGTAAGTACTTGCACCGCTGATAGGGCATAAGCCGGTGCTTTTTTCAGTGGTTCTGCGTCGCGGATCAGGTCTCTGATTTCTGTGATGGTGTCGTCGGCGAGAGCTCTGATGACTTCTCGGGGATGAGAAAAATAGCGGTAAGCCGTTGGGCGAGCTAGTCCAGCTTCAGCCGCTATTTTGGCGATCGAGAGTTCATAGATCGACGACCCGCGCAGGATGGTTCGAGAAGCATCCAAAAGTGCTTCACGAACTGAGCGATTTGTTGTCGATGTCATCAAACAATTAGCGCTTCTCATGACGGCAGAGACAAATGTCTCTTAGGGTTAGGGCCGTCAAATCATATGTTCAAAGGCCTTTATTGCCTACTCTTCTCTGACTGATGTCACAAAGAAAATCAGACTAGGAGTCTTCGGTAGGTGGATAAGGAAGACGAACGGTCACATTTTGGTTAGTGCATGACTGTGATGTGAGCGATGACGTCCCTTAGATGGGTGATCCATCGCAGGGTGATGAGAGTGTTTGCTACTGCACAACTCCCAAAGGCCAAAGGCCACAGACACCGCTAGTGAAAGAAAAAAAATGTTCATACTTCAATGGCCCATTGGTCGTTAGTTTCGGTAAGTGCTTGTCGGCACACCAGAATCCAGAAGCGACCTAAGTCTCGGTTTAACTGAGGGGGTTGTTGATTTGTTGTCGAAGCTAATGCTTGAGGTTGATGAGAAGCCATGCCTCACGTTGACAGTGGGGTGGGACACCGAACGAGGTGGACTGCTTTCATTCTTCTAAACGATTTTTGATTTTGTCGGAGATTCGCTCATCGGAGGACGTAGGCTTTTTTCAGTGCGTCGACAGATACCTGTCGTACTTTCCACAGTGCGCGAAATCCTCCCAGTTGAAGGAACTTCCGCTGCCGCGGGTACTGCCGAGCCGGTTAACGGTCGAGCACCACTCGAGGCTGTCTCGCCGCGCGCATGGAGAGCCCTATGGGTCGCATCGCTTGCAACCGTGCTGGTTGGATTCAATAGCACCGCAACAAATATCGCCCTTGATGACATCCAAGCAGGATTTGTTGGTGCAACAGCGGCTGATGTGGGTTGGGGTGTCGCAGGGTTCTTTATAGGAACCGCAGCCTTCTTACCTTTGGCTGGGCGTTTGGCAGATCGGATAGGTCGAAAACGTATCTTCCAATTGGGTCTGTTGGTTTTCGCGTTATCAGCGGTGTTTTCCGCTACCGCGGGAACTGTCATCACGCTTAACCTAAGTCGAGTTCTCCAAGCATTTGCCGGTGCTGCGATCTTGCCATCGTCTTTAGCGTTGGTGTTGCCGCTATTTCCAGAATCGAGACGCACCACAGCGGTGGGATTGTGGTCTGCGGCGGGACCGCTTGGAGCGGGGGTAGCACCAGGAGTTGCGGCACTCATCCTCGCTAGCTCTGGTTGGCGGATCGTTTATCTCGTCAGCGCACCTGCCGCGTTGCTGATGTTTTGGGCTGGCCAGTCAGTACTCAAAGAACTACCCACACCGCCTAAGCAGCAACGACTTGACCTAGTTGGGGCAGCCGCTGGGACGATAGCCATAGCTGCAGCTGTAACAGCCATCATGCAAGGCCGAATCTGGGGTTACACGTCGTTTCTGACTGCGGTAGTAGCAGCAGTTGGGGTGATGTCTTCTGTCTTGTTCATCACTAACTCATTTAGACACCCAGAACCCCTCCTCAACCTTCACTTATTGAGAAGGCGCGGGGTCATGGTCGCCAACACAGTGAATTTTCTTGTCGGAATCACCTCCCAATCGATATGGATTGTGTGGCCTCTGTTCATG
Organism: Acidimicrobiaceae bacterium; assembly: GCA_002722565.1. Classification (GTDB taxonomy): domain Bacteria; phylum Actinomycetota; class Acidimicrobiia; order Acidimicrobiales; family Poriferisodalaceae; genus MedAcidi-G3. The sequence continues at coordinate 4,061 of PBMG01000005.1, forward strand.
AAAAACGTATGGAACTTCACAACGCTGCAAGTGGGTATGGGGGTCACTTTGGGACCTATAGCGGCCGGATTCTCTACATTGACATTTAGTCGTCTGGCAGACCGGATCGGTTCGGTTGGTTTATGTCGCTTGGGGACAGCTTTACAAGTGTTGGCGGTCGCCTGGCACTTCACTCAGCTCAGCGCCGACGTCAATTTCTGGTCGGATTTCGCGCCGGGAATCATGCTGTACGGACTTGGCTGGGGAATGAGTATTCCGCTTCTCAACGGTGTCGCACTTGAGTGGGTCGAAGAGAAATACTTCGGTGAGACCAATGGTCTGTTCAGTACTCTGCGCTACGCGGCTGCCGCGATTGGTACCGCAGCTGTGTTCGCTCTACTCACTGTAAATTCGGGTGTCGAAGCGTTGCCTTACTATGACCGAATCTTAGGATTCTTCCTAATTGCTTCTACGTCAGGAGCGTTAGCTATGTGGATAACGATAGGAAAGGCACCTAAGCAGACCCGAAGTTGATTGATGCTTTTATTCGCAATCTGAGCTCAGGTGACGCAAATTGGAGTTATGGCGGTAGCGACTGTTCTCTCAGTATTTGGGTGGCTGACATTGTTGGTTAACGGAGCCACGCTTTTCCTCATTGTTTTGATAATCCGACACAAGGTCACCAAATCTGATTCCGGCAGAACTTATGAGGCGCTGGCACAGCAAGTAGCCACCCTTGTAACTGTTGCTGCGACCCTCGGATCTCTATACCTGTCAGAAATAGGTGAGTTAACTCCGTGCAGATGGTGCTGGATCCAACGAACAGCAATGTATCCGTTGGCATTGGTGTTAGTAATCAGCTGGATCACCGGTGACCGTTTCGTGCGACGATATGCAACGCCGTTAGCACTCCTTGGCTTAGCGGCTTCAACATGGCATTACCTATTGCAACAAGTTCCCGCGTTGTCTGACTCGAATTCGTGCAGCCTCAGCACACCTTGTTCTGTCACCTATATCGAAAAGTTTGGGTTTATCTCGATCCCGTGGATGGCAGGATCAGTGTTTCTGCTTTCACTCACACTGTTACTGGGATTCCGATCGTTCGAAAGCCCAGCTAGGTGAGTACTCATGACGTGCTTAGAAGTTGGCTTACAGACGCAGCTGACTCTGCTATCGAGTTAGCAGCCCGACATGAAATAAGCGAAGGTGCTGACAGATTTCGGACGGCGATCGAAACAGCAGCCGCAATTCCATACGAACCCCAAATGCTGCCTGTGCTGCGGAACTTGAGTCGAGTTACAAACTCTGAACGGGCCCTGAAATTCGCTGAACTAGCGCCTTCTCTTAGATGGATACCCTCTCACCGGTGGGATGACGAAGGCCAAGACCGCGCTTTGTGTGTGCTATCGGACATGTTCGACATGCCTGGTATCGAGGCAGGCATCATGTACGTCGACCAGGGCTGCACTTACCCTTTGCACAATCACCCACCTCAGGAGCTTTACCTCACTGTGTCAGGAACCGCACGTTGGCGTTTCGGTGGGGCAGAAGAGCTAGTGGAAATGCAGCCGAATATGACTCTCTATAACCGACCATCTGATTTTCACACTGTTGAGGCTGGAGAGACGCCTCTGGTAGCGATGTACATCTTGTGGGGCGCAGGGGTCCGCAGCTAATCAGCTGAAACCCAGTCTCAGCGCCCCCGGCAGGACTCGAACCTGCGACGCACGGTTTAGGAAACCGACGCTCTATCCCCTGAGCTACGGGGGCCGATAGATCACAACCCCAAGATTTCAAAGACTTAAGGAAGTTTTTGTATCACCGCAGGCTACCCATGGTTCATCAATTCAGATTGCAGATTTCTTAATGCAGGCAGATGAGTCAGCGATAGATCGCGGTTTCGTCATTTGTGATGCAGCCGTGCATAGAGATAGCTGCCCTAGAGGCAGCAAGTAAAAGGTAGAGATCAGCGAGAAAGCATGTTCGATGTCTCACGAGGAATCCGTTCAACTGATTTGGGTCGTTGTGTCTTGCTCTTGGCAGACAAGTCCACGGTCTTGGTTGTGATTCCTGTCACCAAATTGCGGGCTTGAGGATAAAAGCCCAGAAGGTCTAAGTTTCTGGATAGGCACTCGAGAAAAGAGTTACATGTCTGACGGGTATCTAGGAGAGACGATGATGCTGCCTATTGAGGGCGCTGCCGCTCTTCGGCAAATCTTAGGAATCTTGACGGATCATGAAATAGAGGATGCTGACGGGCGCCTAGACGCCCTTGATCAGCGATTATCTCTGGCGTGGAACGGCGAAGAGTGGGCTTCGATGGCTGCTACCGAAAGAGGAATTCCTATGTCTCGTCCAGATGCCGAACTGTTGGTTCGTGGCCTGCGTTTCACTGAAATGATGAGCACCCACCTGCCTTTCTTCGACCAGGTATGTGCTGTCAGCGACTGGATTGTTGATGAACTAAACGAAGTGTTTCCCGGGGTTTCTGACGTTTGATCGAACCAGATAGTCCGCAATGAAAAGATCTGGTTTTAGTGATCTTCGGTTGGTGAGGGCTCTTCGAAAGATCGAAATTTGGTCGCGTCATAGCTAGCACCGCATCGATCAAGAGCCGCTTTCCACGCGGGACTGTGTTTCATCGCCCACCGCAAAGAAGAAACAATGCACTGTCCGCCAACGAGAGCGCCCCTTCTGGAAGATGTGCCTGCGAGCTGAGCGAGTTCTGTTGGCAGGGTCGCGACGGCCGCGGCTCGCACCACTTTGTATCCCAACAATTGACCTGCTTGAAGAGGTGGCTTGCGAAGGAAGTCCCATGCTGAGCGAAGAGCTTCTGAATCACCTAGGGAAGGATGTTCTGTGACCCAGTTTCGAAGGTCACTAGCGGTTAGTGGAAGCTCGGCGACTCCCAAAAGTTCACCAATTTTCGCTTGCTCTTGAACAAACTGATCCGCTTCTTGTGCCGTGAGGCCTTGGCAGAAAGTTTGATATGCCTCTAAGAACGAATCGGTCAATGTGTTGTGCACCCAAGCGCCAAGCTGAGGTTGGTTAGCTGAATAACGAATTCCCCGTTCTGAGGTCCCTGATACCGGTTTGTGTGCTTCTCGAACAATTCGAACGGCGGCTTCGACCTCTGGCATAGAACCGTAATTGGCAGTGGTCACAAAGAGAGATGTCCGGTTGAGGCGCCCGAGCGGGTCTTTTTCGTATTGGGAATGGTCCGCGACGCCCGCGGCTACCTCGGGGTGCAGTGCCTGAAGGAGTAGCGCTCTCACTCCTCCAACGAAACTTGAAACATCGCCCATCACTTTCCAACTGACGCTTCCCGGACCGAAAAGGCCAGGATCATCGGGATAGAGGTGTGTTCGGGATAATGGTTGTTCGCCTTCTGAGAACAAACGGACAACGCTCGCTGTCAATCGTTCTTGAAGACTCATGATGATTCGACTTTGTCGGTGAGAGAATCAACTGCCGGTGAAGCGCCATCGATCCACCATTGGTCGTCCCACCAAATTAAGAAATAAACGAGAGTTGTTGGGCTGTTCTGACCGAACCGAACCTCGATCGTAGCTGTATCTTCCACTATTCGACATCGACCAAAAGCAGCTGGTTCACCGGTCAGCAGAAATGGGAAACCGGACTGGATCATGGACTGGAAGTCCGAAGGTCCGACATTTTGTCTAAATGATGGCGATGCGAATTTTCGCGCCTCATCGAAAGCGCCGCGATTTAAAGCACTTATTTGGGAGAATATTCTTTTTTGGAGGTTGTCTCTTGTGTTATTCGCGCAGCTAGACCTGTCGTCAACGACTGAAGTTGAACTGCTTGAACTCACAGATTCCTGTGTTGTTTCGCTTGGTGTGGTTGTTTGGTTCGGAGCGTTTGAACAGCTGCTTGAAACAATGAGAGCAAGGGCTGCTACTGCGATGAGGAAGCGTAGCGAAGCTCGTTGTCGGTGTTCGTATCTGAGGGACATAGCTGCTACTGGCACGACGCGTTACCGCGGTTCTCTATCGAAGTGGTGAATGAGGCTGCTACCAACATAGGCGCTCTAAAGAGGGGGGCAGCCCCCGAGCCACCTGCGGAATTTAATTCTCACTGGCGGACCCGGAGGCTTAAAAGAGGTTTTGGGGGACCTCTCAACTATTAATTTAGTACTAAATAAGGATGGCGTGCAAGTTGTCCGCTGAATCTCCCAAAACAAAGGAGAGTTGACGACTTGGCCCTGCGTTGATGCCCTGACCCATTACCGTTCTTTAAAGAGATCACGTAACAGGAGACCAACCTGTGAGTTTTATTACTCAGATCTTGAAGCCAGATAAGTCGACACTAAAACGCGTCCTCAAATGGATTGTGATCGTCAATGCGGGTTTAGCTGCAATAGGAATTCTGGTTGGAGGTAATAGCGATTTCGTCGCTCAGATTCATGGAACCAGCTTTTTGTTGGTCATTACGGCCGCCAGTTTGGTCGCCATAGAGCAAGGGAGATTTAGGTCGGAAATTAAATACCTCTGGCCGGCCGGTTCAGCGTGCTCGGTTGTAGTAGGCGTCTTCACGATAAGCCTCGTCTGGGGCTTCGATCCCCCCGACATTTTTGCTCGGCCCGTCGGATCTTTTGCTGTGGTAGCGGTAGCTATCACTTATTGCGCCGTGATTTCGGCGATAGCGGATCGAGTTCGTTTGCGAGTCGTTTGTTGGGCTGGCGCCCTTGGCCATAGCTGTTACGTGTTGGTGCTCATTTGGTTTGACATTGGGATAATGCCGGGAAGAATTCTTGCGCTAATGGCTGTGGGCCAAACAGCGTGTTCGTTACTTGCGGTAATTGATTTCATAGGGTCCCGCCGGGCCTTGGCTGTAGACCCCGCCCCATCGGAACGGGAAGTCGAATACTGCCCTTATTGTGGATCCAAAGAACTTTCTGAGCCTGCCGGTGATATCGAATGTAGGACTTGTGGCGGCCAATTCCGGGCTCTGAATAGCTAAGTGGATTAGTCCGATCTGAAGTCTAAATCCGGGATGAGCGGAGCTGCTTGGTGACCAACCATATTCCAGACACCTTCTTGCTTTTTGAATACGTTAACCGCAGCAACTGCGGATAGAGACGTTCCCAAAAGGTTCTCTTCAAGGAAGACCCAAGCAGTTTGTTCATCACCATGAAACCGGACATTCGATGTCAGAAATTGTGGCAACTCGGGTCCAGAAAAAATCTGTTCGAAAGAGACACGAACTTGGTCCCAGCCAAAGATCGTTGGCCAACCAGGGTGAGTGCACCAAACCTCTTCGGTGTTAACCCACAGATTGGCCATTCCGTCGATGTTCGCGCTTTCGAACAGAGCATAAAAAGAGGCGTTGGCTTGTTCGATGGTATGCAAATCGGTCATTTTTGTTCAGCGACTTACATCGGGTAGACGTACAACAAGGGAACTTAAAATCTGAGTCTCCCGATGACCGCGCTAATGAGCGGTCATCGGGAAGCTCAACGTCTTTAAGAGTAAAGAGCGGCTAGCTGTAGTACGGCCATGACGACGATAACTAGGGCGTTAAATCCGCGGAACACAGCAAACGGAGCTTTCGAGAAATTCTGACCCATGTTGCTGTCGGAAACTTCGCTATCCATGTCTTTCATTCCGGCAGATAGGTCGGCAATTACCCCGTCAAACCACAGGAGGGTCCACAACGACCCCAAGACGACCCACGCGGCAACGGCTAACTGAATTGCACCTGTTTCGAGTGCGTCACCGCCCCAAATAATGAATGCAAAGGTTCCGAGTACCGAAAAGACATAAGGCAAGATGACTGCATGGGAGTCTCTAGCCCGCATGTCCATTAGCTGAACCCAAGTGTTTTGTTGCATCAGTGGTTACTCCTTATGTTTCAGTCGCTTCGCGACTGTTCCCAACCGAATAAGAACAACATAGAACCATTAACCGGGGCTGCATAGGTTGACTCGGTAGGTTTCTTCAGATTGGATTATCGGCCAAGTGAATGATCTATCGAACGATATGAGTACACAACAAGCTGGCACGAGCAGATGACCGCCGCTCCTGTTCCAAGCAATGGAGCTCGGACCGAATCTGACCCCGAATACTTGGTTGTTGGAGCCGGATTGGCTGGCCTGGCAACCGCTGTGTCTTTACATAAGGCTGGAAAGGAAGTCCTTCTCATAGACCGTGATGATTCAGTTGGTGGAAGAGTGCGAACTGATTTCGAAGCTGGCTTTACCTTCGATCGCGGCTTTCAGGTTTTGTTGACGGCATACCCGGAATTGCAGAGGCATCTAGACCTTGGTGCGTTGAGTCTTCGGCCGTTTATCCGTGGGGCAAATGTGTGGGACACCGATCGATTTGTCGAGGTATCTGATCCCCGAAGTTCTCTGCGGGGTGCTGCCAATGCTCTGCGTACAACAACGTTGACGACGGGCGACCGATTCCGTTTTTTGAAACTGGTTGTTCGGCTACAAAGATCAAAGCATCTTGTTGAAACAAGAGCTGATGATTGCTCAACCGGGGAACTTCTAGAGAGACTTGGGTTTTCTCAGCGATCAATAACCACGCTATGGGAACCGCTCTTGTCTGGAATCCAACTGACTTCGTCGCTTGAGGGCTCAGCCAGACTGGCATCGCTTATCTTGAGTTGTCTTGTCCGTGGGCCCGCAGCGGTCCCGTCCGAAGGGATGCAAGCAATTCCTCGGCAGATGGCTTCTAATCTTCCTCAGGGTGCCATACGGCTGCGAACTGAGGTTGAAGGAATCCACAATTCGCATGTTCTCCTTGCCGGTGGAGACAAGTTGTCAGCCCGACAGATAGTTGTCGCGACCGAACAAAAGACTGCCGCACGTCTAGTAGGACACAAAGCGCCTATAACGAGATCTCAGTGGCACGCGTACTTCGCTGCAGATGAACCTCCCAATGACAGTCGAGCAATCCATCTCATGCCAGCTCAGCAAGGCCCGTGCAGAAACATGGCAATTATGAGCAACGTTGCTCCGGCGTATGCACCCCTAGGAAAGGCGCTGATAGTTGTAGCCGGCCCTACATCGCATCGAGAACCACCAATAGCTGACGCTCAACAGCAGCTGCAAAATGTGTTCGGTAAGCGGACGCAAGGGTGGGAGTTACTGAAAGCCGGCGTGGTCGCTGAGGCGCAACCAGTGTTTGCGCCGGGGAGCCCCTTGACCAAAAAGCTCCACGAACAAAAAGGAATACTCGTGGCAGGCGACCATCGAACCACTCCTTCTATACAGGGAGCTTTGGTCTCAGGTCGGATCACCGCAGAAGCCGCCCTTAGGGAGTGCTAACTGCTTTCACCAGGGTGGTTCTTACCTATTTAGCGCTAAACTTTAGTGACTGATTGAAGGGTGACTGAGTGAGCAGTACAAACGAAACTCCAGCCCTTGTTGATGTCACTGCTCCGGGCTCGTTGCCGTTCGTTGATTTTGCCATATCAGACTTTTCTGAATTAGTGGCCGCAACAGAACAACTGCAAAGCTCAGAAGATTGGGCTGTTAGAACTCCAGCTGGCCCGCTGGTTGTTGGCTATGAACAGACTCGACAGATCCTCCGAGATCCAGCTTGGATAACTGTCCTTTCGGGTGTCAGTGCCCTCCAGGCAGAAGGCCAAAACGAAATCGATTTTGAAGCTCTTGTCAATAAAGCGCGTGACATGTTGCCAGGCGCAGGTGATCAAGTAGAAATGCGACCGAATTTGTTATCGGTCGAAGGTGAGGACCACCGGCGACTACGACGTTTGGTTAGCTCATCGTTCACTCCTGCTAGTAGCGAATCTTTGCGACCTTTTATGCGGGAACATGCCGACCAGCTGCTCAAGCCGCTGGTGCGACGAGGCGAAGGTGACTTAGTAGCTGAATTTTGTCGCCCATACCCGATACCGGTGATCTGTCGGCTGTTAGGCATCGATGATGATGATCATGAACGATTCGGCCGTTGGGCGGACATAATCTTTTCTGGCTTAGATGCCGATGCTGAGGCAGTCCTAGGACGGTTAGAGCAAATAACTTCGGCGCAAAAGGAACTTGATCAATACGCGACTGGGCTAGTCGCCGATCGGAAAGGCTGTCCGCATGCGGACCTAGTTAGCGATCTGGTTCAAGCAAGCTACGAAGAAGACCGTTTAAGCCCTGATGAACTTGTCGCGATGATTGAAGCGATCCTCTTGGCTGGGACTGACACCACTCGAAACCAGTTGGGTTCACTGTTAGCTATTTTGGCTAGTCAGCCAGATCAGTATCGGCTTCTAAGGAATGACAGATCTCTAGTCCCAGCGGCGGTAGAGGAGTCGTTGAGATACATAGGGGCGGTTCGCACTACGGCGCGAGTCGCAAGCGAAGACTTAATAGTCGACGGTCTGTTTTTCCCATCCGGAACAACCGTATTGCTGGGGTTGCACGCTGCAGGGTTAGGTCAGCCAGAAGATGGATTTCGCTTCAATATCAATCGAGCGGACCGCTCTCCACATTTAGCGTTTGGGCTTGGAGCGCATCACTGTTTGGGCGCTGCATTGGCTCGAGCTGAATTACAAGAGGCACTCAACGCATTTTTGGATGTCGTTCCTGCATATGAACTCGCCGCTCCGGTCTCATGGAAGCCATTATCTATGGGCATATGGGGTCCAGATGAACTTCGGTTCCGAGTGCTCAGTGAGTCAGCAGGGAACCATGAAAACCAAGTTCTAGGAGTTATTAAAGAAGAATCAACCGACGGTTTTGCGGAATCAGCGGCACCTGATTCAGAGAACGATTGGATTAAGGATGCCCATGCCGTCCGTAGAGTGATTGTTGCGGGCGTACCACGTTTGGTAAATGCTCCGACTTTTCCTCCAGCTATTCGACTTTCGCACACGACGCTCCGATTTGGTTGGGCGTTGGTGGCATGGAAGTTCCTAGATCGCCGCTTGCCTGAACAACAAAGAATTGCTTCGTTGTATCGACGACTTCGGGTTGCAGCTGAACGACTTGGCCCGACATACGTGAAACTTGCGCAACTTATTTCTGCGGCAGAAGGTGTTTTTCCGCAAGCGCTGGTCGACGAATGTTCTCGGTGCCGAGATCAGGCCAAGCCTTCGAAATGGAGAAAAATCAGGCGGATTTTGAGAAAAGATCTTGGCCCCATATCGGAATCTTTTGATGTGTTTGAAAAACAGCCTTTTGCGGCTGCATCAATTGCTCAAGTGCACAGAGGTGTCCTGAAAGATGGATCCGAAGTTGTCGTCAAAGTCCAACGCCCTTCGATTCATAAAAAAGTTGTTCGAGATCTGCAAGTTTTAGCGTGGGTCGCACCTCGGTTGGTTGGGAAAATACCGGTTTCAGCCCTAGCCAACCCCCCAGCACTCGTTCAACTCTTCGCTGAGACTATTTCCGAAGAGTTAGATTTTCGCCTTGAAGTCGCCAACTTGTTTGAAATTCGTCGAGCACTGGCGACTGGAGAGCGTGGTCGTTGGGATACACCAGAACCGAACTTAGACATGACAACGACCCGCGTCATTGTCATGTCGCGTGTTGAAGGTACCCCATTAACTCGTCTTGATTCAGAAGAACTAGCCGAAGAAGCCGCCCGAAGCCTTTTTAGAAACATGGTTGATGGCTTAATAGAAGGGGCCGCCCTTCACGGCATTTTTCATGGTGATTTTCACGCTGGAAATCTTTTCGTTAGTGAAAGCGGTGCCATCGGTCTTGTCGACTATGGAATGGTCGGCCGCCTCGAACATGAACGCCGAATCTCATTTCTTCGCTACGTCACTGGATTGATGTCAGGGGATGTCCGTACACAAGTTTCGGCTGTTAGAGATTTGGGCGCTTTCCCGCCGGATGCAGATATAGAAGAGCTGATCCAGAAGCTGCAGCTCGACAGAGTTGATTTCGATCCTCTTCAGTTGACAGAAGAACAATTTGTTTCCGAATTCCAAACATTGCTCAAAGAACTTCTTGCCAGTGGAGCTCGGATCCCTAAAGAGCTCATGCTTTTTGTGAAGAACTTTGCCTACCTAGCTTCCTTCATCCAAAAGATGGATCCTGAAATGGACTTGCTCGGAGAATTTTCGGCGATAAGTGCTGGATTCCTCACAAAGCATGGCTTCCGAGTTTCTGCTGAATTAGGGCTATCGGTACAGGATTTGGAAGTGTCTGAATCCTCTTTCCGACGAGCTGCTGGAATTAGGGATGATGTTGAAGTGTTGACATGGCGCGACCTGTCAAACCGCAGAGAAGAGATGCAAGAGAGACTGATGAATGGTGACCGCAGTTCTCGTATAGCGCCTCGTAAGAGTGGGAAACAATGAACAGCCCGACCAAGATGCTGAGCCTGAACGAAGCGGCCGAACAGCTTGGACTTCATTACATGACCGTTTACAAATATGTTCGCTCAGGCAAGTTAGTAGGCCATAAAAACGGTGGCAGTTGGGAAGTTTCTGGGGCTGATGTAGACGCCCTATCCGATATCGAACCTACGCCGGCAGGACGAGGCCATCGATCGCTCGGGAAAAAGTCCGGCTTGTTTCTGCAAGCTCTGCTTGCCGGTGATCAACCGGGTTCCTGGTCGATTGTCCAAGGAGCGTTCGATGTTGGAGCCAGTGTCGAAGACGTCATCTGTGAAGTAGTTGTTCCTGCATTGCGCGCTGTTGGTGATCAATGGGCTCATGGACGGTTGGAGGTCTACGAAGAACATCGAGCTTCCAGCATCGTGTTGTCGCTCCTTGGGAGGATGCAGGGTTTACCTCAACGTCGCGGACGAAAACGAGGAAGCGTTCTTATAGCTTGCCCACCTCTCGAAACGCATGGTTTGCCAGCGGCTATGTGTGCAGAGTTAGTGCGAAGTCGTGGCTTCAGCCCTATCAACTTGGGTGCAGACACTCCAGTTGACACGATCATCAAAGCTGCTTTATCGACCGACGAACTTGTAGCCATTGTGCTCAGCACAGTCAGCTCCACGTCGCAAGAAATGCTGGTGGACGTCGTCAACGCCGTTCATGGGTCGCTTCCAGCGACTCCGGTGATGATCGGCGGAGTTTGGCCCGATTTGCCAGACAACGTCTTATCCATCAATGGTTTCCCGTCAATGTTGAATCAACTGGAACTACTAGGTGACTCTCAATAATTCTCTTGTGGTTGTTACTGGAGCTACGGGATATGTTGGTGGACGGCTTGTCCCACAGTTGTTAGCTGAGGGCTATTCGGTTCGTTGTGTGGCTCGACGCCCTGAAGAGTTATCTGATCGGTGGTGGAAAGATCAGGTCGAGATTGTTCAAGCTGACTTATCCCGATTCGATGATATTTCTAGGGCTTTGGATGGAGCTCAAGCTGCATACTATTTGTTGCATTCGATGTCGTCTTCGGAAGATTTTGCACAAGTCGAATCAGATATGGCTGAACAATTTTCTCGTGTTGCCGAGGAAGAAGGCCTGGGTCAAATCGTCTACTTAGGCGGGTTGGGACACGATGGGGTGCATGAATCCGACCACCTCTCTAGCCGTCATCGAGTAGGTCGTCTTCTAGCTTCAGGTACTACCCCTGTCACCGAGCTTAGAGCAGCAGTCATTATTGGCTCCGGTAGCGCTTCGTTTGAGATGCTTCGGTCGCTAGTTGAGGTGCTTCCATTCATGGTTGTGCCTAAGTGGGTTTCTCAGACTTTGTGTCAACCAGTAGCCATAACTGATGTTCTCGAAGATCTTGTTTACGTTTTAAATCGCCCAGAGTTCTATAACAGGACAATCGATCTAGGTGGTCCTGATGTCGTCACGTATCGGGAGATGATGCAGTCATATGCACAGGTCGCTGGTCTGCCTCGAAGATTAATTCTCCCAGTGCCTGTTTTGACACCACGGCTTTCGTCTCATTGGGTGAACTTGGTCAGCCCATTGCCAATCCGTTTGGCACGACCTTTGATTGATTCCCTCACGAGTGATGTGGTCGTAGCAGACGAAGGCGGCGGCTGTGCTCGAGGCCTTTCCAATCAGAGCCTAGAAGAATCGATTGGCTACGCTATGTCCAACGTCCGAGGACAAGAACTCCCCACCCGATGGAGCAATGATCGTCGAGACAAGGACGAGTTTGGAGCAGCTGCCCCCGATCCGAGCGACCCTGCTTGGGCGGGTGGACGTATTTTTGTTGACCGCCGACGAGAACAATGTGACTGTGGGTCCTCAGCAGCCATGGCTGTGGTTAGATCGCTAGGTGGTGATACCGGGTGGCTAACGTTCAATTGGCTCTGGGCGGTGCGAGGCTTTGTAGACAAATTGCTCGGTGGCGTCGGTCTTCGGCGAGGCAGAAGGCATCCAACGGAATTGCGGGTTGGAGATCCGGTGGACTTTTTCGAAGCTGTCGAAGTTCAACCCGAGCTATTGCGTCTGCGTGCAGAAATGAAAGTCCCGGGTCATGCGTGGCTTGAATGGACTGTTCATGACCAGGGGTCTGGATGTGTCATTGAGCAAAAAGCGGTTTTTGTCCCTCGCGGGTTGTGGGGGAGAGCGTATTGGCTTTCTCTCGTCCCAGCCCATGCGGTGATATTTAGACGAATGTTGAAAGCAATAGCGAAGCGAGCTGAAACTATTTCAGCTTCTGATACTCAAGTATGAGACTTATATGAAGAAACCAATTTCATTTACTGGTGTAGTAGTCGGCTTAATGCTCATCGCGGCCGTTTCTTTGAGCGGCTCCGCAGGCTTATGGCAAACTTTTTCGGTACCGCCAATCATCGTTGGTGGAATAGCTGCCCTCCTGCTTCAATGGGTTGGTTTTGCGGTTGCGTGGCGTTACCAGACGGAACGATTTTTCGATCTACTCGGGTCGGGAACTTTTTTGGTCATTGTGTTGATGATGCTTGCAGGCTCACGATCGAATTTAGGGTTGCTCGACATATTTCTTGGTGCAGCGGTGTCTGTATGGGCAATCAGGTTGGGGTGGTTCTTAGTCGCACGTATCCGTTTGACTGGCTCAGACAAACGGTTTGAGAAGATAAAAGCGGACTTTCTCTGGTTTCTCATGACCTGGACGCTGCAAGGAACATGGGTAGTGGTTACTTCTGTTGCTGCCGTAAGTGTTATTGGGGATGGCGAAGCTCAGCAAATTGGGTTAATCGAAGTCATTGGATTCACAATCTGGGCTCTAGGTATGACCATTGAAGTAGTTGCAGATGAACAGAAGAAAAAGTTTCGACGCGCAGGTACCGATTCATTTATTCGGACTGGCTTATGGAGTCGATCTAGACATCCAAATTACTTCGGGGAAGTTCTCCTCTGGAGTGGGCTCTCGTTATCTGCTTTACCGTCTCTCAACGGATGGCAGATGATGACTTTGGTATCGCCGATATTCGTCTGGACTCTGTTGATGAAAGTTTCGGGGGTTCCTATGTTGGAAGCTAAAGCTGATCATCGGTGGAGAGATGATGCTTCATATGCCGAATATAAAAAGAGCACCCCGCTGCTAGTTCCCCGCCTTTGGTAAAGAGGCACCTTCGCTGTTGGTGACCCATTCGTCTACAGCGAGCCATTGATCATCGAGCCATTGCGTTACTGCTATCTGATCTTCGACTGCTGGCACTTCTTTTCGCGGTACTCGCGAAAGCTTGAAGCGGAGTGGGTTTCTTAGGGGTACCTCCGCACGTAGTTGTCGTAGAGAGGAAATATCGCCGATGCCAACGTGATTGCACATCACAATGTCTGCGGTTGAAGCTGATAGAACGGCCAGCGTGCCGGCTACACGAACCGGAAGAACCGAGCGTAGATTCGTGACAGAAGCCGTTCTGAGTGGGTTTGTTTCATGGAGATTCTTGATGGCGGAGGCAAGTTTCTCGGGGGAGAATCTCGTTCCTTCTGGAAAGATGATTAGCGCCTCATCTTGATCTAAGTTTTTTGCCAGCAACTTGATGTTGTCGATTTCTTCTCTATTGTCCGCCGAGTCGCGATTGACGAAATAGTTCGGTATTCGATGACCAACAACATCCAGACAAGGGTCCGTCAGGAGTTGTTGCTTGAGTATGAAGCGAAGCCTGCGACCCTCGCCTGATAGGAGTGCCGCGGCTAAAAGGGCGTCACCCTGACTACCGTGCCTTGCTAGGACAATTATTGGGCCGGGGGCCTGCAAACATTCGAGTCCTTCTGTGCTCCACCTAAGCCTGATTGTGAATTTGGCACCCCAGGCTAGGCTGCGCGCCCAAGTCCCCTGCAACCGACTGTGCCATCTTTGTGACCGGTCACTGTCTAATTTTTTGAGTGGAGCGAAGATTAGCCAGAAGCAAAATGCGGTGAATACTCCTAGGAGTTCCATAAAAAGCCACCAGGCCCCGAAAGCGACCAGTCTGACTGTCGGAAGCGTCTTGTCTTTGAGGGCATCTCGAAAAAATGCGACCAGTAACAGAACGGGGAAGAGTAGCCAGGTGAGAGTGAAGGCGATGACTAACGCGGGGATAGTTTTACTGCGACGAACCCATTTAGCGGCAGGGCTTGAATATTTTGATGAGAACTTGAAAGATGCTGATGAATTGGTTTCAAGCCAGCGGTTCATGTTTGCAATGACTATCAGCTAGGCGAAGTGTTGGTCGACATTTTTGAGATGGCTTTTTTGAAGGCTTCAACGCTTTTATGGTGATCAACAATCGGTTCGGGATAACCGATCTTCCGACGTGTCGAGCTTGATGGGTTAATTGCCTCGGTTGGTTCTATATGGGATAGCTCGGGAATCCAAGTTTGAATGTATTTGCTACTTCGGTCGAATCGCTTTGCCTGAGTTTCGGGGTTCAGGATCCGATTTGGGTTGTTGCCGGTGCCTGTCCCCGCGACCCACTGCCAATTGAGGGAGTTGCTAGCGACATCTCCGTCAATGAGGCGGGACATGAAGTAGTTAGCCCCCAGCCGCCAGTCGTGGTGAAGATTCTTGACGAGGAAAGACGCGACGACCATACGAACTCGGTTGTGCAGTAAACCTTGTTGGTTTAATTGCCTCATGCCGGCATCCACGAGCGGAACCCCTGTATAACCAGAGCACCAAGCATCAAATTGCTGTTTGTTGTAAGACCAATCGTTACCGCGGTCGCGGTAATCGACGCCAGAGACGTCGGGGCGTGCGTCAAGTATCTGCGTAAAGAAGTCTCGCCAGACGATTTGGCGGACAAATGCTTCTGAGTTTTGGAAGTCGCCGGCGAGTGTCACTGCTCTTAGCGGAGAAATACAGCCAAAATGCAAATACGGCGAAAGTAAAGAAGTGGCGTTTTGTGATGGAAAGTCGCGGGTTTCTTCGTAGCTGTCGACGCTTTTTTCTAACCAAGTCACGAGTTGACGAGTGCCATATGACTCGCCCCCTTTGGGAACTGATTGATTGTTTGCGACCGGATTGAACGCTGCATCATGAAGCGGCTTTCTCGTTGGAATAGGCGCGGGGACAGGTGCCCTCTTTGGTGTTTTAATCCAAGCTTTCCAAAAGGGCGTGAAGACTTTATATTCACCCCCGCCGGCGGGATGAAGCTGACCGGGCTCCACTGCGGTGATACCAGGATGGCAGTGCAATGTGATTAATTGTGACTCACACCAAGATTTAAGATTTGCTAGGCGGAGTTTTGCATACTGGCTGTGATCTTTGGCGATGTGCACCTCGTTGGGGTTCAACTGAGCGAGGTGGGTCTTAACTTCTTCTAGCCATTGCCCCTTGCGTACAGCTAGGTCTCCTCCGAGGGATGTGAGAGAACCTGACAAATCACTTATTGCCTCGTTGAGGAACTGGAGCTTCTTGGTTGGGCATTTTCCGTCTGCCAGGATTTTTTGATCAAACACAAATAAGAAACTGGTGTTCTGAGCTCGCAGTGACGCGACTAGAGCAGGGTTGTCGTCGATCCGTAGATCTCGAGTAAAGATCATGACTGACGTCTTTACCGGTTTGTCAGTCAACTTTGTCCTTCTGTGTGGCGGTTGAAAAACGTCGAGTGTTGTCAGTCGATTAAGGCTGGCTCGGCGGCCAGTTGTGAAATGGCTTTGGCCACGGTCCTACGAGCGCTCTCTGCTGATACGTCGAGAAGGTCGCCAATTTCTCGAAAGGTGCGTTCGATGCCATCGTCAAAGCCAAAGCGATATTTCAACATTGCTTGAGTTTTTGATGGCAGGCGTTTGAGAGCCTTATGAATCGTTTCGGTTTCATGCCAGTCTTGGACGAAGTCGTCGGGAGAGCGGTCTGGCGACGCGATCACGGAATGAAGATTTTTGTCTTCATCGGTGATTACCGGCCCGTCAAGTGAAGTGACCTGGGTAAGAGCATGAATTCGGTTCATCTCGGATGATAGGTCGGGGGAAGTGCTGTCGGCTTCTCGTAACTGGCGACGTAAAGCACTGTGAGTATCCGCTGGGATCCTTATTAGATTGCTGTGTTGATCGATCAGTCGGTTAATGGCTTGTCGGATCCAAAAAGTCCCATAGGTCGAAAACTTGAAGCCTTTTCTCCCATCAAACTTCTGGACGGCATGCTCTAGTCCGACGTTGCCTTCTTGGATTAAATCCTCGAGTTCCAATGAACCTGCGACTGGATATTTTTTTGCGACGCTCACTACTAGACGCAAATTTCCGAGAATAAATTTCTCTTTCGCGCGATCAGATCGCTTCACTCGCCTTTCTAGTTTTTGTAGTTCATCGAGATCTCGGTAGTCGCTGGCTTCCATTTGTTTGGATGCCTCTTGGCCTTCTCGGATCTGGTTAGATAGGCGAATTTCATCCTCTTTGGTCAATAGGGGATGTTTGCCGATCTCGTTGAGATAAACCGTCAGTGTGTCTGTCATTGTTCGAGACATCGTTAATGGCGTGTCCTTTGAAATGAATAGGAGCCCTTTGTGGGTCACCCAGTAATGAAATCATAACAACGTACTTTATTTAGCACTAAATGATTTTCAAGATATTGCAATTCCCAAAATAAAAGAAAATGAATGTCCTGAGTACCGAACATGGGGCTCATCGAGGACTAGATCTCTAGCCCGGAAAGAACCTAACGGGCTCGTATGAAATCTGGCCGCCAGATCTGCCACACTTAGCGGATGCGTCCAAATCCTCTGAAAGCTGAATTAGCGAATGGGGAGACCCGTTATGGAACGATGGTCTTTGAATTCCTAAGTGCTGGACTTCCTCAAATACTTCAAAACGCAGGCTCTAGCTTCGTTTTCTATGACATGGAACACAGCGGCTTCTCCATGGAAGAAATGAAGATGCAATTGGCTTTATGCCGCGGCCTAGACATCGTTCCGCTCGTGCGTCCCCCCGATACCACCTATCAATACACCGCAAGCTTGCTTGACCTAGGGGCAGCAGGCATGCTCTTCCAAATGTGTGAGAGCGCAGAACAAGCGGAAGAATTTGTGAAGTGGACTAGATATCCACCGCAAGGTCAACGAGGAGCGATGTTTGGTGGAGCTCACGATGACTACAGCTCCGACTCGGTGCCTGACATCATCGCTGGAGCCCACGAACGAACTATGGTTTGTGTCCTTATCGAGTCAGCAAAAGGAATCGCGAACGCCGAAGAAATCATGTCGGTTCCTGGAGTTGATGTTGCTCATCTAGGACATGGAGACCTCTCACTTTCTCTTGAGGTTCCTGGAGATACCGCCCACCCTGAAATGCAAAAAGGCATCGATGTGATTTTGGGAGCTTGTGAAACCCATGGGAAAACAGCAGCGTGTCTTGCTGGGTCAGTGGAGACGGGGATTGACTGGGTGAACCGAGGATTTCGAATGGTCAGCTATAGCTACGACATTGGTTTGATGATGTCGGCTTTACAAAATGGAATCGAACAAATTCGTACAGGAGTTGCTGAAAATGAATCTGACTGAGGATCAGTGTCAAGAGTTCAGAGAGCGCGGCTGGATAGTCGCCCCTTCTGTTTTTAACACTGATGAGATTCAGCTACTGAGCGACGCCGCACTTCAGGTTCTGGAACGACCCGGTCCTGAGGTCGGACGTGAAGCAGACGGCTCACCGCATGTTTCATGGGGGATGCATTTATTTGATGAACAGCTCGCTGTTCTGTGTCGGCACGAAAATCTCATCAATCCGAGTAAGACCCTTTTAGGCAACGACGTATATGTCCACCAATCTCGTATCAACATCAAACAGACCAACGGATCAGTTGTTGCATGGCATCAGGACTTTGGTACATATCACCGAGTCGATGGAGTGCCAGAACCGCGAGGAGTGATGATTGGGATCTTTCTTGATGATGTGACAGAAGTAAACGCTCCATTATTAGGGGTTCCGGGTTCACATAAGGAAGGCTTAGTTTCGACGGCTTCGTTGGACCCGACTTCGCCTGATTTTGAAGAGGTGTCGAAGTACCGCTATGACATCACCGAGGAAACGATGGCTCGGCTTGTGGACCAATACGGGCTGGAAACCATAACTGGGCCTGCAGGCTCGGTGCTCTTTATGGATATGACCGTTGTGCATGGGTCTACTGTCAACATCAGCCCACTCAGAAGATTGCTTTTGTTCGTAAATGTCTGCCCGATAGACAACCGGGGAGAAACCTATGAACGAGCGGAGTATTACGCCGCCCGTGATTTCTCTCCGATTATTCCGGTTGGCTCAGAAGAATTCCAGATTGCTGGCTAAGCATGAAGCTTGAGTTTGAGAAACTGCAGAATGATTTTGGTGCTCGAATACATGGGTTAGATCAACATCAAAATGTTGACGAACAACTGGTCAAAGCGCTGACCGTTGGATTGAGCGAGCATGGAGTTTTGTTAATGCGAGGCGAGGAGATTTCGCCTGCTCGACTCGTCGAATTAGGCCGAGCTTTCGGAGAATTAGAAATCCTTCCAGAACCCGAAAAACGGCATCCCGACCACCCTGAAATCTTTGATTTAACAAACGTCAGAAACGATGGTGAAGTTGTTGACTACGAGGAGCCTCAAGCAGTTTTTCTGAGAGGCACTGAGCGTTGGCACACTGACAGCTCTTTTCGAGAAGTCCCTTGTCTATGCACCATGCTCTACGCCGTAGAAGTGCCCGATTCTGGAGGTGAGACACAGTTCGCCGACATGTTTTCTGCTTTAGCGGAACTTCCCGCTGATCTGTTAACGGCGATTGAGGGTAAGCGATTGATTCATAGCTATGTCTACAGCCGAGCAAACAACCCTGGCCGTATGGAGCCGATGAGCCCTGAAGAGGAAAAGAAATACCCAGCAGTAAGCCACCCATGGATACGCAGCCATGCGGATGGCCGCCGGTCTCTCTACATGGGAGGCCATGTTTCACACGTCGAAGGCATGGATCTTGACGAAGGCCGCGAGCTTATTGAGGATGTCCTGACGGCAGCAACACAAGAACAGTTCATTTACGAGCATGACTGGCAGCCGAATGATTTGGTCATCTGGGATAACCGGTCAACGCTCCACCGGTTGCGTCCGTATGAGATTTCTGCTCGTAGACGCGTTATGCGACGAGTGACCGTTGCAGGTGTCGACTCGGTCAACTAACGAATTAGCTGAGTTTGGATTCCAAGAAACCTACGACCTGAGGCCAGAGCTCAGCTGCAAGCCCTTCGTCGAACGCACCCATAGGGTTTTCTTCATTCATGAAGCCATGACCGGCCTGGTGGATCGTGATTTGTACGTCTTTGCCCATCTCCCGAAGGCGTTCGCCCAGATCTGATGCTGCTTCTGGAGTAAAGAAATCGTCAGGTGAGGCCATATGACCCTGAACTGAGGCAGTTAAGCCTGACCAATCTGGTTCTTGTTCTCCTTGCGGAAATCCGTAGAACGGAACGGCGGCCTTAACCGCGTCTCCGCGGAGAGCCGCGATCATGAAGCTGAGGAGGCCTCCCATGCAGAATCCCACGACCCCTACCCCGTCTCCAGACGACGCTTCATGGTTCAGTAAGAAATCGACTGCCCCGCTCATATCGCGAGCTGCCCTATCGGGTGGCAAGTCGGTCATTAGTTGTCCAGCTTTGTCCATCTCGTCGTGGCCCGCTAATTCACCGTGATACAGATCTGGTGCCAAGGCGACGAAACCTTGGTCGGCGAGGTAGTCAGCCACTCCCTTCATTTGCGGGTTCAATCCCCACCATTCTTGAATGACCATGACCGCTGGCCCTGAGCCGCTGTCGGGCAGGGCAAGATGTCCCCTGGCGTCGTGTCCGTTACTTGCAAATGAAACCATTTCTCCCATGGGCAGGACCGTAGTCGCGACAAGAAGGCGATGCACCTGATATCGCAATACAACAATTCATAGTGAAGTGTTCATCACGGTGAAAGAATGGGGTCTATATCAACGAGAGGTGCATATGAATGTGCGACTTAGCCCGGTAGCTCCGTTCTCATACGTCCCCGGTATTGACCCATATTCAGGTGGAGTAGTGGCGTCTCCTGGGAATGAGATTGTTCGTATTCGTTTTACGAAAGAGATTTCGTGGCGTGAGGGTTTCGAACGTATTGAGGTCATCACAGAAGACGATGGTGTCGACAGAACAGCATTATGCGCAGTGGAGCTTCGTTGCCCTGAGCCGCATTCGTTTGAGGGCTTTATTGAGTTCAACGATGAATACAGGGCCTTATTGAATAGCTGGGGTCTTTTGAACGGTGACGAAAACCCTATTGCTCGAACAAATGTCGCGCCGGTTCAATACGCGCCCAACGCCACCTCTTTGTATGCATTCAGCTATGTGAAGCCATCTGACAAACCCGACCGTCGGTCATTCGTAGTAGCTGGGGCAGGTGATTTGATGGATCAAAGCGATCTTCAAGTCAGCAGCATTGTCGCTAAAGATCGGAGCGGCAAAGAGGCCTGGATGTCAAGAATTGATCAGGTCTGTCAAGAAATGGAGGATCGCATGACTTCCATTGGAGTTGACTGGCACGACTGCACTGTGATCGATGTTTATTGTGCTGAGGACTGGTTTAGCCAAGCTGGAGAGGCACTGATGGAACGCATTGGGCCCGCACTAGCCAATGGAATCCACTGGTATATCGCTCACCCCCCAATTGAAGGTCTCCGCTTCGAAATGGATGTCAGACGAGTTAGTACCGAAAAGGTAGTTTGAATTTTAGGGAGCCTGAAACTTCATCATCACTGGGCTAATGAGACCTTGGTTTACGGCGTCAGCCGCGTTGTCTTTCATTTCCATCATGCGAGGGCCCATTAGATGACCGAGCGTCACTGGTGGTGGGGAAGCTGGTGGTTCGTTAAAGAATCTCAGAGCTAAGTCATAGTGATCGGAGTTGCCGATATGGCGTAAACCAGCGTTACTGGCTGCCCTTTCGTAGCTGTCAACGGACTCTGGGAAGCTGAATTGGGGCGTTGAAGACCAGGGCATAGGGTAGGTCAAATCACCGTTTTTTGTGACGGTCACGTCGTAGATCAACACTGTTCCTTGTGGTCGACAGACTCTGGCAAGTTCGCGCATCATCTGGTCCTTGTCGG
The DNA here is from genome assembly GCA_002722565.1 of Acidimicrobiaceae bacterium. Classification (GTDB taxonomy): domain Bacteria; phylum Actinomycetota; class Acidimicrobiia; order Acidimicrobiales; family Poriferisodalaceae; genus MedAcidi-G3. Next base: position 25,439 of record PBMG01000005.1, read on the forward strand.
CGATGTTCATACCAACATGAAGCATGGTTACTGCGTCGAAGGTGTCATCCATAAATGGGAGGTCTGTCGCTGAACCGACTTTGAAGTCAACTAGCTCGCTCATACCGACAATGTCGGTTAACTCGATAGCTGCTTCAACAAACTCGGGTGTTAGGTCGATGCCGGTGACTGATGCTCCCGTGGATCGAGCGAAGAATCGGGCCGCTCCGCCGATTCCGCAACCAACATCGAGGAGATGATTTTCACTGTTGAGGTTGAGNGCCGCCGCGACCTGCATGGTGCCTTCGCGGCCGCCGATATGAAATTCGTCTGCGCCNGCCAAGACNTCNGGGTCGAGATTTTCNNTATCAAAACCTGACTGAGTTAACGCGCCAACGACCCGCTCAACAATGCCGTCATTTCCNTAATGTTCTTCNACTGAATCAATCATTTCGTAACTCTTTTCANTGTGAATCGAGAAGTTATGTTGCNAGAGGTTCGGANGGTATCTGAAATCCCCAGTCCTTTGTCCGCACCATCTCTTGGTCCGCTACCGCTATNAANCNTTCGGAGCTATANAGAGCGCCTCCGCAGATNATGCTCCGGTCATCGTCGCGTTCTCGCCATGACTGAAATGCATATGTTTCACCTACACGAACGTCGTCGAAAAACTGTGCCGCTATGTTGCCTGTTACTGCACCACCGCCAGCTTTTTTGGGTGGATCGACGAAAAGTACGTATGCGGTAACACAATCGAAGGCTGTCCAGACAAACTCTCGGGGGATCACTCCGTTCTCGTCTGCCCATTGAGGGGCGGGCGACCAGACTGCAACAACATGACTTCCGTCGCCGAGTGGTCTGATTTGTACTCCGAGTCCATCAACCTCGTGGCCACATCCGATGCACTGTGGGTATGGCGGGTCCCATCCCATGGGTCTTCCCATTGCTGCATCAATGGATTCCCTTGAGATTGGTGATCGGGCATCTACATGGAGAGGTCCTAGAGATGCGGACATCACCAGGTCGGTGTCTCGGTGTATTAATGCTCCATCATCTTTAGTGCTGCGAACCAACGATTCACCAGGGTGCATTGCTTTGCGGATATGGACCCTGATAGGACCGTTGGAGGACCCGGCAGCTAGGCCGGCAACGTAGCCACCCTGCATTGTGTCGGGCATCCCAACGTAGGTGTCCGATAAGTCAATGGTGGTTTGGCTCATCTGTGGTGGCCATAAATGGTGGAGACCACATCAGGATCAGTCGAGGCTTCAATCAATACGGGTCTGCCCGACTGTCGATTTTTGACTATCTCAAGCGCAGCGTCCACGTCTTCGAGAGAAGTGATCTTTGCCGTATCGCAACCCATGCTCGCAGCGACAGCACAGAAGTCTGGCCAGTCATGAAGAGAAGCGGTTGGGTCCATACCTTTAGCTACGAGTTGGATATGTTCGGCACCGTAGCTGCCATCGTTGTACACGATCACTACGAGGTCGAGGCCCAGATGTACAGCGGTTGAAAGTTCGGTTAGACCTCCCATCATGTAGCCGCCGTCTCCGATGCAGAGCACCGTCGGTCGGGTTGGGTCAGCTACAGCGGCACCGATTGCTGTCGACATGCCCAGCCCTATAGCTCCGAAGCCGTGGCTCGTGACCAGGTCTCGCGGTTCAGGAACCGACATTGTCAGAGCGTCAAGCATGAATCGGCCAGCGTCAACTACGACTTGCCTGTCTTGAGGTAAACCAGCATCTAGCTGGCGAGTCAAGGTTCGGGGGTCAACGGCGCCATCGTAGCTTTTGTCTTCGTATGAATTAGTTGGGTCGAACTCTCGAAGTTTCTTTTCGAGGTCTGCTGTCCTAAATGAAGATGGCTGATGCTCGGCTTCTGCTAGCAGTTCGATCATCGCTTCAGCTACAACTCGTGCGTCTCCTACAACCCCTGCGTCAACAGTTGCATGTCGATCAATGTGGGTTGGATCAAGGTTCACGTGCACAACTCGCTTGCCTGCTAACAGGCTTTGATAATCAGTCGTGAAGAAATTCAGCGAAGCTCCGAAGACGACGAGACAGTCAGCCATCGCCAAGGTTTCGCCGGCAATTTCATGACTTAACGTCCCGTGAATACCAAGGTTGAAAGGCTCGTCTCTGAAAAAGCCTGTGCCTAAGAGAGANGTTGCCAAAGGCGCCCCGAGAGCATCACCCAGTTNTATAAGAGCTTCTCGTGCACCCGACGCNACAGCACCACGACCAGCCAAGATGATGGGTCGGGTTGAGGAGGCGATAATACCGAGTGCCGATTCGAGTTGATCAGGGTCTGGCGCTAACCGGACAGGCGGAGGGTTGAGGGCCGGGCGCGGTTGGTATTCAACTTCGTCCCATTCGATATTTAATGGGACATTCAAGACAATTGGNCGACGCTCGGCGTGGGCACGTCGNACAGCTGAAGAAACATCTTCNGCAATAGTTTCAACATTTCGGACAGGTTGAAAACCAGCGCCTGTGGCTACAACCAATGCGTGTTGATCAAGGTTCTGAAGGTGTTGTTCATTTTCGATTGGAGTGTCGCCAGCTACTAACAGCATCGGCGTTTCGTTTTTAACGCCTTCTACTAGTGCAGTAATCGTGTTGGTGAGTCCGGGCCCATGCGTGACAGTTGCTACACCCAGTCTGCCGGTCGCTTTTGCCCACCCTTCGGCCATGCAAACAGCGTTAGCTTCATGTGTGGCCCCGATCAGAGTGACGTCGTGCTCTCGTTGCAGGTTTTCGCCAATAAAAAGATTTCCGTCTCCGAGTACACCGAAAACAGTGTCGACTCCATGATCGACAAGGGCTTGGGCTACCGCATCGTGTCCTAACATTTCTTATCCTCCCGGGGGGCAAAAAAATTGAGGTGTTTAAAAAATAGGTTCGGGCTGATGACTGATGCCCGATTCAATCGATTCCTATGAAGCTAAGCATCCTTAACACTCTCTTGTCCACGAAGATTTGCTAGCAATTGGGCACCATCAGGCGCGACCTTTTGAAGTGCAGCTACGGTCGTGAGACCGACCNTTGATTGGATTNAAGATGCGATTAGGNCCCTTATTGGGATTCGAACAAAGTTTTGACACTGTCGTCACTGTCGCCCGGGAAATGGAAGCNNTTGGAGCNGGGTCNGTNATGNTTGCAGAAGCAGGTCGCAGCGCGGTCACCCAGGCCGCNGCNGTCATCGCTGCTACCGAATCGATAGAAGTNGGAACTTACGTCGTGAATGCTTTTGCAAGATCNCCNTGGTTAACGGGACTTACGGCTCGAGATTTAGACGAAATGAGCGGAGGGCGTTTCGTNATGGGGGTTGGTACAGGGAATCCTCACTTCAATGACTGGTACATGGGTATTGATTCAACGAAGCCCATGGCCGCTATGCGCGACTTTGTGCAAATAGTTCGCNAAGTAACTGCCGCCCAAGTAGGAGAGCGTGTTAGCNACGACGGNTCAGTGCATCACGTTGCCAAGTGGAGGGCGAGTTTTCCTCCAATACGTCAGTCTGTGCCGGTATACCTGTCAGCATCGGGACCAAACATGATGCGATTAGCAGCAGAGATCAGTGACGGCATTGGAGTTGGCATTATGGCTTCGGTGGAATTTATGAGCAAAACAGTTCGCCCCAATGCGATCGCTGCGGCGAAATCAGTAGGTCGAGATCCTTCAGAACTTGCTTTCCCAATGGGGGCTTTGGTGAGTGTGAACGACAATTCAGAAGCTGCTCGCAAAGCAGCCAAAGCAGCAGTATGTGGGCTATTCCATCCGGTCCCACATCCTTACTATGACTCTCAAATACGACAGCAAGGATTTGTTGAAGCGGCCGAAATGTTGGCTGAACTGATGCCTCAGGGAAAGACAACTGAAGCTATGGAACTGCTTCCCGAAGAAATTATCGACACTATGACTATTAGTGGGACCCCATCAGAATGCGCGCAGAGAGTAAAAGATTACGAAGGCGTCGCCGATCAGATTGTCATGATGCGGGTCGCTCAGAGAGATGAACCATCAGGAGTGCATGCTTATGAGCCTATTTTTGAACTGATCTCTGAAACACAATCGAATTAGACAACTGTTGTCGCTGGGTATCGAAAATTTGTTCAATAAACAAATACGAGCATTCTCGTGGAGGCAGTGGCCCTAGCCCAGCTACCCTGCGGCCATGACTGAACGCATAATTCCATCCTCACAGCAGGCAATGTACGACAACTTCCACTTTGCTCCGGGCATAAAGACAGGCAACTTGTTGTTGATGTCGGGGCAGGTAGGAAACGACTCCTCAGGGAAATGCCCCGAAGACTTCACCGAACAGTTCCGACTTGCCTTCCAGAATATCGAAGCGGTTTTGGTTGAAGCCGGGGGTGATTTATCAAACATCGTCGAGTTCACGAGTTATCACATCGGCATGCGAGAGCATCTGAGAGAGTTCATAGCAGTCAAAGATGAGATGATTAGTNAGCCGTATCCGGCATGGACTGCAATTGGTTGTACAGAACTTGCTATGCCTGGAGCCGTCGTCGAAATACGTGCACAAGCTGTTCTTAGCTGACATCAGTGGGCGCCTCATACGAAGTCGCANTTATTGGGCGGGGATTGATTGGTTCTGCCGCTGCGCGCCATCTAGCGGAGGCAGGATGCAACGTCATNGTTATTGGTCCNGACGAGCCGCTTGATCGTCGGGNAAGCCAAGGACCATTTTGCAGCCACCCTGATGAAGGAAGGATCACGAGGATCGCGGGTCGTACCCCGATTTGGTCGCAGCTAGCTGCTCGTTCAATAGCTCGTTATGCCGATATCGCGGACCGGTCAGGAATTGAATTTCATTGGCCATGTGGACTTGTTAGCTCATCACCGAAGATTTCTGAATGGTTGGAAAATTCTGAACTGGCCGGAGGTGATGCTCGTTCAGTTGATTCTGAGTGGGTGTCCGCTGAGACGGGGATTTCTCTCACAAACGGTCACCCTGTGTTGTACGAGGGTGCCCCAGCTGGTTACATAAATCCGCGGAGCCTTGTGAAAGCTCAGACAGAACTCGTTGGTCAGGCAAAAGGTGTCGTAGTAAAGGAATCTGCTTCGAAGATAACAGCGCTACATGGTGGGTATCAGATCAACGGAAATTGCGGGTCACTGTTCGCTGATCGAGTGTTGGTANCAACCGGAGCCTTCGGTTCNGAACTTCTCCNACGNCCTTTGGATCTGAGGCGCATGCCGCGGACAACTGTTACTGCAGAGTTATCTATTGATAGTGATCTGCCGAGTCTTATATGTGTTGACCCTCCAGACGAACGGCTTCAAGAAATCTACTGGGTGCCGCCTGTCCGCTATTCAGATGGACGAGTTGCTTTGAAAATTGGTGGGGATTTGCGTGATGCTAAGCCGGTCGCCCAGGATGCTCTTACGGAGTGGTTCCAGGGTGAAGGGGACTCTCTAGAAGTTGAAGCCCTTAAGAATTCGTTGTTGGGTTTGTTACCTGGTGTTGAGGTAGCAAGCTGGGCACAGAAGCCTTGTGTAGTCACCAACACAGCATCGGGACACCCATATATCGGATGGGTCGAAGCCGGTGTTGCTGTGGCGCTTGGCGGCTGCGGTTCGGCTGCTAAGAGTAGCGACGAACTTGGACGGTTAGCCGCAGAACTGTTTAAGTCAGAACGATGGATTGACTCGCTGCCTNCTAGCGCGTTTGANCCGGTTTTCGCCTAAAAAGTTTTCGGTCGTCTTCGTAGAGCTACGACTTTCTGAGGTTCAGCTGCTGGATGGTTGAGTGTCAAGTAAGCGTAAGAAGAACTGGACTGCTGGTCCGATTACGACAACAAACCAAAGTGTTCCCCAACCAATAGTTCCGCCCATTGCTAACCCGCAAGCCAGAGCGGCTCCCTCAATCAGAGTTCTGGCTTTCCAAATAGCGATACCGCGACGGTCGAGAGCNGTCATCAGCCCNTCACGGGGTCCGGGTCCTAACCGAGCACCGATGTAAAATCCCGAACCGATCGCGACGACCACAGGNCCAAAAGNTGTNCAGAAAGCTCTAACCAAAGAATTTGATGGGCTGCCTGCAATGCTGATCGTGGCGTCTACAACCAATCCGATAACTAAAACATTTGCGAGTGTTCCCACACCCAAGGGTTCTTTGAGTATGAGGAGCGCTATTAGGAGAAGTATCCCGATGACGATCATCGCGGTACCGAACGTCAGCCAGGTCTGTTCAGCGATCCCTTGATGCAAAATATCCCACGGTGGAAGGCCGAAGTCACCGAGAAGTACAAGGCCTAAACCAACACCGAAGAAGATAAGCCCGACCGCTAGGCGCAGGTACCTCCAGGGCAGAGAAGTTCGGGTAGTCACCTCTGACCACGCTAGAGGAACGGCATGTCTTTCACGCCGTTGGCATCACTTTCCTGAAGGTGAGGTTCACGCGGGGTTCTTTAATAACTTTTGATCGAGGCACTTCGTGCTCCCAAAGTTGTTGTGTGGGGCCGCGCATGATCAGAACGTCCCCGGAATCGAGAACTATGTCCAGCGTCTCAAGTGAACGATCTTTGCGTCGCATACGGAACTTGCGAGATATGCCCAGACTCACCGAAGCGATGACCGGGTTGAGGCCCAATACCTGTTCGTCGTCTGCATGCCAGTCAACTTTGTCGGCCCCATCTCGATACAAATTGGCCAACACTGAGTTGAACTCTTCACCTGCTAATTCGATGACACGTTGTCGAATGCTGCGCAGATTTGAAGTCCATGCAGTCGGCTGCATCTGAATGCCTGACCAACTGTATGAGCAGTCCGGATCTCCGTACCAGGCGTTAAGTCTTGGGACATCATGCACGCGCCCGAACATCGAAATTTTGTCTTGCCTCCATTCGAGTTCATGGATTAGCTGTTGGCACAGGAAGTCACCCTCGATGTGATCCCAGACGCCTCGGTGAAGAACAATGTCAGCTCCGGGCAAATCGAATTCTTCGATCNGTGCGNTTTCGAATAGCGATGTTTGAGACAGNGATCTGNAGTGTGTCACTAGAAAATGCTGAAGCCGCCGTCGATTTTGATGACGTCTCCTGTGTGCCACCTGCTGGCGTCACTCATCAAGTAGACGGCTATTGCGCCAAAGTCATCTGGTTGTCCCCAGCGGCGCATTGGGATTCTTGGCATGACATTGTCCACGAATTTGTCCCACCCAAACAGGCTTGATGTCATCTCCGTTTCGATCCAACCAGGTATAACGGCGTTCGCTGTGATTTTGTAGCGTGCCATTTCGACTGAAAGCCCCATCATCATGGCCAACATTGCACCCTTCGATGCTGCGTAAGCCTGCCCTTTAGGCGAACCTTGGATCGCAGTGCCGCTCGAAGTAAGCACTAGAGAGCCACCTTCCCCTTGAGCGACCATCTGGCGGGTTGCGGCTCGCAAGGNGTAAAAGACACCGTGGAGNTTGACATCTANGACCGAGAACCAATCATCATTAGAGTGCTCAAAAAATGGCTTTTGGTTTTGTGTGCCAATNCCAGCATTGGGAAAGCAACCATCGATNCGGCCGTANCTNTCAATCACCGAGGCCATACATTCCTCTACTTGGTTCTCATCGGACACATCACATTGAATGGCTGATGCTGAAGGATTGATTGACTGAAGCTCTTGTTCCGCTGCACTATTTTTTTCGAGGTTTGTTCCCCAAATGCTGACGTCAGCGCCGGCGCTGGCCAAAGCTCGGGCGAAACCGAGACCAATACCGCCGTTCCCTCCGGTGATAACAGCAACTTTGCCTGTTAAATCGAACCCGTCGTAGCTCATGATGCTTTCCTCCGAAGTTTGGCTCCTCATGAATACTAGAAGGCCAAGGTTGAGCGAAACCGGCAACTCTCTGGAAGACTCTTAGAATGGAATTTGAGACTGTCAAAATTGATGGAGAAGGTGCCGTCCGCCATCTGGTGTTGAACAGACCAGAAGTGCATAACGCGGTGAATGCTCAGCTAGTCGCTGATATGTACGAAGCTGTTCGGTTGCTAGATGCCGACTCTTCAGTTCGGGTTGTAATTGTNCGAGGCGAAGGTAAATCTTTGTGTTCGGGAGCTGATCTCAAACAANCCCGGACCAGTCCTCAAGACACAATGATCGGATCAAAACAGGGCGCGTTGATGTACGACGCGCTATTACACATGAATCCCATCACTATCGCGTTGTGTCACGGATACATGATCGGCGGAGGCGCAGTGTTGCCAGCGGCCTGCGATTTCAGAATTGCTAGCTCAACAGTGAAGTTGACGTTGAACGAGGTCAGCATTGGGTTCAATTTGACGTGGCATTCGCTTCCAGTGCTCGTCAATCTCGTTGGACCACACAAGGCTAAAGAAATGCTGATCCTGGGCCGAACATACGGAATGGCAGAGCTCAATGAATTCGGCTATTTCACAGCCACAGTTGATGGTGACGATGATCTGATNCCNGCAGCTGAAGANCTAGCTTTAGAGGTCCTGAATCAACCACCGGTGCCTGTGACTGTTACTAAGGCATCTATAAANGCTCAAGCAATGCCTGTGGGTCGAGCTATCCAACACATGGATCATCTAGCAGTCGGCTACATGGGNAAGAGCGATAATTCTCANGTCGCAAGAACGACCTACTTTGGCGACCAGCCTCGCGATTGGACTGATGATTAAGCCGTTTGTGTCTAGATGCGAGCGGAAGTGAACTGGTCGAGACCCAGGGACTGACTCATATCACCTATCGCATCGAGTCGTTCAGGTGGGTGACGAGTGCCCGTGCCATCGGCGATTCGAGTCATCATTTCAAAATTCGCTACGACGGCGCATGCGTCAATCATCGTTTCTTCGTTTGTGACTTCAACTAACGCCGCGCGAGCAGTCGATAGTGCCTCAAGATCGTTGACTGAACTGTCGACCAAGTTTGCCAATGCTGGGGCGTGTTGAACCGCCTCACTTTCGTTCGCCTGGCCGCGTACGAGCGACAGATCTAGGTCAAGATCGTTTGCGGAGCTGCTCGCACGGAGCATCATTGCGTGGGCAGCAGTTCAATAGAAGCATTCCCGGTGCGCAGAGAGTCGTCCAGCCACAAATTCCATCTGACGACGAGACAAAGTCCCTCTAGTCCAATTCAAGTCAACCATCTCGCGATTTGGTATGTATTGAGCGCCGGAGAGCACCGACAACGTGTCCATGGCAGCGGGAACAGAGCTTAGGGCTCGAATGACCGGAGCAATAACGGGTAGTCCTTCGTAGAAAGGCTCAAGTTCTGTGGTCATATCTTCAAGGTGAACGACCGGCACCCAATGATGGTTAGCGGGTTTGGAGGGCTGCTCTTGTCTTAGAGGTTCTCCGTCGAGAGCTGTTGGAAATTCTGGTCGGTCAATCCCCGCCAGCTGAGCGAATCGGAGAACTGAAGCAACACTTATCACTACATCGATTACCTCGACCCATTGTTGGTGGGTGATAGCAGTTGCATCGCGCATGCTTAGGTACCAGTCTTCGGTCAAAGTACCGGCGTGCCTTGTAAGTCGATATACGGCATCTTGTAGCTGAGAGCTCAGTGCGGGGTGGTGCGCCACATGACCACTAGAAGAAGCGCTGACCCAAGGTGGTGGTGGTTCCTTATCGTCTAGAGCAGTTCGCACGACCTCGGCTATTGCAAGTCGTTCGGCACCATTCCACCATGTGCCCGGTGCTGCCAGTTTCTCCCAAACGTGCGCATGCGCAGCTGTCAAATCTGGTCGGATTTCAAGTCCTGAAGATTGGTGACAGGACCGAATGATTGATGTCGGGGTCTGACTCATAGAAGTTCCCAGTCGAGGTTTCTCTTTTTGTCACCGTAGTTGCTTTAAACAGGGCACGATAGAGGTATGGCATGGATTGAAGTTGTTCCAGATGAAGAATGGGCTGATGACGAGGCACTCGAAAGTCTGTACGGCCGGGTCGTAGACAAGAGCTCCGGTCAAATTGACTACGTCATGTCAGTGCACTCCCTGAACCCAAGGGGATTAGCAGCTCATGACGGGCTCTATAGATCAGCTATGGCCGGCACCCAAAGCCTACGTAAAGTTGAAAGGGAGCTGATCGCACTTGTCGTAAGTCTCGAGAATGAATGCCATTACTGAATCCATCATCACCGACGCGGTCTGCGCGGATTACTTAAAGATGATGACCTGCTCGTTGCGGTNGAGACTGACTGGCGGTCTGCTCCNCTNANTGAAAAACGAAAGGCGATGCTTGANTATGNGACGAAGCTCACGTTGCTACCTTCAAAAGTGACATCTGGAGACGTAGATCAACTGCGTAAGGCAGGATTTAGTGACAGAGATGTCCTAGATATAGCGGAGGTCACGGCCTACTACGCCTATGCCAACCGGATAGCTGATGGCCTAGGTATACCTGTGGAAGCTTGGGTTGAGGACTGATTCAGTAAATTTGGAATCTATAAATTCGTAGTGAAGTGAGGAGCGACTTCTTCGGCGAAGCGGTGTATTGCTTCTAGCCGACCTTCGTTACCTTTTCCCAAAACAAAAAATGCGGCGTGTCCTAACCCAACTTCGGAATACTGACCAATTTGATCGATGACTTGTTCGGTTGTCCCACCGACTTCACCTTGATGTAAATCGCCGCCGTCAAAATTAAGTCTGAAGAGGCTTGTCAGTTCAAGCTCCTCAATATCTCGACCTAGTGATTCGCATTCCCTTGTGACTGTTGACCACTGTTCACTTAGCAAGTCTGGGTGAGCGAAAGCGGAGTGAAACGCGTCACCGAATGCGGCAGTCCTCTTAAATGCTGCTGGTGAGTGACCACCCACCCACANGGGAATGTGGTTAGCAACTGGCTTGGGACTAAACCCGATATCTCGAAATTGTGTCCAACGNCCATCGTAGGTGGATAGGCCNTCGNCAAAGAGCACCTTGAATACTTCNAGTGTNTCGTCTGCTCTCTGACCTCTCTGATCCCAAGGACGGTTGATGGCCTCGAATTCTTCTTTCATCCACCCAACTCCGACACCCATGATTGCTCTGCCGTTGGAGAGGTGATCAAGGGTTGCCCAACTTTTCGCTTGTTGGACTGCCCCCCGGTAGCCGAGTATCAAGACGGTGGTCCCGAGAAGTACTCGTTCTGTAATTGCGGCAACGAATTGGAGTGTGCCGATGCAATCCAACCAGGCGCTTCCGGCTTGGGGGAAGCCGCTGTTGTCGTCGGCGTAGGGATATTTTGAATTCAGAGTGGCAGGATCGGGCCACGCAATATGGTCGCTTGACCAAACTGACGCATAGCCAAGGTCCTCAGCCTCTGTAGCGACCTGAATCATGGCTTCTCGACTTGGGTCGCGCCCCGCATCTGGCAAATGAACACCGAACTTCATAGATTTCCTATCCCCGTTTATGAGGACCCTAGAAGACGGGACTCTGTTTATGCTGCACGACTCATCGGAAAATATCTACGCTGCAGTTCATGAAGAAGGACGAGTTTTATAAAGATGCTCGCAATGACCTTCCGGGTCCGTTGGCAGGGATCAGGGTTGTTGACGCAACGACAGCGTGGGCGGGCCCTATGGCTGCATGTCTTCTTGCTGACTATGGCGCTGATGTAATTAGAGTCGCGATGCCAGGAGATGAAGGACTGGATTGGAAGCCTTGGATTGGGGCAACAAATAGGTCCTTTGCCGAAGAAACGGTCAATCGGAACAAACGAAGTGTCTCCATTGATCTTCGAGAAGCGGAAGGTGCCGAAACCTTTCTAACTCTTGTTGCTTCGGCTGACATGGTTATTGAAAACTTCAAACCCGGGACGCTTGCGCGGTGGGGTGTGGGTTATGAGGAATGTCGGAAAACAAAATCGGACATCGTGTACCTGTCGGTTAGTGGGTGGGGGCAGTTCGGTCCCGAATCGGAACGTCCTGGATATGACCCGGGCGCTTTAGCTCACAGTGGTTGGATGGCGTTAAATGGATCGAAAGATGGCCCTCCGTCGAAGGCNCCGACCTTTTTGGCTGATGANCTTTCTGGTCTTCATGGGGCTTTGGCNGGCTTAGCGGCTTTGCGGCACCGAGATGCNACTGGCGAAGGCCAGCACGTCGATGTCTCCCTTTTGGACTCGATTATCTACCAGTCGAACGGCTATCTGACATTAGGGGCAACTGGTGGTTCGCTTGAAAGGTGGGGGAGTGAGGTCAGAGTTTGTGCGCCGACTAATTGTTACGAATGCCTAGANGGNCANGTTTTTATGGCGCTCATACTTGATTCTCATTGGGTAAGACTTACTGAGGTTTTGGGATGCCCTGAACTGGGCAGTGACCCCCGATACTTAACAAACGCAGACAGGTTGGCTCATAGGTCTGAAGTTGATTTGTTGGTAGCTCACTGGTGTCGCGAACGGACTAAACGAGAGGTGGTATCTGCCATTGACGCAGCCGGAATAGTCATCTCATCGGTCAATACCTTTGCGGATGCTGCACAGGACCCTCATGTACTCGAGCGAGACTTGTTGCAGGAAACCAGACTGGTTGATGGATCTTCTGCTCCCTTAACAGGTCCCGCTGCGAAGTTCAGTCGAACACCAGTGAAGGTGCGACACGGTGCTCCTTTGCCAAATCAGCACACGGATGAAATCCTGGCTGAGGTTGGTGTTACTCGAGAGCAATTAGAAGCGTTGCGTGCCGCAGGAATAATTGATTGATAGATCAACCCTTGTTGTCCCTCCTTAATGTCAACATGTAGTTCATGAATGTGATTCTCGTCGCAGTGGTGGCTTTTCTAGCTGTCGCAGTTGGCTACCTATTAAGTCAAGTGCGCGCTCGATCTGTGGAAGTGGACTCCCCACAGCCTGAAGTTCGGTTGGATACTGAAGGATTAGTAACCGCCGTCAAAGAAGCCGTTGATGCACAGGTCAGCAAAGCTGCCCAGTCAGCATTAAAGGCCAACAATGAACTAGCTGGCCAACTGATCGACGAACGTAGCCGAACCTTGGAAGAGCAGACCAAGAATCTCTTGCAACCTGTAACGGAACAAATGGATCAACTAAAGACTTCAGTAGGTGATTTGAAGTCCAGTTACGAAAAAAACAAGGGCTCCTTTGAAGCCCTGAACGAAAATTTGATGCATCAAATTACCGAGTTGAATACGCGGACTGGTGCGCTCGCTGGCGCATTGAAGTCACCCTCCGCGAGGGGCGCATGGGGAGAAAATCAGCTGCGAAATATCATTGATCTTTCGGGCATGGCTTCATTCTGTGATTTCTCGGAACAATCTTCAGTTTCTAGCGACGATGGTTTGTTGCGTCCTGACTTGACAGTCAGGCTTCCCAACGGGGCCTTTCTGGTGGTCGACTCCAAAGTCCCCCTATCTGCGTACCTGCGAATGCAAGAACTTGATGATTCTGTTGCGAGGGAAGCCGAATTAAAAAGTCATGTGAAAGCTGTGCAGGACCATGTCAAGGCGCTGGCTGATAAACGTTATTGGGCGCTCTTTGATGATGCGCCAGATTTTGTCGTGATGTTTGTGCCTGGAGAATCATTTCTTGCTGATGCGCTGAGAGCGGAGCCTGGCCTCGTTGATGAAGCGATGCGTCAGCGAGTGGTAATTGCGTCACCGATGAGTCTGATGGCGCTTCTTCTAACTATTGCCCGGGGTTGGCAAACAACTCAATTAGCTGAGAATGCCAAGAAAGTAGAAGAGCATGGTCGCGAATTACATCATCGTGTTGGCACCACTTTGGCTGCTATGGCGAAGACAGGGCGAGGATTAGAATCAGCTACGAAGGCATATAACGAAATGGTTGGCAGCGTAGAAAGCAGAGTGTTGCCAACCCTCAGACGTTTTAGCGAGCTAGGCGTTTCTGGTGATGAGTTGCCGGAGGTTAGGCCAGTGGAAGCTTCAGCGCGATCAATGACTGCGAACGAGCTTGAAGCCTCATCGAACTTGGATGATCAAGGTATTCCTGAAGCTAACTGATGCTCTGAGATACTTCGATAAATGGTTCAATAATTTCTAGATTTGCATCAAGGTGTTTAGTCCCTTGCCGCAAAAATGGGATAAGGAGCTGAGTCACACCTGCTTCTGCGTAGGCCTCGACCATCGAAGCGTCCATTTGGTCGTTGACTGCTCCGACGTGAATCTCGATTTCGTCTATCGATCGACCTTCTGCTTCAAGAAAGGTTGCTAATCGCGAAACCATCTCGCTGCTTTCATTAGGAGAGAGATTGATTCCGTACCAGCCTTTACCGTATTTGGCGGTCCGGCGGAGAGCAGCGTCGGAGTGCCCTCCGATACAGATCGGAATCCCACCTTTTTGAACTGGTTTCGGGTGCATGCGGCACGGCGCCAGGTTGTACATGTCTCCCGAGAACGAACTCAGTTCGTCATTCCACAGAGTGTTTATGACCTCAAGATATTCGTCGCATCTTTTTCCGCGGTTTGGCCATGGAGCTCCGCATGCTTCGAATTCTTCCCAACTCCACCCAACTCCGACTCCGAAGTCGAGGCGGCCATTGGATAAGAAATCTAGAGTGGCGTATTCCTTTGCTGCATAGACCGGGTTGTTCTGAGGGAGAATACAAATTCCAGTTCCCAACCGAAGCTTGGATGTGCAGGCGGCAAGAAATCCGATGCTGCTGACCATATCCATGAGTCCGGAACCATCGGGGAATCTGAAAACACCATCAGAAGAGCCCGGATATCGAGATTCATATTCATCGAATATGACTACGTGTTCGCCTAGCCACACTGAATGAATGCCAATCTCTTCAGCCTTTTGTCCAAAGTCTTTGAGGAATTCGGGTGTTGCGACGGGTGACCGCAATGGGGTGAATAAACCGATCTTCATTAATTACTTCTTTCGGGAAAATGGAAACTGCAACTCACCAGCGCAAAGGTATATTTCGAGGCCCGCGCACCTGACCTCCTGACCACGACACCAGATTCGGGTCGGTCAATTCGAACTCAGGAATTCTGCGAACCCACTCTTCAAGTGCGACCTTAATTTCCATTCGAGCCAAGTTCGACCCTAAGCATCGGTGGATCCCAAGACCGAAGGCAGAATGACGATTCACTTCCCTATCAATTTTGAACGTCTCGGCATCTTCCATGAATTCGGTGTCACGATTCGCTGACGGGAAAGGTAAGAGGATTCTTTCTCCCGGGCACAGCGTTGTACCTGATATTTCAACTTCTTCGGTAATGACGCGAGCCATAGTTACTGGAGAGTAAAAACGGAGGAATTCTTCGACTGCAGCGTCAAAAGCAGAATCATCAGTCGCAAGCCGCATGCGGTCGCCCGCATTTTGTCCGAGGTGCAGTAACGAAGAGCCGATGGAACTCCAAGTTGTGTCAATGCCAGCGAACAGGAGCAGAAAAAGCCCGCCAAGTATTTGGCGGTCGTCCATTGGGACGCCGTCAACCTCGGTTTCAATCAAGTAGGTAACAATGTCGTCACCCGGTGCCGCACGACGCTCCTTCAGGTATTCGCCAAAATAAGCGAAAACTTCGCTTGTGACTTGTTGGGAGATATTGAGATCGGAGGGTCCCACTTCAAGCAAGTCATGAATCCATTGGCGAAAGAGATCCCCGTCTTCCTCAGGAATCCCAATCATTCGGGCGATTACTTTCACAGGAATGTGTTGCGCATAATCTGCGCTCGCGTCGCAATATCCGTTGTCAGAGAATTGGTCGAGTAGCTCGTTGCAGATGCCGCGAGTTATTGGAACCCACTTCTCTATGGCTTTTGGAGAAAAAGCTGGGAGAAGCGCACGGCGATGATCTTGATGGTCAGGAGGGTCCGAGGTGATCGGTGGCATGCGGAAAGTACCGATGTCAGCTGCGGGTAGATCGTTAATCACTACTGCTTTCGACGAGAAGTGTTCGGTGTCGTGTGCAATTGCTGAAATGTCTTCGTGCCGTGTTGGTAAATACACTCCATGGAAACGTTCGGTGTGAGCTACAGGGCAACCGCCTTCGCGCATGTCCTTCCAAATGGAGTATGGATCTGCGGAGTAGTCGTTATGTAAATGGTCGAAGTCTGTTTCCCAGTCTTCGACGTCAGGTCGATTTGGCATTTCCACTACGTTCCCCCAGGTGTCGCCGACCCACTCGGTGAGCCGGCTACCGAACAAAGCGTAGTCGGAGCACTCAATGGGCTGCTCTGGGAGCTGTTTTCCCAAGCTGTTCACACAGTCGTTGAAAAGACTACGGTCGGGGCATGGCAAGAATCTTTCAACAGATGGTGGCTCGACCCGATTCAAGTCGGACTGCCCTTCATCTTGAAGAGCAGGGTTTTGATGGGGTTTCTTTTGTTGATTCTCAAAATCTGTCTGGCGATGTGTATGTCGCAATGACCACAGCAGTTCAAGCAACGGAAGCAATACAAGTTAGCTCGGGGGTGACCAATCCTGTTACGCGTCACCCGGCGGTAACCGCTGGAGCGGTAGCTAGCGTTAATCGGCTTGCTCCAGGCCGTGTGCAACTAGGTATCGGTCGTGGTGATTCAGCGCTTGCGCATTTAGGAAGGGCGCCCGCTCGCGTTAAAGATTTTGAACGTTACTTAGGGGCTCTTCAGAGTTATCTGCGAGGCGAAGAAATACCGTTTGAGAATTTAAACTTTGGAGAAGCGTTAGCTCCGCCTGTCGGCGAACTGGAACTGGCAGACACCGCTGGTACTAGCAAAATTGCTTGGCTTCCTGGTTCAGTAGGGAAGGTGCCTGTAGAGGTATCGGCGACGGGTCCCAAAGTAATCGGAGCCGCAGCTAGACACGCGGAACGGATCATGTTCGCATTAGGAGCTGATCCTGACCGAATCAGCTGGGGAATAGAAACAGCGCGCGATGCTCGCGACGAAGCAGGGCTTGACCCCGACGACATCAAATATGGAGCGTATGTGAACGTGGTCTGTCATGGAGATCTGGAACGCGCTCGAGATCTGGTTCGCGGAGGGTTGTCAACATTTGCCCGATTCTCGGTTATGCACGGTGAGGTCGTAGGTCCAGTGTCGGAGGCACAACGCAAAGTTATGAGTGAACTGCACGACAAGTACGACATGAAAAGTCATACCCGTGCCGACAGCCAGCAAGCATCGGTTTTGACACCGGATTTTGTGGACAGCTACGCAATAGTCGGAGCGCCTGAGACATGCATAGAACGAATAGGAGCTCTTAACCGTTTAGGTTTGGACAAGCTGATATTCGTTGGGGCCACCATGGGGACCAACCGGGAAACAGCCTCTGAGTCTGATGCGCTAATTCGGGATGAAGTGCTTCCTAATTTAGACCGTTAAATCGAATCTAGAAGTGCCCTGCTGTAGGTATTGGCCGCATGGTCCCATGTCAATATCGCATGGGATCGGGCTGCATTGACATCACGCCACAGCCGCTGAATGGGTTCATCAGCTCGCATAGCGTTCGCGCCGCTTGCTTCATATAAGCGGTCTACAGCATTTGCTAATGCTCTGACTCCCCAGCCGCAGTCCCGAATTATTGACGCATTAACTACCGGGTCAACTTCTTCGACACCACCCAGATGGTCTAGTCGGGCAGCAGCGTCATACAAGAGCAGTTCTGCTGCATGAATTTCTGCTGTGGACTCAGCAAGCCGGTATCCGGCGGCGGGATCATTTCTCTGAACGCTGGCGAGTGCAACGAGGAAGTGGTCATCGATTCTTTCTTGGAATCGACGAACCGCTGCCTTAGCAGCGCCAATTACTGGGGCCGCGAGTACCAGTATTGCTGTAGTTCGCCATGGACAGGTGTAAAGAGGGCCTCCGTAGTGCAGTTGGCCAGGTGCCTTACGAGCCATAGTTTCACTGACATGTAATACGCGATGAGCGGGCACCGCGACTTCATCGGCTATGACAAGGTCTTTACTTCCGGTACCGCGTAGCCCGACGACGTTCCAGGAATTGTGATCGATGATCACATCTTCCGCCGGTAAAGCACAAATAACAGGTTCCGGCTGATCGCCTGGCAAAAACCCGCCGACGCTTAACCAAGGAGCGTGGTCACAACCGGAGCCAAAGCCGAAACGGCCTGACACGATCACATCGCTTCCCTCTTGGCGAAATTCGTTTTTTGGCACTATGGAAGCACTAACGAGATTGGTGGGATCAGACCAAATTTCATGTTGTCCTTCTGTTGGCATTTGCGCCAACATCCAGCCGTGAGCGCTCCAAACGGCCAGACACCACGAAGTTGCCATGCAATATTCACCCGCTACAGCAACAGCTCTCATGTGATCTTCAATTGATGCCTGCGCACCCCCGAAATCGTTTGGCTGCAGAAGACGGGCAGCGCTGATCTCTCTGATGTCAGACGCATTCTCGGCATCAATGCAGCCTGCCTCGTCAGCTAAAGCAGATCTTTTCTCCCAAGATGGGCCCACCGAGTGGAGACCATCTATAACAGTTTCGAGATTCACAACCTCCACCCTAGAGACCCGAAAGGCGCCTGACCTAGAAACAAGAGAGATTCTTAACCCAACTCGTCGCTAATGTTGCCTGAGAAGAATTCTGATTAGAGGTGTAATGGGACGCTTAGACGGCAAAGTAGCGATAATCACAGGTGGAGCAAGAGGCCAAGGGGCAGCTGAAGCAGAAATGTTTCGGGACGAAGGCGCGGAGGTGGTTATCACAGATGTTCTCGAAGACGAAGGTGGCAAAACAGCCGGGACATTGGGCGTCGATTTTTTGCCCCATGATGTTTCATCAGCTGGAGCTTGGGAAGCGGTTGTTTCAGATGTGATCTCCCGGCACGGTCGCATTGACGTTTTAGTGAACAACGCCGGAATTCTCAGGGGAGCGAGGCTGGTTAACACTAGTGACGACATTTGGGATCAAACAGTCGCCATCAATCAGACTGGCGTTTTTTATGGGATGAGAGCCGTTGCCCCACAAATGATCGAACAAGGTGCGGGGTCGATTGTGAACATCAGCTCGGTAGCTGGATTAGAGGCGACCTTCGCGTCAATGGCGTATGGGGCTACTAAATGGGCAGTGCGTGGGATGAGCAAAATCGCGGCGCTTGAACTTGGTCGACATAATGTGCGGGTCAACTCGATCCATCCGGGGCTGATCAATACAGATATGACCTCTGAGTTCGATAAAGACAGAATGGTGAGATCAATACCTCTAGGACGAGAAGCTGAAGCTACGGAAGTTGCTGCGGTGGCGCTGTTCTTAGCCTCGGATGATTCGAGTTACTGTTCGGGCCAAGAGTTCACTGTTGATGGCGGTATGCATCGCTAGGTGACTACCACTTTCGACGCCCTCAGAGTTCGCCACTTTCCGCTGCTTTTTGCGTCCGGTTGGACGTGGAATCTTTCGCGCTGGGGGGTCTCCTTCATTGGCCCGTTCATAGCCAATGATTTGACTGGATCTGCCCGGATGGTTCAACTAGCGGGAGTTGCTCTGTGGTCTCCGCTGTTATTCGGTGGTGTCGTCGGCGGATGGATATCAGACCGATTCGATCGCCGTCGGATCGTGATAGGGCAGTTCTTTGTGACCATTCCAGGTCTCGCGATTCTTGGGTGGATCGAAATTACTGGCAGGCTTCAGCTTTGGATGATTTACCCAGTGCTTTTTGTAACTGGTGTTGGTTGGGTCTTCGACATGGTGGGGCGACGTGTCATCGTTTATGACCTTGTGGGTCCAGAGAAAATAGACAATGCGCTGGCCCTGGAGTCGAGTGGCACAGCGATGGCCTTAGCTTTCGGAGCGTTAGCTGGGGGTTCGCTCATTCAAGGGGTAGGTGTCGGCTGGGCCTTGATAGTTATGGGGGCATTGCAGGTCATTTCATTGACGACTTTTGTGTCAGTGCCTTCGGTTGCAGCGCGCAGGCAAGCTGCTGCAGCAGGGTTTGCGGCCTTGATAGAGGGCATCAAAATGCTCCGCACCGAAAAAAGTCTCATATCAATTCTTGGTGTGACGGCTTTCGTCAACTTCTTCTTCTTTTCCGCTAGCCCTCTTTTGCAGGTAGTGGGAGGAAAATTTAACGTCGGCCCCGCATTGCTAGGTCTCCTTGCGGCAATGCTGGGCATCGGAATGTTTATGGGTTCCATAGGAATAGCTCGATACCACCCTGTGCGACGCGGTTTTCTATACGTAACCGGTTCCTACGTAGCATTCGCGTTTATGGTCGGCTTCGCCCTATCGCCGTGGTACGCCGCATCTGCGATGTTCCTGGTGTTTGCCTCTGTTGGCATGGGCTTCTTCGGGTCGACCCAATCCATCTTGGTCATGGATTCCGTATCTGAGGAACGCCGTGGCAGGGCATTGGGGTTACTTAGCAGCGCCATCGGGGTTTTGCCGCTGGGCATGTTGGCGGTTGGAGAGATTGCCGAGGTGTTTGGGGCTTCTCAGGCAATCACTATTGCCGTTCTTACCGGAGCGCTCCTGATGACACTGTTCTTGCGTGTCAGACCCGAAGCTATCCACCAACGCCAGATGCTCGATGAAGTGGTGATCGATTCAGGACAGCGAACAGATTTGCCCGAAAGTCGACGGCCGAACGTCTTTGACCTGAAGGCCTTCTAATTCACGTTGTTGACAGCCAGTCCCTGAGGTCAAACAACGAAGCATTTGAAATTTCGTGACCCATTGGATATTCGGCGTAGTGAGGTTCCTGTCCCGCTTCGTTCAATACATCACGAATACGACGACCGCGTTCAATGTCGACCATCGGGTCAAGCGAGCCGTGTTGAATCAAGATGTTGGGAACTGATGACAGGTTGTACTCAAAATCAGGTATGTCTTGCAGCATTCCTGAAAGACAAGCTATGGCGGACGGTGCAGTGGCGGTTCCTTCTCCAAGTCCAACGGCAAGGGTCATAGCGCATCCCTGAGAGAAACCGATTATGACTGATTCCGATCGGTGGAAACCTCCTGCCTCACACACTGCATCGATTGTTCGATTAATTGCCTGTACTGAGAATCTAAAAGTATGAGCATCAACTTCCCCTCCTTCTTCTCTCTCATACCAGGCTGCCCCGAAGGGCTCTAGATCGATTGGGGCTCGAAAACAGACTGAGGTGAAGCGCCCATCTGGATCAATATGTTGCACGAGTGGCGCCAAGTCGTTTTCATCTGCACCGAATCCGTGGAGCAGCACCAACAGACGGTCACCTGGCCCCAAAGAGCCCACCGGATTAACTTTCAATAGCCCCTGAGTTTCTTCCATTGGAGTTCCTCACAACTCATCTAGGTCAGCAGTAGCCATACGTTAGATGAGAGCATTGAGTGCTACCACCGTGCTTCTGATGTCCCTCATGATTCATTTGAAGCGACGAAACTTAATGACTGTCATACGATGGCCGCAACATGACTGAAGCGACAGACCACTTTGATACGCCACGGGCGTGGGCTGTGGCTGTTGGTGCGTCTATCGCGAACGGAGTCGCCTTTGGGGTTCTGTACACCTTCGGCGCATTTGTTAGTTCGATGGGCCAAGAGTTTGATACGAAACTCGGCCCGACCTCGATTGTTTTTGGTCTATCCATGTTTCTGTTTTTCGGTACTGGAGCAATCTCGGGTCGCTGGGCTGACCGTTACGGTCCGCGACCACTTCTATTGATTGGTGGTGCCCTGTTCTGTGGAGGTCTCGTAGCGACCTCATTTGTCACCGCAATATGGCAGGGCTACATCGTCTACGGAATCGGGTGCGGATTTGGTGGAGGAATTTTCTGCTCCCCACTGTTTTCAACCGTCGCGACTTTCTTTGTGAAGTACAGAGCCTTGGCTCAAGGAGTGGCAGCCACGGGTTCGGGCTTCGGAACGCTGTTGTTGGTTCCGTTTGCGAAGGCAATCATTGAGACAGAGGGCTGGCGCAACAGCTACCGAATTTTGGCGGTGATTTCTGCCGGTGGGTTCTTACTTGGCCTCGTGATGGTGAGGCGGTCACCATCCCAGGCTCCAGGGGGTAGCGGCGGACACGTGCGTAACGTCATGCGGACCAGAGAATTTAAGACCATTTCTATTGCATTCGGTCTGATGTCGATGGCCTTGATGGGGTCTTTCGCCTTCGTTATCAAATTTGCTGAGGATGACGGCGTCACTCCTTCTAAGGCAGCGTTGTTGATGAGTGTTGTAGGAGCTTCAAGCATCTTGGGCAGGCTCCTATTAACTGCGGTAGCTGGAAAACTAGGTTCGGTGCGACTGCTCCAGATTGCGTTGATGGCACAACCAGTCGCATATTTTTTCTGGATTATCGCTGACGGTCGTTATTACATGCTCGTCATTTTTGCGGCCCTCCTCGGACTCACCTATGGCGGCTTTGTCGCGTTAGCCGGTGACGTCGTTGCCTTCTATTTTGGTTTAGTGGGCATCGGCGCAGTTACAGGAATGCTCTTCTTCTATTCAGGTTTCGGGAGTCTGATTGGGCCTCCGATAGTCGGATTCTTAGCCGACCTATCTACAGTCCGAATCTTGCCGGTAGGCGCAGTTTTCGTAATGGCACTGTTAGGAGCAGTCGTCTTACTGACAGCCTCAACGCAACCTGTCGATTTCGGAGTGAACAGACCATTACCTCAGCCAGCGCCCGATGTGGCAACTGACACCGGCGAAGTGAGTCGGCGACCGACAGTCTTCGAACTAGAAGCAGTCTGAGCAGAAAAGAGTCGGGATAATGAAAAGTTCAGATGTTGGCTTGATCGGTTGCAATGGTTACAGCAGCGAACCACTGCTGGTTCGTGGGATGACTATCTAATGAGTGGTGAAAGTCGCACAATCGAAGAGGCTGGCGTTGGGCTTGTCGAAAGCTTTGACCTTCCAACGGATGAGTCCACTCTTTTGCGACTACTCGAAGTCGTTTTTCAGCATTGGGAAACTGTGCAGTTCGGTCCCATCGTCCAAGGAGCTGCATACGAAATTAAGGCCCCATGTCAGCCGCGGATAACGGTGATGGATGGCTACGCAACCCTCGATTTCGATCAATGGCACATGCATATATGTATCGGGCCGACAATCGGTGACCCATCAAACCCCACTGACCCGCAGGTAGCAGCGATTCGGCCATGCCAGCGAGCACAGCTGTATCGTCTGATCAGAGAAAACGCCCCTGTCTCGTGGGGGTTAAGATTTTTCAACGGAGCTGATGAGCAACTCCTGACTGTGTTGCTTCCAAATCCGTTTCTTGACGAGGACGAAATGCCAAGTGAACCCAACTGGGAGCGACTTGTTCTATGGGATTACCTGAGGGCTGAGTTTCTGAATCTAGACCCGGATCCGTTCGACAGATCAGGCCATAGGTTTGTACATGGTTAACCCTAAGCACGAACACCCTCTGGGAAGCTAACTTTCGAAGCTATGGAAAAGCCGCTTTCAGATGTAATGGTCCTGGACTTGACCAGGGCGCTAGCTGGGCCAATTTGTGGTCGGCTTCTGAGCGACCTTGGGGCCCGCGTGATCAAGGTTGAACCACCTGATGGAGATTTGACACGGCTACTCGTGCCTCGAGTGGATGGGCTATCGCCGTATTTCGTGCAATACAACGCTGGCAAAGAATGCATCTCAGTTGATCTCTATTCTGAAGCGGGCCGAGAACTCTTTCTACAACTCGTTGAGCACGCTGACATTGTCTTAGAAAATTACAGACCGGATGTTATGGGCCGATTAGGGATTGATTTCGAAGAATTACAGTCCGTAAACCCAAAGATTGTTATGGCTTCAGTCAGTGGCTGGGGACACGACAATTCCCGTTCAGGCCAAGGCGCGTTTGCCTCGGCAATTCATGCTGAGGCAGGTGTCACCGAGATGGTGGCCCGCCGGCGGGAAGAGGAACCGAGAAACGACCCGATGTCCCATTCAGATACCTGCACCGGTCTGCATGCGTTGGGAGCTGTTCTCGCAGCACTCCATATGAGGGACCGCACAGGGGAAGCCCAAAAAGTTGAAGTATCAATGGCTGAGAGCACGCTGATGGTCAATGACTTAGCCGCGATTGAAATGACAGGACAGGACCCGATGGTTGGGTTCAAAGGCGGCCAAAATTGGTCGCCTGTGCTTCGTATGGCCAATGGTCGCTATGTGAACATCACGACCGATATAACAACAAATGACGGTTTCCGATACATGATCGAAGCCATGAACCGTCCAGATCTGGCCAGTGACCCTCGTTTCGCCCTTATCGAGGACCGAGTAGAGAATCGTGAGGCGTTAACAGAAATTCTTGCGGAGTTTGTTGCCACCTTCGACGATGCCGATGCAGTTGAAGCTGCCATCGGCCCGAGAGGAGTTATTGCCGCTGAAGTGCGATCAGTTAGAGAACTGGCAGATACCGAGTGGGCGAAAGAACGGGAAGCTTTCGTTGATATTGATACTGGTAGAGGCGAAATGATTACCGTTCCCCAGTCACCATGGCGGTTTCGCGGCGCGCCGGCTGGTGTGGAACCCCGAGTTGGATACCGAGGCCAAGACAACCGCGAGGTTCTCCAGCAAGTGCTTGGGCTAAGTGCCTCCGAGTTAGATGACCTCGAAACTGAAGCGATTATTAGCAGTCGCCCACCAAGATGGGCACGAGAATCCTCTTAGATCCCTGGGATGGAAGAGAAGTCTGGATCACGTTTCTCGACGAATGCTGCTACAGCTTCTTTATTGGCGGGCGCTCCTAACAGCGTTGCGTACGCAGAAATCTCACGTTTGTGAGCNGCCCAAGCTTCGTCAGGTCGACCGGCTCCCATGAGTAGTTCTTTCGTAGCCACAAGTGACGGTATTGGATTAGCTGCCAACTCAGTAGCTACAGAGATCGCATCCGGCATGAGGTTTTCTGGATCACACACCTTCCAAACGAGACCCATGTCGAGACATTCTTCGGCAGAAAACCAACGTCCAGACATGAGAACGTAAGCCGCGTTTTGCCAACCCATCCGGGTGGCAAAGGTGTAACTACTCCCAGCTTCAGGAGCCAACCCCAACTGGGGGAACGGAGTGCGAAGCCGCGCAGCAGTTGACATCAAAACCAGATCGCAGTGGGCAAGAAATGTCATTCCGATTCCCACGCCGAGACCATTTACAGCTGCGACCAGAGGTTTCTTAAATTCGGTGAGCTGCTTCAACATTGCGGGGAACTGATGATCTCCTCCGCCTTCCCCAGATAGTCCGTCCTGCATTTCCTGCAGATCTTGACCAGCTGAGAACGCTCGCCCCTCGCCCGTGATAACAGCAACAGCGACTTCGTTGTCAGTTTCAGCTGCTGCCAGCGCATCTCGAATTCCAGCAAACACAGCGTTGTTCATTGAATTCAAGGCTTGGGGCCTATTAATCGTTATTACTCTTACTCTGCCATGATCTTCGGTGATGATAACGGGGTCGCTCATGTCAGCATCTTGACATGCTGAGTCGCACTTTGCATGCAAGAAATTATGAGGGGGTTATGTGTCAACGGTGACGGGTATTTCCCTAATACCATCTGAATATTGGAACCTCCCAAATGATCTGGAGATGCATTGCATTACTACTTTGATTCGTGGCGTCGTTACACCGATTTCCAAGGCCGCTCCGCCAGGCCTTCTTACTGGTGGCCAACGCTGATCTCCGCCATCGTCACATTTATTCTTGGGGGCATTTCGGCTTCCATATGGAACCTTGACAGCAACGACTTAGGGCCACTGGAAGTGATCTATTTCTTCGCTTACTTGTGCCCCAGCATCGCTCTTGGTGTTCGGCGGTTACATGACGTAGGACGTAACGGAAAATGGATGTGGCTCGTTCTCACTGGAATTGGTGTAATCCCAATTCTGTATTGGGCCGTTCAACCCAGTTCGCCTGAAACCAACGAATGGGGCCCACCGCCAGGAACGACGACATAGGCGCCGCGCTACATGGCATCTAAGTTCATGAATCCAACGAGAGACGTAGAGCCGACAATTGCAGAACTCCATGTCGGAGACGACCCAAGCGCATGGGAACGACTCGGCTTTCGCATCAACGATCGGCGGTGCCTGGTTGGTACGACAGAAGTCGTGTTCAGTGATGGACCGAGAGGGATCCACTCATGGGTACTTCGCAACAGTTTGCCGTCGCAATTCGGCCCGATACCCACGACCTTCACGGAGAACCCGGTCCCAGAACCTTCAATTCTCCATCCGAATGGCTCGGTTGGNTTTCATCANGTTGTTCTNATGGTCCCAGAATTCGATAAAGGGAAAACAGCGCTGACCGGTGCGGGGGTGCAGGTTGAACAGGGTCGACCATTTGGCTCCGCCGAAAAAGCGATGCTTCGTTCAGCACCGAAGATGGGCGATATAGAACTGGAACTCATTGGCCCTGAATCTGAAGACCAGTCACGCAACTGGGACTTGTGGGGGTTAGTTATCGCTGTCGATGACATAGACGCAACATCGGAACTTCTCGGAGATTTGCTCGGTCAAGTGAAACCGGCGGTGCAACCCCATCGCCGTATCGCCACTCTGAAGAAAGAAGCAGAGTTAGGTGTAGCGGTCGCATTCTTGGGTCCGAAGGAATCTCTTGAGTGATCGGGTCCACGATGTACGGGCGAAAAATTTAACGAGAGCTAAGTCGGTTTAGCTATGGTGCGAGCATTCCAACAAATGAAATAGGTGGTGTGAGAATGAAAATTCTTCAACGATTAATTCAGTTTCGTCCCGAATGTTCTCTAGAGGGACCAGCCAAGGTGGCAGAAATGGTGTCCTACTTGAACTCCATTACCGACCTCACCTGGTATGGCTGGCAGAATTTAGCAGGCGCTCCAGTAGGTTCTTGCGGACTCAGCACTCGAGTTGATAGCTGGTCAGATCTGATGGCTGCGCAGCCCGCTATGGTTGAAGACGCTGGCTGGATGAGCAGAGCTGCCGAGCTCGTTGCGATGTACCAAGAGCCAGCGATGGATTGGGTTATGAGCCCAATAGCTGGATCTGAAAATATGCCAGCGGAGCCGAGCGAGATTCTGGTCAACACCGTCAATCGCGCTGCGTTTCATAATGTCAGCAAGGCAATCGACGTGTCGCAACAATTCGTAAGTATGGTCAACGGAATTGCTGGAACCCCAGCTGCCGCGCTGATGACGCCGTTAGGGGAAGGCGGCTGCAGCTTTGCCATGTTGCTCTACTACGGATCGATAGCTGAGTATGAAGAGCGCAATAACCCGGAAGTTTGGTCAATGGTCGGGGATAGCCCAATTCAAGCCGAAGCCCAGAATATTTTTGATCCTTCCGCAACACAGCAAGTAGTCACACGACGTATTGCCTAAATATGGCATTACAAAAATAAGTAACGAGATCCTCTCCTTCATTCCGTGATGGAATGAAGGGATGAGGATCTCTGTTGCTTTTCCACCCATCCCCGAAACCCCCGCCCATATCGAACTTGCTGAACAACTCGGGTACGAGACGGCCTGGGTGTATGACACGCCAGCCCTTCAGTTAGACGTCTGGATGATTTTGGCGTTGGCGGCGCAACGGACCGATCGAATCAAGCTCGGTCCAGGAGTTCTGATCCCGTCGCTGCGTCACCCAATGGTCACAGCGTCAGCTATAGCGACTTTGGTTGATTTAGTTGGTGAGGAGCGTGTGATCATCGGCGCTGGAACCGGGTTCACCGGGCGAAGGGCAATGGGCCAAAAGCCGCTCAAATGGTCCGAATTCCCAGAAATGATCGAACAGGTACGAGCCCTATTGAGAGGCGAGACGATCATTGTTGATGGTAAATCGGCCGCAATGCTGCACTGGGATAGCCAAGCACCAGATCGACCGATCGAAGTGCCATGGATCTTGGGTGTCAACGGTCCTAGAGGGCTGAATACCGCAGCTGAAATCGGGTGCGGTGTTTTCACTTCGCGACCTCGCCCCGATGCCAACTACGAAAAACTTGACGACGTCATCTTGTTAACAAGCGGAGCGGTTATGAGTGGAGATGAAACAGTTGACTCTCCGCGAGTGATCGAAACCGCGGGGCCCTGGGTCAGCGTCGCCTATCACGCGTTTTTAGAACAAAACGATCAACGTTTAGGAACACTGCCCAACGCCCAACAATTCAGACAACTCGTAGAACAAGTCCCTGAAGATGAACGCCACCTCCATGTCCATGCAGGACACTTGACAAATCTCAACGACATAGACCGCGAAGTCGTCGTCGGCGACTCGATGTTTCTTTCACCGTTCACCCTGCCCGAAGCCGAAGTCAAAGGTCGCATAGATGAACTTGAGTCACACGGCATAACAGAGATTGCTTATCAACCGATGGGCGACATAGAACGAGAAATGAAAACGTTCGCGTCAGCTGCAGGTTTGACTTAACTTCGCGCTGCTTTAACGGTGTCGGCAATGGCGTCCGGGTCGGGTGGTGCGCCATAAAACATCATGGTGGACCTATCAGCGAACTGGTTGCGGTCTTTCAGTTTCGCGCCAACCTCCGCCGGAGTTCCCGACACACAGAGAAGATCAATGAGATCATCATCGATCCTGCTTGTCATTTTTTTCCAGTCGCCTTGCTTTGAGAGCTGATTCAGTTCGGGCTGCAGATTCTCGTAACCGTGAAAATCGAGAACACCCGCATAAGCAGGAGTTGAACCATAAAACGCCAGTTGAGCTGCCGCTTTACTACGGGCATCTTCCACTTCTGCATCGTCCCGGCCCATAGCAACAATCGTCAGGCACGCCACCGTGACATCTTTCGCTTCTCGACCCGCTGACTCTGCGGCGGTTCGCAACACGGGAAGCGTTTCTGCTTCCATATGGTCAGGCGTGTGGAACGGATGAACAAAAAATCCGTCAGCTGATTCGCCGATTATCTCAACCATCTTCGGGCCAACCCCAGCCACATAAATCTGGGGCCGATCAACGTCGAGTGGACCTGGGGTAAAGAACGGAGTCATCAGGGTGTGGGTATAAAACTCGCCCCGGAAGTCCAGCTTCTCGCCCGTTTGAAAGTTGTCCCAAATTGCGTGCAGAGCAGCAATATATTCCTTCATTCTCGCGGCGGGCTGCGACCATTTCTCGCTGTAGCGCTTCGTGATATGTGGCTTTATCTGAGTTCCCAATCCCAAGATAAAGCGGCCATTTGATAGGCGCTGCAAATCCCACGCCGTGACAGCACACGTCATCGGATTACGCGCAAAAGCGACAGCTATAGCTGTGCCAAGTTGAATGCTTTCGGTTTGGTGAGCAGCGAGCGCCAGTGGAAGAAAAGGGTCGTGAGAGGCCTCAAAAGTCCAGGCAGCGTCCAAGCCCATTTGCTCAAACGCCATCGCTTCAGACGCACACCCGTCAGCCGAAGAAGCCGTGGTCGCGCCGTCAATTACGAATTCAGTCATCATGTCCCTTGTGGCTCAGTCGCCGTACCAGTCGATGCCGCCTTGACCGTTTTGGCGAGCTATCTCTGCTTGGGCCATGGTCAATTTGGCTAGCTGGTTCATGTGAACTTCGTCTGGTCCGTCGGCGATCCGCATTAAACGTCCCGTCACATACATTTCAGCGATGGGTGTGTCGCCGCTAACTCCTTTACCGCCGAAGATCTGCATGGCTCGTTCAGCTACGTCATGGGCGAGTTTCGGTCCAACGATTTTCACCATGGAAATGTAATCACGGGCGCCCTTAGCTCCTGATCTGTCCATTTCTGCGGCCGCCTTAAGCACCAACAGCCGAGCTTGTTCGATAGAACAACGTGCCCGGGCGATGTCTTGGCGAACTGAAGAAAAGTCCCTGAGTTTGCTGCCGAAAGCTTCGCGTTGTTCAGCTCGGGCACACATCAAGTCGAGCATCCTTTGCGCCATCCCCACATTGGTCATCGCGTATTGGAAACGCCCAGGCCCTAGCCGACCCTGAGCAATTTCAAAGCCCCGGCCTTCACCCAAAATGATGTTGTCTACCGGTACGCGTACGTCGTGATAGGCGAGTTCGCCGTGACCTGCTGGAGAATGGAAGTTACCGAACACCGATAAGGGGCGAACGATTTCTAAACCGGGAGTGTCTTTAGGGACTATGACCATGGAGTGCCGCTGATGCCGCGGGTTATCCGGGTTTGAAACACCCATCGTGATAACGAATTCGCANAGTGGGTGATAGATGTTGCTGCTCCACCATTTGCGGCCGTTGAGGATGTAGTGATCGCCGTCACGATCTATCTGCAACTCCATGTTCGTAGCGTCAGAAGATGCGACCTGAGGTTCGGTCATACCGTAGGTGGATCGGATTCGCCCTTCCATCAGCGGGCGCAGCCACTGATCTTGCTGCTCTGGGGTTCCATATTTTGCGAGGACTTCCATGTTTCCGCGATCGGGAGCTGAACAATTGAACACCTCAAACGACCATGGCACACGGCCCATGACCTCAGCTAAGGGAGCGAACTCCAGATTTGTGAAGCCTGGGCTCCATTCGTTGTACTCAGCAGGCAAGAACCAGTTCCAAATGCCGACATCTTGAGCTTTGCTTTTCAAATCCTCTACGACTGGGGGTTGTTGCCACATGTTGGCCGGATCTTCAACGAACGCGTGATGTTCGGCTTCGGCTGGGTACACGTGGTCTTGCATGAACGCTTCAAGTTTCTCTTTATGCTCAAGCGTCTTTTCGTTGTAATCAAAGTCCACTTTCAAACTCCCCTTCGAGTTGGTTCGCTGAACCGAATAATTCCACAAGAAGGCGGGTCCATGTATCGAGAATGGACTCAGATCAGAGATCGGCTATGGTGAGCATTGATTCGGTAGGGCTGAGGAGCTTACGTGGAAGACGATAATTCTCTAGTTCCAGCGATGATCGCTGTGTTTCTCGGTATCGGTGGAGCGATAGCCGGTGTAGCGGTTGTTCTGGTAACTGTTCTTGTGCTCGCTTAACGACCAGACCCTCGAAACATTGGATCTGTTAGAGCTTTAAATCAGGCATGTCTTGGGTCACACTTCCCGACCATGAAGGGGCCCGTTTCTCAATGAAGTGCATCACGCCTTCAGCTGCATCTGGTTGGCTTCCCAACCAAGGAATAAGTCGCAGTTCGGTGCGCACTGTTTCATCTACTTCTGGCCGCAGATTTTCCCACATCATTTTCTTAGTCACTGCTACCGAGACTGGAGCAGTGTTAGTAGCCACGTCTTGAGCCCAATCCATAGCTGTTTGAACTACCTCACCGGAGGGAAGCGCCTTAGCGGCTAAACCAATTTGCTGAGCTTCCGTTCCCGAAAAAAATCGGCCGGACATTAAAAGATCGCTAGCTACCTGTAAGCCGACCATTCGACTAAGTAGTTTGCTCGAACCCAGTTCGGGCGCTATTCCTCTGCGCACGAATGCGAACTGAAGTTTTGCGTCTTCAGCAACGAAACGCACATCGCAGGTAAGTGGGAAAGTCAGGCCAACGCCGACCGCATGCCCGTTTATGGCTGCAACTACAGGTTTAGATACGTCCCAAGGCATTGTCGTCGGCGTACCTTGTTCTTGCGAGTTCGCTTCAGGGGTTTCGGCGAAGGTGTCCTCACCTTCTGACAAGTCTTGTCCTGCACAAAAAGCTCTCCCTGACCCAGTTATGACTACCGCGCGCACCTGATCGTCTGTTTCTGCGTTGGAGAGGGCGGAACCAATCTCGGCAGCCATTTGGGTGTTCCAGGCGTTGAGACGTTCAGGGCGGTTCAACGTTAGAAGAGCGACGCCTTGATCAACTTCGTACAAGATCGTTTCGTAGGTCATAGGCGCAGATTAGTTGTGTAAAGCTAGTTCCTGACGAGGAAAGAGCATCACGTGGGCTTAGCGGACAGACATTTCGAGGTGTTAGAAACCAACGGAGTCAAACTTCGTTGTGTCGTAGAAGGCGATGGCCCTCTCATTATTTTGATGCACGGCTGGCCGCAATGTTGGTACTTGTGGCGCCACCAGATTGACCCGCTTATTAATCAAGGCTGGAAAGTATGCGTTCCTGACCAGCGGGGTTACGGATACAGCGAATGTCCTCCGAACGTCGACGATTATCGCATCCGTGACTTGGCTGCAGACATAGATGGTTTAGCAACTGCACTCGGATACGACGAGTACGCATTGATGATCCACGACTGGGGAGCACTCGTGGGCTGGAACGTGGCGCAGTTGTATCCAGAACGCGTCCGCGCGGTCGTTGGCATGTCAGTCCCGTACGGAAGGAACCTAGACCCCGCCTGGTGCACTCAGGAGTTTTGGGGAGACAACTTCTTTTACTGGGCATTTTTCTGCGAAAACGTAGGNGAAGCAGAAGAACATTTTGAGGAAGACATCCGTAAGTCGCTCCTTACAGTGCACATGTCAGCATCAGGCGATTCTGGTCCACCTGTAGATCAACAGGGAAAGAAAACGATGCTTGAAGCAGCTCCTGCGCCGCCGGCGGAACTTCCGCATTGGATGACAAAAGAAGATCTCGACTATTACGTAGACGCCTACACACAGTCGGGATTTCGCGGTGGTCTGAATTGGTACAGGAATATCCCTTATTTTCTGACTGACACATCCGAACTCGAAGGCCGAAAGATCAGCCAACCTTCAATTTTTATTACCGGGTCTGAAGATCCAGTCCGGAAGATGACAGGCGGCAGAACAGGATCTGAACTGTTCGAAGATTTGCGTTCAGTGCACGTAATTGAGGGACCGGGCCATTGGGTTCAACTTGAAGCAGTCGAAGAAACAAACCAACTTCTATTGGAGTTTCTAAACGAGTTCGTCTAAAGCCAAGTGAGGATAGTTAGCGGAGACGCTCTCGGCCTGCCAGACTCTCCGCCATGAGTGAACCAATCATGAGCCATAGCGAATCAATTGAAATAAACGCGTCTCCGGAAAAGGTCTGGTCCCTAGTCACAGCGATGGACCGATACGGCGAATGGAGCTCCGAAAACACCGGAGGGTACTGGCGCAAAAATGAGGAAGGAATTCCTGGAACAGGCGCCGTAGGCGACGAGTTCGTAGGTATCAACCGCATTGGTGATGACGAATGGAAAGCCCTCGTCGAAATTATTGTCCGTGAAGAAAACAAGACCTTCGCCTTCGTCACGGGCGGCACAGCGATGAACCTCATTCACTGGCGTTATGACCTAGAACCTACTGATTCAGGCACCACATTGACCGAGTCGTGGGCACTGATGAACCTGTCTCCTTTGATGATTGAACATGGTGACGAGGAAATCCAATTCCGAGCTGCCAACGCGAGAGAGAGCATTACCGCAACCCTTCAAGGCATGAAGGCGGCAGCTGAAAGCTGATTTAGTGAAAACTCGTGGCCCCTTCGTAGTGGCCTGCTTGGGTGGGTTGCTCAGCGGCCTTGACACCTCGGTAAACATCGCGTTCCCAGCTATCACTGCGTCCTTCGCTATTGATGTTTCTCAGATCCAATGGGTCGTTGTTAGCTACGTTTTGACCTATTCAGTTTTGTTGCTTCCCGCAGGTCGACTCGGGGACAGCTACGGCCACGGTCGAATAATGCTTGTCGGGATAGTTACCCAAGGAGTTACCTTCGCAGCTTGTGGCCTAGCCCCATCATTTACTTTGTTTCTCCTAGCTCGGGTCAGTCAGGGTGCATCTATGGCGCTGATCATCGGCACCGCCCCCGCCCTAGTGACATTGTCAGTGAGTGAGAAACGTCAACCGAGAGCATTAGGTGTTTATGCGATGCTCATGGCGAGCGGCCTAGCGATGGGGGCCCCATTGGGGGGATTGTTGCTCCAAAAATGGGACTGGCCATCTGTCTACTTTTTCCGTGTCCCCTATACGGGTGTGCTCCTAGTAGCTGCATTGATTGCTGGGCTACACAAACAGACACAGAGCAAGGGCCGGCAACCTCTTGACCTCGTTGGGGCTGTGATGTTCGCTGTCGGATTGGGTTTAACGCTCTTCGTTGCCAGTCGCGGTTTGACGTGGGGTTGGATGACATCTCGAACTTTGATTTTGGGTTTCTCAGCCGCAATGGTTCTCGTTCTGTTTTGTTTCTTTGAAAACAGGGCAACACTCCCGCTGATAGACCTCTCGCTTTTCAGACGACCAGGCTTCGGACGAGCAAATTTGTTGAACGCCCTAGCTAACGCGTCGATGTTCAGCATTTTCTTTCTCGGCCCCTATCTGCTCGTAGACATCAGAGGCCATGGCCCAATCTCGGGGGGACTGATCCTCGGAATAGCTCCAACCAGCACAGCGTTATCTGCATGGGCTGTTGGTCGGATGATTGAGCGGTTCGGCCTTTTACGACTCACTCGATTCGGGCTTGCTTGTCAGGGCCTTGGCCTGTTGCTGTTCAGCAGAACTGACGCGAACAGTTCGTTGGTCTCACTTGTCGTTGTATTGGCGTTGGTTGGAGTCGGCCTTGGAAGCTTTCAAGTTCCCAACATGAGCTTTGTCATGGCCTCTATTTCTCGCTCGCAGCAGGGGGTCGCAGGTGGAATGACCCAGATGGTTCGAGCTGCCGGTCTCGTCGGCGGCCTTGCTGTTTGGAACACAGCTTTTGTTGGTTTTCGCGATCGACGATCAGCAAATCTAAACATCGAAGATGTGGCATCACCGGAAGTGTTTGTGCCTACCTTCGCTGAAGTTGTGGGAATGTCAGGCTTACTCGCGCTATTTGGTTTGCTACTGACGGTCGGAGTCAGCTTCGATAATCAGGCTACTTCTGAGCTTCGCGACGAGAAGTAAAACTGTTCACACCTACGAGTTCACGAATTTCGGCAGAAGGCTCAACCGTGCCGGCATCTAATGGAGTGCCGGTGCTGTCAGCTATTCGCGTCATCATGTAAAAGTTTGCCGAAACAGCGACCGCATCAATCAACACATCCACCCCAGCAGCATCAAGTAATTTGTCCTTTACAGATGCGAGTTGATCTTTGTCTTCCTCGAACATGGCTTCACATAAACGAGATAACAAGGCCCCATGCTCCACACCACCATCACCAGATTCTGAATTATCGATAGCTTCAAAACTAACTTGAGAATCTTGACTCATTCCGCTCAGACCGAGCAGAAACGCATGGCTGGTAGTTCAGTAGAAACATTCATTGAGCTTCGACGTACGAGCCGCGATTACTTCGACCTGTAAGCGACTCAACGAATTTTGATTTGAGACGAGATCGGAGAGCAGATCACCTAAACGAACGTATTGAGCTGATGACAAGATACTCAATGTTTCATTTTCGAATGGCACCGCGCTCAGTGCTTTCAGAACATTTGGCCCCTTAATTTGTGCGGTGGGCACCCAATGCGAAGTGACTTGCAAAGAAACATCACTAGTTTGATCTGGCTCAGAACTAGACGGTAAAGGCAGCTCNACGCGGTCCAAATCTAAGGCGTCGGCGAAGCGATCAACAGCGTTTGCTTGGGCTACTACTCCCACCATTTCCACGTAAGCCTCTGGATGAATACCACGACCCAGAATCGAGGCATGCCACTCCGCTGTCAGAGTTCCAGGGTGATTGGTGATCCTCCAAATAGCGTCAATAGCTGCATCAGGCAACAGGTGGTCGCTAGACACAATTCCTTCTATTTCGCTGGCCGATTCCCAAGGAGCGATTTCAGCGGAATCTCGAGCATGTCGCACTTCTTCAACTATCGCTAAGCGTTCAACCCCGGACC
This sequence comes from Acidimicrobiaceae bacterium, assembly GCA_002722565.1. Classification (GTDB taxonomy): domain Bacteria; phylum Actinomycetota; class Acidimicrobiia; order Acidimicrobiales; family Poriferisodalaceae; genus MedAcidi-G3. Next base: position 60,902 of record PBMG01000005.1, read on the forward strand.
ACCAACTGCCGGTTTTCGCCCACCGGGAGGCCACCTCGGCATGCGCCTGGTCTAGATCGGGGCGAATAGGAAGTTCGGTGGAGTAAGCAGCCATGCAGAATCCTTGCATAATCCGTCAAAGTGTTCAGGAAAGATTTGTTCGTACGGTGATGACGGCATAGGGAAAGTAGCCTACGATCCTGTAAAACGCTCAANAGCACGCACGAAGGAGTGAATATAGATGGCGACACCTCAAAGAGCCATTTTTAATGGCATGGGTCAAAATCAGTGGTATGTGCATCTCAGTCGCACAGAGGGAGCCGACTTAGGTGCTATCAAATCTGCATTGGCAACTCTGCGAGCCACATGCGCATCCGAAGAGATAAATCTGACTCTAGGTTTTGGCCCCGGCCTTTTGCCTGAGCTAACCGACGATGTTCCTGAGGATTTCCAAGGATACGTAACTATTGAATCTGAAGACGGATCGGGGCGTCAGGCTAAGGGAACCCAAGAAGAGCTGCTTCTGTGGCTTAACCATGACGACAAAGACAAAATATGGAAGGCGCAATACGATGCACGTACTGCGCTTGAAGGCCATATGGCAGTCGCCCGTGAAACTCCGACCTTTATCTATGGCGACTCCCTAGATATGACTGGCTTTAAGGACGGGACGGGTANCCCCGCCGACGAAGATCAGCCTGCCGTTGCAATAGTTGCTGACGGAGACCCGGGAGCCGGCGGTAGTCACATAATTGCTCAACGCTGGGTCCATGACCTCGACGCTTGGAACGCTCTGTCCGACGATCAGCAAGAAAAGAACTTCGGGCGCAAAAAATTTCCAGGTATTGAGAAGACTGACTCGCAAGAGTCATACAGCCATCTGAGCCATGTCGAACTCCGCGAAGATGGGAACCACGGCAACGAAACGTCGGCCAAGCGGAATGAGATAGCCCGACGGTCCACGCCATATGCGTTCCACGATGGAACAGTCGGCCTGTATTTCATGGCCTTCTGTAAAGATCAAGCACCGCTGCGAGAGAGGATGCGAATGATGTATGGATTGGATGATGCAAACGGCGTCCGTGACGCGATGACTGATTATTCGAATCCAGCTTCAGGTTCTTTCTACTTTGCGCCGAGCGAAGAAACACTGGACGCAATAACCGGTTAATACTGAAGTTCAAAAAGTGACAACAGAATGTGGCGGCTGACTTACGTCAGCCGCCACACTCTTTTAAAATGAAGACGTATCAGCTTGTTGCGATTGGATTCATCCTCGTGACCATCGCGAAATTGTTTCTCTGACTTAGTGGCGAAGACCAGACGTTTTCTTAGGCGTTCTGTTACGCACCACTTCAAGACAACTGTCCACCACTCGGAACGCCGTGGCCGACCGCATTTTGTGCTGGCCCGCAGAAGATCGTGAAATGACAAGGTCGAATTCCAGTCCCTCAAATACGGGAATAAGAGATACAGAACGTTGACGTCGTTTAGGGCCGTCGATGTATCGGACGTCGTCTAACAGAACATCAGGGTGTTCCCAACACCAGTGTTCGTCGAATGCTACGAAACCACAATCATGCGAGTTCGCGCTCCGGTCATTCACCGCACCAGGACAAATAAGTATCCCACCTACGATCCAGGGGTCGTGTGGGAGACCGTTTGGTTTGAAACCCTGCTTGAAGCCTTGCTCTATTAGAGCGTCTGGTTCAGATCCTTCTAGAGCTCTCTTTTGCTGTTCGTCAATGATGAGACGCATCATGGCAGATAGGTCAGCGTCGGACTTTGAGGCGAAGAACGCATCTGAGAGAAACTCAGTATCAGGCATTGTGGTCGAGTGTGGCATCTTGACCATCTTGGCTGAGGGATCTGACAGTATTAAGCCTTGTTGATTAAAGAGTGGCTACAAGATAAGCCAGTCGCTTCAAGCCACTTCCCATTGGACGAGAGTGAAGTCAGGATCGCCTTCCCGGTCTTCGAATACGACTGAAACAGACGCGCCAATTTCAATTTCTTGCATTGAGTCGCCGAGAAGATTACCCACCATGCGGATATTGCTCGCGTGAGGTAATTCGACCAAAACTATGATGTAGGGACCCCGATCAGCTAGAGCGCTGTGGACTGGATGATGTGGCCTTTGCCAGCTGTAGATCTGTCCTACAGGATCAACTGTGACCCAGTCCAGGGACATCGAATTGCATTGATGACACATCCACTCTGGACCCCACTGATGGACACCACAAGTCGCGCATTGCTGAACCCTTAGTTCGTGGGCCCTCGTACCTTCCCAAAACGGTGCGTCAAGGCCATCGTTGGAAGGTGCGGGCTGTCGCAATCCGGGAAGATGAGGTTCATTGGTGACTCGGCTCATCCCAGCACCTCCTGGGTTCCATAAATAGCTGTCGATGCAACCGGCACCATTGGCCCCGCATTAGCTAACGCCACCTTTGCATTAGCCACCTGATTCGAAGACTCGCCTCGAATCTGGCGCACAGCTTCGACCTGAAGCCCTAAACCATGCATGTAACACTCGGCAAGGTTGCCGCCACTGGTGTTGAGAGGCAGTGTTCCGCCGTCCGCGCGCAGGTTTTCGAATGTCAGTACTTCGTCGGCGTTCTCATATGTGCACAATCCGTGCTCGATCAAGCTCATTACGACACCGCCGGTGAAGTTTTCATAACTTTGAACCACGTCCACATCGGCCGCTGTGATGCCCGCCTGTTTGTATAAATACTTGACTGCGGGTTTAAAGCTTGAGGTTACGTAATCGGTCGTATTCTCAGCTGTCGCACCTGACCTATGCCCTCCGCTTTGTTGAGCAGCCAAAAGTAATGCCGGAGGTTTGGCCAGGTCTTTGGCGCGGTCAGCTCTAGTAACGATAAGCGCTGCTGCTCCATCGTTTTCGAGGCAGCAGTCGAAGAGACGATACGGCTCAGTAATCCAACGCGACGAATCATAAGTCTCTTCGTCCAAAGTCCGACCATGCATAACAGCGCGCGGGTTATTTTGAGCGTGGTGGTAACACGCCATCGCTATTGAACGCATAGCGTCTCTCCCGACACCATGCTCGTGCATGAATCGGGTCGTGCGCATTGCATACATTTGTGCTGCGCTCATCATTCCGTACGGCAAGGTATAAGCAGCAGCTCCGCTAACAGGCCGAGATCCTCCACTTCGGCCGAATCGCCCGAACTGCCCTTGTGCTAGTCCCCGGTAAGCCACCACCACGTCAGCCGAACCCGCGACAATCGCTCCCGCTGCATTTTGTACTGCTGCTGCCGCGCCACCACCTCCGCTGGTCCACTGCATGTTTGAATAACGGAGNTCAGGAATTCCAAGCGCGTTCGCTAGGCGCGGAGGATCATTTCTGTCGTTGGAATAAGAACAGAATCCATCTATGTCCTTGGGGTTTAAGCCAGCGTCTTCGCATGCAGCAAGGATGGCTTTAAGGACAAGGACGAATTCAGGGTCGGCAGATTGACCGTGTTTGTAGTAAGTCGTTTCTCCGACCCCAACGACCGCTACCTTTCCTCTTAGGTTGTAATCATCAGTCATCGTGCCTCGACCGTAGTTCCTTGAGAGGCAAGCTTGCTGAGCTGGTTGTTGTCCAGCCTGCAAGGAAGCCAATCTTTCATCACTTTGGTCCCTAAAGCCTCGTAGAAATCGATAGACGGTTGATTCCAATCGAGAACTTGCCATTCAAGTCGGGGGCAGTCCCGTTCTACCGCCACGCGAGCCAACGTCGCGAGGAGTAATTTTCCGATCCCGGATCCTCGATGTTCTTCGGGAACAAATAAGTCTTCTAGGTAAATTCCGCGCTTTCCTCGCCAAGTCGAGTAGCTGTGAAAGAACAGGGCGAAACCCCGAACTTCACCCTCGACCTCTGCCAGAAGACACTCGAAAGGTGGAGGTTCAGAACGTAGTTGTTGAGATATGGACTCCGGTGTGGCTTCAACCGCATCTGGTTCTCGTTCATACTCTGCTAACGCCTGAATAAAGTTGACTATCGTGCCCGCATCTTCCGCGGTAGCGATTCGGATCTTGATATCAGTCACTGCTATGGCATAGCACTAGGTCGCTCTTGTGTGCTAACTAAAGAGGGATCTTGGATAAACGAATGCCAAACATTGTTGCAGCGACTAGAAATTCAGGGGATGAGCGATAACCAACTTTCTCAGTTTCGCCAAAGCATCGACAATATCGATGCTGCGTTGATCCACATGCTGGCTGAGCGATTTCGTATCACTAAGGCAGTGGGTCGATACAAGGCAGAAGTAGGCATGGCCCCAGCTGACCCTGATCGCGAGCAAGAGCAAATAAAGCGACTGAGAAAACTTGCCGAAGAAGCGGGCCTAGACCCTGAATTCTCGGAGAAATTTTTACGATTCGTGATTGATGAAGTTATTCATCACCATGAACGCATAGCGGAAGAGCCGCGATAATTCTCTGCGTTTCGTGAGGTCTAGAAACTAGCGTTGCTTTAAGACATCGCTCAGCGTGTCGAAAATTGTTCCTATCTCGTTGTCACTAATGATTAGCGGAGGGCAAAAAGCGAGTGCCTGGCCGATTCCTCGACACACTATTCCGCCCTGAATCATTGCGTCTCTTGCGGGAATTGCATCCTCGCCGATTTCGCAGGCCCAAATGCCGCCGATTCCTCGGAAGCTATTAATCGTGCCGTCACCAAGCAAGGCTTTGAAGCCAGCTTCCATTTGTTGTCCTATACGCCGAGCCTCAGCTACCAGCCCTTCGGACTCGATTACTTCGATATTTGCGATTGCTGCTGCCGCCGCCGTTGGATGACCTGAATAGGTATACCCATGCATCAGCTTCGCCGCTTCATCACCAGTCAATTCTTCGTTCAGTTCTTTGGACGTTATGACTCCTGATAGTGGTAGATAGCCAGATGTAACGCCCTTGGCGAAAGTCAACATGTCGGGCTTGACATCAAATGTGTCACTAGCAAACCATTCACCGGTTCTTCCAAAGCCACAAATGACTTCATCAAAAATTAGCAACGAGCCATGCTGGTCACATAGACGACGCAGCCCTGCCAAATAGCCATCTGGGGGCATTATGACACCCCCAGCGCCTTGGACCGGTTCGCATATGACGGCAGCAACGTTTGAGCCGTGTTGGGCAAATAGGCTTGCCGTTTCTTCGATGTCATCATTGGGAATCTCAACTACATGAGGTAAAAGATCACCCCAGCCAATTCGATTCGGTTCTATTCCCTGGACGCTGGTACCACCAATGTTTACGCCGTGATACCCCGCTGTTCTCCTGATGATTATCTGACGTTCGTTATCTCCACGCCGCTGGTGAAACATCCGCGAAAGTTTGAGGGCGGTGTCCACTGCCTCCGAGCCGGAGCATCCGAGAAACACTCTTCCTTCAGGGTGCGGACTGACTCTCCGTATCGCTTCAGCGGCCTCAGCAGCAGGCCCGTTGGTGAATGGATCGAAAGTGTTATATGTCTGTAACTGGTCGAGCTGGCCTTTGATTGCGTTAATTACCTTCGCGTTTCCGTGCCCGATTTGGCACAGCCATAGGCTCGCCATAGCGTCGATATATTGCTTTCCTTGATCATCTACCAAGGTGCAATCCTTCGCGCTAACGATGTTGATGAAATCTGCCTCAGCTTTGTTGGGCAGACTAAAACCATGAAGTAGAGCGTCAGTCACTGTGTCCCCCTGATTCTTTTTCGCGGTTGTGACAACACACTAGGACCAAAAACGATCAGCGTGAACTCGATCATCTTCGTAGATGTTGCCCCTGCTAAAGGTACCCTTCCAGACTCAAGGAACACTCTGCTTATAGTTGGGGTAATGAAATGTCATTGAGTCATGGTCGTCCGATGGTTTCGATACCGGGTCCGTCGGTGATCCCAGATCGGGTTCTGTCAGCGATGCACCGGCCGATGCCAAATATTTACGAGGGAGACCTAGTAGAAGTCTCTTACAGCGTTCAGGATGATTTACGAAAAATTGCGCGAACCGAACAACCGGTATATATCAGTGTGTCGAACGGCCATGGGGCTTGGGAAATGGCTATCAGCAACACGTTGTCTCGCGGAGACAAAGTGCTCGTTCTCGAATCCGGCACCTTTGCCGTTGGCTGGGGTGAAATGGCAGAGGTGTCCGGCGTCAAAGCAGACATTTTGCCTGGAAACGACCCTGACCCTGTGAGCCCTGAAGCGCTTGAAGAATACCTGAAAGCTGATTTGTCTAGGGAAATCGCAGCGGTCATGGTTGTCCAGGTAGATACCGCAACTTCGGTTCGAAACGACGTTAAAGCGATTCGTGCTGCAATAGACGCAGCAAATCACCCAGCGCTCTTGATGGTTGATTGCATTGCTTCTCTTGGCTGTGAACCCTACGAACACGATGAATGGGGTGTTGACGTAACAGTCGCTGCAACACAAAAGGGGTTGATGGTTCCTCCGGGACTTGGGTTTGTCTTCGCCAGCGAAAAAGCCTTGGCCGCTCACAAGAGCGCTGATCTACGAAACGGGTACTTTGACTGGGAGCCGCGAACTAACCCCGACCAGCACTACAAGATTTATTGCGGCACACCGCCTATTCAACATTTATGGGCGATGCGTGAATCCTTAGACATGCTCTTCGAAGAAGGTCTTGAGAATGTTTGGCGGCGACACCGTATTTTGGCTGATGCCGTCAGAGCTGCAGTTGATGCCTGGCACGTATCAGATGGTTTTTCATTCAACGTTGCCAACCCGCAAGCGCGTTCTAATTCGGTAACGACCATCCTTACCGGGGAAATAGATGCNGTTGAGTTACGTCGTATTGCTGAAAGCGATGCGGGTGTGACTTTGGGAGTGGGCCTGGACCAATTTGCGGATTGCGCTATAAGAATTGGGCACATGGGCCACCTAAACCCGCCGATGATCCTGGGCACTCTAGGGACGATAGAAGCAGCGTTAACAAAAATGGGTGCGCCAGTGGGTTCATCGGGTGTTGCTGCGGCCGCCGCTGCGATTGGTGCAGCTCTATAGGTTCAAATGGGGAGATCACCCGTAGCGGTGCGTGTCGAACCATTGTCAGTCCAGGCTGCAATCGTTCGTTGAGCAATTCTCATTTGGTGCACCTCGTCTGCTCCGTCAGCAAAGCGGGCCCAACGAGCGTGCTGATACATATGAGCTAGTGGCGTGTCGGTCGAGTAACCAAGCGCTCCATGAACTTGTATTGAGCGGTCAATTACTCGGCCAAGCATGTTCGCTACAAAATGCTTCGCCATCGACACTTCAGCCTTGAAGTCTTCTTTGCGGTCGATCTTGTATGCCGCATGCAACACCATGAGCTTGGCTTGATACAACTCCATGGTGCTATCAGCGATCATCCATTGAATTCCTTGTTTTTCAGCGAGTAATGACCCATGAGAGAAACGATGAAGGGAACGATCAACCATCATGTCCAGGGCCGTCTCCGCTTGCGCTATCCATCGCATGCAATGAGCAAGACGAGCAGGCCCCAACCTGTACTGACCCAGCAGGTGCCCTTGGCCTCTACCTCCCAGCATCTGACTTTCATGAACGCGTAAATCTTGAACGCGAATTTCGCTGTGCCCCGTGCCACCGTGCATCGTTTCGACTTCGCGAACTTCTGNCCACCCTGTCTGGGGCAAGTCAATGATGAATGCGGAATTTGCTGCTTGAGGGATATCAGGGTTCTCCTCGGTGCGCACAACAAGGATCGCGAAATTTGCCCTGTGTGCGTTAGAGATAAACCATTTGTGGCCGTTGATCACCCATTCGTCTCCGTCTGGGTAGCCAACTGTTTGGATCAAGGTTGGGTCTGAACCAGCGACTTCGGGTTCAGTCATAGCGAAACAAGAGGTAGCTCGCCCTTCGCAAAGAGGCCTCAGATATTTTTCTCGCTGTTCGTCAGTGCCCCAATGCAAAAGCGTATGCATGTTGCCCTCATCTGGAGCCTGGCAGTTCAGAACCCATGGCCCATAGCGTGACTTAGCTGCCTCTGCTTGGACCATCGCTAGCTCAACATGTCCTAGACCCATTCCGCCCCAGTCCTTGGGCATGTGGGGAAGCCAAAGTTTTTCGGCGAACGCCTTTTTGCGCATCCCGATCAGATGGGAAACATATTTGTCCCTGTCAGTTTCGTCGAGTTTGTCGCGATCGATGATTTCTTCTACGGGTTTCACTTCCGCATCGATAAACGTTCTGATTTGAAGACGGATTTCCTCAAGCTCAGGTGAAAGACTGAAGTCAATGGCCACTGCTGCCTCCTAGCTTGACCTGGGTGGAGAAAACAGCCGGGTCTGGGAACTGCCCAATAGAACCAAATGCTAATGGTCTAACCAATCACCAAGTTGGTTCTTTTACGTAAACCAAAGGTAGTCGGCCTAATCGGATCCTTTGTGGGGAATTGCTCTAGCGGCGGATTGTGACATACCCAGTCTGTCTTCGCCCATTGCGGCTCCTCGATCGATGACAGCGACTCTCCGACGAGTAGGCGCAGAGGGTTCCTCAATTTGATTAGCCGGAATCAGTGTGCGGACTGCTTGGCCTGGTTTGTGAACATGTTGCTGACTTCTTACATTTGCGGCGTGTTCATCAGCTGAGGGTTGGACACTAGGTGGCTTCCCGGCCGCTGCCAAGAAAATGAGCCCGGCAATGGCAAAAATAGTAATGACCGCGAACGCAGACCTATAGCTGGAAATGTCTCGAATGAAACCCACGAGGAATGGACCACTCCCGACTCCGAAAATCATGAGGAGTGAACCCATGCCATAAATTCGGGCGTAGTCCTTAACACCAAAAGCTTCAGCCAGAAGCAGCGGATGGAACATGAGCAGATTGCCCATGGCTGTTCCCAGTATCACTGACCCCAATAAAATGACGAATGTCGTGTCCCCGATAGCCAAAATTGCGATTCCTAGAGATTGGACTGCCATAAGAAACGCAGTGAGTTTCGTCAACGACATTTTCAAAGCAGCAATACCGCCGAGGATTCGAGCCACCACGCTTGTGCCACTCAACACCATGAGGGCCGCTCGGGCAGTATCGATGTCGATACGGTCCTTCGTCATTTTGAAGGTGTGTTGGATTGCCCCCACCTGGGCAGCCATGACAATGATGAATGTCACGGAAATCAGAATGAAATAACGGGACCGAGCTGCCTCTTTAAAGTCAACTCCCTCAAGTGGAGGGGGAGGAGTTCCCGAGGCTAAGGGTGGATCTCCATCTGGTCGAAGCCCTAGAGGCTCAGGAGCAGGATGAATCAAGAACCAGACTGCCGGCAGCATGCCGACGAGAAATGCGACTGCTAATCGGGGAGCCCAATAAACAAGAGAGTCAGCATCGATCACTGTTGCTATGACGGGTGTGATTGCTATTCCCCCAAGTGACAAGCCGGAGGATGCGATAGATAAAGCGATCGCTCTTTTGCGAACGAACCAGCGCGTCACAATTGTGGAACCTGGAACCAAGCTTGTGAGTGCGAAACCGATTCCGAAGATCACCATAACGATGACCATTTGAGCTTCATTTCGGACTTGCCCGAGGAGTGCCAACCCAGTTGCACCAACTAGGGATCCGATAGTCATTACTAGACGAGCGTCATATTTTGTAAGAAGCCCGCCGGCGTAATAACCAGCTATTCCGGAGGTTGCAAAAAATATGCCGGTACCTGCCCCAGCGATGCTGACGCTGAATCCCTGTTCAGCGACGAGGGCATCTAGGACCACTCCTTGCGCGTAGAAGCCAAGCCCCGACGTGACGGCCATAGTCACGAAAAGACCCGCTAAGACCAGCCAACCGCGGAAGATCCCAGAGGGTTCGTCGTCATACATCTCCCGCAACGATGCCAGTTCCGAGGCTCAGATGCTCACTGTTGTAGATATTTCTAGCTGACGATCTTTTTGGCTTGGAAGTCGATCGTGGGACGAGGACCTACTGGGAGAGCCTAAAGTCGAGTTATGGCGACGATGCGTGCAACCCGAATGGTTGGAGTGGGTCAGATGATCTGCGAAGAGATTGACGTGCCCCAAATCACAGATGGTCAAGTGCTGATTGAAAGTGAAATGGCATCAATCTGTGGCAGTGACCTTCACGTAGTGATGATGGGCGCAGGCTTGAACCACCCTTTCCCATGCCCGCATGGTTATCCAGGACATGAAGGGATAGGCCGGATAGTCGAATCGAAATCTCCTGGTTTGAACGAAGGTCAACATGTTCTGACGTTTCCCAACCCGCCGGTCGGCGAATGCTTCAACGAATATCAACGCGTAGGTGCCAATTATTGCGTTCCTTTGCCGGAATGTGATCTACCAAGATCTCACCTTCTAATGGCCCAGCAACTCGGCACAGTGATCTACGCGATGAAAAAACACCCCCGCGATGTAGCAGGCGAGACTGTCGCCGTTATGGGCCAAGGATCAGCGGGTCTCTTCTGGACGTATCTCCTAAAGCAAGCTGGTGCCGCTCAGATCATTGTGTCTGATCTTTCCGACACTCGGTTAGCTATGGCCAGCTCGTACGGCGCAGACCTATGCGTTAACGCTGGGAAAGATAAATTGTCTACCGCTGTTGGTGACATAACCACCGGTCGGGGGGTGGACTATTTAGTTGAGGCTGTTGGACGTGCGGAAACGTTTCGAGAATCAGTCGATCATGTTCGTATGGATGGTGAAATTATGTGGTTCGGTTTACCGAGCGTCGATTCTGATATCGAAATGCGGTTTCACAAGTTCTTTCGCAAACGTCTTAGCGCTGCAAGCACATACGGCGCTCAGGATGAAACTGATTCAGCCTCCTTTCGAGAGGCACTCGACCTAATCGCGTCTGGAGCAATCGATGTTGGCCCGTTGCTGAGTCATGTCTTTCCGGTCGAAAAAATAGATGAAGCTATGCACCTTGCACATGAACCGCATGACGATCAAGCTCTCAAGGTGTCAATTGAATTCTCTTAGTAATTCCGAAGTCAACCGCTAACCGTATAACGCAGAGTTGGTTAGGTTGAGAACGAATCAGAAAGGCAGAAGATGCGGGTAATCGTGACTGGCGGCGCGGGGTTTTTAGGGCGTTTACTGATCCAAGGACTCCAAGAAGAAGGCATAGGGGAAATCATTGCGATTGATGTTATTCCCGCCGAAATTCCAGGCTGCCAGGTCGTGCAATCAGATCTCGCGCACGATCGAGTGTTGGCCGAACTCTTGAAAGAAAGTCCGTGCACAATTTTTCACTTGGCGTCAGTAGTTAGTGCGGGAGCAGAAGCTGACTGGGAGCACGCGGTAGATCAGAATATCGGAGGCATGCTTCAACTTTTGGAAGCGTGTCGTCAATCGACCCACATTCATAAAGTTGTTTTCGCTAGCACATTGGCAGTTTTTGGTGGCGACACGGCAGGGGGTGAAGTTGGGGACTTCGTAAAGCAAACCCCTTCTGGTACCTACGGCACGACAAAGGCGATTGGTGAACTCCTAATCAATGATGCGACTAGAAAAGGCCATATTGACGGCCGTTCGGCCCGATTGCCAACGGTAATAGTTAGGCCTGGAGCTCCAAATGCCGCCGCCTCAGGTTTCGCGTCTGGAATGTTCCGTGAACCGCTAGCTGGAATCCCCAGCATCGTCCCAGTATCTGAAGAAACGGTGATGGTCGTTGGTTCAGCCCAAAACACAGCAACGGGTATTCGTATGTTGGCTGAAATTGAAAGCTCTCTATTAGGGCATGACCGTGCCGTCGGCATCCCAGGGTTGAGCGCTACGGTCGCTGAGATGCTGGAAGTGCTAGAGATCGTCGGAGGACCCGAAGCGCGAGCGCTAGTTAGCCTCGAATATGACGCTGCAACAGATCAACTGGTTCAAAGTTGGCCGGCACAGCTTGATGACCGGCGAGGGCGCGAGCTAGGGCTGCCCGCGGACCCAAATTTAGAGTCCATGGTTCGGGCTTATGTAGAAATGATTAACCGTTAATTGAATTTAAGGCTGAAACAATTATTTCGCAGCCTTCGTTCATCTCCGCTTCGGACACGTTGAGCATGGGAGTCAAACGAATAACGTTCCCGTAAAGGCCGCCTTTACCTACCAATAAGCCCTTGTTCTTGCAGTCCTCGATCAGGCTGGCAGCAGCCGAAGCATTCGGTTCAATACTCCCTGGTTGGACGCACTCAATCGCCTGCATGAGTCCTTTGCCGCGTAATTCGGCAACCCAGTCGGTGGATTCGCATGGCCCACTTAGAAGTTTCGTCATCTGGTGACCGCGAAGAGCAGCGTTTGATTGCAAGTTGTGGTCCTTCACGTAGTTGAGAGTCGCTTTGCCCGCTGCCACAGACAGCGGATTGCCACCAAAGGTCGTGAAAGAAGTGCGGTCCAGCACGTTCATTACTTCTGCTCGAGCTACACATCCAGCCAGTGTGATCCCATTACCCACACCCTTTGCGAACGTCAGAATGTCGGGTGTGATTCCATGAGCTTCGTAGCCCCAGAAGTGGTCGCCGGTCCTGCCCCAACCTGTTTGAACTTCGTCGCTTATGAACAAAATGTCGTTGGCTTCCAATACCTTGTGTAGAGCACCAAAAAATCCATCAGGTGGTGTCGCGAAGCCCCCCACTCCCTGGATAGGTTCAGCGATCAACGCGGCAAATCCTCCCGCATCAGTCATATCGAGGAGCTGTGCTAAATCAGAGACACATGCCTGAGTAAATGATTCATCATCCAGATCCCTAAATGGGCTCCGAAGGCGATATGGCCCTTGAACAAAGTGAACGTCTAGCCCGCTGTAACTGCTTGTCAGCCAACTCCGATGCGATGTCACAGCTTGAGTTGTCAGTGATCGACCGTGGTAGCTATTTCGCATAGCCAGGACCTGATTCGATTGGCGGTAGTTAGTCGCGAGCAATATGGCTGTGTCGTTTGCTTCTGATCCTGAAGTGGTGAAAAGAACTCTTGCGTCGGGAATTCCTGATATCGCTGCGACTTCTTCAGCGAATGAAACGACCTGTTCATTGAGATAAAGAGTCGAGGTGTGCATCACCTTAGAAGATTGTTCTTGAATGGCTTCGACAACTTCAGGGACCGAGTGTCCAATCATTGTCGTCAGAATGCCTCCGAAAAAATCGAGGTACTTGTTGCCTTCGAGGTCCCAAACGTAGCCGCCTTTGCCGCGTTCTATAGAAATTGGCGTTTCATACAGAGGTGTGACGAACGACGGCATGACCGCTTTGTAGCGCTGAAGTAATTCTTGTGTGCTTGGCATAGTTATATAGGTTTGTTTTTCTCAAAAATAGTGGTCAGGTCATCAAGTGTTTAACGGAAGTAGAGGACGATCAAAGATTGATTGTCGCGATCGTACAACCGACTGCGAAGATTGGGATTGGTTCATAAAAGTGCACCGTTCCCTCAGTCCCTTCGGTGGCTGCAGAAATAGTCATGAACGTGCGAATCTCGAAGGCCCCCTGGCCCGCATCTAGGTATGCCTGACTGTCGTCGTAAGACAGCATCGCATCTTTGTCGGAACGTGACCACTGATCGAGGAACCGCCGATCCCATTCCTCATTGATTTTTCCACTATCAGGCGTGGCAGGCCAGTGGCTAATGCCCCCTGTCCCTATGAGAGCGATTCTTTCAGGAACCGAGTCAGCAGCTTCTCTTAAAGCTTGACCGAATGCCCAAGCTCGGTGGAGAGGGGCTAACGGAGGGCCTTGACAGTTGATGTTGGCGGGCACGATGGGCAGGTCATAATTGGGTGTTAAGAAATGCAGTGGGACCATGATTCCATGGTCGAATTTCCATTCTTCGGCGTAACTCACATCGCTTTTTTCCATCACCTTGCGAATGAGTCGTTCCGACAACGATTTGTCGCCAGGAATCCGTGTTTTTTGGATGCCTAACCAATCCGGATTCTCAATAGGTCCTTCGTAATAGTCGGCCATTCCCATAGCGAAGCTAGGCATGTTGTTCATGAAGAAGTTGGCGAAGTGTTCAGCAGCGACAATGATTAGAGCGTCTGGTTCGCTGGCCTCTAGTCGGTTTCTCATGTCTTCGAAGGCATCGTAAAGGCGATTCTTGGCTGCTGGGTCTGCTTGATCAGCTCGTCCGACGATCCCTGGGGCATGGCTACACACCCCGGCGAATACCAAAGGCATTACCTACCCTCCTCAGTGTTGCTTGTTTGTCCGAGCCGATCAGAGTGAGCTTCGACGCCTTCATATCCGGTGACTGCGTAGACGCCTTCGCGAACTGGGCCATAGGTATCTATTCCGTCTCTCATTTGCTGCAAATAGTCTTGCCACTCAATCGAATGAAACGCAGCAAAATGCATGAGAATTTGACCGTTAACTCCTATATGAAATAGCAGCCCAATATCAGGTTCGGTAAGAGCCCGTTGCTCTTCTTCTGACAGATCGAAGCCCGCGAGCGCGCCGCGTCTGTCAGCCGCGTAACGGGACTGAAAATCCTCATCGCGGTTGAGTTCAAACAGAAACTTCTGCACGTAGTACAGGCTCACTGTTTCAGATTCTAGGGTGATGGAACCAATTCAAGACCGGAGGCCTGATATGGGGATGTTCAACACATTGCGATCTGTTGTTCGATTCCGGAGATATGAACGTGACCGGACTGCGCGAAAACTCGCAAAAGCTGCAGATGTTGGCGATTTGAGAGCTATGGCGAAGAAACGCCTGCCCGGAGGTTGTTTCGACTACATCGACGGAGCAGCCCAAGACGAAGTCACGGCGGCTAACAATGTCTCGTCCTACAAGAACTATTATTTTCGACCCAGAGTCCTTAGAGACGTCGCCGCTATAGACACAAGCACCACACTATTAGGCGGTCGAGTACCGCTCCCTTTGATGATCGCACCTACAGGCTTTGACCGGATTGCTCACAGTCAGGGAGAGTTAGCGGTCGCTCGAGCAGCCCACAGAATGGGAATTCCGTATTCGTTGTCAACTATGGGTACTCGATCAATTGAAGAAGTCGCTGAAGTAAACGACGGAAGAAAGTGGTTTCAGGTCTATGTCTGGCGTGACAAACCGGTGCTGAAAGAGATGCTGGAACGAGCCGCCGCCGCAGAGTATGAGGGCATTATGATTACGGTCGATACTGCTGTCCTAGGTCGTCGGGAGCGAGATGTTCGTCGAGGATTTAGTCTTCCTCCAAAAGTTGGTTTGGACACCATCTTCGATGGGATAAAGCATCCCAGATGGACCGCTGACTTTTTGCGAGCTGAACCAATTCAATTCGCNAATGTTAAAGGAAGCTCAGCTGTCGGTGATGGGTCTACACCGGTCACTTTATCTGACTACATCAATAGCCAATTTGACCCAGCTCTGTCTTGGTCGGACATCGAGTGGTTTAGAGATAATTGGCCCGGAATGATCATGATAAAAGGAGTGCAGACGGTCGAAGACGCAGTGATAGCGGCTGATATGGGATTAGACGGGGTGATTCTCTCTAATCATGGAGGTCGACAACTTGACTATGCTCCATCACCGATTGATCTTGTTGCACCTGTAGCTGACGCAGTTGGAAATCGTACTTCCATCATCTGTGATGGGGGAGTGAGAAGAGGCAGCGACATCGTGAAGGCTGTAGCGATGGGTGCTGACGCCTGCATGGTCGGTAGAGCTTATTTCTACGCCTTAGGAGCCGCAGGTGAACGCGGTGTGGATTGGGTACTGGAATTTCTCCGGGCAGGGGTAGAACACACAATGGCGTTATCGGGAGTTGGGTCTATAGATGACGTGGATAGGGATTTGATTGAGGTCCGGTCTCGATGACACCTAATGGCCAAGAGACAGTTGAGACACCGTTGCGAAACGTGCTGTTCATCATGTGCGATCAACTCAGATGGGATGCGCTGGGATGCGTAGGGCATCCGTTTCTTGAGACCCCGAATATTGATGCCTTGGCTGACAGAGGTGTTCGCTTTGATAGAGCTTTCGTAAATGGTGCAGTATGCGGCTCGTCACGGATGAGCTACTACACGGGCCGGTACGTGGTCAGCCATGGGGCGCGATGGAACCAAGTTCCCCTTGAAGTGACGCAGAAAACTATGGGAGACCACCTCCGAGACCTAGGAGTGCCTGCGGTTTTGGTAGGAAAAACTCATATGCGGGCGGATGAGGAAGCTCGAAGCCGGCTCGCGATTCCAGCTAACTCGCCCGAATGGCTTTTTTTGTCGGAATGCGGGTTTGAGCCCGAAGAACACGACGACGGGTTGCACCCAGATCAACGAGTGCGGCCAGACCTTCCTTACAACGACTTCTTGCGTTCCAATGGGTTTTTAGGCGATAACCCCTGGCATACGGCTGCCAATAGCGTCGTTGATGGCGATGGCGAGCTGTGCTCCGGTTGGCTTTTGAGGTCGGCACCATTTCCGGCAGTTGTCCCAGACGAGTTTTCAGAAACCGCCTATATGACAGATCGGGCGATTGACTTCATGAAAAAAGCAGGTGATGACCGGTGGTGTTTGCACCTTAGCTACATCAAACCTCATTGGCCGTATGTTGCTTCCGCTCCTTACAACTCTTTGTACTCAAGAGAAGAAATGCCTCAGCCGAACAGAACTGATGCAGAGTTGGAAACGAGCCACCCAGTAATCAGTGCCCTCCAGAAATCGCGGATCGGAAAAGCGATGTCCAGGACTGCGACTAGAGAGTTGGTGCTACCTACTTATCTGGGACTGGTTAAACAGATTGATGATCATCTAGGTCGTTTGTTCGCCGAGATGGACCGACTCGGGAGAATGAGCGACACATTGATTGTGTTTACCTCCGACCACGGGGAATACATGGGCGATCATTGGATGGGCGAAAAAGACTGGATCAATGAAGAGGTGGTCAGAGTTCCAATGATCGTTGTGGATCCGCGATCTCAGGCGGATGGGACTCGAGGCACAGCGTCGCACGAGCTAGTTGAGGCAATAGATCTTGTTCCGACATTTGTTGAAGCGTTAGGAGGAGAGAATGAAACGCGGAAGCAATGGCTCGAGGGTGAGTCCCTAGTGCCCCTGCTTCATGGCAAGGGTGGAAGCGAACGAAGCTTCGTCGTCTGCGAAGCTGACTGGGGATTCTTAGAAATGTCTCATTACGTTGCTGAAGCAAACGATCCGAGAAAGCGTCGAGCCACGATGCTTCGAACCGATAAATATAAGTACGTACTGAGCGAGGTAGGTCCCAATCTTTTGTATGACCTCGATGAGGACCCTGCCGAGCAGACTGATCGCATGGCTGACTCAACTCTTCGGCCAGTTGTGGCCGAACTGCATGAGCAGTTGTTTGATTGGTTCCGTAATCGTCGACACGACACAACCGTTACCGATCAGATGATTAATGCTACAAGTGAGCCTGGGAGTACTGCCAAGAGAGGAATCTCTATCGGGTATTGGGATGAAGAAGAATTGGCGGCAGGCAAACGAGGAGAACTCTATTAAGAGTTGGGTCTGCCGAGTCTTAGGTAGCGATTGTGCGAATAATGACCGCGACTGCGCTGAGGGAGGCCACACTCAGAATAATTACGCGAAATCGATCGACAGAGATCCTTGGCCTTAGAGCTTTACCTAAGAGCAGCCCTAAGAACATCCCGGGCGCGAGTGCTACTGCAAGCACGAATTGACGAAATCCAAATCGTCCATCTATGGCTAGAAAAAGCAAGATTGCAGGAGTTACTAGCAACATAAAACTGGCCAATGTTCCCCTAACTGTTCCCGGAGCTCGGTGTCCATGGAAGACAACGAACATCGGTCCCGGTAGCGCCGCAACGGTCGAGGAAAAGGCCGTGGCGGTACCTGCTATGTACTCAGAGATGGTGCCCGACGGAGGTTTAAGACCACTTAGCTGCAGGGCCACAGCTCCAAGAACGAAAAAACTTACAAGAAGTGACAGCGTTTTGACATTGGTGAAAGAGAGAACGACTGCTCCTAAGCCCAGGCCGAGCGGGGCACCAAGTAGAGCCCTTTTCCAAGCGAGGACATGAGTTGATTGTCTATCTGCTACAGCATTTCGAACGTTCACGACCATAGCCATCGCCAACATAGGGCCGGGCAACAGCTCTGGCTCAATAACTGTCAATGCAGGGCCAGCTACTAAACCGGCACCTATTCCTAGAGTTGCTTGGACCCCGCCGCCGACTGCTAAGAAGATAAGTGCTAGCAAATAGTCGGCAATAGACATCGCAATAGGGTGCCTGGTGAAATCATTAGATCCTCAACGGGCAGATAGCCCTACGCTAGAGATCGTGACAAACCATCAACTCAACGTCGTGCTTACCGGCTTCATGGCGACCGGGAAATCTACTGTCGGACGCGAACTGGCATCTAGACGATCTTTGAACTTTGTAGATACGGATCAGCTAATCGTTGATCAACATGGGCCCATAGAACAGATTTTCTCATCGCAAGGAGAAGAAGCCTTTCGGGAAATGGAACGTGTTGTAGCTAGAGACCTTCAGGCAAGGGAGGGTTTAGTCATAGCCACAGGAGGCCGAATGATGCTTGACGATTACTGTGCTACCGCTCTTAGCTCAAATGGTCATGTCTTCTGTCTGACGGCCTCCGTCGAAGAGATCCAGCGAAGATATTCTTCTGATCGGACTGGCGCAGTGCGCCCATTGCTTGCGGATAACGACGAAACGAAATTACGTCAACTGTACGAAGACCGCTCTTCCGCTTACAGCAAATTTCGTCAAGTGAAGACTGACGGAAAATCGATTGCAGAAGTTGTGGAGCAAATCGAACTCGTCCTTCAGAGCACGTGAACTGATGGCTGATGGAGGTTTGAGAATGTTCAGGGGCCCGAAACGATATTGGGGCCTTTTTGATTACATGAAGTCGCTCTGGCTAGCTAACGGGTTCAGCGGTCACGGGTTTAAACTTGCTCCTGGTATCGGCGCAATAGTTGCTAGATCAATCACAGGCAACGACGCATCATTTGACCCCGACATAGACGATGATCTCTTTGCCCTTGATAGGGCTCCATTAGCAACCTCAGGAGGAGTGTTCGCCTAGCCCCGCTCACTTTTCAGTTCGCTCCATCTGCTTGGGTAATCCTCTTGCAGTTCAGACAAAGTCATAGCCCAAGATGTTGGGACCCATCGATACCGTGATTCCCACATAACAGCGAGTGAATCTGGCCCTTTGCTAGGAACTAGATCGGCATCGGTAGCTGACCTGAACGCGTCGCTATCGGGACCATGAGGGATAAACGAATTATGAATCGAAATTCCGCCCGGGACGAAACCCTCAACCTTGGCGTCATAGACACCTTCGATTAGAGCCATTAACTCACTCATCACATTCGAATGAAACCAAGGGGGTCGAAATGAGTGTTCGGCCACCCGCCAGTGCTCACGAAAAAGAATAAAGTCAAGATTTGCGGTGCCGGCGGTATCTGAAGGTGAGGAAAGAAGCGTCCAAATAGATGGATCAGGATGATCAAAGACCACGGGGCCTACAGCACAGAACCGACGAAGTTCATAACGGTAGGGAGCCAAGTTTCCGTGCCACGCAACAACATCGAACGGCGAGTGGTCGAGCTCGTTCGCGAATAGAGCACCACTAATTTTTGCCACCAGCTTTGTTGGGCGACTTTCGGTGTCGTACATGGCGACCGGATACTCGAAATCTCTAGGAAGAGCGTTTGCGTCTACACCGACTATGCCGTGTTCGGGAAGCCTGAAGGCAGCCCCGTAGTTTTCGCATACATACCCGCGCGCCGCTGTATCCATCAAGTCGACAGAGAATTTTATTCCCCGCGGTATCACAGCTATTTGACCAGGGGCTAACTCCAGATAGCCCATCTCAGTCCTTAACAGCAATCGCCCTAAATATGGGGCGAGCATCAACTCCCCATCGGTGTTGACGAATGCCGTATCGTCCATAGACCGAGATGCAGCGAAATGATGCACAGCCCCACCAGTTTGGAGCTCACTGTTGCCGTTAGTAGCAACTGTGGCTAGGCCCGTAAGCCAAGTCGCTTCAGGTGCAATTGTGGGAAAGGGATCCCATCGAAGCTGAGTTGCTATTGGCGCCCCCGAATTATCAGGACCGGTCCGAATCAAACCTGCATGGACCGGTTCCAAGTTGGTCATGTGTTGAACGGAAGGACGGATGCGGTACACCCAACTTCGTTGCATCGAGCTTCGAGGCGCTGTGAACGCCGTCCCTGTTACCTGTTCTGTGTACAGACCTCCGGTGACCTTTTGGGGAGAGTTCTGACCTACCGGTAAAACGCCTAATTCAGCCTCAGACTCAAACTGATTTCCGAAACCGGATTGATACTTGAGTTCAACCATGACAAAGATCCTAAATCTCGTGGTTATCCACGACGGACAACACCATCCGATTCCAAGTTCGCGATCTCCACTTCACTCAAGTCAAGAAGCTCTTTGAGAACCTCGGTTGTGTGTTGCCCTTTTTCTGGGGCTGGACCCTTAACCCGAACTTCTGGGGAATCGTGCATACGAAAGGGCGCGGCAACAGTCTCGAAATCACCGACGACCGGGTGAGTAATAGTTTCGAACGCGCCAGTCGCCCGAACCTGCGGATCTTCTACCGCTGATGCTGAGTCATTGATAGGTGCCCAGATGCACTTGTGTTCATCAAGTCGCGGTATCCAATGATCAGCCGGTTTGGAGCCGATGCTTTCGTCCAATGTCGACAGAAGCTCTGTCATATTCTGATAACGAAGCCGGCCGGTAGAAAACTCTTCGCGACTCAAAAGATCTTCTCTATCTAAAGCGACGCAAAAGCGTTGCCAGGCATCGCCCGTGTCGGGCATTGCGAATTGTAGCCATCTACCGTCAGACGCTTGAAAGGCCTCCAACATCGCTGACAAACCTTTTTCCCTAGGCCGGTCGTATGCGGGTTTTCCATCGACCAAAGATGTAACTAGATCAAGACTGATGGTCCACGTAGCAGTTCGCAGTAACGAAGCTTCGACTACCTGACCTTCCCCCGTAATATCGCGAGACCTTAGCCCCGCCATAACTGCGCCAAATAAAGCGATCGAGGTGGTGTGGTCGCCTGAACCTGGTCGGGCATGCGGCGGAGGGCCACCAGGCGCAGTGCCTCCGCCGAAAACTCCTGAACGTGAGAAGAAGGCGGTGACGTCATATCCGGGGCGGTTAATTTCTTCACCTACCTCGCCGTAGCCAGACAACAACCCGATGACAAGATCGGGCTTGATTGAAAAGAGGTCATTAGTATCGAGACCGAAGCGTTGCCGTCGTTCTTTCAGCAAATTCATAACGGCTACATCGCACTTAGACACCAGCTGTCGAGCTATATCAGCTCCTGATTCACTGTCGAGATTTAGCTCTATTCCTTTCTTGCCACGGTTAATAAATTGAAATGGGTGATCAGGATTGTGCTCCCCTTCAGTCGTTTTCGCTTGCTTCATGAGGCCCCGAATAGGGTCGCCTCCGATCGCCTCCACCTTTATGACCTCAGCTCCAAGGTCAGCCATAATCGCAGTGGCGGAAGGTGCGGCCGCAAAATTCGCGAACTCAATCACGCGTATGCCATCTAACGGTGCGGTCATGACGGTTCCCTCCTCAACTAGTAGAACTTTGGAAACCTTAGGTGTCTTTCGCTGTTCGCGTCGCGGCTAAGTCATCCAGAAGGTTGTGAAGTAGTTCTAGACGGTCCTGCCCAAAACGTTCTTCGATGGAGCGATAACCAGATTCACTTTCAGCAGCCACAGCAGAAAGCAGGATCTTTCCGTCTTCGGACAAGCTAAGAAGACTGCTTCTTTGGTCGGCCGGGTTCGCCATGCGTTTTAGGAGACCTCGATTGGTGAGGTTGGCTGTGATGCGTGAAAGCGATGGACCTAAAAGGAAAGTCGTCTCGCTGAGTTCGCGTGTAGTGAGTGGTGTTTTTCGAGCGTCTAAGGCGCGAAGTACCCGCCACTGTTGTTCAGTCAGATCATGTTTCGCCAGTCGAGGTCGAAACTCTCGCATGACTGCTTCACGAGCTCGCATCAGCGCCATGGGTAGTGATCGTTCAAATGGTCGCAATGAAGGGCTCAAGAGAGATCCTCATCTTGGATGGAGTTTTCTAACGTGCCTATTTGTTCAACTGAAACTTCAACTACGTCGCCAGGTTCTAGCCATTGGGGCGGTTCGAGTCGAGCTCCTGCACCCGTTGGCGTACCGGTGTAGATCACGTCACCGGGTTCCAGAGTTATAAACGTGGACAAATACTCGATTTGAAACTCGATAGGGAAAGCCATAGATGCGACTGTGTCGTCTTGGCGCAATTCGCCGTTCACATGGGTCTGAAGCCGGAGGTCTTCGAAGTTCCCAATTTCGTCGGTAGGAACCAACCACGGTCCCATCGATCCAGAACCTTCCCAGTTCTTCCCTTGAGTCACATTAAATTTTGCGTGGCGGAGCCAATCTCTAACAGTGCCTTCATTGCCGAGTGTTAATCCCGCTATGTGGTCGCGTGCCTGACTTTGAGGTATCCGACGACCCCTTCGCCCGATTACAGCAACGATCTCACCTTCGTAGTCCAGTTGAACGCTTTCTGGTGGGCGCACAAGTGGTTGCTTGTGTCCGGTCAAAGACTGAGGAAATCGGACAAAGACACTCGGTTTATTGCTCGAGGTTGGGTCTGAGTACTCGGCATTTCGACCCCCGTAGTTCACCCCGATGCAGAAAATTTTTCCTGGGAAAGGAATTGTTCGCTCGTATTCAACTTCTGCCAAGGAAAAGTCAGCATCAGCCCAGCTCGCGGCTTCTTTCGCTTCAGTCAGTCGACCCGTTTTCAGTGCGGCGCTCAGATCGGGAAGGTCAGGTAGTCGTCGGCCAAGATCTATAACTCCAGCACCATCTTCGGTTACAGCGCCCCAAGTACTTTTTCCTTCATAGCGACAGGTTACGAATCTCACAAGAAAGCCCTCCATCGACAGTTGGTAACATGTTACGCATATAAATTGGCCAAGCTAGAGGCCTTCGCGGGAAGCTGGGACATGCCTCACATCTTTATTGAATATTCTGCAAATCTTGAAGAGCATATTGATGTGACGGAGATGCTCCAGACTGTCCACGATGCGGCTTCTACGCATCCGTCTGTGCCCTTGGCAGGGTTAAGAACGCGAGCGATACGAAGCGAGCAATTTCTGATTGCGAATGGGAACAGCGCCAACATGTTCGTGGCGGTCATTGCTCGATTGAATGGAGATCGGGGGCTTGAGCCACTAATTGAAATTCGTGATCTCTTAAACGAAGCAATCCAACGGTCATTGGCTGATTTGATGCAGGACGAGCCGATAGCCGTATCAGTTGAAGTGCAACCCATCGACGCTGCAATGCGTGTCAACGAAAACTCAATAAGAGATCATTATGGGGAGTTGCAATGAGTCCGCCTGGAACCTTTGAAGAGAATCTGTCTACCGCAAAAGGAGCGTTGGCTAGATACTCCGCAGGGCCCCTGCTACATCTCATCGATGGAGAACTTGTTGCTAGTGCATCTGGGGATACTTTTGGCAACGTTTCCCCCAGTGATGGCAAGTTTTTAGGCGAAGTCGCGGCTGGTGGGATTGCCGAAATAGGGATAGCAGCCGAAGCGGCTGCGGCAGCTTTCGATGAGTGGTCTTCGCAGC
Organism: Acidimicrobiaceae bacterium; assembly: GCA_002722565.1. Classification (GTDB taxonomy): domain Bacteria; phylum Actinomycetota; class Acidimicrobiia; order Acidimicrobiales; family Poriferisodalaceae; genus MedAcidi-G3. Next base: position 84,463 of record PBMG01000005.1, read on the forward strand.
CACCTAGTCAACGAAAAGCGGTATTGAATCGAATCGCCGAGCTGATCGTTAAACGCGCAGATGAAATAGCAGCAGTCGAATCAGTTGACACTGGTCAACCGATCCGGTTTATGAGTTCTGCAGCGATACGAGGGGCGGAGAACTTTCGTTACTTTGCTGATGCTGCACCCGGTGCTCTTGATGGCAAGTCAATGCCTACTGCGACTCACCTAAATTACTCGTCAAGAAAGGCGATCGGCCCAGTGGGAGTGATCACTCCATGGAACACCCCATTTATGCTTTCAACTTGGAAAATTGCGCCAGCGCTCGCCGCGGGTTGCACAGTCGTCCACAAACCCGCTGAGTGGAGTCCATTGACAGCGTCAATTTTGGGAGAGATCGGGCACGAAGCAGGGCTCCCCAACGGAGTTTTGAATGTCGTGCATGGAACTGGAGAAATTGCAGGTAAAGCCTTGACCGAGCATGCAGCCGTTAAGGCGATTGCTTTTGTAGGCGAATCTTCCACTGGCGCCCTCATCCAAGCCCAAGGGGCACCAACGTTAAAGCGGGTCCATTTTGAATTAGGTGGCAAAAACCCAGTCATTGTTTTCAATGACGCTGATTTAGAGCGCTCGTTAGACGCTGTCGTTTTTATGATTTATAGCCTTAATGGCGAACGATGCACATCAAGTAGCCGGCTCTTAGTGCATGAAACGATTCACGACTGGTTTATAGAGAAATTGACAGAACGAGTGAAAGGGCTTGTGGTTGGCGACCCGCTAAATCCAGCGACAGAGATCGGTCCGTTGATCCATTCCGTTCATTGCGACAAAGTCCGCTCGTATGTCGATAAGGCGGTTGAAGACGGTGCCACAGTTATCACAGGCGACTATGAATTTGATGAGAATTCAAATTACGTAAATCCAATGTTATTTGTTGAGGCTGACAACTCGATGAGGGTGAGTCAGGAAGAAATCTTTGGACCTGCTCTTACGGTGATTCCTTTTTCCAGTGAAGCTGAAGCCATCGAAATTGCCAATGACGTTGATTATGGGCTTGCTGGGTATCTATGGACCCAAGATGTAGGAAGAGCCCACCGTGTTGCTGGAGCTCTTGATGTAGGCATGGTCTGGATTAACTCCCAAAATGTAAGACATCTACCAACCCCGTTCGGCGGGACAAAACGAAGTGGCGTTGGTCGAGATGGTGGTGATTACAGCTTTGATTTCTACATGGAAACTAAGAATGTTGCGGTGGCCTTCGACGAACATGCGATAGGCAAATTAGGGGTGAGAAACACTTGAGAAATATGGACGACACCCAAATTGAAGTTCAGGCGCGTCTCCATGACGAAGCTAGAAGAACCGCTCAGCAGATCGATCCCGTGACGGTGCAACACCCCGAAATGACGATCGACGATGCCTACGCTATCCAGAAGCGTTGGTTGCAGATTGAGTTGGAGCGAGGGAGGGTGTTGATAGGCCACAAGATCGGACTGACTTCTCGAGCGATGCAGCTTGCGATGAATATTGATGAGCCAGATTCGGGGTACCTGCTGGATGACATGGTCTTCGAAAATGGCTGCTCCTTGGAAGCAGCTGCGTTCTGCGACCCGAAGATTGAAGTTGAACTCGCCTTCGTTATTGGAACCCGACTTCAAGGTCCCGATGTAACCATCGAAGAGGTACTTCAAGCAACCGAAGCTGTAATCCCCGCTATCGAGTTGATTGATGCTCGTTCTTATCGAAAACATCCGCGAACTGGAGTTACGCGTTCGGTTACTGACACTATTTCTGACAACGCTGCGGACGCTGGGATCATCTTGGGTGATTACCGAGCGGATCCACGCGAGATTGATATGCCGTGGGTTTCAGCGGTATGTCACCGCAACGGTGATATTGAAGAGTCAGGTGTAGCGTCAGCAGTTTTAGGTCACCCGGCATTGGGAGTCGCGTGGCTAGCTCGCCGCTATTTCGATCATGGCGTTGGCTTGGACCCGGGCCAGATCGTCTTGAGCGGGTCGTTTACGCGACCCGTGGATTGTCGCGCGGGTGATGATTTCAAAGTTGACTATCGAGATCTCGGACTTATTGAATTCTCGTTTAGTTAGACCTAGGACAAGGCTTATCAAGGTGCCCTGACTTCACTTACTGTGTACTCGTAGCTGGCTTTGGCGGGGAGTCCACCATCAGCGCGACATGCAATTGTGGGGATTTCTCGTCCTTGGCAGACATCCACTGACCATTCTTGAAGTGCCACCAAGAGATTGACAGTCCAACCTGCCTCTGAAGGGGCCACTGTTATGTTTCTAGGCAAAGTGTCTAGGTCCCATCCGATTTGTTGGAATACAGCTCGTTCGGCTACTTGACCTGGCCCTGAAGGAGCACCCCACCAGCCTCGGCATTGAGAACTTAAGGTTGAAGGTTCTCCCGTAAGTTCAAGAATTGACAAAGTGGTGTCAGCGTCCAAATGGGCCCACATTCGGCCATCAGGAAGGGTCATGGCCGTCGGAGCGAACCGGTGACCGCCCGTATGGCTAACGCGAAGAACGTTGAGACCCGGGGCGCGTTGTTGCAGCTCATTTGCCAGCCTTGTTCCTTCGCTGCCACAACAAATGTCGTGGCTGCCCTGGGTGCAAATCAATACTGCTAAATCGGAAGGATGTGGATCTCCTGGTGTCGTCGCCAATTGGCTAGGAGTGAGTGTCATGATGTCGGACGCAAATTGAGCAAGAGCCGCTGGGTTTTCGGGTCTGAAAGCCCAACTCTTCACTCCAACTTCGTCTCGTTGATATATGGAAACTGCAATACCGGGATCTTCGTTCTTAGGAACTACAGCTAGGACACGAGTTTGCCCAAGTGAGGTCTTCATTATGGAACTCAGCCCGTTAAGAAGTGGGTGACCAAAAACAGGTTTGGGCCAGGGGAGAGGAGTTTCAATGAGGATTAGAGCTTCAACCGACAAGGCAGTTCCGCATGGGTCAGCTGCGATCAGCTGGGAATAAGAGGAGCATCTAGGCGCCTCTTCTTCTGATGGCAGAAGTTGCAAAGCATAGGGCGATAGCTCAGTCGGCATGAACCCAGATTACTCAGAAGCGATCTCTGACGGTTCTGTATAGCGCTGAATGAGAAAAAGCAAAAGGCCGCCCCGAAAAGTTGGGGCGGCCTTTTATAGATTTAGTTGTTTAACGCTGAGATCAAGCGGGCCTTACATTCTGGGCCTCGTCGCCCTTTTGTCCTTGACCAATATCGAATTCGACTCTTTGGCCTTCATCGAGTGATTTGTAGCCATCACCAACGATGTTTGAGAAATGTACGAATAGATCGTCGCCGTCTTCGCGTTCGATGAATCCGAAACCTTTCTGTGCGTTGAAAAACTTGACTGTACCTTGGCCCATCTGGGGCCTCCTAAATTAAAACTGAAGCCGTTTTCGACTTCATCCAACTCAGAAGGGTAGAGGGTGAATCGGAAGAAAGCGCCCTAACTGGCATCAAGTATTTTGACCTGTGCAGATCGGCTTGCTGAAAAGATGGGTAATTAGCTCTTCGCGATCACCACTTCTTCGCCTGGAGCCTCAGGTTCGTAGTCGATGATTTCTGCTGGGAAGCCTGGTGCTTGTATAACCAAGTCTGTCGCTTCCTCGAGACGCTTGATCACGTTGGGAGACCATTCTCTCGCCCCATAGCGGTCCTGTGCATCCTGAAAAATATTGATCAAGAGAGGAGAAATCTCCAGCGGCACTTGGCCACGCTCAGCAATTTCTTGAAACAGTGATATGTCTTTCAGGACCAGATCCATGGTGAAATTGATGTCGCGACTTCCGTTGAGAATTACTTGGCTCTCCGTCTCATGTACGAAGGAGTTGCCCGAGCTAATTTTTATAGCTTCGTACGCGGTAGCTAGATCTATTCCTGTTGTCTCTGTGGTGACCAATGCCTCACAAATTGAGACCAAATTTGCCGTAGCCAAATAGTTCGTTACGACTTTGAGAATGGAAGCGGTGCCTAGCGGTCCAGTGTGGAGAACACGTCGACCCATAGCTCCGAGTAATGGAAAAACAGCGTCGAAAACAATTCGGTCGCAGCCGGCAAAGATGGCGATATTCCCTGTCGCCGCTCGGTGGCAGCCTCCAGATACTGGACAGTCGGCAGCAAAGGCGCCTCTTTCGCTAACTAGCGCCCCCAGCCGAAGGACCTCTTGCTGGTCTGTGGTGCTCATCTCGATCCAAATATTCCCTTCCGATAAGCCGGCAAGCACTCCGTCTTCATCCTCCATCACGGAAGCGCTGATTCTCGGACTGGGTAGACAGGTGATGATTGCGTCACAACGTTCAGCTAATTCTTTTGGTGAGTTAGCGACGTGGGCGCCCAAGCGTGAGAATTCGCCTGTGGCGGAAGAATCGAGGTCCCGTACCGTCAGGTCGAACCCATTGCGTAGAACGCTTCCGGCTAATTTGGCTCCAACATTGCCGAGTCCGATAAAGCCAACCTTCATGCTTTCATTCCAATCTTTGATGGCTGCAATTTGGGTTAATGTAATCCTCCTAAGTATCCAGACTCGGCTTTACCGGCTTGAAGTCGAAAGTTAACGTGGTGCGTCTCTTCTAGAACAAGGGTCTTGCTAATGGTGCTCTCACATCCGAAGGTGACCCAAGACATTCAGAAAACTTATTTATCTGACGGTGTCGTGAAGATTCCGGGCGCAGTTTCAGATGAGTGGTTGTCCGAAATAGCAGTCATGGCCGACAAAGAACTTGCTGCTCCGGGTGAATGGGTAACAGACACCAATCCAGGTGCAAAGACCAATCGGCTATTTACCAGCCGGTACCGGTGGCAGACTGATGCGGTTGTAAACCGCTATGTCCATGAGTCAGGGGTAGCCCAAATAGCGGCAACGTTGATGGGGTCGTCAACTGCTCGGCTCTACTTTGATCACCTTTTGGTTAAAGAGCCCAAGACCGAAGCGCCGACACCGTGGCATCAAGATATTCCGTACTGGCCTTTTTTGGGAAAGCAAATATGCTCGGCCTGGCTTTCTGTGAGTGAAGTGACGGTAGCGGAGAGTTCGTTGGAGTTTGTTCGCGGCTCACACGCTTGGGATTCTTACTTTGCTCCCGAAGCTTTCGACGGCTCCAAGAATTGGACTAGTGATTTCAAAGGAGAACGCGCCCCTGATGTCGCCAGCGCTCGCGATGAGTTTGACATCGTAGGTTTTGACGTTGAACCAGGTGACGCAATCTTCTTTTCGGCGTGGATTTTGCACGGTGCACCGGGGAATGCCGGAAATAAACGTCGCACCGCTTTGTCTACTCGGTGGCTTGGGGATGATGTGACCTGGTACCCCCATCCAGGTAGCGATCCAACTATCACAGACGAAGATACAAATGTAGAAAGCGGACAGTATCCCGATGATGACCGAAATTTCCCGCTCGTTTATACATCGCGGGGTAGTGGTTAGGAGAGCTTGAGACCCAGAGTGTTAGCGGCACTTACCACCAGGGGAGCGACGTCATGGGAATTCAGACTGAGGGCTAGATGGACCACGGCGACAGCTGCTTTTGTGGTTCCGTCATTCGTTGTAATGGGGGCAGCGATAGAAGCCATTCCTTCAATCACTTCTCCCTCTGAGTAGGCCCAACCTGAATTACGAGCGGTAGTGACCTCTGCTCGCTCATTTGGTTTAGGGCCTAATCCAGCAAGCAAGGCGATGCCCGGAGCACCTCTATCAAGTGGGTGTCGAGTTCCGGGCCGGTAAGCAACGTGTGCCGCTGTGCTTGTGGGTTCTGCTACTAGAACAGTTACTGCTTCCTGGTCCTCGGGAACCACTAGGAAAGATGTCATTTCAAGGGTGTTGGCCAGATCGGTCAAGATGGGTGCAGCAATAGCTTTCATCTCAGCCCTTACCCCCCCAGCTAATACGACTAGCTGTGTTCCGCCGGTTAGGCGACCAGAAGCATCACGTACCGCTAATCGATGGTCTTCGAGAGTGCGAATTATTCGATATGTGACCGAACGCCCCAAGTTCAGTTGTTCGGCAACTTCGTCGATTGTCAGTGGTGCGGATGAAGTAGCGATGAGGTTCAGGGCTCTAAGGCCGCGGTCAAGTGTCTGGGAGCGGCTTGAATCGGCAGATGATTGGGCAACCATAATTTAACGGTAGGCTACTCGATAATCGGTTAGAGTATCCGATAATCGGATAATTACTCCAAAGTGAAACCTAGGAATAAACCATGCCCGCACGAACTGGTAAAGAAGTGATCGACCGATTACAGAAGCGTCCTCCAACTCTTTGGCTCGACGGTGAACTCGTCGAAGACCCGACCAGCCACCCACGTACAGCCAACGCAGTGCGTTCCTTGGCTGCGCTGTACGACCTTCAGTATCGAGATGATCTTCTAGAAGTCATGACGTTTAAATCACCATCTTCTGGCGATTTAGTAGGTCGAAGTTTCGTTGTTCCCCAGGACAAAGATGATTTACGTAAACGCTCCCAAATGCACAAAATATGGGCGGACGCGAGTTTGGGCCACATGGGTCGCACCCCCGACTACATGAACGTAAATGTGATGGCTGCCGGGATGGCCGCCGATTACTTCACTGAAGCCGATGAACGTTTCGGTCAAAATATGAAGAACTATTTCGAATATGTGCGAGAAAACGACCTGACCTTAACTCATGCGTTGACGAATCCTCAGATTGATAAATCGAAACAGGCGAATGAACTTGATGATCCATACATCGCATTGGGCTTAGTAGAAGAAACCGCTGAGGGAATCTTGGTTCGAGGTGCCAGGATGCTTGCCACGCTGCCACTCTCAGATGAGATCTTGATCTTCCCGTCAACAGTTATTCAGGGTGGCGAAGAAATGCGACCATACGCCCTGGGCTTTTCGATACCTAATGATACGCCCGGTCTGCGTTTCCAATGTAGAGAACCTTTGGACCAAGGGCGTAGCCACGCGGACCACCCCCTGGGTTCTCGTTTCGATGAATTAGATGCCATGGTTATCTTCGACGACGTCATAGTTCCATGGGACAGAGTGTTCTTGATACGAGATATCGATAGAGCCAATCAGGCCTATGCACAGACAGGTGCAGTACTGCACATGGCGCATCAAGTAGTGAACCTAAAGATTGCTAAAACCGAAGCTATCTTGGGCACTCTTCAGTCAGTCGTTGACATGATCGGCACCGGTAATTATCCGCACGTTCAGGAAATGGTTGCAGAGGTAATCATCACGTTAGAGATAATGAAAGCTTTAAAGCTCGCTTCAGAAGAGGAAGCGGCTATCAATAAATACGGGGTTATGACACCTGCTCGAGGGCCTTTGGACGCTGCTCGAAATTATTATCCCGCTGTCCACAAGCGTTTAGTAGAGATACTCCAACTGTGTTCGTCAAGTGGCTTAATCATGGTGCCGAGCGAGGCTGACTGGGAAGGTGAACGAGGCGCCGACATCGGAAAGTTCCTTCAGGGGAAAAATGGCTCAGCCGAGGAACGACTTCGTTTGTTTCGTCTCGCTTGGGATATGACTATTTCAGGGTTTGGGGGCCGTCAGGCTCTTTATGAAAAGTTCTTCTTCGGTGATCCAGTCCGAATGAAACACGCGCTTTACGGGGTCTACGACCGATCTGAATATGTCCACCGGGTAAAAGAATTTATATCTAATGATGACTGGCCTGAGGTGTGAATCTCAATAGGGATGAGGTAAGAGCCGCAGCCAAACGTCTGCAGGACAAAGTCATTCACACCAGTGTCATTTCGATAGGGCGCCGTTTGAATCTCAAGCTTGAAAGCGAACAGCACAGCGGATCGTTCAAAGCTCGAGGTGCGATGAATGCCATGCTGTGTTCGGATGTGGGTCCCGACGGTGTAGTTGCGGCTTCCGGAGGTAACCATGGCGCGGCAGTAGCGTGGGCTGCTCAGGCACTTGGATATCAGGCCAATATTTTTGTTCCGTCGATCATCTCTCCGTCCAAGCTCAAAAGACTCGAGAGCTATGGAGCCCAAATCCATGTTGTAGGAGTTGAGTATCAAGAGAGTCTGGAGGCTGCTCGAGCTTTCCAAGCGGGGCGTCAGTGTGTGGAATTGCATGCGTATGATCAGCCCGAAATCTTGCTGGGCGCTGGAACCATAGCGACGGAGATAGATGCCCAGGTCGCTGACACGACCACGATTGTCGTTGCGTGCGGCGGGGGTGGACTCGCGGGCGGATTAGCAACTTGGTGGAAAGACTCGAAACGATTAGTACTTGTAGAGACCGAAGGCACTCAGACGTTCGCTCAGTCATTGGCAGCAGGCGAACCGGTTGATGTTGATGTTTCGGGTCTAGCTGCTGATTCCCTTGGGGCACGCCGACTTGGAAAAATTGGGTGGCAAGCCCTAGAAGCCTCAAAAGCTGAAAGTTGCGTTGTAAGCGATGAAGAAGTCATTGAAGCTCAAACTTCGTTGTTTGAGGAATTCGACGTGGTTGCGGAACCTGCTGCATCGGCAGGGTACGCGGCTCTAAGAACGGGTCGAGCACAAATTGATGACAGCGAACATTGTGTTCTGATTGTTTGCGGATCAAATACAAACTAGATCTAATCGACCCGTACACCTTCAGATTTTAGGCCCTTCCCCCGTTGCAATTCAGGGCTCTCACCAGCCGCGTACCTGATGAGCGGCTGCGATCTTGGAAACAGCTAGGGCGTCTCCAGCCAGTCGAAGGTTTTTTGTATCGTAACTTTCGCACGCGGCGACTACGCGGTCCCAGGCGGTGGTCAAGATGCCGCGCACGGCTTCTAGGGTTTCGTCTTCGGTCGGAATCGACATAGAGGCTGCTTTGCTCATCTCCATGTAGGAGCCAGCAACACCTCCAGCATTAGCGAGAACATCCGGAATGACTGTTACCCCACCGGCTAAGAAGTGGGTATCAGCCTCAGGGCTTGTCGGGTTGTTGGCGCCCTCCGAAACATATTTCAGCCCTAATGCCAGCATTTTTTCAGCGGCCTGTGCAGTAACTGTTTGCGAAGCGGCACAGGGAAGGAATAAATCAATCTTCCCGCCGCTGGATAATTGCTCATCTCTCCAAGAAAAATCACCGGATTGTGCGCCGTGTTGATTGGCGTAAACCTCGAAGGCTTGCGAACCATGTTCATCAACGATCGCCGTTAGATCCGGAATACTGATCCCTGACGGCGCATACAAACAGCCGCCGAGACCAATGTCATAAATGGCTACATAGACAGCGCCTCGGTCATGTGCTGTTCGAGCGGCGTAGCGTCCTACGTTGCCAAACCCTTCCTGGGCTACGAAAAGTCCCTCTAAGCTACCCGCAGCTAATTCAGCTAGTGCGGCGACTCCGAAACCTGTAGAAGATAGGCGACCTGGAAGGCCTCCAAGTTCCACAGGTTTTCCAGTCACGCACCCTGCCACCAACCCTCCACGAATACGTGAGATTTCATCAGCAAAAATTGCCATGTGGTGGGGATTAGTATTGAGATCAGGAGCCGGAATGTCGGTCAGGTTCCCGGTCTCACCTAGGTGAGGGTTCAATTCCCGTGCATAAAGCCGAACTAAGCGGTCTACTTCGCGTGGTGTGAGCGTCTTGGGGTCCGCACAGATTCCGCCTTTTGCACCACCAAGGGGAAGCCCGACAAGAGCAGTCTTAAGAGTCATTCCAGCCGACAAAGCAACCGTTTCGTCGCGATTGACATCAGGAGCGATTCGAAATCCGCCCTTCATGCCATCGACTGCTAAGACATCCGAATGGTGAGCTCGCCATGCCGGGAAGAGTGACCGTTGACCGTTGTCATGTTCGAGAATCAAGCTCATCTCGAGCACCCGAATGGGCTTCGCAATTAGCTCGACTAATTCTTTGTCAATATTTGCGAGTTCACCCGCGTTACGAATTCGAGATTCAATGACCGAGAGCTCTGCTGACATAGGGAAATCCATCCTATTCCGGATGAAGCGTAACGACCCCATCTGGCTTTAAAGCAACGGCATGTGGGCTGGAAGATCCGCTAGTTCGGCTCAAAATAAATGACCTGTGTTGAACGGATGAGAACGGTTGCTGTCAAAAGTTCATAATGAGAGCTACGGTGCTCGTATGGCCATGATTACGGGCGGCCAAGCGGTCGCCGAGACTCTCTATTCGATTGGTGTGCGACGAGTTTTTGGGATCGTAAGCGTCCATAATCTGCCGATTTATGATGCTCTTTCGCTCCACCCAGATATCGAAGTCACAAATGTTCGTCACGAACAAGCGGCGGCCCACGCGGCGGATGCTTATTCCCGGGTAACTGGCAAGCTGGGCGTGATTCTGACATCAACCGGTCCCGGAGCCCTAAATGCGGTTCCAGGGATATACGAAGCAGCTTTTGTCTCGTCGCAGCTTCTGATGATCACAGGCCAAATTGAGTCGAGATTCCGAGGCAAAGGCAAGGGATTTCTGCATGAATACGAAAAGCAACCCGACATGCTCAAAACCGTATGCAGATCGGTTGCTTCTGTTCGATATACCGAAGACATCAGCAAAGACATCGTGAGGGTCGCTGCCGATATTGGGCGAGGTCGGCCGCAACCTGGTGCTGTAGAGATTCCCATCGATCTTCAGTACCGAAAAGTTGACATGGAAATAGCCGATTCGGAGCAGGCTATTCGTGTGACTCCTGAGAGTAATTTGTTGGACCAGGCTGCGGATCTTCTGCGAAAATCTGAGCGACCTGTTATCTGGGCAGGTGGAGGCGTAAATATTTCTGGCGCCAGTGATGAACTTACGGCCCTCGCCGAGCGGTTAGGAGCTCCCGTTGTCACGACAATTGAAGGACGTGGCGCCATATCTGAAATGCATGAACTAAGCCTTGGTTTCAGGACAGACAGACGCAGTAGCATTGAAATTTTCGAAGAGGCGGATGTTGTATTCGCTATTGGTACTCGCTTTCAAAATTACGCGACACGAGTCTGGCAGCTGCCTATGCCGGAAAACCTTATTCATGCAGACATCGACCCTGAGGTAATTGGGCGTAACTATCCGGCTGCTGTGGCGGTTGTTGGCGACGCCAAACTTTCTTTGCAGGGAATGCTTGAACGAATTGACCAAGGAAGCGTGGACGCTCAGTTTGTTGACCGTTGTCGGAAGATTAAGGCTGCGGACGAGGATGCTATCCGAGGCGAAATAGGAGTCGACCACACTCAGATCGTCTCGATTATTCGGAAGTTGCTACCCGATGAATGTGCTGTCGTTCGCGATTCAACGGTGCCTAACTACACCTGGGGGAATCGACTTTTGCCGATCGTGCGAAGTAGGACTTCAATTCGACCTGCGGCAGTAGCAATAGGACCCGGCTTGCCACTTGCTATGGGTGCGGCGCTCGGAACCGGTAGTCACGCGTTGCTAGTTCAAGGAGATGGCGGTCTGCAACTTTCTCTCGGAGAGTTATCTGCCTGCGCCGAGCATCAGATACCCGTCATAGCGCTTGTTTTCAATGACTCCGGTTACAACATTTTAAGAATGATTCAAGACAGTGTTCTTGGGCGCAAGCATGGAACCGAGTTGCCAACAGTTGACTTCGTGGCGGTTGCTCAGGGTATGGGAGTCGAGGCTGAGCGGGTGGAAGGTGTTGATCAATTCGAGTCCGCGTTGGCTAGAGCTATAGAACGACAAGGACCGACACTTCTTGATATCGACATGAGTTTCCTTGCCCCAATTGAACTTCCACTGCCGGCCCATCAACGAGCCAAGCAAGATTGAGAACTTTGTAGCGAGCTATTCGACTAGCTCACAGTCAAACGGAACCCCAACGTCTTCTCCAACCTGGCGAAGTGCTCTGACGACTGAACCGGGGTAGGCGACGGTGCCCTCTTCGGCCCGTTTTTCCATGGTTTGTTGTTCTATTTCGCCGGGCAAATAAACCTTCTGGCCTGGAAGAACGTCCTCGTTGCCCGCGGCTCGTATTTGTTCGACCATACTTTCTATGTCGGTGTAATAATCTTCGCTGTCTCTGAAGATTGCAGGGTCCATTAACAAAAAGAACTGGCCGCGGTGACCAACGGCGACATCTTCTGTGTGAGCTGAGCCGGATAGAATTCCCGCCAAAATGTTTGAGGCGGTGATCATTCCGATGCCCTTGTATCCTCCGATTGCAGGCACTATTCCTTTCATAGCGACATCGGGGTCTACAGTCGGGTTTCCGTCTCGATCAAGAAAACCCCACGATTCAGGGATCTCAGTTCCCTCCGAACGGGCTCGAAGTACTTTGCCGAGGGCTACTGGCGTCATCGCCATGTCGAGAACAATCGGTGGTTGGTTTTTTCGCGGAAATGTCCAAACAATCGGATTGTTCCCAAATAATTTACGACGGCTTCCAAAGGGAGCGAGATTCGGCACACTGGTCGTTGTCCCAAAGCAAACGAAACCGGCTTCAGCAGCCTTATAGGGGTAATTAGCGCCGCAGCCCCAGTCGTTTGAGTTTCTGATAACGCCGGCGACCATGCCACTGTCGGATGCAACCTCTATCAGATGTTCCATGAATCGGGTGATAACGAGTTGACCTAGGCCGTGGTTTCCATCTGCTACCACAACAGCAGGTGTTTCAGTAATGATCTGTAGTTGGGCCTTAGGGTCAGTAGAGCCATCTCGAAACCAGTTGATGTACCAACTCACTCTTTGGAAACCGTGAGTATCGACCCCCCGTAAATCCGACCAAAGTTGGTTGTCAACAACAGTATTCGCGTCTTCAGGTGACATTCCGGCAGCTGAGTAGGCGCTGACTCCCCAAGGGCGAAGCTGATCTATGTAAAAGCTGACCGGCCCATCAGGTTGATCGTCGCTAGGAAGGTCCTCAGGGATCCCTCGGGGGGAATGCTCATTAGAGTTCGTCACAATGCTCCAATCACAGCATCGGTAAATGTTTCGGTGTCGGCGTCTCCGCCTTGATCTGGAGTGAGATCAGAGCCAGCAAGATATACCTCTGCGATGGCAGTTTCCAAGCGGTTCGCTGCCTCAGCGAGGTTTAAGTATCTCAGCATCATGGCTGCTGACAATAGAGTCGCAGTTGGATTGATAATTCCCATATCTGCAATGTCTGGCGCAGTCCCATGTGCCGATTCGAAATACGCGAAATCGTTTCCATAACATCCTGAAGGAGCGAGCCCAAGACCGCCGATTGTTCCCGCACCTAGATCTGACAAAATATCTCCGTAAAGATTGGGAAGAAGGAGGACATCAAGTTCCTCTGGTTTGACCACTAAACGATGGGCCATGTCATCCACTATGAACTCTTCGAAATGAACACCCGGATAATCCTGACTCACCTCTTTGGCGATTTCGCAAAACCATCGGTCAGTTGCGGGCAGCATGTTGGTCTTAGCTGAGACAGTCAGTCTTCCTGATCGCTGTGACGCTAATTCACAGGCGAATTTCGCGACTTGTTCGGTTCCGGGTTGCGTAATGATCTTTGCCGCAAACTTTCCGTCTACAGCGTGTTTAGGAAGGCGGGACCGGCCATCTGATAACCCAGCATTAAGCAGGTCTTTAGCATCGCCCATAATGCCCACGTACATGTCTTCTAAATTTTCTCTGACAATTATGTAGTCGATTTCTTCAGGCTCTTTTAATGGGGAATTGAAACCAGGCTGCCAGCGGATAGGCCGCACATTTGCAAAGGTCAACTTTCCCCAACGCATGTATTTGGTGCCAGGCGAGGTTCCATCGCTAGCGCCGAACAATACGGTATCGGCGGCATCGATCCGGTCTTTAAATAGTTGTTCTTGCTCCTCGACTCGCTGACTCAGTAGGTCTTTTCCTGCCGGCATGAAATCCCAATTGATAGGCAGTTCTAGGCAATGAAGAACTCGCAAGGAAGCTTCCATTGCTTCGGGTGCTGCACCGTCTCCCGGTATTACACACACTCTTGAAGTTGCCGTCATTGTCAAGATCGTAGGCGTTTGAGCCAAGGAGCGAGCATTCCTTGACGGCGAAACCTAGGCTCCGGCGATGCAACAAAGCCCTAGAACCGTAAAAGGCTCGCGACGAGATAGAAGTGCGGTGTCAGTCCAAGGTTTTCTTCCGCTTCTGTTTGCTGGAATGTGCTGGCACTGGGCTAGATGGGGAATAGCATTTTTGTCAGCTTTTTGGATTAATGAGATGACTGACTCACCACGAATGGTCCAACTGACGGGAACAACGATGTGGGCGCCGCTTTTGTTGGGAGGAGTCCTGGGTGGGGTATTCGCAGACCGATTTGATCGGCTGCGAACAATCCAGTGGCAATTAGCTCTGCTTATACCAATGGTCGTCCTTATCGGATTGTTGGAGTCAAGTAGTCGACTATCAATTTGGATGATTTACCCGTTTCTCCTGGCGTCTGGTGTTGGCTGGGTGGGAGATATGACCAGTCGGCGGGCTTTGGTGTTCGAAGTAGTCGGTACTGACAGAATTGATAACGCGATGGCCTACGAGGCTTTCACTCTCGCTAGCGGAGTAGCTGTGGGAAACCTTATTGGTGGGAGTGTCGCTCAAAATTTTGGTATCGGTGAAGCTTTTTTTGTTGTGGCGGGCCTTCTTTTGGTCGGACTTGTGAGTCTGAATTGGGTACCGAGAGATAAGTCTGCGACGGCTTCTTCGCGTCCAAATTCGTCGACGTTGACTGAATTGAAAGAGGGTTTATCGTTAGCCCGAACAAATAACGGATTGCGTAGCATTCTCGGTGTCACCTTCCTCGCTAACTTCTTCTTATTCTCGTATTTCCCGGCAGTTCAAAGAATCGGTGATCGAATTGGAGCCACTCCAACCCAGATTGGCTTGATAGCGGCCATGACGGGGTTCGGGATGATGGCCGGATCTTTCATAATTGGGTTCTGGGAGCCCGAACGTCGTGGACTCGTCTATATCTGTGGTGTGGCATTTGGGATGGTGATGCTTGTCCCGTTCGCAACCAGCGGCTCTGTTTTCATGGCTTCCAGCACCTTGTTCGTAGCTGCTATCGGCTCAGGCTTTTTTGGCGCCACCCAATCGACGCTTGTGCTTACCATTGTGGACGCTGATATGAGGGGTCGAGCGATGGGTCTATTAAGCATGGCGATAGGAGCCTTGCCGATAGGAACATTCTTGCTTGGGGAGATAGCGGAACAGATCGGAGCCTCTTCTGCTGTTGTAACTATGGCGGTCAGCGGTCTGCTCTTATTAGCGGCATGGGTCGCAAGTCACCCAGAAGTTCTTGCAATGCGCAGATCGGTTGATGTTCAGAGATGAAGAGGCTTTCCGGACGCTGTTCCGAAAGGTGATATTGCGAGTAGTCCGCAGTCACTTATGACAGAAGCGCTTCCCTTGACTACGATCCCTTTCACACTTTCGAGAGGGGACAGGGGTTATGAAAGCCGCCGTTCTAAATCAGATTCCTGGCGAACTAGAGATTGAAGACATCTCTATAGACAAACCAGGACCAAATGAAGTTCTACTTCAAGTAGTTAATGCCGGACTGTGCCATAGCGATCTGCATTTCATGGACGCTGCATGGCAAACTCAGCTGCCGGCGGTCATGGGTCATGAAAGCGCTGGGATTGTTCAAGCCGTTGGGGCTGATGTGTCCTATGTCAAACCCGGTGACCATGTGATTACTTGTCTTTCGGTGTTTTGTGGGAATTGCAACCTGTGTTTGACGGGACGCCCAAACCTTTGCCGAAATAACTCAGCCGTCAGCAGGCCAGGAGATATGACGCCAAGATTGACCAAAGAAGATGGCACCGAGGTTGCGCAGTTCGCCCGGCTTGGTGGCTTTGCGGAAGAGATGTTGGTGCATCAGAATGCGGTTGTCGCTGTTCGTGATGACATGCCCTTGGATCGTGCAGCGTTGATCGGATGTGGCGTCACCACTGGCGTGGGAGCTGTGTTCAAGACAGCAAAAATTGAACCCGGGTCAACTGTCGCTGTGTTCGGAGCCGGCGGTATTGGACTTTCTGCTGTTCAAGGCGCCCGCATTGCGGGAGCCGGGCGGATTATTTCCGTTGATGTGACGGCGGATAAGTTAGAGACCGCCCGTTCTGTCGGAGCAACAGACACCGTTAACGGGGCAGAAACTGACGCCGTTGCAGCAATTCATGAAATGACCAAAGGCGGAGTTGACTACGCGTTTGAATGCATAGGGTTGAAGGCAACATGTGAGCAAGCATGGGCTGCTTCGAAGTTGGGTGGAACGACAGTCATCGTTGGCATGATGCCTTTTGGAGAGAAAATCGAAATCCCGGGGTATGAAGTCTTCATGATGGAGAAACGGCTTCAAGGGTCGATGATGGGGTCAAATTCATTCCGAGTAGATATGCCCCGATATGTAGATATGTATCTGGATGGTCGCCTCATGCTTGATGAAATGATTTCTAGCCATATTCATCTTGACCAAATCAACGAAGGTTACGAGCAGATGCGGCAGCGAGTCGGCGCTAGAACAGTTATCGACTTCTCGTAAATATCCGAGTAGACAAATTAACTACAGGGGGCGTTCTACATGGACGTAGATGGGAAAGTAGCTGTTGTCACCGGCGCGGCTAGCGGCATGGGCCTAGCAATGGCTAGAACGTTCGCCAATGCAGGTATGAAAGTTGTCTTGGCGGATATCGAAGAAACGGCACTCGACGGAGCTGTCAATGAACTTTCGGGCGATGGACATAGTGTTATCGGGGTCCGCACCGATGTGTCCAAGCTTGATGAAGTCCAATCACTGGCCGACGCAACCCTCAAAGAGTTCGGTGCTGTTCATGTGCTCTGCAATAACGCTGGAGTGGGAATTGGAGCGCCGGTAGGAAATACTTCAATAGCAGACTGGAAATGGACTTTAGATATCGACCTTTGGGGACCGATATATGGCGTCGAGACGTTCCTACCTCTTATTGAGGAACAAGGTGAAGGGCACATCAACTCCACTGCCTCAATGGCAGGGCTTTACGCCGGAGCGTCACTTGGTGCATACAACGTGGCTAAGCACGGTGTTGTTGCCTTGATGGCTTCTTTGGAGCGCGACCTTCGGTGGCGAGAATCCAAAGTACGTGCTTCAGTGCTTTGCCCCGGCCCGATTGACACTCAGATCGTCGATAGTGAGCGCAACCGGGACCCCAATGATGCGGTTAACCACATAGAGTCAGAACAGGGCCAAAAATTCTGGGAATTCTTGACTCGAACTTTGGCGAATGGCATGGACCCTGCTGAAGTTGGGCCGATGGTTTTGGACGCAGTGCTTAATGAAAAATTTTGGATCCTAACTCACCCGGAAATGGGNGAAATTGCGGTCAACCAGTCGCGAGCGATGCTTGAAGATCAGCGGCTGACTCGCTGATCGAAGTAGAAATCTAAGAAAAATCTAAAATCTAAGATTATGTAGAAAAACGGCCTGAGACCTACATACTTGTAGGGAGTGAGCCTCAACTCTTCTGCCCTACAACCAAACGTTTGGCGCGTTGAACCAGAAGATCAAGTCCTACAAGATTCACGTTCTGGTTTCCAATATCGGTGGGTTTTGCTCTGGGTGATTGGACTCTCGGTTCTGGGTTTCGGTTCTCTGATGACGTTAGTAACAGCAGCTCTTCCCACCATCGCTGCCGATTTGAACACTTCAACAGCTAACGCCGGTTGGGTGCTCACCGGATTGATGCTTGCCATGGCTGTCGGTACTCCAGCCGGAGGCAAATTGGGAGATATATACGGTCATCGCAACACCTTCATTTGGGGTCTGGTTGGAATGACCGTGACCATGATCATGAACTATTGGGTCTGGAACATCGGCACCTTCATCGCAGTTCGAGTTCTCTTTGGGATCAGTGGAGCTCTTCTGATGCCTAGTGGCATGGCGCTGTTAATGCACGCGTTTGGTATCGAAGAGCGGGCAAAGGCTGTCGGGTGGTTTCAGTTCGCTATGACTGGGGCGCCGACCATTGGCGTTGTTGTAGGTGGCCCTCTGCTTGACGTTCTGGGATGGAGATCAATCTTCGCGATCTTTGGGGTGATCGGAGCTATGGCAACAGTGCTCGCAATCGTTGTGGTCAAGCCCATTCCTAAGGGTGAGCGATCTGCGATCGACTGGCTCGGCGCCCTTTTCTTGGCTACGGCGACCCTTCTCATACTTCTTGCCATCACCCGTATACCTAAGGTCGCTGGTAGCGGAGCATCGGTGCTGACGGATCTGCCCATCTTGCTCTTGTTTGCGTTGAGTTTGCCGCTCTACGTGGCGTTTGTTATCTGGGAAAAACGAGTTCCGTCACCGCTTTTGGATATACGTCTGTTCTCTAAGCCAACCTTTGCGCTTCCACTTGGTTCAGCAGCATGCAGCCAATTCGCTTACATGGGCGCATTTGTCGTTATTCCCAGCGTCTTGCAGGGCCCCTACGGCTATTCGGTAGGGGTAGCAGCACTGCTGATGGTCCCCAGACCCGGAGTTTTTGCTATTGCCTCCCCGCTTGGCGGCACGTTGGTTACTAAGACGGGGATGCGTCTTCCCATGGTTATAGGTTCGACGGCGATGATCTGCTCGATGCTTGCTTTCGCCTACGGGAGCGACCCAGTGAACTTCGGTTTGGCATTCATAGTGGTTGGGTTGGTTTTGTCGGGAGTATCTGCGGGTATTGGCTCACCCGCCTACCAGACGATGGTTGCGAATTCAGTAGACGATGCCGACCTCGGTATTGCCAACGGCATGAACCAGACAGTGATGTGGATGGGCATGATTCTTGGAATTCAATCAATGCTGGCGTTCGCTGGCGCAGACATGTCACTAGCGCGACTCAGAACAACATTTTTCTTCGCAGCTGCTATTGCTGCTCTGGGTTATTCGGCTCCGCTGTTTGCCACCAGGTCGCGAAAAGAAGATTCCGCGTAAGTATTTGAAATAGATACCGAAGCTGTTTGACCGCCGAAGATAACTGTGAGCAAGACTATTGCCCATGGCCTTTCAACTTGACCTACAAACGCTTCAACTGGAAACCGAAGGCGAAGTTTTACGCATCTGGTTTAATCGCCCCGAATCCCGCAATGCTCACAACCAACAGATGGTTCAAGAAGTAGGTGATCTGTTTATTGCTCTAAATAGCCAATCAGAGTTCCGTGTAGCGGTGCTTGGAGG
>PBMG01000006.1:0-66784 GCA_002722565.1 Acidimicrobiaceae bacterium
TGAAGAGCCTGTTGCTGAAGAGCCTGTTGCTGAAGAGGCTGTTGCTGAAGAGGCTGAGGTAGAGGAGCCTGTTGCTGAAGAGCCTGTTGCTGAAGAGGCTGAGGTAGAGGAGCCTGAGGTAGAAGCCCCAGCTAAGAAGAAGGCTCCGGCAAAGAAAAAGGCCGCAGCTAAGAAGAAGGCTCCGGCAAAGAAAAAGGCCGCAGCTAAGAAGAAGGCTCCGGCAAAGAAGAAATCCGCAGCCAAGAAGAAGGCTTAGAGCAAGGTAATTAACAGTCGGTTGCAGTGATGTAACCCGAAATGGAACTAGCAAGCTAGGAGAAAGAAATGGCAACCACCGAAGAGATCATCGAGGCAATCGGCAATATGTCGGTTCTCGAGCTCGTCGAACTTAAGAAAGCATTTGAAGAGACGTTTGACGTCACAGCTGCAGCTGCGGCACCGGTCATGATGGCCGCTGCGGGCGGTGGCGGAGACGCTGGCGGCGAAGCTGCTGAAGCTAAAGATGAATTCGACGTTGTTCTTACAGGCGCAGGCGACAAGAAGATCCAGGTCATCAAAGAGGTCCGCGGTTTAACCAGCCTTGGACTCAAAGAGGCCAAAGACCTTGTCGAAGGAGCCCCGAGCAACATTCTCGAAGGAGTCTCCAAAGAAGATGCCGACAAAGCCAAGGAAGCTATTGAAGCTGCCGGCGGCACGGTCGACTTAAAGTAACTGCACTAACCGTTAGTGGCGTTCAGTTTGTTGAAAGCTGTTCTGGCCGCTAGCCTGTGCGCTGTCGTGGCTCTGGTGTCGTCTTTTTTGGAAAACACTAAGAGTTCGCGCGCGCCCCTGCTTCTGACGACCGTTGCCCACGGTCGCAACTGAATATTTTAGGAGATCCCGTTGTCTTCTCGCGCTGCCCGGGAACGGTATTCGTTCGGCAACCTCGAAGAGGTACTGCCATTACCTGACCTAATCGACGTCCAGAAAAAGTCCTTTGAACGTTTTCTAGCTATTGGATTAGCAGAAACCTTCGCCGATATAAGTCCCATAACTGATTTTACGGGGAATCTTGAACTTGAATTTGAGTTCGATAGCAGCGACGAAGATCTCAAGGGACCTCCAAAGTTCTCAGAAAAAGAGTGCAAAGAGAAAGATCACACATATTCGGATCAGATCTTTGTTCGCGCCCGATTCCTGAACCGCAACACGGGCGAAATTAAAGAACAAACAGTTTTCATGGGCGATTTCCCAAAGATGACTGACAAGGGCACTTTTATCATCAACGGCACAGAGCGTGTGATTGTTAGCCAGCTTGTTAGGTCGCCGGGTGTCATCTTCCAGCCAGGTGAGAGATACCGGCTTCGTAACATGCAAAAGCACCAGTTAGTTACTGGAACCATTCACCCTTATCGAGGCGAATGGATTGAATTTGATGTCGAACATAAACCGGGTAAAGACGTTACGGCTGGAGCCCGAATTGCTCGTAAACGTCGGCTAAGTGTTTTCACAATCTTAAGGGCACTCGGATATGACGAAGCCAACCACCCCGGCTTCCTTGAGCGATTCGTCGAACACTTTGATTTCCTAGAGGGCCAATGGGAAAGCGAACGAGACAAGTGGAGTCGCAGCGAAGAAGACAGCCCGATCGACCCGACCCAAGAAGAAGCACTCATAGAGATATATAAACGTGCTCGCCCAGGTGAACCACCAACGGCTGAAGCCGCAGCGAACTATTTCAACAACGCATATTTTGATGATCGCCGATACTCCTTATCAAAGGTCGGTCGATACAAGCTGAACAAGAAGCTGAGCTCTGAAATTGACAAACTCGAAGATCTTTTTGGGTTAAAGCTCGAACGCCCAGCAGTTGACTCGCAGGTATTGACAAGATCAGAGGTGCTGGCATCGATTAGTTACCTCCTCCACCTTGCCGATGCAGAACCTGGCTATCGCTTAGACGACCAAGATCACTTCGCGAATCGCCGGATCCGGTCTGTTGGTGAGCTAATACAAAACCAGGTTCGTATCGGACTCAGTCGTATGGAACGCGTTGTTCGGGAACGAATGACCACCCAGGATGTGGAAGCAATCACTCCAACAACGCTGATCAACACTCGGCCAGTAACTGCCGCGATTAAAGAGTTCTTCGGCACTTCTCAGTTGTCGCAATTTATGGATCAAGTCAACCCATTGTCAGGCTTGACTCACCGACGCCGTCTCTCAGCGTTAGGACCTGGAGGTCTTTCACGAGAACGAGCAGGCTTCGAAGTTCGTGACGTCCACTTCAGTCACTATGGTCGAATGTGCCCTATCGAAACGCCTGAAGGGCCGAATATTGGGTTGATAGGCGGTCTCGCAACGTTCGCTCGAGTGAACGAATTTGGTTTTATCGAATCGCCGTACCGTTTGGTGAAAAAAGGAAAAGTAACTGACGAGATCCGTTACTTAACGGCTGACGAAGAAGAAGAATTCGTTGTAGCTCAGGCCAACGCCCCACTTAATGCAAACAAGACCTTCCGTAACCCACGAGTTCTCGTTCGTAAGAGTCCTCAAGGAGCAAGTCTCGCTGATCTGAAACTTCAGATGGAGCGTGACACGTATTTCGCTGCGACTACCGAAATTAGTTATGTGCCTGCTGACGAAGTCGACCTAATGGACGTCTCTCCGAAACAAATTGTTTCCGTGGCAACAGCCTTGATCCCATTCCTTGAGCATGACGACGCAAACCGTGCGCTTATGGGAGCGAATATGCAACGTCAGGCAGTGCCGCTGCTTCGCGCGGAAGCTGCCTATGTAGGTACTGGCATCGAAGCACGCGCCGCTGGCGACGCTGCGGACGTGATACTTGCTGACGAAGATGGGGTAGTTACTGAGGTAACCGGAACCAACATCAACGTCGAATACAAGAAATCTGGAACGATAAGCCACCAACTACTCAAGTTCGAACGTTCAAACCAAGACACATGCATAAACCAGAAGCCCATTGTTCGTGAGGGAGACAAGGTTAAGGCAGGAGCGATTCTCGCTGACGGTCCGTCTACCGACAAAGGTGAATTAGCGCTCGGCAAAAATCTTTTAGTGGCTTACATGGCTTGGGAGGGCTACAACTTCGAAGACGCGATCATTATCAGTGAGCGCCTTGTGAAAGATGATGTCCTCACGTCGATTCACATTCATGAACACGAAATCGATGCTCGAGACACAAAACTTGGTCCTGAAGAAATTACCCGAGATATTCCGAATGTCGCTGATGACGTATTAGCCGACCTTGACGAACGAGGCGTTGTTCGCGTTGGCGCAGAGGTAGGTCCTGGAGACGTACTTGTTGGCAAAGTAACACCAAAGGGTGAAACAGAACTGACTCCAGAAGAACGTTTGCTTCGAGCCATCTTTGGCGAAAAAGCACGCGAAGTTCGCGACACCTCGCTAAAGGTCCCTCATGGAGAACGCGGAGTAGTAACCGATGTCCGGGTACTTCAGCGTGACGAAGATGAGGAACTCCCGCCAGGCGTCAATGAGCTTGTGCGTGTTTATGTAGCTCAAAAACGCAAAATCAGTGTTGGCGACAAACTTGCCGGGCGCCATGGCAATAAAGGCGTGATATCAAAAATCCTTCCAGTGGAAGAAATGCCATATCTGGCGGACGGAACACCCGTAGATATCATCCTGAGCCCGCTTGGGGTTCCGAGTCGAATGAACGTGGGCCAAGTCCTTGAAGCTCACTTGGGCTACGCGGCACGCTGGGGTTGGGAAGTCAACGGGCAAGCCGTTGGGAGTGAACCCATCTCCAATACAGCTCGTAAAACTCGCCCACGGACAGAACCGTCGGTGTTTGTAGCAACACCAGTATTTGATGGCGCTAGTTGGGATGAAGAAGAACGTGCTGGCGCTCACCCAACAATCCAAAAGACGCTTGAAAATCTTCGACCAGAAGCTTCATCCGGTGAACGAATGATGACTTCGGCTGGCAAAGCCGTTCTATACGACGGTCGATCGGGAGAAGCGTACGACCAACCAATAATGGTTGGGTATAGCTATATTCTCAAACTAGCCCACCTTGTCGATGACAAAATTCACGCCAGGTCTACCGGCCCTTACTCAATGATTACGCAGCAGCCGTTGGGTGGTAAGGCACAGTTCGGTGGCCAGCGATTTGGCGAAATGGAGGTGTGGGCTCTCGAGGCTTATGGAGCTGCATATCTCCTTCAAGAACTCTTAACCATAAAGTCCGACGACACGTTGGGAAGAGTTCAAGTCTATGAAGCGATCGTTAAAGGCAAAAATATCCCTGAACCAGGGATTCCAGAAAGCTTCAAAGTTCTAATTAAGGAAATGCAAGCACTTTGCTTAAACGTCGAAGTGATCTCGTTGACCGGCGATCAAATAGATATGCAGGGATTGGACGAAGATGTCTTCCGAGCTGAAGAGTCGCTGGGAATAGACATAAGTCGACCTGAACGAGGAACTGACGAAGAAGACGCACTCCGGAGGCAACAGCTATGAGCACCGGTGCCCTACATATGACCCCTTCTCGAATTGAGAGCAGCAAATGATCGACGTTAACGAGTTCTCAGATATAAGGATCGGCTTGGCGACCGCCGATGCGATCCGGACCTGGTCTAACGGGGAAGTAAAGAAACCCGAAACGATTAACTACCGAACGCTGAAACCCGAAAAAGATGGTTTGTTTTGCGAAAAGATCTTCGGTCCCACCAAAGATTGGGAATGTGCTTGTGGCAAGTACAAGCGTGTTCGTTTTAAAGGGATTATCTGTGAGCGGTGCGGTGTAGAAGTAACGCGCCAAAAAGTTCGCAGAGAGCGCATGGGCCATATCGAGCTTGCTGCACCAGTGGTGCACATTTGGTATCTGCGCGGTACCAGAAGCTGGCTTGCATATTTGCTTACAGGCCTTGAAATTCGCGAAGAACTCAAGGCTAAGCAACTGGAACGAGTTATCTACTTCGCGGCAAACCTCGTTACATGGGTTGATGACGACAAGCGCCACGAAGATCTGCCGCGCCTCGAGTTAGAAATGCGCGAAGAGCTAGATGTCATCCGTGAAGAGTTCGACGACGAGATTGCAGAACGCCTCAAAGAACTTGAAGAAGAAATCACCCAACTTGAAGCTGAAGGTCTGAAAGAAAAAGATCTAAAAGCCAGACGCCGAGATGCTGATCGAGACGTTGAAGCTCTTAAAACAGAGTGTGATACCGAACTCGAAACCGTCGAGCGTGCCTTCGATGAATTCCGTGATCTGCATGGACGAAAAATTATCGAAGATGAACTCTTGTGGCGCGAATTAGAAGACCGCTACGGCGACTATTTCGAAGGTGGGATGGGAGCTGAAGCGATCGCTCAACTCATGGAGCGCATTGATTTCGACGACGAAGAAATTCTGTTGCGCGAGGCGATCGAAGCTGCTGATGGTCGCCGCCCGTTGTCTGCTCAACGAAAACAAAAAGCAATTAAGCGACTCAAGATTTTGAGTGCGTTTAATCGCAGAAACCCGAACGAAAAACGCATTAACGACCCCCGAGCAATGATTCTTGATGCCGTTCCGGTGATTCCTCCTGATCTCCGACCAATGGTGCAACTTGATGGTGGCCGCTTCGCAACATCGGACCTCAATGACTTGTACCGACGCGTTATCAACCGAAATAACCGCCTGAAGAGACTTCTGGATCTCGGCGCCCCAGAAATCATTGTCAATAACGAGAAAAGAATGCTTCAAGAGGCAGTTGACGCGTTATTTGACAACGGCCGCCGCGGACGCCCCGTTACGGGCCCTGGTAATCGCCCCTTGAAGTCACTCTCGGACATGCTTAAAGGGAAGCAGGGACGATTCCGGCAAAACTTATTAGGTAAACGAGTTGACTATTCCGGGCGATCAGTAATCGTTGTTGGTCCAACTCTGAAACTTCATCAATGTGGACTCCCGAAGTTGATGGCACTGGAGTTATTCAAGCCTTTCGTGATGAAGCGCCTGGACGACATGAATCTCGCACCGAACATCAAGTCCGCGAAGCGAATGGTCGAACGTCGCAGGTCAGAAGTTTGGGACGTTCTCGAAGAGGTAATAAAAGAGCACCCTGTTCTGTTAAACCGAGCCCCAACTCTTCACCGCCTGGGTATCCAAGCTTTTGAACCGGTGTTAGTTGAGGGTAAAGCGATCCAGATTCACCCGTTGGTCTGCGCTGCCTTCAACGCGGACTTCGACGGTGACCAAATGGCGGTTCACCTGCCATTGTCCTCGGAAGCACAAGCAGAAGCCAGAGTCTTGATGCTTTCGGCAAACAATATTCTGTCCCCTGCTGATGGTCGTCCTATGACCGTGCCCAGCCAAGACATGATTATTGGCGGCTACTATCTCACAGAACTGCGTGGGGAAGCTGATAGTGACGAACCACGAGTATTCAAACATTTCCATGAAATTGAACGTGCTGTCGCACTAGGCCGAATTGAACTTCACCGACCAATCATTTGGCGGACGGATGCCCTTGCTTTGGAAGAGGGCGGCCATCAGATAACCACAGCGGGTCGAGTGCTGTTCAATGATGCGTTGCCTGAAGGATTCCCCTACGTCAATAGGGCGGTTAAGAAGAGTGACATGGGAGACATCGTCGGAGAACTTTCCGAGGGATGGCCCACCAATGAAGTCGCTGCTGCCTTAGACCGCATAAAAGATCTTTCCTATAAATATGCGACAAAATCTGGGCTGACGATCTCGATCGACGATGTTCGCGTGCCACCAGACAAGGCAGAAATCCTCGAACGTTATGAAGGGGAAGCGGAACGCGTAGAAAATCAGTTCCGTCGCGGCATCATCACAGACGGCGAACGTCGACAAAAAGAAGTTGAAATCTGGACATCGGCCACAGAGGAAGTCCGGGCATCACTCGAACGCGAACTGAAATCTGTTGTCTTCAACCCAATCGACATGATGGTTGGCTCTGGAGCACGCGGGAATATGATGCAGGTCCGCCAAATCGCTGCAATTCGTGGACTCGTAGCGAACCCACGTGGCGATATTATTCCACGCCCGATTAAGTCCTCATATCGTGAGGGTCTCGCGATGTTGGAGTACTTCATCTCGACTCCTGGAGCCCGAAAAGGCCTTGTCGACACCGCGTTACGAACAGCTGACTCCGGGTATCTGACTCGACGCCTGGTAGACGTCGCCCAAGAACTCATCATCAATGAAGAAGACCCATTTGAACGCTCGGGACCCGTATTAGGTCTCTGGCTCGAAGATATAGGGCCTGACACCGCTGACAAGCGAACCTATTTAGACACCCGACTATTCAGTCGATGTTTAGCTCAGGATGTTGAGCTGACCGATGGAGTTATGGAAGCTGGAACGCTTATCGGTGATGAAGAAATGGTGATCTTACGGGACGACCCCAAAGTCACTCGGGTGCAAGTTCTTTCTCCGCTGACCGATAATTCAGAGTTTGGTGTCTCGGCGAAGGCATATGGTGGTTCCTTGGCAACCCGACAAATGATTGAGCTTGGCGAAGCAGTCGGTGTTATTGCTGCTCAATCAATTGGTGAACCAGGAACACAGCTAACTATGAGAACCTTCCACACCGGAGGCGTCGCCGGAAGCGACATCGCTGGAGGTCTGCCTCGCGTGGTTGAACTTTTCGAAGCACGAACACCAAAGGGCAAAGCCACATTAGCAACGCGAACTGGTGTCGTCAGAATCGGAGACGACGATGGTCGAGGGCGAGAAATTGTTGTCGTCGGTGACGATGGGGAAGAGGAAACCCACACGGTGGCGACCATTGCGCGATTGTCGGTGGTCGATGGCCAAGAAATAAAAGCGGGCGATCCTTTAGTCGATGGACCTCGTGACCCGAAAGAGTTATTGGAAATTCGGGGCGTTCGCGAGACCCAGCAGTACCTAGTGGAAGAAGTCCAAAAGGTATATCGCGAACAGGGCGTGTCAATTCACGACAAACATATCGAACTCATTATCCGACAAATGACTCGAAGGGTCTTGGTAGGCGAACCTGGCGAATCCGTGTTCCTCCCAGGCGAACAGGTTGATCAACGCGTTTATGCCGAAGTCAACCGAGGTCTTGTCCAAGAAGGACAACGTCCAGCTGAAGCTCGCCCAGTAATAATGGGAATTACCAAAGCATCACTCGCTACGGATTCATGGCTGTCTGCAGCCTCATTCCAAGAAACCACGCGAGTTCTTACAGAAGCGGCGATCGAATCAAGACAAGATGACTTGAAAGGTCTTAAAGAGAACATCATCATCGGAAAACTGATTCCTGCGGGAACAGGACAAGGCCAATATCGAAATATCGATACAACAGCGCCTGATTATGAACCGATGGAGTTCTTTACCTCAGATGAAGATCTCGACCCAGCAGAATGGCTAGCCACCATAGGGAGCGAAGAAGGTGGCGATGTCGTTGAACTTGGTGACGCAGGGTAATTAAGCGCTACATGCGGCATGTCATGGCAAGCACCTGTTTGGTGCTTGTCCTTGGCGCGTCCAGTTGCGCAAAGACAACGACCGATCCTCAACTAGGTGTTTCGACAACCCCGTCTGTAAATGCCAGCCACTCAATGGGTGCAGTTGAACTTTTAGAGACCATGTATTGGCCTGAAGGAGTTACGCCAATAAATCTCTCACCCAGCGCAGAGAACCAGTTGCAGCGAATGATCTTTGAGGATGTCGAACTCGCAGCTTCAGTCAGAGATATTGCAGCCATTGGGCTAATGATTGACGGACAACCAGACGGCGCCTTGATGCTTATTGGTGTCGCTGACCCGGTCATTGGAAACATGACTTTCGTTGAGGGCTTAAAATCTGCTGCTCTCGCAGCATCGGAAACAGCGTACTGGGGCCCAATGACCGGGTCTTTAATGCGATCTGATGACCAAATTTGGGGAGTACTGCCGCTCACTTCAGTAGTAGTAGTTGCAGTAACTAGTGAAAGATCACAGCTCGACGACGTAATGAATTCGCTAGTTAAAAGGTTCACAAGGCCCTAGGACCGGCCAAATGGCGTCGAAGCGAGCCAAAATCCTGCATAAATATGGATCGGTAGCGTACTTCGAGGTTGCCTCTCCGTTACGCGACTCGTAGCATTATCAATCGGTCTTGTTCCGGCACCACCATATATTTCGAGTCGGATAGACCTACTGCAACCCGTAACACATGTTGCCTAATCAGAGGAATTTGGTGCCTACAATTCAGCAACTGGTCCGCAAGGGCCGCAAATCCAAACCGACCAAGGCTAAGACCCCCGCATTGAAGGGTTCCCCTCAACGCCGTGGGGTATGTACTCGTGTGTATACGCATACACCAAAGAAACCGAATTCGGCTCTGAGAAAAGTTGCTCGTGTCCGACTGACTAGTGGTATCGAAGTAACTGCATACATTCCTGGCGAAGGCCATAACCTCCAAGAACACAGCATCGTTCTGGTTCGTGGAGGCCGTGTAAAAGACCTTCCTGGAGTTCGATACAAAGTTGTCCGCGGATCGCTCGATGCTTCTGGAGTCTCCGCTCGTCGACAAGCCCGTTCTCGATACGGCGCAAAGAAGGAGAGCTGAAATGCCTCGTCGCGGCGCTGCCCCCAGACGCGAGCTCGCAGCCGATCCGGTTTACGACTCAACTCTTGTTACTCAAGTAATTAACAAAGTCCTTCAACGCGGGAAACGAGCTACGGCAGAACGAATTGTTTACGACGCGCTTGACATGGTCTCAGAAAAGACTGGCGGTGAGCCGTTGGATGTTCTGAAGCGTGCTGTGGATAACACCAAACCACAGTTGGAAGTGAAAAGCAGACGTGTTGGTGGTGCTACCTATCAGGTTCCAGTTGAAGTTCGACCGCGGCGCGCCAACACTCTCGCTATCCGTTGGATCGTTGATTATTCCCGTGAGCGGCGCGAACGCACCATGGCTGAACGACTAGCGAATGAAGTCCTTGATGCATCAAACGGCACAGGTTCTGCAACCAAGCGCCGGGAAGATACGCATCGAATGGCAGAAGCCAATAAAGCTTTCGCTCATTACAGGTGGTAACAAAAGAACCGTCTGTCACCCTAAAGACCTTATAAACCGGCACACTGGATGTCGGAAGTGCTCTAAGGAGCGCTCACTAAATTTTCCCCGTAAGAACCCTGACCCCTAGAAGACCGAGGCAGATATCCCATGCCACGCAATCATCCCCTTGAACGCGTTCGAAACATCGGCATCATGGCCCACATTGATGCTGGCAAGACAACTACAACAGAGCGCATCCTCTATTACACCGGAGTGAACTACAAGATAGGTGAGGTCCATGACGGTGCCGCAACCATGGACTGGATGGAGCAAGAACAAGAACGCGGAATAACGATTACCTCGGCTGCCACTACTTGTATGTGGAACGAGCACGTAATCAACATCATTGATACGCCAGGCCACGTTGACTTCACAGTTGAAGTTGAACGCTCACTGCGAGTGCTTGATGGGGCTGTAGCAGTGTTTGATGGTGTAGCGGGTGTAGAGCCTCAGACTGAAACAGTGTGGAGACAAGCCGATAAATACGGTGTTCCGCGAATGTGTTTCATCAATAAACTTGACCGTACCGGTGCCTCCTTCTATGACTCGTTGGCAAGCATCGTGGACCGGTTAGAAGCGAACGTTGCAGTTCTTCAGCTTCCCATCGGAAATGAAGCTGATTTCGCTGGTGTCGTCGACCTTGTGGCCATGAACGCAATTGTTTGGCAGGGAGAAGACCTTGGGGCGAGTTACGACATTGTAGAAATCCCTGGTGACTTACAAGACCAAGCTCAGGAATATCGGTCAAAGCTTCTAGAAGCGCTCGCGGATGTCGATGAAGACATCATGATGGCTTATCTCGAAGGGGAAGACGTTGATGAAGAAACGCTCCATGACGCGATCCGCCGGGGAACCATCGCGAACCAAATAGTCCCAGTACTTACTGGAACGGCCTTTAAAAACAAGGGTGTTCAACCCCTACTAGACGCGGTAACCCGTTATCTGCCGTCGCCATTGGATATCCCTGCAATTGATGGCACCACTCTTAATGGTGAAGACACTCTTGAACGCCAGCCCAAAGACGATGAGCCATTCTCTGCGTTGGCTTTCAAAATAATGACTGACCCTCATGTAGGGAAACTGGTCTATTTCAGGGTTTATAGCGGCAGTTTGGAAAAAGGTGGCCAGGTTCTCAACACGACCACTGGTAACAAAGAACGAATTGGACGCATACTCCAGATGCACGCCAACAATCGCGAGGATCGCGATGACATTCAGGCTGGCGACATTGTCGCGGGGATTGGGCTCAAGAACACCCGAACGGGAGACACGTTGTGTGCCCCGGATAAGCCCATAGTTCTAGAGCAGCTGACCTTCCCTGAACCCGTAGTGCATGTCGCCGTTGAGCCGCGATCCAAAGGCGACCAAGACAAACTAGGCAAGGCGCTTTCAGCCTTATCCGAAGAAGACCCAACATTTAGGGTTCAGACCGATGAGGAAACCGGCCAGACCGTTATCTCTGGTATGGGCGAACTCCACCTAGAAGTCTTAGTGGACCGTATGCTCCGAGAATTCCGAGTCGACGCGACAATCGGAAAACCGCAGGTTGCTTACCGAGAAACCATCACCAAAGCAGTAGAGAAGTTTGAATATAGGCACATCAAACAGAGTGGTGGTTCGGGTCAATACGCCGTGGTTGTCATCAACCTTGAGCCAAGTGACGCAGGAGAAGGTTATGTCTTTGACGACACTATTAAAGGTGGCGTGATACCTCGTGAATACATCAGTTCAGTTGATGCTGGGTTGAAGTCCTCGATGGACAATGGACCACTTGCCGGATTTCCGATGGTTGACGTAAAAGTATCGCTAATTGACGGCTCAACTCATGACGTGGATTCTTCGGAAATGGCCTTCAAAATCGCTGGAACGATGGCGATGCGTGAGGCTGCACGTAAGGCTGGTCCAGTTCTTTTGGAGCCGATCATGTCTGTAGAAGTCGTGACCCCAGAGGACTATATGGGCGATGTAATTGGGGATTTAAATGCGCGTCGAGGCCGAGTTGGCCAGATGGAAAATCGCGGAACAGCGCAAGTAATTGACGCTCAGGTGCCGTTATCGGAGATGTTCGGTTACGCTAACGACCTGCGTTCGCGTACTCAGGGTCGGGCTACCTACTCGATGCAGTTCGAGAACTACCAGCAAGTCCCACCCAATATCGCCGAAGACATCGTAAAACGAATCCGCGGCGAGTAAATACAGCAAGTAAATAACCAACCAACCAAATATCGATCTAAAGCAAATAGGAAGACACCGGAGAGAAATCATGTCCAAGGAGAAGTTTGAACGGACGAAGCCGCATGTGAATGTGGGAACGATGGGTCATATTGACCATGGCAAGACCACGTTGACGGCTGCTATTACCAAGGTTTTGGCTGAGTCTTCGGGTGGCGAAGCAACAGCGTTCGAAGACATTGATAAGGCACCTGAGGAAAGGGAGCGTGGTATCACGATCTCGATTTCTCACGTTGAGTATGAGACGGAGAACCGTCATTATGCCCACGTTGATATGCCTGGTCACGCCGACTACATCAAGAACATGATTACCGGTGCTGCTCAGGTTGACGGCGCAATTCTCGTTGTGTCTGCAGCTGATGGCCCAATGCCTCAAACTCGTGAGCACGTTCTGCTAGCTCGCCAAGTTGGTGTTCCCTACATCGTTGTTGCCCTAAACAAGGTCGACATGGTTGATGATGAAGAGCTCCTGGAACTTGTTGAACTCGAAGTTCGCGAGTTGCTGAACGAATATGAGTTCCCCGGTGACGATGTTCCGGTTGTCCAAGTATCTGCTCTAGGTGCTTTAGAAGGCGCTGATGGAGCCGCGGACAAGATCCTAGAACTCATGGCAGCTGTCGATGAAGCTGTTCCCGAACCTGACCGTGACACTGACAGGCCTTTCTTGATGCCAGTTGAGGACGTTTTCTCGATTACAGGCCGAGGCACAGTGGTTACTGGCAAGATCGAAACTGGTGTGTGTAACACCGGAGAAGAGATTGAAATCGTAGGTATTCGAGACACGCAGACCACCACAATCACTGGTGTTGAAATGTTCCGAAAAATCCTTGACGAAGGCCAAGCTGGTGACAACGTAGGACTTCTTTTGCGAGGCATCGATAAGGAAGACGTCGAACGTGGTCAAGTTTGTTGCGCCAAGGGATCAATTACCCCGCACACCAAGTTCGAAGCCCAGGTCTATATCTTGACCAAAGAAGAGGGTGGCCGTCATAAGCCATTCTTCTCGAACTATCGACCACAGTTCTATTTCCGGACGACTGATATCACCGGAATGGTTGAGTTACCTTCAGGCACCGAGATGTGTATGCCTGGTGACAATACCGATATGACTGTTGAGTTGATCAACCCGATCGCTATGGACGAAGGTCTGCGCTTCGCTATTCGCGAAGGCGGTCGCACAGTTGGTGCTGGTCGAGTCACGAAAATCGTCGAATAACAACGATGGCCGCTTCTCAAAAGATCCGTATCCGTCTTAAGGCATACGACCACGACATCGTGGACCAAAGTACTCAGAAAATTGTTGAGACTGTTCTTCGGACCCAAGCCAATATCAAAGGCCCCGTGCCTTTACCAACCGAAAAACATAGGTACACAGTCGTTCGATCGCCGCATAAGGATAAAGACTCTCGAGAACATTTCGAAATGCGGATTCACAAGCGGTTGATTGACATAGTTGAGCCATCGCCGAAAACGGTGGACTCATTGCAGCGCTTAGAATTACCAGCTGGTGTTGATATCGAGATCAAAATTCAACAGAACTAGCATTGATACATACATCGGGGTGGTGTTTGGTCTATAGCCCCGGTATCGTTTATTCCCCGTGTGTCTGAGTTTTAGATACACGAATCGACGTCCGGCGAGGCCGGCCTTAGGGTCGGAACCGGTCGGCACAACCTAATTTTCGCTCCGCCGGCTTTGCCGAGCGGAGCGTTCGCGTGAACGGCGGCCAACCGGCCCCATTTGGAAGAGGAAGACATCGGACATGGCGAATAAGGCGATTGTCGCCACAAAAGTGGGTATGACCCAGCTGTGGGATGATGAAAACCGGGTCGTGCCCGTCACCATGCTGCAGGTCGAACCATGCCGCGTCGTCCAGGTAAAAACTGACGAGCGTGATGGCTATACCGCTGTCCAAGTCACCTTTGGTCAACGTGAAGTTTCAAAGTTAACCAAACCCGAAGCAGGCCACTTTGAGACTGCAGGAGTAGAGCCGGGACAGCGACTAGTTGAACTGCGTATCGATGATGTAAGCGAAATTGAAGTTGGTCAGGAACTAGCAGCGGATGTGCTTGAAGCGGGCGAAAAAGTCGACGTGACAGCCGTGTCAAAGGGCAAGGGCTTTGCTGGTGTGATGAAGCGCCACAATTTCAGTGGTCAAAAAGCCAGTCACGGCGTCCACAGAGTTCATCGAGCCCCCGGCGCAATTGGCGCCTGTGCCACACCCTCTCGAGTTTTCAAGGGAACGAGAATGGCAGGCCGTATGGGCGCGGAGAAAGTTACAACGCTCAATCTCACCGTTGTTGAAGCCGATGCAGAGCGTGAACTCTTACTCATTCGTGGCTCAGTTCCGGGACCCAAAGGAGGCGTTGTGGTCATCCGCGACGCTGTGAGGGGCTGATAATGGCGACAACTTTGGACCTTAGAACTCAAGATGGTGGTACTTCAGGGACCGTCACTCTTGACGAAGCTATCTTTGGGATTGAGCCCAATATGGCTGTTCTACATCAGGTAGTAACCGCTCAGCTTGCGGCCAAGAGAAGTGGAAGTGCTAACACTAAAACTCGGGCTGAAGTAAGAGGCGGTGGAGCTAAGCCGTTTCGACAAAAAGGAACAGGTCGAGCTCGGCAAGGGTCGGTTCGAGCTCCGCAATTCACAGGTGGCGGAATCGTTCATGGCCCGAAACCACGGAGCTTCCGAAAAAAAGTCAATAAGAAAATGAATCGTCTCGCCCTATGTTCGGCTCTAAGCGACCGGGCTCAAAGTGATCGAGTTGTTGTCGTTGACCAGTGGCAATTTGAGACACCCAAAACAAAAGACGCGTTGACCGCCCTCAAAAACCTGGAACTCGAAGGAAAAGTGATGATGGTCGTTGCTGAAGCTGACGAGACAACAGTTCGTAGCTTCAGAAACTTACCTTCAGTGCAACTTGTCCAAGCCGCAGAGCTCAACGCATACGACGTCCTTTGCTCAGATTGGCTTGTCTTTACTTCCGAAACTCTCCCTGGGGCCGACTCATGAAAGACCCACGTGACGTAGTCATTGCACCTGTCGTATCTGAGAAGTCGTACGAACAACTCGAGCAAAACATTTACGTTTTCCAAGTTCAAACGTCTGCCTCAAAGCCTGAAATTCGGCAAGCAGTCGAATCAATCTTTGATGTAACCGTGACCAAGGTCAACACACTCAACCGCAAAGGCAAAGTTCGCCGCAACCGACGAAATAACACGTTGGGAAAACGAGCTGACACCAAGCGGGCCATAGTCACTCTCGCCGAGGGTGACTCGATCCAGATCTTCGAGACATAGCCATGGGAATTCGCGTACGTAAGCCGTCCAGTCCAGGTAGACGTTTTCAAACGGTCTCCGATTTCAGCGAGATCACTACAACCAGCCCTGAAAAATCTTTGCTGGCAAAAAAACATTCGACCGGCGGTAGAAACAACAACGGTAGAAAGACCTCTCGTCATCGGGGCGGCGGCCATAAGCAGCGTTACCGCATAATTGATTTCAAACGTAATAAGGACGGAGTTCCCGCCAGCGTCGCCAGTATCGAGTATGACCCAAACAGGAATTGCCGGATTGCGCTGCTTCACTACCACGATGGAGAGAAGCGTTACATTCTCGCTCCTGCTGGACTTGAAGTAGGGGACAAGATCGAAAACGGTCAGCATGCTGAAGTTCGTGTCGGCAATGCCTTACCTCTGCGCTACATGCCAGTAGGAACCACCATCCACAACATTGAACTGAAGCCCGGGGCCGGAGGACAGATGGCACGCTCAGCGGGCGCCGGTGTGCAACTCGTCGCGAAAGAAGGCGCCCACGCAACGCTACGTCTGCCAAGTACCGAAATGCGCCGCGTCCCTATCGACTGTCGAGCAACAGTCGGGTCGGTCGGCAACGCTGAAGCAGACTTGATCAAGATCGGTAAAGCCGGACGTAACCGATGGAAAGGTGTCCGTCCACAAACCCGTGGTGTTGCGATGAACCCAGTAGACCACCCGCTTGGCGGCGGAGAAGGAAAAACTTCCGGTGGCCGTCACCCAGTATCCCCATGGGGTAAGCCAGAAGGTCGTACCCGCAAGAAGAACAAGAAATCGAACGACATGATTATTCGTCGTCGCCGTACCCGCGGATCGCGGAGGTAACAAATGCCACGTAGCTTGAAAAAAGGCGCTTTTGTAGATGACCACTTGCTTAAAAAGGTCGACGCGCTAAACGAAAGCGGCGATAAACAAGTCGTTAAGACCTGGAGCCGACGCTCAACGATCATCCCAGAAATGATTGGCCACACCATCGCTGTTCACGACGGCCGTAAACACGTTCCCGTTTACATCACAGAAGCCATGGTGGGACATAAGTTGGGCGAATTTTCACCATCCCGAACCTTCAAGTTTCATGCCGGCCAAGAACGAGGAGGCAGCTAATGAGCGGCCTCATCGATCTCGATACAGTTGCTGGCGCGCGATCCATCCACAAATTCGCTCGCCTCTCAGCATCAAAGGCAAGAGTTGTCCTAGATCTCATCCGTGATGCTGATTTGGAACAGGCAAGAGAAGAATTGCAATTCTGCGACAGAGCAGCAGCAACAGTTATTTCAAAGGTTCTCGAGAGCGCTGTTTCGAACGCAGAAAATAACGAAAATTTATCAGCCGACGAACTGTACGTAGCTGAATGTTGGGCAGACGAAGGGCCAACTCTAAAAAGATGGCGTCCCCGTGCTCGAGGTCGAGCCACACGCATCAACAAAAGGACTTGCCACATAACCGTAGTAGTAGCTCAGCTTTCCGATGACGAACTAGAGATGCGGGCCACCCGTCTGGCTGCCTCAGGACGGCGAAGCGCAGATCAA
This sequence comes from Acidimicrobiaceae bacterium, assembly GCA_002722565.1. Lineage (GTDB taxonomy): Bacteria > Actinomycetota > Acidimicrobiia > Acidimicrobiales > Poriferisodalaceae > MedAcidi-G3. Next base: position 17,127 of record PBMG01000006.1, read on the forward strand.
GATCGCGCCGCTCGCGTTGCTGCAAGTAAAGAAACAGAAGAAGAAGTAGTCGAAGCCGAGATCCCCGAGGATGGGACTACAGACGACAACTCTGCCGAAACTGAATTAGTGAACGAAGAAGCAGATTCTTCCGAAACAGAAACTGCAGACGAAGAACAAACAGAAACAGAAAACGCTGAACTTGAACCAACAGAGGATGCAGACCCAACCGACGAAGAAGAGAAGGAGGCCTGATCATGGGTCAGAAAGTTAACCCGTACGGCTTCCGGCTCGGCATTACTACCGATTGGAAGTCTCGCTGGTATGCCGACAAGGACTACCAGAACTACATCATTGAAGACTGGGAGATTCGAAACTTCCTGCAGACCGAGCTCCCGCACGCGGCGATAAGCCGAATCGAAGTAGAACGAACTCGTGACCGCCTACGTGTAGACGTTCACACAGCTCGACCCGGCATCGTCATCGGTCGTCGAGGGGCTGAAGCAGATCGACTTCGCGAAGGTCTGACCAAAATCTCGGGTAACCCCAAGGTCCAACTAAATATCCAAGAGATCAAACAACCCGAACTTGATGCTGCGTTAATCGCTCAAGGAGTCGCAGACCAACTTGCTGGCCGTGTGGCTTTCCGCCGAGCTATGAAACGAGCAGTTCAAAACGCACAAAAAGCAGGGGCACTAGGAATCCGAGTTCAATGCTCAGGACGGCTCGGTGGCTCAGAAATGGCCCGAACCGAGTGGTACCGCGAAGGACGAGTCCCTCTCCACACTCTGAGGGCTGATATCGATTATGGGTTCCGCGAAGCACGGACGACAGCCGGGCGAATCGGAGTAAAGGTCTGGTTATACAAAGGTGACATCTTGCCCTACAAGGTTTCCGCTGATGAACGGATTAGCCGAGAGGCCGCTATGGCAGTGGGTGAAACCTCAGGCTCTGCTGAACAAAGCGGTCCAGTTGTTTCTGCCGGAGGCCGTAGACCCGATGCCCCAGGAGATGAAATTGAAGAGCCAGCACCACTAATCAAAGAGGCTGACCCTGAGTTTGAGAAGCTCCTCGAAGAAGAGGAACAGATCGAACGCGCGACACGCGAACAAAGCCAGACTCCCAACTTCAGGCCGGGTGACGATTGATATGTTGATGCCCCGGAAAGTAAAACACCGAAAAACTCATCGAGGTCGGACCAAAGGTCGCGCTAAAGGTGGGACCACAATTAACTTCGGCGATTTCGGAATTCAGGCGTTAGAACCTGGGTGGATAACAGCCCGACAAATCGAAGCTGCTCGTATCGCTATGACTCGACACGTTAAGCGTGGCGGGAAAGTTTGGATCAACGTTTTCCCAGACAAACCTGTAACAGCAAAACCGGCGGAAACTCGAATGGGGTCGGGTAAAGGCAACCCCGAGCGCTGGGTTGCTGTCGTAAAACCAGGACGAGTGATGTTTGAGCTTGGCGGCGTAGACGCTGAACTTGCGCACGGCGCACTTAACCGAGCTATCCAAAAACTCCCAATAAAAGCACGTGTCATAAGTCGCGAGGAGGCAATCTGATGGCCGCAGCAGCAGCTCTTCGTGAGCTTGCCGACGATCAACTGATCGATCAAATCGGCGAACTAAAACAAGAACTTTTTAACCTGCGTTTCCAGTTCGCGACAGGGCAACTAGAAAATTCGGCTCGCATGTCACAAGTCAAACGAGATGTAGCCCGAATCAACACCGTCCTTCGGGAACGAGAAATTGCTGCTTCTGAGGCAGCAGCGGAGAACAACTCATGACTGATACGCAAGTCACCTCACAAGAACGTAATGGCCGTAAGTCGCGAGAAGGATTAGTCGTTTCCACAGCAATGGAAAAGACAATCGTTGTCGCCGTGACCGAACGTGTTCGTCACGCCCGCTATTTCAAAACTGTTCAACAGACCAAGAAGCTCTACGTACACGACGAAGAAAACGATGCCCGTCCAGGCGACCGGGTTCGAGTAATGGAAACTCGGCCCCTGTCGAAGAAGAAACGATGGCGGCTAGTTGAAATCGTCGAGCGAGCTCGTTGATCCCGGAGTCGATGTAGTGATCCAGCAAGAATCCCGACTTAAAGTCGCCGACAACTCAGGTGCCAGAGAAGTCTTATGCATTCGCGTACTTGGAGGCACAGGCCGCCGCTACGCGTCGATTGGCGACGTTTTCGTCGCAACAGTCAAAGACGCCATCCCTGGCGCTGGAGTGAAGAAAGGCGAAGTAGTGCGATGTGTTGTCGTGCGCACACGCAAAGAACGTCGCCGCCCAGATGGCAGCTATATCCGTTTCGATGAAAACGCAGCCGTTCTAATTGATGAGAATCGGCAACCCCGAGGAACTCGAATCTTCGGACCAGTAGGTCGCGAATTGCGAGACCATCGCTTTATGCGAATCGTCTCACTAGCCCCAGAGGTCTTGTGATGAAAATCAAAAAAGGTGATCTCGTCCGAGTCCTCTCTGGCAAAGATAAAGGAACTGAAGGACACGTAATGGCAGTCGACGCCGAAAGTGGTCGTATCACTGTCGAAGGAGTCCACACCGGACGCAAACACCAACCCCCCACACAAGCAAATGACCAAGGTGGAATCATCGATATCGCATTGTCAATTAACGCCTCTAACGTCGCCGTAGTTTGTCCCAAGACTGGCGAAGCTGGCCGAGTCGGCTACCGCATGGAAGGCGACACAAAAGTTCGTTACCACAAAAAATCAGGGGAGGAATTATCGTGAGTATGACTCTGATGGAACCCCGGATGAAGGTGCTCTACCGAGAGACACTTCGGGATCAACTGCAAAGCCAACTTGGTCTCGACAACATCATGCAGGTACCAAAACTCAGCAAAATCTCTGTCAACTCAGGCGTTGGAGATGCGCTCGTCAATAGGGCATTCCTAGATAGCGCGGTTGAAGATCTCACAAAGATCACCGGCCAAAAACCAGCAATCACTAGAGCAAAACAGTCAATAGCAGGTTTCAAACTCCGAGAAGGAAACGCTATTGGGGCGAAAGTAACTCTTCGAAATAACAGGATGTGGGAGTTCTACGACCGACTTGTGAGTCTCGCCATCCCAAGAATTCGTGACTTCCGAGGATTGTCACCCCGTTCCTTTGACGGTCATGGCAACTACACATTCGGAGTTACCGAACAATTGATTTTCCCAGAAATTAGTTATGACTCTGTTAACAAAATCCGAGGTATGGATATCACACTCGTGACATCCGCCAATAACGACGAACATGGTCGAGCGTTGCTCACAGCGCTCGGTTTTCCGTTCCGCACTGAAGGGCAGAACTGATGGCTAAGAAGGCGCTTCGCAACAAACAGCAACGTACCCCTAAGTTCAAAGTCCGCGGATACACCCGTTGTCGCCGTTGCGGCCGACCGCGATCGGTATATCGCAAGTTTGGTTTGTGTCGCGTATGCCTCCGCGAAATGGTCCACGCCGGAGAAATTCCGGGTGTAACCAAGGCGAGCTGGTGAGGGGAGATAACAATGACAATGACTGACCCAATAGCCGACATGCTCACCCGAGTGCGAAACGCACACCAGGGATACAAAGACCATGTAGAGATGCCCTACTCAAAACTCAAAGAATCTCTAGCCGCGATTCTTAAATCAGAGGGCTACATAGGTGAATACCAAATTGCCGAAGCAACAGATCGGCCAGGACAAATTCTGTCCATCCAATTGAAGTACACACCCGACCGCAGCCGCACCATCTCGGGGTTGAAACGAATATCAAAACCAGGTCTTCGTGTGTACACCAAATCCGACGATGTTCCTAGAGTCCTCGGTGGCCTAGGTATCGCCGTTCTATCAACCAGCAAAGGTCTCATGACCGACAGAGAAGCGCGTCGCAACCACATCGGCGGCGAAATCCTCTGTTACGTCTGGTAGGAGGCGAACATGTCAAGAGTAGGTAACGCTCCTATCACAATCCCAGATGGACTTTCGGTGGAGATTTCAGCCGGAGTAGTCAAAGTTTCAGGCAAGCAAGGCGAATTGAGCCAAGAGATCCCTGAAGGCATTGAAGTTCAGGTCGAAGAATCCGAAATAACTGTCACTCGGAACGATGACAGCCGACAGCAACGCTCGCTGCATGGACTAGCCCGAGCACTTGTGAACAACATGGTTGAAGGTGTTTCCAACGGCTATATGAAAGAACTCAACATCGTTGGCGTTGGATACAGAGCTCAAGCCAAAGGAACCAACGCATTGGAGTTAGCCCTCGGGTTCAGCCATTCAGTCAGCGTCGAAGCCCCAGAGGGCATCACCTTCGAGGTGCCCGAACCGACAATCATCAAAGTTTCAGGCATCGATAAACAACTCGTTGGGCAGGTCGCTGCTGATATTCGCGCCCTCAAAAAACCTGAGCCATACAAAGGCAAGGGCATCAGATATGTCGACGAACACGTAATTCGCAAAGCCGGCAAGGCCGCAAAGTAGGTATTGAAATGACATCACGCAGCGCACAGCGCCAACGCCGCCAACGTCGAGTTCGGAAAAAGGTCACTGGAACAACAAGCCGCCCGCGGCTCAGTGTCTTCAGGTCCAATCGGCATATCTCGGCCCAAATTATTGATGACGAGAATGGTCGCACAGTTGCTTCTGCCTCAACTTCAGAAGCTGACCTGCGTGGAGTAACTACAAGCAATAAAGAAGCTGCTGGCAAAGTAGGCAGCCGACTTGCTGAACGAGCCCAGGAAGCTGGAATCGATTCCGTGGTTTTCGACCGCGGGGGAAACAAATATCACGGCCGTGTAGCGGCCCTCGCCGACGCCGCCCGAGACGCCGGATTGAAGTTCTAGGAGCTTGACCATGACTGACGCTAACGCCAATCAAAATCGCCGCAACGATGATCGAGGAAACCGCCGTCGAGACGATCGCCGTCGAGAAGACAACCCACGAAACAGTGGAGATGACGGGCTCCGCGAATCCCGAGTGATTGACATCAACCGAGTAGCTAAAGTCGTAAAAGGTGGACGACGTTTCTCCTTCACGGCACTGGTTGTTATCGGTGATGGAGCTGGCCAAGTCGGTCTTGGATATGGCAAAGCGAAAGAAGTCCCCCTCGCCATCCAAAAAGGCACCGAAGAAGCCAAAAAGAATTTGTTTCGCGTACCACTCGCCGGGACAACCATTATTCACCCCATTCTCGGCGAGACAGGCGCAGGCCGCGTACTACTGAAGCCCGCCGCCCCAGGTACTGGAGTGATCGCTGGCGGAGCGGCTCGAGCCATTCTTGAAGAAGCAGGGGTCAATGATGTGCTGGCAAAGTCACTCGGGTCTTCCAACCACATCAATGTGGCGAAAGCCACTATCGCTGGGCTACAAGGACTCAAACGCCCCGACGAAATAGCCGACCTGCGTGGCCTGTCACCCGAAGAATGCATTCCTGCAGCTCTGCTAGCCGCATACCGCGAATCAGAACGGCAAGCCAAGCTTCCGAAACCCGCCGCTGAGGTATCTTCATGAGTGACCTGAAAGTCAAACAAGTCCGTTCATCTATTGGCACAAAGCCCAAACATCGTGGAACGCTTCGCGCACTGGGTTTAGGACGAATAGGAAAGACGAACACCCTGCCTGATAGACCTGAAATTCGAGGGATGATCCACAAGGTCGCCCACCTCATTGACGTAGAGGAAAGCTGAACAAGTAGACATGCTGAAACCACACGACTTACAACCAGCACCAGGATCCAAGAAGCGACCCAAACGCGTCGGTCGCGGAATCGCGGGCAAAGGCGGCAAAACAGCAGGACGAGGTACCAAGGGAACCAAGGCACGTAGCAAAGTCCCTGTCTGGTATGAAGGCGGACAACTTCCGCTTCAACGCCGACTTCCAAAAATGAAAGGCTTCACCAACCCCTTCCGGGTTGAATACCAGCCGATCAACTTGGACACTATCGCCGAGTCACAGCTCGATGAAATTGACCCAGCAGCGCTTCTCGAAAAGGGGCTCATATCCAAAGGCGTAATGGTCAAAATTCTCGGCCGGGGCGAAATTGATCGCCCTGTGACCGTTAAAGCACACGCAGTATCGAAAAGTGCTGAAGCAGCAATAACAGCCGCCGGCGGCACTGTTGAGATTTTGCCGCCTACATTTAAGGGTCCGCGACCTCCGGCTCGCGGTAACCAGCACACCAACCGATAAACGGGGTTTACCTTGCTCGGAAGTATGCGCAACATCTTTCGTGTTCCAGATCTTCGAATGAAGATTCTGTTCACCATAGCCATTCTGGGTGCCTACCGACTTGGCTCCCAAGTTCCAGTACCCGGAATCGATTTTGACGCGATTTTGTCGCTACGAGAAGAAGCAGACCAAACAGGTGGCGTTCTCGCCCTACTCAATCTCTTCTCCGGTGGCGCCCTAACTAACTTCGCCATCTTCGCCCTCGGCATCATGCCGTACATCACGGCATCGATCATTATCCAAATCTTGACAGTTGCTATTCCTCGTCTGGAACAACTTCAACAACAAGGCGCGGTAGGCCAGAAAAAAATCACCCAGTACACCCGATACCTAACGTTGGCTATCGCGTTCATTCAGGCGACTGGTATCACATTCATCTTCGGACGCGGTCAGGGAACAGCACTCGGTAATACAAGCGCAGTAATTGTGATCCCCGATTTTACTTTCCCCCGCGTGGCGTTAGTCATCCTTTCGCTAACCGCTGGTACAGCACTACTTATGTGGATGGGTGAACTCATCAGTCAACGAGGCGTAGGAAACGGGATGTCGCTTCTCATCTTCGCCTCAGTCGTATCGACAATTCCCTTTGACGGAGCTCGTTTACGAGCTGTCGAGGGGAACTTCTACTTAGGCGCTGCCATTGTGGTTGCGATCGCAATGATGGTCGCGATCGTGTTCATTGAACAGGGGCAACGCCGGATACCAGTGCAATTTTCCAAGCGCCAAGTAGGACGGAAAATGTATGGCGGACAAAACACATACATCCCTTTAAAGGTGAACCAATCCGGTGTCATCCCAGTCATCTTCGCTAGCTCAATTCTTTTCTTGCCGGTTCTCCTATCGAACGTGGCAAATTGGGGATGGTTGCAAACGTTCGTAAACGACTATCTCACCCAACCCGACAGCATTGTCTACATTCTCTTCTTCGGCATGCTGATTGTTGGTTTCGCATACTTCTATACAACGATTTCTTTCGACCCCGTGCGTCAAGCGGACAATATTCGGAAGCAGGGAGGCTTCATTCCAGGAGTACGTCCTGGACCCCAAACCGAGCGATACCTCGGCAAAATTCTTAACCGTATTACCTTGCCGGGCGCCCTCTTCATAGCGTTCGTAGCGCTCATCCCCACAGTCCTGCTCTCTGTCACAAGCGACCTAGGAGCGATGGGTGGTGGTGGTGCCTCGATCGGATTTGGAGGCGTGTCGATACTTATTGCTGCGGGCGTCGCTCTCGAAACTATGAAACAAGTAGATAGCCAGTTGCTCCAACGCAACTACGAAGGCTTTCTTAAGTAGCCGAGGAAGAAATAATGACTCGACTCGTGATTCTAGGAAAACAAGGAGCCGGTAAAGGCACCCAATGCGCATTCTTAGTCGACCATTTTGGGATACCTCATATCTCAACCGGCGACATGCTCCGTGCTGCGGTGGCTGAAGGCACTGAATTAGGTCTCCAAGCAAAAGCGATTATGGAGGCCGGTGACTTAGTTTCAGACGAGCTGATTCTTGGAATCGTTAAAGAACGCCTAAATCAACCAGACGCGCAAAATGGATTTCTGTTAGATGGATTCCCTCGAACCGACGCTCAAGCACAAGGACTTGTGGAGATGCTCGCCCCTCAGGGCATAGACGCCGCCATCGATATCGAAGTACCCGATGACGTAGTTACCCAAAGAATGCTTGCCCGCGGCCGCGACGATGACACACCAGAAGCAATAGAACGTCGACTGCACCTTTACCAAGAAGAAACAGCACCCCTGCTGAGTTTCTTCTCTTCTCGAGGGGTTCTGACCGCCGTAGACGGCCTAGGGACTGAACAAGAAGTTAAGAGCCGCATTATTGATGCGATCGAAAGTCGGCACTGAGTATGTCGTTGAGATTGGTGCCTGAGTCCACTCCCGGTATGCTCTTTCTTCGGCTTGTTGGTCGATTCAACGAAGCCACTTCCGCAATTGGTCGCAATTTGGGTGTTCTCTTTGCCTCGCGACCCCAGCACCAGGTATTCAAATGAAGGTCCGCCCTAGCGTTAAAAAGATCTGTGATAAGTGCCGAGTTATTCGGCGTCATGGTCGTATACGCGTGATCTGTTCCAACCCACGTCACAAGCAGCGGCAGGGATAGGAGTTTCTGAACTATGGCCCGTATCGCAGGTGTTGATATTCCGAGAGAAAAACGAGTTGAAGTTGCCCTTACGTATATATACGGAGTTGGGCGGACTCGATCAGCAGATATATGTGAGGCGCTCAACATTGGTCGAGCCACTCGAGTTCGAGATCTAACCGATGAAGAAGTCGTCAAAGTACGAAACTTCATAGATGAGAACTACACCGTCGAAGGTGATCTTCGTCGAGATGTAGCTCAAGACATAAAACGAAAAATTGAAATTGGCTGTTTCCAAGGCATTCGCCACCGACGAGGTCTACCGGTGAGAGGGCAAAGAACCCACACCAATGCTCGTACCCGAAAGGGTCCACGCAAGACTGTTGCGGGTAAGAAGAAGGTCCTCAAGTGATCGCCTACAAAGAAAAAGACTGAAAGAAGAATATGGCGGATCCTCAACCAGCAGCACGGCGGCCGCGCCGGAAAGAACGCAAGAACGTCGGCCACGGTGTCGCGCACATTAAAAGTTCGTTTAACAACACCATCATCAGTTTTAGTGACCAAAAAGGAAATGTGGTTTCTTGGGCTTCTGCTGGCAACGTCGGATTTAAAGGTTCACGGAAATCAACCCCATTTGCGGCGCAACAAGCAGCGGAAGAAGCTGCCCGCAAAGCTATGGAACATGGTGTTCGTCGAGTTGATGTGCAAGTGAAGGGCCCCGGTTCAGGACGCGAGACAGCGATTCGATCGATTCAGAACACTGGTATCGAAATTACTGGCATCAAAGACATGACGCCGGTGCCACACAACGGATGTCGACCACCTAAGCGACGGAGGGTCTGACTGATGGCACGCTACACAGGGCCTAAGGCGCGTGTTTCGCGACGTTTAGGGATCAACGTATGGGGCACGTCCGGTGAGACTAAGGCGCTGGACAGGCGACCGTACCCGCCAGGTGAACACGGCCGTGGTCGTAGACGCAGCCAGAATTCTGAGTTCCTTGTTCAGTTGCAAGAAAAACAGAAAGCGCGTTTTACTTACGGTATTACTGAAAAACAGTTCCGCAATACATACGACGAAGCGGCAAGACAACGAGGAGTGACTGGTGAAAACCTTTTGCGCCTTCTCGAGCTCCGACTCGACAACGTTGTGTATCGAGCAGGTTGGGCAGCTACCCGCCCTCAAGCTCGGCAGTTCGTAAGTCACGGACATATAAATGTCAACGGTCGACGGGTCAATGTGCCCAGCTTCCGTGCCCGTAAAGGTGATGTGATCGAGTTACGACCTAAGGCTCGTGAAATGGTCACCATCCGATGGAATCTCGACGTCCTCGATCGTGCTGCTCCGATGTGGCTCGACGCTGGCGACAATGGCCAACAGGTCACTGTTCGAGAGGTTCCGAACCGCGAACAAATCGAAATCCCAGTTCGTGAGCAACTCATCGTTGAGTTGTACAGCAAGTAATCCACCCCTGGCCCAATGGAGATATTGTGAGCATGCTCACCATGCAGCGCCCAACAGTTGAAGCCCTCGGAGACGAGCAAGACAATCGGCAGCGATTTGCTATCGGTCCTCTTGAACCAGGTTTCGGTCACACAATTGGCAATTCCCTGCGACGCACGCTGCTGTCGTCAGTGCCTGGTGCGGCTATTACTCAAGTCAAATTCGACGGAGAAGCGGCTCTGCATGAGTTCGCGACCATTGATGGCGTAGTCGAAGATGTCACTGACCTCATCCTCAACCTGAAAGACATCGTCTTGATTTGCCACAGTGACGAACCTGTAGCAGTTCGACTTGATGCCTCAGGACCTTGTGACCTCACTGCCGGTGATGTCGACTGGGGAACTGACGTTGAATGCGTTAACCCGGATCTTCATATAGCTACCTTGAGTAACGATGGGCGCCTCGCCGTCGATATCACTGTCCAAGACGGACGCGGATATCTTTCATCTGAAACTCAAGACAGCACGTCAACTATTGGTGTCATTCCCATCGATGCACTGTTTAGCCCCGTGCGACGAGTAGCTATAGAGGTAGAGCCAGTCAGAGTTGAACAATCAACAAATTATGATCGGTTGATACTCGATATTGACACTGACGGCGCTATGACTCCCAGAGACGCGCTTGCTTCAGCTGGAGATACATTGGCCAGCCTAATTGGGCTTATAGCTGAACTGAGCGAGGAGCCTCTTGGGTTAGAGATTCAGGAAATCGCTATTGTCGAAACCTCCTCACCTGAGCTCGAACTACCGATTGAAGATCTAGATTTGAGCGAGAGGCCAAGAAACTGCCTCAAGCGAGGCCAAGTCAACAGCATTGGTGAACTCCTCGAAAAGAGCATCGATGACTTGATGGCGATCACGAACTTCGGTCAAAAATCACTTGACGAGGTCGTTCAAAAACTTGATGAGCGTGGACTAGCCCTCAAAGGCATGACCCCGTCGGTCCAATAGGAGCACCCTGATGCCAACCCCGAAAAAGGGCCGCCGACTAGGCGGTAGCTCAAGTCACCAACGATCAATGATGGCCAACTTAGCTGCGTCTTTGTTTGCAGCGGAAGCCATCGAAACAACAGAAGCTAAAGCCAAAGCTCTTCGCCCTTACGCTGAAAAACTGATTACGAAAGCCAAAAAGGCGAGCGCTGGATCCAATAGCTTGCATCGGCATCGTCAACTTGTATCACGCCTAAACGGAGATCAAGAGATGGCGCAGAAGTTGGTGGACGAGATTGGGCCCCGGTACGAAGACCGACCTGGCGGATATACCCGAATCCTGAAATTGGGTCCCCGTAGCGGTGATAACGCCCCCATGGCACTTATCGAATTGGTCTAAGCCGACGCGTAGAATTCGGCCATGCCGGAATTACTTGAGCTAGCTACTCTTCGAGAGTTCGATACCCCGACCATTTGTAATGCGATAGAAGTCATTGCCCCCGAGCGGCGGCTCGAAGGTTTCACAACGAGGCCGTTTATTTGCCATGACCCGTCTTTACCTCCGATGGTTGGATACGCGCGGACAGCAAAGATTATGGCGACCCAACCGTCGGGTAGAAGCAAACCCGACGATCTAGAGACCCGAATCGGCTATTTTCGCCACATAGCAGAACCACCAGCACCGACAGTGACGGTGATAGAAGACATTGATGATCCAGTCGGGTTTGGAGCCCACTGGGGTGAGGTAAACAGCAACCTCCACAAAGGCCTTGGATCAGTTGGGGTAGTGACAAACGGCTCGATACGAGACGTTGACATGTGGGCTGAAGGATTCGGTGCCTTAGCAGGTTCTTTGAGCCCATCTCATGGGTGGGTGCATGTCGTCGAATATGGGTCCCCAGTTGAAGTTCATGGAATGGCTGTACTCCCAGGTGACATCATTCACGCCGACTGTCATGGTGCAGTTGTGGTCCCCGAGGCAGCAGTGTCAGTCATTAAAGACACGGTGGAGCGTCTCGAAAAAGCAGAAGCGCGAGTGATTAGGCCATCGCAGCAACCAGGGTTCGATATCGAGGAGCTCATAACCATTCTCGATCCTGAAGGCAGAGATCATTAACTGCTTTATTTAGATGCTGTTACCGGGTCGGTATCTCGACCAGAGCGAAGCAATGTTCCAGGTCTAGCGTCAGTGAACTGCCCATCACGGACCGCCTGTTCACCGTTGATGAAGACATGATGGACGCCTATAGCTTCGCTATACAAACGCCACGCACCTCCAGGAAGGTCTTCGCGGACCTCAATCTCTGCTGGAGCAACTTTTTCGGGATCAAAAATAACTAGATCTGCGCACCAGCCCTCTTCAATTCGGCCGCGATCCTTTAATCCGTATAGACGAGCCGGAACATCAGTGAGCTTTTGGACGGCGCTTTCGAGAGTCAAGAGGTCCCGATCTCGAGCTGCCGCCAAGAGATAGGTCGAATAGTTAAAGGTCGCCAGAAAATCTAAATGAGCACCCGCATCTGATGCCCCAATCAGACAACGCTCGTCATTCCACAGTTCCTGTCGCAGAGCCCAAGACTCTTCGTTGTCGCCAGCTGCTGGTGGGTACAGACCAGTTTTGAGGTCATCCTCAACGACGATTTCACACAATGCTTCCCAAGGCGTTTGGCCCAGTTCCTCAGCGATATCACCAATGGTGCGACCTTCGAGATGCTTTAAGCCCTGTTTAGAAACTTCTCCGACGGTGAGACGTTCCCACCGGGCGACGCCACGGAAAGCGCTCGGCTTTTGAGCATCTTCATTTAATTTGTTGCGACGGTCCGGGTCTGACAGCAACGCCAACTTTTCGTCGCTTGATAGAGCCATAGGTTCTCTCCAACCGTGCAAAGTGTCGAGTAAGAAACCACTCTCGAAACACAATCTGCTTTCGGCTGGCATGGGTGCGGTGAGCGCAATTACACGGCCGCCCTGCTGAGCAGCGAAATTTGAAGCTTGCAACTTTTCTTCGATGAGGTCAGCTTGCCGAGCATTGACGAAAATCACGTTCCAGTTAAGAGGCTTGTCCGCCGCAACAGACATGTCAGTCAGTAACTGGTAGACCTCATTGTCGAATCGTTCGATAGTTGGTATGAACTCAAGAGCTACGGCTGGAGTGTCTTTCAACACAGCGCACAGTTCAACGAGTTCTCTTTGCGAAGCGTGACGAGACGGAACAGCGTCACCGTCTGCGTCGTTATGTGTTTTTGCCCAAGACGAGCTAAACCCCAGCCCACCGGCTTCGATGCTTTCCGCCAGCAGGTCCTTCATTGCTTGTAATTCATCGTCAGACGCGAATTCACCTACCGATCGTTCACCCATCACAGTGCGACGTAATGCGCTATGTCCGACAAGAAATCCTGCATTGGGCATCAAGCTGCCATCGATGGCGTCAAGGTATTCGCCAAAGGTACGCCAATTCCATGGAACTCCTTGTTGAAGAGAAGTCAGGGGCATGCCCTCGACCCTTGCCAACATCTGCATCATGTAGTCGCCATGCTCCGGTTCTAAAGGAGCGATGGTAAAGCCACAATTACCGCTGATAACAGTGGTCACACCATGTAAAGGAGATGGAGACAAGGTTGTGTCCCAGAAGACCTGAGCATCAAAGTGGGTATGAACATCCACAAACCCTGGTGCGACTACCAGACCTTCAGCATCAACCTCGCTGATGCCGCTCTCCGAAACTTTGCCAACAGCGACTATACGTCCATCTTTTACAGCCACGTCAACAATCCGGCCCGGTGCACCCGTGCCATCAACTACAAGACCGTTTCTAATAACAACATCAAACATCTTTACCCTCCAACACCAATATGAAACTACCTTCCTAGTAGTGACCTTTGCCCAAACTGTGAGAATCGACCTTGCCTACAAGGGAACCCACTTTCGGGGTTTCGCTGAGAACCCCGGTGTTCGGACAGTCGGCGGGGAACTCCGAAGCGCCCTAGAACAAATACTTGGTGAAACCGTTGAACTAACAGTCGCGGGTCGAACAGATGCTGGTGTTCACGCGACAGCGCAAGTCGTATCTTTTCGAACCGATAGCTCACGGCTTAATTGTGAACGTCTAGTAACTGCACTCAACAGCATATGTAGCCCTGATATACGGGTGCACGCAGTGACAGCAGTAACCGATGATTTCAACGCCCGTTTCTCGGCAACTGAACGGATGTATCACTACGCCATTCTGAACGCACCCCAAGCTGACCCACTACGCGCTGACCTTGAATGGCATATACCAGACCCGCTCAATCTTGATGCAATGAACCAAGCTGGGAGTTTGTTCTTAGGAGAACACGACTTTACGTCTTTTTGCCGAAGACCCAAAGGGCAACCTGAATCCTCGATGATCAGAAGAATCCGGTCAGCAAAGTGGGTGCCAGACACCCATGAACGAATGCATTTTGAAATATCGGCGAATGCATTCTGTCACCAAATGGTTAGGTCGTTGACAGGGTTTTGTGTCGCCGTCGGCTCAGGAAAGTGGGACGCCCAAACGTTCGAAGCTGTTCTAAAAGCTAAAGATAGGTCCGCCGCACCGCCCATAGCGCCCCCTCATGGACTGGTGTTGAAGCAGGTGACATACGGAAAAGTTGATCAGTAGGATCGATAAACACGAAATCACTCGTTGTTGACGTTTGTCGTTTCACCCAACGACCCGTAGCCTTAATCCCCGGCCTCATCATGTTTGTGTTGGGCCATCCCCAAACAAAGATGTTCCCGAAGACTCGAGAGGTTGACGCATAGTGCGTACCTATTCCCCCAAAGCCAGCGAAATCCAACGTCAGTGGTTTGTTGTGGATGCTGAGAACTTGGTCCTCGGCCGAATGGCTACTGAGGTAGCCCGCATTCTCCGAGGAAAACATAAGCCAACCTTCGCCCCGCATTTGGACTGTGGCGACCACGTCATCATCCTGAATGCAGCCAAAGTTGTTCTCACGAACGAAAAAGCTGAAAAGAAGCTTGTTCATCGTCACTCCGGATACCCAGGTGGCTTGAAGACACAAACCTATGCTGACCTTCTTGAACAACAACCCGAAGATGCGATTCGTCGGACCATTAAGGGAATGCTCCCAAGCAACCGTCTTGGTGCTCAGATGTTGACCAAACTAAAAGTGTATGCGGGTGCAGAACACCCACACGATGCCCAGAAACCAGAAGTCCTGACATTAGAAAAAGCCGTAGCGAAAGCCTGAGATTAAAAAATAAATGACTGCTCCACTGACCCAAACAACAGGTAGACGCAAAGAAGCCGTCGCCCGCGTACGACTTCGCCCAGGTACCGGCGTAATTACATGCAACAAGCGAACCTTCGACGACTATTTCACTTCCTCGGTCCACCGCCTGTTGGTCACCGAACCCCTTCGCCTTATCGAACAGCTTGAGGCATACGACATTGATGCCACGCTCGACGGAGGAGGCCCAGCAGGGCAAGCAGGAGCTCTTCGACTAGGAATAGCCAGGGCTCTAATAGAACTAGACCCAGAACAACGACCTGTTCTGAAAGCCGCAGGATTGTTAACTCGAGATGCTCGAGCTAAAGAGAGCAAGAAGTACGGCCTTAAAAAGGCTCGTAAGGCACCGCAGTACTCCAAGCGGTAAATCTCAAAGGAGTCGAGATGACCTTGTCATTCGGCACCGATGGTGTTCGTGGCCCAGCGCCCGAAATACTCGACCAAAGATTTGTCACATGCCTCGCGGTTGCTGCGACCGAAGTCTTGTCGGCCGATCGCTGGATCGTCGGACGCGACACCCGAGAATCAGGACCCGCTCTATCTGAAGCGATGTTGTCGGCGATCAATCATGCTGGAATATCCGCTGTGGACTGTGGAGTCATTCCAACACCGACCATCGCGTACCTATCGAAAATCGAAAATTCCGGCGGAGTTGTGGTGTCAGCATCACACAACACATGGACCGACAATGGGGTGAAGATCTTTGCCCCCGGGGGCCGCAAACTCTTCGACCAAGAGCAAGAGCTCATCGAAAAAAAATTAAATGAACTTCTATCGGATACAACAGCGATCCCTGAACGACGATCAGACTCAATACAACATCCCAACCCAACCAAGGATTGGATGAACTCAATTGCAGAAGCAATAGAGAACCGCTCGTTAGACGGAGCTCACGTTGTTATTGACTGTGCCAATGGATCAGCCTCGCATATAGCTGAACCGCTGTTTCGCGGACTTGGTGCCAAAGTTGACCTCATTAATGCCGAACCGGACGGACGAAATATCAACCAGGATTGCGGTTCAACACACACTGAAAGTCTGAGCAAAATCGTTCAATCCGCTGGAGCTGACATAGGACTTGCGTTAGATGGCGACGCGGATCGGCTCATCGCTATCGCATCTAATGGAGAACTGATCGACGGAGATCGGCAGCTCTGCATGTTCGCCACCGATCTTGATAGCCAAGACATGCTTCTCAACAGAAGCGTGGTTATCACAGTGATGTCTAACTTCGGTTTGCGACAAGCCATGCGGCAGGCGGATATCACCACTATCGAAGTACCGGTGGGAGATCGGAACGTTCTCAGCCGACTGGACGACGGAGAAGCCGACCTAGGAGGAGAACAGTCCGGGCACCTGATATTTCGAAAATATGCAACCACCGGTGATGGGCTTCTTAGCGGAGTGCTACTCACCGACCTAATCCTTCGCCGTGGGAACAACAGTGCAGCACTTGCTAGCGAGGCGATGCAGCAATTCCCACAGATACTCCTCAACGTTCCCGTAGCTTCGAAATCTTTCGCAATCACCACAGACATACAAAAAGAAATCGAGATAACTGAAGAACGTCTCGGTGATAATGGACGAGTGCTAGTCAGGCCAAGTGGGACAGAAGCAGTAATTCGAGTGATGGTAGAAGCGGTCGATGAAACCCTGGCGCATGGCGAAGCACAACGCTTAGCGAACATGATTCGCTCCACTATCGACTAGACCGCGAATAACAGCGGCCGCGCCACCGCTACCCTCAACTGTATGTGCGGCATCATCGCTGTTCTTCGAGGACGGGAATCCCAAGAAACACTGCGTTCCGAGGTAATCCTTCCGCGCCTCAGTTCGGCAGTCTCTTTTCTGCAATCTGCTTTCGAAAGTTCTGAAAATGCTCCAGAGCACATAACACAAGCGGCGAATTTATTTGCAGGAATAGACGAAGACCTGCGAACTGTTCCAGGCATTCGCATGCTGGTCTTCGATCGATCTTCAGCATTAGCGATTCAAGGCGAAACTCTCAGAGCTAACAACGCGCTCGAAGCGATCGACAAACACCTAGATCATTTGTCTACTGATTTAGAACAACTGAACTCGTCTTTACTTCGAGTACGTGACTCACTGTGGGCCATAGAACGAGATCACTTGCGAACCGCTGAAGCCATCATTGACCTAGCCGGAACAACACCAGACCCCAATTCCCTCCCAGGATTGATGTCAATCCAGACAGCCCTTTCGGCCTTGGACCGACTCGAAGTACGCGGACGAGACTCAGCAGGCATTGAAATCTTCGTAGCGAACCATAACCTCCCCTCTAGCGTGTTGGAAGGTTCGCGCTTCAAAGACCCCATCCTGCGATCAGGCGCAATCCGCGACTGCGGAAAACACATAGCTTTCGTCTACAAGAACGCTGCAGAAATCGGAGACCTCGGCGACAACAGCACGGCTATTAGAGCCGCCATACGTGGCGACGAACTATTACAAGAAGCGCTTCTCGGCGATGAATCCACGGTCACTGTTCTTGGTCACACCCGCTGGGCAAGCGTTGGAGTTATCTCCGAAGCGAACGCCCACCCCGTCGACTCACAAGAAACCACCAATGATGACAAACCCTACGTCTCAGCGGTGCTTAACGGTGACATAGATAACTACATGGATCTCACTGAACTCCAGAAGCTAAATCTCGCACCGGAAATCACTACTGATGCCAAGATCATTCCTCCCCTCATCAGCAGACAACTCACCTCTACCGCCAGTGACCTAGAAGCTTTCCGTACCACTGTCTCAACCTTCGAAGGATCGATGGCTATCGCTAGCCATAACGCCGAACAACCTCACAAACTCTCACTAGCGCTGAGAGGAAGTGGCCAAGCCATATATGTCGGCATAGCGAACAACTCCTTCGTAGTTGCTAGTGAGCCATATGGAGTTATAGAAAATGCCTCTCAATGGATAAGGATGGACGGAGAAAAGCCGGCAGATCTCGACAACCCCATATCAAGCGCAGGTCAGATCATTCAACTCGATGCCACCAAAGCCGGTGATCTCGAAGGTATAACCCGCGTCGCGTATGACGGAACTGAATTACCTGTTCAACAAGATGAAATAACGACCGCTGACATTACCACCCGCGACATCGATCGAGGCGACGCCCCCCACTTCCTGCTCAAAGAAATTCAAGAAGCACCTGAGTCAGTGCGCAAAACACTTCGTGGGCGCATCATCGAAGTGGACGACATGCTCCGAGTGCAACTTGGGCCAGATGTCATCTCCGACAGGATCCGGGAGTCGTTCAAAAACAAGAAAATCAAAAGAATCATCGCAATCGGCCAAGGAACTGCCGCAGTGGCGGCGCGAACACTTCCCCAATTTCTCAGTCCGCTTCTGAAAGACCACGAAATATTAGTGGAAGCTCAACTTGCTACAGAAGTCAGTGGGTTCTCAATGACCACTGACATGTCGGACACCTTGGTTGTAGCGGTAAGTCAGTCAGGGACCACAACAGACACCAACAGGACAGTTGATTTGATTAGGCAACGCGGTGGCCACATCATCTCGATAGTTAACCGCCGCGGGAGTGACCTCACTGACAAATCCCATGGAGTTCTCTACACATCAGACGGTCGCGATGTTGAAATGTCGGTTGCATCCACCAAAGCCTTTTACGCACAAGTGGTAGCTACGGTCTTACTCAGCAGCGCTATAGCAAATCTCGTCGACGAGACGCGAGATCAAAATGAGATTCTTCGTGCACTTCGCGAACTCCCGAAATCGATGGAACAAGTCATATCGACACGCGCAGATATAGCTGCTGCAGCGCAACGCCACGCACCCCAGAAACGGTATTGGGCAGTCGTAGGTAATGGCCCCAACCGAATCGCGGCTAACGAAATCAGAATCAAGCTTTCAGAGCTTTGTTATAAGGCCATCCCAGAAGATGGAACCGAAGACAAAAAGCACATAGACCTCTCGTCAGAGCCTCTTATATTTGTGTGCGCTGCAGGGCTCAGTGGATCAAACATCGATGACGTCGCCAAAGAAGTAGCGATATATCGTGCCCACAAGGCAGTACCGATAGTGGTAGCCAGCGAAAATGAATCACGGTTTGAAGTAGCTGCAGATCTCCTTACAGTTCCGCGACTACACCCCGCACTTGATTTCATCTTGGCGACCATTGTCGGTCACCTATTCGGATATGAAGCAGCGTTAGCAATCGACAGTCAAGCTCTCCCATTGCGTCAAATGCGATCAACACTCGAAAGCCTTATTGCCGAAGGAACCCTAGAAGATGGCGCCTTCGAACAACTGCGAGATGATTTAGCGACACCCGGCAGCCACTTTCTCGACGGATTGCGAGCCTCGATGTACGACGGTCACCTCGAAGCCAGCACCGCCGCCAAGGTAGTAACAATTCTGAGATACGCATTAGGCATTGCATCACTCGACAGCTACCAAATAGATGTCGGCAAAGTTGGTCGACCTGGAGTTGTTATTGATGACCTCAATGCAGCGCTCACCAAAGCAATAGATGAACTAACCCGACCAGTTGACGCGATTAAACATCAGGCGAAAACAGTGACTGTCGGCATATCGCGATCCGACGAAACATTGCTGCGATCAACGCTCGCTATGGCTGCTCTCGATGCTGGTACCCCACGAGATCGTCTCTCGTACCGAGAACTACGGACCTTGGCAGCCCTAGACGCATCAGTAGCGGAAGTAACTGGATGGACTCGCTACCGAATAGAAGGAGATGTAGAGGCGGAGGCAACTATCCAAGTTGTAGACCGCGGAGGTATTGCTTCGGGCATTGCTTCCAGAACTGATACCAACCCGACCTTGAGAGGCGGTAAACACCGTGCAGCCTTCGAAAAAGAGATCATGGTTGGTGTCGGAAGCGATGGCCGCAGCATCATCCATATTCCAGAAGTCAAAGACAACCAAACAACAGGGCTCACGCTTCTCCACTGCAGATTCCACGAATATCTGCCTGCCCCTTCAATGAGATCTGTGCTGCAGGGATATCGAGGGAGATACGGTGCACTCCAAGATGCCGTAACGGAGTCTCACCCCTCCTTCCGTGACGACATCCTCTCCACTATCGAAGTCGTCGACCTCCTAACCCGACCGGTATACGTGCTAGCGGAGCATTGGACATCATGATTGGTGTCGGCCTTGACCTCGTGGATGTGGATCGATTCCGGAAGGTACTTCGACGGCGACACAACATTAGTGAACGCCTCTTTACTCACAAAGAACTGGTTTATTGCAACGCGGCTGCCGACCCCACCGAACGACTAGCGGTGCGCTTCGCTGCGAAAGAGGCAGTAATGAAGGCATTAGGAGTGGGTTTAGGAAAGATTCGGTTCCGCGAAATAGAAATCACCAAAGACGTGACCGGAAAACCAGGTCTCGAACTACACGGTTCTGCAGCTGAGTTAGCCGCCCACAATGGAGTTCGCCACTGGCATATCTCGCTGAGCCATACAACTTCAACCGCCGAAGCACTCGTCATAGCGGAATAGAACGTCGTGATACCTGTCGTCACACCCACAGAAATGAAAGTGATCGACGCGCAAGCAACTGAATCTGAGGACGTTCTAATCCAACGTGCCGGTTACGCGGTCGCAAACGCAGCACTACGCATGTTGGGCGGCGGCTATGGCCGCAGAGCGAACGTCATCGCGGGAAAAGGAAATAACGGCCAAGATGGGAAAGTCGCGGCGCAACTCCTCGAGCGACGCGGTGTCAGATGCAAAATTCATAGCCCCAGCCCGAACGCTCTTCCAGAAGCCGATCTCGTCATCGACGCAGCGTACGGAACAGGATTCCGAGACCAATGGGAACCACCGCCGCAACCTCAATGCCCAGTATTGGCAGTAGATATTCCCTCTGGCATTGACGGACTTACCGGACAGGACAACGGATCACTCCAAGCAAATCGCACCATCACATTTGGTGCTTTAAAGCCAGGACTTCTGCTGGAACCCGGCGCCAGCCGAGCAGGCGAAATAGAGATAGCTGAACTGGGACTCAACATCGACAGTTCTGGGTGCAACCTCATCACCGACCAAGATCTGTCGCTGCCGTTATCTCAACGATCAGCTACAGACCACAAATGGACCAACGCGGTCCGCCTTATTGCTGCATCGCCTGGTATGACTGGCGCCGCTCAACTAGCGGCCAGCGGAGCGCTACGAGCAGGAGCAGGGATGATCGTGGTCTCCTCACCCACAACCAACCTCCAACCCAATGACATGCCCCCAGAAGCAGTTACGCGACAGCTCACCAACAAGAATTTGGTACCAGAAGTCCTAAAAGATCTTGAACGATTCGCTGCATTGCTTATTGGACCAGGATTAGGAACAGACCCCGACACAATTGCTGCAGCAGCGGAACTTATAGAACGATCCCCAATCCCAACCATCGTTGACGCCGACGGCCTCACCGCAGTCGCTACTCACCCAACCTGTCTGCGAAACAGTTCCTCGACGACGGTATTGACCCCACACGACGGCGAATTCGAAAAACTTACCGGATCGCCACCAGCCGCAGATCGATGCGCTGCCGTCCGCGGAGCAGCCAAAAATAGCGCTGTTCTGCTTAAAGGCCCAACAACGCTCGTTAGCGACACCAACGGCGACCTAATCTTCGTACGAAACGCCAACCAACGCCTGGCAACCGCAGGTACCGGCGACGTATTAACAGGAATCATTGGAGCCATAATCCGAAACACACCAGTCCACCTAGCCGCAGCCGCAGCCGCCCATTGGCACGGACAAGCAGCCCAACTTGCCCAACCCGACATGACAGCCAGCGACCTGCCTTTATTACTTCAACCCGCGCGATCAGCGATGTTGTCGCAATGAGTGACACCCAACGCCCCACCTGGTGTGACATTGATCTCACCGCGTTAGAAAATAACTACAAAGCCATACAGGCACATGTTGGAAACACCCAAGTGATGCCCATCGTCAAAGCAGACGCATACGGTCACGGAATAACACAAGTTGCCACAAGATTGGAAGAACTCAACGCCCCATGTCTCGGGGTTGCCTACGTCGAAGAAGGTGTAACACTCAGAAAAGCTGGAATTACAACACCAATCCACGTGCTCGGAGGTGCAGTAGAGAGACAGATACCGCTATTCATCGAACATGACTTGATCTTCACGGCCCCGTCAGTAGACAAACTCCGACAAATAAACGAGGCCGCAGAAACAGCAAAGACCAAAGCAACTGTGCACCTCAAAATCGATACCGGCATGGAACGTATCGGCGTTCACCACTACAACGCCGACACCCTTTTCGAAGCAGCGCTGCAATGCCCAGCAGTCAAAGTAGAAGGAGTGTTCACCCACTTCGCTTCCGCTGACGAACCTCAACTTGAATTCGCACGACTACAACTCGAAAGGTTCCTAGAGGCGCTCGAGTTCTACCCGCAACACAGTTTGCCTTACCCCACACGCCATATAGCTAACTCAGCGGCCATCGCGGCCTTACCAGAAGCTCATCTCGATCTCGTTCGTCCAGGATTACTGCTCTACGGAGTTGCCCCCACAACCGAAACGACCCAAACGATCGCTCTCCAACCCGTACTTTCATGGCGTAGCGAAGTTATTTATTTCAAAGTAGTAGAAGCAGGAAATCCTGTTAGCTACGGCAGCACTTGGGCACCTCAAGCCTCTACCCGAGTGGTGACTTTGCCTGTCGGGTACGCCGATGGTTACCGCCGAGCACTTTCCAACAAAGCTCAAGTGATCATCGACGATGAGCTCCACAATGTCGTTGGCCGCGTATGCATGGACCAAACCATGATCGACATAAAAGACTCCAGTGCCTACAACGGAGACGAAGTGATCCTGATCGGCTCCTCGGACGCCCACCAAATCACGGTGGAAGACCTAGCCAGATGGTCCGAGACGATCCCCTACGAAATTTTGACGGCAATAACGGCACGAGTGCCACGTCGTTGGCACACATAACCGGTCGTACACTCAAAGTTAGCCACCATGTTGCATGTACGAACCCGTTCCGTTGAAGCCACCAGGCAAGTAGCTGCCGCGCTTGAGCCAATCCTGCTCCCAGGCGATGTCATCCTTCTCTCAGGAGACCTTGGAGCCGGGAAAACTGCTTTTGTGCAAGGTCTGGCTGCCGCGTTAGGTGTCACCGAACAAGTAACAAGCCCCACCTTCACTTTGGCGGCAAGCTACGAAGGACGGCTACGCCTCCATCACTTAGATGTCTATCGCCTCGACAATCTCGCCGAGGTCCTCGATCTCGATCTACCGGAACTCCTAGAAGACCAAGCAACTATCTGCATTGAATGGGGCGAAGTGGTCGTACCCGAATTGCCAAGAGACTTTCTTCGCATACGAATCCAACTCGGACACCCCGAAGACATTGATGACGCACGAGTCCTCGAAATTGAACCAATCGGAAGCTCATGGGTATCTAGAAGCTCGCAACTAGAAGATATTTGGACTGACTGGACTACCACCGAAACGGGAGAACTCTAAGGTGCTTGTTCTCGGAATAGAAACAGCCACCCCGCAAGTAGGAGTCGCCATCGGCGGCCACGAAGGCGTCATAGCCTCATTCCACACCGCCCGAGATCGCCGTCACGCCGAGACTTTGGCCCCCGCTATCCAATTTTTGTGTGCCCAAACCAAACTAGATCTCAATGAAATTGGGGTAGTTGCCGTAGACATCGGTCCAGGTTTATTCACTGGGCTTCGAGTAGGACTTGCAACAGCCAAAGCAATAGCGCACGCCTGCAAAGTACCGATGATCGGTATATCTAGCCTCGACCTGGCAGCGTTCCCGGCCCGATTCTCAGACCGACTGATTGTCTCCACAGTCGACGCGCGCCGCGGAGAAATTTTTTATGCGACATACCGAAAAACAGCAGGAGGCATTCAACGAATCTCTGAACCTCACGTTGATCAGCCAGACAATGTGGCCAATCAACTCAACGCCAACGCCGAAGACTGCCTAGTAGTAGGTGACGGAGCTCAACGGTATGCAGATACTTTCGAAAATCTTCGAGGTGTCGAAATCGGCCAAGAAGGATTCAGGTACCCGAACGCAGGGTCACTCGTAGAATTAGCTCACCCTCGAGCGTTGCGCGAAGAATTCGTTGCCCCTTCTGAAGTCACACCTCTCTATCTCCGGGCCCCTGACGCCAGAATCAACTGGCAACAACGAGAACGCTCATGATGACCACCGAAACACACGTCATCATCGAACAAATGAGAAAGCGGCACGTTCGAGCAATCCGCAACATCGACAAACAGGTCTACGCAAAACCGTGGTCCACATCTATGTATCACGACGAGCTCCGTCGGCGAGATAAACGCGTCTACTACGTCGCCTACCACGAAGGTCGAGTCGCAGGATACGGAGGAGCGATGATCGTTCACGACGAAGGACACATCACCTCCGTAGCAGTTGACCCCAAAGCACAAAGCCTTGGCATCGCCAATCGATTAATGCTCGCCGTTCACCGAGGATGCCTACCCCATCGCGTCGATGCCATGACCCTTGAGGTTCGAGTATCAAATGACCGTGCCCAAAACCTTTACCGACGCTTCGGTTACGCACCAGCGGGAATTCGAGCCGGCTACTACGGCGACAACGGAGAAGATGCCCTAGTGATGTGGTGCCATGACATACAAAAGCCAGACCACACCGCGCTCCTCAACCAAATCGAAAGTGAAATACCAGGCACCACAGACTGGGGAGAACAATGACTGTCATCTTAGGAATTGAAACCTCATGTGACGAAACCGCAGCAGCCATCGTCGTCGACGGCAACCAAGTCCTCGCCAATGTTGTCAGTAGCCAGGTAGATCTTCACGCACGGTACGGAGGTGTAGTCCCCGAAATAGCAGGACGAGCGCATGAATCACTACTCACCCCAGTAATCGCAGAAGCCATGGTCGAAGCAGGAGTCAACGATGAAGACATCGACGTTGTTTCAGCGACACACGGACCCGGTCTAATCGGCAGCCTGCTCATCGGCGTATCAGCAGCTAAAGCATTATCGCTCGGCTGGAACGTCCCATTTATTGGTATCAACCACCACGAAGCCCACCTCTATGCAGCCTTAATAGAAGAGCCCGATATGGACTTCCCACTGGTCGTCATGCTTGTCAGTGGCGGACACACCATGCTGATCGAATTCCAAGACCACGGGCAATACAAACTTTTGGGGGCCACAGTCGACGACGCAGCTGGAGAAGCTTTTGACAAGGTGGCGCGATATTTAGGCCTGGGATATCCGGGAGGCCCCGCCATCGATGACTTAAGCAAGCAAGGAGACCCCACAGCGATCAAATTCACTCCACCTATGCGTAACGAAGGCCTCAACTTCTCGTTCTCAGGACTGAAAACGGCGGTCGTCAACTATGTGCGACAAAACCCTGATGCCGAAACAGCAGACATAGCAGCATCATTTCAAGCAGCGGTCGTCGACGTCCTCACGCACAAAGCTCGACAAGCAGCGCGTGACATAGGAGCGAAAGGGATTTGTTTAGCTGGAGGAGTAGCGGCGAACAGCGAACTGCGAGAAAAAACCCTCGACATATGCGTTGAAGACGGGATACAAGGGTTCCTTCCCTCTCGAGCAATGTGTACAGACAACGCCGCGATGGTCGCCGCCACTGCATGGTGGCGAATGCAAAGCCAAGGCCCATCACCCTTAGATCTGGGAGCAGACCCCAATCTCAGGCTCCCATTTATCGACTGATACGCAGAAATTTGGCAAAATTCTCAGAAACGTTGCCCTATCAGGTTGTTTATCGGCAGCCAACCACAATATCGTTAGCACTCCCCATGCGAGAGTGCTAACGCTCCATGGGCCCTAATAACCAAGCTATGGAGGCGAACAGCTGATGAACCTGCAGCCACTCGAGGATCGCATTGTTGTGCGACCCGGCGTCGCTGAGGAGACCACTGCTAGCGGTCTTGTTATTCCCGATACAGCCCAGGAAAAGCCCCAACAGGGTGAAGTCCTAGCAGTAGGTCCGGGAAAGCGATCCGATTCAACCGGAGAACTCATACCTGTCGACGTGAACGCCGGCGACACCGTGATATACAGCAAATACGGTGGAACTGAAATCACATCAGGCGGCGAAGATTTATTGATCCTAAGTGCACGCGATGTTCTCGCGATAGTGAGCTGAGTCTGAAAATGGCAAAAATTCTCAAATTCAGTGAAGAAGCACGACGCGGCTTAGAAGCAGGCGTCAACCAACTTGCCGATGCAGTAAAGGTCACCTTGGGTCCAAAAGGCCGCAACGTGGTACTTGAAAAGTCATTCGGTGCGCCGACCATTACCAACGACGGTGTCAGCATCGCTCGAGAGGTCGAACTTGAAGACCCATTCGAAAACATGGGCGCTCAACTCGTCAAAGAGGTCGCAACTAAAACCAATGATGTCGCAGGTGATGGCACAACTACAGCCACCGTCCTCGCACAGGCAATGGTTCGCGAAGGCCTACGTAACGTAGCCGCAGGCGCTAACCCTATGTCCCTCAAGAAAGGCATAGAAGCAGCAGTCGCATCTGCTGTAGAAGCCATCGGCGAAATGTCCGAAGACGTATCCTCCGACAAAGGAAAGATCGCTTCAGTTGCCGGGATTTCTTCAGCGGATCCAGCGATCGGCGAAATCCTCGCGGAAGCGTTCGACAAAGTCGGCAAAGATGGAGTGATCTCAGTCGAAGAATCAAACACTTTTGGTGTCGACCTCGAATTCACCGAAGGCATGCAATTCGACAAGGGTTTCCTGTCACCGTATTTCGTAACCGACCCTGACCGTCAAGAAGCAGTCCTCGACGAACCATACATTTTGTTCGTCAATGGAAAAATCTCATCGGTACAAGAACTAGTACCGGTCCTTGAAAAGGTCATGCAAGGTGGGAAGCCGCTGTTGATTATCGCGGAAGACGTTGAAGGCGAAGCCCTCGCCACCCTCGTCGTTAACAAGATTCGCGGAACCTTCACATCTGTCGCAGTTAAAGCCCCTGGCTTTGGCGAACGACGCAAAGCGATGCTCCAAGATATGGCCATCCTTACAGGCGGCCAGGTCATCTCTGAAGAGGTAGGCCTCAAACTTGAGAACACAAGCATCGACCTTCTAGGCCAAGCCCGCAAGGTCATCATCACCAAAGACGAAACTACCCTCGTCGAAGGTGCAGGTGATAGTTCAGACGTCGAAGGACGCGTCAGCCAAATCAAACGCGAAATCGACGAAACTGATAGCGACTGGGATCGAGAGAAGCTTCAGGAACGCCTAGCCAAACTTGCCGGTGGCGTTGCAGTCATCCAAGTTGGTGCAGCGACTGAGGTTGAACTCAAAGAGAAGAAGCACCGTATCGAGGATGCTGTTTCAGCTACTCGAGCTGCCATAGAAGAGGGCATTGTCCCCGGTGGCGGTACGGCGTTGCTTCGCTCCCGAGCAGCTATCAACGAGCTGTCACTTGACGGTGACGAAGCAACGGGCGCCAGCATGGTGTTCCGTGCATTGGATGCCCCTGCACGACAGATCGCAGCTAACGCCGGTCACGAAGGTGCCGTCGTCGTACAACAAGTTGAAACAGCTGGTGGCAATAACGGCTTTAACGCAGCAACAGGCGAATTCGAAGACCTCGTCGCTGCAGGAGTTATTGACCCGGCCAAGGTGACTCGAGCAGCACTACAGAATGCGGCGTCTATCGCAGCACTGTTGCTGACAACAGAAACACTGGTCACTGATAAGCCAGAAGAAGGAATGGATCCTGCTGCAGCAGCTGCCGCCATGGGCGGCATGGGCGGCGGTATGCCAGGCATGATGTAATTCAACTAACTCATGTGTATTTGGGGCGGACCTTCGGGTCCGCCCCAACGCTTTTTTGTCTGAAACCTTCTAACTTTGCGGATGTGACGGAAACCAAGCGCGGTGGGCCTCAACATATCCCGCGACCCCCCCAATGGAGTCTCGGAGACCCAGCGCCATGGACTGGCGCAACCCAAATAAGTATCGAATCCCTTGAACGGCATCTAGCGGTCCGCCCCACTGGTCGACAACTCACCGGCGCACCACCCCCTAAACGCCACTCAGCGGTTCTGATAGCCCTCTACGACGATCCAGAGACAACAGTGATCTTGACCCGCAGAACGCAACAGATGCGCTCTCACAGCGGCGAGATCAGCTTCCCGGGCGGCGGGCAAGACCCAGGCGAAACCCTATGGGACACAGCGTGTCGAGAGGCACACGAAGAAGTGTGCCTCGACAGGTCACTTATACAAAAAATTGGTGAACTCGACCACCTCACAACAGTGTCATCCCAAGCACGAATAGTTCCATACGTGGCGCGGCTTGCTCACAAGCCCTCGCTAGCCCCCAATCCCGACGAAGTAGACAAAATATTGGAAGTTCCTTTATCTGAACTGTTACTTCCAGACGTCTACCGCGAAGAACGTTGGACCTGGCCTGGCTCCAACCAAGAGCGCTCAGTGTATTTTTTTGACCTTTTTGGAGACACCATCTGGGGAGCAACAGCAAATCTTCTCCACCAGCTGCTTATTGCAGGTCTCGAAGACCCAGAAGACACAAAATAAACGGTGCGACAGGCCCAATGACCGCTACAGTCGATTACTTCCCGATCCCACGAATCGCGTATGGTCCAGGTCGATAACGCCCACGAAACAGTTCTGGTCGTCGATTTCGGCGCCCAATATGCTCAACTCATAGCTCGCCGGGTTCGCGAAGCGCGTGTGTACAGCGAAATTGTGCCAAACACCATCACCGCAGAAGAAATCGCTGACCGCTCCCCAGCTGCAATCATTCTGTCTGGCGGACCCAAATCAGTTCACACTGAAGGAGCGCCGACCATCGATGTCGGAGTCTATGAACTAGGTATTCCCATCCTCGGAATTTGTTACGGAGCTCAACTAATAGCGCACCAGCTAGGCGGGACAGTAGACCGAAGCGGACGCGGCGAATACGGAAGAACCGAACTTCAACCAAACAACCAATTGTCACGGCTGCTTCCGGAGGACGTCGTTGCCGGTGATTCCGTGTGGATGTCTCACTTTGACGCCATCACCCAACCACCCGAAGGTTTCAGCGTTACCGCATCGACCAGTGACGCCCCAGCAGCCGTCATAGAAAATAGTGACGAAAACATTTATGGGGTCCAATACCACCCAGAAGTTGCCCATACGCCCCACGGACAGCAACTGTTGGAAAGCTTCCTAATCGACATCGCGCATTGTCGAGCCGACTGGACCATGTCCAACGTCATTGAAGAAAGCGTTGACGCAATACGGCAACAAGTAGGAGAAGGCCGCGCAATATGCGGACTTTCAGGAGGGGTCGACAGCGCTGTCGCTGCAGCGCTCGTTCACAGAGCCATAGGAGCCCAGCTCGTCTGCGTTTTCGTTGACACCGGACTCATGCGTCTCGGAGAAGGCGACCAAGTCGTCGAAACGTTCCAACGAACCCAAGGAATCGAGCTCATTCACGAACATGCTGCCGAGACTTTCTTCGAAGCACTCAAGGGAGTCACCGACCCTGAAGACAAAAGAAAAATTATCGGCGAAAAATTCATCAGAATTTTCGAACAAGCCCAGGGAGGGATCACCGACGCCCACTTCCTAGTGCAAGGGACGCTCTACCCCGACGTCATCGAATCAGGAACCAGCGAAGCAGCGAAAATCAAAAGCCATCACAACGTAGGTGGACTTCCCGACGACATGGAATTCGAACTAGTTGAACCACTACGCAACCTATTCAAAGACGAAGTACGAGCAGTTGGAACCGAACTGGGACTCCCCGACGAAATTGTTTGGAGACAACCATTCCCAGGACCGGGGCTGGGAGTCCGCATCGTTGGAGAAGTAACTCCCGAAGCGGTCTCATTACTTCAACACGCCGACGCGATAGTCAGAGACGAAATCGCGCAGGCAGGACTAGAACGAGAAATCTGGCAAGCATTCGCTGTCCTCGCCGACATTCGCAGCGTCGGAGTTATGGGAGACGAACGTACCTACGCTCGGCCCATCATCATTCGCGCCGTCACAAGCGAAGACGCTATGACAGCAGATTGGGCTCGACTCCCATACGACATCCTCGAAAACATGTCATCACGAATCATTAACGAGGTCGAAGGCGTCAATCGGGTCGTGTACGACATCACCTCTAAACCCCCCGGCACCATCGAGTGGGAGTGAACAGATGACTAACCTCCCGCAGGGATTTGCTCTTCACGTAGGCAACGTCGGTATCAAAGACGACACCAACGACCTGATGGTCCTCACCTGTGATTCGCATAGTTCGGCAGCAGGAGTATTCACGCAGAGCCGATTCGCTGGACCCAACATCGAAATCTCTAAACGAAACATTGCTACTGGTGTAGCGAAAGCC
The DNA here is from genome assembly GCA_002722565.1 of Acidimicrobiaceae bacterium. Lineage (GTDB taxonomy): Bacteria > Actinomycetota > Acidimicrobiia > Acidimicrobiales > Poriferisodalaceae > MedAcidi-G3. The sequence goes on from PBMG01000006.1 coordinate 47,526, forward strand.
ATAGCGGTCATCTCAAAGAACGCCAATGTCGCGACCGGCGAAACCGGCCGATCCAACGCGGAAGAAATCATAGAACTAATCGCAGCGACCGTAAATGCAGAGCCAAACGAAATCATTCTCGGTTCAACTGGAGTGATCGGCGTCCAATACCCAATGGACAAAATCCGGGACTACCTCACCCGACTAGAAGCACCATTCTCCAGCCGAGAAGCAGACCTGGCTGCGGCCGCAATAATGACTACCGACACGCATCCAAAAGTAGCCTCAGCTGCTGCTGGTCCAGCCACCATTGTTGGGATCGCAAAAGGCGTCGGCATGATTGAACCGGATATGGCGACGATGATTGCCATCATCACCACCGACGCCGAAATCAACTCGGACAGACTCGACGAAATCTTTCGACGAATCGTCGACAAGACCTTCAACGCACTGAGCGTCGATACAGACACCTCGACGAGCGACATGGCCGTCGTTCTAGCATCAGGACAAGCCGGCGCTGTCGAGGAAAACGAATTTGAGAGCGCCCTGTCAGAGGTGTGTTTAGACCTCACCCGCCAACTCGCAGCCGACGGCGAAGGTGCAGAAACACTCGTTGTTGTCGATGTCACCTCAGCTCGTGATGACGAACAAGCAAGACGAGTAGCTAAGGCAATCGTTAACTCACCGCTCGTTAAAACAGCCATTCATGGACGAGATCCGAATTGGGGACGCGTCGCCATGGCAATTGGAAAATGTGGTGACGCAGATATCAACCAACAAGAAGTCTCAATCCATTTTGGTGACCAAGAGGTTTACCCGACACCAGCCAGCCCCCAAAAACTGGCCGAGTTAGAAACATATCTCGCAAGTGCAGAGGTGCGAATTGCCGCAGATTTAGGTATTGGGGATGGAACATTCACCGCCTATGGATGTGACCTCACCGACGGCTACGTGCGCATCAACGCTGACTACACCACCTAACTGTTGTCATGAGTGCTCACGACATTCTTCAAGGCCTTAACCCCGCCCAACATGACGCTGTGATCCATCGAAATGGACCACTACTCGTCGTCGCAGGTGCAGGATCAGGGAAAACTCGAGTTCTTACCCATCGCATCGCACACCTCATCCAAGAAGACAACGTCAACCCATTCCAAATTCTTGCCATCACCTTCACCAACAAAGCAGCCCAAGAAATGAAAGACCGAGTCGCTGCTCTTGTCGGACCCGTCGCAGAAAAAATGTGGGTCTCNACTTTCCATTCGGCGTGTGTTCGTATCCTCCGCCGNGACGCNGAACAACTCGGATACCCCAGNGCNTTCTCAATTTACGACCAAGCAGACGCCACGCGCCTCACCGGCTATGTCGTTCGCGACTTGGGACTCGACAACAAAAAATTTGTGGCCCGAAGCGTTCACGCACAAATCTCCAACCTCAAAAATGAGCTNATATCCACCGACGTTGCACTAGACAGAGCAGATGGCATTTTTGATCGCAAAATTGCAGAAATCTATGACGAATACCAACGACGTCTTCGCGCATCAGGCGCCATGGATTTCGATGACCTCCTCACCGTCACCGTCCAACTTTTTAACAACTTCCCTGACGCACTAGGTCACTACCAAGAACGCTTTCAACACGTCCTGGTCGACGAGTACCAAGACACCAACCAGGCACAAAACGACATAGTCCTCAAACTCGGAGACAACCACAGAAATGTTTTCGTAGTCGGCGACAGCGACCAATCTGTGTATGCGTTCCGCGGAGCGGACATACGAAACATTCTCGAATTCGAAAAAGCGTTCCCCGATACCGGCGTTGTTGTCCTCGACCAGAACTACCGATCCACACAAACAATTCTCGATGCAGCGAACTCTGTCATATCCAACAATTACGGTCGCAAACCCAAAGAACTATGGACCGACAAGTCAGCGGGAGACAAGATCGTTCTCTATCGAGCTGATGACGAAGTTGACGAAGCAGCCTGGATCATAGGAGAACTCGAACGACTCCACGGACAAGGCGGACTTCGATGGAGCGACGTCGCAATCTTTTATCGAGCAAACGCACAAAGCCGAATCATCGAAGAACGCTTAGCAGGGGTCTCCGTTCCGTATCGCGTAGTAGGTGGCACCCGCTTTTATGACAGACGAGAAGTCAAAGACGCACTCGCCTATTTACGAGCCGTCATCAACCCCACTGACGAAGTCTCACTCAAACGCGTTCTCAACGTACCCAAACGCGGCATCGGCGACAGTAGCGTTGCCCGTCTTGACCAATACGCCAACAACAACGGAGTCCCATTCAACGAAGCACTCAACAACTGGCCAGAAGTAGGAATTAGTGGCACTGCGAAGAAAGGGCTGGCCAACTTCACAGAACTTCTCCGACAGCTCTCAAATCGTGTATCAGAAGGCCCAGCAGAACTGTTACAACTCGCTCTCGAACGGTCCGGATACATAGAAGAATTACGAGATGAACGGTCAATAGAAGCCGAAGGACGACTCGAGAACCTCGCAGAACTCATCGGTTCCGCCGAACAATATGAAACATGCGAAGAATTCCTAGAACAAGTATCGCTTGTTTCACCTACCGACGAACTTGACGACCAATCAGAAGTGACGCTCATGACGTTACACACCGCTAAGGGACTCGAGTTCCCCATCGTGTTTGTCGTCGGTATGGAAGATGGAATTTTCCCGTCGTTCATGTCGCTCGGTGACCCCGACCAACTTGAAGAAGAACGGCGACTCGCCTATGTAGGGATAACCCGAGCCGAAGAACAGCTGTACCTAACTTTGGCTGAAAGCCGCTGGATCTACGGCCAACAGCAATACAACACCCCCAGCCGCTTTCTGCGCGAAATACCCGACGAACTCCTTGATGACCGAAGCCCTAGAGGGACACACAAAGCTGGTCGCACAACTGTTTCAGCTACCGCGCCTATCGAAGTTGATGAAGATAAACGAGCGCAACGTCGAGAACGAGCCCGCGAACGCATCATCGAAAAAGCAATCGCCGCTGGGACCCAGCAACCCACAAGCCCATCACCCAGCCTCAAAGTAGGCGACGACGTTCGCCATCCGAAGTTCGGAGAAGGAGTAATACTTCAACTCCTCGGATCAGGAGATAACGCCGAAATCACCATCAACTTTGTCGATATCGGAGAGAAAACACTTCTCTTAGGGTGGGCCAACCTCCAAAAAGCACCAAGCTAAGAATTAACGGCCAGTAAAGACCGGGGTGCGCTTCTCAACAAACGCTGCCACAGCCTCTTTATGGTCGTCGGTTGAACGGCAACGACTCATTGCCATCGCCTCAGCGTCTAAACAGGTCAACAAATCTGAGCCCAGAGCCCGGTTCAAATTTTCTTTGATGTAACGCTGCGCTACCAACGGACCTTCAGCGAAACGAGCAACATACGCGACAGCAGCAGACTCAAAATCCTCGTCTTCAAAAACTTTGTTCACAACATTGAATGACAACGCTTCGGCAGCATCAAAACGATCCGCGGTTAAATACAGTTCCCGAGCCTTTGCCGCTCCCACTAACTGAGTTAAAAACCAGCTGCCACCGAAATCGCCAGAAAAGCCAACTTTCGCGAATGCAGTAGTAAAAACCGCCCGAGGAGAAGCCACCCTCAGATCACACGCCAAAGCAATCGACAACCCAGCACCAGCTGCCGCCCCATCAATCGCAGCCACTGTCACCTTAGGAAAAGCTTGCAACGCCGCAGACACGGTTCGTTGTCGTTGCCGCAAATCATCAACGTTTGACTCAAAGCTCGTCGCAGCCGGAGCCGCACCAGAATTACGAGCATTCATGCCTTTAACATCGCCTCCGGCACAAAAAGCGCCACCCGCGCCCGTCAACATCAACGCCCCAACCTCAGGATCTTCCGCTAACTGAGGCAGCAACTTCTCAAATGCCGCATACGTTTCTGGATGCAACGCGTTACGAGCATCGGGCCGGTTAAAGGTCAACACTGCGACTTGACCTTCACGTCTGGCCAGCATCACATCAGTACCAGTTTCAAATTCACTCATCGAAACACCACTTTCAATAGACAGTTACCTCTCCGATCCACCTAGTATGTCGAATTCGTAGGGCAACCTCATCTCCCTACACCAAGCCAAGACAGGAGCCCCCAGTGGATCTCTTCGAATACCAAGGCAAACAGTTCTTTAAACAGTTCGGCATGCCCGTCTCTGATGGCGAAGTCGCATTCACAGTTCAAGAAGCTGTTGACGCCGCAGAACGCCTCGGAACACCCGTAATGGTAAAAGCCCAAGTCCACACAGGTGGCCGAGGCAAAGCCGGTGGAGTGAAATTCGCAGCAAGTGTCGAAGACGTGCAAGAACACGCCAACAACATCTTGGGATTAGACATCAATGGCCACATTGTCCAACGGCTATGGATCGAAAAAGCCAGCGACATATCCGAGGAGTACTACGCAAGTTTCACTCTCGACCGCTCAGCGAAACAACACCTGGGAATGCTGTCAGCAGAAGGAGGCGTCGAAATAGAAACAGTCGCCGCAGAAAACCCTGACGCCATAAGCAAAATCCATGTCGACCCGGCCGTCGGCCTTACACGAGAAGCAGCGCAAGCCTGGGTAGACGGAGCAAACCTCAACCCAGTTGCCGTAGAAGGTGCGGTAGACATCGCCATGAAGCTCTACGACGCCTACGTCCAAGGCGACGCAGACCTCGTTGAGATCAACCCGCTCATCCTCACACCCGATAACCGAGTGCACGTCCTCGACGCCAAAGTCACACTCGACTCAAACTCAGTGTTCCGGCACGAGGACTACGCAGAATTCGACGAAACCCAACCCCGAGACGAACGAGAAGAAGCAGCCCACGAAAAAGGCCTCCAATATGTCGGACTCGAGGGAAGCGTAGGAGTCATCGCAAACGGAGCCGGACTTGCAATGTCAACCGTCGATGTCGTGAACCAAGTCGGAGGGAAACCAGCAAACTTCCTTGACATAGGCGGCGGAGCCAACGCCGACGTCATGGCGGGAGCCCTCGAAGTGATCAACAACGACCCCGAAGTCAAATCAATCTTCATCAACATTTTCGGTGGGATAACCCGAGGAGAAGAAGTCGCCAACGGCATTATCGAAGCACTCAACAGAGTAGACATCGATGCCCCAATCGTCATTCGACTCGACGGCACCAACGCAGACGAAGGACGCGAAATTCTTCAACCAGCGCTTAACGACAAATTAATGATGGAACCAACCATGCTCGACGCAGCCAAAAAAGTCGTCGAACTCGCCAAGGGAGCAGAGGCATGAGCATCTTCGTAGACAGCAACACCAAAGTCATCTACCAAGGACTTACAGGAAGCCAAGGCCGCTACTACGGCTTACTCAACCGCGACTACGGAACCCAGGTCGTTGGCGGGACCAACCCCAAAAAAGCTGGAGAAGACGTCGATGGGATCCCCATCTTCGCTAACTGTGCAGAAGCAGTAGAAGCCACCGGAGCAACCGCATCTTGCATCTTCATTCCCGCTGCAGGCGTGTATTCAGCAGTGATGGATGCAGCAGCCGGTGGAATCAAATTCATCGTGTGTATAACCGAAGGTGTACCCGCCCACGACGAAGCAACTTTCTACAACGAACTAAAAGCACAGTACCCAGACGTTCAACTACTTGGACCTAACTGTCCAGGCATCATCAGCCCCGGACAATGCAACATCGGCATCACTGCTGGACATATAGCCAAAGCGGGTGGACCAGTTGGCATAGTCAGTAGGTCAGGCACCCTGACATACCAAGCTCTATACGAATTGCAACAAAAAGACATTGGCGTCACGACATGTGTCGGAATTGGCGGAGACCCAGTACCTGGCACCTCGTTTATTGACTGTCTTGCAGCATTTGAAGCTGACCCCGACACACAAGCGGTAATGATGATCGGTGAAATAGGTGGATCAGCTGAAGAAGAAGCAGCAGACTTCATCAAGAATCACATGACAAAACCGGTGTCGTCCTATATCGCAGGGGTGACAGCACCTCCAGGAAAGAAAATGGGACACGCAGGTGCCATCGTCTCTGGAGGCAAAGGAACAGCAGACGCGAAGATGGAAGCCCTGCGCGACGCCGGAGTCAAAGTCGGACTCAACCCGACCGAAGCCGGTGAACTGATGGCAGAGATCGTCGCCTCCTTGTAGCCCAGGCCAACTAGGTTCCAAGGGGTGCGTCTCGCAGTACTTGCATCCGGAACCGGTTCAATATGCAAAGCAATCATTAATGCCGATGTTGAAGTCGCCGCGGTCGTAGTTGACAGACGCTGCCCCGCCATTGATCTAGCAGAAGCTGAGAACATTCCAGTTGTGCTTGTTGAACGCAGCAACTTCGGAACAGGATTTGATCGAAACCAATACTCGACTGACGTTGTGGCCGCCTTGCAAGTCGAGAATATAGAAGTCGTGGCAATGGCCGGATTCGGAACAATCTTAGGAGCACCCTTTTTCGACGCTTACGAAGGGCGAGTGCTTAACACACACCCATCTCTCCTACCTTCATTCCCTGGATGGCACGCAGTCACCGACGCACTTCAACATGGTGTGCGAGTCACAGGTTGCACGGTGCATATAGCGACACTGGAAGTTGACGCTGGCCCAATTCTCGCCCAATCACCAGTCGAAATACGAGACGACGACGACGAAACTTCGCTTCATGAACGAATCAAACTGACCGAACGCGATCTCTACCCCGCCACTATCAAAAAGTTCCTTGCCCAGATGGAGAAACAAAGATGAGAGCACTTATTTCTGTATACGACAAAACTGGAATCATCGAAACAGCCAAAGCCCTAGCTGAACTTGGCTGGGACATTGTGTCCAGCGGCGGTACCGCCACAGCACTCAACGAAGCCGGCGTGGACGTCACCCCAGTAGAAGAAGTCACTCAAAGCCCAGAAATGCTTGATGGTCGAGTCAAAACATTGCACCCCAACATCCACGGCGGGATACTCGCAGACCGGAGCAAACCAACACACCTCGAAGCCCTCAACGAATACGAGATCGAACCCATCGATCTGGTCATCTGCAACCTGTACCCATTTCGCAGCGACCCAAGCGTGGAGTTGATTGATATTGGCGGACCCACCATGGTGCGCGCCGCAGCAAAAAATCATGACAGCGTCGGCATTGTCGTCGACCCCAACGACTACACAACGGTCATTGCCGAACTATCAGACCAAGGAACGCTTACCGCAGAAACCCGACGACAACTAGCGAGAACAGCGTTCGCTCACACAGCAGCGTACGACGCAGCCATCGTCGAATGGCTAGATGACGGTGACCCGTTGCCACCCACATTGCACCTAGCTCTCGAAAAAGCAGACGAATGCCGGTACGGCGAAAACCCACACCAAGCAGGCGCTCGATACCGAACCATTTCAAGTTCCCCATGGTGGGACGCAACAGTTCAGCACGAGGGTCTGCCGCTCAGCTATCTCAACTTCTTCGACGCCGACGCCGCATGGCGAATCGCCCATGATCTAGCAAATGCCGCCGACCAGGTAGCAGTAGCAATCATTAAACACGCCAACCCCTGCGGCGCAGCAATTGGCGACAATCTTGCCGATGTATACCAGCGGGCCTTCGACTGCGATCCGCGCTCAGCATTCGGAGGTATCGTCGCCGTCAACCAAGTAATCGACCTCGCCACCGTCGAAATCATTGAGCAAGCAGCTCAAGCTGATTTGATTATCGCTCCAGGCTATGAAGATGGCGTTATTGAACGCATTAGAGCGAAACGAAAGAACACCAGAATTCTTGAAGGACCAGCACCAGATCAACTCGACGTGCAGTTGCGTCAAATAACAGGAGGATGGCTGGTTCAAACCCCGCATCACTACGGAACTCAACGAGACGGTTGGACTGTCGTCACAGAACGTCAACCTGAACACAACGAATGGGAAGACGCAGAATTCGCGTGGAGGGTTGCAGGCCACGTCACATCAAACGCAATTGTGCTGGCGAAGGATCGTACTGCTTGGGGAATCGGGGCAGGACAACAAAACCGTGTCGAATCAGGCCACATCGCAGCTTCAAAAGCTGATGGAAGGGCGACAGGTGGCGCATGCGCTAGCGACGCGTTCTACCCATTCCCAGATGGTGTTGAAGCTGCAGCAGAAGCGGGTGCAACAGTCGTAATTCAGCCCGGAGGCGCAATGCGAGACGAAGACGTTATCGCTCGAGCCAACGAACTAGGAATCTCGATGATCTTCACCGGTGAACGTCAGTTCCGTCACTAAATCACACCTAACCTGAAGCTTGTGACAGCAACACTCCTCGACGGCCAAGCCCTCGCCGACGCCGTCAAACAACAAGTAGCAGCCCAAGTAAAAGACTTATCAATCACGCCCGGATTGGGAACCATTCTCGTGGGCGATGACCCAGCTTCACATAGCTATGTGGGAGCGAAAATTCGGGATTGCGAAGAAGTAGGTATCGCGTCCATACACGAACACCTCCCAGCCGACACCCAACAAACTGAGCTTGAAGCCGTCATCCAAAGATTTAACTCTGACCCCAACGTTCACGCATACATCGTGCAGCTTCCCCTGCCTCCTCAACTGAATGAAGAAGCAGCGTTGCTGGCCATTGACCCAGACAAAGACGCGGACGGTCTACACCCCGTCAACCTTGGGCGACTCGTCATGGGCGTAGACGGACCCTTGCCATGTACCCCCCGAGGAATCCAGCTGATGCTGGAAACATACGAAATCCCAGTCGAAGGAAAGCACGTATGTGTCATAGGGCGAGGCCTCACCATCGGACGTCCCATGGCCCTGCTGATGGCTCTCAAACGACCCGCAGCCAACGCAGCGGTAACGGTCATTCACACAGGAGTACCAAACCTCTCCCAGTACACCCAACAAGCAGACATCGTGATCGCTGCCGCAGGAGTACCCAACTTGGTAACCCCAGACATGATTAAACCCGGCGCAGCTGTCATCGGAGGGGGACTTACTCGAGAAGGAAAGCGAATACTGTCCGACGTTGATGAATCTGTCGCAGAAGTCGCTGGCTGGGTAACACCGCGATTAGGCGGCGTCGGGCCCATGACCCGAGCAATGCTTCTCAAGAACACCGTCGATGCCGCAACAGTAAACGCGACCTAATTTCCTACAAGCCAAGAACCTGGCAATTCGAGATGTAATTAGTGCTCTGAGTGCGCTAGAACGGCACACGAAATATTTCGTCCATTAGGAGGACCGAAGGTGAAAGATCCCGTTCGAGTTGCAGTCACCGGAGCAGCAGGCCAAATCGGCTACTCACTTCTCTTCCGAATTGCATCTGGCAGCATGCTGGGTCCCGACCAGCCCGTTATTTTACAAATGCTCGAAATTGAACCTGCGTTGGGAGCGCTCGCAGGTGTCAAAATGGAACTCGACGATTGCGCCTTCCCACTCTTGGCAGGCACCGTAGAAACCTCTGACGCTAGCGAAGCCTTCAATGGCGCAGATTATGCGCTGCTAGTGGGTTCGATGCCTCGCAAAGCAGGCATGGAACGAAGCGATCTTTTAGAAGCCAATGGAGGGATATTTACCGGTCAAGGAAAGGCGCTGAGTGCAACTGCAAACAGCTCGGTCAAAGTGCTTGTAGTCGGAAACCCAGCGAATACCAACTGCCTTATCGCTATGAACAATGCCCCGAATATTGCTGACGCCCAGTTCACGGCGATGACTCGCTTGGATCACAACCGAGCGATCGCGCAACTTGCACAGAAAACAGGGGCATCAGTCAACGACATCCGACGTATGACCATATGGGGGAACCACTCNGCCACCCAGTATCCNGANCTCTTTCATGCTGAGGTAAATGGCCANAACGCGGCAGGAATGGTTAACGATCAGCAGTGGCTTGANAATGANTTCATACCTACCGTTCANCANCGAGGAGCGGCGATCATNGATGCTCGCGGTGCGAGCTCAGCGGCTTCNGCNGCTTCNGCNGCNGTNGACCATATGCGGAACTGGGCGTTAGGAACCGAAGAAGGNGATTGGGTNTCTATGGCGATCCCATCAACCGGTGACTANGACGCCCCTGAAGGCATNATCACTTCGTTTCCNTGCACTACCCANAATGGNGACTACGAAGTNGTAACTGGGTTAGAGATAGACNACTTCAGTCNCGNAAAGATNGAAGCATCATGGGCNGAGCTCGTGGAAGANCGCGACGCGGTCGNTGGGATGGGACTGCTGGGATAGAANAATCTGGTTATGCNGCGGCGCGAGTGCGGCGGAGTAACGGATCGGCTATTCCAAGAAGTTTGTCTGCGACTGTCATTATTCGGCCAGCTGCGCCAGGGGTATCGCTGTCGATGAGGTTTCCCATGACTTGCAATGTAATTCGAGCGATTGTGTCGGTTCCGACTGCGAGTCGAAGCCCGTTGCGAAGAATTGCTTGATGTCCGATCAGAAATGAGAAGCGGCGGCCAGTTCTTAAGAAACTATCGAATCGTTCTGTGACAATTTGGTCGTACTGTTCGGTCGCCGTCACGGGATCTTTGTTGAAGAGATCAGCGATCAACATGCCTGTTTCTAATCCGTAGTCGATTCCCTCGCCGTTCATAGGGTTAACCAACCCGGCGGCGTCTCCGACGGCGACCCATCCTGGTCCGTGACGCTTTTGAGCACTCATTGGTAGACGCCACGCGCGCGGTCGTTCCAGGTACGGACCCAAACTCCAAGAATCACGCATCTGATCTCGATACGCGTCACAAAGCTTGTTCAGGTTTAAAGACTTGAAGCCCTTCATGGTGCTGAGAGCACCACATCCAATGTTCACGGTTCCGTCACCAGCTGGGAACAGCCAGCCGTAACCAGGAACAGCCACTCCGTTTTCGTCCTGGAGAGTCAGACAAGCTTCGATATGACGGTCAGCGTGACGGGGGGTTTCAGCGTATGTACGGATTGCGAGGCCAAAAGGTTCGTTTGGATCTCGCTCCGCACCCAAGATACGAGCGGCTTTGCCCTGTGCGCCTGCGGCTAATACGACAAGATCTGCAGTCCATTTCCCGTCTGGGGTAGTCACCCCGGTACATCGCCCAGCCGCGTCGACGTCAGGAAGAACCTCAGTTTTATAAATCAGCTCAGCGCCCGCTGTCGCTGCGGCATCCATCAACGCAGCATCAAGTTGGCGTCGAGGCCAAACAGCACCATGAGCGGGGAAACGAGATGTCTCAGGCCAATCCAACTCACGAGTTTTAGAACCCGCAATCATTCGCAGCCCTTGAATCTGATGAGCTTCTTGTAGCTCAATCTCTAAGTCGTTTAGAGCACCAACTGCGCGTGGAGTGAGCCCGTCACCACAGACCTTGTCACGACCATGGTCACCCTTTTCGAACACCGTGACATTGATTCCAAGTCGCGCAGCGCGGATTGCAGTCGCGGCCCCTGCAGGTCCGCCACCTATGACGATCATGTCTCTATGCGTCATAGTTACAGCTTGGCGTCTGAAGCTGAAGAATCCTTGTCTGAGTCGCTAATACTTCGGTTATCTCGACCCCACCAGGACGCCACGACAAGGAACACCATCTCGAAACCGAATTCCCAAGCTCGACTTACTAAGGCGAAGGCAGCGGCATCACTGAGTCCGAAGCGGTTAGCCAAAATTGCTGTCATTACTCCTTCGCGTACCCCGAGACCTGCGGGCGTGATGCCAATCATTCCTGCTGCCACTCCCGCATAGGCGGCGCCGATTATCAGGGTGATATCGCTGGAATCGATGCCTAAGAGCCCAACGGCCAAACACGTTGTTCCTATCGCTCGCGTTGCCACACTTGCTCCCAACAAGGCAACGCTTTGAACGATCGATCTTGCATGAGGTTTCGGCAGATTTAGTTTCTTAAAGCGCGACAAACGAAGACAGGCAAAGGAGGTCAGCCAGGGTGAATTGATGAGGCCTAAAGCACAGGTGATGCCGAGAAGCCACCGGATCCCGATAGGCAGCGCGATTGACGGTGTAAAGATTGCGCTGACCAAAAGAGCCCAACCGAATAGTGCAGCTGTCTCAATTGCTAGTGAACTAGCAGTAATCGTGCGAGATACGCCAGCTTTAGCAGCGAGCTGCAGTCGTGAAGCGATTGCGAGCAACCCGGTAGGTAAGTAACGGGCAGTCTGGGCAAGGCACCACAGACGAACTGCCGGACCCGGGGGTAGAGCCTGATCGAAAGAGACAAGGATTTGCCGCCATCCAAGTGGCAGTAACAAATTTGCGGCAGTAGTAGCTGCTGCAGCATTTGCCATCCAGAAGATGTCGAAATCGAGGTCTATAGCTCTAAGTTCGCTGGTATGGCCTGATGCAACCCGAAACAGAATGGCAACTGTTGCAGCTACCACAACCCAGCGAATCGCCGCTCTGCTCCTTTGCAACCAAGTGTCACCCACCAAAGTGAGGGTAGTGCCCCCTCGGCACCTACTTGCATCAGGCAAACTAGCTATGTGGATCAGCGACAAGGTGTTCGCGTTGTGTTGTGCGCGCCAGGATTTCCAGCTTCTGCTGACGACCCTGACAAGCCGTTTCTTCTCAACCATGCAAGAGCTCTGTCTGCGGCGGGAATGCGAGTAACGGTTGTATGCCCCATGGTCAATGGGCTTCCGCCGCGTTATCAACTAGAAGGCATTGAAGTTATTCGGGTACGTTACGCTCCTCGGAAGCTACAGACTCTGGCTGCTACGGGCGCAATGTACCGCGAGGCTAGAGGTCTTAAGGGACTGCTGGTCTTGCCGATGCTTATAAGCATGACTGTGATGATGGTTCGTCAACTTCGTCAGAAAAACACTGTGGCTTATGGCCATTGGTGGATACCTGGAGGTCTAGTGGCTGTGGTCGCGGCTGCGATGACTCGTCGTCCCAGTCTGGTGCATCTCCATGGCTCGGACGCTGCTATTACGGCGACGAAAATGCTCCGAAAGACTGCCTCAACTGTTATGAGAATGGCGAGTGTCCGCTTGGCGGTAAGCGCCGAACTCGCTGCTTGGGGTGAAAGAATTTCGGACCAGAAATTCAGTGTTCTTGCGATGCCTATCGATTTTGAACGTCTTTCGCGCCCATCATCAGCACCGCGAGACGGCTTGACCCTTGGGGTAGGTCGACTTGTCCCTGAAAAAGGATTCGATCTCTTGATCGAAGCAGCCTCTCTCATTAACAAAAAGATCCGACCTGCAATTACGATTGTAGGAACTGGCCCTGAACAGCAGCGACTAGAGGTACTAGCCCAGCGTTTAGGGGTCCAGCTTCATCTTCCGGGAGCGATACCGCCCGGGGAGATGGTTGATTGGTATCAGAAAGCGCGTGTGGTTGTGGTGCCTAGCCGCCGCGAGGGTTTCGGTATGGTTGCTGCTGAAGCATCAGCTTGTGGAAGGGCGGTTGTTGCTGCCGAAGTGGGGGCCATGTCCCAAATCGTCGAACATCGTGTCTCGGGACTGTTGATAGAGACCGAAAATGTTGAAGCGCTTTCGGCCGCTTTGACTTCAGTAGATCCGGACTGGGGTTCTGAAGGACCACAAAGAGTTGTCGAGTTCGGTATTGATGCCCATGGGCAGCAGGTACGACAACTTTGTGAAGATTTACTTAACTGAACTTTTTCGATTGGTTCTAGCTCATTTTGGTTCTAGGTTTATTACGAGAAATAGCTAGTTGTTAGCGAGTAATTCGCGCGACGATGGTGCTGTAAGGTTATTAAGAACTGCAAGAGTTTGCTTGACATCGATCTGGCGAGGCAACAGTGGCAATTTATGTTGATGATGAAGAGCTAGTTGCCGCTCATCAAGCAGGCGATACTGAGGCATTCGAAGAACTTGTACGCGAATACAGACCCTCTCTGCTTGCCCATGGTCGTCGAAAACTCTTCTGCGATGACGCCGCAGAAGATGCTGTGCAGGAAACGCTCGTGCGCGCATACCGAGCATTGCCGAAATTTAATGGCGAGTATCGGTTAGGCCCTTGGCTCAATCGGATTATGTCCAATGTATGTATTGACGAGATAAACCGCCGTCGACGCGATGGGGCCAAAGTTGAAAAGATTTCTGCACAGCCGTTAAGTGAATTCGATGTTCCCACTGTTGAAGAAGAGCTAGGTCTTTACTCTGATGGCGCTGCTATTACAGAGGCTCTGAACGAATTGCCTGATTCCTACAGTGAAGCTCTAAAACTCCGTTTCGTTCATGAATTGGGCTACGAACAGGTTGCGGAAATAGCTGGTGTTTCTGAGCAGAATGCGCGTGCTCGCGTGTCTCGTGCACGCGTCGTGATGCGAGCTGCCCTTAAGGGTGTCGCTGCCCTACCCATTCTTCTTTTCGGCGTCCTGCGCCGTGGAGAGAAAGCGGCTGCAGCTGCAACTTCGAGCGCTGGCGCGGCCGTGACTTCGGCTACCACAACGACCTCGAGTGTTGCGAGTCAAGTTGTTCCATCCGCTATGCCCGCTCTGACCGAAGCTGCTGTGTCTATTGGCCAGGTAGCTCCAACTGCGGTCCCAGTCATCGCTAAAGCAGCCGTGGGTATAGGACTAGCCGCCGCTGTTCTTACTCCGACAAGTGATAGTGCGGTTCATCAGACAGTGCGTGAAATTGCGAACGGTCCGGCAGGAGTGGTTGTCCAGGAAGATAATTTCGAATTAAACGCCGAAGGTGATGAGTCATTTGAGATAGCGCAGGCTGCAGCGTCCAATCCGAGTGTCGCCGCAATTGTGGAAGCCAATGAGATTGTTGTTGAAGCTAACGAGACTGAAGCCGCCGACACGATGGTTGCCGGCGTTAAGGGAACGCAATCTGTCCAGGTGTCCGCAGTAGATGTCTCCGCTGGATCGCTTGCCATCAAAAACCTTGTAGTTTTGCCCGGCTCGGCTCAACGAAGCGAACTTGCAGGGGACATTGCTGTTGGTAGCGAGACTTCTCGATTCTTAGGGTCGTTGGTAGGAAATAGCGAGCTGCGGTTGGAGTCCGAATTAGGACCGCTCGGCAGGCAGCGTTTTGATGCCCTACTAATAGTGGAATCTGAAATTCAGGAGATTTCTGAAGTTCGTATAGCTGGTTACGCATTGGAGGTTGATGGGGTCTATCAAGTTTCAGGTCTAATGCGCTTCTCGGGTTCGATATCCGAAACTTTAACCGCCACCCGGTTCGAGGGTCAGATGGTTGTTGCTGGTGAGGGATCTTCTTTGGAGCTTCAGCTCTATTCGTGATTTTAGGACGAATATGCGTCGAGTCTTAGTTCTCGTCCTAGCTTTCTGGAGTGCTTTAGCTGTGCCTGGACTAGCAGCTGGGGCTTTTGCCGCCTCTTTCGAAGAAAGCCCAGGCTGGATTAGTCCCTCGCAATGGCCATCGGTAGTTCTAAACCCAAAGATTGACGGTTGGCCTAACGCGGCACGTATTTGGGGCCCGGACCGCTACCAGACTGCTCTTTCTGGAGTTCTTTCTTTGAGAGGATCTGGTGGTTTTCCGTACGAAACTCCTGACCCATCATCAGCAGGCGCGCAAGACTTGGGGTCTGCGGATCAATGGTGGGGAACTGGTCGTTGCCCGAAAAGTTTCATCGTTGTTGCAGGAGACGTTACTGCCGACGCGTTGGCGGCCACAGCGCTATCAGACCCGGCGGGACTGTCATCAGAGCCGTATTTGCGGCGTTCAGCGTCAGCTGATCCCTTATTTGATCCCATTGGCGGTTATAGCCGCGTAAATACTGACTTTGCGCCGATTATCGTCACTGCTTCGAATCGTGACGGGAGCGTCAGTTTGACCAACGCTGCTCGACTAGCGGCGAAGGACCTGAGTTCAGGGGGCTGCGAAGCTCGACAAGCCATTATTGTTGGAGGTCCTGCCGCAGTTCCAGCAGGGGTTGATGAAGAACTTATCTCCATCGGTGTCGACGAGGTTTTCAGGGTTTTTGGCGCCACTAGGTATTCATCCGCCGCCTCTGTCGCGGTGGCTTTACAAACTTTTCCCGTGCCAGACGGTATTTCGGAATGTGCTGACAAGTCGGTAGTTGATGGCACCGCTCAAATGGGATTTTATGCCAACTCTGTCGTGGAATGGCGTCCAGGCCCCAATGAATGTCATCTACTCGGCAAAACTGTCGTAATTGCCGACGGTTTAACGGGAGTAGACGCCTTAGCTGCAGGTTGGTGGACTAGTTACTGGCAGGTTCCAGTCTTACTCCATAACCGTAGCGGCTCTCTTCCCGATGAGACGGCTGCCGCGCTGGAGCTCTTGGATGTCTCAAATTTGTTGATTCTTGGAGGCTCGTCACGAATTAACGACAACGTGGTCGAACAGGCCGTTGCTATCACAGGAGCCGTTCCTTACCGCATTGCGGGTAGAGACCGCTATGAGACAAGCATTGCAATGGCAAAGCACCTAGGCGGTTGGTGGCCGTCAGGGCGTGCAATGGAATATGAAGGTTCGATACTTTGTTTTGCTGGGTCTTCTGGTGTTAAGCGAGAAACCGTCGGCTGGGCTGACACGCTTGCGGCTGGTGCTTGGTGTGGAAATGCGACTTATTCTGCTAGTAATTTAACAGCGCCTGATCGCGCTTTGGGCCCTATAAATGGGCGTATGCCGATGATAGCGGAGTACAAAGAACGGAGAGGTCGAGACGCCGTTCCTATCATTTTGATACCCGCTGGGCGTTCTGAATTGCCGGATTCGGTTTTTCGCTTCCTAACGGAGGCCTACGAGCCGGCTGATTACTGGTGTTCCAGCGTTTCTAGTGGCGAAGGCTGTGCGCTACCGGGGTACGCTGTGGTCTTTGGTGGACCTAATGTGGTTCCGGAGAGCGTTATTAGTCGCATCTCTGCTCTTGTAAGCGGCGGCTCATCAACTTCTCAGCCTCCACCTACACTCACCTTGAGAGATGCCTTTTCGTCAGAACTTTCGATGGCTCCTCTCTTTCATGAGTCCGGGCAGGGCGTATTGAAAATGTGTGCGTTGCGAAGTGGCTATACCGATGCTCGATGGCTGGCGGTAACTCGTGACCGCGACCCACATGTGACTGACTACTTTGATGTAATGCTTGCTGGGTGGCACTTGGCAGATGCTGATGGCACCGTCAGAGGGTCCGCTAGCTCTGCGCCTGGTTGTTTTGGTATAGAACGTGGCGATGAAAAGATCGTTTCGCTTAAATCAGTTGGAATCGACGGAAGAACCTCTCAACTCGTTCACTATGGAACTGACTTAACTCGCCGCACGGCTCTTACTGGACCCATTGTTCATAACAATCCTATTGCCGTGAGTGGCATGGATACAGACTTTGACCCGACATGGGGAGGTGAGACCACGATGAGTTTCCTCGATTTATCTCCGTTTGTGGGTATGGCTGCAGAGGGATTAATGACGTCGGTGGGTTCGGCCGGTGTGACTCTTGTGCTGCGACGAGGACGAAATTTAGTGAATGACGAGCCTGATACCTTCAGCGCCACTTGGACAGTTGAAACCAGTGCAGGTAGCCTTTATGGCTCCGCAGAGGGAGAAGCTCGACTCGTAGGAGCGAGCTGGCTATTTCGAGGCCGATCCCAAATAGACGGCGGAACTCTGCCCTATAGCGGCGGAATTGGCGGATTTTCAGCCGATTTGAGTCTAAATCAACAAGGAATGGGTGACGATACCCTTCATTGGCGATTTGACGCAGCAGCTGGACCCGACCACTAAAAAATCGCAAAACCAAGAAAACAGGTATTTCTCGTAATTCTCTTGTGATGAGTGTGCTTTTGGGTACTATTTATGTTTGGTTGCTGTCACAAATTGGTTTTTGTGGTGGTTATACCTTTTGAGTGCGTGTGTGCGGATTCTTGTGAAGTCGCATGTTCGCTTTCAGCTGATGTCCGGGACCGGCCCGGACCCGGCATCGACTAATCAAATCGAACATAATATTCAGGAGGATGAATACGTGAGTATTCGCACCAAACAGAGCGCAAAGCGTTCCGTAGTAGCGGTTATTGCTACTGCGGTTATCGCATCTTTGCTTGCTCTTACCGCTAGCCCAGCGGGCGCAGGAGCTTTGGTAACTGAGAAGCGGACTAGCGGTGTTGACCGTTATGCCACTTCTGCAGCTACTGCAACTCTTGCCTACCCCAGTGGCACCAACAACGTCGTTCTTGTGAGCGGCTCTAACTTTGCTGATGGCCTTTCCGCTGCTGCCCTTGCAGGCACAGTTGGTGGTCCAGTGCTTCTGACCGCTCCTGGCGACATGATGGGTTCCACTGGTAACGCCATTGGTACTCTTGACGCTGGTGTAGCTGGAAAGATGAACGTTTACATCGTCGGTGGAACTAATGCT
Organism: Acidimicrobiaceae bacterium; assembly: GCA_002722565.1. Taxonomy (GTDB): domain Bacteria; phylum Actinomycetota; class Acidimicrobiia; order Acidimicrobiales; family Poriferisodalaceae; genus MedAcidi-G3. The sequence continues at coordinate 65,805 of PBMG01000006.1, forward strand.
GTTTCTGCAGCTCAGGAAACCTATCTCAAGAGTCTTTTGTACAACGTGACTCGTGTTTCGGGTGCTGACCGTTACGCAACAGCTGCCGCTGTTGCTGACACTGTCGCAACCAAGACCACGTTTGGTACAAACCCTTACAACTCAAGGAAGAGCGCCATTTTGGCAACCGGCCTTGACTTCGCTGATGGTCTCGCTGCTGGTCAAATTGCGGCCGGTCTGAAGATGCCAATTCTTCTTACCGACGGCAATACCTTGTCTGCTGAGACTAAAGCTGTTCTAGACAGCGCTACATACGGTATTCAGCGCGTCTATATCATTGGTGGAACTAATGCTGTTTCAGCTGCTGTGGCAACTGAAGTTGCAGCGATCACCAACACTGTGGCAATTGAAGTGAAGCGCATCTCTGGTGCGAACCGTTACGCGACAGCTGTCGAGGTAGCGAAGACCTTCACCAAGGCAACTGCCCTTGATGGTTTGAACCGCACCAGTGTTGACGAAGTTGTTCTTGCGAGTGGCGAAAACTTCGCTGACGCTCTTTCAGCTTCAACCTATGCCGGTTCTGCTACGGACCGTGTGCTCGTGTTGAGTGCAGGTTCTGCTCTTTCATCTGAAACCAGCACATACCTGTCAGGTATCAGCGCTTCGGCAGTTGACAAGCTGCGTGTCATTGGTGGCACCTCTGCAATTGCTGCTGCCACGATGACTTCTGCTGACACCGCGATTACTTACTCGCGACCCACAGCAACCATCACCGCAGTTGAAGGCTCAACCNNNGTTGTCATCACCTTCAGCGAGAAAATGNCCGGCGGCGGAACTANGCACCANNACTNGGTACTGAGACTGACGGCCAATGCNGNNGNTGACTGCTNCGACANTGNNGNCNNNGACGTTGNNCCNGTTNNNGGTACNGNNATNNNNGCTGCNGCGAACTTCAAGCTGAACAACNNNGTTCGNANNANNCAGTTGCNACTGNGTNTGCG
>PBMG01000006.1:66791-79842 GCA_002722565.1 Acidimicrobiaceae bacterium
CNGATANNGGNTGTGANNNNCNNGACGNNNACCGAANTCNTNACNGCNNTNAATACTGCGAAGACCAAGTTGACGGTTACGTTGCCTGCAGCGCTTNNTGTTGGTGACGTGTTCACACTTGTTGGTGGCGCCAATGTTGCGACCGCGACTGGTGCCCGTCAGGTTTCGAGTGTTTCGGTGACTGTTGCTAACGACACCAGCAAGCCGACTGTGACTGGCAAGATGGCGCAAGGCAGTCAGATTGGTGTGATCACCTTCAGCGAGACTGTTAAAGACTTCGCTGCAGCTGACGTGACCTGTACTGACTCCGACTCAACCCAAGCGGCAGGCTCTGTTGCTCAGATTGCGTCTTCGACGTCATGGGTTGTTACCTGTCAAGCTGCTGAGGACATCACTGCTGCAACTGACTACATCAGTGTTAACAGCGCTGCGTTCACTGACTTGGGTGCCAACGCCATGGCTGCAAACAAGATCATCTATGCCGAAGTTGATGCTTCGGGCCCAGGTGTGTCTTCAGCCGCTATTGCCAGCACTGTTCACGCGCAGTGCACCGTTGCCATGGAAAATGGTGCCGGTGACATTTCGCATACAGCGATCAAGGGCAAGCCTGCACAAGGTGGTCTTGGTAACGCATGGAGCTTCGAGTTGATCGATGGCACCTCTGCGACACCAGCAGTTTCGGTGTATGACACAGTTGGCCGGAAATTTGTCATCACCGCTGACTTGAACGCCTCTTCAGGTGTCCAAGCGACTGCGTCATCGATTGTTTCGATGCTGAACGCTGATGCGAACTACAGCAGTATGTTCGTTGCAACTGTTGGAACAGCGGGTAATACCACTACCGCTGACAACACAGCCCCATGTGCTGGTGGCACAACCACGTACACAGTTACGGTCACCTTCTCAGAGGCTATGGACAACACGCTTGCCATTAACCCAGCCAAATACAGCTGTGACGCCAACGGTGACGGTGTAATCGCCGCTGCTGAAGCAATCACAGAAGCGTATGTTGCTGCGGGAAGTAACTCCGCCACCGGCGTCATCAACATCAGTTGCGAGAGCAATTCTGCTGCTGAAGTTATGACCAGCGGTGTGTCGAAGATTCACGTTGCCGCTGATGTGGCAGACGTACATGGCAACGCCAACTCTGCTGCTATAAAAGCCAACATTGGCTGATTCTTATAGCTAAAAGCTAAGTAGTGAATGGAGCCCCGGCTACACGCCGGGGCTCCATTACTTTTCCCACCCCAAGAAACCCTGACATATAGATCCGATGGGTAATATTGAGCGGTGAGCAAAAGCCTGTTCGTCGCAATAACCATTTCTCTACTGGTTGGATGTGGTGGCACCACAGTCGCACCCGACGACAAACAAAATGGTGAACAGATTGGCCATTCAGGTGACCTCAATGAAGAAGATGGGGAACCTCAAGTCGCTGAGACACCTCCAGGTGAAGCCGTTGAAACACCGGAACCGGACACGGACGTAGACGGCCCCAGCACCCCCACAACACAAATACTCGAGGGCTCTGACGACGGCAGCTCTACCTCGACAACTCTTCCGTCATCATCCACATTGGACGATTCGGTGTCCACAACGACCACGATCCCGATGACGACGACATCTGTGATGCAACTTCGTGACTTCCTTACTGCCGAACCTGACGCCCCTGGCGGTTTCACTGGCACAGTCGAACCGGACGCCTAAAGGCCAGGCGGGGAGAATCAGTTGCGTCAATCATGGAGATCATCTTTGATGGGGCATGCCATCGTCTAATCTGATTAGGTGGTTCTGAGAACTGGCATACCAAAGATCCGTCTAGCGCTCTTAGCGGCGAGCTTGGCAACAACTGCGCTGTTGGTTGGCTGCGCGGATGATGAGCCCGTGCCAATTACATTCAACATTGGTGGAGAAACAGTTGAACCGACGCCTCTAGGAACATACACCCTAGAGCCGGAAGCTCCTGCCACAGCTGAACCTGCAGATGGCTAATAGGGCCGCGTCGAATTGTTATTGATTCAACAATTTCGGTCCGCGCCAGTAGTGCAAGGATTAAATCGAAAACGGATCGAAACCGTCGCAGCGGTTGTTGCTGTAGGCCACATCATCATCGCGTTTACCCACGGTGGCCCTGTGGCGGTGCCAGACGTATCGGCATACCTCAGTATCAGCCAGTGGCTATGGGGTGGCGTACTACCAGCCGAACTTCCTTATTTTCCTGGTTATGGCCTGCTTTTGGCTCCGGTAGGGTTTCTGTCGGGCTCAGCTTTACATACAGCGGCTTTGATTATGAATGCCGGTGCTGCGGGCTTAGCAGTTTTGTTGAGTGCAAGACTGGTGCGACGCCTTGGCGGTTCGAGAGAACTCGAACTGGTAGTCGCGCTTGTCGCAGCGGTTCACCCGTCTCTATCAACGAGCGCACGAATTGCTTGGCCGGAAACCATGCTTGTGTGCAGCCTTTTAGGTGTGGCTTTGTTGATGAGTCATGGAAGGTGGTGTGGTGCTGGTTGGCTTACAGGTGGGATGATAGTGCTTCACCCTCGCGCTCTAGTTGTGCTGATAGCAGCACTCATCTGTGCCGTCATCGCCAGTCGAGCAAAGCGTTTGGCCCTGGGGCTAGGGCCCTCACTGTTGTTGTCGCTACTAGCAATAGCTGTGACTAACACCTGGCCATGGACACGTGTCGCTGCAACAGGAAACGCTAACGGTGGAACATCGTTCATATCAACAGCGCTTGGACAGGTAGTAGCTGTCGCGGGTAGCACGGCGGGCTTGGCGATTATTGGGCTACTCGCTGGGTGTTGGGGTTATCGAAAGTCTCAAATATCAATTGTTGGCTTCTTCATTGCTACCAGCGCCGTCGGCATGATCGTGGTCGGGGGCTGGGCGTTGATGGGTAGTTCCAGAGTTGACACCATCTTGTATGGCCGGTATCTGGACCCGTGGGCCTTGCCACTCATTATCGTTGGACTTGCAACAGTTCAACGAGTTGCTCGCTATCGCTACATCTGGGCTTCAGCTGCTGTGTCGTTTTTGGCGATGGCAGGTTCTTGGTATGGGGTAAACGCCACCGAAGGACCTTCGAGACGCATTATGACTTTGAGCCTGGGCGCACTGTGGAAGCTATTCCAAGGTAGTTACGGCTATACGCTCATAGGAGCAACCGCCATAGCGATGGTGGGAATCTTCATAACTGCAAGAGGAACCCACATTCCGATTGTCCTAGTCACGGTCTTAGCGTGTTCATCGATAGTGGTTAACCACTCTCACTTGGCGAACGTGGGTCGAATAGCTGATGGTCAGGCAACGTTAGCGCCATTAGTTCCTAATTCTGAGAGCTGTCTCTCGCATGATCTATCTGTTAAGGGATATGCGCTCTGGTTGTACAGGCTTCAGCGCCCAGACCTGAACCATGAGCGAGTGGATCTCCAACAATCTCAGAATTTGTGTGGCCGCTACGTGATAGCGAACTCGGAAGCGCTTAGTAATTGTGCGGACGCTCAAAACCTTGGAGTCGAACCTCGGGGTGATTGGATTCTGTGGGAAGTGCCTGTCGACGGCACATGCTCTTAGGCATTCTTAATTAAAAGGCCACCGTCTACAGGCAGAATTGCTCCGGTTATAAATTGGCTGGCGGGCAAACAGAAATTTAATGTTCCGTGTGCGACTTCTTCCGGTTGAGCGTATCTCCCTAAAGCAGTTCGCCGTTTCGCGAAGATGATTTTGTCTTCATCTGGTATCTCAGCAACCATTGGTGTGTCAATCGGCCCAGGACAAATGCAGTTCACCGTGATTGCCTCTCGACCTAACTCAACCGCTAAAGACTTTGTGAGCCCAACCACACCGTGTTTTGCGGCTGTATAGGGAGACCCGAACTTGGTTGCACCCCACCCCTCAGTCGAAGCGATGTTTACGATTCGAGCCGCGTCGCTTTGCCTGAGATAGGGCAAAGCGGCCCGTATCGTTCGGGTATGAGCGGTTAACAGGACTTCGAGAGAAATGGCCCACTCATCTTCGTAGTTTTCGGCGTCGATTGGAGCAAAGCGCGAAATCCCAGCGTTGTTGATGAGATAGTCAAGGCCACCAAATTTTTCGGCTACTTCGTCGGTGACTTGTTGTACTCGGTCTGCGTTCGCGACGTCCATCGACCAACCGGCAGCTGAACCTCCCGCTTCAATAATTTCAGCCACAACGGCATCGACTTCCGTTTGGCCTAGATCTGTCACTGCGACATGAGCCCCTTCATCAGCGAAAAGATGCGCTGTGGAACGTCCTTGCCCACCGCCGGCGCCAGTGACCAACACCACTCTGCCTTCAACAGACCTACTCAACTCGGTTAAACGCTTCACTATTATCCCTCAAATTTGTAGTAGCTAGAAAATAGCCTGCGAACTAGCACCTTCGCATTGTGAAACTCTATGGAGTAAACGTCCTATTGGTTTTGGAGATGACGTTCTAGAACATCTGCATATTTTGTCAGCGCAGCCTCACGTTGTTTGGGTAAGTGAGCGCTCGGGAAAAGGTCATCACACGGCACGTAGTCATCAAGCACTCGGCGAGCGACCTGGACTTTATGCACTTCTGTTGGGCCATCTGCCAGACCCATGTGGAAGGACTCCATTACTTCTTTGGTGAACGGCATCTCCCACGAAACCCCCAAAGAACCGTGAATCTGCAACGCTCGAGTCGCGATATTGCGGTACACGCCTGGCATAGCGGCCTTCACTCCGGATATATCTTTTCGCACCTTTTTGTAGTCCTGGTATTTGTCGATCCGCCACGCGGTTCGCAGCACGAACAAGCGAAACATTTCCATTTCAAGCCACGAGTCGGCAATCATCTCTTGCACCATCTGCTTTTTCGACAGAAGCTCGCCTTGAGTGGTTCGGCTGATCGCTCGTTCACACATCATGTCGAAAATTCGTTGTACTCGACCGCTGGTGCGCATCGCGTGATGAATACGCCCCCCACCCAAACGTGTTTGGGCGACGACAAACCCACCGCCCCGCGGTCCCAACAGATTCTCTTTGGGAACACGAACATTTTCGTAACGCACATAAGCATGAGAACCATGGTCATCAGTTTCTGATTCGTAGCCCAGACCAACGTTGCGCACGATCTCCACCCCTGGAGTGTCAGTTGGGACGAGAAACATAGACTGTTGCTGGTATGGAGGATTGTCGGGGTCTGTTACCACCATCACGATCAGGAACGTCGAGTAACGGGCATTCGATGAGAACCATTTCTCGCCGTTAATGATCCACTCGTCACCATCTTGAACTGCTGTTGTTTGAAAAACCTTGGGATCGGCCCCCCCTTGCGGTTCGGTCATGGAGTAACACGACACAATTTCATTTCTAAGTAGTGGTTCAAGGAATTGTTCTTTTTGTTCGGGTGTTCCGAAATGAGCCAAAATTTCGCTGTTACCTGTGTCGGGGGCCTGAGTACCAAATACTGTCGGGGCACATCGAGCACGGCCGAGGATTTCGTTCATTAAGGCGAGCTTCACTTGGCCGTATCCCGGCCCACCAAGGTCGGGTCCTAGATGGCAGGCCCATAGTTCACGATCTTGAACATGTTTTTGCAGTGGTTTGATGATCTCGTTACGCACAGGATCCATCAGGTCATACGGCGAAGTGATAATGAAATCGAGCGGCTCGATTTCCTCTCGAACAAATTCATCAATCCAATCAAGCTGTTCCTGAAAGTCAGGGTCGGTTTCGAAGTCCCATGTCATGACGCCTCCTAGGGGTCAAATTTGTCTGGTTGTCAGCCTGCGGCCCAACCTGCGCCACCGTCGACTTTGAGTATTGCCCCGGTCGTGTAACTCGACGCTGCGCTCGCGAAATACAGGGCGGCACCAACAATCTCGTCGGCCTCGCCTCCGCGTCGTAAAGCTATGTCTGTTTCAGCTTTCGCGTTGAATACTTCCATATCCCAAGCTTTTGAAATGTCAGTGAGAAATGGGCCGGGCATAATGCAGTTCACTCTGACCTTGGGTCCGTATTCACGTGCAAACGATTTAGTTATTGCGTGAACACCGGCTTTTGCTGCCCCATATGCGGTTTCGTTTGGTGTTGGTTCAATTGCTGCGACTGAACTGACGTTGATAATGGACCCGCCTTCGCCGTCAAACATCCGCTTGCCGAATGCAGCCGACAGACGGAAAGGACCTTTGAGGTTTACGTCCATCACTTTGCTATACAAATCTTCTGTTACCTCGTAAAGAGATGGGTAGAGAGGAGACAAACCGGCGTTATTCACCAACACATCGCATCGACCGAACTCGCTGTACACCGTTTCGCACAAATCATCGCACTGGTCCCAGTAGCCGACATGACACGCAACCGGTATCGCCCGTCTCCCGGTCGTATCTTTAACTTCTTCGGCTAATTCTTCGCAGGCGTCGATCTTGCGAGAAGCGATGACCACGTCTGCTCCATGTTGAGCGAATGCCAAAACCATTTCGCGACCCATACCTCGGCTACCGCCGGTGACAACTGCCACTTTGCCGGTGAGATCAAATAAATCAGACATCTCTCTCCTAATCTCAACCCGACCAGCTGTTCCAACTAATCACCGTTTCCACGTCGGGTCGTGAAGCTGGTTTGAAGTCCGTTCCTTGTGTGTACGCGACAGGACTTAGTGCCCACTGCTGCACATCGTCAAACGGAATACCCAAAACATCTGCTGCTTCCTGTTCATGCATCAGGTGCAGAGTTGTCCAACAGGTTCCTAGACCACGTTCACGGGCTGCGAGCATAAAACTCCACGCAGCGGGAATGATCGAACCAGCCGCGCCCGCCGTTTCGTTGCGGCCATTCATACATGGGATAAACAGCGCTGGACTGCGATGCATGTTGTCAGCAAGGTAGTCAGCCGAATTCGCTACACGCGTTTGTTGCGCATCACGTTCTTCGCTGATCCCAACACTGACCCTTCCCGCATAAACAGGGGAGTCTTTGTACCACTCGAATGCCTTCTTATAAATGGCAGCAACTTTTTCAATTTTGGATCGTTCGGTAACCAACATGAAATGCCAACCCTGAACATTGGAACCCGTCGGCGCTTGAATAGCTGACTGAACACATTCTCGCAGTAGATCGTCAGAAACGGGGCGGTCAAAATCGAGTCGTTTTCGTACTGCTCGAGTGGTTTTGAGGAGTTCGTCTGCGGAAAGTCCAAGATTTGTCATGACCGGACACTAGTCATACCGTCGCCCCAATGCTTTTAGAGCTCTTGGGAAGGCTCGTATTCCTCTAAAGCGACTAAAGCTTTGTCGACAGCAGCTACTGCGTCTCTAGCGGCTATTAGGGCCCCCAGATCACCCTCAACCGCTATCAGACCTTCTTGTATGGCTGTAAGAGCGCTCAGAGAGCCGTTACGCAGCTCGTCGGTTACATCTCTGGTTTGACGCAGGGTGATATCGGCAGAGTCAACGTTAGGGCGTACGGAGGCGCTTCCATTGGCGAGCACGATGCAGTGGGAAGATTTTTCAGATACATAAGCCACGGATAAGTCTGCTTGCCCGGTGTCGACGTCTTTTAGGGCTCGATTTGCTGCCTCGTACCATTCATCGCTGAGAAACTCCACGTAACTGAGCCTACGCTTCTTGTTGTGCCTATCGACCCGATTGATGATCTCCCTCACCGACAAGAGTCATCTTTAGTCGAGCAATGGCAGTTCGATTTTTGGTCAGCAGAATATGACCTCGGAGGATGGGTGCACTTTACGTATGACCAGTCTTCGCGTAAAGCTTGGTATGTGGCAGCGCTTCTCGGTGTTGACCGCCAATTAGTGCTTGTGGTTGATCCAAAAATTCCAATTCCCCAGTTGAGTCAATACTTGGAATTTCGGGCTGAAGGTATATGGGCTCAACATGTTTGCGAAACACCGCTAGAGCATTGGACAGTTGGGCTTGAAGCTTTCGGAGTCACGCTGGAAACCGCTGAGGATGCCATGGGAAATCAGTGGGGCAAACGTACTGGTGTGGGCCTCGACCTTGAATGGGAGCGAATCGAAGACACCGAAGAAACTGTTACCGGGTTTCGTCAGCGATGTTCAGTTAGTGGTGAGGTCTTGATCGACGAACAAGCTTTTGGCCTGCATGTTGACGGTTGGCGCAGTAGAAGTTGGGGTCCCGACCTCGGCTTGGTTGATCGCCCAACTGGCAACGGTATCCACATAGATGTCGGGGGTATCGTTTTGACGATTGAACCTGATTTCATGGGCCAACAATGGGACGGTCGTCTTTCTAGGTGAATTGAAAGCCGTTTGGCCCGTAGGCTGTAGGTGTGAACTTCCCCCATCGTCGTTTACGTCGACTGCGTCAAACCCCGTCGTTACGTCGGCTAGTGGCTGAAACTCGGATAGCAGTAGATGATTTGATTGCTCCTCTTTTCGTCCGGGAAGATATTGACGAACCACAACCCATAGCGTCTTTGCCGGGAATCATGCAGCACACTCATGACTCTCTCCGAGCTGAGGTAAAAGAGCTTGCTGGTCTGGGAGTTCCAGGAGTTGTCCTTTTTGGATTACCGGCACACAAAGACCCGACTGGATCAGAAGCTTGGAACCCAGACGGGGTTGTCCAAGTTGCTCTAAAGAACCTTCGAGACGACCACGGCGACAGCGTTGTCGCCATCGCAGATCTCTGCGTCGACGAGTACACCGACCATGGACATTGCGGAGTTCTCACCCTAAATGGGGAAGTTGATAACGACGCTACATTGGAGCTCTACCAAAAAGTTGCGTTAGCTCAAGCTGAAGCTGGTGCTGACATGGTCGCCCCATCGGGGATGATGGATGGCCAAGTCGGCGCTATCAGACAAGCCTTGGATGCTAACGGGCACACACTGCTCCCGATACTCGCCTACTCAGCGAAATTTGCTTCGGCCGAGTACGGGCCGTTCCGAGAAGCGGTTGACGTCACGATCGCTGGAGGTGGAAACCGAAAGAGCTATCAGCAAGATCCCGCTAACGGCAGAGAAGCTATGGAAGAAATTCGGCTCGACATAGCTGAAGGCGCNGANGTNGTGATGGTGAAACCGGCACTCGCCTACCTAGATGTCATCGCCCAAGCACGAGCGCAGTTTGACGTTCCGCTCGCTGCCTATCACGTGTCGGGTGAATACGCGATGCTGAAAGCAGCCGCGGAAAACGGATGGATCGACGGCCCATCCACAGCTTTGGAACACCTCACTGCAATCAAGCGAGCTGGAGCAGACATGATTCTCACCTACCTCGCCCACGAAATCGCAGAAACTCTGCAATAACTGACCGACAATCGTTCACTATTTGGTTGCCCATTCGTTGCTTGTCGATGGAAGAATAGAACGATGCCGACCGAGTTAACTCGCCGTCTTACTGCAGAGTTTGTTGGAGCCTTCTTTCTCCTGCTCGCCGTCGTTGGATCCGGGATTATGGCAGAAGATCTCAGCGACGACACAGGAATCCAACTCCTTGCAAATAGTTTCGCGACCGCTGGCGCTCTTACCTGCCTCATTCTGACCTTTGGGCGAGTCTCGGGTGCCCAGTTCAACCCAGTAGTGACTTTATGGGCTCGACTTGAAGGTGATCTCAATAACAAGACTGCACTGAGCTATGTCGCTGTTCAAACAGCAGGCGGCGTCTTGGGGGTTATCGCGGCAAACGTCATTTTCGAACTCGATGCCATTTACTGGTCCACCAAAGAACGTTCTGACCCCTCCCTCTGGTTGTCAGAAATAATCGCGACCTTCGGACTCATGATGGTCATTATCGGCGTCGTACGATCACGGAAAGATCATTGGGTAGCTGTGTCAGTTGCCGCCTACATCGCTGGCGCCTACTTCTTTACGTCCTCTACAAGTTTCGCCAATCCAGCTGTCACCGTGGCGCGCACGTTCTCTGACACGTTCGCTGGTATCGATCCTGCTAGCGCGCCAATGTTTATTCTCTGCCAGTTTGTTGGCTGCTTTTTGGCCGTCGCCGTCATGCGAGTGACCCACCCGAAATGACTCATACGCCTTCTGTGTTGTTTGTGTGTGTCCACAATGCTGGGAGAAGCCAAATGGCCGCAGCGTTGCTTCAACACCATTCAATGGGACGAATCCAGGTCAGATCCGCAGGATCAGCGCCAGCTGACCAGATCAACCCNGTAGCGGTGCAAGCTGTCCGAGAGTGGGGAATCGACATCGCGCAACTTGTGCCAAAAAAACTAGACCCCAGTGTGGTGGAACACTCTGATGTAGTTATCACCATGGGATGTGGAGACGCGTGTCCCGTGTTCCCGGGTGTCCGATATGAAGACTGGGTCCTTGAAGATCCAGCAGGTCAGACNATCGAAACTGTTCGCCAAGTCAGANACNAAATCGATCGCAGGGTTCGAGCCCTAGTGTCTGAACTTATCGACTAAGCAGCCGGCCGAAGATCAAAAGCGATTTTGATTAGACCTCGAGGACCTGCTTGGGCAGCGTGCTCAATAGCAGTTTGATATTCCGATAACGGGTAAAGCTCACTTACCANTCGNCCGAGATCAAGNTCTGCCACCATTTCTGTTGCTAACGCAAATGTGTGGGTATCCCCATGTGCGTGTTCAGTGCCGTAGCAGTAGGCGCCTACGAGCTCAGTTTCACGGTGCCATAAAGCGGTGAGGTTCATGTCGACCTGGTTGGGCATTCCCAACAGCACTACTCGGCCACGTGGACGGGTAAACGCAATTGCGTCAGTTAAAGAGTTGGATGATCCGACTGCATCAATGGTCACGTCAACACCGGACCCTAACGTTGACCCAACGACGCGAGTTCCTGCTGCTCGGCGGATAGCTCTGCCAAGTTCCTCAGGGACCACTGTCAGATCAGCNCCGAGAAGGCGGGCGGCTTTGTGTTGNTGNGGATANCGGGCGGCAACAACAATCGCGTCANCTTTCGTGAACTTACGTAACGCTGCGATAGCGGTGAGACCCATCGTCCCTGCGCCAATAACCGCGACGGTGCCGCCTTCGGGAACATTGCCTCGCAATACTGCGTGAACGCCTGCAGCTGCGGGTTCGATCATGACAGCAGCTTCATCAGAGAGATCATCAGCGACNNGGTGTAGTTGNCTGNTGTGCGCAGCGAANACNTCTGACCAACCGCCGCCTGTGCTTGCACAAGAACCTGTCTGTAAACCGGGTTCAAGATCACCTGANACCAGNTGTCCGTAGTCGTTGCCGTCAGCTTGGGCGGCACCAGGCCAAGCAGGTACTTCACCCCGAGTTTCCGGCCCTAGGACAGGTTCAAGAACGACCCTACTCCCATCTGCTCTTTCTCCGACCACTTCATGACCAGGGATAAAAGGGAACGACGCTAACGATTCGAAATAGCGAGAAGCTTGACCATCAATCGTCGCGAGGTCCGAGCCGCAGATACCAGCGAGACGAGTCGTGACATGCTCCCAACCGTCGCCAGGAAGTTCAGGTGGCTCTAGTTGCGTCAATTTTAACGGCCCGACTGAGGCGCCAGCGCCAGGTTTCAGCCGCGACGCTGCCATTGCGGCAACGTATCGAACCTCTTTTCGAGGGAATANGAGAGCNTCCATNAGTAGGGAAGGTACTTCTTTGGGTTGCGTAATACATGATCGATGCGGATTTCAAAATGTAGATGAGCACCAGTGGATAAGCCAGACGAACCGACGTCGCCTATTCGTTGCCCTTGCCGCACTGTTTCGCCGTACTTGACGCGAATTTTGTTGAGGTGCGCATACAAGGTACTGAAGCCGTCACCATGATCGATTACTACAACTCGGCCGAAGTCCTTCGTGTAGGTAGCTGTTTCAACCACCCCTTGATGAGCGGCCCAAACAGGGGATCCCCGTTCTCCATCGAAATCAGTGCCGTAGTGCATTCGCATCGTTCTAAGGATTGGATGCCAACGACGACCCCACCCTGAAGTTATTGGCGCTGAAGAAGGAAGGATGATCGTTTCAGGGGTAATGCTCTCGGGATCCCACTCAATTTCTCTTGCAGTGACCGCTACCAGTTCAGCTCGCAACTCGCGAATGGCTGCTTCTAAGTTGGTTTCAGATTCTTCGATGTTTTCGAGTTGGGCACCCAACGCCACTATTTCGTCACGCAATGTTTCGCGAAGCTCTGCTTGACTGTTTTGGCTGCGCTCGAGTTCCTCCAAAAGCAGAACTAGCACTGAAGGTCCCGGCAATTCTGGTTCAGTTGGTTCCCAAGATTCAGAACCTTGAGAGACTGTAGCTGCCCGAATTTCTTCGACTTTATCAAGGTCGCCGTTCGTTGCAGCGCCGAGCAAAACAGGGTGGTACAGAATGCCAGAGCCTACAGATGGTTCTGGTTGTTCTCGAGTTGCGTATGTNCGGACGACTTTNTCGAATGCCTTGTCCAATACGGTNCCTGATTGCTGTCGATCAAGCAGCATTTGGGTTTCGATGATGCCAAAGGTTTCGAAGATCCGGTTGGCTTCATCGCGTATGGCGTCCATTTGGTTTTGTTGGTCTTTTACCTTGGTGTCAATTTCGATCAAATGTTCTAGGAGGTAGAAATCATCGACGTTTAGGTTGTCGAGCTCTTGTTCTAGGAGCGTTTCGATATCGATGTCTGCGATTAATGGAACGTCATCTTGAGCAGCGACTGGTGGCGCGCTCACTGTCGTAACGACAGCCGCGATGCACACAAAAATAGAGAACGGTCGTTTCAAGGGTCTGAGAACCTTTTGCAGTCCAGTGATCTGGTGAATCAACCAAAAGGGTACTGGTTAGTAGGGGAGTATGTAGATCGCCTATCCGAGGCGGGGACCGGCAGCTTTTTCTGCCACTTCAGAGCAAATTCTTTCCAGAAAGTTGCTGATCGGTATATCTCGTTCAACTTCTCCGCCTCTCGGGTTCACGCCTGCAGTGTCGTTTTCGACATCTGAATCACCAACCACCAAGACGTACGGCAATTTTTGGAGTTTGGCCTTGCGGATACGTGCCCCCAATGGTTCATCAGCTTCAACCATTTCCGCTCTGAGCCCTTCGGCTTGGAGTCGTGTGACGAGCTCTGCGGCGAAAGCATCGTGGTCCGCTC
>PBMG01000007.1 GCA_002722565.1 Acidimicrobiaceae bacterium
GGGACAAAGCAAACGGTGGCTGCCGCTAATAGCTAGCCACTCAATGCAAGTGCCTTTGAGGCACTGATAAAGAATGAATAAGGACCGTCGGGCTACCGCCCGGCGGTCCTTACTTTTTGTTCTAGAGATCAATATGACGGGTTTGTTACGACCAGTTGTTGGCAAGTGAGACCGTCTCTAAATCGCCTAGTGTCAGGCCGGCGCTCCAAAGGGTTGCGCCTCAGATCACGCACCTGGGATCTGGGTAAAAGTAAAAAAAGGGGGAGGACCAAATGGTCATCCGACGTAATTTGTTGCGTCTGCTCGCAGTTCTGTTCACTTTCGCCATGGTGGCGGCAGCTTGCGGTAGCAGCGACGACGACGACTCTTCTAGTAGCTCTAGCGGAAGCTCCAGCGCTACTGCCGAGGATCATGGTGATGATGACCATGACCACGAAGAAGAGGAGACCGGTGGCGGTCTAAGCCAAGATGCGGTAGAGAAAGCCGTTTCAGGCGACGACGAGGCTGAAGAAGAAGTTGATGAAGAAGCACCGAGCTTTGATACATCAACAATGGAAGGGCTAGAGGAATCGTGGGCGTACAACCGCGAGAAGCTCGTAGCCATGATTAGCGAGAAAATGGACTCCGGTGAATGGGGTGTCGGAAGCGACAACATCCTTCGAGGCCCAACCGGCTTCGAAATCGACCTCAACGACTGCCCATCTGACTGGAGCGACACCGGCGGACTGACTGCTGACGCAATCAGAATTGGCCACACCACAGCCCAATCAGGCAACCTCGCCGCCTATGGCAACATCGCCTACGGCTGGGACTCCTACAACAACTACGTCAATGAAAATGGTGGCATCGCAGGGCGCGATATCGAACTCATCGTCAAAGACGACGGATATGTCGCAGCTCAAACCATTGAGTTCATCGATGAGCTTATTGAGTCCGAAAATGTGTTCATGATCGTCACTCTTGGATCCCCCAATACCCTCGCTGTGTACGACACGATTAACGCCGAGTGCATTCCTCAACCATTCGTGATGACAGGGCACCCAGCATGGGGCGACCCCGAGATTCATCCATGGACTAGTGGCATGATCATGTCGTACTCCACCGAAGCTGTTCTTTGGGGAACCTGGATCAAACAAAATCTTGCTGACCAGCTTCCAGTAAAGGTCGCCGGCCTCGTAATGGATAACGACTTCGGATTGGCGTACGAGCTTGGTTTCGAAGCCTATGCAGAAGGTAACCCGGACATTGTCTCCGAGTACCTGCCGGTTCGCCATGACCCAGCTGCACCGACGCTCACCAATGAGGTCACGACTATCGCCGCCTTTGCTCCCGACGTCTTCATCTCAATGACTGCTGGCAACCCGTGCTTGTTGGCCATCCAAGAGGTAGAGGCCTCAGGCCTTCTTGACACTTTGTCAGCCGCATTTACCCCGTCGGTCTGCAAGGGAATTGCTGCGTACATGGCACCAGCGGGTATGGCAGCAGACGGCTGGTGGATCGCTGGTGGTGGCTGGATAGATAGCACCGACGCGAACTACGTCGACGCGCCATATATCAAGTTCCTCAATGACACGCTTGCTGCGGACGGGCTTGACCCAACAGTGAGTCTTTATGGCACGGGCTTCGGCGATTATGGATGGTCGTACAACGAAGTTCTACGAGTAGCAGCAGAGCTGCCCGGAGGTTTAAGCCGAAGCAACTTCATACTTGCTCTTCGAACTTTCTCCGGTCATCACCCCAAGCTCCAAGAAGGAATTGAGTTCGGCGCGTGGGGAGCCAGCGACGGGTACTTCGTTGAAGGTTCAGACTTCAGCCAGTTCGACGCCACTGACCAGGCGTGGGAGCAGGTTGGAGACCTTGTCGACGCCAATGGTCTTTCCCCGAACTGTGCTTGGGACAAAGACAACGGTGGTTGCCGATAAAGGAACTAGCGTTTGAAATAATTAAACGTATTTGAAAGGACCGCCGAGTAAACGCTCGGCGGTCCTTCTGTTTTTCGCATCAATCTTCAGCTAATAACGCGCGGCTGATCACTAACTTTTGGATCTCGCTCGTTCCTTCACCGATAATCATCAAGGGCGCATCGCGGTAGTAACGCTCTACTGGATACTCAGTGCTGAACCCGTTTCCTCCATGAATTCTCATAGCGTCTAAGGCCAGTTCACTGGCGGTCTCGGAAGCAAAGAGTTTCGCCATTCCAGCAGCGAGATCGACCCGTTCCCCAGCGTCCGCTTTACGGGCTGCCTCATAAGTGAGGAGTCTTGCAGCCTCAAGTTTTGTAGCCATTTCAGCCAATTTGAAAGCGATCGCTTGGTGCTGACTGATAGGACGACCGAAAGCCTCGCGCTGCTTGGCGTAAGCCAACGCAGCGTCATACGCGGCTTGTGCGACGCCTACACCTCGTGCCGCAACGTTTATGCGGCCGAGCTCTAAGGCTGCTAAAGCCCAGCGAAGACCGTTGCCGATCCCGTCCTCCCCACCCAAAAGCTGATCGTGACCGAGGCGGTGATCGTCGTAAGACATCTCCACAGTCTCCAGGCCTCGATAGCCGAGCTTGTCTATCTTGCGACTGATGCTGATTCCTCCGCTTTGTTTGCCAGGAGTTTTTTCGACAATGAAACAAGTAATTCCGCCTGCCTGAGTTCCGTCCTCATCAGGTACTCGGGCTAGTAGTGCTACAACCCCAGCCTTTTCACCGTTAGTGACCCACATCTTTGTGCCGTTTATGACCCATTCACCACCGTCGCGTTCGGCTCGACATCTAAGTGCGCCGGCGTCCGAACCGCTATCAGGTTCTGAAAGTGAAAAACAGCCGCGTAGCTCGCCTGTGGCCATCAATGGAAGCCACCGTTGCTTCTGCTCCTCAGAACCGAATCTGCTAATCAACTTTGCGCATATCAAATGACTATTGATGATCCCAGCGAGTGACATCCAACCTCTTGAAAGCTCCTCAATTACCCGCGCGTAAGTCATGTTGTCGAGATCAAGACCTCCGAACTCAGAAGGTATCGTCGCCCCGAAAAGTCCGAAATCTCCCATTTGCAAAGCCATGTCAGTGGGGTATTCATCGGGCAGTTCGAAATCGGATGCGTTAGGGATTACCTCCGCTTCTACCCAATTTCTTAGGGCTGAAATCATCTCGTCAGCAACGTCAGTATCGGTCATACCTATTCTCTTTCGCACGAAGGCCATCTATTTCCTACTATCCAGGGTGAGTTCGTGCCCCATTGGCTTATCTAAACTAGCTAATTAGACCCAATCGATCGGAATGACTGTATGCAAATCTCAATGGTTATCGGTACCGGCGCAAGCCTTGACCCCAATAGTTTGTCCCGCCACGTCCAAAATCTAGAAAGCGCCGGTGTGGACCTTGTATGGGGTGGCGAAATTTATGGATACGACCTTGTGTCGACTCTTGCATTCGTCGCCGGCCAAACCAAGACCATCAAGCTGATGACAGGGATTTTGCCGGTCTATTCGCGTAGCCCTGCTCTAATCGCCCAAACTGCGATCACTATAGACACGCTATCCGAAGGCCGATTTGTACTTGGCCTCGGCACATCGGGACCACAGGTTATAGAAGGATGGCATGGAGTTCCGTTCAAGAAGCCGCTCGGGATGACACGAGACGTGATCGAAATTTGCCGCAAAGTATGGTCAGGCGACAAGGTTGAACATGAGGGTCGTGCTTTCAACTTGCCGCTGGCTGAAGGAGCAGGAACGGATCTTGGAAAACCATTAAAGCTCATGTGTAAGCCCTTTCGGCGAGACATACCTATTGCTGTCGCCTCCATCGGTCCCAAAAATGTTGAGATGACAGCGGAGCTCGCCAATATGTGGCAACCAATCCATTTCCTACCTGAAAAATTTCACGACGTCTGGGGTGAGTCCCTCCACGCCGGAAAAGAAAAGAGGTCATCGGAATTGGGTGACCTAGGCATCGTTGCTGGTGGAACCGTCGCATTAGGAGAAGGAGCGCACGTAGATGCAGCGCGAAAAGCTGTTCGAGACAACACAGGCTTCTACGTCGGAGGCATGGGCGCCCGCGATCAGAACTTCTATAACGATCTTTTCAAACGTTATGGCTATGAACAAGAAGCACAAGAAATTCAAGATCTATTTTTGAGCGGTAAGAGAGACGAAGCTTTCTCCAAAGTACCCGATGACTACATCGATCGAGCCAGCTTGACAGGCGATGAGGGTAGAGTTCGCGAGCGCATCGAGGTCTACAAAGAAGTCGGGGTCACTTACCTCAACATCGATATTCCAGCGGACACAGAAAATCCTCTCGAAGTAATTGAGAAAGTCAAAGCCTGGGCGGAGTAAGACACCATGAGTCGAGCTAAAGCCAATGAGCGATTTAGCTCCGCCGCTGTTCTTTTAGGTCTGGAACCGGACATAACTCGGTTTCCGGAAGACACACGGACAGCGGTGCAGGCAGCAGCGGCTTTGCGCTGCGAACTGGGTCAGATCATCAAGTCACTTGTCTTTGTGTGCCGAGGACGGGCAGTCTTAGCTCTAACCGCCGGTGATAGACAGGTCAACACAGAATTATTAGGTGTTCTAGCTGGCGGGAAAATAGAAAAAGCTGACGCTGAGGTTGTTCGTAGGGCTACTGGTTTTGCTATAGGTGGTGTTCCACCGTTTGGCCATTCCAGCCGACTTTCATGCTTCATTGACCAGAGCATTTACCGATACGAAATTGCGTGGGGAGCAGCTGGCACTCCCGACACAGTGTTCCCTGTCCGGACAGATCGACTCGCATCTCTGAGTGATGGACAAATTGTCGAATTTACTTAGCGAATAGAACACTGCTTGTACGTTCCGACTCATCTCGCCCTAATGTCTGAGCATGCCTGCGCATCGAACAACCATCATTCCCCGTTTCGGGGAGCTCGACCCCTATAACCACGTCAACCATGCCGCCTACGTAGCGTATTTCGAGGCTGCGCGTTGCGTAGCACTTGATGACATAGACATGTCACTGTCGGACCTGAGTGAGCGAGGCCTTCAAATAGTGGTCACGAAATTGGAAGTAAAATTTCGTGAACCGGCGACTGCTCGAGATTCGCTCATTGTTGAAACCTATGTCGACGAGATGAAACGAGTTAGCTCAACGTGGAAGCAACAAATTATGCGAGAGAGCGATAGTCGAACTCTTGTGGAGGCTGAACTTACTCTGGGGGTATGCGATTCCCGAGGAAAGCCAACAAAACCGCCCGCCGACCTGAATGAATTCCTGTCACGTCTATCCAATGACGCTGTCTAGCTGTGAGAGCAGATAGCAGCAGCAAGCCGAGGTCAAACTACAGGTGACAGGCCGCCGTCAATGTTTATAGATGCTCCAGTCAGATAAGAGGCTGCGTCGCTTGCCAAGAAAAGCGCAAGGTTTGCGAATTCCTGAGCTTCACCCATCCGACCTATCGGGATATTTGAAGCAATCTTTTCGGTGAAGTCCTCAAACGTTTTGTCGGAATGATCACGTTGCCACCGAGTGATCCACTGATGGCTGACCAGAAATCCGGTGTTTAGTGCGTTGACCAACACACCGTCAGAGGCGAATTCGGAAGCCAAAGCTTTCGTCATCGCCATGCCTGCAGCGCGCGCTACCGACGTAGGACAACTGGCAGCCCCCGGCGCCTTTGCCGCCGTGTTCAAAGTATTGATGATCCGACCCCACTGCTGTTTGCGCATGTCAGGAATACAGAGTCGGCATAGTTGAGCGGCAGAGAAGAATTTGAGATTGAAATCCTCAAACCAATCTTGGGTGCTTACATCAAGAAAAGGTTTTGCGTTTGAAGTACCAGCATTGTTGACAAGAATGTCTACTGAACCAAAAAATGACACTGCTTCTGAATGCGCTCGTTCAGTTTCTTGCATATCGCTGACATCTGCGGAAATTGCTAAAAACTTTCCGGATGGACGTATAGAAGCCAGTGATGAGCATGTTTCGGCTAGGACATCGGCATCTCGAGCCACTATGACCACGTCCGCCCCAGCCAGAGCAAATGATTCCGCCATAGCGCGGCCCAGACCTCTGCTCCCTCCAGTAATAAATGCTCGACGGTCCTTGAGGTTTATCTCCATAGCCCGAAGCTACATCTGGTGCTCTTAAGATGTCAGTGATTCCAACGAATCAAGCCTTCTTGTGCACAGGTTGCTACTAAATTTCCAACCGAGTTGAAGAAACGGCCGGTAGCCAGACCCCGACTTCCTCCGGTAGTTTCGACCCGTTGTTCATATAAGAGCCAATCATCAGCCTTAACTTTCTGATGAAACCACATTGAGTGATCCAAGCTCGCACCTGTTAACCGGTCGTCTTGCCAACGATAGCCATGTGGCAATAAGACATGATCGATCAGCGTTGCATCAGCGATGTAAGCAAGGGCAGCTTCCTGTAGACAGCGATCTTCTCCGATAGGTTCGTTAATGCGTATCCACATCAATTGAGGCTCTGTAATTGAAACACCCTCGGGTAAATCAGGGGGATTGATGTACAGAATGTCCATGGGCCTAGATCTTCCGTGCCATGAGCCGTTCAACTCCGCTGACTGCGATTCCCAATAGTCGTAATAGGACATAATTTCTCCGTCAGGCCCTGGAACGTCGAAATATGCGTCGGGTGACCACTCCAAACCCACTTCAGCAACATGAAAGGACAAGGTGCTTCTGAAAAGTTCGAGGCCTGATTGGTAAGCAACAACTTGCCGGACACTGAAGCTACGACCATCTCGTACTTCTTCGACACGTAACTCAGTTGATGCGTCGACGTCACCTGGCCGCAAGAAGTAAGAATGAGAAGAATGGACCGATTTTGCGGAATCGACACATAGCTGAGCAGCCCGCAAAGTCTGCGCTAAAAACTGACCTCCAAAGGTCCTCGGTCCACCCTCGGGAGCTGGTGGAGCCAAGAATTCGTTATTCCCTAGAGACTTGATTTCCATGAGATTTTTAAAAACGTCAGACACAAGAGTGAACTTAGCGAGCCAAACGGGTCCTTGGCCCTCTAGGATCGCCAAACCGCATGAGGATAGGAATCAAGCGTGAGTTGGGAATCGGAAATCAACGAGTTACGGCAGCGAGAAGCATTCGCCGATGAGCTTGGTGGCACAGACAAAATCGAGCGACAGCACCACTTCGGGAAGCTGACCATTCGCGAACGGATCGCCGCTATTGCTGACGCCGAATCCTTTCATGAAATAGGGAAAACGGCCGGAGTCGCTACCTACGACGAAGACGGAAATCTTATTTCTTTGACTCCGTCCAACTTTCTATTTGGATTGGCGCGTATCGATGATCGCCCTGTCCTGCTTTCAGGAGATGATTTCACTGTTCGAGGTGGATCTGCTGATGCCACAATTCCTGAGAAGCGCAACACGGCAGAAGGCATGGCGCTAGAACTCAGACTTCCTCACTTGAGGTTGGTTGATGGTATGGGCGGCGGCGGGTCCGTTAAGACGATCGAAACAGCGGGAAGAACCTACATACCTCAACTCAAGGGTTGGGAAACGGTAGTGAGCCACTTAGCTGTTGCTCCCTCCGTGTCCCTTGCTTTGGGATCGGTTGCGGGAATAGGCGCGGCGCGAGTTGCCACTTCCCATTATTCGCTAATCGTCCGGGAAAGCGCCCAAATGATGATTGCAGGACCGGCGTTAGTGGAACAGGCCCAATTAGGTGACCATGGTAAAGAAGAATTGGGCCACGCCAACATTCATACAGCCAATGGCGCGATCGATGATGCTGTCGATTCGGAATCTGAAGCATTTGAACGAGCTAAGGCTTTCCTTTCTTACTTGCCTTCAAATGTTGATGAGCTTGCGCCGCGAATAGAGCCAGAGGATTCAATTGAGCGTCGTGATGAGGAATTGTTGTCCCTAGTCCCGCGAGAACCACGGCGTGTCTATCAAATGAGAAAAATCATTGAATCGGTATTTGATTCAGGCTCTTTTTTCGAAATCGGATGTTCGTGGGGTAAATCTATAATCACTGGTTTTGCGCGTTTGGACGGCTTCCCCGTGGCTGTGTTTGCTGAAGACCCCTATCAATACGGAGGTGCATGGACCGCTGATGGCTGTCGAAAACTTATTCGATTGCTAGACACCGCATCAACGTTCCATCTGCCGGTCGTGCATCTTGAGGATTGTCCCGGATTTTTGATCGGAAAGGAATCAGAAGAGAACGCGACCATACGATACGGATCTCAAGTCTTGGCGGCTCTAGGGCAACTAACGACCCCTTTTGCTTGTGTCGTTATACGTAAAGCATTTGGTGTAGCTGGGGCCGCCAATAACAAGCCTGGATACCACAGCCTGCGGTATGCCTGGCCGTCGGGTGATTGGGGATCACTTCCCATTGAAGGCGGAATTGAAGTTGCATACAAACAGGATCTCGCCGACGCGGATGACCCTGATGCGCTCCTTGAAGAAATCAGGGAACGACTTAATCGGGTTAGGTCCCCTCATCGAGCCGCCGAGTTTTTTGAAATTGAAGAAATTATTGATCCGCGTGATACACGTCCACTGTTATGCGAATGGGTCGACTTAGCGCAACGAGCGTTAACAACTGGACCATCTTCATTTAGTTATCGACCGTGACAGCAACACAATATTTGCGATAGAACAGCGTCCGTAACCTCAGCTGTCGATATTGATCGACTCACGCATTCTAGGAAAAACCCATGTACCCGAGCTACAGCGAAGAAGCCGAAACATATCGACAGAAGGTTCAAGCCTTTTTGAGTGAACATTTGCCATCTAACTGGACTGGACTTGGTGCTCTCGGCGAAATGGAGAGGGATGTATTTGTAGAAGAATGGCGATCTCTTCTGGCCGAGAACCGGCTTCTAGCGGTCTCATGGCCTGAAGAGTACGGCGGGGCTGGTTTAAGTGAAGTTGAACGAATCGTGCTTGCCGAGGAGTTTGCCAAAGCTGGTGTTCCAGAAGGCAACGAAAACGATGCGTTCTCAATCACGATGGTCGGCAACGCAATCATTCAATGTGGCACCGAAGAGCAAAAGAGAACCTTTCTTCCGCGGATAATCAGTGGCGAAGACCGATGGTGCCAGGGATATAGCGAACCAAATAGTGGCTCTGATTTGGCCAACCTTGGCACGCGTGCCGTTCTAGATGGAGACGAGTGGGTAATTAATGGCCAAAAGGTTTGGACATCGAGCGGACACACAGCCAACTGGATCTTTGTCCTGTGCCGCACGACACCAGAAGCTCCTAAACACAAAGGGATCTCCTTTCTGCTGGTCCCCATGAACCAAGAAGGCGTCGAGTGTCGACCCATCATCAACATCAGCAACCGGCATGACTTCAATGAGGTCTTCTTATCGGACGCCAAAACCCCTAAAGAAAATGTTGTGGGCGACGTTAATGACGGCTGGAGGGTAGCCAACGTGTTGCTCGGTTTCGAACGAGGACACGGCGCTACGACCGATGCAGTCCGATTCCGTGACGAACTTGAAAGAGTTCGTTCAGTCGCTGAAGAACGCGGCGTTACCAAAGACTCGCTTATGCGACAAGATTTCGCTCGAGCCCACAGCAAAGTCGAAATTATGAAATGGATGGGCCAGCGCCAAGTCACTTCAGTGTTGGCAGGAAACCCGCCTGGACCTGAGTCATCCTTACACAAGCTTCTTTGGAGCGAATATCACACGTGGTTTACAGCGAAGACTATGCATATTCTAGGAGCGGATGCCATGACTCCAAATGGCCGAGAAGCTGCACATGGGATACAAACCGACGCTATCGGAGCCAAGTTTTCTAGCCTGGCGTGGGTACAAACAATGCTTGGTGCGAGGCCTGGGACTATTTACGCTGGTACATCAGAAGTGCAGCGAAACATTGTGGGCGACCGGGTATTGGGTCTTCCACGCGAACCACGTGCCGATAGTGGACCGTGGAATGAAATCGGAAAAAGTTGATCTAACCGCCTTAGGGGGAATGCAACATGGAATTGCGACTTGATGGGAAAACAGCGCTCGTAACGGGTGGATCTGCTGGGATCGGGAAAGGCATTGCGAAAGCATTTGCTGACGCCGGTGCCCAAGTCATGATTACCAGCCGCAAGGCTGAAAAGTGTGAGGATGCTCTAGCAGACATTGGGGGCGATAGTGACTACATCACTTCTCATATAGGACAACTTGAAGAAGCTGAGCGAGTTATCGATGGAACCATTCAGCGTTTCGGAGCGGTTGACATCCTCGTAAATAATGCAGCTACGAACCCTTGGGCTGGACCAATGATTGATTGTGACGTCCCCCGGTTGGACAAAACCTACGAAGTAAATCTTCGCGCGCCGTTGCAATGGACACAGACGGCTTGGCAAAAGTGGATGCAAGAAAATGGTGGCTCTGTTATCAATATCTCTTCTGTCGGCGGGTTCACCACAAGTGAGGCTTTAGGCGTCTATTGCATGTTTAAAGATGCTCTCATGCACATGACTAGGCAATTGGCTGCAGAGCTTGGACCAAAGGTCAGAGTCAATTGCATTGCCCCGGGTCTTATTCGCACCGATTTCGCCAAAGTGCTCTGGGACGGACCGCGCGGCAAAATGATCTCAGACATGTTGCCCATGCGACGTTTAGGGGAACCAGAAGATATTGGTGAAGCCGCTCTCTACTTATCAGCAGGCGCTACTTGGATGACGGGCAACACCATGACTATCGACGGAGGCGAACTTATCCGTATTGCGGGCGAGTTACCTCTCGAAGAGGGTTGACCGCCTCTAATTGGCGGATAGCCCCTCTATTGGGCTGGACCTACGCCGTATGGATTTCACGATCTAGGACGGTACTCCTCAATGACGAGTTGAGTCGGAGCGGAATGGCCTGGCGCTTGCTTGTTGCAGCGATTTTCTTGACTCTGGCGTCAATGGTCCTCCTCCAACTGGCGCGAGGGGCGTCTAGTCAAAGATTTCTTCAAGCCTTATCGATCTGGTCTGTCGGCTTTTGGGTCATTCGAGGCGGCGGCATCTTGATCGATTCCCAATGGAGTTTGGGCTTCAAAACGGTGCATACATTGTTGATGATTGGAACCTTTACGTTGGTTGCCCTATCGGTAACAGGAAAAACAACTAGCTCGGCGACATGAGGCTAGAAAACCAATCCCACGTCGCAACAGGATCCTCGACCATCACGTTGTGTCCTAACCCTGGGAAAACATGGGGCTCATCAGTAGACATGTCGACGTGATCGCTCGCTGATACGAGCGGATCGTGCTCTCCCAGAGACATATGTACGGGTGTTAAAAGCCCACTGAACATTTGTGCAAACGGTGGTGAGCCTTCGACAACTAGGACACTCCTGGGATCTTGACGGACTTTCCATCCCTCCTCTGCATGCACAATGCCAGATTCGACCAGAGAGCTATCCGAATCCACCCCGCCTAGCAATCCGGAGAGTTTCAAGAACCAATCGGCAGCTCCGGCTCGATCATCAAAAAGTCTCGATGGCTTTGCTGCAACTTCAGGAAGCTTCGCGAGTTCTGTTTCAGTCCATACCAACTTCACTCCAATAGTTCCCAATAGCAAAGGTGTTGTGCCAAAGAATCCCGTTGCTAAAGCCGCACCAACTCCACCTCCCATCGAATGCCCAAGTACTACATAGGGTTCGTTTACTTCTAGCAAATCGCTTACGTCCGACGCCATGGCACCGAAAGAGTAAGAGTCGGACCATTGAGCAGAACCGTGACCGCGTAAGTCAGGTGCGATAACACGGCCTGACCAATTAGCAGTATTTGTGAAGGAGTCCCAGACACGACCAGTTGCTCCGAGTCCATGAAGCAAAACGATTGTTGGTTTATCAGAGGCCATCAGATCGATATTAATAGCGAATCTAAGGAACCCAGAGTTATCTGTGACTGAACTGGCGTTTAGTCAACATTTTTCCTTTTAAAGTGCCCAACAGAGCGAAAGCTGCCTGGCAATGGCACCATATAGCGATGCCTGGCAACCGATCACCTTTCCGAGGATGGAAGGTTGTCAATTCAGGCATTGTGATTCAGTTCATCCAAAGCGCTCTGATTATGCAGGCGATGGGTAGCTACCTCGTGGTGTTGGAGCGTCAATTTGGGTGGAGTAAGTCTGTTCTTTCTGCAGCGTTTTCAGTAAACCGTTTCGAATCAGCACTTTTGGGACCTCTGCAAGGTTGGATGCTTGACCGGTACGGCCCGAAGCGAATTGCGAGAATAGGTTCGTTTTTCCTAATAATCGGATTCGTCTGGTTTAGTCGTATACAAAATCTCTGGGAATTTTTTGCATCGTTTCTGTTTATAGCTATTGGCGCGGGGCTGAGTGGTTTCCTTACCGTGACGGTCGCCATAGTTCGCTGGTTCGAGCGCCGTCGAGCTCGTGCTCTAGCCACGGGTAGCTTAGGCTTCGCTGCTGGTGGACTAGCCGTACCCATAGTGGTGTGGTCTATGAACACAAACGGTTGGCGAAGTACAGCATCAGTATCTGGCGTCATGGCAGGCATAGCGGTCTATTTCTTTGCTCGGTACCTCGATGGTTATCCCAGCGATTATGGAGAAACTGTCGATGGGATGCCTCCCGAAGAAGTCGCAGAAGCTCCGGCCGCCGAAGGATTAACTTCGGTGCATTTCACAGCTAAAGAAGCGCTCAGAACCCGGGCTTTTTGGATGATTTCTTTAGGTCATATGAGTGCTTTGTTTGTTGTGGGCGCTGTTATGGCTCACTTAGCTTTGTTTCTCACTTCCGAACGCGGGTACTCATTGCAGCAAGCAAGTTTTGTTGGTGCAGCGCTTCCGATAATGCAAATAGTTGGTATGACAATCGGCGGTGCCCTGGGAGACAAGATCAATAAGCGATTAATAGCTTCGGTCGCCATGTTCGGGCATGCGGGAGGAATTCTTGTCCTTGCCTTCACGCAAAGTGGATGGATGATTGGGGTCTTTGTTGTGTTGCACGGGCTGGCTTGGGGAGCGCGCGGCCCGCTGATGCAGGCCCTCCGAGCCGACTACTTCGGTGCATCCTCTTTCGGTTTCATCATGGGTCTGAGCTCTCTAATCGTGATGTTAGGAACGGTCTTGGGACCCATCATCGCAGGAGTCTTAGCCGATGTAACAGGCAGTTACCGGTTAGGTTTTA
Source organism: Acidimicrobiaceae bacterium (assembly GCA_002722565.1). Taxonomy (GTDB): domain Bacteria; phylum Actinomycetota; class Acidimicrobiia; order Acidimicrobiales; family Poriferisodalaceae; genus MedAcidi-G3. The sequence goes on from PBMG01000007.1 coordinate 13,111, forward strand.
TCGTCCTGGCCACTCTCGCCGCCCTTGGCATGATGTTCTTCGTTTTGGCGACTCCCCCTAACCCGCCCAACCGGGACTCGGCGCCAAGCATCAACTAGCACGGACTCCGCTTCAGCTGCTAAGAGCATCGATGACGCCGACAGATACAACCAAATAAGTAACACAGCAACGGCACCCAATGATCCAAAGGTTGCTTGCAGTTGATCAGCTGAAGCTGCAGCGACGCTCATTCCGAACGTTCCTCCGATCCAGATCAGACCACCAATGGCAACAGCGATGACCCGTGCCCGAGTCCGGGCCGAAGGGCCGACCACCATCCGATATATCCAACCCAACGACATAGATGCAAGCACTAGCACCAGTGGCCAACGAGCCGCTTCTAACCACGGACGAGCCTCATCAGTAAAGCCGATTGCTTCAAGTGTTCTTGGAAAGGCAATCACGCTCCAAATCACCACGGTGGTAACGATCATCGCGACAATAGAAAGCTTCAAGGCGAAAATTCTTCCTTGCACCCAATTGTGTGGGCTCTTCCTGGCATGAGCGATTCGTATCGCCATAACAGATGAATTAAAGGCGTTCGAGACTAGCCACAACAGCCCGAATAGACCTATCGCTAAGCTGATGCCCACTCGTCCTTCTCCAATAGAAGTAACACCTCGTAATTGGGTTACTACCAATTTCCCAGCTTCGCTCGGCAGTGCATCGGTGAGCGGTTCCAACTGGTCGGCCACTTCGTGAGGTTCGGCTACTAAGCCGTAAATCGAGACAACGGCTACTACAGCGGGGACTAAGGCTAAAGCAAAGAAATAGGCGACCCCAGCGGCAGCAAGCAAAGTGTGATGTTCAGATACGTTGGATATGAATTGACGAAATAGCTGCCAGAACCCGGTGCGTCGACGGCTAGCGTCGCGGCCAGGTTGGGAACTGTTCATCCCAACAGGTTGCCAGCCAAATAGCGCTCCACCAACTATCTGGAGCTAAGCCCAGTCCGGCCTAGCCCAAGTCGTGCTAATAACAGAGATATGGAAAGTGCCCGATTGTTCGACCCAGCTACCTATATCAACGGGGTTCCATACGACTTGATCGCCAATATGAGACAAGCTGCTCCTGTCCAGTGGATCGAAGAGCCTTCAGTAATGGGATGGGAAGAAGGCCCTGGCTACTGGGCTGTGCTTAGTCATGAATTAGTCAATCGGGTGTTGCGTGAACCGACGAGCTTTTCCTCGCATATAGGTGCTACTCAAATTCGAGATCCGGGTACATCTGACATGCTTACCTTCGTTCAGCGGATGATGCTGAACCAAGATCCACCCAGCCACACTCGCCTTCGCCGGTTGCTTACTAGGTCGTTCACTCCGCGGGCTATCGCCAAACTTGAAGATCGAATAACTGAGCGCGCAAAGCTGATAGTGGACAGATTGGCGCCGCTTGGCCATGCTGATTTCGCAAAAGAAGCCGGTGAATTGCCCTTAATGACTCTCGCTGAGATTATGGGAGTGCCTGAACAAGACCGAATGCTGTTGTTCGATTGGAGCAACAGAGTGATTGGTTACCAGGACGCTGAATATTCGACCTCTGACCAATTTGACCCTCAAACCGGTAGCGAGATGGCACTCAAAGCTCGGGCGATTCGAGATGAAATTGGCGCTGATAGTGACGGCCGCATGCCGGACCCTAGGTCCCGTCAAGGGCTTGCCGACATGTACTTCTACGCCGGAGAATTGGCCCAATATCGGAGGCAGAACCCAGGTGATGATGTGGTGTCAATATTGCTGGCAACTACGGACGATCAAGGAGCCATTACTACCGAGGAATTCGAGACCATGTTCTTTCTGTTTGCCGTTGCAGGAAATGAAACTCTAAGAAACGGAATTCCTGGTGGCATGCTGGCGCTGCTCGAACATCCCGAGCAGATGAATAAGCTAATCAACAACCAAGAACTGCTCCCCTCTGCGATTGAAGAGATGTTGCGGTACGCGCCTCCCGTAATTCACTTTCGCAGAACTGCTACTGAAGACCTGGAGCTTGGTGGTGAGCAAATCAGCGAAGGTGACAAAGTAGTCGTCTACCACGCAGCAGCTAACCGCGATCCTGCAGTGTTTGAAGAGCCAGACGAGTTCAATATTGAGAGAAACCCAAATGACCACGTCACTTTTGGGGCTGGCCCACATTTTTGTCTAGGTGCCCACCTTGCTCGAATGCAAATGACTGCCATCTTCAACCAAACACTAACTCGGCTCCCAAATCTCTCTCTCAACGGAAAACCAGAACATCTAGTTTCTAATTTTCAAAATGGCTTAAAACATCTTCCAATGAAATGGGACGTATAGATATTCGCTCGACCTTGCGCACCTCGTAAGTCGTTGTTCAGACCAACAAATTTCCCGACCGAGTGCTAACTAGCCCAAAGAACTTCAGCCAAAGATCTCCTGGGACGCTACGGTGCGACCATGGGATTGACATTCGAACACTGGAATCCTGAAACGGCGGAACGTTTCAAAAAGTTTGAGCCCGAAAAAGGTATTGACGGGTTTCTAGGGATACGGGTCGACCACGTTGAACCTGGCAAGCTAACTGCTTCGTTTGATGTATCCGATGAGATGATCACCATGATTGGAAATATGCATGGTGGGTGTCTCTCAGCGTTTTGTGATCATGTACTTGGTGTAGTTCTGTACCCGGTGATGCCGAAAGGCTCATGGGCCGCGACGACTGAGTTCAAAATCAATTTACTGAAGCCAGTTAGCGAAGGAACGTGTACAGCAACCGCTGAGGTAATTTCGATGAGCCGGACCACCGCAGTTGTAAGAATCGATGTTGCTAACGGTGACCGTTTGGTAGCGGCGGCGCAGGGAACGTGTCTGATAATGGCTCCTAAATCATGACCCCCGTGCGCGTCGGTGTAACCCCCGGTATTGACATATGGACCCGTCCATGGGATGAACGCCGCAAAGTGGTGGAGTTAGTGGCCGATGCAGGCATTGATCATGTGTTCTTCGCAGACCATGTCAGTTTCCGAGTGGGACATGGTCACGACGGAATGGTTGTAGCTGCGGCGGTAGCTAACTTGCACCCAACAATAGGGATCTATATTGGCGTATACCTGCTGCCCCTTCGACACCCCATACCAGTAGCGAGACAACTAGCCAATCTGGCGGAGATGGCTCCGGGTCGCATCAGCTTCGGGATAGGAGTTGGCGGTGACGACCGCCACGAAGTCGAGATTTGTGGTGTAGACCCGACTACCCGCGGAAAGAGAACTGATGAATCGCTTTCAGTTCTTCAAAGATTGTTAGCTGGGGAGACTGTCGATCATGTGGGAGAATTTTTTGAATTTGAGCAGGCTCGAATAATCCCAACACCGGATCCACCGATTCCCGTTTATGTCGGTGGACGTGCAGACGCGGCGCTGCGTAGGGCTGGTAAATACGCAGATGGTTGGCTGGGCATTTGGTGCTCAAGTGAGCGGTATGCGGACTCAATAGCAATATTTGATCGAGCAGCGGAAGAAGCCGATAGACACGTTCAAGCAGATCACGGAATCCAGTTGTGGGTTGGAGTCGGAAAAGACCGCGTAGAAGCAGCATCGTTTGTAGGTCCCGCCATGGAAGGTTTCTACCGGGTTCCTTTTGACAAGTTTGCTAGATACACCCCTCACGGAACAGTGGACGACATCGTGGATTTCTTAGCCCCCTATTTAGAAGCAGGCTGCCGCCATTTCAACCTAACTCCCGTAGCATCGACGCCCGAAAAAGGGATTGAAGTCATAGCTGAAGTCGGTGAACGGCTGCGCAAAATGAGTGACTAACCTTGAAGACATGAGCGATGCAGGCGATCCAGGTTTCTTGGTCAAACCCATAGCAGGCGCGTTAGGAGCTGAGATCGAGGGCATCGACTTAAGGCAGGTCGCGCTGCCTCAAGCCAACCAAATTCGGGAAGTTTTCAATCAGTACCACGTCCTAGTTTTTCGAGAACAAACACTGTCTCCGTCTCAGCAGAAGACGTTTGCTCAGCAATTTGGCCCGCTCGAAACCCATCCTTATATAACTGGTTTAGAAGAAGTTCCCGAAGTTGTTCCCATCATCAAAGAACGCGACGAAAAGATTAATTTTGGTGGAGGTTGGCATTCCGATATGTCCTTCCTCCCGAAACCTCCGCTGGGCTCACTTCTCTATGCTCTGGAGGTACCCGAATATGGTGGTGACACTCTTTTTTCTAACCAACATGCGGCATATATAGCGCTTTCGGACACAATGAAATCAATCCTGAATCGCCTCAAAGGACTTCATTCGGCTGCAAGCCAATACGGCAGAGGCGGCGATTCCGAAAGACGGAATTACGGATCTATGAAACTAGAAGTCTCAGATCAAGCTCACGAGCTGGTCGAGCATCCGATTGTGCGTACACATCCAGAATCAAAATTAAAATCTCTCTACGTAAACCGGCCTTTCACCGAAAGTATCAAAGGTATGAAAAGACCTGAGAGCGACGCTTTGTTGAACTTCCTATACCGGCACTGTGAACAAGAACGTTTTACCTGTCGAGTGAAATGGGAAGCTGGAACATTAACGATGTGGGATAACCGAATTGTTCAACACTACGCATTGAATGACTACCAAGGACAAAGACGACACATGAATCGTGTGACCGTTGGCGGTGACGCTCCTAAATAAGCGACAAGAGATTCTTAGAAGCAGCCATCAAATCATTTGCCTGTTAGCTCATCGTGAATTCACGCGCGAGACTTCACTGCACGCGCAGCTCCACCCGGGAGCTATATAAGGGGGTACCAGTGCGGCCGCTCGAAGGAATCAAAGTACTTGACCTCAGCAGAGTGCTGGCAGGACCATTCGCGGGACGCATTCTGCATGACTTAGGAGCGGAGGTTGTCAAAGTCGAGCCCCCCGAGGGCGATGTAACGAGAAACTGGGGGAAGGTGCGAGCTGGTCTCGCTGGCTACTACACACAACAGAACGCGGGAAAGAGCAATGTGTGCATCGATCTCCGAGCTGAAGGAGGACCTGAGCTTGTTCGGCGACTAGCAGCAGAGGCCGATGTGCTTATCGAAAACTTTCGACCCGGCATCATGAAAAAATTTGGTCTTGGCTACGAAGACCTTAAAGCGATCAATAAAAAGCTGGTCATGCTATCGATTTCAGGTTTTGGCCAAGAAGGCCCAGAATCTGGACGCGCCGCATACGCTCCGATATTGCATGGAGAATCAGGGTGGCTGCAACGGAGTGCAGAATGGAATGAACAACCTGTTACCGATCTAAATCTCTCTGCTGCAGATACCAACGCCTCCTTGCACGGCACTATCGGTCTTTTGGCGGCGTTACGGGTGGCTGAACTAACCGGCGAAGGCCAACACATAGATATGTGCATGCTTGACGCATTTCTTGCTACCGATGACACGAGCCATGTAGGTCTTGATGGAGTCCGCTACTCATCAGCAGGCGGACTGGTATGGGAAGGGGTAGATGGACCAGTTCTAACAGCAGGAGATTTTCGCTGGATATGGAAACAGCTGCACGAAGTGCATGGACTGGAAGACCAAGCCCCCGAAAATGCCGACATCCCTACCAAACGCTCCTTCCGAGAAGCAGCAATCAACCGGTTTCTCAGTTCGTTTGACTCTCGGGCTGAAATGTATGAAGCGCTAGACGCATGCAATTTGGCATGGGGTGATATCAAAACAATCGCAGAAGCTTACGACTCACCAACTGCTCAGCATCGCGGTTCCTCCGTCGCCATAAACGCTCGAGATGGGTCGACCAGAAGAGTCGCCCAAACCCCATACAGGTTCTCGCACAGCGACTCCGGACTCGAACCTGATGCTGTAGCGCCTTATCGAGGTGAACATAACTCCGATGTGTTGGAAAGCTGGTTGAATGCAAGTCGCCATGAGGTGGAAACACTTTCCCAGTCGGGTGTCCTCTTGAAAGAAAACAGAACTGAGGAGGTTCGAGATGGCAAGGCTTGATGGAAAGGTTGCGGTTATAACAGGAGCCGCTAGTGGCATGGGAGCAGCGACTGCTCACTTATTTGCTTCTGAAGGAGCACGTGTGCTGGTGACTGACATGGATAGCGAGAAAGGGCAACGCGTTGCAGCTGAACTCGGAGATAGCGGTGATTTTTTTCACGTCGACGTATCACGAGAAACCGATGTGGCTGGCGCCATCATGCATGCCAGATCTAGATGGGGCCGAGTAGATGTCATGTTCAACAATGCAGGCTTCGGAGGTGCTAGAGGTCCGATTGAGTCAATTAGCGAAGCTGACTTCGACCTAACAGTTGACGTGCTCCTCAAGGGCGTCTTTTTCGGGATGAAACATGCAGCACCAGTGATGAAGGAACAACAGTCGGGTTCCATTATTTCAACTGCTTCGGTTGCGGGTTTACAAGCTGGAGAATCTCCTCACCTTTACACAGCTACGAAATCAGCTGTAATTCACCTCACCAAATCTGTTGCACTCGAACTTGGCCAGCAGGGCATAAGAGTCAACGCGATTTGTCCGGGGGTAGTTGCCACCCCGCTAGCACATGGACCCCTAGACGAAGAACGGCGCGAAAAATTTCGAGACCGTTTTGGCCGTCACCAACCCATCGGTCGAGTAGGTGAACCCGAAGACATAGCTAACGCTGCTTTATTTTTGGCCTCCGATGACTCAACTTTTGTTACAGGAACTGCGATGGTCGTAGATGGAGGAGCTCAAGCGGGTCGAGCGTGGCATCGTCAGAGTGAACTCATGACCGGGCAGGGGCCCATCAAGTTGTATAGACCCGAAGGTAGGTGAGGGCCTTCCCCCGGGTAACTTTGTGGAAAATGGAACCAGTCGATCTCTATGAATGTCTCAAACTATGGAAGCGTTAGCCGACTTAAGTCGGCAGGTCACCACGATGGATGCTCAAGCCGAGGAAGAACAGGTGACTGAAGACCGAGTGAGCGAAGATGTTCTTGTTCCGGGTGGCGACAAATTGCCGGCAGCTGAACACCGAAACTTCGACACCTTCTATGCGGCTCATCGTGACCAGATAGCAAGAGCGCTTAGTTTGAGCCTACGTAACCCTGATCTCGGAGCAGAGGCCGCTGATGAAGCATTTGTGAGGGCCTGTCAACGCTGGGCGGAAGTCTCAACATTTAGCAACCCTCAAGGTTGGGTTTATCGCGTAGGCATGAATTGGGCGCGTTCATGGCTACGCCGAGCGCGAAGAGAACGAGAGAAACGCCCCTTGCTCGCCGAAGGTGAATTCGCTGAAGATGAAATAGTCGATGTTGACTTAGAAAGAGCTTTGGGCAGTCTGACCCCCACGCACCGAACAGTAGTAGTTGCCCGATTTTTCATGGAATGGTCAGTTGACGAAACAGCGGAAGCACTTGGTATTCGACCGGGGACGGTTAAAAGCAGGCTAAGCCGAGCATTGAGTCAACTCGCTGGAGAACTAGGAGATAGTTCGAAATTAGCCCCCACATCAGACCAGGAGGATAACGACCTTGAGTTTTGATGACGAAGTGCGACGTCACTTACGCGACACAGGTGAACAGGTCACGCTGACACCAGGCTTAGTTGATGCTGTGCGCGTTCGAGCCGCAAACAGGGCTCGCCGCCGGCGACTAATTTTCAGGGGTTTAAGTTCACTCGCGATGATCGCGATAGTGGGAGGTCTAGTCACAGTTTTTATGGGAGGAAATGAGCAAGGTTCGTATTCGACTGAGGTCGCTGAACGGGCGGAAAGCTCCATAGACATCAATGATTCTGGGAGCGAGTTGATACAAAATTCAGAAACCGCTCTTGTCGCGTCTGCTGCTCCAACCTATGAGACCGTCCCGGCGCCCGATGATGAAGCCGAGGGCTCTGCCCTTTCGTTGGGTGACACCGATCCCAAAGAATGGACCGAAATAATTAGCCCAGTTCCAGGGGCGACCACAGAATACGTCTATTCGGGAGACACAGTGCTCGCTCGGGTCGGCCCTCAATGGTTCGTGAGAGACGAATCTTCATGGCGAGAGCTCGACTTACCTGATTCGCTTGACGTAGTAGCAGTGGACCTAGGTGCCGGTGAAGAGTCCCTTCGAGTCGCAGGTTGGTTGGGCGAGGATCTGTGTAACAGGAAACTAGTTGCGCAAATTAAAGAAGCGGATAAGTGGCAACAATATGAAATCCCGGATCAGCTGCCACAAGGACTCAGCAGCTCGGTATCTGGAGCTCGACTTCGTGTCACTGACCATGAACTAGCCATGTCGCGTATTGAAGAAATCGCCGTTGACCCAGTCTGTCTGCTTCGGAGTCTGGGAATCGACGCAGTGGAGGCTGAAATTGTTGGTGACCTTATTTATGCAACTGACCCAAAAGCAGGTCGGGTCATACATTCACTCAACAAGCTGGGGCCGTTGGAAGTACAGGAGTTCATCACCAATGGTCCCACGGAGCGTTCGGTCTTCGTCCGATCCACTGATGGGAAAAAGTGGGTCACTGCCCCTCTTCCCCTCAGTCGGATAACTGAGATAGGGGTCGTTGATGGCATCGTAATGATCGAAGATGCCGAGCACACGGTTCATGATGGACAAAGAATCAAACGCTCCGAAGTAAAGCCGAACGACTCGGAGCAACTCATCGATGCTTTCGTCACATCGTCAGGAATGACGATGCTGTTCCAGCGAGATGAAGAAATTTGGATACAAGATATGACCGGCGAACATCCTCTCGACCGGGCAAGCACCGTCCCTGTCTTGTGGGGCAGACTAGGGCGGGTTCTTGCGACGGTAACGGTGATTGTGGAAACTCAACAAGGTCAGACCTTATTGATGTTGAGTGAGTGAGATAGGGGAGAAGGTCTAACGTGACGGATATCGGACTTCGATCGACAGTAGAACAAGCGGATTTGATTCAGCGGGGAGAACTCTCCAGTCGAGAGTTGACCGAACACTTCATTGAACGCATCGAACGTTTAGATGGTGAGATTAATTCTGTAGTTACAAGAGATTTCGAGACTGCGCTAGCTGAATCAGATGCTGCGGATGCAAGTCAACAAAAAGGTCAGTCGCTGGGGGTTCTGCATGGCGTTCCCATAACAGTTAAAGATGCCTTACAGACCAAGAACCTTAAATCGACAGGTGGAGCGACTGAACTTCGAGACAATGTCCCCTCACAAGATGCTGCCGTCGTAGCATCCATCCGTCGGCAAGGTGGAATCGTAATGGGGAAGACCAACCTTCCACGTTGGTCAGGAGACATTCAGGCCTACAACGATATTTTTGGGACAACTAACAACCCATGGGACATATCCCGTGGCCCAGGAGGATCGTCAGGCGGCGCAGCTGCAGCTGTGGCTATGGGTTTTACGTCTTTCGAAATTGGGACGGATATAGGTGGATCGATCCGCTTTCCCGCAGCCTTCAATGGTGTATGGGGACACAAGCCGAGTTTCGGGGTTATCCCAACTACTGGTTATCTAGACCACATAGACGGTGGATTGAACGAGGCAGATATCAACGTTTTCGGACCCATAGCGAGAAGCGCACAAGACCTTGAGCTGTTGCTGACAGTAATGAAGAGGAACTCACCCCCCTGGGTAGCTGAGTTAGAGGCAGCGCCTGAGGACTTAAAGGATTTGAAAATAGGGGCCTGGCTAGACGATGAATTCTGTCCGATTGACGATGAGGTCCGTGAACAGCTTGAAAAGGCCGTCGACGCTTTAGAAAAAGATGGCATATCTGTTGATCGGTCAGCCAGACCTGAACTGGATCCTGACGAAGCAGCCATGCTGGGACTGTGGCTAGTTCAAAGAGCTATCTCTCAAAGTACTGACAGTGATGGTCCAGGTCACAGGATTTGGCTTGACCAACATGTCCGGCGAGAAGAATTGAAACTGAAATGGGCTCAATTCTTCGACACGTACGACGCGGTCATCATGCCTGTTTGCTTCGTGCCGCCCTTTGAACACCAGCAACAAGGCGACTTCGGAAGCCGAACACTCATATGCAATGGGGAGAAGCGAAATTATATTGACGTCGTAAAATGGACGACGATGGTCGGGATGGCGTATCTACCCTCGACGGTTCCGCCTATAGGGCTAGGCGCGTCGGGTATGCCGATTGGCTGTCAGGTAGTAGGCCCGTACGGTGGTGACAGGCTGACCATAGCTTTGGCTGGCCGGATCGGCGACCTCATGGGCGGCTACCAGCCGCCCCCTCGCGCTCTATAACCTTTCGAACATCAGCGATCGCTTCTCGAAGGTTGGGTAGCGAGGCGCAGATTGCTTCTGAATCACTAGACAAGAAAGCGAACACGACGCTGCTAACTGATTGGCGAGTTGTTTCCTCGAGCGCAGCGGCGTAAGTAGCACCTTGGAGGCGATAGCGGTCAACCTTGTGGTCTATTTCGTTGGGCTCGATCTGATCGGTTTTGTAGTCGACGACAACCAGCCCTTGTTCTGTTTCGTACACGAGGTCTACGTAGCCTTCGACAATTTTTTCACCTATGGGGCACGCAACATGGAGTTCACGCCAATACCGATTCTGGATAGCTAGTTGAATTTCTTCACTAGAAATTGCCGAAGCGACTAGGGCAGCAACTTCGTCTGAGAGTTCTGCGATGCCTTCAGCTTCGGCATGAATTCTGGCAAGCGTTTTTAGGCCTTCCCCAGTTGCTAAATCCACTGTCTGAAGAACCCCGTGGACAGCGCGCCCAATAGCGGTGCCGTAGCGACCTCTACCTTGGATTGGTAACTCTGATTCGTCGACGTCCTTTAACAGTCCAGGTTCGTGAATTTCGTTGCCGCGAGGAATAGCAATGAAGCCATCGGCGGACTTAGCTATTTGGGTAGCGCTCATGAATCGGGGTCGACTGCTGAATTCGATCGCCTTGTTGTAGCGGTCACGCCATTCAGACAGGCCTGGACGTGAGACCGGAAGTTTTAGTCGCTCGCCTTCCCAAACCTCGCTGTGGTTTGAGTAGCTGGCTTCTATGTATTCGGCGCCCGTCAAAGCACCGGCGATTAGATGTGCCGGAGTTTGAATCTCAGGATCAGGATTTGATGGGACTTCTTTGCGGTGTAATGAAATGACCAAGTGGTCCCGTGCACGGGTGCAAGCCACGTACAAGGTTCGAATTGACTCATCATGTGTAAAGATTTTCTCTGCTTGAGACCACTTATCGAAACCGAGTGTTTCGAGCCCTTTCCGGATTTTCACATCAGGTATATCGGTGTTGGGCTTGTGTCCCACCCTCACCCCGGACTGGCTCTTTGTTTGGAGCGGCAAGCCCGCAACTACAGCAATTGGAAACTCAAGGCCTTTAGCAGCGTGAATAGTCATGATCTGGACTGAGTCATCGTCATCTTCAGACAGAACCGTTTCGACTGACCTAGCGTTTTCAACTGTTTGCTGAGCAATCCAAAAAATGAATGATTGGAGATTTCCGTTGGCTGTATCGGACCACGCGCGAGCTTGGTCGGATACATACCGGAAACGCCGCAGGGATTCACGTGGATCTGGACGGGTGGCGCATTGTTCTATGAGTTGGCGATCTGTGATGATCTTCCCGATCAATTCTGAAGGAGTCAGGATTGAACATTGTTCATGCAGTTCAGCGAGATGAGCTAATCCGGCGGCAACAGGGCTGTCGCCTTCGGCTCGTTTAGTGTGTTCTTCGATGGTGATGGTGCTCCACGCCCACGGATCTGAGTTCTTCGTCTTGAACCGGTACAAATCGTCGTCCCCGCATCCATAGACCGAAGATCGCAGTGCCGACACGGTGGCTAAGGAGTCAGTTGGATTGTTGATAGCCCGAAGACACATAACTAGGTCCCGTATCTCCTGGCTTCGCCAAACATTGTTGGTGGAAGCAACTCGGTATGAAACTCCAGCCCGTTCGAAATCCCTCTGGATGTTGGTCATGGCTGATCTCGTGGGAACCAATACTGCAACGTCGCTGAATTTTGCTGCCTTCCACTCGCCCTCCTTGTGTACTGGCCAACCCTCTTTGACCATATGAAGAATGGTTTGAGTGATGTCGTGAGCTTCAGAGAGTTGCACACTGTTTGCAGTTGGCTTTTCGGTTCCTGATGTTTCGTGTGCAGTAACACCTAACACAGTGACTGCATTTCCGGCTGGTGTGCTCTCTCGGATTGGAACTAGAGGCGTGTATGCGGGCTGACTATTGTCACGATGTTGAATTAGCTTGCCGAAGACCTCGTTTATCCAAGAAATTATTTCGGGGGTACTGCGGAAATTTGTGGATAGCAGGAATTGCCCATCCTGATATTTCTCTTGTGCATCTAGATACAGGCTGATGTCTGCCCGGCGGAATCTGTAGATCGATTGTTTGGGGTCCCCGACGAAGAATAAACGACCAGGAAGAGTTGGTGTGGTTTGCCATGAAGTCGATGATGTGATGTCAACTGGGGATGCAATTAAGGTCGCGATTTCGATTTGGATTGGATCCGTGTCTTGGAACTCGTCGATGAGAAGGTACTTATATTTGTTGTGCACCTTTGACCGAATCAGCTGACCTTGGGTCGGGCTGATAAGTATCTCCCGGGCCGAAACTAAGAGATCGTGATAGTCGAGACGGCCCAGTTTTCGCTGTTCGAGTACGCCATCCAATATGAAGTCGGTAAGACAAGCAGTGAGTCGACGAAGAATGAGATCAGTCAGTGATGCTCGGAACAAAGCCACTTCTGCCGTGTAGCTCTCGAATTGAGATCGAAGACTCTCGATGTCAGTCCAGTTGGTTTTTCGTCCTTTCGTTTTCCCAGAGGGCAACTTGGTTTTGGCAAGCGTGTCAATTTGTTGGATCTCGTCAAAATCGGTTTCGAGTTCATGCACAAATTGGCGGATCGCTTCCAGGCTTTTGGTCATCGAGTCTGAATCAGCAGAACCTATGAAGGTGTTTTCTTGGAGAGCTAAGGCATGGCCCTTAGCAATAAGGTCTTCGAAGTCAACGGCAGCAGGATCGGGGTGCTTTGTTGGCTTCAGCAAATCCCAATTTTTGTGCAGTTCGTTTGCCAATGGCAGCAGATCTTTGGCTGGATTGATGCCGAGTGCGTCGCTAATCAATAGCGTCCGCGACCACTCCGGGTCCAACAGGAGCGAATCCAAGAATTTTTCGAATCTTTCTATGAATTCAACTTGGCTTGAGATTTCGTCAAGGACCTCGAAATTTGGCGGAAATTTAGCTTCTATGGAGTGTTCGGTGAGGAGGCGCCGGGCAAAGCGGTGCAGTGTAGAAATTGCAGCATCATCGAGTTTGGTCAGCGACAGATCCAATCGTTTTCGTATCGTTGGTTCGGAAGAGTTGGCTAAGAGTTCCTCGAGGCGAGATCTAATACGGTGTCGAAGTTCTGCAGCTGCTTTGTTGGTGAAGGTGATGACCGCCACGTCGTCGAGGGACACATCAGAGGAGGTGACAAGGTTGATGACTCTGCCTACCAAGGCTTCAGTTTTTCCACAACCAGCGCCAGCTTCCACGAACAAACTCTTGTCATGATCAGAGGCGATGACGTCTCGTGCATGCTGATCTGGAGGTATGACGTCCTTATTCATCTTCGCTCTTTTCGTCGCTAGCAACAGCCTCTTCGCCGCGGAGTTGGGTGTACGGGTGAAGCGAGTCCAGTAGCGACAGTGCCTTCCATTTTTCATCTATTTCTCTAGTGCCGAGCGCGTCGGGGTCACAGAACACACATTTACCGACGCCGCTCCACTTAGACGACGAAGGCGCGGGTTTGGGAGGAAATAAACCACCTTCTATTCCATCAACGATGACGTCTATCGCTTCGTCGAAGGCACCAAGAACGTCGTTGTTGACCAGGTAACCTCTCGTCGCCCATTTTTGAGAATCGCTCGTAAACCAGTAGCTTGCGTGGATCTCGTTAACGCCCTGACCTAGATAGCTGTTTGCTGCGGCAGCGTAGAGGGGGAGTTGAAGTTGAGAGCCCCCTAATATGGGATTATCGGAACTGAGCTGTCTATAGGTATCGAGTTTGCCGGTTTTATAATCGACTACTACAAGAGTTCCCGCCGCCGTTTTCTCGACCCGATCGACACTGCCTCTGAAAGTCACGGTTCGTCCAGACGGGAGCGTGCGTTTGAGGGGTGGGAAATCGCCATCCGGTAAACCGAATTTGAGTTCGGTAGCAACGATGGTTCCTCGTGGCTCTCTTTGCTCGTCGAATTTTAAGATTCCGACTAAATCGTTGAGTAACTGTTCACGATCTCGATTCCAGAACAGTGGTCTTCCGACAAGACCCTGGGTTTCCAGTTCTGTTGCGACTTCCATGCCGATTTGTCTCATCAACAAGATGTCGTGTTCGTTGTACTGCCGATCCGGGCCTGGTGGAGTGCCTTTGGAAATTTGGTCACGGAAGAATCGGTCCGCAGCCTCATGAATCAAAGAGCCACGAATAAGGGGCGAAATTCGGAATTCGTGTCGAAAAGACTCTGGTTCGTCGACGTTCAAGACATGGCGCATGAAATAGCTGTGCGGGCAATCAACCCACTGCTTCAGACGTGTTGGCGACAGTACGTTGGTCCGGACTGCTGTTGGATTGACTAGACCGCTGAGATTGCCGTCGAACCGGGTAAACCTGTTGCTATTTCGACTGTCGATCAACTGCCGGCCGGCTTCAAACGACGAGGTGTTATTCAATAAGACAGTCGCGAGATCCTGACCTTCATCTCGGCTATCCAACAGCGACGCTAAATCGAATTCTTGAGATGATGCGGGGAAGTTTGAATTTCGAAGTCCGGAAATAAAGGATGGTTGATGTATCGCCCATGAATGTTGCGGATCCATGAACGCATCGTTGAGTGAAGGGGCTCCCATGCGCTCAGCCATTTGCTCTAACCAGCGTGCGGGATAGTTCTCTTTGTGTTGACGTAAATCACCACGAGGAAATAGCACTGTGTTCGCATTAGATGATGAAAGAGCGGCAAGAAAGCGNCGNTGGTCATCGTTAGTGNCNTCGCGCGATANCGAAAGCGCTCCGTTGAGNTGGGCGCGGTCTTCGTCCGAGATGACNCCGTTCTTGCGNGGNGCNGNCGGAAATNTNCCTTCAGCTAAGCCAAGAATNAANGTGTGTTCAAANTTNAGACCCCAGGCTTGGNGTATNTCACCGACAAGGACNCCTTGNCCGAGTTTGCCGANACGTTCGTTATGGTCTTCTAACTGTGTTTCCAAGCTTCGGCGAAAGACGCTAAAAGTTGTGGCGGGTTCAATTCTGGTCAGATTTTGTAACTGATCCAGAATCTGTTCGACTGCCGTGAAGTCGCCGTTGCGTTGTCTAACCTGGTTATTTGCCCCTAAATAGCGTTCGATGGCTTGCCTGAGCCAAGAGCAGAGTCCCACCCAATCGGTCGGCAAGTTTTCAGGGTTCACAATCTGGTTCAATTCTGTTACGAAGGCCAACAGATCGTTGACTTCGTGTGCCCTTTTCTCATAACGACTTGACTGACTGTCATCTCCGCTGCGAATCCTTTCTTTTGCAGCTGTAGCTACTAGTTGTTCCCTATGTCGGGACAGTCGTTCCGACCAGTCCTCTAACCCTGCACTCACTCCAGCAGCTATGGCTGCTTGAGACCAAGAAACCGAAGGGGNGGACAGGGGACTGTCGACTTGCATACATATTTGGGAACTGGAAAGAAAGTCGAGGACAGCGTTGATATCCAGATTTTTGTCTGGCAAAGCCACCAAACTTCTGATGAAGCGTCCAAGCATCGAATCGGCAACTGTTCGAGACGAAACCCCACTGAAGGAAACTCCTGAGTCGTTGAGGTGTTCCTCAAGTAGTCGGGCATAGGGGTTTCGGTGGGGATAGAGAACCGCTATCTGGCTGGCAGTAACACCTTGATCGAGTAAGCCGATGACAGCTCGGACAGTGGTTCGAACCTCGTCGTCGGGATCACTCACTGAAATAACTGTGCTGACAGAAGTGGGAGCGACGTTTGAAGATAAGGGTTGTGTGTTGAAAAGATTAGCGACCCTCTTGGAATCGCGATCTGCTTCTTCGTTGCCGGTTAAGCCGATTAAGGCCGTTATGGAGCTGACCTCAGATAAGCGAGAAAGAAACGCTGTCTCAGTATTAGCTAGCCGTTGGGGGAGAAACAGCACCACTCTGCCGAAGTCAGAGACTTTTTCTAGAGCTAGATCCGTAGATCGAAAAAGATCGAACTCATCGAACCATTTGTCNTCNAGCAACTGGTTGGCGGCGCTGCAAACACGAACTACTTCGCTACCTCTCTCTCCGGTCGACGCAAGTACATTCAGATCGCCTTCTTCTAAATCGCGAAGTTCGCGGTATACGCGAACAAGCTCCCTTTCTGTTGCCCCGTGGTGAGCAATCGGTTCGAATATTCCCGGGTTATCGGTAAGTATTTGGCGTATCGCGGCGCCGATGACAACGCCTCGTATTGGCTGACGTCCTTGGGCTAGGAAAGTATGACCAGCGACGGCTTCAGCAAGTCGGTACGAAGTTAAGAAATCTGTTCCGACCAGCCCCGAGCCAACCCAAGATGTTGCTCCGTAGTTGCCTGTTGCCAGTTCCCTGCGCAGAGTAACTGCCACGTAGTTACTCGGGACTATGACACATACCGGCGCGAACACATCCTGACTTTTTGCATCGCGAAGCAGTCCGGCGAGTTGCTCGTTAGCTTCGCTGCCAAAGCCGACTTCGCGACCGTCAATCATGGCACCAACCTTAGGGCTGGGGAATGACTGTCATATATGAACAAAACAACTCAGACCTATGTGTCAGTCATCTTTGCAACCACTGGTGCCATGGCGTCTACCTCGCCTTCATGGATAACCCAATAACTTGTGCCGTATAACTCTCGATATTGATGAAGTTGGTCACAAACATCATTGATGGTTCCGGCGAGAACCATCGGGATAGTCCTCGCTTGCTCCGGCGACAGACCGAACATTGGGGCCATGCCCTCAAACATTTCATCTGCCTCTGAAGTGGTGTTGGTTATCGCAGTCATAAACGTGTTCATCTGCAACTCAATCTGGGGAAACCGATCTCCAGCGGCTTCTTCGACCCAATTGCGACGCTCTAAAAATCTCTCTCCAAGAGCGGATAATGCTGTTTCAGGACCCACAGAACCAGCGTGGAGTGACGCGTTAAGACCAACAATGTCGGCTCGCAAGGCCGCTTCGGTAAGAACCCTTTTTCCGCCTCCACCAACGATTATCGGTGGACCACCGGGCTGAATTGGAGACGGAGTACCGGCTAAACCGCTGATCTCGTAATGGCTGCCTCGAAAATCGAAAGGTTCGTCCGACCATAAACCTTGAACAACCTCTATGGCCTCAATCATCCGATCTATACGAACACCGGGCCGGTCGAAGTTGATACCTGCAGCGTTGTAGTCATCATTCATCCACCCTGCGCCGATTCCGAATTCGACTCTGCCGTTCGAAACGACATCAAGAGTCGCGATTTCTTTGGCCAGAGTTACTGGATGTCGATAATCCACGTCGTACACCAGAGCAGCTACTCGAAGAGTTGATGTCGCTTCCGCAGCCACTGTTAGAGCAACTGTTGGCGCCCATTGATCATCAAAATGATCGGGACAAAACACTGTGCTGTAACCAAGATCCTCAATCTTGCGGACACTTTCCCTGTAAGTATCACCTGAAGAGGACTTAGAAAACTGGACACCGAACCGAAACGGATGCATCCCCGCACCCTAACGTGGTTCGATGCCCTCTCTTGTCCCTAATGAATATCCTGATGCTCTATTTACGTTCGTCGACGGAGAAGTAAAACCAACTGAACTAACACGCGGACCTTGGAGTCATGGAGTGATGCACGGTGGTCCCATATGTGGGTTACTTGCATGGATCCTAGAAACGAAACTCAACCGAGGGGATCTGGTATGCACCCGGTTGACGGTCGAAATCCTTTCCGGAGTCCCGGTCGAGAATTTGGCAGCTTCCAGTGAGGTAATCAAGAACGGTAAACAAACAGCGGTAGTAGAAGCATCCATATCGCGCGAAGGGAAAATGCTGGCCAGAGCAACNTCACAATGGTTAGCGAGACCCGGNGAAATAGTGGNGAACAACCGAGCAGTTCCCGATATTCCCATAGTGCGTGCCGACCCTGGGTCTCACCCAGACATCGAATATCCGAGGCCCGGTTTCAACGCAGACGCTGTAGACCTAAGAATCATTTCGGGGTCAACAGAGGAACCTGGTCCTGGTCGTATATGGGCTCGATTAGACCACCCTTTGGTCGCTGGTGAATCTCCTTCTCTGTTCCAACAAGTAGCTACGTTGTCTGATCTTGGAGCTGCTGTTGGTTGGGAAAACGCAGACGATGACCAGCCTCTAATCAATACCGATGTCACTCTTCAGTTACTTAGAGAACCTCACAATGAGTGGGTTCTATTTGAATCTAACGTCCAACGAGTAACCAATAATCTTGCGTGCTGCAAGACAACTTTGACAGATCAAGCTGGTCTCCTGGGATGGGTATTGCAGAGTCAGATGGTCGCCCCGAGCAACATTCAATTTTGACTTATTTGTCTAAAAAGTGACGATCCCCGTCACGCGAGATCAAGAGCTATCGCCGACAGCACCAGTCTTGATCAAGGCATCAATCTCAGCGTCATCATGGCCGGCATCAGCCAAAATCTGACGAGTGTGCTCACCCAACTTTGGTGCAGGGAACCTAGGGCCGACCTCAGCTTCTACGAATCGCATAGGCGCGGCGACCGTGCGATAGGTCCCAATCTCTTCACTGTCGAGTATCGGGAACAAGGACAACGCCTCTGCTTGAGGGTCAGATGCCACCTCATGAAGTGCGAGCACTGGACCCCAAATAATCCCATTGGAGTCAAATATTTCTCCCCACTGGTCCCGACTTTTGTGAGATAGGGCATCATCGATAGCGGCGACGATCTCTGACATGTGCTTAAAACGTCCCCGGATATCTTGAAACCTTTCGTCGCTAAGAAGGTCCTCTCGTTCGATAACGGCGCATAGCTTGGGCCAAGCGCTCTCTTCCGGCATATTCAAAACCACCCATTTCCCATCACCACATGGATAGCGATTGGCAGTTGGGATGATCATGTTTTCTCGTGCTCGAGGACGAAGCGGCGCATGATCCACAGCGGTGATCGCGTAATCAGTGGCTTGAGTCCAAATAGCCGTTTCGTATAGCGACGTTTCTACCGTTTGAGGTTCTCCAGTTCGTTCAGCGAGTCGGAGAGCCGCCAGAATTGCGCCGACAAACGCGAGCCCCGTGGTGTGGTCTCCCTGAGCCGGTCTAGCCATTGGCACCGTGCCGTCCTCACCCTCTCGCATAGCGTCGTACAAACCGGACCGGCCAAAGAAAGCTGTGACGTCGTAACCAGGTCGGTGAGCTTCAGGGCCTCTCGTGCCATATCCGGTAAGGGTTGCATGAACAATTCGACTGTTGACCGTTTGTAGGGCATCTGGATCTAACCCGAATCGCTCCTGGCGGTGTTGCAGCAGGTTGCACATAAAAATGTCGGCTGTTGCGACTAGAGCGCGTACCACCTCGATGCCTGCATCTGATTCCAGATCAACGGCGATCGACTTTTTCCCCCGGTTGGAAACATCGAATTGGTAGTCGAAACCCTTCTTTTCATCCGAAACTTTTGCGGGTCGACCCATNTTGCGCATCGGATCACCAGTTAANGGTTCTATTTTGATGACGTTGGCTCCAAGGTCGGCAAGAATCGCGCCAGCGCTGGGAGAAGCCATCCAATTATCGATTTCTACAACAGTCACATCTTCCAATGGTGCAGTCATCGAATAACCTCCTAGACGCCTAAAGGGAGACTAGTCAAATAACCGTTACAACCTCAGAGTTGGATGGATCTCAAACTAGAACCATAGGGAGATGAGAACTTCGACCATGCACCTGTTGTCGCAGGTCGTTACTCTGCTGGGATGCAGATAAAAGACAAAGTGGCCATCGTCACCGGTGGAGGTAGCGGAATCGGCGAAGCGTTGGCAAAAAGATTTCATGATGAAGGCGCTAGTGGCGTGGTGGTCGTCGACAGAGATAAATCGAATGCTGAGCGCGTAGCCCAAATAGTTGGTGGCACCGCGGTCGAACTAGACGTAACAGATGAGGATGGGGTTACTGATCTCGTCAACCAGACGATAAAAGATCATGGGAATCTCGACATTTTCGTATCCAACGCTGGCTATGTAACTCAAGGAGGCGTGGAAGCCGACAACGAAGAGATTCAGCGCATGTGGGAAGTACACGTCATGTCTCACATATATGCGGCGAGGGCATCGATACCTGCAATGGTCGCGAACGGAGGCGGCTATCTGTTGAACACAGCGTCAGCAGCTGGCCTGCTTACCCAACTCGGGTCGATGCAATACTCGATTACGAAAGCCGCTGCTGTATCGCTGGGAGAGTTCTTGGCGATCACTTACGGGGAACGAGGCATTCGAGTTTCCATGCTTTGCCCGCAGGCAGTGGAAACAAACATCCTCTCCAATAGTCCTGACCGTCTCGACCAAGAAAGAGGTACTCCAGGCAGCGCGGCAGGCGATGGGGTCCTTACAGCAGAACAACTAGCTGACACTGTGATCGACTGTATGACTGAAGAGCGTTTCCTCGTCCTTCCTCACCCTGAAGTACAGACTTATAGAGAACGAAAAGCCAACGATGTTGATAGATGGATTAGTGGAATGCAGCGTTTCCAAAGCCAACTTTTCGCGGAGAGTGATTTCGCTCCAGCAGATTGGCTCTTGAGCTAAGGCTCACTGGCTTTAATCGTTGGCTTTTTCGCGAGAACGCGAAGCAGATTGCTTAGCCACTAGCCCTTCCAACTCACCTAGCTGCGTTTCAAGATCAACAAGTCCTCGTACTACTGAGGTAACGCGACGATTACTGGGTTCCAATGCTGGTTTTGGCGCGCGGGTCTCGAAAAGAGACATGAAGCCCTTGCCCTTTGTCAGATAGGCAGTTAGCAAAAGAAGCGCTGCATATATGAAACCCTCTGACTTCACGAAGCCAATCCACCCGTATTCGACCACCCAATTTCGATCTAGTAACCAAACTGGTAGGAAAATCAAAACGAGCGCACCGGGTACAGCAGAAATCAGTCGGGAACCGCCAAAAGCCATGGCCAGAGCAAACATCTTGATTGAGAGTTCCTCAGGGAAATGGGTGTAGTCATTGAAGTTTGTAGGAACCATCAAAAGGCCGCCAGCAAGGCCAGCCATTCCACCACTTAAAGCAACGCCAAAAAGTCTGAGTCGGTAAACCGGAATGCCAAATGCTCGTGCAGCCTCGGGNTGATCTCGACTGGCGATAAATGCCCGCCCGATAGGTCCCCGCAGCAACCCCTGAACTAGGAAAATAGCGATCGAGGCGTACGCAGCTACTAGGAACAGTTCCCAGATATGTTCATCGTTTTCGGCGATACCCGTCCACGATGGCGCAATGAACTCGCCATTTAAGGTGACCGGTAAATTGCCGTCTACCTGCTTAAGAATGATCGGGAAGGCAACCCCTAGAGAGAGGGTCAGTAGCGCCAAATAGGCCTTTGGCAAGCGCAACGAAGGGATGGCAACCACTGCTCCAACTAACGTCCCGGCTACTAGACCGGCGAGGGGCATCCACAACACCGGAGCCCCAAAGTCGTTGACTATATGCAGCGCGGCGTATGCACCGACACCGACAAATGCCCCCTGTCCCAACGACAGCAGCCCTAAATAATGGGTCAACACCACTAACCCGGCGAACGCTAACGACAGGGCAATCACATTGGATAAATCAGTAACTATTTTTGGAGTCGCGGCAAACGCGACCCGTAAACAAACCGCGACAAATATGGCTGAGCCGATGACCCAAGCCAAACGCTTTACTCCAGACGTCGACGATCCCTCATTCGTCATTTCTGCTGCCATGCTTCTGTCCGAGGCATCAAACCTGAAGGCCTGACGAATAACACAATGATCAAGACCAGCAACGCCCATACGAGAGTTACTTGGCTATCCACGAAACTTACGTAGCCGCCCAACATTGTCTCTAGAAAAGCGAACAGATATCCACCCACGAAAGCGAGAACTGGACTTCGTAAGCCCCCCAATGTGGCGGCTGCGAGACCGAATACCAATAGGCGACCCATCATGTCTGGACGCACGTTGATCTCCCCAGCTATCAGACCCCCAGCAAGCGCTCCGATCCCAGCCGCTAAGGCCCAACCAAACATAAGAACTCTGCTTACCCTGATACCCACAAGGAGCGAACCTGTTCGGTTGGATGTCACAGCCCTAAACGCGAGACCCGCTTTAGTTCGCCGTTGCAGAATCGCCAACAAGCCCAGGACAGCGATCATCGTTAACGTAATCCCGACGCTGTCATGCCAAAGACGGGCGCCACCGATGTCCCAACGGTCCTCTGCTGTTTGAGGAAACGGGGAACCCAAAAACATGGTGCGTCCGCCCCACTGTTTGCGAACAAAAGCCCCCAAAAGTAGATACAGGCCTAATGTCGCGCCGACAGCTGCCACAGGGTTATCGCTGATAGGTCTGATAATGACCCTTTCGGTGAAAGCCCCAATAACCATGGAAATAACTATTGCACCAAGAATTGCTGCCCACACCGGCCACGCAGCTCCTATGAGGTCTGTGTTTGAAGAGAACTTCATGTACGGGCTGGGACCAGTAGCAAGAACCAACGCAATATAGGTTGAGAACATTGCGAGCTGACCTTGGGCGAGATTCAGTATGCCGGTAGAACGAAAGACCATTGAAATAGCTACGGCCAGCGCTGCATAGGCAGAGCCGTTAGCGAGAGAATCAAAAGTTCTTTGCAAGAACAGCGACATACACAACAAAGTTTGTCACTGTCTAACGTCAGAAGCATCATCTAACGGTCATACTGAGATGAAGAGTTCATGTCAGGATGGTTTTTGTGACCACAAGCCGCTACCTCTTTGACCACGCGATTACCTGTAATGGCGACGTTTCACTTCTATCTGATGTTGCGATAGATGTGACCAACGGGCGAATTTCCTGGATAGGCAAACAGTCCGATGCTCCGTCCCATCAGGGACCTACAAGCAAACTTGGAGGTCTAGTGATGCCCGGATTGGTGAATAGCCACGCCCATACGCCCATGACCCTGGTTCGCGGCGCAGGGGACGGACTTCCCCTCATGGACTGGTTGACTCAAGTTATGTGGCCACGAGAGGGTCAAATGACCACAGAAGACGCTTTATGGGGGATGAGGCTTGGCGCGGCGGAGATGCTCCTTGCAGGGGTAACTAGCACTTGTGAGATGTATCTATTCGAAGATGCCATCGTTGAAGCAGCTACTGAGATAGGGATTCGCCTAGCCATTACGCCCGGAATAATCTCTGCAGTACATGGAAATAGCTTGGCTGCGGTCGACAATCGGATCGACGAAATCTCAAAATTTCACTCTCAATATCACGATCCTGAGTCACTAATCACCGTTGGCTTCGGCCCGCATTCTGCTTATGACTTACCGTTAGAAGTGTGTTCTGAAATCGCCTCAGCGGCCCAAGACCTCGAAGCGCTACTTCACATTCATGTGTGCGAAACAGAGACAGAAGGCGCAGCATTAGAGGCACAAAACGGAGGCCGTTCAACGGTCCAGCTCTTATCTGACCANGGCGTTCTCGATGGTCGGGTGTTAGCGGCCCACAGCGTCTGGCTAAATAACCTTGATATTGAAACCTTCGCCCAAAAAAACGTCCGTGTAGCGCACTGCCCCGTGAGCAATATGAAACTCGCTTCGGGAGCTGCACCCATCACGTCAATGCGCTCAAAAGGAATTGACGTTGGGTTAGCAACTGACGGGCCAGCATCGAACGACGACCTTGACCTTTGGCAAGAAATAAAATTTGCGCCCCTACTTGCTCGAGTATCGAACTTGAATGCGTTGTCGATGACACCACAAGATGCATTAACAATGGCGACTGTCGAAGGATCGCGAGCAATAGGCAATGAGGATGTGGGCACGCTTGAAGTCGGCTCAAAAGCCGACTTCATNCGACTCGACCTCGATGACCCGACCTTTGTTCCCGTCACGAACGACGACGAACTGATTGCCCATGTCGCATGGGCCGGCAGCGGCAGACACGTAACTGATGTTTGGGTCGGAGGCACACAAGTAGTAGCTGATGGCCAACTCCCAGACTTCGACCTTGAAGAGGCTCTCCACCAAGTCCAAACTCGTGGCAAACGGTTGGCCGAAGACTCAGGAACCTAACTTCGGAGCAACACAAGATAGATAAAGTTCACCCACGGCCGTAGCCGCGCGTGCAACGATGGCGTCCATGATCGGGATCATTGCCGGTAGCGGTTACTACGAACTTCCAGGCCTTCTGCAAAGAAAAGACGAACTCTTCACCAACGAATATGGTCAGGCAACCGTGTCGATGGGGACATGGGACAGCATCCCCATCGCGTTCGTAGCACGCCACGGAGGCGACCATTCCATCCCGCCTAACGCGATTAATTATCGGGCAAATATCAAGTCGCTAGCAGACCTTGGAGTGGAGTCGGTATTCGCCGTCAACGTAGTCGGTTCTATGGTCGCCGGACGAGGCCCAGGGTCACTGTTTGTAGTTGACGATTTCATCGAATTCACACAAGGAAGACAATGCACATTCTTTGATCGCCCAGGTGAAGTTACCCACACAGATATGNCCTCCGTCTATGACCCAGACCTTCGAGCCATACTCATACGCGCAGCGGAACTCGAAGGCCAGGAAGTTACAAACANAGCTACCTACGTCTGCACTGACGGACCCAGATTTGAAACCCCAGCCGAAATCCGGATGTTCACTCAACTAGGTGCTCACGTCGTTGGAATGACCGGGTACCCGGAAGTTGCGCTAGCACGAGAAGCTGGTATTCGGTATGCCTCGGTTGCGGTTGTCTCGAACTTCGCTGCAGGTACAACCGACGAAGTTGTAGAAGAAAGCGAAATCTGGCAGGCACTGGAAACAACCAAGGAACCTGTGTTCCGAATCCTGAGGAGAGCCTCCCAACTACATACTTCCGGGGAATGTTGAAACAGACACCGGTGTGTGCTGCCGATCTAATCTCACCCGAACCACAACCCTTTAAGTGGCGAATGGGAGTAAAACCGCTTGATAACAACAACTGGCTGCTTGTCGACCAGTACCGCGATGCCGACCTAAAAGAGATCGGTCGGCTTATCGACACTCAGCGAGACGAAATTATTTACAGCGAACCCAGTGCTCAAGCAGGATGCGAAGAGCTATCAGGTGAGGTCCTTCGACATCTCCGACAAAAACCTGACCTAGAAAACGTGACGATCAACCAGCACAACGATTACACGCCGATAGAAGCGATTCGCCGGATCGTCCAAGAAGACCTTTGTCTTCTAGAAAGACGACCTGAGGGTTGGACTATGACCGCATGTGCAGTTGCAATTCCGACCCAATGGGACGTGCCTTCCAAATATGGGAAAACTCTTGACGCGATTCACGGACCGGTACCTCGATATGACACAGACTTATCTCAACCAATGGGAACCTTCTTTGATCGACTGCGACCTGAAGCACCAGTTTGGAGAGCTAACCGAACTCTTACTGACGACCCAAGCTTGAGATTGATGCCTCAGCGGCGCCATCAACCAATGAATGAAGACCTCACTGTTGCCAACGTGGCCGATCGGGTATGGCTACGGGTCGAATACCAGACGCTCCGACGACTACCTGAGAGCGGTGTGATTGTGTTTACGATCAGGATTCTTCGACAAAAGATTTCATCTGTAGCGGATTATCCCCAGGCTTTTGGGGAACTCTTGCGTTCGCTTATGCGCATGCCCAGTGATGTTCGCGGATACAAGGACAGTACGTGGCGCCATGCCCGGCTGATTCAAGAGTGGGCGCTTTCGACCGGCCAATTAACGGATCAGACACTAACAGAAAGCTAACGAACGTTCGTGTGTATACTTTTCTCATGCGCACATGGAACAGCATGGAAGAATTCGAAGAGTTTCTGGATGCTGGTGGCGTTGTAGAGCCCAATGACGCTATGCCAGAAAGCTACAGAAACGCCGTTTTTCGGTTTATCGAACTGCATGCAAACAGCGAATATATGGGTGGCCTCACCGAAAGAGACTGGATTCCCAAGGCGCCAGGAATGCATCGGAAATTAACGGCGCTTGCTAAAACTCAGGATGAAATAGGTCACGCCCATCTCCTGTATATGGTCGCTGCCGACCTGGCGATAAAGACGCGGGAAGAAATGATGGTCGACTTGCTAGAGGGACGGACTCACTTTCATAATGTTTTTCACTACCGAGTGCATAGCTGGACCGATCAAATAGCGGTTGCCTATTTAGTGGATGCAGCCGCATTGGCTAGCCAACAAGCCGTATTCAAAAACTGTTCCTACGGCCCGTACAAGCGAATCCTACGACGCGTTATCGCAGAAGAAGGCTTCCATATGCGCAACGGTGAAGAAATGATGCTCCTAATGGCACACGGGACAGAGACTCAGCACGACATGATGCAGGAATCAATCAATCGATGGTGGCTCCCGGCGGTTCAATTGTTCGGCCCAGACTCTCGCCCAGGCGATGAATTGCTGAAATGGCACATCAAGTCAGAACGCAATGAAGTCTTGAGAGACCGTTACGTCCAAAAGTTTGTCCCGCAGCTCTTAGGCGGAGGCTTCACTATTCCAGACCCTGGCCTTAGAAAAGACCCGGTTGACGGGAGATGGAAAATTAGTGAGATTGATTGGGAACCTTTAAAGAAAACGATGCGAAATGGAGGGCCTGATAGTGCCCGCCGAATCGCTGACGCGCGAACCGCTTGGCAGAACGCTCATTGGGTCCGAGAAGCACTCGACTCCTCAGTAGAGGTGCCAGCGTGACCATTACACAATCAGATCTCGAAACAGTCCGATCCGCCGTTGCATCGGTTAAAGATCCCGAATATCCGGATCTCACGATCGAGCAGCTCGGAATCTTAGAAAATGTGGTGGCTGATGCGTCCTCTATTCGGGTTGACCTTGTTCCCACCATTTTGGGATGCCCGGCATTAAGCACCATCGAACAAGACGTTAAAGCCGCAGCACGAAGACTCGGACACGAAGTAGCCGTGCAGTTCTGCCGATCACCGGTATGGACACCGGACCGCATAACCAAGGACGCTCAACATATCTTGGCGAATGAATACACAATCGCAATAACCCCCCGATTGGGTCGCACACAATGTCCGGTATGTGGAGGAAGATCACTAGAAAAACGAAGCGATGTAGGGCCTACAGCGTGCAGATCGGTGCACTGGTGCGCTGAATGCCGAAACCCGGTAGAAGTCGTGCGGTCGCGAGAGGCCCCCGTTCAGTGACTCGACGAAATAGAGCTGACGTCATCGCTGCCGCTCGGGTTTTGTTTGCGGAGCAAGGATTCCACGGAACGTCGATGCGAGATCTCGGAAAAGAACTTGGCATTCGTGGATCCTCGCTCTATAGCCACGTGGTTTCTAAAGATGAGCTACTGGTCGACGTCGTTCGAGAAGCTGCTTCGCGCTTCCAAAGCCTCGCAGACGAGGTTAGGAACATGTCCGGAACAGCTACGGAAAAGTTGTTCAGACTGGTCCAAGGTCATCTCCAAATCCTGGTGGAAGATCCTGATCAAGCACGAACTTTCCTCAACGAGATTCGGTTCCTTCCTGCACTCGAACGAGAAGAAGCAGTCGTGATGTTCGACCGATATCAAGAAACGTTTCGTGAAGTAATTGAAACCGGTTGTATCAATTCCGAATTTCGTTCTGATCTAGATGTGTCACTAATGGCGAACTTAATACTCTCCTTGCTGAACGGAACGACTAGATGGTTTAGGACTGAAGGAACCTTGGACACAAAGTCTTTGGGCAACGAAATTCACGAACTGCTTACCGGTGGGCTTACCTCAGGATTGAAGGTCGAAACGCTATGAAAACCTATGAAGTCTTCCTCAAAAAGGAAGGCAAGGATCCCTTCATTCACGCTGGATCAGTCGACGCTCCCGATGATGAAATGGCGCTTACCTATGCTCGTGAAGCCTACGGCAGACGCAGCGAAGGAGATCAGATGTGGGTGGTGCTTCGCTGCAATGTCTTGATTGCTGATGAGGTAGAGCTTGAAATGGCGGACCGAACCCACAAACACAACGATGGCAAGCTAGTAGCGGAGCTTCGCCGCACGACGTTAAGCGACCAAAGTTAGTCAAATGGTCCCATCGGAAGAAGCTCGCAAACTTGTTCTTTCCTTCGCCGATGATGAACTATGCGTAGGACAGAACCACTCATGGTGGATCGCTATCGGTCCCTTCCTAGAAGAGGATTTAGCCTTCACCTCAATTGCTCAAGATGAACTTGGCCATGCGCGAGCACTGTATTCGTTGCTTACTGATGACATTGATCACCTGGCATATGGCAGAAATCATTCAGAGTACCGATCTGCACACATAGCTGAGTTCCTGTGTCACGACTGGTCGTCAGCTCTGGTTCGTCATGTACTCCATGACATGGCAGAACAAATCCGATGGTCAGCTCTGACAAATTCGAGTTGGACAGCACTAGGCGAGACCGCGCAACGAGCGCTCGCTGAGGAGAACTTTCATATCCAACACGGCTTATCGCTGCTACGGCGCCTTCTCTCGAGCGACGAAGGCCAGAAACGCCTAGAACCTATAGTTCTCTCACTCGCTCCCTACGGCCGAGAATATTTCGCGGACTGCGACGAGGGACTAATAGACGACGGACTGTTGACGATATCGATGGCTGACCAAGAACGAATGTGGGTTGACCAAGTGCTAGAGACTTTCGACGACTTCAACATCTCGGTTGACATGGGTGAAGAGACCCAAAGTTCCGGTCGCTCTGGAATCCGTTCAGACGACTTCGCAACGCTGCACGATGAAATGACCGCAGTAATTCAAATTGACCCGAATGCGCAGTGGTAATTAGCTCGACCGAGCTTGAATTTCTCGCCAGACCTTTTCTGGGGTTAGAGGCATATCCAAATGACGAATACCAAGATGGCTCAATGCATCGATCACTGCGTTTTGAATCGCCGGAGTTGCTCCCACTGTGCCCGACTCACCGATTCCTTTCGCGCCTAAAGGATTTATGTGTGTAGGCGTCTCGAGTACCACTCGTTCGAACATCGGCAGCTCCGCTGCTGAGATAACCGAGTAGTCAGACAAATTGCTGGTCATCGGGTTTCCATAATCGTCGTATCGGAATTCCTCTACGAGAGCCTGAGCGGCGCCTTGAGCGAGGCCGCCGTGAACTTGGCCATCAGCTAGTAGGGGATTCAAGATCACACCGGCATCGTCGCACGCCACTAAACGCTGCAGTTCAACTGCGCCGGTCTCAACATCTACTTCGACTAATGCAACATGAGTGCCAAACGGAAATGTAGGGCCTTCAGAGTCGAAGACCTCCTCGGCATGCAAAAGACGAGGCCCGTTGGTTTGAGTCTCGACGAACTCAGCTATCTCCGGCCAAGAAACTCCAATAGATGGCGTTCCGGCTACGTGAAAAAGACCGTTGTTGGTGTCAAGAGCTAGGTCCTCTTCGGAAGCCTCCAATAAATCTGCCGCTACTTTCTTCGCTTGTTCAACCAATAATTCAGATGACTCCCAGATAGCGGCACCTGCTAACTGCACCGACCGCGAACCGCCGGTGATACCTCCCTGAGGAATTTCGTCAGTGTCGCCGTGCAGAACCTCGATGTCCTCCATTTCGACCCCGGTAGCGTCACTTATCAGCATTGCCCAGGCCGTGTGGTGACCTTGCCCGTAAGGTGAGGACCCTGTCCTAGCCCGCAGTTTGCCTCCACGTAAGAGCTCGACTCCGCCATATTCTGAGCGACCGGCCCCCGCTGTCCGTTCCACATAGCTAGCTACACCTATACCTAACAGACGTGGTTCTTTGTTGAATCGGCGACGTGCTTGTTCTGCTCTCAGATCCTGGTAGTCACTTGCATCCAAAGCCGCATCAAGGCTTGCTTCGTANTCACCGCTGTCGTAGTGCGACCCAGTCTTAGTNACCAAAGGGAAACTTGATGGACTCAGAAAATTACGCCGACGAACTTCAGCTGGGTCCATACCTATTTCGGTGGCGAATGCATCAACGGCTCTTTCGATCGCGGCTGCAGCTTCAGGTCGCCCAGCGCCACGGTAGGCGCCTGTAGGAGTGGTGTTGGTCACCACCGACACGGAGCTAAATCCGACACTGGGTATGTCGTAACAACCAGTCAACATTGCTCGGGCATTGGCTGGAAGCCCAGCGCCGCCTGCAGGATATGCGCCTGATTCTTGAACTACGTGAAGATGGTAGGCCGTTATATCTCCATCGGCTGTGCCACCAATACGGCAATATTGCACTTGCCCCCTGCCGTGACCGAGACCGACCATGTCGTCACTTCGGGTTGGCACCCAGATGACCGGTCGGTCCACGCGTTTGGAAATCCAACCTAAAAGTGCCTCTTCGGGAGAGGGACGTGCCTTAGCGCCGAAACTCCCTCCAACGTCGCGAGAAACTACTCGTATTTGCTCTTTCTCAATTTCCAGGATCGAGGCGATGATCGCGCGCACAGGATGAGGTCCCTGACCAGCATTAAAGCAATGGAGACGGCCGTCACCAGTCCATTCCGCCGCCGCAACACGCGTTTCAATGGGTGCGGGAGCGAGCCGATTATTTATCGTCCGTACCTCCGTAACCACTTCACAAGAACCAAAATCAGCATCTAGACCTTCAGCCCCCATCCGGCACACAACATTGCCTTCAGCTGTACCTTCGAACAACAAGACCTCTGACTCCAACGCAGCCTCGACGTCGACCACAGCGTCCAGAGAGTCATAATCGATTTCAATGAGCTCCGCGGCGTCTGCTGCTATTGATGGAGAATCTGCGACGATTGCGACGATAGGTTCTCCAACGAATCTAACTCGCTTGTCAGCTAGCAATGGTCGAATCATTGCCTCATCAAAGAGCGGGTTAGCAGATGGATAGGGACCAATATCCAGGTCAGCATTGGTAACTATGTCGATAACACCGGGCATTGAACGTGCTGCTGAAGTCTCTATTGAAAGCACCGTTGCATGAGCCATTGTTGAAGTCAGGTAGTGCACGTAGGCCGGGTTATCGAACTTAATGTCAGCAACGAAAGTTCCCTCACCCCTGAGAAGTGGACCNTCTTCNCGTCTTTTAACTGAGGTACCGCGTACCGCCATATTTTNTATANCCCTCTCACAATCAGAGAATGGTTCTTGTNTAAACNANTCTGCCTGNTNTGNCACAGATATCATGGCNTATGTACGGTGCAGCGATGCAGCGAAGTCCGGTAAAAATCCGGCACTGTCCCGCAACGGTGAAGTCTCTTTGGAGAACAAGTCCGGTCGCCTGAATCAATGCCTCGCACGACGATTCTCGAGGAAGAAGCGTTGTGTGGCAGGTTTCCTGCCGCTCCGCCCTCGGACGACAGGAGAAAACCTATGAAAAAATATGTATTCCTAGTCTTCGGGTTGCTGATGTTCGCTGCCTGTGGCAGCGACAATGCAGCAGATTCGGCGAACCAACAAGTCACCTTCGAGCCGACGGCGACTAGTTCACTTGCCACCACGATGCCGGAAGAAGCCGCTGAGGGTGAAGCTCCTGCTGAGACTGATGAAGCTGTGACCGAGAATTATCCCACGGCGATTGTTTCGTTATCTCCGACAGCTACGGAAATGCTCTTCGCTGTAGGAGCTGGCAGCCAGGTCATTGCAGTCGATGACTTCAGCTATTACCCGCCTGAAGCACCGGTAGTAGAAGGCTTGTCGGGTTGGAACCCAAATGTCGAAAGTATTGCGTCTTTCGAACCCGACCTAGTTGTCCTTAGCGATAGCGGCGTTCAGGAAGAGCTGGAACTGTTGGGAATCGAAGTCTTTGTAGCTCCTGCTGCTGTCGACTTAGATGACGTCTACACGCAAATGTCGGCTCTTGGAGAATTAACGGGTAACGAGAGAACCGCTGGGGATGCGGTACTCAGTATGCAGGCAGCTATTGGAGAAATTATCGCTGGGATCGAAATGAGTAGCGAACCACTGACCTATTTCCACGAGCTTGATGACACCTTGTATTCGGTTACAAGTTCAACTTTTATCGGACAGATTTACGCGATGACGGGCCTGAAAAATATTGCTGACCCGGCGGACGAAGATGGAGCTGCATGGGGTTATCCACAACTGAGCGAAGAATTCATTCTTCAAGCTGACCCGGACCTTATTTTCTATGCAGACGCGCAATGCTGCGCACAATCGTTGTCGACCATCAGTGCTCGCCCTGGTTGGTCAGAGTTGTCCGCAGTTCGTAACGGAAATATCTTTGAAATGGATAGCGATATAAGCAGCCGTTGGGGGCCTCGTTTGGTCGACTTTCTGGAAACGGTCTCAGATGCAGTTGCGACCGTAAATGCCCGTTAAGCAGCTCTTTGCCAAGGCTGTTGCACCTCGCTCGCCGGGCGTGGTGACCGAGAAGCTTCGCATTCCCAGTCTCCTTACTGGTGTCTTAGCAATTGCTGTCGCGACGGCTGCTGGTTTATTGCTTGGTCCGGCCGATATAGATAGGACCAATGTCTTAAAGGAGCTGCTCGATCGTGTGCCGCTCATCTCGGTAGATAGTGGGTTGTCGGCTATCCAAAAAAACATTATTTGGGAAGTCAGGCTCCCCCGTGTAGCGCTTGGAGCCTTGGTTGGCGGGACCCTTGCCTTGAGCGGCGCTAGTTACCAAGCCGTGTTTCGTAATCCGCTAGCGGACCCTTATCTATTGGGCGCAGCGGCAGGAGCTGGTCTAGGAGCAACCGTCGCTATTGTTACCGGTTCAGGTGATGGGGTAGGTACTTTCGATTTAGTTCCACTTCTTGCCTTTGTGGGAGCCTTAGCTGCGGTAGCTCTCACATACTTACTGGGATATAGCTCAGGAACCCAGCGATCTCCAGCGGCGCTCTTACTTGCGGGGGTGGCGGTAGCGAGCTTTCTAACTGCGGTCCAAACTTTTATTCAACAGCAAAATGTTGAGACTATCCGACAGGTTTACAGCTGGATTCTAGGACGGCTGAACACCGCTTCTTGGGACGAAGTTTCTTTGTTGGCACCATATGCCTTTGCTTCGGCGGTGCTGATTTTGGTTTGCCGGCGGATCCTGGATGTCATGCGACTTGGTGATTTTGAAGCCTCTTCATTGGGGATTCGGCCTCAACTGGTCAGACTGGTTGTGATCTGTGCAGCTTCTCTAGGCACCGCCGCCGCGGTAGCAGTTAGCGGACTTATCGCCTTCGTTGGAATTATCGTCCCTCACACGGTTCGCTTGCTGATAGGGGCAAGTAACCGAGTTGTTTTGCCGTTGTCGATTCTGTTTGGGGCAGCGTTCCTTGTGTTTGTTGATCTACTAGGTCGCAGCCTCGCGTCACCTGCGGAGATTCCGATAGGCGTGATAACCGCTTTTTGTGGTGCACCTTTTTTCGTCATTGTGTTGAGATCAAGTAAGAGGACACTCGGATGAACTTGTTGGTAGCCAACGGACTTGGTGTGCGCATAGAGGATGTGCCGATTCTGAGCGACGTGTCGCTCTCGGTTAAGGCCGGTGAGTGGGTATCGATAGTCGGGCCTAATGGTGCGGGAAAGACAACGCTGCTCTCGGTCATGGCTGGATTGCGGCGAGCTTCGGGGAGCATGTCAATACAAGGGCGGGACTTAAGTGAGATGACCCCGAGGGAAAGAGCCCGATTACTTGCTTATGTCCCTCAGCACCCTGAAATTCCGCCTGGAATGACGGTTAATGGTTATGTTCTGCTTGGTAGGACGCCTCATCTGTCTTTTCTTGGAATGGAAGGCTCTCATGACTTCTATTTGGTCGAACAAGTTTTAGAGCAGTTTGATCTTTCAAGTCTCGGACATCGAACACTCGAATCATTAAGCGGCGGCGAGTTGCAACGGTGTCACCTCGCTCGGGCGATTGCGCAGGCAACGCCAATAGTTTTTCTTGATGAACCAACGACAGCTTTAGACCTAGGTCATCAGCAGCAGGCGTTAGATCGAATTCGACTGCTGCGCGAAGAACACCGGGTGACAGTCGTTATGACCATGCATGATCTCACCCTGGCGAGCCAATACAGCGACCGCATAATTTTGATGGCTAAAGGCCAGATAGCTGCTGAAGGTAAGCCAGAAGAGGTTCTTGATCCAACTCGTTTATCGGAGCTTTACGGGGCTCAGGTAAAAGTGCTTAAGGTTGATGGTCATCTTGTAGTGGTACCGAGTGTCTCAAAGGAGAATTCTTGATGAGTGAAAGCCCTCCGACTCAGCCCCCCGATGCTGAAAGGCACAAGACAGCTCCGTCGTTGGTGATTGTCAATACCGGAGATGGCAAAGGTAAGTCTTCGTCAGCTTTTGGGGTTGTGGTTCGCGCTGTGGCTAGAGATTGGGATGTGGCTGTAGTGCAGTTCCTGAAATCGGGTAATTGGAACACGGGAGAAGAACGGTTGTGTCGAGAGGAGCTCGGCGTTGATTGGTGGGCTATTGGGGATGGTTTTACATGGGATTCCCCTGATCTCACCGAAGATGAGGCTGTCGCACATGCCGCGTGGGATCAAGCTAAGAGCTGCATCAATGGTGGGAAGTATCGACTAGTCGTACTAGACGAAATTACGTATCCCGTGAATTGGGGGTGGCTCGACGAACAGGATGTGGTTTCTTGTGTCAAACAGCGACCGGAACGAACAAGCATCATCCTTACGGGCCGAGACGCATCAGCCGATCTCATAGAAATCGCTGACACTGCAACTGAGATGAGAAATATCAAACATGCATACGAAAAAGGCATTGTTGCAAAGAAAGGCATCGACTATTGACTGAGGAGAATCAGATATCTGTTCCTAACGGGATAACGCTGATAACTGGTGGTGCTCGGAGTGGGAAGAGTGGCCTCGCTCAACGTCTAGGGCAGTCGTGGGACGGGCCTGTATGGGTAATTGCGACTGCGACCGCTGGCGATGCAGATATGGCGGCGCGCATAGAACGGCATAAGAATGAACGACCGAAAGAATGGGTTACTGCTGAAACTACTTTGACTGTGACCTCAGCCTTCAAGAAAGCACCCGACAATGCTCTGGTAATTCTGGACTGCGTGACAATGTGGGTTTCGAATTGTCTATGCAATGAATTTGATGTTGTGAAAATGGAACGAGAAACTTTGGCGCTTGTTTCGACGGTTTCTCAACGTGAAGCTCCGGTGGTCATTGTCACCAATGAAGTTGGATTGGGCATCGTTCCCGAAACCGAGATAGCGCGCCTGTATCAAGACATGTTGGGTCGTGTTAACCAGGCTTTAGCTCAGGCATCTGAAAGGGTGCTCTTCCTTTCTGCGGGCAGGGTCACTCAACTAGAGAAGATTGAGGACGTCTTTTGATAGACCCACTGAGCCACCATTTATCAGATTTGCCTTCGTCGGATACTTGGGCGGCGAAACAGATGAGCGAGAGATTGGACGACATCTTGCGACCCAAGGGAGCGTTGGCTCGACTAGATGAACTTGCGGTGTTTATGGCTGGTTGGCAGGGATTAAGCTCCCCGTCTGTCAACAAGCCGAAAGTTCTGATTTTCGCAGGTGACCATGGTGTAGCTCAAGCGGGAGTCAGTGCATACCCCTCAGAGATAACGAAATCGATGTATTCGGCTTTCGAATCTGACTCTTCGACCATCAATGCCCTAGCGCGGGTAGCGGGTGCTTCGGTGACAGCTGTTGATGTCGGCGTTGGACGACCGACAGACGACATTCGAGCAGAACCGGCTATGTCCCCGGACAGATTTGAAGAAGCATTTCAAATAGGTCGAACAGCGGTGCAACACTGCGACTGTGATCTCTTAGCTTTAGGGGAGATGGGGATAGGAAATACAACCTCATCTGCGGCCATCGCTGCCGCACTGTTCGGTGGCGACGCCGCTACATGGGTAGGTCGCGGCACCGGCGTAGATGAAGAAGGTATGAAACGTAAAGTTGCTGCGGTTCAAACCGCTGTTACGCGTGTAGGTGAGGCAAGCCCCTACGAAATTCTTCGACAACTTGGAGGAACCGAAATCGTTGCGCTCGCTGGAGCAATCGTAGAAGCCCGCAAGCGCCGAATCCCAGTCGTTCTAGATGGTTTCGTCGTGACTGCGGCATCTGCCCCTCTTTATTCATGTAACCCAAAAGCGCTCGATCATTGCGTTGTTGGGCACCAGTCGGCGGAAACGGGTCACCAACAGCTGCTAGACAACCTAAATTTGCAGCCCATCCTCAATATGGAGTTTCGACTTGGTGAAGGATCTGGAGCAGCGGCCGCTATACCTTTGATCTCTATGGCTTGCGCAGCAGCAACAGAAGTCCCGACGTTCAGTGAATTCTTCGAAGCTGACACATGAGATCTTTGAGAGCAGCGATTGTTTTTTTAACCAGAATCCCAGTCGGGGTTGGCCGAAACGGGCCGCCCCAACTCTCCCGGACAGTTCCATGGTTTCCAATCGTCGGTGCAGCTATTGGTGCACTTGTTGGACTTGTCTACTTGGCACTCGCTCAAGTACTCCCAGCGACTCTCTCAGCTGCGGTAGCGGTCAGCTTCGGAGTAGCTGTAACTGGGGCTTTTCACATAGACGGATTAGCCGATTGCGCCGACGCTTTCGCGGGAGGAACAACCGTTGAGCGCCGTTTAGAGATTTTGAAAGATTCGAGACTGGGCACCTACGGGACCAGCGCACTAGCGCTAGTTCTGCTCATAGAGATGGCTGCGTTAGCCGCGTTGGACCCCACCACTGGCTTCAAATCCTTAGTGAGCGCGTACGCGATAGGAAGAGGCGCTTCAGTTTGCGTAATGGTTTTCAGCCGGAAAACCGTAAAACAAGGATTAGGGGCTGATTACATAAGCGAACTGAGCAGCCTCCGATGTGCCATCGGAGTACTTTCAGTGGTCGCCGCCGTGATTCTGATAAACGGAACCCAAGGCCTGTTCCTGCTTGTTTTCGCTTTACCCGCCACGGTATTGATGTGGGCTTGGTCTCATCGTTCAATAGGAGGAGTTGTTGGAGACAGCCTCGGGGCAATCACACAGTTATCGCAAACTAGTGTCTTAATCGGTGCAGTAACGCTTAATAGTGGGGTATGTGCCTGTTCGTGGTGACTGATTGGAAGGTACCGTGAACTCTGTGTCTAATGAAGTCCAACAACTACCAGCAGAGGGACGCGAACGTCTTGACGCGCTATTTAGATCAGACCCACTGATGAGCGGGCTGGCTGCTGAATTGCTGTCTTGGTCGCCGGGCCTGGCTACTGTCCAGGCCGAAGTTCAGGTGGCTCACACCAACTTTATTGGAGGCGGACATGGCGGGATTGTCTTCAGCCTCGGCGACATTGCCATGTCCTTCGCCTCGAACGGTTATGGCCGTCAGGCCTTGGCAACTCAGATCGACATCTCCTATCACCGAGGAGTTCTCCCCGGCGACGTAATTATCGCAACTGCAAGTGAGATCAACCGAACCCGACGATTTGGCCATCACAGGGTAGAGATGAAAGTCAACGAGCGTCTAGTTGCCAGTGCAACCGGAACCACTTACAGAACTGATGAGTGGCATTTCGGCTCAGAATTCTGGCCGGATGACTGGCGAGGAAAATATTGATTCGGTGTAAATGGAAACAGTTCCCGCTACTGCTAGCAGCCTTAATAACTTTCGGCTGCGGACCCGACGGACCTTCAGTAGTGCGCGAATCCGATCCTTCGCTGCTTGAGCCAGTTGCTACCTCTACCGAGACAAATCAATCTGCCGAATTGCCCGAAGAGAAAACAGAGACAACTACCGAAGACGTAGTTTCGACAAGAGATCTGCCTGCAGGTGGATCAGCCACAGTCTTGTTAGCTGCAGACCCCACACCAACTAGTGGCTGGACCCCGTGGGACCATGTGTGTGCGTGGTCATGTCGAAACGTACTTGACCAAGTCTTAGAAACCCTAACTGTGATTCTTCCCGACGGTTCAACCGCCCCCTGGTTAGCCGAACAAGTTGAACCCAACCCAACCATGCTGAATTGGACCGTCACTTTGCGCGAAGGTCTGAGATTCAGCGACGATCAACCAGTCACGGCACAGGGCATTAAAGAGGGCTATGAAGAGTTCCTAAAAAAAGGCGAAGTGACTCGAGGTTTACTTCGCGATGCTCGAATCAATGCAGTCACGGTAATTGACGAAAACCGTTTCATGATCGACTTAACTGAACCAAACCCCGCTTTGGACACCGTCTTAGCGGGACCTATTGGCAGAGTTTTTTCTGTCGAGGCCGCAATGGCTGACCCCTCTGGGTTCTTGAGAAGCCCAGTAGGCACTGGACCGTTCATCATGGAGCCATGGGAAGTCGGTCAGCCGATCAAATTGTTGGCCAACAGCAGATATTGGAGAACCGGCCCAAACGACGAGCCCTTGCCATACCTGGATGAACTTGTTTTTCGCGAAGTATTAGATGAACAAGAGCGAATCGAACTAGTCCAGCGCCGGGAAGCAGACTTCGCTCAGTCTCGATCTGCTTTGGCGATCTCGCGTGCTCGAGACCTTGAGCTAACGGTCGTCTCCCGTAATGAAGACAATGTCGGTGTGGTGTTGTTTAACGCGGTGCAATCACCGGTAGACGATGTTCGAGTTAGACGTGCCCTTCAACTGTCGACAAACCAGGAAGCCTTGATTAAAGCTTCGTTAGGAGCCGGTGCTGGTGAACCAGCTACTCAGTGGTTTGCGCGTGGGAGTCGCTGGTGGTCCGGGTTAGCAGCAGAAACTTGGCCTGATTCGGACGTAGCTGCTGCAGACGAGCTCTTCGCCGCTTATGTCAATGATGAAGACCGTTCCGATAGACGCGCACCCGGTTCAAAAATTTCTGTCGATCTTCAATGCACTGACGATATTCATCTTTCATCGATGATCCGAGAACTATCGCGGCAGTGGGAAGCGACAGGATTCGTTGAAGTTGAAACTGAAACAGTGACTCGAAGCGGTTTGATACAAAGAGTTTTGGGTTCGATAACGGATCGGCCTGGCTTTAGTGGAGACTTTGTAGCCACCTGCTGGCGTGTGGGCGGAGAATCCGACCCTGCGATGATGTTTGGGCCGATTTTCGGGCCGGTTCGAACTTCGCCGTTGAACGTCAGCAATCTTCATAATGAATCTTTGACTGAGTTTGTAGAGCTATTGCATTCCAGTTCGATTGAAACTGTGCGCCAAACTGCGGTTGAACAGATCATGTTGGCGTTGACAGAACAAATGCCCATGATTTATCTATCCCACGCTCAATCTGCTGTTGTAGGACATCGCGATACCGAGGGTTTGGGGTATTGGCAGCTACCCAATGGCGAAGATGTATACGGCCAAGTCGCGGGAGTGGGTCGCTGGTCAGATGTCTGGATATCTGATGAGTAGTGAGGGAACTTCACTCGACTTGTTGGGTTGGGGTCGACAAGGTCTCGCATACCCCGAGTTAAGAGAAAATGAGGGGATCGGAAGGGTGGTGGTTGAACACCGAGGTGCTTATGAGTTGATGGGCCCTTCTGGGTTGCATGAAGCCATATTGGCGACCTCATCGCGAGAACAAGCCGACGATCCAAGTGACTATCCGGCAGTTGGTGACTGGGTAATCCATACATTGGATCCAATCGACAATCGAAGACTGGGAATTATCAAAGTCTTGCCGAGGCGTTCGCGGGTGCTGAGACGAGCATCAGGAACTGCTCCGGTTCCCCAAGTAGTTGGATCAAATATCGATGTTTTAGGAATAGTTGTATCCACTGACCAGGAAATCGATGAGCATTTGATCGAGCGGTACTTGGTTACTGCTGAAGGGGGTGGGGTGTCTCCAGTGATCATTATTAACAAGAGTGATTTAGGTGGTGGCGCGGAGATCCAAGAACTACTCATAAGACGAGGTATTCAATGCCCTATCTTTCTGACCAGCGCACATAGTGACGAAGAGTTGGGTGAGGTAGCCAAGTTATTAAGTGGTGGCGCGACGCTCGCGTTAACGGGAGCATCTGGTGTAGGTAAATCAACATTGGTGAACCAACTCGTAGGTGATCCGGTGTTAGCCACAGGGTCCGTAGACAGCGAAGGTGCTGGGCGCCACACAACAGTGCGGCGAGAGTTACTCATTGCTACTCCTGGTGTGGTGATTGATACCCCGGGTTTACGAGAAGTTCAGATATGGGACGAAGGT
Organism: Acidimicrobiaceae bacterium; assembly: GCA_002722565.1. GTDB lineage: Bacteria > Actinomycetota > Acidimicrobiia > Acidimicrobiales > Poriferisodalaceae > MedAcidi-G3. The sequence goes on from PBMG01000007.1 coordinate 53,368, forward strand.
GGCTTGGAGGCTGTGTTCAACGAAATCGCTGAAGCTGCCCTAGATTGCAAATTTGCGGATTGCAGCCATAGAGACGAACCAGGTTGTGCGGTAACAGCATCGTGTGCTGACCAGCGAATAAGTTCAGACCGACTTGTTTCGTATCTAGCCTTATGTCGCGAGTTGCAGGAACTTAGCGATGAGTTAGAGGAGTACCAGAGATCTCAACGCCGACGGCGAGATTCTCGGTCTACTTAGCGGCCCTTGAATTGAGGTTCACGTTTGGCCATGAATGCTTCGACGCCCTCTCGGTAGTCGAAGCTGTCGAAACAGGCGTCTACAAGTTGATTAATTTCATCAAAGTTTCTGTCCGACTCCGGCTTCGTCCACTCGTCAGTAGCTGCCTTTGCAGCACGAATAGTTAATGGTGCGTTCCTACAGATCTTTTGAAGCCAGTCGTTAGTTATTGCTTCGAGTTCAAGCTTTGGTACAACTCGATTGACTAAGCCAATAGAGAGAGCTTCTTCGGCGCTGAATCGGTCCGCTAGAAATAAGATTCTTTTTGTTGCTGAAGGTCCGATTAGTTGAACTAGTCGTCCGAGTCCCGCGGACCGGTAACCAAGCCCTAGGCGAGCAGCAGGGATCGTAAACTTCGCATCATCAGAGACGACACGTAAATCAGCGGTGAGAGCCACGGCAAGCCCACCACCAATGCAGTAACCATGAATCATGGCGACCAATGGCTTAGGCATGGTTGCTAGAGCTGTGTATGCCTGATCGGAAACATCGTCATACTTCTGATTCTCAGAACTATCAGTTCGTTTGTCAGAGAATTCGCTGATATCAGCGCCAGCGGCAAAGGCCTTTTCACCTTCGCCGCGCAGAAGTACAACACGAATTTCTTCGTCATTGGCCAGGTCGTTGGCTGCTTCGAGCAATCCGTGCCACATGTCTGTACTTATTGCGTTATGACGCTCTGGGTGGTCGAGAACAATGGAACCGACATGGCCGTCTCGTCGAATATGCACAACTCCGCTCACTGATAGAACGCTACACGGCATTCAGCGCTGTCGATAGGTGGCTATTCTCGGCTCGATGTATAGATGCGCAAGACGATGCTCATTACTCCTGCTTGTAGCGGTGATCTCTGCTGGCTGCGCCGGAACCCCACCCAGTTCTCGGCTGTCGTCATCGTCGACATCAACTGTAGAAATCGCTGCTCTGGGACAATCCACGGAAGACATAACTGACGTTTCAGGTGGGGATCGCAGTGGAGATACCGCTGTCACAACTGCAAGTGAAGCCGTAGAGCTCGATAGATGGCCTCTGACAGGAGTTCAAGATGAAGGGATCGGTACTTGGCCGGTGCTCATAGCAAAGATCGATAACCATGACCGGGCGAGGCCTCAGGCTGGGATCAATTCGGCAGACGTGGTGTTCGAGGAGATTGTTGAAGGTGGTCTCACCCGTTTTGCTGCTCTGTTTCACTCACAACAAACAGACCTTCTTGGGCCGATACGTTCTGTTAGAACGAGTGATTTTGATTTGTTACGTAACTTGAACAGGCCGTTGTTTGCGAACTCGGGTGGAAACGAAGCGGTGCTCCGTCTGTTGCAAGAGATCGAGTATGTAGACGTCAGTTCTAACGCCGCCATTGATGCTTATGAACGAATAGAAGAGAGACCCTCACCTCACAATCTCTTCAGCGATACAGAATCTTTGCGCACTGTTGGAACTAGTCGTGGGGAGGGGGGGTCTCCGCCAATGATGTTCGTCCGTGAAGGCGTCGATCCAGTAGTTGCACCTCCTAACCCCATTAGCGGACTTGATATTGACTACGGATCCACTTTTGTGGAGTACAGATGGGATCAAGACAACAAGAAATGGGTTCGAAGCCAGAATGGAACACCACACCTTGATAGCGACGGTGTCGTTGTGGCTCCCGACGTAATCATCGTTCAAGTGGTTTCATACGGGCGTAGTAGAGCAGATGGAAGATCACCCGAGGCTGTGCTGCTAGGCGAAGGTAAAGCGCTTGTGTTCTTCAATGGGAATGTCATCGAAGGTTTTTGGAAACGATCTGAAGCTAATGAGGTGACTGAATATTTTGATCGTGATGGACAAACGATTGCTATGCCCTCTGGCAGCGTTTGGATTGCCTTACCCCGAGTTGGTCAGGTCGAAATTATTGAATGATGTGCCGCCAACTGTCACGACTGGTTACTAGGCGGCACCCAATTAGCATCGCGACGTTCCCTAAAAGCTCCGATTCCTTCTTCGGCCTCAGGGCTTTGAAATAGTGACTGGCTTAACTCGGCCGTCCACTCCCAGGCTTCGCTCCTTTTCATTTGAGGAACCTTAGAAATGAGTTGTTTAGATGCGGCGAGAGCCTTGGGTCCACCGCGCACAACTTTGTCGAGTGTTTCGCTGACCTCTTGGTCTAGTAAGTCCCTTGGAACTGAGCGGTTGATTAGACCCACTTCAGCTGCATAAGAAGCCGGGATTCGTTCACCATTAAGGAATAGCTCACTGGCATCGGCTCGACGGAGCTTAGGGAGACAGACCACGGATATCACTGCTGGAGCCACTCCGATTCGAACCTCAGTAAAGCCGACGATTATGTCGTCCGCGGCGATTGAAATGTCGAATGCAGCAGCTAGACCGACCCCGCCGCCTGTGCAGTGTCCAGCGATTCGTCCCAAAACTGGTTTTGGGGACTCAATGATGTCGTCAAGAATCTGAACGAAGCTGTGGCGAGCAGTGGGTTGGGTGACTCCAGGTTGGTTGGCTTTGAGATCAGCTCCTGCACAGAAGGTGTTTCCGTTGTTGGTGAAAAGAATGACCCTTACTTCAGGGTCAACTTGAGCGGCTGCCAGCTGATCTCCAACTGAGTTAACCATCTCAACACTTAGAGCGTTTTTGTTCTCTGGACGGTTCAGGGTGATGGTCGCTACCCCTTGATTTACTTCGTAGAGAGATGCTTCGTCTGAATTTGTCACAACTTTGAGCCTAGTGAGTGCACAGGTCTTAGTTATAGGTGAATCTAAGCTGGTGGTTGTGACTAATACTTTTTCTTCGATGGCCGCGACATTGAACGAAGCTTGTGGAGCGGACCCAGATTGGTTGTGTCGGAAAGTTTTCGAATGGACCGACAATTCTGACTTAGCGGGTGTAGCGACATGGTTAGTAGACCGACCGGTCAAAGTCGTTGTTATCGCCCTGCTGGCATTGGTTATTCGTCGAGTTGTGCATCGGGCAATTGATGGGCTGATCGACCGCCTTATGTCCGAACGGTCTTCGGATGAACGCGACGCCGTAGCAGCAGCTGAGGCGGCGACAGGGACCTTGCGTCGAGAATTACTCACTGAGAAGTTAGCTTCGTTACGCGAAAGAACTGAGAGGGCTCGACAAAGAGCGAAGACTCTCGGTGTCTTGTTCAAGAGCATTGCTTCAGCGGTAATTGGAGTAGTGACCATCATGATGTTGCTTGGGGAATTCGATATCAATCTTGGACCATTGATCGCCGGAGCCGGCATTGTGGGTGTGGCGATCGGCTTTGGCTCCCAAGCACTCGTTGGAGATTTGCTAAGTGGCATTTTTATGCTTATTGAAGATCAATATGGCGTAGGCGATGTAATTGATGCCGGTGATGCAACTGGCACTGTGGAGTCAGTTGGCCTGAGGACCACTCGGATTCGCGATGTGCGCGGGACTTTGTGGCACATCCCGAATGGCGAGATTCGGCGGGTCGGGAATATGTCACAAGTGTGGGCCCGGGCGATTCTTGATATCGACGTCGCCTATGACACTGATCTTGATTTAGCGATGGAGACAATCAAGGGAGTAGCAGATCAGCTATGGGAAGAGCAGCTTGAAGAAGCGACCATTGTCGAGGAACCGGTGATCTCCGGAGTCCAGAATTTTGGTGCCGACGCTGTCACCATCCGCCTATCGGTTAGAACTGAACCTGCAGAACAGTGGAGCACTGGCCGGGTCTTAAGAAAGCGGATTAAAGAAGCTTTTGATGAAGCAGGTATCGAAATCCCGTTCCCGCAACGAACTGTGTGGCTGAGGAGCGAAGCCGATCAAAAAGACCCGGTTAAGAAGGCTGGTCCTGGATTCCAGACTGGTTCTAGAGGCGGCGGAACCGATGACTCAGAATAAGCAGAAACTGTCTAGTCGATGACAAGAACCTGAGTTCCCACTCCAGCCCAGGCGAACAGTTGTGATGCTTGATCGTCTCGGAGGCGCACGCACCCCTCTGAGCGGTAGGTGCCTAGCTGTGCTTCTGATTGCATAGCTTCACCAAAGCCGTCAATAGGGATGTTGTGGAAGCCAATTGCTAGTTCCACCCCCCATGCAAATCGGACCATATATTCCATTCGTATGTCATCGTGCCCGGCGTTCGTGTGTCGGGATTTTGAAAAAACTTGGTAGCTACCGGGTCCGGGCTTGTCAGCTCTCCCGCTTACAAAGAAGTTGCCGCTGATAGACCCGTCCTCTTCCACTAGCCAGACTCGATGTCGCTCATGCGAGAAAATTATCCGACGTCCCGACCCGGAACCTTCAGGCACGCCGGGCGGTATCGAGGTCATCATCCAGTAGCCATCACCATCTCCGTTGACTGTAAACGTCTTGATGGGCGCGAGTTCGTGAGCAACCATCTGTCCAAAGTGTCGTGCGGTCCCGAACGTGAATACCTTTCCCCTTTGGCTCAGTAACCAGTATCCCTTGCCATCGGCAGTTTGTTCCGCTGCGACGATCAAGCTGCTCGACACTCCGTTGTTGGCTAGAGATCCACGAGAACGAGCTGCGCCTCGCGGGTAGATAGCACCATCAGCGGCAACCAAAAGGTAACCGTCTCCGTCTGGAGTGGAAAGCAGATCGATTACCGGCCGGTACAGCGAACGATCAGCTAGGCCTCCCAGGAATTGCGCTTTGCCGAAAGCGAAAACGCCGCCATCGGCGGCAGTTAGCCAGTACCCGTCTCCAGATGCATGAGGTTCAAGATCAACTACGGGAGCTTGCAGATCAAGGTGAGTGAGAGACCCTCTCCATAACGCAGACCCGAATGCGTATACAGCGCCGTTAGCGGATACCAGCCAGTATCCGTGTCCATCTGGTGTGGGAGCTAAGTCCACTACTGGGGCTCCTAAAGAAATTGAGCTCAAGTCACCACGATGAACAGCATCGCCGAAAGCGTGAACCTTTCCCTCGGTCGTCGTAATCAAATAACCAGCCCCCGTTTCAGAAGACGCTACGGCAGCAAGGTCGAACAGTCCTTCTTTGGATAGATCACCAAAATGTTTCGCGTCGCCGAAGGCGTGAATCTCTCCACTTTCGTCCGAATCCGCAACTCGATAAACCCCTGGCTCAAGCCAGTCAGCAGCCCGAGCGCTGTCAGATATGCAGCAAAGGACTCCGATGAGAAGGACGGCTGAAAAAAAAGAGCGAGTCATTGGTGGCGGGTTCGGCGAATCATGTGTCTTGTCGTTAACTGAGGTGAACTACTCCTCTTGTGCGAGAGTTACCTCAACACTAGGCGGAGCTCCCTGTTGTTCTACTAGCTCGAGAGCGTCAATGTTGCCTGCCTCAATCAGGTCGTTGCGGGCTAAGCCGACTTGTCTGATGCGTTCATTCGACGCGGAAACGACAACTGTGGCGGCCTTCACTTTCAGACTTCGTTTTGCCTCGGTTTTAGCTCTTCGAACTTCGGAGAGTGTTTCTGAAGCTGCATCCAGAATCCCGATGTCTATCCCTTTTTCTAGCTCATCGCTTAGCTCATCTGGTGTAGGCCAGGGCGCGGAATGAATTGAATCTTGGTGCGACCAAGACCAGACCTCTGCCGTTACGAATGGAAGGAACGGGGCGAAGAGGCGAAGTAGCGTTTCTAGTGTGATTTTTAGGGTGACGTGGGCTGACTGTGCCTCTTGGGCGCCTTGGCTTCCGTAGGCGCGGGCCTTGACCAGCTCAACGTAATCGTCGGTGAAACTCCAAAAGAACTGTTCAGTCCTTTCGAGAGCTCTGGCGTAGTCAAATTCGTCGAACGCGAGTGTCGTTGTCTCGATGAGATTTAAGAGCTTGGATAGGAGAGCCTGATCTAAAGGGTTAGAAACTGAACCCGAGTCTGCTTTGGAGTCGCTGGCGAGTGTCAAAGTGAACTTAGAAGCGTTCAAGATTTTTATTGCTAAACGACGGCCGATCTTCATCTGGCCCTCATCGAAAGCCGTGTCGGTCCCTGGCCTTCCGTTGGCAGCCCAGTATCTAACTGCATCCGAGCCGTATTGATCTAAAAGTCCTTTGGGAGTGACGACATTTCCTTTTGACTTGGACATTTTTTTCCGGTCTGGATCCAAAATCCAGCCTGAAAGGGCGCAGTTACGCCAGGGTGCTGTGTCCTCTTCTAAATGGGAACGAACGGCTGTCGAAAACAGCCAAGTCCTAATGATGTCGTGACCTTGGGGTCGCATGTCCATGGGATAGGTGCGAGAGAACAGGTCGTCATCTTCCTCCCAGCCGCAGGCGATTTGTGGAGTTAACGATGACGTGGCCCATGTGTCCATGATGTCGACTTCACCTACAAAGCCTCCTGGCTGATTTCTTTGAGTCTCATCGAACCCTGAAGGCACATGCGATGCTGGGTCCACCGGGAGCTCATTCTCATCTGGGACTATGCGTTCTTCCCATAGGACTTCGCCCTGTTCGTCGATTTTGTACCAGAGTGGGATAGGTACTCCGAAAAACCGCTGTCGGCTGATAAGCCAATCACCGTTTAGTCCTTCGATCCAATTGCTGTAACGACCCTGCATGTATGGCGGATGCCACTTCATTTCGTCACCGCGAGCTATTAAGGCTTTGTTTAGATCGGCGTCTCTACCGCCGTTTCTGATGTACCACTGGCGGCTCGTTACGATTTCTAGTGGTCGGTCACCTTTTTCGAAGAACTTTACGGCATGGTTAATAGGCCTTGGTTCGCCGACCATTTCTCCTGCCTCTTGAAGTAACTGCACTATCTCTTTCTTTGCTGAGAAAATAGTTTTCCCTGCCATCAGCTTGAATGCTTCCAGTCCCTTTTCTGAACTAATGGCCTCAGGTGCGTTAGGTGTAATACGTCCAGAGCGGTCAATGATTGCGCGGACCGGAAGTTCTAATTCCCTCCACCAAGTGACATCGGTCGTGTCACCAAAGGTGCAGACCATTGCGATCCCCGTTCCCTTTTCTGGGTCAGCTAATTCATGGCCAAGGATTGGGACTTCAACGTCGAAGATAGGTGTGATCACCGTTGTACCGAGCAGATCTTGGTATCGCTTGTCGTCGGGGTGCGCGACCAAAGCAACACAGGCAGGCAACAGTTCAGGTCTGGTGGTGTCAATAATGATTTCGCCCTCATCTATTGAACTGTGAAACTTCAGTTGGTGATAAGCGCTTGGTTGTTCACGGTCTTCTAACTCTGCCTGAGCAACTGCTGTTCTGAACGTCACATCCCACAATGACGGAGCTTCAGTCTGATATGCCTCGCCTCGCTCAAGGTTCCTAAGAAATGCTTTCTGGGCGACGCGCTGGCAATGTTCGTCGATCGTGGCGTAGGTCATCGACCAATCGACACTCAGACCTAGTTGTCGCCACAAGTCTTCAAACGCTTGTTCATCTGCAGCTGTCAGGATGTGACATAGCTCAACGAAGTTCCGTCTTGAGACGTTGACGTCGCCGCGCTTCTTTATCGCTTTCTCGTCGCCAGCGTCTACTGGTGTTGCAAAGTCGGGGTCATAAGGAAGAGTTGGGTCACAGCGGACCCCAAAATAATTCTGGACTCTTCTTTCGGTAGGAAGTCCGTTATCATCCCATCCCATTGGATAGAACACTTCGGTGCCGCTCATGCGTTGATACCGAGCAATAGTGTCTGTATGCGTATAACTGAATACATGGCCAACGTGTAGTGACCCACTGACCGTCGGTGGAGGTGTGTCGATACTGAAGATTTCGTCTCGGTTCTTAGTTCTATCGAACTGGTATATGCCGTCCTGTTCCCATATTTCGTTCCATTTGGACTCAAGACCTTCGATAGTTGGTTTGTCGGGAACCCTCGTCATGATGTGAACGGTATCTGGAGCATCCTTGTCACCCAAGGCATATAGCCCATATCGGCTGAAATGATCCAATGAAGCCCGCAGCGAATAGCTGAAAAAAGTTGTGTTGAAATACCGCGCTGTGGAGGTAGCTATCCGTACTCTGGCTTCACATCACCACTTTGACTTCCTTACCTCGATTAGCCGAGGCTGACGATTCGACAGACGAAGAGATAAGTCCCGCGAAACAGCCAGTGGACATGTCGCTACGTAGAGATGCCGCTATGGCGCGGCGTGTTCGCTCCTTCGCTGCGGTTCTCACGGTGTTAATGCTTTCGGCCGAAGCAGCTGACGCTATTCCCGGTGCGAACGTTCCTCCCATGCCCTTGGGGGTTGTGTTGGCGGGGCTATTGATGTTCGTGAATTTTGTGGATCCGACACGAGACCCGCGGGTATCTCAAAAAGTGGCTGTTCAGCGACGGAACATTGAACTTTTCTTGGATGCCTTAGTTGTGTTTTTTGCTATTTGGTTAGTCGGGCTAAACCCAGCGAGCAGTCTTTGGGTTTTGTTGCTCTTTCCAATTGTTCAGTCTGTTCTTAGGCTTGAAGCGAGGCAGATGGCTTTATATTTTGCTTCGTTATTTGCGGTTTATGTTGGTGGCGAAATATGGGCAGCGAGCCGTTATGAAGACATTCAGTTCGAGCTTTCAACGACGGTTCAACAGGTTGCGGTGTTGCTTGTAGTTGGAGGTTCGGCGGCAAACTACCGGCAATTGAACTCAGTTTTTTCGATGATCCTGAACCGAAGAGATGCCCTAGACAACCAACAAGAACGTCGGCGCGCACCTGGAGACGGCTTCGCAGCGGTTTATATCGATATAGCTGTCGCCGACGGATTACCAGCACAAATGACGCCTGAGTCCTTGCGTGAAGTGGTTGCGAAACGAATTAGCGGCGCTGTGCGCCAAGAAGATCAAGTTCTGACTAGTGATGCTGATGCTTTTGTCGTGTTGCTCGAAGGTTTACACGAGCTAATGGATGCAACTGTCGTTGGCGAACGGATTCTGAAGCGGTTAGAGAGCCCAGTTTCGGTTGGAGGAAGGTCGGTGGAAGTTGATCCGCGAGTTGGGGTTGCGTACAGCCCTAATCGCGTCGGCAGTCCTGATGAGTTAATCGAAGCAGCGGGCCGTAAGGCCTTTGGCGCTCGACGCGACGGTGATGACCGCCTAGTGATCCATGACACCAGTAAACACTTTGAGTCCGCTGCGGGCTAAGACTCAAAGTTCTAGAAAGTAAAACTGCGGAGAGATTGCTGCGACTGTTACCCGTTAGTAACTTTCAGGCATGGACTTCAACCCCGAATTGAACGAAGATCAACTTCAAATTCAGCAGTGGGTGCACGACTTCGCCACAGATGTTGTTCGACCCGTAGCCGCTGAATGGGATGAACGGGAAGAAACCCCGTGGCCCGTGATTCAAGAGGCAGCCGAGATCGGTTTGTATAGCTGGGAATTCATGGCTGAAGCGATGATGAATGACCCCACTGGCTTAACTATGCCAGTCGCGCTAGAAGAACTTTTTTGGGGCGACGCAGGTATTGGACTTTCCATCATGGGTAGCGGCCTAGCGGCTGCGGGTATCGCAGCATCAGGAACACCTGAGCAGGTAATGGAGTGGGTTCCGCAGTGTTATGGAACAAGCGACCAACTTATGCTTGGAGCTTTCGCGTCTTCAGAACCTGATGCAGGTTCTGATGTCGCGGCGATGCGCACCCGAGCCGTATATGAAGAAGCGACGGACGAGTGGGTACTCAATGGCACCAAAACATGGATAACTAATGGTGGCATTGCCGATGTCCATGTAGTGGTCGCCGTAGTTGACCCTGACCTAGGCAGTCGTGGACATGCCAGTTTCGTGATCCCACCAAACAGTCCCGGAATATCTCAAGGCCAAAAGTTCCTAAAACACGGCATACGTGCCAGCCACACTGCTGAGGTAGTTCTCTCTGATTGCAGAATCCCAGGAAGTTGTGTGCTCGGCGGTAAAGACAAACTCGATGAGCGTCTCGCACGAGTGAAGGAAGGCAAATCGGGCAATGCCCAAGCCGCCATGCAAACCTTCGAATCCACTCGACCCGCTGTGGGAGCTCAAGCGGTCGGTATAGCCCGCGCAGCATATGAGTACGCGCTTGAATATGCCAAGGAGCGACACCAGTTCGGACGGCCCATTATTCAGAATCAGTCCATCGCCTTCACATTGGCTGACATGGCAATGGAAATAGAAGCAGCACGAGCTCTCGTATGGCGCGGTGCATGGCTCGGGAAGCAACGCAAATACAAGAATGCTGAGGGGTCGATGGCAAAACTCAAGGCCGGTCGTGTCGCAGTATGGTCCACAGAACGAGCAATCCAAATCCTGGGCGGATATGGGTATGTGCGTGAATACCCCGTAGAGCGCTGGCATCGGGATGCCAAGATTTACGACATTTTCGAAGGCACCGAACAAATCCAGCAACTGGTCATCAGTCGAGCCATTTCAGGTATGAGAATCGAATAAATTCAACGAAACCCATTAAATTTAGGGTTTTGAGGGGCTTGTACCAGCAAAAGCAGCTAAATGAAAGCGAAAAATACTTAACTTTTGTATATGCGCGACTAGCCCTCCCAGGTCACCTAACATGGTGCTAGTGCCTAACGACACTCTGGTCATTGGTGCACTGCCAGTCTGTAGACCATAAGGGGGTCCTGGCGAATATGATGTCAACGATTTTGACCATCATCATCATGGGCATGTTGCTTCAAGGTGTTATGGCAGTCATAGACAGCGTTCTCGACACCGTGAACGTGAACTCAATGTTGAAGTCGATTCCAGTAGTTGGATCGAACCTCAACCTCATCTGGGCTTATCTCTTCGTAGTGATCAGCAACGTCAATGATGGCGCTGGTGTTTTCGGCTATGGAGCAAGTACAGAAATCCTACAAATGGGCAGGTTCGGAGCTGATATTGCTACAGCCATTGCCATTCTCGCATTCATCCCAATTCGGGATGCGGCGATTTCGGCACTTGGTAAAGGTATCGGTGGCCGCTAACTAGCCATTGCTATTTCATAGGACGCCTTGAGCGTCTTAGTGTTGAGGACCGTCAGCTTGGCGGTCCTCAGACATTTTTGAGGACTTATTTATCGAAATAAGAACCACTAGGGATGTACCAGCCGATGCATTGGGATGACGAGAGGTAATCGTGCGAAACTCTTTGCCGAACAGATTTAGTTGATGCTGTAGGGCAGACCGGGGGACAAGATGCGCGCAGGGCTAGTAACAGGAAAAGGTCAGTTTGAGCTTGTCGAAAGAGAAGATCCTGCCCCGAACGCTGACGAAGTCGTCGTCGCGATTCAGCGCTGCGGCATCTGTGGAAGCGACGTCCACGCCTATGTCGAAGGTTGGAAATACTCGCCAAGCGTTTGCGGACACGAATGGGTTGGGGTCATAGCGGCAGCGGGACGGGATGTAATTAATGTTAAAGAAGGCGATCGTGTTACCGGAGCGATAGCGCCAGGATGCGGAGCGTGTTTGGAATGCCGAAATGATTTGAGTCAGTACTGCAGAACCGCATGGTCTGATTACGCGGGTCCAACTGGCCCCACCTCCGGAGGGTTCGCACCGTTTCTAGGTTTGAAAGCAGAAAGAGTTATAGCTATACCCGAAGCTATAGATACCGACGACGCGGCGTTAATAGAACCAGCTTCAGTAGCGTTTCATGCGGTTCGTAAGAGCCAACTACGAGTCGGCGATGTTGTATGTGTCGTTGGCTGTGGCCCGATAGGACTGCTCACTGCTCAGGTAGCAAAAGCGGCGGGGGCTGGAGTAGTGATAGCAGTAGAACCCGATGAGAGTCGGCGAAGATTGGCGTTGGCCACCGGAAGCGATATTGCTGTGGCGCCAGGCGATGAACTGCGAGAGGTTCTAGACGAATTGACTCAAGGTCTGCAGGCTGACTTGGCTTTCGACTGTGCAGGGATTCCCCAGACAATGCAACAGTCGGTTGACATGGTTCGTCGCGGGGGGTCAGTTTGCTTAGTTGGAGTCACAGGACAAGAAGCCCAAATAAATCCAATTCGATGGATCAGCAAAGAGGTCACATTAAATAGTTCGATCGTCTTCACATTGGAAGAAATGAAAGCCACATCGAACATGATTGCTGATGGACGTCTGTCAGTAACCCCACTCCGTGACGTCGTTATTGACTTAGATTCTTTAGGTTCCACGATTGATGATTTAGCGGAACGGAGAATCGACGCTGTAAAAATTCTGGTTGACCCGACTGCCGGTTGAAGGTACGCGCCTACGAAGCGGCTGTAACAGTCCCGTCGCTCACCATTTCCGAAATCTTCTCCTCGTCGTAACCTAATTCCCGGAGCAACTCCATGCTGTGTTCACCAAGCCGTGGTGCGTGCCGGTGAAGTCCAGTTGAACTTTCTGAATACCTCACTGGATCTCTCACGTACTTGTATTTACCTTCAGTTGGATGATCGGTTATGTGTACTAGGTCTACCTGCGACAAATGTGGGTCCTCTTCGAGATTCGCCAAGTCGAGCACTGCGGCAGCGGGTATCGAGACCTTGTCGCAAAATTCCAGCCACTGTTCTGTTGTCTTGAATTGAGCTGCTTCAGCTATTAATCCATAGAGTTCAGATGTATTGGCAACTCTGGCGTTGTGTGTCGCGAACTTCTCGTCGATTGCAAGTTCAGGTCGCTCGATAAAATCAAAGAAATCTTTGTAGTTCTTATCGGTGTAGGGCAATAGGGCTACGAATCCATCAACCGTTTCATATGGCTTTCGAGCTGGCGTTAAAAGTCGTTCGTAACCGAATGGACCCTCGGGTGGTTCGAATGCGGCGCCTCGAAGGTGTTCCACCAAGTTAAAGCTGACCATCGTTTCAAACATTGGCACTTCTATTCGTTGACCGACACCGGTTCGATAGCGATGGATTAATGCCGCCATGACTGCTTGAACAATGTGTAACCCAGTGACTTTGTCAGCTATCACCGCTGGAACGTAAGTCGGGCGACCAGTAGTTGCGGTAAATAGACCAGCGAGACCAGAAGCTGCTTGTATCGCGTCGTCATATGCGGCTTTATCTTTGTAGGGACCATCAGCTGAGAATCCATTAGCCCTGCAATAGATGAGAGATGGATTTATCGATGTGACAGAATCCTCGTCTAGTCCCAAACGAGCTAATGCTTCAGCCCTCATGTTCGTGACGAGGACGTCTGCAGTTTTTGCCAAGTCGAGGATCACTTGTTGGCCGCGATTGTCTTTCAGGTCAATGCTGAGGGATCGTTTGTTTCGTTGAAGATTCAAACTGAATCCCGACATGCCAGCGCTCCTACTGGGTAGTCCGTTTCTAGTTGAGTCGCCTGTCGTGGGTTCCACCCGAATAACGTCAGCACCATGGTCTCCCAACATTCGGGTAGCCATAGGACCCATTAAGACTGTCGTGAGATCGATTATTCGAATCCCGTCTAAAGCGCCATGTTCCATCTGTCGATCATGTCAGGTGTAAGCGTTTAGATACCAAATTCTTTTGGCTGCTCGGCGCTAGCTCTTTGGACAAGACCCCCAAGGCCAGTGAGGATAAGACCCGCTAGCTGTTCGGCTAGATCTTCAGCTGAAGGTCGTTCTAGCTGAGTAAGCCAGTGGCGACAGACGCCTTCTGACATTGTGACGATAGCCCTCGCGTATGTTTCAACGGTTGCGCTATCAAGCCATTCGCTGAGCAGCTCGGCGATAGTTGCCGACATTCGGCTTTCAACCATTTGACTGCCGTTTGCTGTGTCATCATCTTTTGGAGCTGAACGACCGAATAAAAGTTGAAATTCACGCTGATTTTGTTCAACGAAAGAGAAGTAGGCGCATAGAGCATCAACGGTGCTTTGATAATTGCTTTCGGCTGCTTTAGCAGCGCGTACGACCTCGTTTGCAAGTCGATCGGCAACATCTTCTATTAACTCGACGTAAAGGTCTCTTTTGGAAGTGAAATGTTGATACAGGACCGGTTTAGTTACGCCAGCTGCTTTCGCGACGCCGTTCATCGATGTGCCGTGGTAGCCATTAGCTGCAAAGACCGTCATAGCTACGTCAAGTAGCTGCTCTCTTCGTTCTGAGGCGGGGAGACGAGTGGGCATGGTGTGATTATTAGGGGCTCTGTGGAGAAACACTGAATGATACGAATAATTTCAGGCTTCAACTACAAACGGTGGATTCTCCGAACACTAATGACCATGTGGAAGCCCTTGGTCTTCGCGGTCAGCGGCATTAGCGGCATAGCCGAAGATTATTGCTGGTGCGAGTATCAGAGAGCCGATAATTAAGAAGGCAACTGTAAGTGAGGTCGAAAGCGCAGAACCCTCGATGTAGTAGTTGACTACGAAAACAACCAGCGCGCCTCCGAAGGACCCATAGCCGCAGCGTTTCCCCATATTGGCGATCGAGCGCACTCTCTCTCGAGACCGAAGGATTGGATCATCGGGCTTATTATTTGTCACGTCTCCTCATCTTGAGAATCGAGGAAGGATGTGCCTTCGAGTGTCGAGAAACCAGCTTGGGTTTCAGGTGGCGCAATTGGATTCTTTGTCGAAGCAACGACATCTGGAGTGGAAGCTGACCATGTTGAATGACCCGGTTCGTAACCTTCGAACGGATCTGGTTGGCTTGGGTCACGAAACTGGTCGTATTCGACTGCCTCGTCGTAGTAGCTAGCGGTTTCCCTAAGAGGAAAGAAGACCCGAAATCCGAGGTTTGCGAGTCCACAAGCGACAATTAAGTCTCCAAAAGAAAACACCTCCTTGAACCAGCCAATAGGTACTACAGCACCTAAAAACCACAGGGTTTCTTCACCACTCCGAAAAGCTCGTGCCGCTCCGAGTCGGACGAGTTCGATTGATTCCAAGTCTGTGATTCCAGCGTTAACCACAGCGTCGACGGTCACCGGTATGTACCCGTTTAAGACTAACGGAATTAGATTAAGCGTCGTTCCGAGAAGGATCAGCGAAGCTCCAGTGAGATGAAGATTCATGGCGCAGGTAACGGCAATCAAGACAAGAGAGACAGCAGTCAACAACGACGGATAGGGCACCCCAAGCCCTGAACCCACCAAAGCTTGTAAAGCGACACCGACTGCCGGAATTGGCCAGAACACAACTCGTGTTGCAAAAAAATAATCAGTTGACCCGCGAACAAAAAGTCCAACAGCAGCACCAGCAATCAAGGCCAACGGAATGAGATACATCGAACACGATGGTAGTTGGCGATCCGAGTTTCTCAGAGACGATTTTGAATCTCGTTAACTGATGATCAAGCATTGACTTGCTAAGAGAGGTAGGTTGACCGACGCTTAGCTCAGATGCGATGGAAGGAGACGCTCCATGGAGATCAAAGCAGAACTGACCGCCACGGTTTGGAAAGTGGTGGTTGAACAAGGCGCGATAGTCGCTGAGGGCGATGAACTCGTGATCCTTGAGTCAATGAAAATGGAGATCCCTGTTGTAGCGACGATCGCCGGAACAGTCACAGAAATGCGAGTGGGCGAAGAAGACCGAATCAATGAAGGTGACGTTGTAGCTGTTATAGAACCGGCTTAAATTAGCTAAGCGGTGTCTTACTGCAGGATCTCTGGGTGGTCTCGGTGCAGCAGCGTCGTAACATCGTGAAGAATGTCTGCAGTTGTTGAGTTTGAAAGAGCCATTTCCGTAGTCGGCTCCTTCCCGGTGTTGACCGGTTTAGACCTTCGTGTCGACCAAGGCGAAATCCTTCATGTCCGGGGAGAGAATGGTGCGGGCAAGACGAGCCTTTTACGCGCCTGTGCCGGCCTTGTTTCCGTGAGTTCGGGTAATGCTTCAGTTTTAGGGTTTGATATGCGAGTTGATCGAAGAGCTCCCCGACGTTACATAGGGCTCCTAGGTCATGAAAATAACTTGTATCGGGACTTAGGAGTTAGAGAACACATCGAATTTAGGGCAGCGTCCGTTGGAGCAAGAGCAAGCGACACTGCTGCCGCTCTCGAGCAAGTCGGTTTCCCCCAACAGCTCTGGACTGTGCCCATTGGTTCGCTTTCGGCCGGTCAGCGACGAAAGGTAGCTATCGCTTCACTACTCGTAGGGCGTCCACAGTTGTGGTTGTTAGATGAACCTCATGCCGCCCTCGACACCGAAAGCCGAAAAAATCTTGATGCCATCTTGACGGAAGCATCTACATCGGGGGCAACGATAATTTTTGTCAGCCATGAAAGTCCCGGAACTAAGGACATCGCATCTCGGGTTGTCACTATGGACGGCGGCCGGATAACGGAGGACCCCGGTGCTGACTGAAATCCTTCTCGTTGCTCGAAAAGATTTGCGAGTTGAGCGGCGAGCGAAGATCGCTCTTGGCCAAGTAGCCCCATTGGCGTTATTAATTTTGATGGTCTTTGCATTTGCACTCGACGCCAACACTTCGTTGTTGGAGCGAGGAGCAGGTGGCTTGTATTGGTTAGCGGTCTTATATGGAGGAACTCTTCTGATCCAGCGATCGTTTGACGTCGAAACAGACGACGGGAACATGGATGCCCTGCGAATGTCGGCTATTGGAATGCCATCGTTATTTCTAGGAAAAGCATTGGCCTTATTTGTTCAGATCACAGTCCTTCAGTTGATACTTGGGCCTGGAATTCTCCTTTTGTACAACGTAGGAGTCGTTGACTGGGCATTGCTCTTTGCTGCGGCGATAGCGGGAACGTTAGCTTTTTCAGTTTGTGGGGTTCTTTGGGGAGTGATGTCTGCTGGCTTGCGAGTCCGAGCTACCCTTCTCCCGCTACTCTTGGTTCCTGTTTTGGCACCTGTTCTGCTTGCAGGTTCTAGAGCTTTTGAGACGGCGCTCGGAGTGCGCGCTGGAGCCGGCTGGACTTGGGCTGGTTTGATGTTTGTAATCGCTGCGGTCCATACAGCACTGGGCCTCGGAGCATTTGGATTCTTGTTGGAGGAGGGATAATGCCAGGAGCAAATAGCGCTGCCAAGATGACGGCAACGCCGGTCACCCGTGTTCTGGGAGTATCTGCTTTAGCAGCAACAGCATTAATGGCTGTCTTAGGCCTTATCGTCTCCCCGCCCGATGTCATTCAAGGCGAAGCGGTCCGCATGTTGTATGTGCATGTGCCGTCAATCTGGATTGCATATGGAAGCTTCGCTCTAACGTCAACCTCAAGCGTCTTGTTCTTACGACGGAGCAGACGAAGAGCAGATCAGGGCCGACATTATGACCGACTAGCAGGCTCCGCTGCAGAAGTCGGCGTTGTATTTACCGCTATTACTCTTATTACTGGGATGCTCTGGGGAAAAGTGACCTGGGGAACGTATTGGCAGTGGGACGCTCGGCTGACTACTACGGTTCTCCTTTTTGTTACCTACCTCGGTTATCTAGCTCTGAGGCGTTTGCCGGCCGAGCCGACAGTTCGGAGCCGACGTGCGGCAGTTATGGCTCTCATCTCATTTGTTAACGTGCCGATTGTCCACTACTCAGTTGACTGGTGGAGGACCCTGCATCAAAAAGCAAGTCTTAGTGTTGGTCGCCGACCAGAAATTACTGGCGAAATGTATTGGACATTGCTTTATTCAACGTTGGCTGTAACCATCTTGGCGACATGGTTAATCATTCATCGATACCGAGTAATTCGGCTCGAAGAATTACGTGATGAAGAGGGGTTAGAGGCACTTATCGCATCGCGACTCAACAAAGATGTTGGGAGTCACTGATGATAAGGAACGGTCATGAGTGAAGTAGCGACAGTTGTAGTTGGCTGGGGGATTACGTTCGTCGCTTTAGCGACATATTCAACTTGGGTGGTATTACGCGGGAAGGGCATCGGTCAAGAGCTCGGCATTGGTGAGATCGAACAGTCTGACGTTGAAAAAGACACCAGCGCGACAACGGACTCTTAACAATGGACTTAACCCCACTGCATGAGGTTGAAGCACCAAGTGACTTGCGTCGAAGGGTACATCGCCGACGTCGCTGGTCAGTTTTGGTGATCTCAGCGGTGTTAATTTTCGCAATGGCTTTTATCACGGCACAGGGTCTAAGGAACGCCACGTTGTTTTTCCGAAACGTTGATGAGGCTGTTGAGCAGCGTTCTGAGTTAGGAGAACGCCGTTTCCGAATACAGGGTCGGGTGATCCCATCCAGCGTTAAAAGCGAATCGGGTTTGACTACCTTCGAAATTGTTCATAACTGCGTAGTTGCATCAGTTCTGCATTCATCTGACCCGCCCGAATTGTTTAGCTCGCCATGGATTCCAGTTGTATTGGAAGGGCATTGGATAGCTGGTGAAGTCATGACCTTGGGGGGAAATGACAGCCACTATTTTTCCAGCGATCGAATGCTTGTAAAACACACCAACGAGTACGCGTCAGCTAATGAACAGCGAGTAACAGAAGAACCGCCAGAGGGTTTTCTTGACCAATGCTCGTTCGAGGTTCCGGCAGCTGCATCGTGATAGCGCTACTTGGCACTATTGGGGTAGCCATCGGATTTGTTGGAGCGGTTGGCGGAGTAATCACCCTCGTTTCGGCGTTGGCATCAAAACGAGAGGCGCATCATCGAAGAGCAATAGCGTGGATTTTTTTGATGGCAGGAGGCTGCCTCTTGGCCGTGGTGGCGATGGAAATAGGGCTGTTGCGCGACGACTTTTCTATGCAGTATGTGGCCTCGAATTCGACGCGCTCTACGCCGTTGCTCTACAAGATTGCGACTCTGTGGGGAGCGCTTGAAGGCTCCTTGCTCCTCTGGGCGTTTGTGCTATCTGGCTATGTGACTGCCGTTACCATTAGCTTTCGTTGGCAAATCCAAGATCGTCTGGTCGCATGGGCCTTACTGACAATCCTCGTTGTATGTATTTTTTTCTTCGGTCTTCTGGTGGGACCAGCTGACCCATTTGGCACTTTGCCAGTCGCTCCTCTTGACGGGGATGGGTTGAACCCGCTGCTCAGGAACCACCCACTCATGGCGATTCACCCGGTGATGCTGTATCTGGGTTATGTCGGATTCACTGTTCCGTTCGGATTTGCCGTAGCCGCCTTGGTGACGGGTCGCCTCGGTGAGGGCTGGCTTGTGTTGACACGTCTTTGGACGCTTATCGCATGGGTGAGTCTGACTGTTGGGATACTCCTTGGAGCCTGGTGGTCCTACGAAGTATTGGGGTGGGGCGGCTATTGGGCGTGGGACCCAGTAGAAAATGCTTCATTTCTCCCGTGGTTGACAGGAACCGCTTTCATCCATTCCGTGCTGGTCCAAGAACGACGTGGAATGTTACGAGTGTGGAATCTGTCGTTATTGCTAACAACCTTTGCATTGACGATCTTTGGCACCTTCTTAACCCGTTCCGGTGTTATCGATTCGGTTCATGAATTCAGTGCGTCAAGTCTGGGACCTTTGCTTCTTGGGTTTTTCAGCTTGATTTTGGTTGTATCGGTAGTTCTCATTGGCTGGCGCGGCGACGAACTTCGCTCTCCCGGCTCGATAGATTCGCCGCTGTCACGTGAAGGGGCTTTTCTCGCGAATAACCTTTTGTTCACGCTGTTTGCATTCATTGTTCTTCTAGGAACGATTTTCCCTCTAATAGTTGAAGCCATCAATGATGACCAGTTGGCAGTAGGGCGGCCATATTTTGATCGGATGCTTCTACCTATCGGTGTTGCGTTACTTCTAGTAATGGGTATAGCGCCTGTCCTTACATGGAGATCTACTGCTGGCCAGACCATCGGTAAACGGGCCTTAGTCCCTGCTGCTATCGGCGCGGTGACCATGGTCTTGGCCTTGATGCTCGGGGCTCAGGGCCTGGGACCGGTCCTTGGTATAGGGCTCGGCGGTTTTGTAGTTGGGTCTTCAGTCCGCCATCTCTTTCTCGCTGTCCTGCGGAATGGTTGGGCGGGTATTACAGGTCGGGCTGGCGGAGGGATGGTCGCTCACATCGGAGTTGCTTTGCTTGCTTTCGGATTTATAGCGAGTACTTCATTCAGCGAAGAAGGAGAGTTCCAGCTACGACCGGGGGACCGAGGATCGGTTGCTGGTCACGAAATAACGTTCATTGAGATAGTTGACGAAATGGATGGCCCGGATCGTGTTGTCCGCGCCCGCATCAATGTGGAAGGCCGAGGTGTATATGCTCCGGCGATCACTCAATATCCAACCTTTGGAAGACCGATCTCCACACCATCGGTAGCCACCAGCTTTGTGGATGACGTGTACTTGAGTTTGATCGCGATACCAGAAGAGGGCAGCGATGTGGTTGTTGTGCGAGTTCTAGTTGAGCCATTGGTTGCTTGGATATGGGTAGGAGGTTTGGTGATCGCTGGAGGAACGCTCCTCGCGATGGTCCCGGGAAGAAGACGTTTTAGTGCCTTTGTCGAAGAGATCGAAACTGAAGAGGCTGGTTTGTGATCGATTTGAACGTTTGGGCTGTGCGGCTACTAAGTGCCACCGTCGGAGTCGTTCTTTTGGCGTTCATTGTCGTCTTAGCAACCAGGGAAAGTGGCGATGGGGCGGCCTCGAGGAGCCCATTGATCGGCGAACTGGTGCCAGCAGTGACCGGAGAAAGTCTCAATGGAACGAACTTCGATATTGACGAGTTTTCTAATAGGTGGGCGCTAATAAATTTTTTCGCTTCATGGTGTGTGCCATGTGAAAGAGAACACCCGCAGCTAGCTGAATGGCAGGACCGACATAGCGGCAATGGAATCGTCATCAGCATTCCGTTCGGAGACACCGAAGAAGATGCACGGAATTTCTTTGAGAAGCATGGAGGGGATTGGCCTGTGCTGATGGACCGGGACGCCGCTTGGGCAGTTGCTTTTGGTGTCATGCGACCCCCAGAGTCTTTCCTAGTTAGCCCTGGCGGTATCGTCGTGGCTAAGTGGCAAGGACAGATAACAGCTGATGAGGTAGATCGAGTTGTGAATGATCTCGAACGCAAAGTTGCTGACCGGTGAAAGCACGACATTGGGTTTCATGGCTTTGTGTGGTGTTCGTTTCATCTTTGGCTCTCGTAGTGGCGGCGATCGCGGATGACCCTCCAGCCACTGAAGCTGAGCGTGCCTACGAGATAAAAGAAACGATGCTGTGTCCGGTATGTGATGGCCAAAATGTTCTCGAATCAAATGCCCCCGTTGCCTCAGCGATACGGGCGCAAGTAGACCAACTCGTGTCGGAAGGACGGTCCGACGAAGAAATTCGAGCTTGGATGGCTCGCCAGTACGGCAAGGATGTAAACGCAAATCCTCCCCGAACGGGAATTGCTTCACTGGTATGGGCAGTTCCCGTCTTTTTTGCTGTCCTTTCAGCAGCCTTGATGGTTTCAGCCTTTAGAAAATGGCGCGTTGGTCGAGGAACTGAGCCATCTGATGATGATCTTGAAATAGTTTCCTCGCTTCGGGAGCGAACTTGAGAGATTCGAATCGATCCGTCCCGAACAGGGTGCCCCTTACCGAAGAGCAAAATTTTCTTTTGCGCTCGTTGGATGATTTAGAAACCGAACACTCCAAAGGTGACTTGAGCGATGACGAATACGTAACGCTGCGAAATGACTACACACACCGTTTGGCAGCAGTTACCCGAGTCATTGCAGGATCTGAACCGGCTTCTTCGCCGGAGAAGCCGAAACGCTATCTCTGGTGGATGAGCGCAATCGTTCTTATAGGTATTGCCGCCGGGTACGCAGTTGCGCAGTCCTCTGGGTTACGTGCTCCTGGCGAGCCGCTTTCAGGAGAGATAGACCGTTCACCCAGAAATCGTCTCGCTGACGCTCGAAACCTCTTTTTTGCTGACGATATGGAAGGAGCAAGAGGAATTGTTGAAGAGGTGCTGCGGGACGCTCCAGGCATGTCGGAAGCTTTGGTGTTGTCCGCGCAGATACACGAACGAATGACCAACCCGTTGGCCGCTATTCGCCAACTTGACGAAGTTTTAGAAAGTGACCCGACAAATATCGATGCGTTGACGTTGCGGGGATGGATTTTGGTTCGAATAGATGACCCAGGTGTCCGAGAGGAAGGAGTAGAGAGTCTTGATCAAGCGATTTCTATGCAGCCTGATGGGTACGATCCGTATATTTTTCGCGGATTCGTAGCGCGAGAATTGGAACGCGACCTTGATTTGGCTATCCGAATGTACGAGATGGCTCTCGATCGGGACCCGCCTAACGCAATGCAGACACAACTCAACAGGATTATTGAAGAGATGAGGTCAGAGCTAAACCGTACCTCTGGCTAGTTTCCCGAACAGCTTTAGACGATAGTTGTGCACACCGAATGCCCCATGGCGAAAGAGCCAGTTAGCTGAGGGTCGGTCTCTCCATGCAGACCTGCCAGCATTCCTCTTACTAAGCCACGGTCAATCGCACATAGAACCGGATGATCTATCGCTGCTTGCCCAAAAGGACAATGTTCTGACACGATTCTCAGTTGCCCATCAGAAACCTCACTGCGAGCTGCGAAGCCATGTGAGGTCAAAGTTTCAGCGACTGTTGTGACTGCAGACTCCAAAGAACGTTGAGCGTCTCCGGGCGCCATTTCTGAGGCTAAGTGAAGTCCATACTCGTGACCTACTTCTTCGGCCAGTGCTTCTGCTTCAGTGGGGGCAAGAAGTGCTAGCGCTCTGCCCAGCAGCGTTCCCATGAGGTCATCATGGCGGGCGGGAAACTCAAAGCTGATCTCAGACTTGGCTGAGTGGTAACGCTTAGACGGACGACCGGCCTTTGCTTCGCGAGGTATGTCCACCGTCACGTGACCAGCTGCTGCCAATTTGTCCAGATGATGCCGTGCGACGTTGCTATGGATCCCCATCTTTATGGCGACATCAGCTGCAGTTAAACCACTATCTGACTCTCTGACATTCAAATAGATTTCTCGTCGTGTTGCATCACCGAAAGAAGCCGTTATCGATTTGACAGCGGCAGAGAAAATTTCAGGAGTGAGCGACTGACTATCCACACCACTAGATTCTACCGAAGCGCTTTCGGTATGCGTCTAATCGTTTTTGAACGGGACCAGGACTCCACATAATGACTCTTTCTGATCATGATCTAGCCGAAATCGTTGGGCAAGTAGTTGACCCTGAATTGCGTCGCGACCTTCACACCATGGGAATGCTCCGTGGTGCCTCTATGGCGGGCGGGACCGCCCATGTTTTGGTAGCGGTGCCAGCTGAGGAATGGCCAGCCCAGAGTGCATTAGTAGAGCTCATCGAAACGGCCTTATTGGAGAGCGATGAGATCGAGTCAGTCACCGTTGACTTTGCAGTTATGGACGAAGCGGAACAAGCAGCAGTCCGTGACCAACTAATCGGAGACCCAGCTTCAACAGTAGGGAGTCAGGAAGCGCATGGTCATGCCGAAGGTAGAGCAGTGCCGTTCGCTGAACCAGGTAACCGGACTCGAGTGCTCCTGATCGCTAGCGGTAAAGGCGGAGTTGGTAAGTCAAGCGTTACAGCTAATCTCGCCATCGCTTTGGCACAGAAGGGTCTTCGGACTGCAGTCATTGATGCCGATGTTTGGGGATTTTCGATTCCGCGTATGTTGGGCGTGGAACGTCCTCCAACTGTGATCGATCAGATGGTCGTGCCGGTGGAAGCTAACGGAGTGCGATGCATATCAATGGGATTTTTTGCTCGAGAAGACCAACCTGTTATTTGGCGAGGGCCAATGTTGCACAAGGCTTTGGAGCAGTTTTTGACAGATGTGCATTGGGATGACCCTGACTACCTCCTCATAGATTTGCCCCCAGGTACGGGAGATATCTCACTTTCGATGGCTCAGTTCCTGCCTAAGTCCGAACTTATCGTTGTGACTACGCCGCAACCCGCGGCACAAAAAGTTGCTCAAAGAGCCGCCTATATGGCAGAAAAAGTGAATCTCCAAGTCCGCGCAGTTGTCGAAAATATGAGTTGGTTCAGAGGCGACGATGAGAAGCGGTACGACATTTTCGGCAGCGGCGGCGGAGAGGCTCTTGCTCAAGAACTCAATGTTCCCCTGCTGGGCCAGGTTCCTTTGGTCAGGGAACTCAGAGAGGGCGGCGATGTCGGTCGTCCGATAATCGTCAGCGACCCAGACAATGAAGCCGCAATCGTTTTTCGGGAAATGGCTCGACTCTTGACCGAAGAATATTTGCCTACTCGAAGATATAACGAGGGCCTCAAACTCGTATGAGCCAAAATGGTCGTGTGTCAGTACTTGAGAATTTGCAGTTCGACAACCGCTTCACAACCTCTCTCCCCTCGGATGGGGCACAGGACAGTCATTCCAGACAAGTTGTGGGAGCTTGCTACAGCAGGGTTCAACCCGCAGCAGTGCGAGATCCGAAATTAGTAGCGTTCAGTTTTGAGACAGCAGAACTCCTTGGGCTCGCCCCCGAACAAATTAAGCAACAAGATGTCGTTCAGATTCTGGCGGGCAACAAATTGCACGGAGGGATGGACCCACATGCGGCTTGTTATGGCGGACATCAGTTCGGTAATTGGGCCGGCCAACTCGGAGATGGGCGAGCGATAGCACTAGGTGAGGTGATCGATGTCAATGGATGCCACCAGATGCTTCAACTGAAGGGCGCAGGGCCCACTCCGTACTCTCGATCTGCTGATGGTTTAGCTGTTTTGAGGTCATCTATACGGGAGTTTCTTTGCAGCGAAGCCATGCACCATCTAGGTGTTCCGACGACTAGGGCACTGTCGCTAGTCACTACGGGTGATGAAGTCATCCGCGACATGCTGTATGACGGCAATCCGCGCCCGGAACCAGGAGCAATTGTTTGTCGTGTAGCCCCTTCTTTTATTCGTTTTGGCAGCTTTGAAATTTTCGCTGCTCGCGGAGATCATGAAACGTTGCGGCAACTGGCCGACTTCACTGTGGCTACTGAATTTCCCGAAATTGAAAATGACGATCCAGATCGTTACGTAACTCTCTTAGGACAGGTAGCGGAGCGCACCGCCGACATGGTTGTCGAATGGTTGCGAGTTGGCTTCGTTCATGGCGTCATGAACACTGACAATATGTCGATTCTGGGCTTGACTATCGACTACGGACCATACGGCTGGTTGGATAATTATGACCCTAACTGGACGCCAAATACGACCGACGCTCAAAATCGTCGATACCGGTTCGGCAACCAACCAGCGGTAGCGCAGTGGAACCTCGTGCAATTAGCCAACGCTCTCTTCCCTTTGGTTGAGAAGGTCGAGCCTCTTCAAGAAGCACTGGAGCTCTACGGGCACCGGTTTGAAAGTCAATGGGCTTCGATGATGGCTAAAAAATTAGGTTTACCTAGTCTTGACGAAGCACCCGACAAAGCGCTGGCGGAAGATGCTCTGCAAGTGCTACAGACAGTCGAAACTGATATGACCATTTTTTGGCGGGAACTCAGCAGCATTAGTTGTTTGGAGTCAGTTGAACCATCAGACAGAGTTCAACCATTAATGAACTCGATATACAACTTTGATCGAGTCACCCAGGAACAGAAATCAGTCTTTACCGAATTTGTCGAGAATTGGGCCGCTCGACAACGAGGACTGGGTAGTGGGGACGAAGCCCGACGTTCCTCCATGAAAGCCACCAACCCCAAATATGTGCTTCGAAACTACATGGCGCAGCTAGCCATCGAACGAGCTGAGCAAGGTGACACGTCTATAGTCCAGGAGCTCTTAGACCTGCTGAAGTCGCCGTACACTGAACAGCCAAATAAGGACATTTACTACGCTCCCAGACCGGACTGGGCGCGAACTAAGACTGGCTGCTCACAACTGTCTTGCTCATCATGAATATGGGATCCTCGGTGGTGCCAAGCGAACCGCGGCCTACGCTGTTTGGCTAGTAGTAGCGACAGCAAACAAAGGCTAAAGTCGCAGAACTCGAAGAAAAGGTTGTTTCGTGGAAATCAGAGTTGGCATGATGAACGTGGTACGAGAGTTGACCTTTGAAATTAATGATGATGAAGCCGATCAACTTAAGTCTGATTTGGAGTCAGCTTCCTCAGCAGGAGACGGCATGCTCTGGATGACTGACCGTGACGGTCGTAATCTCGGACTTGTAGTAAGTCAGCTTGCTTATGTCGAACTTGGAGTGCCCGGCGATAGACGTATCGGATTTGCTACCGATTAACGGACCTGATTTCCACTGCGGTCGACCCTTTGGTCAATGATTCTTTGCTGAGACGTCGATCCCGCATGTAATTTCGTTTGGCATGGCAACTCTGGCCGAACTGACTCGCTTAGATACCGGCCTGTCAAAAGATCAACTGCGACACCTGCAACGACTTATCGCGTGGTGGGGGATCCTCGCTGATTTGTCGTTTTCTGACCTGCTGTTATTCGTTCCAATACAAAAGCAAGGGATCGAGTTTGCCATCGCATCTCAGATACGCCCAACTACGGGACAAACTTTGTACAGAGACGACCATGTAGGCCTTCGGGTATCAGATGTCGACAGGCCGTTGGTCGCGAGGGCTTATGAATTACGAGAAGTTGTAGATGGTGAAGTACCAATTAAGCCAACCAACCGCCGGGCGAGTGTCATGTGTATCCCGATCAGCCACGATGACGAGGTGATTGGAGTTCTGAGTCGAGAGCTGATCCCCAATTTCGCGGAACGTCGCGACCCCGGAGAACTTGAACGAACTTATTTGGAGGCATTTCACCAACTCGCAAAGATGATCGCGGCTGGCGTCTTTCCTTTCACTGATAATGAAGTCGATATGGATGAGATCCCACGAGTGGGCGATGGTTTGCTTGTTGTAGATCCCGAGACGAGGATCCAATACGCGTCACCGAATGCACTCAGCACTTTGCACCGTGTAGGTGTCCTCGGAAATGTGGCCGGCCGACGTCTCGAAGATCTAGGAATTAAACACCCAGTTATCGGTAGCGAAGTAGGTGCTCTACGAGCGGTTGTAGCCGAAATCGAACGAAACGATACAGCGGTCCAATTACTAGGAGTACCGCTCGTTGGGCAGAATCAGTCTCGGGGTGCAATTGTTCTCTTGCGAGATATAACTGAGCTTCGCCTGAGAGACCGCCTGCTCGTGTCTAAGGACGCGACAATCCGAGAGATTCATCACCGCGTCAAAAACAATTTGCAAACAATCTCATCCCTATTACGTCTTCAGGGGCGGCGACTTGAGTCAGATGAGGCCAAACTTGCTATCGATGAATCCGTTCGGCGTATCCGTGCTATTGCGCTTGTGCATGAAACGCTGGCAAATGAAACTACTGACGATGTGAGCTTGGCGGATGTCGCTGGGATGTTGGCTCGAACGGCACAAGACAGCTTCACATCTCCTGATCGGCCCATCCATTTTGAGGTAATCGGCGACGCCGGGTTAGTCCCATCAGACGTTGTCACGCCGTTAGCGGTAGTACTCAACGAACTTCTACAAAACACCGTCGACCATGCTTTTCCTGCGAGCGCTTTTGCCGCTGAAGGCGACATTGCGTTGGTAGAAATCTTTCTTGACCGCAACGAAGAAGAGATAAGGATGGCGGTGAGAGACAACGGGATCGGTGTATCAGCAGACTTTGATAGTGAGACTCAGAAAGGACTTGGGTTGACAATCATTAGGGGCTTGGCAACGACAGAACTCGGTGGAGCTATAGAAGTGCGGCGCAGAGATGACTTACCGGGCTCGGAAGCATTGGTACAAGTTCCATTGACTGCTAATTGAAACGCTTAGCTCCGACTTTCGCGGTTGTTAAATCGAAATTCAACCAAAATTGCGTCGAGCTCTGTTTCGTTCGCGGCGAAGCTGTCGCCGTTCTTCCTCGGAAGCCCCGCCCCACACTCCAGAGTCCTGATTAGTTTTTAACGCGAATTCGAGACAGAGTTCTTTTACTGAACAATCGAGACACACTGCTTTGGCGGCCGCT
This sequence comes from Acidimicrobiaceae bacterium, assembly GCA_002722565.1. GTDB lineage: Bacteria > Actinomycetota > Acidimicrobiia > Acidimicrobiales > Poriferisodalaceae > MedAcidi-G3. The sequence goes on from PBMG01000007.1 coordinate 81,345, forward strand.
ATCTGTCGTAGGGCTCGACCAGTCGAACCTATAGGGAAAAAGATAGTGGGATCTGCTTCCCGGCAACTGGCGGTATTTCTCCATACACCGCTCTCTAGCAGCATGGATCCTCGAGCGCTCACGTCTTCATATCCTCCAGGTGCTGCTTGCGAACGGATTTCACAAGCCTATAAATCACTGCTGACTCTACAAATGTCGGCGGCAAGAAACTGCTTAGATGCCGAATCGAATAGTCAAAGGACATCTTCGATACAGGTGGCACCCAAACTGCGATAGGACACATTACGGTCGGGGACATACCTGATCAAGAGATTCTTTTCGATGGCCACCGGACAGAAGATAAGCAAAACGACAGCGACCACTAAATGAAGCTTCGTCCATTTGTATACGCGCATAGAGGGGCATCCCGAAAGGCAAAGGAAAACACCATCCAGTCCTTTGAAGTCGCAGCCAAGATTGGGGCCGACGGTGTGGAACTCGATGTCTGGAAGAGTTTCGATGATGAACTAATGGTTCACCACGACCCTTCTGCAAAGGGGGTTTCTATTGAAGGTGCCAGGGCCAAAGATTTGCCAGATTATGTGCCTACTCTCTCTGAGGCGCTCGATGCGTGTCTCGGTCTTAAAGTCAATATTGAAATCAAGGCTGCTTCCGACCGCCCACGACAGGCCTTGGACGCATCTGATGTTCTTGTCGACACCTTGCGATCTCGACCAGAGCCAGCGAGTCGATGGATCATTTCCTCTTTCGAACATGGAGCCCTAGACCGCATTCAGAAGAAGAGTTCTGGTTTTCTTACAGGTCTCCTCTTTTGGAACGAACCATGGGAAATCATGCTGCGATATGCGGTTGAGAATGGACACGGAGCCCTCCACCCTCACGAGACTTTGGTAGACGATGCAATTCGAGAAGCAACTAAGAGCGAAGGTGTTCAGTTGAACACATGGACAGTTAACGACCTAAGCCGAATTAGTGAACTAGCAGAACTTGGAGTCGACGGTCTAATAACCGACGTTCCAGAACAAGTACTCAAAACGCTGCAGGTGAGAAATTAGTTCCTAGTCATCGATTAGCAGGCTTCACTAACCTAAGCACTTCAGGGCGCCACTTAAAGTCCAGTTGATCAACTTGTCCGAGATAATCGCCATCCAATTGATAGGGGAATGGTTTGTAGCCCGTGATCTTCAAAGAGTCGATGTCATGAGCGATGTAAACTTCGTCACTGTTTTCGAGAGGTTTACCCTGAAATAGCTCACCAAGTAATCGGGCCATTGTGACTAGGGACATGCTCCTTAGAGCGACAACACTTAGACCGTTCTTCAGTCCTGCTGTTGTTGCCAAAGAGAGCGGCCGACTTCCTAAATAGGTGTAGGGATCGGTGTTTAGAACGATCGTGAAGTAGCTGTCATCAACAGAGCCCAGCGAATGCTCAACCTTCATCCTTGCCTTTGACCGGTCGTAATGACGAAGCCAGGTGTTAATACCAGCCCAAAGGAACAATGGATGTCCTGCATAACGCTTAAGTGCTGCACGACGCTCAACTTGCTGCACTACAGCTGCATCGAAACCGCTACCGCAGTGGAATAAGAAATACCTACCCGCAACCTCTCCAAGACCTACAGGTTCTATAGAACCGCCGGCGATGGCTTCAATGATCTGGGTCGTGGCTTCTCGAGGGTCATCAGCTAATCCGATAGTACGAGCAAAAACATTGGTGGAACCGCCCGGTAAAGGTGCAAGTGCGCATTCGGTTCCAGCCAAACCGTTAGCAGCCTCGTTAAGGGTCCCATCGCCACCTAAGACTGCTACAACGTCTGTTCCTGTCGCTGCAGCTCCGCGTGCCAGTCGAGATGCATGTCCCCTGCGGCTAGTCATTGCTAATTCGACGTCATGGTGTTCAGCTAGCGCCGCTTGAATCAGGACTCGGGTTCGGGCGGTGACAGATGACGCTGACTCGTTCACAAGAAGCAAAATCCGCACACAACTAGTGTCGCTGATTTCCATGGCTTCAGTCGAATCGCGTCTCAAGTTACTGAACGATCGTGAATCTGAATTCACTGGAACGCAGATTTTTCTATTTTTCATTTGGATCTGAAGCGACCTCGGGGCAGAATCCACCCATGAAGGTCGTAGTCTGCGTTAAACAAATTCCAGATCCCGCGTTGCCAGGTGAGTTAGATCCCTCAACCAACTACCTGAAACGGGACGACAAGTTGATTCTTGACGAGTCCGATTCTTATGGTGTTGAAATGGCACTCCAGCTTGTAGAAGCAGCCGGAGGAGGCGAAGTGTCATTGGTGTCAATGGCAGCGAATGGTGAAGTTAGCGGTCTTAGGACGGCTTTGGCTATGGGTGCTGAAGACGCGGTCCTCGTTAGTGACGACGCTCTAGCCGGTAGCGATGCCCTTGGTACAGCCCGAGTACTTGGTGCAGCTATATCAAGAATGTCTCCTGACCTAGTGTTGGCTGGAGTTGAGTCGTCCGACGGCTACACAGGCACAGTGCCTGAAATGATTGCTGGTGTGCTTGAAATGCCGTCGATTACTTTTGCCAAACAAATTGAAGTCGACGGAACTACGGTGAAGGTTCAACGGCAAACTGAAGCGGGTTATGACGATGTTGAGTGTCAGATTCCAGTTTTGGTGTCGGTGACAGCTGGCGTTGTTGAGCCCCGCTACCCATCCTTTAAGGGCATTATGGCTGCAAAAAAGAAGCCGGTGGAAGAGTTAGATTTAGCGGCACTCGGAGTGGATGCGGCTGTAGTTGGTCAAAGCGGAGCTCGTCAGGAAACGGTTCGAGTTACCGCTGCAGAAGAAAGACAAGCGGGCGAAGTCATTGAAGATGAAGGTGATGCCCACGACAAGATCGTTGAGTTCCTTGGTGAACTCAAGATTGTTTGAGGAGGTTGCGAATGTCTGTTGAAACAATCCTTGTGTTCGGAGAAGGTGATGAGGGTAGCCCTAGCGGTCTTACACTTGAGTTGCTGGCTGCGGCGCGCGGTTTAGCGACAAATGTAGAAGTGTTCGTCGCCGGAGACGGAGCCGCCATGGCAGCTGAACTCGGTGCTCATGGAGCTACAAGAGTTCACACCACGGGACCTCTTGATGGAAAGCTGATGGGAGTTCACGCAGCGGCAGCGTTACAGGCGCACATGGAGACAAGCTCTCCCGATGCGGTCTTTTTCGGCCAAACACCTGACGGTCGAGACACGGCTGCACGTTTAGCGGTTCGTATAAATCAGCCAGTTGTTACAAACAACGTTGGTGCTTCGTTCGAAGATGGAACGCTGGTTGTAGAAGAGCCGGTATTCGGCGGCACGCAGAATGTCTTTACCGCCTTTAAAAATGACGGCCCAGCGCTAGCTATGTTCCGTCCAAAGTCATTCGAGGCTGAGGCTACTGGTGGCGGTGAAGCCGAGGTAGTTGCAGTTGACGCGGTTGATCCTGGTCCAGCGGGCTCCGCTTCTGTAACGGGGCGCCATGTAGAAGAGCGCTCAGGTCCTCAACTTGATGACGCAGAGGTAGTCGTGTCAGGTGGCCGCGGTTTGGGTCAACCCGAGGCATTTGAAATGATTGATGAACTTGCGGGATTACTTGATGCAGCATCGGGAGCGTCGCGAGCCATTGTCGACGCTGGATGGGTTCCCTACTCCAAACAGGTTGGACAGACCGGCAAGGTAGTGAAGCCAAATGTCTATCTAGCTTGCGGTATTTCGGGAGCTACACAGCATCTAGTGGGCATGAAGGGTTCCAAACACATCATCGCGATCAACAAAGATCCTGAGGCTCCGATCTTCGGTGTAGCTGATCTTGGCATCGTCGGTGATGTGCACAAAGTGGTTCCTGCTCTTATCGAAGCCATGAAATCGCGGTAAGGGCCGCTGACCCTGACGCACACTAACGAGCCCATCCCGTTTCTAAATAAGTGGCCATGGCCAGCCGTACCCGTCATCTTCTGGGAAGACCTGGGACTCGGTTAGCCACTGCGCCCTTTTGAGTAGTGCATCAATTTCGTCCTGGTCGAGCCACGGCGAGACTGAAGGAGGGACGCTTTCTGCTAATCGATGTATATCGCATAGCAGCTCTTGTCCGATTGGCTCATTTGCAAATTCCCAAATGACTGTTCGTAACTTGAACTCAGCTGAAAAACATAAGCCGTGGTCAATGCCGTAAATAGTTCCCCACTTAGAGAGAAGGCAATGTCCGGACTTCCTGTCAGTATTATTTGCCAGTAGGTCAAGGACACAAAGCTTTCGAAGAGCCGGATGGTTCTTGACGTTTTTAACCAGAGTGAAGTGATGTTGGTCGAAGTCTGCGTCGATGAATAACTGAACCGAACCAGTTCCGTGAGGCCCGACCCGTTCGACGGTGGGAGGCACCACACCCCAGCCCAGTTCTTCGCTGAGTTCATACGCAGCGATTTCGCGCCTATAAAGACCTGGAGGAAAATCCCACAGAGGCCTCTCGCCTTTGGCCGGTTTGTAAATTCCGTTGACCGCCGCCTCACCGTCGACTATTCGGGTGAGAAATGTGGCGTTGGAGCTATATGGCATGCGACCAAGTAGTTCGATTTCACCACGTTGCAAAATCGTGCGCGCAACTCCTGTATCTATTGGTTTGCTCAAAGAAGGTGTGCCGGTATCGGCGCTATCTTCATTCACCGATACGTTTGTGACCGTTCTGTCGACCGAAGTCGCGGCCGTACTCCATGAGGAACAGAGCGTGGTCAACAAAGGCTTTAGCTTGACTAAAACTGATATAGATGTGAGCTTCCGAAGGCTCGACTTCATCTTGATCAGGTAGTTCTTGAGCAACTACAACAATTTCGCTGGGTTCCTCACTAAGGGCTATTGCTAGCGCTCCGACAGTCCAAACAGCGTTAGGTGGTTCGATCATGTTGGTTACGGGCGCGGCAGCTATGTCGTTGGCCTCATCTTCAATGATTTGTAGCAGGTGACTTGCAAGAGACTGAACCTGACCCTTTTCCAGCTTTAAAGTTAAGACGGATCCGTCACCCACGGCTTGCAGATAAAAAATTCGCTCTCCAGGTCCCCCTACGGTCCCGGCGACGAAATTGGTTGGGTTGCGTATTTCGTAGTTATCAGTCATTTTTCCTATTCAAGATTCTTTTGGGGTGGTTTAAGCGGGTGAAAGGTCGCTGAGTTCTCCGGTGTTGTTGACCGACAAGACGACCGGTCCATTTCGTGTGTAGAGGATGGCGGTTACTGAACAGGGGGAAACGACCGTTCGTTGAAATAGATCCAGGTGAGTCCCCATAGCGTGGGCAACTAGAGCTCGAATGGGATCGGCATGACTAACGGCGACAATAGCTTTTCCGGGATGTCTTTCCACCAAGCGATTAACTGTTCCCGCCATCCTTGTCTGCATTTCGGTAAACGACTCCCCGTTTGGGAAGCGAAAGCCGGAGGGGTATTTTTGCACCGATGACCATGATTTGAGCTTCCTCAACTGAGTCAACTTTCGACCGGTCCAGTCTCCGACATCAAGTTCAAGTAAGCCTCGGTCTTGTTTCACCTTCAGCTGGAGTTCTGAGGAAATAGCTTGAGCTGTTTGTTTGGTCCTTTCCAACGGACTGCAATAGATGGCTTCAAAACGTTGCCTACCCATAGCGGAAATGCGTTGAGCCACATTCTTTGCTTGGTCTAATCCTTTATCGGATAGATGAACTCCAGGTTTTCTGCCATAAAGCTCAATTCCGGTTGTCGGTGTTTGCCCGTGTCTGACTAAAAGAACAAGCGTCGGTCTTTGAGAAGAAGCCACGAAATGACCGTAGTCGTTAAAGACCCCTCAGAGTCTGCAACACTCGACGTTATGGACTCCCTTTCTTCAGTTGCTCAGGCCATATCTGAGTGTCGACAGTGCGAACGGCTCGTGCAATGGAGAGAGAAGATTTCGTTAGAAAAGCGAGCGGCGTTTATTGATGATGAGTACTGGGGGCGAGGCGTCCCCGGTTTTGGAGACCCAGCAGCCAAGGTAATGGTTATTGGTCTTGCGCCAGCGGCTCACGGAGCGAATAGAACCGGACGTGTTTTTACAGGGGACCGGTCGGGTGACTTTCTTTTTGCTTCCATGCATCGAACTGGTTTCGCGAACCAGTCTCTAGCTCGGCGCATCGACGATGGCCTTCAGCTATCGGATGCCTATGTCACTGCCGCGGTTAGATGTGCGCCGCCCGCAAACAAGCCAACTCCAGTCGAAAGAGATACCTGTCGACCCTTTATTGAAAGAGAGCTTTCGCTTCTCACAGAGGCAACTGTGTTTGTGGCGTTGGGTCAATTTGGGTACCAAGTAGCATGCTCAATCCTGGGAGTACGTCCCCGACCTCGCTTCGGCCACGGTGTTGTGGTGCCTTTGGAGAAACAAGAGAGCGATGCAAATAGGTACATCATTTGCTCTTTCCACCCCAGCCAACAGAACACCTTCACCGGCCGCCTCACTGAAGTAATGCTTGACGATGTTTTCATTAAGGCGCGCGAGTTGGGTGGGTTAGAACCGTTCTAACCTTTAGTTGTGATCGATTGGAAAAGGGCGATACAAATTTTCGCGCGAGTTGCTGTAGTCATAGCGCTGTGCAGCGGGTGTTCTCCGAGAACTGCAGAACCCGAATATTCGGACAGCTCAGACACATCATTCGATAATCCAGGAACTCTGGCCACGCAGACAACAGATGTCAAGGGTGAGTATCTACTTGATATAGGCGTCACCGTAGCGTTCCTCGACGCGTGTATTTCTGACTCAGGTTTAGTTGGCCCGTGTCATTGTGCTTCAGAGTTGCTTATCTACGATGTCGACGCGACCGACATTGCTGGTCTCGAGGATCGAATCAGTGCATTCAATGACTTCCCGCCAGAACTAGCGGGCCTTTTAGTGGAATGCCGAGGCAAGGAACGACCCCCTCTATGGTCAGCTGCTACCAAAGAGGTATACGTTAATGCTTGCGCCAAGGGCTCCAGCCGGCTGATAGACCTCTGTCGCTGTTCAGCTTTTCGGGCCGCCGATGTTATACCTGAAGACAGATTGCCCGAGTTCCTTGCAGCTAGCGACCTAAGGCCCAACATGGTCGATTTGATCAACACATGTCTCTGAATTGGTAGGAATAAATTATTTTCTGGTGGGTAGAAGCGCTGGCTGCTCCCAAGCGAACTCTGGCCACCTGCTGCGAGACTTTTGGCTTAATTTGTGCATGAGCTCGATTGCCCCAGGGTCATCGTCACCGGGTCGTCCGATCAGGTAACCCTGCTCCAACATCTTCATAATGATTTCGCGACCTATTGGAGTCCTGATGATGGTTAGCGTCCAGTCGCTGTATTTGCCGATGCCGCCGGTCGAAATATCAGCGTGTTCAGCAGCGAAATCGGGACAGTGATTACAACCTTCTCGAGTCCAAGCGTGACATTCCTTGAGATTGATTTCGTAGTAACCACCGTCGTGGGTCCAAATTTGAAAGACGCCTTTAATGTTTGTCTTTTTTATCGTGCGACGGTCTAAGCCATATTTCTGTTCGAAGAGTTCCTCGAAGATTGCCTCATCAAATGATTTAGAGCAGAGCAGCCCTATGTTCAAGGCGAACCTATTTCCCACTTTGCCGATCTTGCGCGACTTCGCTACAGGAACAATTGAGCTTTGGCAACTCATTCCCACTAAAGCGATCTTCTTAGCCCCTGCTTCGATTGCTTCGTCATAAGCCAAAGTGTTTGCGGAGTATGTGTAGCGGCTGCCGGCGCCTCGGATGACGTCGTCTCGATTAAATGCCACGCCTGGGGAGGCAGTCCATTGTGAACCTTCGCCGTCTCCCACGTACGAGGTAAGAGCGGCGTCTATGTAGCCATTTTCTAGTGCCCAAATCAGGATGGCCGAAACAAGTCCTCCGTCCTGTCCGACTTCGTGAATGAAGTCATCGGAGGCTCGGGTTAAAATTATGTCTTTGTATATTCCGGCAGGATCTTCGGGGGTTCGGGTTTTGTTGAATAGAAATTCGTCTGCCTCATGTTCCCATGTTCGAAAACGTGGACAAGCTCGGGTGCAACTAGTGCAACCTTTTTCGCCATGACCGCAGTTGTCGGCCCCGAGTTCCTCTTCGATGTGGAAAGGCTTGAAGCCACCCTGAACATGGTCGTAACCGATTACGTCATGCGGACAACTGATTACACATCCGGCACACCCCGTGCATAGGCCTGAGGTGATCACTTCTTCGTGAAGTTCTTTCCACTGAAATGACCATCGTTCGGGCTTGGGTGCTTCGGTGCTGGTTTCTGCCAGAGCCATATCAAAGAGAATACGCCTGTCGGCACCAATAAACCCACTCAAAATTCATTCAGTCTGGGCTTTTGGGTGTCGGGGAACCGCGAGCTAGTGTGATCCGTCGCTTTGTAATTCATCGATTATGTCTGCCACCCTGAGGACTAATGAACGAATCTGAACTTTTGGAACTATTAGACGATGCACGCGTCGCGACTCTCGCGACCATCCGAGCGGACGGCCGAGTTGATCTTGTGCCGATCACATTCGCTTTTGATGATGAGGTTTTGGTAACAGCGATCGACCATAAGAAGAAATCAACGACTGAGCTAAAACGGCTGGACAACATTCGGCAGTTTCCGGAAGTAACTCTTCTGGTCGATCACTATGACGACCAGGACTGGAAGAAACTTTGGTGGGTTCGGATCCGAGGTCGAGCGAAAGTACACGAGAGCGGTAAAGGTTATGAACGGGCATTAGACCTTTTAAGTGGTCGTTACTCGCAGTATGAAGAGAAACGACCCAAAGGTCCAGCGATTGTTATCGAGCGGACCGAGATAACCGGATGGAAGGCTTAGCTCGCTTCAGTCGTAGCCGACGAACAGAGCTGGCCTCCGCTCAGAGCAGAGAATGCGCAACCTAGAACGACGGTAGTGACGGTCAACGTCACCCCGCCGAGAATCAAAAAAGAGACAACCATTTGAGTCATAACTGCCTGCAATGGGGCGACGCCTGCTAGCAGCATCCCTGTCATTGTCCCTGGCAGCAAAACTAAGCCAATCATGCGCATTCGTTCAATCGGTGGTGTCAAAGCGATTTTGACGGCTGTTCTAATTTGGGGCCGAATGGCAGCGTGCTGTCGGAAGCCTAAAGCCAGCATCGCTTCAATTTGGCCGCGTTCCTCACGCACCAGCTCGGCGAACCTCGCTGCGCCTGCAGAGGTGGCAGGGAGGGTGTTTCCCAGGATTATCCCAGCCATAGGCACCAACGTTGATGGCTCAAGGGGTAGCACTCCAAAACAAAAGACGACCGCTAAGCCTGCGGCTACAGGGACAGTCACCGCTGAAAATGAAAGGAGGATGGAGGGGCGATGAATTCCCAAATCTGCCGTTCTTCGACGCACTAGCCCTGTGGCGAAGAGGACCATGGCCCCGCACCACAGCCAGCCCCAAGCCGGATGTGCCTCCGACTTGAGTGCAGGAACTAGTAAGGCTCCTGCTGCGAGTAACTGAACCACCGACCGAGTCGAACTCACTGAGATAGACGGGATAAGACCAAGATCAAGCCGCCAAGAAGCCAAGAGTGTTAGCGAAACTAAACCAGCAGCGGCGACCACCCCCCAGGGCGAAACTGTTGTCGTTGCCGCAAAGACGTTCACCATGTTGGGAATCTAGTCAGATCGTGGGGACCCGCACTAGTGCAATGTTTGAGAATCGGTTATTTTTAGCGCCCTCGGCAGGATTCGAACCTGCGCTCATGGCTCCGGAGGCCACTGCTCTATCCCCTGAGCTACGAGGGCGGGTAAGCGAATGTATCGCTTTCCGAAGAACCCTCCACACCACCAGATATTTATCCAGCATCCGTAAGTCGCTTCGAGTCAGGAGGGTCTCAGCGGTACAGTCAAGTTTGTCTTGTTGTCGTTGTAGCTACAAGATGCCCATCCTGACCTACAGGGAGCCACTCGTGATCACCGAAGTCTTGGCAGCAGCTTTGATGACCTCTTTAAGGGAGTCACAAATCGAAGTTGCTGCGAACGAGATCCAGATGGAACGTCCTGCGCTGCGCGACCACGGAGATTGGTCTTCCAATGTCGCTTTGGCGATATCTAAGGAAGTAGGCCGCAATCCTCGCGAGTTAGCGGAGGAGCTAGTTCAGGCAATCGAACGATCTTCGAATGATCTGATTGAAAGGATGGAGGTTGCGGGCCCAGGTTTTATTAATTTCTATCTGTCGCCGCGGTGGTTACATGACGTGATGCTCGAAGTATTAAGCGAAGGCGAAGGGGGCTATGCACGACCAGAAATAGGTAAAGGCCAATCGATAAACCTTGAATTCGTGTCAGCTAACCCAACTGGCCCTCTTCATGCAGGAGGGGGCCGCTGGGGTGCTTATGGAGATAGTCTTTCTCGGATATTTCGTCGGTGCGGTTATCAAACATTCACCGAGTACTACGTTAACGATCGCGGACTTCAAACTGAGCTGTTCGGAGCTTCGTTGCTGGCTCGCCGCAATGGCATCGATCTTCCAGATGACGGATATGCGGGCGAATACGTAGCTGAATGGGCCTCAGAAATGCCCGATGATGTGGACCCTATCGAATGGGGTCGGAAGAGAGCCCTAGCTGATGTTCAGCAATCTTTAGCTTTGATGAATGTTGAATTTGACCACTGGGCAAGTGAAAAGGCCTTAGTCGAGTCGGGAGCTATGGAAGCGACCATGGCGGACCTTAGAGCTGGGGGATGGATCGATGATAGAGATGGGGCGACATGGTTAAGGACCTCCGAATTCGGCGATGAGAAGGATCGAGTCTTAGTTAAAAGCGACGGGGAACCTACATATTTTGTGCCGGACATTGCTTACCATCATGAAAAATTTGAACGCGGGGACCTTGTGATTGATGTCCTGGGTGCTGACCATCATGGTTATGTTCCGCGCATGTCAGCTGCCATGCAAATGTTAGGACACAAGCCGGAGTCATATGAAGCGATCATTGGCCAAAACGTGACTTTGGTTAGAGATGGTCAGGAGATCAAACTCTCGAAACGTACAGGAACAATGGTAGAGGTGAGTGAGTTAATCGAAGCGGTTGGAGCTGACGTAGCCCGATTTGCTTACTTGCTTCAGTCCATCGATTCTCGACAAACTATCGATATCGACGTGCTCTCGAAGCAAGCGAACGAGAACCCTGTCTATTACGTTCAATATGCGCATGCTCGCATAGCCTCCGTTGCGCGTGAGGCCGCAAGCCGCGGGATAGATCGGGCAGCTTTGGACTCAATTGATGTGGGGCTCTTGACGCATGATCGGGAATTGGAGCTTCTTCGTTATCTCTCGACGTTGCCTGAGATCCTTGAAATCGCCGCTCGTGACAGAGCCCCTCATCGTATAGCTACCTGGCTTCGCGAATTCGCATCAGCCTTTCATGGTTTCTACCACGATTGTCCAGTTCTCAGATCTGATGTCGACGCGGGCATACAACAAGCCAGACTCTGGTTGGTTGAATCAGCTCGCGTTGGCTTCGCTATCGGCCTTGACCTTCTGGGTCTTACGGCCCCGGAACAAATGTGAGAAGGGTCTAATGAACCAATCAGAGAAATCCAATGGCCCGATTCCTCTATCACTTCTGCCTGATTCTGCAGAAGTAGGTTCCAGGGGTGAGTTGCGCATCGGCGGCATAGCTGTTGACGATCTCGCTAACGAATACGGAACACCATTGTTTATCTATGACGAAGACCACCTTCGTTCGCGGTGCAGCGAGGCTCTGAGCGCACTGGGCGCTGGCACCGCATACGCGGGGAAAGCTTTTCTCTGTGTTGCCATGGCGAGGCTTGTCACGGAGGAAGGACTCCACCTAGATGTAGCAAGTGAAGGAGAACTCCGGACGGCCATAGCTGCTGACGTTCCCGGAGAACGCATCGTTCTACATGGAAACAACAAATCAGTCGGCGAGCTTTCTTTAGCCCGTTCCTATGGCGTTGGGCGAGTGGTGGTTGACTCATTCGATGAACTTCGTCGACTTCAAGAACTCCACGATGAAGATGGCATAGTTTCTCCAATTCTGTTGAGAGTCACGCCAGGAGTTGAAGCTCATACGCACGAATATGTTTCGACCGGCCAGAACGACTCTAAGTTTGGATTTGGTTTGGAGTCTGGTGCTGCTGCTGCTGCAGTCGAAGAATGCATTTCTAACCCGGGTGTCGACTTGGTTGGTGTCCACCAACACATCGGGAGTCAAGTGTTCAGAGTTGACAGTTTCGCTCGAGCCCTTGAAGTGGTCGTGGGGTTTTCTGAACCACTCGGGTTGCCTGAGCTATCCGTTGGAGGAGGTCTTGGCGTCGCGTATCTTGAATCGGAGTCAGCCCCGTCGATCAGTGAGTGGGGTGAAATGCTGGGTCAAGCGTGTGACAGCCTCGGAGTTCAAGCTCGGGTTTCTGCGGAGCCGGGGAGATCGATTGCGGCTCAAGCGGGAGTCACTGTTTATTCGATAGGAACTATTAAGGAGATCCCAGGCATAAGGACCTATATGGCAGTCGACGGAGGTTTCGTTGATAATCCGCGGCCGATGCTCTACGGGAGTGGGTATACGGCATTCGCGCCGAGCAGAGTTACCGAAGACAGAAATGCTGTGGCCCGGGTGGTTGGAAAGCATTGCGAATCGAGTGACGTAATTGTTCGAGAAGCCTCGTTGCCAGAAAATTTGAAGGTGGGAGATTTTGTAGCTACTCCAGTCACGGGAGCTTATGGGTATTCGATGGCTAGTACTTACAATCGAATGCCGCGACCACCAGTGATTTTTGTCTCAAAGGGTGAATCGAGACTCGTTATTCGCGGCGAGTCGGTTGAAGACCTTTTGGCCCTTGATGTTGATTGATTGAACGGTTTAGGTTTGCTTCAGGCCGTTGAGTGATAAATCGACGCGGAGAATAGGTGTTCTGGCCGGTACCGTTGGGGTTATGCAGTCGGAATCAGATTCAACAATCCGTTTAGGGCTCCTAGGTTGCGGCACAGTTGGCGGCGCCTTGGCCAGAATTATCCATACTGACGCGGACCGCATAGCAGCACGTACCGGGGTTCGATTCGAGGTGGTGGGCATAGCGGTTCGTAACTTGTCAGCTGATCGCGAAGTTGGGGTTCCCCAAGAACTATTAACTCGTGACGCTCAAGGACTCGTTAATTCCCCCACGGTTGATGTGATTGTTGAGACTATTGGGGGAATAGAACCGGCTCGACAACTCGTCATTGACGCACTCAAGTCAGGAAAGCCAGTGATTACGGCTAACAAAGAATTGGTCGCCAACTGTGGCCAAGAACTCTTTGAAGCTGCTGCTGCGGGCGGAGTTGATCTCTTTTTCGAGGCAGCAGTCGCTGGTGGAGTCCCATTGATCCGAGTTCTACGAGAATCCCTCGCTGGGGAACGAATCCATCGGGTGATGGGGATCGTTAACGGTACAACCAACTTTATTTTGACGAAGATGACCGAAGAAGGCGCTGACTACGCTGACGTTCTTGTCGAGGCTCAGAACCTCGGTTTTGCTGAAGCGGATCCAACTGCGGATGTAGAAGGCGGCGATGCAGCTGCCAAAGCGGCAATTATGGCGACTATTGCTTTTGGGGCGAAAGTCGTTGCGGGCGATGTTTATCAAGAGGGAATAAGCCAAATTTCCAAGGACGATATAGCTGCTGCATCGCATATGGGTCACGTAATTAAACTGTTAGCTGTAGCGGAGTCAGACGGTGAGCAAGTGGCGGTGAGAGTTCACCCGACGATGGTTTCTAAAAATCATCCTTTAGCCGCAGTGCGAGAAAGCTTCAACGCAGTGTTTTTAGAGGGTTCTGAGGTGGGCGATCTCATGCTTTACGGCCGTGGCGCTGGTGGAGAACCGACAGCTTCGGCAATGCTTGGAGACGTCATCTCTGCTGCTAGAAATCTTCAACAGGGAGTATCGAGCGACATTGGGTTGCTGTCGGAGTTCCCCGTTCGAGCCATCGATGAAACCAGTAGCGCTTTCTATCTTCAGCTAGACGTGGAAGACCGACCAGGCGTTTTAGCAGCCGTAGCCAGCGTCTTTGGCGAACACGGTGTTTCAATCCAGTCGATGGAACAGCAAGGCCATGGGCAAACAGCTCACTTGGTATTCATTACTCACGAGGCCCGCGAAGCTGACGTCCAGTCCACTTTACGGGAGTTGCGGAACTTAGAAGAGGTTCGTGACATTGGGGCATTGATTCGGGTTATAGCCGAATAATTACGCAGGAGACTTTGGGACAGTGAAGTATCAGAGCACGCGCGGTGAAGCGCCGGTTCTTGAATTTAGTGATGTCCTGCTTGCCGGGCTAGCAGTCGATGGCGGGCTCTACGTTCCGGTGGAGTTTCCCACCCTGGCTTCTGCGGATCTTTACTCCCTTGCTGAAATGTCCTACAGCGAGGTAGCAACGCGGGTCCTCGAGCCTTTTGTTTCGCCCTCAATCGAGGTCGATGAGCTAGGGAACATGATTGAGGATTCATACTCAACATTTCGTCACCCAGACGTGGTGCCGGTGAAGCAATTGCCAGCTGAGATTGGTAACGATCGCTATTTAGCAGAACTCTACTGGGGGCCTACCTTTTCGTTTAAAGATGTGGCGCTTCAATTGTTAGGGCGACTGTTTGAATATGAATTAGCTCGACGTGATACAGGTGTGACAATCGTTGGTGCCACTTCTGGAGACACGGGCAGTGCGGCAATCGAAGCTTGTAAAGATAGAAGCGGGATTGAACTTGTAATGCTTCATCCTCGGGGACGTGTTTCGGAGGTGCAACGACGGCAAATGACTACTGTCGCTAGCCCCAATATTCATAATGTCGCCATTGATGGAACATTTGATGACTGTCAGGATTTGGTCAAGGCAATGTTCTCTGATCTGCAATTTCGTGAGCGTCACAAATTAGCCGCGGTCAACAGCATTAATTGGGCTCGAGTCGCTGCCCAAACAGTTTACTACTTCACAACAGCGACTCGAATAGCGGGGCCAAACCAACCGATTTCCTTCTGCGTTCCCACGGGTAATTTTGGCAACATACTGGCCGGACACATTGCCTCTCGGATGGGTTTACCAATTAAAAGGCTCATAATTGCAAGTAACCACAACGACATCTTGACGCGGACTCACTCTTCGGGAGTCATGCAAATTCGAGACGTTGAGCCGTCGACAAGTCCGGCAATGGATATACAGGTATCTAGTAACTTCGAACGCCTGCTCTTCGACCTAAGCGATAAAGATTCCGTTTGGTTGGCAGCTGCGATGCGCGATTTTCGTTCCTCTGGTTCGATGACGCTTGGGAAGTCGGTAGCGAAACGTATTCGAGATTTGTTCGATGCAGATCGAGCCTCTGAAGCTGAAGTAGAACAAGAAATATCTAGCCTTTACTCGACCCAAGAAGAATTCCTGGACCCTCACACTGCTGTTGGAGTCCATGTCATTCGGGGAATGAAATTGCTTGATAGTCCGGCAGCGGTGATGGCGACAGCGCATCCAGCTAAATTTAATAGCGTTGTTGAGGCTGCTACAGGTGTAGCTCCACCTCAACCTGCTGAAATTAGCGGCCTAATGAGACAAACGGAACGCTGTGTCGATTTACCAAACGAACTTTCAGCTGTTATGGAATTTGTTTCGGCTGCGTCGACCAGTTGAGGATCGACCCAACGTTGTGAGTGACCCTGCCCTGTGAGTAGCCTGACGGCACCGTTCGTTTGCTCACGCCGTTTGTGAATCAGGCAACCGTATCTGGTCGGCGGCTGCCGGCTCGACCTGGATGAACGGCCCGAAACGAAATCCCGGTGCATCCGATCTGCTCCGAGACTAAGAGGATTAAATGTCAGACCAGCCAGACCGAGCGCTTCTTGAAGCAAAGTCTCGGGACGATCTAGTAGTTATGGCCGACGCGTTAGGAATTGAAATCGCCCCTCGAGCGCGGAAAGCCACCATCATTGACGACCTTTTAAAAGGTCCCTCTGTTGGAGAGGAAGCGGCAGAAGATGAGGCCTCCGTCCGGCGGGTAAGACGGGCAACTGTTTCAGATGGCGCCGATGGGAATGAAACCGGATCAGACGATAGTTCTGACGGGTCGCCTTCTAGCAATGAAAATGAAGACCAGAAAAGCGAAGAAGGGCCATCTAGATCAGATCGTGATCCTGAAGATGCGGGTGTTGGCGAACCTGGTAACCGGCGTCGCCGTCGTCGCGGACGCGAACGAGATAAAGATGAACACTGGCAGGGGGATCCGGTCGAATGCGAAGGGATTCTTGACCTCCGAGACGAAGGATACGGATTTCTCCGGACTAGAGGACCGTTACCTTCTAACGATGATGTTTATGTAGCTGCGAAGCAAGTCCGAACTCATGGCTTGAGAAAGGGAGATGTCGTCAAGGGAGCGAGTCGCCCAGCTGCGAGAAACGAAAAAAACCCTGCGTTGGTACAAATTGATGAAATTAACGGATCCGAGCCGGGTGACACGCGTGAGAGGCATTTGTTTGAAGACCTCAAAGCCGTGCACCCCCGAGAGGCTTTAAATCTCGAGCTCCCTGGAGCAGAAAATCGCACTGCTCGAGTTGTTGACCTAGTAGCACCTATTGGCAAAGGACAGCGGGGCCTCGTTGTTTCGCCACCTGAGTGTGGGAAAACTTCCACGATTAGAGAGCTAGCTGTTGCCTTGGAAACCAACCACCCTGATCTTCACTTGATTGTTTTGTTGATCGACGAACGACCTGAAGAAGTCACCGAGATTGCTGACGTAGTCGAAGGTGAAGTGCTGGCGTCAACCTTTGACAGGCCTGCGGATGAGCACATCCAAGTAGCAGAACTGACCTTAGAACGGGCAAAGAGAATGGTGGAAGGCGGACTAGACGTTGTCATTCTTGTTGACGGTCTTAGTCGGCTGGCAAGGGCATACAACATGGCAGCGCCCGGAAACGGCAAAGTGCTAGTTGAAGGAGTGGCAGCAGGTGCCTTATATCCACCGAAACGTTTCTTCGGAGCCGCTCGAGCGCTAGAAGAGGGTGGATCGTTAACAGTTATGGCGACTGCCGCCGTTGAAACTGGCTGGCACTTGGATGAAATGATCCTTGAGTCACTGCAAGGAACGGCTAATTCTGTAGTGCGCCTAGATCGCAGAGCAGCGGATCGAAGGGTGTATCCAGCGATCGATGTAGTTGCATCTTGCACACGTGAACTGCACCGGCTGAAAGGTGATGATCGAGCGTTAGCTGGACAGGCCTTAGCGGATGCCCTTGTTGCAATTGAAGACAGGGAACCGGGTTCAGCCATCGACTGGGTGTTGGAGCAAATCAATGTGACCAGTTCTAATCAACAGATCCTTGCCCAATTGGCAGTATCTGGAGACGGCTAGACCTCATAAGAAAGAGATCACAGGGAATTGTGCCTCGCGATGTGCGATTCGTCGAAGTAACCGCCAGAATGGTTCCATCATGAAAAGTGATATCCACCCCAATTATCGACCGGTCGTGTTTCGCGACGCAGGTGCTGAATTTTCCTTCATCACCCAATCAACAGTGGAAACAAGTGAAACGGTTGTTTGGGAGGATGGTAACGAGTACCCGCTTGTCACTGTGGAGCTGTCCAGTGCCAGTCATCCCTTTTTCACTGGACAGATGAAGATAGTTGATACGGCAGGACGAGTAGAACGATTCGAACGACGTTACGGGCGTCGACGTGGTTCAGACCAGAACTCTGACGACGCCGAAGAATAAGCCTGCCAGTGGCGCTAGACCCTGAACGCCGCCGTCAGCTACACGCGATGAAACTCCGCTCGATTGTGAGCGCTCATCTGGAGTTGTCCGTAGAAGAACTTTTGGGAACCGATGAGGGTGCATCAGCGAAGCTGAGCGACGGGAGTGTAGCGGTGCTTGCTGAGGAGCGACCTAGCCGTGCCCTTGGGGGAGCGTTAGCTTCATCAGCTCGTTCATCAGCTGATGAGGTCCATTTATTCACCACGGAAGCTGGAGATATTTTGGCGCGACGTGCTTCACTGTTTTCTGGACCGATCACAGTTTGGGAAATTGAAGAAGATCAGGTAACAGAGGCGATGCCCGCACAACCACTGGCTGAAACGAAAGCAGTAGATCAACCAGAGCTGATTGCCACCCTTGAAGAGTCGGGCCTTGAAGTGATCTTCGAACATGGAGTGATCGTCGGAGAAGTTGAAGGTCTCGAGGTAGCGAGAGTTATCTCGGGTGACAATGGAGATCGCATAGATGTTGGGGTGGGTGCGCACGACCGAGAAGCATTTGGACTCCTCCACGGAGACCTACCCACAGCGCAAGCTATTGAGCAAGTAGCCAATGTCGTCCGACTCCACCGCGTACCGGGCGCCGAACCTCACCCTCTTAACCGTCTTGGTTCTGAACGGTGGTTGAGGGCGCATTTAATTTCTCACCCCGACAGGATCGGGATGAGGCAACTCGTTGCGGCAGCGCCTCCGGTTGAAAGAACGAACTTGAAAGAGGCAGTTCCAGCGGTTGCAAAAGGTGTGTCGCTAGAAGACCGAGAAACTTTGGTTGTTTGCGCCGTTGGCATCGATCTGGATTTAGTGCCCTTTGCCGCCGATGCCCGGCTCTTACATAACCCCAACGCAGAATTAAAGATCGTTGTTCCCCAGCGAGACGCTCACCAAATTTTGCAAGATCTAGTGGATCGGCTGATTAATTCGGCCGAGATAATTGCGATCGACGACAGCTGGCGCGAATGGACGAGCCCTCCGTCGGTACCCTGAGAGTGTGCTTGATCGTTTGCTGGGGTTAGAAGAAGAGTTGGCTCATGTTGAGTCTCAACTTGGAGACCCTCAAGTTACCTCTGATCGCAACCGCTTCATCGAAGTGAGTCGGCGTCACTCTCAACTGACAGAAATGATTGAAGTCGGGTCTGCTTGGCGGACAGCGTTAGAAGATGCCGCGGCTGCAAGAGAAATCGGTGAAGCTAGTAGTGGTGAAGAGGTGGTTGAGGCCAAAGAGATGGAGACAGCTGCCTTATCAGAAGCTGAAGCCCTTGAAGAGAAATTTCGATTCTTGTTGCTACCGCGCGACCCAAATGATGATCGAAACGTAATAGTCGAGATAAGAGGGGCCGAAGGAGGAGAAGAAGCGAATCTCTGGGCACGCGACCTTTTCGAAATGTACCGCTCATATTTAAATACCAAGGGCTGGGGGCTGGAAGTTCTTGGTAGCCACTTCAGTGATATGGGTGGTTATACCGACATCGCTTTTTTGGTCAAGGGTGATGGTGTATGGAGCCACTTAAAATATGAAGGCGGCCCGCACCGCGTGCAACGAGTTCCAGTAACAGAATCACAAGGGCGAGTCCACACATCTTCGGCAGCAGTAACGGTGCTGCCGGAAGCAGACGAAGTGGAAGTAGATATTGATCCCAACGATCTAGAGATCGACACGTATCGGTCTTCCGGGCCGGGTGGCCAGTCTGTAAACACAACTGATTCAGCAGTTCGCGTGACTCATTTGCCGACCGGCCTCGTCGTATCGATGCAAGATGAAAAAAGTCAGCTGCAAAATAAGGCTAAAGCCCTCCGAGTGTTGCGAGCTCGCCTTTTGAAGTTGCGACAAGACGAGCAAGCCTCAAGTCAAGCAGCTCAAAAGCGCGATCAGATTAAAAGCGGTGGGAGAGCGGAAAAGATTCGTACCTACAACTTTAAGGAGAGTCGAGTAACGGACCATCGCATTGGATTGACCCTCTACAAATTAGAACGCGTGCTGGCAGGTGGCCTTGACGAGGTAGTGAAACCTTTGATGCTTCATGAACGCGCGCAACAGCTTGAGGCTGGAAATGGCGAAACTTGAAGATAACTCCGAGAACACTCTGACACTCGCTCAATTACATAGGGAAGTTTTGGAAAGACTTCGAGCCGCTCATATCGGGGATGCTGAATTGAGTGCTCGTCGAATTCTGGAGGAAACTACGGGCGTTGATGTCGGCCAGTTCCCAGCAGAAGAAAGCCATTTAATGAACCAACGGATGGTGGCCCGGACCGATGCTTTAACGGCCAGACGGGCTGCTGGGGAACCATTGCAATATGTGATCGGAAGTTGGGGTTTTCGATACCTGGACCTTGCAGTCGACCGAAGGGCTTTAATTCCTAGGCCTGAGACCGAAGAAGTTGTTGGCCGAGCGGTTGAGATATTGACCTCAAAAGACCAAAGCTTCGGAAAGAAAGCGCTAATTGCGGACTTGGGGACCGGGACTGGAGCGATTGCTCTATCGATAGCTCAGGAAGTTCCGGATGCACACCTGCATGCCACTGATATATCTGACGAAGCCCTCTCACTAGCTAGATCTAATCTTGCTGGTTTGGGGCGGGCCGCTGCGAGAGTGCAATTACATGAAGGTGATTGGCTGAACGCGTTGCCGGAGGGACTTAAAGGGCAACTCGACATGGTCATTTCTAACCCGCCTTATATTCCCTTGGACTATCAGCTTCCTGCGGTAGTTGGTGACTGGGAACCGACCGATGCGCTGTTCGGGGGTGAGGACGGTTTTCGTCACTTAGATCTGTTAGTACGAGAAGGAAGACAATGGTTGCGTCCTGGTGGCTGGCTTATTCTCGAATGCGGGTCCGACCAAGGCGTCCGACTAGAAAATCTTTTGACTGCCAGGGGCTACTGCGAAACAGAAATCAATCTTGATATGTCTGGGAAACAACGTTTTGTGACAGCTCGACGTCCTATAGATGACGTTGACGAATTGCAGCTTGAAGGAGCCTTTGATGCGTTACAACGAGGCCTGTTGGTCGTCGCGCCAACGGACACCCTTCCAGGGGTTCTGGCCAAATACGACAACAGTTCAGCGGTGAAGAGTTCATACACAGCGAAGGACCGCCCGTCCGATCAGCCTGTTCCGGTTTTGGTGAGTGGCATTGAACAGGCAGAGCAACTCATTCATCTCGATGATGAGGTCAGATCGCTTGTTGCAGCCCACTGGCCTGGCGCGCTCACCGTTGTGGCGCGTCGCCTCTCCGGGGTAGACCCTGTTACCGGTGGAAGCACGGTTGGTGTTAGATGTCCTGAACCCGGGTGGCTTCGTCTTCTTATCGACGATGTAGGACCTGTGACTGGCTCAAGCGCGAATTTGCATGGAGTGGAAACTCAGTTAGCGGCGGAAGACGCAGCAGCAACGCTTGCGGTAAAAGCTGCGTTTGTAATACCGGGAGTTTCTAAGGGTGGGTTGGCATCGACGGTGGTTGACACCACAGGCGAGTCTTTGAGGGTGCTTCGTGATGGCGCTGTCGATCTAGGACAAGGGCAATAGCCCCGATATAGGTTTCGGAGCCTAATTAGTCGCGCTGAGTCAAGATCCGCGTGGGAAGATAGCGAGGTCAACCCACAGAAAGGGCAACGTGTCTGTTATCGCTCTTGGAGCCGACCATGCAGGATTTGCGCTTAAACAGGTAATCGCTCGACACCTCTCAGATGAAGGCCACGAAGTAGTTGACTGCGGCACTCATGACGAGTCACGAGTTGATTACCCGGACTACGGCGCTGCTGTTGGTATGACTGTCATTAATGGCGACGCCGAGTGTGGTGTTGTGGTGTGTGGTAGCGGAATCGGGATTGTTATGGCAGCCGGAAAAGTGACCGGTATCCGAGCTGCGACAGTTCACGATATGACAACTGCTCGAATGAGCCGCCAACACAATGATGCAAATGTCATTGGCATTGGAGCGCGCATGGTCGGAGAACAAACAGCTCTAGACATAGTTGACGCGTACCTCGATGCGTCATTCGAGGGAGGGCGACATCAAGGGCGTGTGGAGAAGCTCAACGCTATTTAGACTCTGAACTGAGAGCGGTCCAGAAAACACGCTTGGAACCCAAATTCAAGGCATGCTGTGTCAACATTTCCCGCGACAACCGCGAAAGGCCTCCACCCATGACGAGCTCAAAGAACGTATGGACTGTAGGACCCGATACTGAGATCGAAGAACTAATTTCTGAGGAAAAAAAACGTCAAGAGACAAGCTTGCAATTGATTGCATCGGAAAACTTTGCGTCTCCGGCTGTGATGAAAGCTACAGGCAGCGTCTTTACTAATAAATACAGTGAGGGTTACCCACGGCGTCGTTACTACGGAGGTAACGCGAAAGTAGACGTGGTAGAGCAACTAGCGATCGATCGGGTTAAGGAACTATTTGGAGCGGAACACGCGAATGTGCAGCCGCACTCGGGTTCGCAAGCTAACGCAGCTGTCTATATGGCGCTTCTTGATGTTGGTGACACCGTGATGGGCATGAGTCTTGACCATGGAGGTCACCTAACGCATGGTTCACCGGTCAATGCGAGTGGCCGTTTCTACAATTTTATTTCCTACGGTTTAACTGGGGAAGATGAGCGCATCGACTATGAAGAGATGCGTTCGATAGCACTTGCTGAGAGGCCGAAGCTAATTGTTGCTGGCGCAACGGCGTACCCGCGACGAATTGATCCTGAACCTTTTCGTCAAGTGTGCGATGAGATAGGTGCCTATTTCATGTTTGACGCGGCACATATTGCTGGGTTGATTGCTGGCGGTCAACATCCGAATCCTGTTCCCCATGCTGATGTAGTTACTTTCACCACCCACAAGACACTGAGAGGACCCAGAGGTGGTTGCATTCTTTCAACGGAAGCCCTTGCTAAGAAAATTGATAGTGCTGTGTTCCCAGGGAATCAAGGCGGCCCTCTAGAGCATGTCATCGCTGCCAAGGCAATTGGTTTTCGAGAAGCGATGGACGCCGGCTTCGCGGACTACGCGAAGCGAATAGTTGATAATGCGTGTGCACTGGCGGATGCGCTTGCTGACCAAGGTTTCAGATTGGTTTCGGGTGGGACTGATAATCACCTGCTGTTGCTTGATTTGCGCTCTTTCGATGAAAACCTGACAGGTAAAGAAGCACAAGAAGTCCTGGATCAAGGCGGAGTGACGCTAAACAGAAACACCATCCCAGATGACCCGCGATCACCATTTGTTACTAGTGGCGTGCGCATGGGTGTCGCGTCCGTCACTACGCAGGGAATGGGTGCCGAGGAAATGGTCAATATTGCCGATTTCACAGCGCGAATCCTGCGGCACCGAGATGATGACTCTGCCGTGAATGCAATAGCCAAAGAAGTAGCAGAGTTGTGCGCTCAATACCCTCCTTACCCAGATTCAACAAGGCAGTAGCCGTTATAGCTGTGCAGGCTCCATCAAAGCTCTACACCTGGTAACTAGGCTGGTTGTAGATAGACGAGTCGTAGCGTGAGCCTTTTAGGCTTGGTGAGTAGGGCATTCCCGTGAGTAGGACACTCCAACATGCCGTGGTATTAGGCGTAGCAGCCGTTGTCACATATCTCTTCACGTTTGTTGTAGTCAGAGTCGCACCCAAACTAGGAGCGGTTGTCGAGCCGGATGATCGGCGTGTTCATCAACGCCCAACAGTTACTGGTGGCGGGACAGCCATGTTTGTGGGTTTCTTGGCTTCCCTGGTTATAGCTAGTCGACTGCCAGGCTTTACCCAGGTATTCGCTGGTTCCTCCGAGGCGCTCGCGGTAGTCGTAGCGGCGACTGTGATGTTTTCTATTGGCGCAGTTGATGACCTGAGGGAGCTCTCGGCTCCAGCGAAGGTCGCTGGACAGGTCCTATCTGGCAGTCTGTTAGCGGTCTTGGGGGTCACCCTCTTCTACTTCAGGGTGCCTTTTGGGCAACTTGTTGTTCTGTCGGCCGATTGGGCGACGCTCATAACGGTGCTATTGGTGGTGATCGTCGCTAACTCCGTCAACTTGATAGACGGATTAGATGGACTAGCTGCGGGTACCGTCGCAATTGCGGCAGGAGCTTTCTACCTGTACAGCGGAGAATTGCAGAATGCTGGACTTATCAGTGACAGTAACCTTGGACCTTTGCTTGCATTGGTAACGCTGGGAATTTGCTTAGGTTTTCTGCCTCACAACTTTCATCCTGCTCGCATTTTTATGGGTGATGGGGGTGCGCTCCTGCTGGGTCTCTTGATGGCATCAGCGACGATGACCGTCGGTGGCAGGGTTGTTGACCAGTTCAGTGGTCAGGTCTATTTCTTCTTCGCCCCCATAGCTATTCCTTTCTTGATTCTGGGAGTCCCATTAGCTGATGTAGCCCTGGCTGTTGTGCGACGTGCGTACCGCAGAGAGAGCATTGCGACTGCAGATAAAGACCACTTGCATCACCGTTTGTTGAGAATGGGCCATGGCCACAGACGAACAGTTCTGCTTTTGTGGGCTTGGACAGCCTTGCTTTCAGGTGTGGCGCTGGTTCCAACGTTAACGGGCAGTGGGGATGCTGTGCTCCCGTTTGCCTTGGCAGGCGTAGCTATCTTGCTCTTCTTTCTGTTTCGCCCACGAGCTGGAATGGAAGCCGAAAAGAGCACAGAAATCAGGAGTGCGTAGCTTAAATATCTCGATGAGGCGGAATTCATCATTGGGCAGCTTGCAACCTCCAAGACACCCCAATTAGGGTGTGGCCGCTTCTTGACGTGTCCACTCATTCGCTAACAGTCGGGAGACTGCCCCTAGCATGCGAGCTCCATCGCTCTCCAAGAACAAAATATTCTTCGGCACCGATGATGCATTCTCGCGCTCGGTCGAAATTGTCGTAACCCCAGTCATCTTCGCGGCGATCGGCTGGCTCATTGATCGCTGGCTCGAAACAGGACCCTGGGTGGCTTTAGTGTTTGGCTTAGTTGCCTTTTTGGGGAAGCTGACTGCTGAGTGGTACCGCTACACAAACCGCATGTCAGGTATCGAAGATGAGATGACGACAAGCCGTCCCACTAATGTGAGAGGACTAGACAGGCCAGAAGAAATTGATGATCACCTACCGACGGGTGTCACTCTCGAGGAGCGTAGCTAAAGATGAGTGACAAAGTAGAAGAGCGGTCATCAGACCTTCAGGATCTAGGTCAACTAGCTGAGCCAGAAAAGAGCATTGTTAGTGACATGCTGTTGAGAGGCTTAAAGGTAAGCCCGGCATGGCTAGCGTTGTCGCTGGTGTTTTGGGGTGTTAATGGGCTGGCATCCTCTGCCTATGGACTTGGTCTGATATTCGCGAACTTTGTCTTTGCGGCGGCGTTTTTGACCTGGGCTGGGCGGATATCTGTAGCAGCTCTTATGTTCGCGGCGTTAGGTGGCTTCATCCTTCGTTTAGCCTTCCTAACTGTCGCTGTTATTGCTTTTAGTAAAATTGGCGTTTTTGCACCTATTCCCCTGGCTATAACGATTATCGTTTCGCATCTCGGGTTGCTGGTGTGGGAGACGCGCTATGTTTCCATATCGCTGGCTTACCCCGGATTGAGACCTAGCCAGATGAGACAAAGAAATCGCAAGGAGATCAAGTGAATCAACTGCTTGCCGCCGGCAATGGCGATAGTTCTGGTGGGCTGCACTTCCCGGCAATCGAGAGCCTTTTGGAGTGGCCTGGCTTTCTCTTCGAAGGCAACACATATTTTGAACTGAACAAGGTGGGCGTGATCTACCTCTGGGCGATGGTTGCACCTCTGCTCATATTCATTTTGGCTAGTCGTAAGAGTGCGCTGGTCCCGCGAGGCATTCAGACGGTCGCTGAATCATCAGTTGACTTCGTGCGTGAAAACGTGGTCATGCAAACTATGGGTCCCGATGGCATGAAATTCATGCCGTTCCTTCTTTCCCTCTTCTTCTTCATTTTCTTCGCAAATATCACTGAGGTAATCCCGTTTATTCAATTTCCTGCGAATTCACGGATGGCTGCGCCGGCGTTCTTAGCGATCCTTGTTTGGGTTGTCTTTAATGCTGTCGGAATTAAGAGTCAGGGTTTCTTTAGTTATTTCAAGAACACAGTTATTCCGCCTGGTGTCCCAGGCGCTCTGCTACCTCTGGTCGCAGTTATCGAGTTTGTATCAACATTCTTGGTGCGTCCCTTCTCGCTAGCAGTTCGGCTTTTTGCGAACATGCTGGCCGGCCACCTTTTGTTGGTTACGTTCGCAGTACTATGCGAGAATTTGTGGGCCAAGAACATTTTGGTTTCGATCATTTGGGCCCCATTTGTTGTGTTGATTGGTCTCACGGGCTTCGAGATTCTCGTTGCCTTCTTGCAGGCTTTCATCTTCACGATCTTGACTGCCGTGTACATCGGCGGCGCGTTACATCCAGAGCATTAAATGCAAATAGACACAGGAGAGACGAGTGATTGACTTGCTCGCACAAGCTGACAACGCACTAGACGGCCTAAAAGCAGTCGGTGCCGGTCTGGGCTACGGCTTAGCTGCCATTGGCCCAGGCGTAGGTATCGGATTGGTAGTCGGTAACGCGATTACCGCTATGGCCAGACAGCCCGAATCTGCGGGTATGGTGCGGACCACCATGTTCCTTGGCATCGCCTTTACGGAGGCTCTTGCCCTAATTGGTTTCGTGGTCTTCATCCTTCTCAATTTCGCCTAAGGAGAGACAATGAACTCAATTGGACTCCTAGCGGCGGGCGACGCAGGAGGGGAGGCTTCGAACCCGATCCTTCCTGTTTGGAATGAAATTATTTGGGGAGGCATGGCCTTCGCGATTCTTTTCATTGTCATGTCGAAGTTCGCCTACCCGGCGATAAAGAACGTGATGGAAGCTCGATCCGAAAAAATTCAAGGCGACCTTGATGCTGCAGATACAGCCCGGTCGGAGGCAGAAGGTCTTCGTGCTGAATATGACTCGAAGATTGCAGAAGCCCAGGCTGAAGCATCACGAATCCTCGAGGCTGCACGCGCCGAAGCTGAACAGGTCAGACAAGATCGTCTGGCAGCGATAGAACCTGAAATTGAAGAGAAGCGCGCACAAGCCGACGCTGATATTGAGGCAGCGAAAGCAAGAGCATTGGCGGACCTTCGGGCGCAAGTTACATCGCTAGCAGTCGGAGCGGCAGAGCAAGTTGTTCGTTCCAGCTTGGATGAAGCTGCGTATTCAAGGTTAGTGGACGACTACATCGAGTCAGTTGGTAGCTGACTCACCTATAAGAAGTGGTCCTTCAAGCTCTGGTTGTTGGACCCCTAAAGAGGCAGCAATTTAGCTGCAGGAACTGTTTACGAGTAGAACGAGGAAAGCGATGACCGAGAAAGTGGAGGAGTACGCTGCCGGTATAGCCAAACTGGCTGAAGCCGAAGGCGAACTCAACCGCGTCGCGGATGAGCTGTATCAGTTGGGTCGGACCGTCGAGTCTTCTGATCAGCTGCGTTCGACGCTCAGCGATAAGGCAATACCTGCGTCGCGTCGAATCGGAGTGCTAGAAGACCTGCTAGGGGTTAGTGCCTCGCCAATCACGGTCAATCTTGTGAGCATGTTGGTCGGCGCGGGTCGTGGAAACCATATCGGCTCTATCGCTGATGAATTAGTTCGACAAGCAGCGGAATCCCGAGGGCAAGCAGTTGCCGAGGTTCGTTCAGCTGTGGCCCTTAATGAAGACCAACGTGAGCGTCTTAGGGGTGCCTTATCTAAAGCAACTGGGTTGAACATTGATGTAGTCGTGGTTGTGGACCCAGAAATCCTCGGAGGAGTAGTGGCCCAAGTGGGGGACACAGTTTTCGATGGATCAGTACGTACTCGTCTTGAAAAAATGAAGGAGCGTTTGTCATGACTGACCTCAGCTTCGATGCTGCGGACATAACTGCAGCCATCCAGAAAAATCTTGAAGGGTTTGATCCCTCCGTTGAATCTGGAACTGTAGGTCGCATTCTTGAAGTAGGAGACGGCATTGCGCGTGTGTCCGGTCTACCTAATGCTTCAGTTAATGAGATCTTGGAATTTGATAGTGGAGATGTCGGCCTCGCCTTGAACTTAGATGAAGATTCAATTGGTGCAGTTGTTCTCGGAAACGTGGAGAACATAGAAGAAGGCCAAAACGTTAAGTCAACGGGAAGAATCTTGTCGGTACCGGTTGGCGATGGCGTCTTGGGAAGAGTCGTTAACGCTTTAGGTGAGCCCATTGATGGAAAAGGTCCGTTAGTAGGAACTGAAGCACGCCGAATGGAAATTCAAGCTCCCGGAATCATGGGTCGCCAGCCAGTGCATGAACCACTTCAGACAGGTATCAAAGCCATTGACGCAATGACGCCCGTTGGGCGTGGCCAGCGTGAGTTGATTATTGGAGATAGGAAGACCGGCAAAACGTCAGTTGCTATCGACACCATCCTCAATCAAGCTGGCCTTGGCGTTAAGTGCATTTACGTTGCGGTTGGCCAGAAGGGCTCAACGGTTGCACAGGTGGTCAGCACTCTTGAAGAGCGAGGAGCGATGGACTACACCGTCGTTGTCTGCGCTCCGGCTGCGGACGCGGCTCCGTTCAAATATTTGGCTCCATACGCAGGATGCGCCATGGGTCAGCATTGGATGGAAAATGGCGAGCATGCTCTGATCGTTTACGACGACCTTTCCAAGCAAGCAGAAGCGTATAGACAGTTGTCATTGCTGCTTCGGCGACCACCAGGACGCGAAGCTTACCCAGGGGACGTGTTCTATCTTCACAGCCGACTGCTTGAGAGGGCCGCTAAGTTATCTGATGCTCAGGGAGCGGGCTCGTTGACTGCATTGCCAGTTATTGAGACTAAAGCCGGAGACGTGTCTGCATACATTCCCACGAATGTGATCTCGATTACTGATGGCCAGATATATCTCCAAGATGACCTTTTCAAGTCTGGTGTCCGACCGGCTGTTGATGTGGGCGTTTCGGTATCGCGTGTAGGCGGGGATGCTCAAACTAAGGCCATGAAGAGCGTTGCGGGAACGCTAAAAATCGATTTGGCGCAGTTCCGAGACCTTGAAGCCTTTGCGACTTTCGGTTCCGAGTTGGATGCTGCGTCTGCAGCGCAATTGGGGAGAGGTTATCGACTCGTCGAGTTGTTGAAACAAGGACTTAACAGCCCCATGCCTGTAGAAGAGCAGGTCGTATCGATATACACGGGAACCAACGGGTACCTGGATGATTTGCCTGTCGAAGATGTTCAGCGTTTCGAATCTGAGTTCATTGAGAACATGAGAACTCGAAATTCGGGGTTGTTGGATGAAATTCGTAGCTCTGGGGTTTTGCCAGAAGATCAGGTGAAAGCAGCAGTGGAGTCCTTTAAGGCGGCCTTCCAAGTGAGCGTTGAAGCCGATGCGAACGATTCAGAGGACTGATAAGTAATGGCGGGCGGTCAGGAGCGCATTCTTAGGCGTCGAATTGGTTCGATTGACGCGACTAAGAAAATTACGCGCGCCATGGAGTTGATCGCAGCTTCTCGCATTGTTAAGGCCCAAGGGCGGGTTCAGGCAGCCAAGCCATATTCGGAAAAAGTAACTGATGTGATAACGAACTTGGCGGGGGGCGGGGCTGGGGGTGACCACCCGCTCCTCACCGCAGCTGAGCAAGTTGATCGAGTTTGTTATGTCGTTATTGCCGCAGATCGCGGTTTATGTGGCGGTTACAACAACAATGTTCTTCGAGCTGTTGAGCGAGCGATAGATGCCGATAAGTCCCAAGGACGTGACTATGCACTCGTCTTATCGGGGAAGAAGGCTGCTGGATATTTTTCTTTCAGAGGCTACGAAATTCATGCGTCTTATGAAGGTTTTTCTGATCAACCTAATTACAGCGACGCCAAATCCATGGCTGAGTCGGTAGCTGAGCTCTTTGAGAACGGTGAAGTTCAACAAGTCCAATTGGCCTACACGCGCTTTTTGTCTATGGGAAGCCAAGAAGTAGCCGTTGAACAGTTCATGCCTCTTGAGCCATCTGAAATTGGAGCTGATGCTTCAGAAGATTCAGATTCCGGAGGCTATGAATTTGAGCCTGAACCAGCTGAGATTCTAGGCCGCCTGCTGCCTCGCTATGCCGAAGCTCGGCTTTACGCCGCTCTTCTTGAATCGTCAGCATCGGAACACGCTGCGCGTCAGCGAGCGATGAAAGCTGCAACTGATAATGCTGAGGACTTAAAAATCAATCTAACGCGCATTATGAATAGGGCCCGACAAGACTCGATAACCACTGAAATTATGGAAATTGTTAGTGGTGCCGAAGCAATGAGCAAAGACGACGATGATGAGTTGAAAGACATCATCGAGCAATCACTTGAGGGTTCGTTCGCATCCCTCGCATCTGACCGAAACAACGCCTGAAACTTCAGGAGCATTAAATATGACTATGACCGAAGACAACACCGAAACCAAAAACGGAAAGGTTCTCGCTATTGCTGGCCCAGTAGTAGATGTTGAATTTCCCCTTGGTTCGTTGCCAGAGATCAACACTTTTGTTGAGATGG
Organism: Acidimicrobiaceae bacterium; assembly: GCA_002722565.1. Lineage (GTDB taxonomy): Bacteria > Actinomycetota > Acidimicrobiia > Acidimicrobiales > Poriferisodalaceae > MedAcidi-G3. The sequence goes on from PBMG01000007.1 coordinate 111,627, forward strand.
ACGCTGAACTGGAAGGTGAGAAAGTAACTATCGGTGGAGAGGTCGCCCAACAAATTGGTGACGGCAAAGTCCGTGTGATTTGTATGAAGGCAACGGATGGGCTTACCCGTGGGGCGACCGTTAGAAATACAGGCAGAGGTATTGCGGTTCCGGTAGGCGATAACGTCCTCGGCCATATCTTCAACGTGTTGGGTGAACCACTTGACACCGAAGATATAGGTGAAGTGCCAGATCGTTGGGAAATTCATCGTGACGCTCCCGACTTCGACACTCTGGAACCCAAAGCCAAGCTGTTCGAATCAGGGATTAAGGTCATCGATCTTCTCGAACCATATTTGGAAGGTGGCAAAATCGGTTTATTCGGTGGAGCCGGAGTAGGGAAAACGGTTCTTATTACTGAAATGATTAACCGTGTTGCGTCACAGCACGGTGGTGTATCGGTCTTTGCGGGTGTAGGTGAACGCACACGTGAAGGGACGGACCTGTACTTGGAAATGGAAGAGTCAGGTGTACTCGAAAAAACGGCTTTGGTCTTTGGACAAATGGATGAACCGCCTGGAGTAAGGCTGCGTGTAGCGCTTTCGGCCTTGACGATGGCTGAGTACTTCCGCGATGTTCAAGGTCAAGAGGTACTCCTTTTCGTGGATAACATCTTCCGTTTCGTTCAAGCGGGTTCAGAAGTATCGACTTTGCTTGGACGGATGCCTTCAGCTGTTGGGTACCAGCCCAACTTGGCTGACGAGATGGGCGAGCTGCAGGAAAGAATCACGTCTACGTCAGGGCACTCGATCACGTCGCTGCAAGCTGTATACGTTCCGGCTGATGACTATACCGATCCAGCGCCGTTCACTACATTTACGCATTTGGATGCCACAACTGAACTGAGCCGTCAAATAGCTTCTCTGGGTATTTACCCAGCTGTTGACCCACTTGCATCTACCTCAACCATTCTGACTCCAGAGGTTGTCGGCGACAGGCACTATATGGTTGCGCGTCGAGTTCAAGAGATTCTGCAGCGATATAAAGAACTTCAAGACATTATCGCCATCCTTGGTCTAGATGAACTGTCTGAAGAGGACCGGATCACAGTGGACAGAGCGCGAAAGATTCAACGCTTCCTTTCGCAACCTTTCTTTGTTGCGGAGGTGTTCACAGGGATGCCAGGCATCTTCGTACCGATTGAAGAGACCATCGAATCTTTCGAAATGCTCTGTAATGGTGATCTTGACCATCTCCCAGAGCAGGCCTTTCTAAACGTGGGTAACGCGGAATCGGCGATGGCTAAGGCCCGCGAACTAGAACAGTCGTGATTGGTAGGTGAGCCAGACATATGCAGGTTGAACTTGTCTCACCCGAAGCGGTGCTGTTTTCGGGTGAATGCTCCCAAGTAGTAGCCCGTACAGTGGATGGCGATATAGCCTTCCTCGATAATCATGCGCCATTTATAGGAGCCCTTGATATCGGTCAAACTCAACTTTGGGCGAATGATGGTGTGGTTTCGTTGGCTATCAATGGCGGATTTGTTGAAGTAAGCGGTAACTCCGTGACGATTCTGAGCGACGGTGCGCTCGCATCTCAAGATATTGACCTAGAAGGTGCGCAATCAGACCTTCAAGCTGCAGAGCAGGCTCTGAGTGTGGATGCTGATGATGATGAGGCGGCAAACGCTAAGAAGTGGGCAGAAACTCGAATTCAGGTCTCCAGCGCTGGTTGACTATACGCGTTCTGTATCGATAGCCGAAGCTCGTTCTTTGACTACTCCTCCACAAAAACTAGTTCGTTTTCGCTGGCGACAATGCGGTAGTAGCAGCCGGACCGCGTAGACCCGTCTTCGCCCAGAGTGTGGCAGGCGCCCTGCCCGTCTTTCCGAACGCGGTACAAAAGTGAGTTTTGTTCACAATTGACACTGACATCCACGAGCGACAGCGTGTCACCAGAAGTGGCACCTTTGTGCCAGATCTCTTCTCTTGAGGTTGAGTAAAGAACGGCACTCCTAAGTTCCAAGGTCATTCGCAATGCGGTTTCGTTCGCATAGCCGATGAATAAGACATCGCCAGAGTCAGCGTCTTGGAGAACTACGGGCACAACCTGATGGCCGCTTCGACCAATTGAGCCAATTTTGTCGAAATCAAGGCGTTGCGTCGTGCCTTCCTCTAAGTCATTGCTTTTTGACATAAGAGTGAGCATAGAGGCGAAGATGAGGATGACCTGTTTCGTGGGATAGCGGCATTGCTACTAGGTGAAGTCGACTGACGAAAATTCACTCAATTTTTCTATGTTGTGCGTAGCTTCGATCCTACGGACCGTGCCGCTTTTCGAACGCATCACCAATGAATCAGAAATAGCTCCTTCAGCGGTAAACCTAACGCCTCTTAGGAGCTCTCCGTCTGTGATGCCGGTAGCGGCAAAAAAGACATCGTCGGACTGCACGAGGTCATCGGTGTTGAGAACTCGATTCAAATCGTAGCCAGCATCCAGGGCTGCTTGGCGTTCGCTTCCGTTCCTAGGCCAGAGCTTTCCTTGCATTTCACCTCCGAGGCATTTAAGAGCTGCCGCTGAAATCACACCTTCGGGAGTTCCTCCGATCCCGAATAAGACATCAGCGCCATCACTCGTGGCTGTCGCGATCGCACCCGCTACGTCGCCGTCAGGAATTAGCCGGATACGGGCACCGCTCTCTCGGACCTCGTTAATCAACTCTGCATGCCGATCTCGGTCAAGTATCACTGCTGTCAGATCACGCACCCCACGTCCGGTGGCGGTAGCGATTGCGTCGAGGTTCTCGGTCGGGCTTTTCTCGATAGAAATTAGGCCTTTGGATTGTGGGCCTACCGCAATCTTCTCCATGTACACGCAAGGCCCGGGGTCAAACATCGTTCCTCGGGGGGCAACGGCGATCACTGAAATAGCGTTGCCTCGCCCCAAAGAAGTGAGCGTGGTCCCGTCGATAGGGTCTACAGCAATATCAGTTTTAGCTCCGGTTCCGTCGCCGATGGCTTCTCCGTTGTAGAGCATTGGGGCTTCGTCTTTTTCGCCCTCTCCGATTACTACAAAGCCATCCATGGGCACTGAGCCGAGGATGATGCGCATAGCATCAACTGCAGCGCCGTCTGCGCCCTCTTTGTCACCTCGCCCCATCCATCTAGCCGCCGCAAGAGCGGCCGCTTCAGTTGTACGTACCAACTCAAGTGCGAGATTTCGATCAGGAACCTCAGAAAGTGACTTAGCCATAGAGACTGACCCTAGCCCGTTGAGCGGCATAAGTATGAGTCAGTCGCCAGTTCCGCTAGTAGCTTCCATAATGTGATTTTGGCTGAGTTGAATGTCTGGCATTCACGACCCGCGGTTCCTACACGTCGCGTGGCCTTGGGTGAGGACCAATTAGGGTTCGATCCTTCGCCGGGCCCTGGTGGGTTGCTTCTCGCAGCTGTGTTCGCAGCTCATACTCAACAATTCGGTGATGATGAAAATAATGATTTAGATGACCTGTTAAACCTCGTTGAACTCGGTGCTCGAATCCCGCAACCTCGGCTTCGGCATCGATTACAAGAGGACCGTGTAGGTCTTACTCGGTCAACCCATCGGCTCGTCGAATTTCCCGATGGTCTGATAAGCCTTGATCTAGCTCCTAGCGATCGCCCGGAACCGCACGTGCTTGCAGCTCTTTATCGAATAAGCCAACAACAGAGACAAATGCGAAGAAGCTTGCTGACGCTTTTACGTTCTGCACGAGGATGGCGGGGCCAAGATCACGACGATTTGCTTCGCTACCTTTCAGGACAGTCACCGGTAAATAAGTGGGGTGGCGACGTAGGAAACGACCGTGTCGCGTGGGCGCTTGAAGTGCTGGGACTGGCTGGTACGTCGATGGAAGACATTCCTGAACAGCGGCAGATTCGTCGAACATTTCGTCGTTTACTGCGTAACGCCCACCCTGATCATGGTGGTGTCGCTGAGGATGCTGGGCAACGAATTGAGATGTTAACTGCAGCGCGCAATATTCTTCTTGATAAGAGGAGCGCTTAACCCTTATGACTTCTGAGCACATCGATTTAGTAGTCGTCGGGGCCGGCATTATCGGCCTTGCCACAGCTCATCAATATCTTTCCCAGTGCCCAGAAAAATCGGTCGTCGTGCTGGAGAGAGAATCTGACTTAGCGTTGCACCAAACTGGTCGGAACTCTGGGGTTCTTCATTCGGGAATTTACTATGCACCTGGCTCGATGAAAGCTGAGCTTGCGGTTGCCGGCCGAAGTGCGATGGTGAAGTTCTGCGAGGCACGAGGAATTGATCATGAGATCTGTGGGAAGGTGATCGTAGCTACACGAAATGACGAAATAGAGCGGCTTCGTGCTCTACGAGAACGAGCAGACCATAACGGTCTAGATGCTGAACTAATCAGTAGTGAAAGGCTGAAAGAAATCGAACCCCACTGTGTGGGTATTGAAGCACTGCATGTTCCTTCCACAGGAATCGTCTCATATACAGAGGTATGCAAAGCCTTAATCGTGGAGATAGAAAATAGGGGTGGCGCTGTTAGGTATGGGTCCCAAGTTGTAACGATTGAAGAATCTAGCGAAGGCGCCCGGGTGTCTACCTCAAAGGGTGAGCTGCTTGCCGATCTCGTTGTTAACTGTGCTGGCCTTCGTAGCGACCAAGTGGCGAAGATGGTTGGTGCGGCCGAAGGACACCGGATAGTTCCTTTTCGAGGTGAATACTTTGAATTGGTTCCGGAGCGCCGTGATTTAGTTCGAGGTCTGATTTATCCAGTGCCTGACCCAAGTTTTCCTTTCCTGGGTGTGCACCTGACCCGAATGATTGATGGCTCGGTGCATGCCGGTCCTAATGCTGTCTTGGCGATGGCTCGCGAGGGTTATAGATGGCGAGATGTCGAGTTCAGCCAAGTCTTGGAGCACCTGGGCAATCGAGGCTTATGGAAATTAGCCGGTAAATATTGGCGCACCGGAGCTGGTGAAATATGGAGGTCAGTTAGCAAAGCTGCTTTTGTGAAAGCCTTGCAACGCTTGGTGCCGGGTATCGCTGCTAAGGATTTGGAAGTTAGTCCAGCTGGAGTTCGGGCCCAAGCTATGGACGCAGGGGGAGAGTTACTTGATGATTTCTCTCTTACCGAAGCCCCTAATACTTTGCATGTTCTTAATGCCCCTAGTCCTGCTGCTACAGCAAGTCTTGAAATAGCAGCCCAGATTGTTCGAATGATCGAGACTCGTAACTCTTGAGCTATGAGCGGTTCTGAGTTCGTCCTCGGCTTTGTATTTCAGCGCGCCGTTGGGCAACTTTTTCTGGTTTGAAGTTAGTTCTGTCTAACCAATCGGCTCCCATTGAAGCTTCTATCTCCCACCCTTCAGCGACTGTGGTGTCCCCAGTTCGCTCGTAAGTGTTGAGCATTTGCTGGACGCCTTGTTGGTCATTGGAACATATCTCTGACGCTAATGATTGAACTGTTTCCAGAAGGAGTTCATGTGCAACCACTCTGTTGACTAATCCCCAAGCAGCGGCGGTTTGTGCGTCGATGTAGTTCCCTGTCAAACTCATTTCCCGAGCCCGGCGGACTCCGATTGCTTGAGGAAGAAGGACGCTAAGTCCCCAGCCCGGCATGACGCCGACGCGTGCGTGTGTATCTGCGAAGGCTGCTCGGTCCGACGCGATAAGAAAATCACAGGCAAGAGCAAGTTCGAGACCGCCGGTCACTGCCACCCCATTAATCGCCCCGATGAGCGGTTTTGAATACTTTGGGAAAGGTCCTTTGGCTTTTAAGGATCTATCCGGGTTGATATTGCCTCCAGAACCACCCAGCTCCTTCAGGTCGAGGCCAGCACAAAATGCTGGGTCTGTTCCCGTGAGAATTAAGACATCTACTTCTGGGTCTTCGTCTAATGAACTTAGAGCTTCAGGTAGCGCTGCGAGAAGGTCGCTACTTAAGGCATTTCGCGCTTCGGGCCTATTGAGAGTTACTGTGCCTACTCTGTCGCTGACAGATGTAAGAACTATTTCGTTCGTGAACTGGGTAGCAGCCATGTGGATGTCTCTTCTGATGAGGATTGACATCTATTCTGCCCGGATAAGGAGTTCCTATGCCGGCGATTGAAGGATTGGTTTTGTTCCCGGGAGCTGGTGGCGTTAAAGAGCACGCCACTCTTGTCGCGTTGGAGCAGTCTTTGTCGCCGTTACCTGTGATCAGGCGTGAGTTCTCATACCGTCGTGAAGGGAAACGTGTGCCTCCCCGAGCCCCCAAGCTAGTTGCAGAGCTCATGCAGGAGCAGCAGCTGATAGCAGATGAAGTGGGATGTCGGCCGGATCGACTGGTATATGGAGGTAGGTCCATGGGAGGACGGGTATGTTCGATGGCGGTAGCAGCGGGGATGCCTGCGGCCGGGCTAGTTCTACTTAGCTATCCGCTCCACCCTCCTAACAAACCGGACAAGTTGCGTGTCGAACATTTTGCCGATATTAGAGTCCCATGCTTATTCGTTTCTGGAAACAATGATCCCTTCGGCACCCAGGACGAGTTCAACCAACACCTAAAGCAAATAAATGGGAGTGTTGAGGTTAAACACCTAGAAGGTGGGGGTCATGACCCAAAGAGTCGAGCTCACGTAGCCGCAATCCTTGAGACCGTAAATAAGTGGATCACTTCGATGTCGTAGCTTCTCGGAGCTCAGGAACATAAAGGCCCAATGTCTTCCGGATTTAACGCCTCTAGTTCTTTTCTTGTCCCTTCGTAGAATCTTCTCCAAACAATAAAGGCAGCAATAAGCGGTCCTATCCAGAGAACAACTATGCCGGGGCCAAAAGAGCCCCAACGAAGTCTCATCCAACCCGCAGCAATAATTCCTATAGAGCCGCCCACCACTCCGATAGCGCCAACGATCGTCGCGGCTCGAGCCCGAACTGCGGTAGGAAACATTTCGGCTCTATAGACACCTATTGCTGGCAGTAAGCCGCTGGCCAGAGTGATGGCGGCGAAGGCAAGTGGCCATAGCAGCACTCCAGATGAATTAAAGAAGATAGTCGTAATACCAAGTCCAAGTACCGTTGCCACTCCCACTACGATTCTGCGACCGCGTAAGTCCGCCACCCGGCCCGCTACATAAAGACCGATCCCTCCCGGTGTGGCAGTCGTCACCACGAAAAGGCTGACCTGTAAAGCGCTGAAATTGTGCTCGTCACGCAAATATTCGTTTCTGAACCAATCGATGGGCGACAGAAAGAGTCCCAGCAAGAAATAGGTTCCACCCAATAGCAAAAGCGGTCTCCAGTAGTTGCTCAATTTGAGACTGGCGACTTGGTTTATGAATCGTCGACTTTCCGGAAGTTGGCGAATAGCGCCGGCTATGAGGGGAACCATTAACACGGGAATGAAAAAAATAAGGCGCCACGACCATTCAGCAAAACCGGCTATGGGTTGGGTCCATACAACGAACCCGGCCCCCAAGGCGGCAGAAAGACCTAAGACTGAGAGACCCCAGGCGCGACTGCCTGCAGGAAGTTCCTCCAGAGCGAAAACGACAATTATGACGCCAAGTGTCGCATTAGAAGTCCTCACGACCACCAGACAAGCAGCGAATGTCTCTATGGACGGAGCCAGTGCTGCCATACACGAGAAAGCGATCCCAAACCCCATGGCCCATGCGAGGATGCGCCGACGACCATGCCGGTCAGCGAGTATAGAAAAGCCGATCGCCAGCAAGGTCCCAACGCGAATAAGAGCTCCCAGTAAACCCTGGCTTAGCTGATCAACTTTGAACTCATCAGCAGCGTATGTGTGAGTCTCAGCCGGTGCGTTGGACAGAAAACCTGATAGGAGAGCGATAGCGCACAAGGTCGAGAATATCGTTGTCGCTCTTTGCCCCAAATGATCAGGGGGAGCCCAAAACGGAGAGGTGCCATCGTCGCGACGGTTACGGAGGGCGTGACGAACCGGTAACCGAAAAAGAAAACCGAACCAAGGAATTGAGAGTTCGTACTCAAACTGCTCCTTGACGAGGTGTCTGCCTTGATTCGACGAAATAACGAGGGTTCTTTTGTAAACCGTAAAAGGACCATCAATCAGTGAAAACTCACCGTTTCCTGCGTCTGTTTCGCGAACCAAATCTGCTCTTGGAGAGCAGACGCGCTTAAGACCCTCATCATCTAAATCGTGAGTTATTTCTAAATGAGCCACGCGAGTGATGTGTCCTTCGCCACTTAGATGAACATACTGGAGAGATGGATAAATTCCTTGTGCGGGGAAGTGGGCCCTTAAACGGCGAACTTCATGTTGGCGGAGCGAAGAATAGCGCCCTGAAGCTTATGGCAGCGTCGCTGTTGGCCGAAGGATCGACCCGCCTAGTCAATGTTCCTGACATCACCGATGTCGCGATAATGACTGAGTTGTTGGAAGCCATGGGAGTTGAGATTCAAAGGACAGGCCACTCTGTTGACATCAATGTCCCCGATGAAATCGACCCAATAGCTCCATATAGCTTGGTGGAGCGCATGCGCGCTTCAATAGTCGTGCTGGGACCGTTGCTTGCGAGAATTGGTCGAGCCCGAGTAGCGATGCCCGGAGGAGATGATTTTGGGTCGCGTCCTATCGACATGCATTTGCAGGGGTTAGAGCAGTTAGGAGCCAGATTCTCGCATGAGCACGGCGATATAAACGGCGAAGCCGATCGCTTGGTCGGAGCAGAGGTCTTCTTAGAATTCCCTTCTGTAGGAGCCACTGAAAATTTGTTGATGGCATCCGTCTTGGCTGAAGGTGTCACGATTATTGAGAATGCAGCTAGAGAACCAGAAATTACTGATCTAGCTAACTTCCTTTCAGAAATGGGTGGTCGAATTGAAGGTGTAGGTACATCGCGTCTGCGAATCGAAGGCGTCGACAAACTAACTCCCATTACTTACACCGTGATCCCAGATCGGGTGGAAGCAGCGACCTATCTCTCTGCGTTAGCTGTCTGCGGCGGACAGCTTCGTCTAGAAGGGGCGCGTGTGGACCACATGGAGATGCTTTTGCGCAAGCTTGAAGAGATGGGGATGATCCTCGAAGAAGATGACTCGGGTCTACAGGCAAGAGTTCTGGGTCGACTCAAAGCTGTGGATGTTTCCACGCTTCCCTATCCAGGTTTGGCTACTGACTACAAACCATTCTTGGTTGCTGCTCTAACCGTTTCTGACGGAGCTGGAATGGTTACAGAGAATATTTTTGCCGGGCGTTTTCGTTATATAGATGAGTTGGTTCGAATGGGCGCAGAAATACGAGCAGAAGGCCGTCATGCGGTTGTTCGTGGTGTCAAGCGGCTATCAGGAGCCCCTGTTAGAGCCCATGACATAAGGGCCGGAGCCGCTCTGGTAGTTGCGGGATTAGCAGCGGATGGCGAGACAGCTATTTCTAACGCACATCACGTAGATCGGGGTTATGAAGATTTGGCAGGTAAGCTCTCCTCGGTCGGCGCCCAAGTCAGTCGAACGTGATCGATTACCCGCCGCTGATTGTGATAGATGAACAGGCTGAGCAGAGATCCCGTAGCCTTACTGGAGGCAGCACGTGAGGGGCAGCGTCTAGCGCTTGCCAGGCTCATGTCCTTAGTTGAACGCGGGGGCGATGAAGCCCGTGCATTGGGAGCGCAGACATACTCTCAAGTTGGGGGTGCCTATACCGTTGGGATGACAGGCGCCCCGGGTTCAGGGAAATCTAGCCTGACAGCCGCTCTAGGGTCAGTTGTTCGTTCAGAAGATGAACGCCTAGCAATTTTGGCAATCGACCCGTCATCTCCCTTTACAGGCGGCGCCATTCTAGGTGATCGGGTCCGTATGCAAGATCATGTTATGGACGACGGAATTTACATTCGCTCGATGGCGACCCGAGGTCATCTTGGAGGTCTTAGCCTTGCCACGCCACAAGCTATTCGAGTGCTCGACGCGTTGGGTTGGCCATGGGTGCTCGTTGAAACGGTCGGAGTTGGACAAGTTGAGGTAGATATCGCGGGAGCGGCAGACACGACGATTGTGGTAGTCAATCCGGGTTGGGGAGACGCGGTTCAAGCCAATAAAGCTGGACTCATGGAAGTGGCTGACATTTTCGTGATCAATAAAGCGGACCGAAAAGGCGCAGATGAAACCCGTCGAGATATTCAACAGATGCTTGAATTGTCATCCTTGGGAGATTGGGAACCACCGATTTTAATGACTGTGGCTACCGACCAGATTGGCGTTGAAGAGCTTTGGAAAGAAGTAGGAGCACATCGTCAGTATCTCGAAGAGTGCGGTGAACTTGAGGTGCGACGCAACCGACGCGTTGACGCCGAACTAAGCGAGATTGTGAATCGAAGCCTCGAAAAGAGGGTCGTAGCGACAATGGATAGGCCAGAAACAGCCGAACTTAAAGAGAAATTGATGCGCGGTGAGATCGATCCCTATGCAGCGGCGGCCGAGCTTATTGCCCTGGCAGAGGCCGTGGATTAATCGAGTTCATCTCGAGCTAACGCGAACACGGCTTCTCTTTCGTTGGGAGAGAGACTTACATCTAACAACCTGAGTTCGGCGGCCTCGCGGACGTACGCTAGGACTTCGCCTGCTCCGAATTCCTTAATAAAGATTTTTGCGAATCGTTTCCTAAGGCTCGTGACGAGTAAGCGGCCGAGCCGCCCGTTGTTAGATTCGGATGTGCGAAGAATCACGTAAGTCACGGCAGCATCGAACGCTGAACAACCACGAGCCGAGCTGTTCCAGTTCAGCACCACGGGGCGTCCGTTGCTCATTCTGATCGCTGCAGGATGTAGGTCCAGATGGACTATCGAGTCACCTTCGCTAACGCTTTCCCAGTCTTGCGGAGCGGCAACTGTTCCTAGAGCCCGATGCAAGCGGGCGAGATTCTTTGCATGTCTGCCTAGCGTCCATGGCCTGGATACGAGGTCCTCTAACATTGTTGGGCCGTCGATGCGTTCCATCACTAACGAAGATGTAGATAAGCGCTGAGACAACTTAGGTGCTGGGAAACCTGCATCAGCCAGTATCTCTAACGCTTCAGCTTCGCGAGATAGATCCAGTTGATGGGTGCTCGTCCGAACTACGTGGCCGGGGCCATAATGACGAAGTTCCCAATGGGAACCAATATTTATGAGTCCTGCCGGTTCGAGCCCGGTTCCTGCTTGTTGTTGTTCGAGGATCCTCCTCCTCAGACCTCTCAAATTTCGTTTCCAAATAGCCGTAAGGATTGGTTTGGCGAGTTGTTCCCCGAACTTGCCTGCAAAGTGCCATGGCAAGTCAATGGACTCGACCCAGCTGAAACGTGTCCCTCCTGCAACAGGATCAAGTGTGAACCGGCCAACCCCAGTGACGATGCCTGAATGTTTGACCGCCATAAGTTTTTCGTGTTCCCACTCAACTATTTCCATTTGATCGCGAACTCGAAATGGCCCGACAGCTGTTAAGCACACAAAGGTCACCCCTAGACCTTCCGATATCTCAGATGTCACTTCTACACTTAGAGCATCCATCATCCACTCCGAATGCTTTGTTACGTCTCGGAGGTAGTCCCACACTTCTTTAGGTGAGGCGGGTAGATCAATTGATATTTGGATCTTCATCTACTTTTGCTCTCAGGCTGGGGATTGGAATTAAGAATTCGCTGAAGCGTAGACCGACACGTGGTGATCGCTTGTGCTGGTAAACGCGCTTTGCTGCCAGTCTTGCCACCGCTCCACTAATTTCAAACTTTGACGGGCTGCAATCTGATCGAGTTCGTCGGGAGTCTTGATCAGAATTCTCCAAGGTCGCAATACGGCGCCGCTTTCGCTTAACTCCACACTTTGGCCCCGTACGATTCCCGAAACCTTTTCTCGAATAGTGATGTTGAGCACAGTCGCATCCTTGAGGTAACGGAACTCGACTCCTCTAGTTGGCAAAAGAGAGTAGTTAGAAGGCACAAAGGCTTCGACAATGAATAACCCATCTGGCGCCAAACGATTGCTTACGAGTTGAAGACATTGTTCCTGTTCAGCTGGATCAACGAGGTTAAAGAACGTGTTGTACGCACAAAAAATGATTTTAAACGGCCCGGGCGGAAGCCAGTTAGACATATTTGCTAGATGTAACTTAACGATCCCTGAACTATCCCTAGCCCGCAAACGTCTCAGCATTTCAGGAGATGAGTCCACCCCGGTTGTGGGTATACCTTTAGAAGCTATCGGCAGAGCTAAACGACCAGTTCCTACTCCCAACTCGAGAACATCGAGACCTTGGGAAAGGCGGCTGATCAGAGACACAGTGCCTTTAACATCGGTTACCTGTTGGTACCAATCGTCGTACACGTCAGCGAATGCATCGCCGTAGGTCGACGATAGATAATTGACTGAATTCGACAGCTCCATACCACTCACTTTATTTCGGGCGTAGCCTTGAAGTAATGAAGACAGCCAAGGTTGATCGCCCCATATATCTCGATTGTGCTGCCTCTACTCCGGTCAGGCCAGAAGTCCTTGATGCAATGACTCCGTACTTTACTGAGCACTTTGGCAACCCATCAGGTGTTCATCGTATGGCTCGGTCATCAAGGGCAGCTATAGACGATGCCCGAGAGATTTGCGGACAGCTCCTAGGATTTGGGCCCCATGAGATTGTCTTTACCAGTGGCGGCACTGAATCAGACAATCTCGCTATCCATGGAGTATGCGGATCGAATGGCGTAGCCGTTTGCCCCGAAACTGAACATCATGCGGTATTGCACCCAGTGGAATCTCATAAAGGGCGACTGATAAAGGTCAGCTCAGTCGGTGATATTGATCTCGAGCACCTTGAGACTCTGCTCGATGAGAACGTATCTGTTCTTTCGGTCATGTTGGTCAACAATGAATCAGGCAAAATCATCGACCTCGAACCGATTGCCGAGCTCAGAGACCGCCATGCCCCGCAAGCCGTGTTGCATACAGATGCTGTTCAAGCAATTAACTGGCTCGACATCGTCGATGCCTCAGCAAGGGCAGACATGCTTTCTATCAGTGGTCATAAATTTGGTGCACCGAAAGGGGTCGGTGTGTTGGCGGTCCGCAATCATGTAGCGCTCGCTCCGCAATTACTTGGCGGAGGTCAGGAAGCGGAACGGAGAAGTGGAACGCACAATACGGCCGGCATAGTAGCGATAGGCGTTGCACTGCAGCATCTTGAGAAGTCACGCAAGAGCGAAATTGCACGGTTGGGGGTTCTCAGCGAACGACTGGCTAGCGGTTTGCATTCAGCTATGTCTGGTTGTTTCGAAACGATCCCTCAAGCAGAAAGAGCAGCGGGGCTTCTGCAGTTAGTCATTGAAGACATCGAGAGCGAAGCTTTGTTGGTATTGCTCGAACGTCACGGGGTAATGGCATCAGCTGCGGCATCCTGCGCATCCGGAGCAATGGACCCTTCACACGTGTTGGCCGCAATGGGTATGGACAGGGTGCTAGCAGCGGGATCTCTGCGACTTTCTGTAGGTTGGTGCACTGAAGAATGGGAAATACAGCGCGCCGTTGAGGTGATACCTCGGTGCGTTGAACAACTCAGAGGTGCATCGTGAGTCGCGTTTTGGTCGCAATGTCAGGTGGCGTTGATAGCGCGGTCACCGCTGCCCTTATGAAAGAACAGGGCCATGATGTCACCGGAGTGACCCTGAAACTCTGGGGCGGTCCTCAAGATCAAGGATGTTGCTCGGTTTCAGATGTAGACGATGCGCGCCGAGTTGCTCAGCAATTAGATATTGATCACTTCGTATTTAACTACGGCGAAGAATTTGATCGACATGTCGTTGGTCCCTACGTAGATGCTCACGCAGTTGGACTAACACCTAACCCATGTATCGAATGCAACCGGCACATCAAGTTTGATTCGTTAGTTACTCGTGCCCGAAAGTTGGGATTTGATTCGGTAGCTACTGGTCACCACGCCAGGATTATCGAAACCGATAAAGGTTTGCGGCTTGCTCGAGGAGTTGATGAGGGTAAGGACCAGTCCTATGTCCTGTATATGTTGACAGCCAGCGACCTTTCCATGCTCAAGTTTCCGGTCGGTGAAATGACAAAGAACCAAGTACGTGAACTAGCGAGTCATCGAGGTTTACGATCAGCTACAAAGCCAGATAGCCAAGATGTTTGCTTTATCACTGCTTCAGAAGGACGGGCCCGTTTCTTGTCCGACCGACTGGACCTACACACGGCGGACGTGGTCGACGTAAAGGGCAATGACCTTGGGTCCATTGACGCTGTCGAGCTAGTTACTATCGGTCAACGAAGAGGGCTCAATCTCGGTGGAAACGCCGATCGAAACTACGCCGTGCAGGTAGATGTGCGGTCACGTCGAGTTGTTGTGGGTAGCGCTGAAGACCTACTCTCAGAAGATGTTTGGTTATCAGACCATGTCTGGGCAGATCAGCCGCATGTAGGGCCAGTACATGTCCAAATCAGTGCTCATGGCGCTCAAGCACCTGCTTATTTGACCTCTGATGGAAATGTGCACTGGGACCAGGCTCGGCGGAAGGTAGCGCCCGGCCAAGCAGTGGTGTTCTATTGTGACGATCTGGTGATAGGCGGAGCTACGGCAGTCTAAAAATCAGCGGACGAGTCTTCTTAGGCGAGCCTCTTGGAGCACGGCCCCAGGGCGCGTCGGTGAGAACAAGATTTTTTTAGCCAGTTTCACTTCGCTAACCCCTCGTGTTCGTGGCACGACTTCCACTTCGCCATGAAGAGCGACTTGGAGTACCGGGCCCAACGCGAATTGGCTGACATCGACGGTCTCTTCACCGTCGGTTTCGGCGTTCGCTGGCGCTGGGCCTAGAGAAAGGATGTCTTGGCGTCTAAGAAGAAAAGGTTCTCTGGTTGCTAGGTAGTCATGGATTACGAAACCGTTCGGAACGAACACTATCCACCTTCGAGCGAGTTGATGAATAGATCGAAAACCGAATGCTGAAACAGGCCACCCGATTCCTATCAAGAGGATTCCGATAATCCAGTTTTCTGAAGCGACTGTAATGGGGCCAGAGATTAGGCCTAAAACCACGACAGCCCAAAGCAATATCAACGGTCCGATAGCGATTGCGCTAGGCACTCGAAGCAAAAATCGTTTTTCGTCGCCGTAGCTCAAGCCATCTACCATGGCGTTTCCTGTTTCAGGCAAAAGTGATAGCAAGCTAGCCAAAGTGGCATGGATGAGGGCCACGACGAGGATGCCTGCTGAGATATGGGAGTAAAGATGGGTTGCGAATAAGGCGGGCAGTGTCGTTGGCGTTAGAACGCGTATCACTGTCAAGCCCCAAGGTCTTCTGATAATGCCTGACCCCAGGACTAATCCCCACCCGACCCAGAAACAGACAGACACTCCAATTTGTCGCTGCACCGTGTCTTGTTGCAATGCCGCATCTATTGCCACCCCTATAGAAAATGGCGCTGTCGCCCAAACGACGACAAAAATTGCAAGTGGATTATTGACCTTCACCTCTCAATCGTGGCTTATTTCGGCGCACTATTCATAACTACTGAAGTATTAGAACGACAAAACCTGGTCGTCCATGTAGCTAAAGTCGGTCTTGTCATGAACGAATTCGATTCAGATCAGGACCGCGTGACTCAGTTGCGCGTTCAGATTGCTGCTCACAATGAGGCATACCACGGCCGTGATCAGCCAACCGTTCCCGATGCTGTGTATGACCAGCTGCTTCGCGAACTGGCCGAAATCGAACAACGTCGCCCTGATCTATTAACTGAAGAATCGCCAACTCAAATGGTCGGTTCATCTCCGAACGAAATTTTTGCTCCGGTAGAACACAAAGTGCCGATGATGTCGCTAGATAACGCGATGGACCTAGAAGAACTTCAATCATGGTACGAACGTGTCCTTAAAGGAATAGAGGACGCAGATTCATGTGAGTTTGTGTGTGAACTCAAATTTGATGGGCTTGCCGTTTCTATCCGATACGAGGATGGCGAATTGGTTCAAGCCGCGACCCGAGGCAATGGTCGAGTCGGAGAAGATGTTACGCACAATGTTCTAACGATCGAAGGTATTCCTCACCGAATTCCCGACGCTCCCAAAGTGCTCGAGGTCAGAGGTGAGGTTTATATGCCGATTTCGGGTTTTGAGTCGTTGAATGAAGAGCAACTCGCAAAAGGTGAGCCGCTGTTTGCGAATCCAAGAAACACTGCTGCCGGTAGTCTTCGACAGAAAGACTCAACTGTTACGGCGCATAGGAAATTGGCCTTTTGGTGCTACCAACTTGGGGAAGTCACTGGTGGTCCTCAGATGACATCGGCCAAAGAGACTTTTGATCTGTTGAAGAGCCTCGGCCTTCCAGTAAATCCCGAAGTAACAGAATTTTCTGAGTTCAAGGAAGTCCAGCGATTCTGTGAATCCTGGATGTCGAAACGACATGAACCTGATTACGAGATCGATGGAGTGGTGGTCAAGGTTGCAGATTTAGCCCAAAGAGAAGCCTTGGGTTCTACGAGTCGGGCCCCACGTTGGGCAATAGCGTTCAAGTTCCCACCAGAGGAAAAGGTGACACGGCTCATCGCCATCGATGTCTCGATAGGGCGAACAGGCCGCGCTACACCGTTCGCTGTGCTTGACCCCGTATTTGTTGGGGGTTCTACAGTTGGAATGGCGACATTGCATAACGAAGACCAGGTAGCGAATAAAGATGTCCGCCCTGGTGACATGGTCGTGGTTCGCAAAGCAGGTGATGTCATCCCCGAAGTAGTTGGACCAATCCTGTCCGACCGGTTGGATGATTCCAAACCTTGGGTTTTCCCTAACGTTTGTCCAGGTTGCCAGATGCCCCTTGAGCGTCAAGAGGGTGATGCCAACACATATTGCATGAATCGAAGGTGTCCGGTCCGGATTGAAACTGGGATTAGTCATTTCGCCAGCAGGAACGCCATGGATATAGAGGGCTTAGGAGAACGGACAGTACGCGGTCTTGTCGAACAAGGCATGGTGAATGACGTTGGTGACTTGTTTGGTTTAACTAAACCGCAGCTCATGAAACTTTTAGTCAGCGACTCATCAAATGAGACGCTCGTCAATAATCTACTTTCTGCCATTGACGAGGCTCGGGAACGACCGTTAGCGAATGTGCTTATCGGTTTAGGAATTGAGCACTTAGGTCCTAGCGCAGCTGAACTTATCGCTCGCCAGTTCCGCGACATCGACAATATTGTGAGAGCGGAAACCGCCGACGTTGAATCCATCGATGGGATCGGCCCAGTCATCGCTCAAAGCGTTCGAGACTTTTTTGATGATGAGGACAATAAATCGATTGTTGAAAAGTTTCGACTTAACGGGGTACGCCTTGATGTAGTTGAAGGTGAAGTGGACGCACCGCAAGTGCTCAATGGCCGGTCAGTGGTTGTAACGGGGTCTTTAGACGGATGGTTCTTAACTCGCGATGAAGCAAAAAAATCAATTATTGCCAGAGGAGGTAAATCTCCTGGAAGTATCTCTAAAAGCACCTATGCGTTGGTCGTCGGTAGCGAAGCTGGCCAGTCGAAATTAGATAAGGCATCTGACCTAGGAATACCAATAGTGGGTGAGGAGGAACTCCGTTACCTTCTCGAAACTGGGGAGCTACCTTAAAAGATTTGTTAGAAAGAGGTCCAACACCATTGGTGGTCAATATTGTCGACTTCAACATCGATGATCGGAATGGCAATCACTCTGGCGCAAATGAGGCCTCTCCGAAGTTGAGAGATCACCATGCCATCCCCTGGACTAAAGAAAAACTCGCCTAGTTGCGTAGTGCCAGCGGTTAGCTGATCGTTGGGAATGGAAACTCCATCAATTATGAGAGTTGGTTCCCAACCAGGGCTTAACGAAACACCGGCCAATGTCTGCTTGGGAGCCTGGGCACCTTCTTGAGGGATGACGGCGAGCAATCCAGTAGGAAAAGTTGACGGCTGAGGAGCTCCTCGAGTTGAGGAGGCAATCCAGATCACAAATACCAATGCAAGAGTCACCAGTATCGTCACGGATGAAGCCACGCCCTTTCTGAGACTCCAGTTGGGAACGTGAGCGTTCGCAATCCGATTACCTTTTTGGGACTTCTTCACCTCTCTATCATGGCTGAATATTGGAACAGTTGAAATTCGGCGCTATGAGATTCGCTGCAAGTAGCGGTACTGTCGAGACGTGCCTCTCGACGATCTAAATGAACTAACCGGTCGAGTACTCGAAGATCGTTATCAGCTCACCGACTATTTAGGTCATTCCCAAGCTGCCACCGAGTATGCCGCAAATGATTTGGAAACCGGTGAGCAGGTATTAATCAAGATCTTTGGAGCCTCAATTTCTGAAGATATTGAATTTTCCAGACATCTTGCTGCAGACGCAACAACGTCGACATCAGTGTTGCACCCTTCTGTAGAGAGGGTTCACAACTGGGGTAGATTTCAAGAAAGCGCGTATGTGGTTACCGAACAGCGTCTAGGTGTCACCTTAAAAACATTTCTAGATGCGGGGCAGTTCCTTAACCCGGCCCAAACATTGAAGCTGGGTATTGAGCTCGGGTCAGGGCTAGAAGAGCTTCATCGTCAAGGACTCTGCCACGGCGATATTTCGCCCAACAACGTAATTCTAAGGTTGGACGGCTCTGCGAAGCTTTCGTCTATTTACCTAGCCAATGCACTAACAGCGGCTGAAGCAGGACGCCTCGAATTAGTGGGAACTGGCCTCGAAGAGCGTTTGCACGAGTTCCAAGCTCCGGAATTTAGAAGTGGCATTCACCACCGTAAGGCCGATGTGTATTCGCTAGCGATGACGCTTCGCGCGGCGCAAGGGCTAGTGCCAGTTGCTTCTGACTCCACTAAAGAATCAAGGCGCACCGAGGTATCAGACTTTGCGTATGTCAAAGAGGTTCTTGAGCTAGCCCTGACCTCGGACCCGGACCTTCGTTGTGATGTCAAGATTCTGGTCGAAGGCCTAATCGGTGCAGCTCGGGATTTTGCGAAACCAATGCCCATCGAACTTCCTGAATCCCTTGTAGGGCAGGCTTCGGCAGGAAATTCAGATAGGCGAAGTATGTTGGCTGCAGCACCTGTTATTGGTCAAGTTCGTTGGCGACCTGCATCGAGACTGGGTGTCTCAGCGATCGCTGTTCTAATAGCGCTCTCTGCTGTTGCTGCCTGGGCGGTAAGTAGCGTCCGTCCGCAAGGCGTCGTTAGCCATGAGGTAGCTGAGTACACCGGGCGTACGATTGGCGAAGTTAGGGCAATCGCCGATTCGATTTCTTGGGTTCTTGACGAGGACCAGATACGGACCGACGAAGTACCCGCAGGAATTGTGATAGCGCAGCGGCCGGAGGCTGGGACTCGCCTATCTGAAGGGGCGATGCTCGTTGTCGAAGTTGCGAGCGGACCCCGGCTCCGTATGACCCCGGTTGTTTTGGGGTTGTCAACAGAGGCGGCATCAGCTCGTCTTGTAGCTAAAGGTTTCGAAGTTGATCTTGTACAACCACTGTACGACGAGATTATTTCGCCCGGCGAAGTGATCAAGCTAACGATTGACGGTGAAACGGCTTTGGGCGGGTCTCTCAGAGAACCTGGCACTAGAGCCGTCTTGGTTGTTTCTGGGGGTCCTGTTCCTCGGTCCGTGCCGCAATTGAAAGGTCTTGATCTAAGAGCAGCGGAACGAACACTGGACTCCGTTCAGCTAACTCTCGCTCGACCATTGACTTATGAGATCAGCGAGTCTGTCCCCGAAGGAGCGGTGATCCGGCAGAGTTTGATCGCAGGCTTACTGGTAGACCGCAGTTCTCTCGTGTCGTTGACGGTTTCCGCAGGCCCCGACCGTCGAGAGGTACCCGATATGCGCGGTCTCAATGTCACGGAGGCAAGAGAACGCCTGACCGAAGTTGGATTGACGTTAGGAGATGTTACGGGCGAAGGAGAGGTAGTGCAGGCTACAGAACCAGCTGCTGGGACTATGTTGGCGCCGAACTCTGCTGTGGTTTTGTGGGCTCCTGCTGACTGATAATCGAGAGTTGTCAGGTTTTGTCGAATTGGAAGCGACGTAGGTCCCGTAGAATTCTCTAGATGGCATCGGGTAACACTCCAGCGAGGCTGGCGCGAATAGAAAATCGCGAACGAAACGAGAAATGGCCGAACCCCCCGATGTATATAGAGATGTCGGAGTGCATTAACTGCGATGCCTGTTTACGAGCATGCCCACCAAACTTTGGCGCGATCTTTAATCATGGTATTGATGTGATCATCCTGCCGGAACTGTGTTCTGGATGCGATAAATGTTTAGAGCCATGTCCCGTAGATTGTATTTATCCCCTTGTCACGGAGAATTGGGATCCTTCGCCAGAAGAATGGTGGCAAGAACCGTTGAGCGTAAACGATCCGTATATGTGAACTGCTTTGGAGGTTAGGCATTATGAATCAACCACTTTCGCAAGATGTTGTTGCCCACATTGCTTCACTCGCGCGCATCGACCTTTCTCAAGACGAGATATCTCACTTCACCGAACATCTGAAGAAAATTCTTGATCATGTAAGACAGTTAGAGGATCTTGATCTTGACTCTGTGGAAGCAATGTCACATCCCTACCCCTTATCGAATGTTCTAAGGGATGACGTAGTGGGACCGACTTTTGAGCCCCAAGAAGTATTAGTCCAAGCACCTGATGTGGCAGATGGCCAATTTCGTGTGCCCCCTATATTGGGAGATCCATCTTGAATTCAGCTCGAGAATTGGCATCGGATGTTCGAGAATCGCGCCAGACAGCGCTTCAGGTCTTAGAAGACTTTCTCAAAAATATCGATGACAAAGAAGAAGATGTTCATGCCTTCAACGTTGTGGACCGCGAAAATGCGATTGAGGCCGCAGCGAAGATTGATGAAACCCTTGCTGCTGGGCATGACCCAGGTCCATTGGCTGGGGTGCCGGTGGCCCTAAAAGACAATTTATGTACTCGAAATCTCGCTACTACTTGTTCTTCTCGGATTTTGGAGGGATGGAAGCCACCATATGATGCGACCGTGGTTGAGCGTCTGCGAGCTGCAGGAGCTGTGATCATTGGAAAAACAAATCTTGACGAGTTTGCTATGGGTAGTTCGACCGAACATTCTGCGTTCGGCCCAACACACAACCCTCACGACCTAGCGCGGGTGCCAGGTGGTTCCAGTGGCGGATCAGCAGCTGCTGTAGCGGCAGGTTTCGCGCCGATTGCTTTGGGCTCTGACACGGGGGGATCAATTCGTCAACCGGCAGCTTTATGCGGGGTGGTGGGTGTGAAACCGACCTATGGGCTAGTCAGTCGGTATGGCCTAGTCGCTTTCGCATCTTCGTTCGACCAGATAGGCCCGTTTGCGAACGATGTTGCTGACGCGGCACTAGTGCTGGAAACAATCGGAGGGCATGATCCGCTTGACAGCACCTCGATCCCCTCCCCACCACCCAGCCTGAGCGGTGGTCTGTCCAGTGGAGTTGAAGGTCTTCGAGTGGGTCTGGTTTCGGAGCTGTTGGAAGGCATCGATGAAGATGTTGTTGAACAGGTTCATCAAACAGCTGATGCGTTAAGGGCTGGGGGAGCCGTTGTGGATTTGGTTTCGATACCGGCAGTCGAATACGGACTTACTGCCTATTACTTGATCGCGCCGGCCGAGGCTTCAAGCAACCTTGCAAGGTACGACGGCGTCCGATATGGCATGAGAGCCGAAGGTAATGAGGTGGCAGAGATGAATGCTGCTACCAGACGGCAAGGATTCGGCGATGAAGTTATTGCGAGAGTGATGTTGGGAACCTTTGCGCTCAGCGCCGGCTACTACGACGCCTTTTATGGCAAAGCACAAAAAGTGAGAACACTAACGCGACAAGATTTTGATTCGGCCTACGCAAAGCACGACATTTTGCTGTCGCCCACATCACCGTCAGTAGCTTTTAGATTTGGTGAGCGATCGGATCCGATGACCATGTATCGCTGTGATACCTGCACCGTTCCTAGCAATTTGGTTGGTGATCCCGCTATATCTGTTCCCTATGGAACAGGTGAGGGCGGAATGCCAGTCGGGGTTCAAGTAATGGCCCCACAGTTAGGTGAATCTCAGATGTTTCGAGTGGCGTCGTTCATTGAGTCGCAAGCGCCAAAGCGAGATGCCGCATGAGTGACTGGGAAGTTGTAGTCGGGTTAGAGGTTCACGTTGAATTAGCCACAGAAACCAAATTGTTTTCGCACGCCCCTAACCGGTTCGGGGACGAACCGAATACAAATATCACGCCGGTCTGTCTTGGGTTGCCGGGATCCTTACCGGTGCTGAATCGTCGCGCAGTCGAACTTGCCATGACGATTGGTATAGCTCTGGGTTGCGAAATCCAGCCATCAGTTTTTCACCGCAAAAACTATTTCTATCCTGATATGCCTAAGGATTATCAGGTAAGTCAGTATGACCGTCCTATCTGTGCCGATGGTGCCTTGGATCTGCCGAATGGGACTCGAATAGGTATTGAACGTGCTCACCTTGAGGAAGATGCGGGAAAGACCACACATATTGGGGGCAGTGATGGTCGAATCCATGGAGCAGAAGAAGCCTTAGTCGACTACAACCGAGCCGGTGTCCCTCTTTTAGAGGTTGTATCCAGACCGGATATTAGATCGGCAGAAGATGCCAGGGCCTACGTTGAAGAACTCCGGGCAATACTGATTGCCACCAAGGCTTCAGAAGCGCGGTTAGAGGAAGGGTCAATGCGTGTTGATGCCAACGTGAGTGTGCGACCCGTTGGTTCACAAGAGCTTCGAACCCGTTGTGAAATAAAAAATCTAAATTCCCTGAGGTCTCTGCAACGTGCGGTCACCTACGAAGCTGAGCGTCATATCAATCTCTATGAGGCTGGTGAGGAACCAGTGCAAGAAACTCGACATTGGTCAGAAGAGGGCAGAACGCACACCTTACGATCAAAGGAGGAAGCGAACGATTATCGGTATTTCCCGGAACCCGACTTGGTGTTACTTGACCCCGACGCGGAGTGGATTCAAGAAATTGCGGCTGCCATGCCTGAGCTTCCGGCTCAGCTAAGAGAGAAAATTGTTGCTAAAGCTAACGTTGATATGGAAACTGCAGCCACCGTCGTGAGCAGGGGGTTGGCCGAACTGGTCTTGGAAGCAATAAGTCATGGGGCTGACCCTGGACGAGCTATTACACACGCGGTGCAGAATCTGGCAATTCAAGGAGCGGACAAGCTAAATCCAAAGCATTTTGCTGAATTAACAGATATGGAAAGTTCCGGTGCTTTGACGGCTACACAAAGCAAGCAGATCCTCGTCGAGATGGTCGAAAGCGAACTTGACCCGGCTTCTATAGCGCAGAAACACGGATTCGAATCAATGGATTCGAGCGAGCTCGAAGAGCTAGTTGATATTGCTATTGCCGAGAATCCAGATGCCTGGGAGAAGTTTTGTGGAGGGGAAGAAAAGGTCCAGGGAGTATTCGTAGGAGCTGTGATGAAGGCATCCAAAGGACAAGCCGACGGAAAAGCAGTTTCGACAATTCTTCGAAAACGCCGGGACTAAATTTTCTGAGCAGAGCTATTTGACTATTGGCGGCAGTTTCCGCGCTTGGTCTACCCAGCTAGCTACCTCTTTTGCAGCAGGTAGACGATTTACTAGTCGCTTCCTACGTTTCTTGTCCTCCGCCACTAGCGATTCATGCAGGTGGGCGGGTCGACTTTTTCTAAGTTTGCGAATGGAATCGATGCCTGCAGCTTCGAGAAGTTCGGAATAGCGGGTAGAAATACCATGAATACGCATGAGATCCGCTTTGTGAACCCATTCAAGGACTCGGCCGTCCGAAACCCCGACTGTCTCGGCCACGATTCGCCGCCCCTTCTTAGTAGCGCCAGCCTCGAGTAACGCTCGACAAGACCAAAGATCAGCGGCTTTGAGGCGTGAGCGGTGACGAACGCCGATGTCCTCGATCGCCTCGATCGATGGCATAACAACCCCTAGCTCCCTATTGCTGGGTCAGTTAGTAGTGATTTCACTTTACGAACTTTGTCAGTTGAAGGCATCATTTGGAACTACTTAGTAGCCAGATTCCGTTGGCTAGGTCAACGACATAGAGGTTCCCTTTAGAATCGCGACCAAATGACACTGGCTGATCAACAAACAATGGAAGAGAAGTCACTTCAGACTGTTCATCTGGGTCGAGCGTCATCAGTTGACCTCCACACATATCGGTAAAGATGTAACGGTTCTTTAGCGATTTATGAGATGCATTCCGAAGAACAAAACCTCCGATGATCGCGCATCGGCCCCGACCATGTCGATATTCAAAATTTGGCGCTCGCAGCGACCTAGATGGTTGACCCATAAATGATCTCGAACCCTCGACCAGATTCCAACCCAAATTCGCGCCAGCTTCATCTGGTGATAGCACGTTGATTTCTTCTACACATTGTTGACCTAAATCCGCTACCCAAAGATCTCCGGTTACTTCATCGAAAGAGAACCGGAATGGATTGCGAACACCATTGACCCAGATTCGGGGGTCAGAATTAGGACCTAAGTCTGGATTGTTGGGAGAAGGCCAATGGGGCGGCCATGCCACAGGGTCAACAGAGATTCGAAGAATTGATCCTAAAGGGGTTGAAAGGTCTTGTCCGTGGCCGTAAGGGTCGCCTAAGCCGCCTCCATCACCGAATGAGATCAGCAGGTTTTCTTGGCTGTCGAAAACTAAATCACCTCCGTTGTGCATCGCCGATGGTTGATCTACCACCATAATTTCGACCTCGGGCCCGACACTGGTTATGTCTGAACCCAGCGAATGAGCTGATAACACGCTCGAACCGTCTCTATCTGTTCTGTTGAGGTAGAGCCAGCGAGCATCCGGCGAAACTGCCATACCCAAAAGTCCTTGGTCCATCTCGATGCTGGTATCGGAGGAAAGGTCAAGGACTGGCTTAGCCACTAGTTCGCCAGATGTGAACGCATAGACCAGACCAGTTCTCTCCGCGACGTATCCTTCGCTGGTATCAAGGAAGGCGATGGAGATAGCCCCTGGTAGATCGATGAATACTGAAAGTTCCAGATCTTTGGCCGTGCTTGCTGTGGGTTCGAGCTCAGGAATGTTGTTAGGGCAAGGCTCATTAGAAAGAACAAATTCTCTGGAATCTTGAGAAGGGATCGAGGGTTGCGCCTCTGGTTGCCAACGGATCTCCTCTCGGCGGCTAGCTGCGCTTCCAGAATCTGAGGAGGGCATTTGCAATATTGCGATCGCAGCGATCACTGCGAAGCTCAAAAACATTAAGCGGGTGGTGCCTGACAATGGTGCCATTAGAGCTTGAATCTAGCTGTGAGTTCAGCAAACGGGAGTGAGAGTTATCGCTTCTGAAGTTGCGACTCGCAATTCGCGCCGCCAAAATGGCTCTGTGCGATCTAATAAGGACCGGACCAGCGTTAGCCGCTTTCTCGTAGTATCAACGTAAGCGGGTACTACGATCCCGTTTGTTAATGGTCCCCTAGGGGACCATTTGCGTTTACAGGTCATACTTAACACCCCTTAGTAATCAACAATTTGTCATTAGGAGAAGATCGATGGAACTCACCGGCGCTCAAGCTCTCGTGAAGAGTCTTGAAATGTGCGACGTAGAGGTCATGTTCGGTCTCCCTGGAGGAGCGATCCTTCCGGTATATGACCCGATTCTTGATTCGAAGATTCGCCATGTCCTTGTGAGGCATGAGCAAGGTGCTGGCCATATGGCTCAGGGGTATGCGCACGTTACCGGTAAACCGGGTGTCGCAATAGTTACGAGCGGTCCCGCTGCGACCAATATCGTGACTCCCCTGTGTGACGCCTATATGGATTCAATACCGATGGTCGCCATAACCGGACAGGTCGCCCTCGGGTCAATCGGGTCCGACGCCTTTCAAGAATGTGACACGACCGGTATCACGATGGCAGTGACCAAACACAACTATTTGGTTACTGATCCTGCAGACATACCGAGAATAGTAAAGGAAGCGTTTCATATAGCCACCACAGGCCGCCCAGGGCCTGTTCTAATTGATGTCCCCAAAGATGTCAGTAATCAAACGATGGAGTGGTACTGGCCTAGTGAGATTGCTTTGCCCGGCTATTCGCCCGTAACAGAGGTCGAACCAACCCAGATTTCTGCGGCAATAGATCTTATTAACGCTGCAGAGAAGCCAGTCATCTACGCAGGAGGAGGACTTTTAAAGGCGCGTGCTGCAGATGCCCTGAGACGATTTGTCGACCTGACCGGCATTCATGTTGCCACCACCTTAATGGCCAGAGGGGTTTTCCCTGACCGAGACCCGCTTTGTCTCGGGATGCCAGGAATGCATGGCAATTACACAGCGGTCATGGCCTTTCAAAGAGCTGATCTACTGATCAACCTGGGTGCTCGTTTTGATGACAGAGTTACTGGAAACACTGAATTTTTCGCTCCTGATGCCAAGATTGTTCATGTAGATATCGACCCTGCGGAACATGGAAAAGTTCGACGCCCCGATGTAGCTATACGAGGGGACGCGCTGCACGCTCTAGAGGCGTTGATAAAAGAGTACGAAGCTTCGGGTGATTCTTCAGTCGACCGCTCTGAATGGAAATCAACTATTAGTGGCTGGCAAGAACAGCACCCTCTTAAGTATGAACAGTCTGATAGTGGCTTCCCGCTGAAACCCCAGTTTGTGCTCGAACAATTGAGGGATAACACACCCGATGACACCATTGTCGTAGCGGGCGTTGGTCAACATCAAATGTGGGCAAGTCAGTTCTGGAAATTTGATTACCCCTACACCTGGGTTAATTCAGGAGGCCTTGGCACGATGGGCTTTGCTGTGCCAGCGGCGATTGGGGCGAAGGCAGGCCAACCAGACAAAATGGTTTGGGCTATTGATGGTGATGGCTGTTTCCAGATGACTGCTCAAGAACTGATCACTGCCGCAGCTGAAAATATTCCGGTCAAAATAGCGATTCTGAATAATGCTTACTTGGGAATGGTTAGGCAATGGCAGGAGTTGTTCTATGACGAGCGTTACAGCGAGGTCTACCTAAGTCCAGACCATCCCGACTACGTGGGTTGGGCGGAGGCTATGGGCTGCGTAGGAATGCGAGTTGAATCCGCAGAAGAAGTTGTATCGGCTATCGAGAAGGCAAATGAGATCAACGATCGACCCGTTGTTATCGACTTTCGGGTAGACGCATTCGAAAAGGTCTACCCGATGGTTCCCGCTGGAGGGTCGAACGATGACATCATTCTTGGTCCAGAGGGCGATGCAGATGCGAAAGCAAAGGGGACGGCCCCTTCATGACGGACACGACAAGTGGCGATGGCGAACCGAATCTGCACATCCTGTCGGTTCTTGTTGAGAATAGATTCGGTGTATTAGCTCGAATAGCAGGATTATTCAGTAGGAGGGGTTTTAATATCTTTTCGCTAGCCGTTGCCCCAACTGATGACCCATCGCGAAGCCGAATTAGCATCGTCGTGGACGTACATAACACTGATGCCACACAAATAGCTAAACAGTTGGACAAACTCGTCAATGTTTTGGAGATCAAAGAGTTGCAGCCTGGATCCTCGGTCGAACAAGAATTGATGCTTGCTCGGGTGAGGGCTGCCGATGGTGAAGCTGTCCGAGAGATAGTTGATGATTTCGGTGGCTCAATAGCTGATTCGAACGAAGAAGAACTAATAGTTAGTGTCCACGCTCACCCAAATGAGCTTGACCTGTGTGAACTTGCTTTACGTAAATTCGGCATTGTTGAAATTCAACGAACAGGTCGGATTGCGTTAGGTCACCTTGATAGCTGAGAATTACCTTAAAGAAGGAACGGATCTTAAGCCGAACAGCGGCTTTTGCTAATTAGGAGCACATTGATGCCAGCCACTATTTATTACGAAAACGATGCAGATTTGAGCCACCTTGCTGGCCGAACCGTCGCGATTATGGGATATGGCTCGCAAGGCCACGCTCATGCCTTAAACCTTCGCGACAGCGGCGTTGATGTCGTGGTAGGCCTTCGTGAAGGGTCGTCGTCAACAGCAAAAGCTGAGGCTGAAGGTCTCCGTGTCTTGACTATTGCAGAGGCAGCTCAACAAGCCGATGTGATGATGATGGCTCTTCCTGATACTGAACAAGCATCTATTTATTCTGACCACATAGCGCCAAACCTGTCTCCGGGAAATGCCATAGCGTTTTCTCATGGATTCAATATCCACTTTGACCAGATCCAACCACCTGATGATGTTGATGTATGGATGATTGCGCCCAAGGGGCCTGGCCATAACGTCCGTAGGACCTACGCTGAGGGAGGTGGAGTCCCAGCGCTTGTAGCTATTCACCAAGACGCGACAGGAAATGCTCTAAATGACGCCCTCGCCTACGCCAAGGGTATTGGAGGCACCCGAGGAGGTGTTTTAACGACCACGTTTGCGGAGGAAACTGAAACTGATCTGTTTGGCGAACAAGTTGTTCTTTGTGGCGGTTTGACCGAACTGATCCGTGCGGGATACGACACATTGGTAGAGGCTGGATATCAACCTGAATCGGCATACTTCGAAACTTTGCATGAAGTAAAACTGATCGTGGACTTCATATACGAAGCGGGTATAGCTGGTATGCGCTACTCGATATCCACTACTGCCGAATATGGTGACCTAACTCGAGGGCCTCGCATTGTGACTGATGAAACTCGCGCAGAGATGAAACGCATCTTGACGGAGATTCAAGATGGAACTTTCGCAAACGAGTGGATCGAAGAAAATCGAAACGGCCTTCCTAACTACAAGCGTCTTGTAGAAGAAGGCAAGGAGCATCCGATTGAGGCGGTCGGCGCCGAGTTGAGGGCAATGATGCCTTGGATTACCGCTGGCAAGCAGGATGTGACTGAAGCATCAGGCGGCGACGTCAAATAAGCGGGCTCAAAGTTCTTTAGTTCCAATGCAGTCTTTTTGATGTTGAAGGCTCTAGTGATGTGACAGAACCGTTAGTTACTCCCGTGGTTGACCCCCGTCGAGGTTGTCTTCTTGTCGCAACGCCGCTGCTCGAAGATCCGAACTTTCGTAGGTCAGTGATTTTTGTGATTGAACATGGTGCGGAGGGATCGTTAGGAGTAGTGCTGAATCGCCCGTCGACGCGTTCACTGGAGCCTTTGCTTCCGGAGTGGGCAACGTCGGAGATCGTCTCCCCGAAAGTTTTTGTGGGCGGTCCAGTGCAGCCGGACGCGTTGTTGGCTTTGGTGCCAACTTCTGCTGACTTGCCCGGAGGCAACAAAATAACAGAAGATGTTTCGCTGTTGGATCTCGAAGTTGAGACGTCCATGCCTGCGGCAGACGCAGCAGCAGTCCGATTCTATTTTGGATATTCGGGTTGGAGTCCTGGGCAGCTTCGCCTGGAGATCGAAGAGGGTGCTTGGTGGACCTTCGAGTCAACTGCGGAAGCATTTATGTGTGAACCGGCCGATTGTTGGCGCACGATTTTGGCTCAACAAAAGTCAGCCGCGAGGTTTCTGTCGATCTATCCCGATCAGTCATACATGAACTGAGCGAAGCTTTAGTTAACTCAAAGCATCCACTATGAAGTCAATGCAAGCGCACAATGCTTCGACGTCGGCGGGTTCCACTGAAGGGAATGTAGCTAGGCGCAACTGATTTCTGCCGAGCTTTCTATAGGACTCAGTATCAACTAGGCCGTTGGCTCGAAGGACTGTGCTGATCGTGTCTGCGTCTACCCCTTCGAAGTCCACTGTGCAAACAACTGGGGATCGTTCCTCAGGATCAACGACAAACGGTTGTGCGAAGGAACGGTCGGTAGCCCACTGGTAGATAATGCCGCTGCTTTCCAAGCATCGTTCCTCGGCCCAAGAAAGGCCACCCGAGTTGTTTATCCACTCGACCATTTCTGCAGCAAGAAAAATAGTTGCGAGGCTTGGAGTGTTGTATGTCTGGTCTTGTCGAGAGTTGGAAAGGGCTATGCCGAGATCTAGACCCGCAGGAGTCCAGCGATCTCCAGAAGACAACTGTTCGATTCGTTCGAGGGCCGCTGGGGAACAAGCTGCTAACCATAGGCCGCCGTCGGAAGCGAGAGCTTTTTGAGGGGCAAAGTAATAGCAATCAACTTCGCTGGGGCTCCAGGAAATCGCTCCAGCGGCGGAGGTAGCGTCAACCAATACCAGGCCGTCGTTAGTGGGTCGATTCAAACTTGCTCTTACGCCAGTAGAAGTCTCATTATGAGTAAGGGCGTAAGTATCTACATTTGAAGCGGTTGCTAAAGGACAAGTACCAGGTTCGCTTCTGATTACTTCTGGCTCTCCAAGGTGAGGGGCGTTGTGCACAACTGTCGCAAATTTGGACGAGAACTCGCCAAAGGCCAAGTGTTGGCTAGAGGAGTTGATGAGTCCGAAAGATGCAGCATCCCAAAATAAGGTCGTGCCGCCATTTCCCAAGATAATTTCCCAGTCAGTTGGCAATTCAAACAAACTAGAAAGACCTTTGCGCAGACGCGAGACATGATTCTTGACTGTATTTTGTCGGTGGCTTGTGCCCAGATATGTGGGAGCTATGTCAAAGAAAGCGTTGATAGCCTCTTGTCGGACCTTCGAAGGACCCGACCCGAACCGCCCATCTTTGGGAAGTAATTCAACGGGAAGAGAAATTGAAGTTTCAGTCGCGCTCATCGCCTGCCACTATGTCGTTGGGTCATTTGAGTTAGACCCCGAGCCTTTAGGAGCTTATCTGTGAATAACCGAGTTTCGTCCGCTGTCGGACAGATCGCCGAATCCGCCACTCTTGCTGTTGACTCTAAGGCGAAGGCCCTAAAAGCGCAGGGAGAGAACGTGATCGGGTTTGGGGCTGGAGAGCCTGACTTCGCGACACCACCGCACATAGTTGAGGCTGCAGTTCAAGCTTGTGGAGATACCAAGCATCATCGTTATTCACCAGCGGGTGGGCTTCCAGAGTTGAAGAAAGCACTATCCGAAAAAACAATTCGCGATTCTGGTTTAGAGCTCGACCCAGGTCAATTTCTAGTAACTAACGGCGGCAAACAGGCCGTTTTTAATACGATGATGAGCCTTATCGATCCTGGAGACGAAGTAATTCTCCCTGCTCCGTATTGGACCACTTACCCCGAGTCGATTCGCATGTTCGGCGGGGTCCCGGTTGAAGTCCTTGCTGGATCCGATCAAGGCTTCCGAGTGACTGTCGAACAACTTGAGGATGCAAGGAGCACAAGAACTAAGGCTCTCATCTTTGTTTCACCTTCGAACCCAACGGGCGCCGTTTATTCCAAAGAAGAGATAGAAGCAATCGGACAATGGGCTGCAGATAATGAGATTTGGGTAATTACTGACGAAATATATGAACACCTTGTATACGGAGAAACGATCCACCATTCGATGCCTGTTCTGGTGCCGGAGATCTTAGATCGATGCGTTGTCTTGAACGGAGTGGCTAAGACTTATGCCATGACCGGATGGCGTGTTGGTTGGATGGCCGGTCCTCTTGACGTGATAAAGGCCGCGTCGAACATGCAGAGCCATGCCACGTCGAATGTCTGCAACATTGCTCAAGTCGCAGCTACCGCAGCTCTTAGCGGAGGTCTTGAAGATGTCGCCACCATGCGTCAGGCATTTGATGAACGGAGAGTCACTATCCACAGGATGTTGAATGACATCGAAGGAGTGGAGTGCCTGGAACCTGAAGGAGCGTTCTACGCGTTCCCGTCGCTAACAGGCTTGATGGGTCGAGACATAGCGGGACGTAAAATCGCCACAACTTTGGATTTAGCAACTGTTGTTTTGGAAGAGGCGAAAGTGGCGTTTGTGCCTGGCGAAGCGTTTGGGGCGCCTGGGTATGCTCGATTTTCGTTTGCCCTAGGCATAGAAGACTTGGTCGAAGGAATAGGTCGAATAGGCGAACTGGTTGCTAACTGATATGGCCCACGTTCTAGTCACAGAAGAACTCGCCGAAAGCGGCATAGAACTTCTTCGATCTCGAGGTCACGACGTTCAAGTCCGTCTAGATCTTTCCCCGGCAGATCTGCGT
The DNA here is from genome assembly GCA_002722565.1 of Acidimicrobiaceae bacterium. Classification (GTDB taxonomy): domain Bacteria; phylum Actinomycetota; class Acidimicrobiia; order Acidimicrobiales; family Poriferisodalaceae; genus MedAcidi-G3. The sequence continues at coordinate 143,652 of PBMG01000007.1, forward strand.
TCACATATTTCAGAAGTTGATGCACTGATTGTTCGTTCTGCGACTCAGGTTGACGCTCAACTGCTAGAGGCTGGGAATAGGTTGCAGGTTGTAGGACGAGCTGGAGTTGGCTTAGACAACGTCGACACCATAGCCGCTACAGCTCGAGGAATTTTGGTTTGTAATGCTCCTGAGTCCAATGTGGTATCAGCTGCAGAACACTCGGTGGGCTTGCTGCTGGCACTTGCTCGTAATGTTGCTCAGGCACATGGCGCTTTAATGGCGGGGCGCTGGGAGCGGAGCCTATGGACCGGGGTTGAGCTACTTAATAAGACAGTTGGCATTGTAGGACTTGGACGAGTGGGAAGATTGGTAGCCCAGCGCCTTAGCGGGTTTGACTTGCAAATTCTTGCATTCGACCCATTCGTTAGTCCTGAGTCGGCGCGTGAAGTTAATGCAGAAATAGTGGATCTCGATGATTTATTGGGTCGGTCAGACTTCGTAACTGTTCATTTACCTAAGACTGAAGAGACGGTGGGTTTGTTTGATGCCGCACGATTCTCGAAATTTAAGAGCGGCGCGTTTTTGGTGAACGCCGCTCGAGGCGGGGTGATCGTGGAAGACGATCTAGCTGATGCTTTGAGTAAGGGCCAACTTGCGGGAGCTGCTTTAGATGTTTTCGATACCGAACCTAAGCTGGATTCACCCTTGTTTGATCGCGCCGACGTTTTGGTCACCCCGCACTTAGGGGCAAGCACTAATGAAGCTCAAGATCGAGCTGGCGTAACGATCGCGGAACAAGTCGCCCTGGCCCTCGACGGCGACTTTGTGCCTTTCGCAGTCAATATTGCTGCCGAAGAAGCATCTGACGCGCTGCGTCCGTATCTGGGAATAGCTGAAAGACTAGGGGCGTTCTTCAGTGGATTAGTCGGTGACCTCCCAACTGAAATCGAAGTAAAAGTCGCGGGTGAAATAAGTGGGTACGACACCAAAATCGTGGTTCTTTCAGTACTGCGCGGGATCTTAAATAAGGCATGTGATGGGCCTGTCACGTTTGTTAACGCTTTCCAGCGCGGAGATGAATTGGGAGTCTCAGTTAGTGATTCTGGCTCTCGCGACGCCGGAGAATTTCGAAATCTTGTCGAAGTGCGCGGAGGCTCTCATGCAGTAGCGGGGACCCTCGTTCGGTCGGGAAACGAGCCTCGCATCGTGATGATCGATGACCATTCGGTGGAAGTGCCTTTAGCCAAACACATATTGGTGATTCGAAATGATGACCGTCCGGGAATGATTGGAACCGTCGGGACTATTTTAGGAAACGCTGACGTAAATATCTCGTTTATGGGTCTGGGGCGCGATGGCGCCGGGGATCATGCCTTGATGGCGTTGGCATCAGACCATTCGATAGCTGAGACAACTTTGCAAGATCTTCGATCGGAAGCAGGCATTCAGTCAGCCTCGGTTGTTGAGCTCGACTAGGCCGCCGCATTCAAGGCAATGACGGTCAGGTGCTCGGCAACCAACCTGACCGATTTTTTTCGTAACCATCGATCGAATCTGCGCTTCTGAGAGTAATTCCTATGTCATCAAGGCCCTCAAGGAAACGTTCCCGTGTCGCATCGTCCATGGGGAAGTCCTCTTCTAGTCCGATGGCCGGAACCAGGACTTTCAGGCGCTCAACGTCAACCGTCACAGCGAGCTCCGGATCTTGATGGAGCGCTTCTCGGAGTGCAGAAGCGCCGTCCTCACTGATTTGACATGGGATTAGGCCGTTTTTGGTTGCATTGTTCCTGAAAATGTCGCCGAAGCGAGGGGATATCACGGCCATGAAGCCATAATCCATTAAAGCCCAGACGGCATGTTCTCGGGAAGAACCCGTTCCAAAGTTTGACCCTGCAACCAAGATTGACGCACCGGCGTAATCTTCGTCGTTCAGAATGAAATCTCTTTCATCCCTCCATTCAGAAAATAACCCTTTTCCGAACCCCGTTCGTTCAACTCGCTTTAACCAGTCGCTAGGGATGATTTGATCCGTGTCGACGTCGCTGCGGTCAAGGGGTACAGCGCGTCCCTCATGTACTCGAACTGCTTGCATAGTCTGTTCCTCTTTCAGTCCAAATCTTCCGGAGTCACGAACGTTCCGGCGATAGCGCTTGCTGCTGCCACTGCCGGTGACACAAGGTGCGTTCTTCCCCCACGACCTTGCCTACCTTCGAAATTACGGTTCGAAGTGGATGCCGACCTTTCGCCTGGCTGCAGCTTGTCTGGATTCATAGCTAGACACATCGAACATCCTGGTTCCCGCCAATCAAATCCGGCCTCTTTGAATACTTGGTCAAGTCCTTCGGCTTCAGCCTGAGCCTTAACTTCGAATGATCCGGGAACTACGAGAGTGCGGACTCCTGATTTCACTTTTCTGCCCTGGGCTACCTCAGCTGCCAAACGAAGGTCCTCGATCCTAGAGTTGGTGCAAGACCCAATAAATACCGTGTCTAAGGAAACGTCGCTTAGCTTGTCTCCGGCGGTTAGACCCATGTATTCCAATGCGCGCTCTGCTGTCCCAGCTTCAACCGGATCTGAATAGGAATCTGGCCCCGGAATTGGGGCGCTAATGGGTATTACGTGTGCAGGGTTCGTGCCCCAAGTAACGTGCGGCTCCAGTTGTGTTGCATCAATGTCTACGGATCTATCGAACACAGCTTCGTCGTCAGTTGTCAGGCTGTTCCAGTCAGCGACGGCGTCCTGCCAATCTCTCCCACTAGGAGCGTGCGTTCTACCTTCCAGATAGTTAAAGGTCACTTCGTCCGGTGCTATAAGTCCTGCCTTGGCGCCTGCTTCGATTGACATGTTGCACACAGTCATTCGACCTTCCATGGACAGGGCCTGGATTGCCGAACCGCGGTATTCAATAATGTGGCCTATCCCTCCGCCAGTGCCTATTCGACCGATAATGGCTAGAACGATGTCCTTCGCAGTCACTCCGCTGGGCGCATCACCTTCGACATTGATCGCCATTGTTCCAGGTCGACTCTGAGGGAGTGTTTGGCTTGCTAGAACGTGTTCGACTTCTGACGTTCCAATTCCAAAAGCCAAAGCGCCAAATGCTCCATGTGTCGAAGTGTGGCTATCTCCACAGACCACCGTCATTCCTGGCAAGGTAAGACCTTTCTCAGGCCCAATGACATGAACGATGCCTTGACCAGGATGACCCATTGGGTAGAGCTGAATGCCGAACTCCTCGCAGTTTGCTCTTAATACTTCGACTTGTTTCCTACTGATCTCGTCGGCGATCGGCAGGTGAATATCTTCTGTAGGAACGTTGTGGTCCTCGGTCGCTACCGTCAAATCTGGTCGACGGACTTTCCTGCTGTTAATTCGTAACCCGTCGAAAGCCTGAGGGGAGGTCACTTCATGTATGAGATGAAGATCTATATACAACAGATCAGGCAAACCATCGCCACTCCGTACTACGTGACGCTCCCAAACTTTGTCGCTAAGAGTCTTACCGGACATCAATATCCTTTTGTTTCGTGCTATTTCGCCACTAAGGCATTACTTCACTGTGTCAGTCGGCTTGCCCTCGGTCCAGTTGGACTTTCCGAGGACGTCGGTGATTGCCGATAAAAGTGCTTGTCGAAATACATGTGGCTGTCCGACACAAACTGTGTGACTGCCGTCTACCTCATGGCCAGTTGCTCCAGGAATTACCTCGAGCATTTCTCGTTGCCGTGAGACAGAGACAACCTCGTCATTGGTTGTTACTACCGCTGACACAGGGACATCAATTGTGCGAAGCCACCGTCGACTATCGAACAGCCCGATTCGATGACCAGCCTGAATGAGGCGTAGAGGGTCATGACGCCGCATCTCACCGATCGCCCACTGACGCAGATCTTTGCCGGACTTTCCTGTAAGAAGCTGACTGCCTATTAGTTGACGCAGCGCCCTAGGAATCACTTTGGCTGCCTGGGCTAAAGTGCCAATCATGGCGAACCGCACATGATCCTGTTTGGTTGTGCTGAATGAGGCAGCCGTGGCGCACAGTACAAGTCCTAATACTCGTTTTGGGTGCCGCCTCCAGATAAGTTGAGCGATTGGCCCACCCATCGAATATCCGACAGCGATGACATGGTCAATTCCAAGTTCATCTAGAAGGGCTACAGCGTCGTCGGCGCAATCGGTTAGACGAAAAGGGGTTCGAGAACGGATGCCGCGGCCGTGACCTCGGTGATCAAGCGCCACCAAGCCGTACTTGCCCTCGAGCGCTGAATAGCTGCTGTACCAATTCAGGTCTGCCGTAGCTGTCCAACCGTGAAGCAGGAGGAGAGTTGGAGCACCTGGAGGAGCTTCGACCACCCGAGCAAAAGTGCGTCCGCGCCCAGGCAGGTCATAGTGTCGCCCGCGAGGCAGAACCAAGCGGTTCTGCTGGTCGTCTCGTTGTGACGCTTCTCTTGGGGCAATTGCTGCGTCGCCGCTCATGAAAAATCGTTATACCTCGATCGAGACGATCTCGACAGATAACGAGCCGGCACCCGCTTCGTATTCGACTACCTCGCCGACCGAGCCACCCTCGAGGGCTTGACCCATAGGTGAACCGGGAGAAATAATTTCCAAGCCGTCACGTCGTTCTTCGATGGAGCCGAAGAGATATGTTTCTGTAGCGTCATCGCCTTCGAAACGAATTTCTACGATGACTCCGGGTGCAACGGAATCGTTTGATGCTTGCTCAACAATCTCGCAGTTCTCTAAGACCGAAGAAAGATGAAGAATCCGTCCTTCCATTTTCCCCTGTTCTTCCTTAGCTGCGTGATAGTCGCCGTTTTCCGAAAGATCGCCGAGTAAGCGAGCTTCTTCGATCTTGTCGGCGATGTCGATACGACCGCGAGTAGTTAGATCCTTAAGCTCGGCTGCTAGACGAGCATGGGCTTCAGGGGAAAGGTGTTGCGATTCGGCCACACCTAAATCGTATCGAATTGAAGTTGAGGTATGAACTGCAGACCCAGTTTCTGGTTGAACTCAAATAATTCAGTTTGACGCGGCGGCTTAAGTTGCGGACAATAGAGGTCGTGAGGGCAAACCTGACCGCCATCATTATTATTTAGTAGCGCACACGTTTAACGTGTGCGCTTGTTGACCGTCCCCTGGGGGCGGTCTTTGGCTTTATTAGGCCTCCAATAGGCCTGCGCTACAACCTGTGGCTAGAAACTGAACTAGGAGAAGTTAAGTGCCTCATAAGATTGCAGTCATCGGAGGAGACGGCATCGGGCCCGAAGTGATCTCGGTAGCGCTTGATGTCATGAGAGCAGCGGGCGCAAAGCTCGACACGACAGAATTCCGATTGGGAGGGTTCCGATACCTCGAAGACGGCGTTGTACTCCCTGACGAAGTGCTTGACGAGTTGCGCGCATATGACGCGATCTTGCTGGGGGCCGTGGGCACTCCTGAAGTGCCGCCGGGAGTCATCGAACGAGGGCTTCTTTTAAAAGCACGCTTTGAACTTGACCTCTACGTTAATTTGAGGCCGTTTGTTCTGCCTAACGGCCACGAATTCGTGGTTATTAGAGAAAACACAGAAGGAACTTACGCCGGGGAGGGCGGCTTCCTGCGTAAAGGAACCCCTCACGAAATCGCCACGCAAGGGTCGGTAAACACCCGAAAAGGGGCTGAGCGGTGTATTCGTTACGGGTTTGAGTTAGCGCGAAGCCGGCAACGAAAGCATCTCACGCTTGTGCATAAAACAAACGTTCTAACATTTTCGGGGGATCTATGGGAGCGGACATTTGAGGAGGTAGCAGCGGAATACCCAGATGTTGAAACCGCCTACAACCACGTTGATGCGGCCTGTATCTATTTTGTTGAAGACCCCACACGCTATGAAGTTGTGGTTACTGACAACCTATTTGGAGATATCTTGACCGATCTCGGTGGCGCAGTCGCCGGTGGAATAGGGCTGGCATCTTCAGCCAACCTCAATCCCGACCGATCGGCACCATCGCTTTTCGAACCTGTGCATGGTTCGGCTCCAGATATTGCAGGTCAAGGACTAGCAAACCCGACAGCAGCTGTGTTGTCTGGGGCAATGATGCTCGATTTTTTGGGTGATACCGAAACAGCTCAAAGTGTCCGAGCGGCTTGTGAAGGAATTCCAAGCTCTGGAACTACAGAGGAGATTGCGGCTGCAATTCTCGAGAATGTTTCTCGGGTGGTTCAATGAGCGACGATGACCAGCAGCCTTCATTAGACCGTCAAGGTGTTCGGGACTCCGCTTGGCCAGAGATGGTCGAGATTTTTGATACGACGTTGCGTGACGGAGTTCAGTTTGAAGGGATATCGGTTTCTTCCGACGACAAACTAAAGGTGGCTCGCCAACTTGACTATCTTGGCGTTCATTGGATTGAAGGCGGCTGGCCGGGTTCTAATCCCAAAGATGAGGAATTTTTTAAACGCGCTGCTGACGAGCTAGAACTCAAGTCCTCTCAACTCGTAGCTTTCGGCTCAACACGCCGCCCTAAAGGTCGAGTAGATGAAGACCAAACATTGTCTTCTCTCGTGGAAGCCGGAACTTCTACCGTTTGCATAGTCGGCAAATCCTGGGATTATCACGTTACTGAAGCCTTGCGGCAACCCTTGGATGAAGGTGTCGCAATGGTTGGTGATTCAGTCCAGTTTCTGAAAGCAGAAGGTCTTCGCGTTTTCTTCGATGCGGAGCACTTCTTTGATGGCTACAAGCGGAATCCCGAATTTTCTTTGAGGGTTTTGGAAGCTGCAGCTGTGCAAGGTGCTGATTGCCTAGTCCTTTGCGATACCAATGGTGGATCGTTACCCCACGAAGTAGAGAAAATTGTCGCTGATGTCGTGCGACATTTCGATGGCGTCCAGATCGGGATGCACACCCAAAATGACACGGGTTGCGCAGTTGCCAATGCAGTTGCCGGCGTGGTCGCTGGTGCCACACACGTTCAAGGAACAATCAACGGCTATGGAGAGCGAACCGGGAACTGCGACAACACGGTTCTTGTGCCGAATCTCAGTTTGAAGATGGGAATTGAGACTTTGCCAGAAGGTCATATAGAGAGACTGACTTCGGTGTCTCACCACGTGGCCGAATTGATGAATATGCCGCCCCAACACCAACAACCGTATGTCGGTACATCAGCATTTGCCCATAAGGCTGGTCTGCACACCAGTGCGATTGCTCGTCGCCCTGACAGTTATGAGCATGTTGACCCTGTTGCAGTCGGGAACGGCACTAGATTTTTGTTGGGTGATTTGTCGGGCCGGGCATCAGTTGAGTTAAAAGCTGAGCAGTTGGGTATTGAAATCGAAGATCAGCAAATGGTTGAGGTCGTTGAAGAAATGAAACGGCTGGAACATGAGGGTTATCACTTCGAAGTGGCTGATGCTTCTTTGGAACTAATGATGAGGCGAGCTGCGGGCGAACAGTTCGATTATTTCAATGTGGAATCGTTTCGGGTGTTGGTTGAACGAGGTCAGGATCGACAATTCGACACTGAAGCGACGTTGCGGATAGAGGTAGACGGTGAACGGATGATCACGGTCGGTGAGGGTGATGGGCCGGTCAATGCTTTGGATAACGCGTTCAGAAACGCTGTGATCGATATTTACCCCGAACTAGCTGAGGTGCATCTCACTGACTACAAAGTGCGCGTCCTTGATACAAACCGTGGAACTGGCGCCGTAACTCGAGTGTTGGTGGATAGCAGCGATTCAGAAGCGACATGGACGACTATTGGCGTCTCGGGAAACATTATTGAAGCTTCGTGGCTTGCTCTTCGAGATGCCTTGATTTATGCGCTCTACCGACACCGCGCGAAGATCGATAGTTCTCTAAACTGATTTTCTATGGCGGCTCCCAGACACGTACCCTTGTCACCAACGGAAGATTCGAATACATACCGGTCACCAGATGTTGTGCCATCAAGTTGGGTGAACCGTCGTCCAGGGGATCTTGAGTCATTTCAGCCAAGTGGTGGCTCTATGGGCCATCAAGGTCCCGATCAAGGCTACGCATTGCGATTGTGTCGTGGCTTCAGAGAACAGCTTCATATTGGCGAACATGAACATCTGAGTGATGTCGAACGCGGCTGCGTTCAGATAGCTCTCAAGCGAGCATCTATCTTTGGTCGAGCCCCAGTGGTTCATGACTTGGAAATGGCATACCGGGTGTGGGGGTTTCTGGATCCTGCTGCAGATGGAGCGCTAGTCGCGGAGCGCGCTCGCCTTTTTGAAGGTCTAGCCGAGTCGCATCACTATGCAGACTTACGTCGGCTTGTTGCAATTGTTCCCGAGTCAACGCTAGAGATGTCGCCGAGCGACTTAGAAGAGAAGTATCTGGCCGACTGGTCTTCACTCCTGGAGTTGACATGAACGACTCGACACCTGATCGCGAGTTGCTGCGCCTCCATAGACGGGCGTGTACCGATTTCGCCGCTCGAATGCGATTGCCGGCTTGGGAACACCTTCCTATGCCTTTGATTCCCCCAATGAGCGATTTGACGGTTGGCGACTTACTCTGCCGAGTGGCTAATGGAAATTTGGCGACTGCTGCAGAACTGGCTGGCCAAGCTGTCCCAGCCCCAGTGGAGCTTGGAATTGAGCCAACTGAAGTCGTGGTCGAATCTATTCGCACAGTTTTGACCGTGGCGTCAGCATTGGACCATCAGTCTGGTTTCAGCCCTCAACGGCGCGAGTTGTTGTGGCAGCGAGTAGTCGAAATCACCATGCTTGGGTATGACCTCCAACAAGCCATCAGAGCGGGGACAGGATTGGATGATCTTCTTGTGGACCGAATATCTGCAGTGGAACCTGACGTAACTGTTTGGCCGTTTCTGGACTCGCTTGACTTTGATATGTCGACACCGCCGATACTGCGCCTTCTAGCTCAACATGGACGTCCTGCAGGTCTTTGGGTTGATCCCTCAGACCCTTCTTGTGGCACTGGGCAGTGCTAACTGAGCAAACCCCCGACGCTGCTTGGCTTCGGATACACCAGTTAGCTACGGCAGAGGTTGATTATCGAATTCGCCAAATTCTTCCCGAATATTGGGAAGCTTCGACACCGTGTGACGAATGGGATGTTTATGACCTCGTTGCACACTGTGTTGTCGAAAACATGCGCGCATCTCTCATCCTTGAAGGTGCTTCGTTCGAAGATGTGATGTCTATTAGTCCGGAAGTAGTAGTTGAAGATCCGGAAATGGCATGGGAAGTGTCGTGGCGAAACGTTGTTGCAGCTTTTGCAGATACTGACATAGAAGGTCAGGTTGAATTAGGCGCGCAAACAATCCCAACTATCGAATTCCTGCGAATTCGGGCCTGTGATCTGGCGGTGCACGCCTGGGATTTGGCTATGGGGCTCGGTGTTGATGATCGGATTGATGATGAGGTAGTAGCCGCTGCACTTCTGTGGGCGAGAGACCGGCGAGACCAAATGGCTCAAATGCCGGAACTTTTTGACCCCCCCAAGAGGTCTTCTTTTGATGCAGATGACCAAACCCAACTATTAGAGATCTTCGGCCGGGAAGTCTGAAGCGGCTGCATACTCTCGTACCATCAAAGGTGTGAGTACCACTCGTCTTCGTTTCGCTCCTGCACCAACAGGGTCCCTTCATCTTGGATCGGCACGCACAGCATTATTCAACTGGCTGACAGCGCGAGGCACAGAAGGTGAACTGATTCTTCGCATCGAAGACACAAACGCTGAACTTACGCGTCCGGAGTTGATTGACAACATTTACCGCTCGCTTGAGTGGCTGCAGATTGAGTTTGATGGCGAACCGGTAAGACAAAGTGAACGAACCGACCTGTACAACGATGCTGTCGAAAGTTGGCTGTCGGACGATTTGGCATACGTTGACGATGGAGCAGTGCGGTTTCGCGTTCCCTCTGATGGCACTACCTCCTGGGATGATGTAGTCAGAGGAAACGTCGTTTTCGAAAACCAAAATATTGAAGATTTCGTTGTGAGGAGAGCTGACGGCAGCGCCACCTTCTTTACTGCGAATGCCGTTGACGACTTTGATCTAGGGATAACTCATGTCGTTAGGGGAGAAGACCTTGTCAATGTGACTCCCAAAGTGATCATGCTTCGACAAGCTCTCGGTGCCCAGGATCTACCCAAATTTGCTCACTTGCCTTTGATTGTCAACGAACAACGAAAGAAGCTTTCAAAAAGACGAGACGACGTTGCGTTAGAGAGTTACCGAGACAGAGGTGTGCTGGCTGACGCAATGATCAATTATTTGGCCCTACTTGGATGGGGGCCACCTGATGATGTTGAAGTGAGACCGATTGAAGAAATCGTTCAGCTTTTTAGATTGGAAGATGTCAATCCGTCGGCAGCAATGTTTGATGTGAAAAAGCTGGAAGCCATTAACGGCGATTACATACGCGCGATGAAACCTGAAGAATTTACAGAAGCACTAATTCCATGGATAGCCAACGAACCTTGGAATTCTTTAGTTGATCGTGACCAGTTGGCTCAGGTCGCTCCCTTAGTGCAGGAACGGACCCGTGTATTAGTCGAAGGACCACCGCAACTAGATTTTTTCTTTCTTGAAAGTCCCGAAATTGAAGAGAGTGCTTGGGAGAAGGCGATGACTACGCCTGAGGCTCCGTTAATTCTGGAATCGACAAAAACAGCGTTCGCGAGTGTGGATTGGAGTGTTGCTTCGTTACATGAGAGTTTGCGAGCCATAGGCGATTCACACGGCATGAAGCTAGGCAAAGCTCAAGCACCGGTCCGGGTTGCAGTCACGGGCCGGTTAGTTGGCCCTCCTTTGTTCGAATCGATCCATGCTTTGGGACGCGAGGTTGTTCTCGAACGAATCCTCCGAGCGCAAAACAAGCTTGATGAGACATGAAGTTTGAACAACGGCAATCCGCGACGATCGTTGTTTGTTGACCGAAATGATCCCGCTACCCTGAGCTTTCGGCTCTCTTGAGCCCATCCGGTCGGGGATGGTGTAATTGGCAACACATCTGGTTCTGGTCCAGTCGTTGGGGGTTCGAGTCCTCCTCCCCGAACAAAAATCTAGGAAATTTTTATTTTGTTGGGAGGGGAATCCTTAAAATAGATTGCTGTGATATGCGCTTTTCGTCCGTATTTGGACTAAGAAAGCAGAACTGAAATACTAGAAGTACACAAACCAAACTTGCGTGTCCGGTTCAGGCTGGTAATTTGCGCATTCGCTAGGCAGTAAGCCTTTGCGTTCAAGGAGAGAGGGGGTGCAACGCGTGGCGTTGCTCGAAGTCTCAGACATAACTGTCCGATTCGGCGGAATTGTTGCGCTCGATGACTTGTCATTCACGATGGATGAAGGACAAATTCTCGGGCTCATCGGACCGAACGGTGCAGGAAAGACCACGTTGTTCAACGTGGTAAGTCGGATCTATGACCCGACGACTGGATCAGTTACCTTCGATGGTGAAGATCTAACTGCGATGTCCGCACACGAAATTAGTCGTGTGGGCGTCTACCGAACATTCCAGAACTTGGCACTGTGGCCAGGCATGACGGTTATTGAAAACGTGATGGTAGGTGATCACACCAACACCAAAGCGAACGTCATGAGCTCCGCTCTTCGGCTTCCGTCGATGCGAAAAGAAGAAGCGGACCTTAGAGATAGAGCTTGGGCTGCTCTCGAGGAACTTAACCTCACTGATGTTGCCTACAGCCCTGCAGCTGGATTGCCGTTCGGTACTTTAAAGCGGATCGAACTAGCTCGAGCTCTTATAGCGAACCCCAGGTTGATCATGCTTGATGAGCCAGCATCGGGGCTTACACACGCTGAAGTGGACTCGCTTGCTCAGGACATCAAAGATCTTCGTGATCGACACAACCTCACTGTGTTGTTGGTTGAACATCACATGCGAATGGTTCTCGGAATCAGCGAAAAGCTTGTTGTACTTAACTTTGGTCGGAAAATAGCCGATGGTGACCCGGATGTCGTTCGTAACGATCCGGAAGTTATCGAGGCCTACCTAGGGAGCTCATAATGGTTGATGACGTTTTTGACGAAGTCGGCTTGAAGGTCGAAGACCTCCACGCCTCCTATGGTGCCGTTGAGGTTCTTCGAGGACTGGACTTCGAAGTTGCCGCAAAAGGTGTGTCGGTGATTCTCGGTGCTAACGGCGCCGGAAAGACCACCACTCTTCGAGCGATATGCAATATGTGCAATACAAGCGGCAAGGTCACTCTGGGAGATGATGACATCACTCGAACAGGGACAGCCGAAATTGTTCGCAAGGGGGTGGCGCACGTACCTCAAGGTCGAGGCACGTTCCCAGAGTTGTCTGTATTAGACAACTTGATGATTGGCGCATACACCAGAAAAGATAAAGAGGTAAAGGACGACGTTGATCGTTGGTTTGAGATCTTCCCTCGTCTATCGGAACGAAGCGACCAGCTAGCTGGTTCGCTCTCTGGTGGCGAGCAACAGATGCTTGCCGTCGCTCGAGCACTTATGTGTCGACCCCGACTCCTCCTTCTGGATGAGCCATCACTTGGGCTTGCACCGCTCATTATCGAAGACCTATTCGAACGTTTCACAACTCTCAACAAGGAGACAGGCCTCACAATGCTTGTAGTGGAACAAAACGCGAATCTCGCTCTCGATATGGCCGATTACGGTTATGTCATCGAGTCTGGTGAGATAACGCTGTCCGGATCCGCTGAAAAACTCAAGAACGATCCTGCAGTGCAGGAAGCGTACTTGGGTGCTTGAGGAGGGCAAAAAGCAATGACATGGAACTTTGACGTCCTCCCGGACTTCATCTTTAATGGGCTAAGCCTCGGCGCTATATACGGCACCGTCGCATTAGCACTCGTACTTATCTTCAAGGCGACCACGCTAATTAACTTTGCTACGGGAGAGTTAGCGATGCTCGGCGCTTTCTTGGTCTATGTGCTTCATATGGAGCAAGGGCTATGGCTATGGCTATCGATGCTTCTAGCCATGTTGCTTAGCGCAGGTCTAGGTGTATTGATCGAACGATCACTTACGCGTCCCTTTGACCCGGAAGACCACTTACCGGTTGTGTTGATAACGCTCGGACTATTCCTGATTATCAACGCAGTCGCTGGTGACATCTGGAACTACCAAGTTCGTATCCTCACCAACCCGTTTGGGAAATTCCCGGATTGGGTACCGAGTGTAGGAGGCGATCGTTTCGTTGAAGTGCTTGGCAGCAGGCTGAAATACCAATCAATTGGTATCTGGGTAACTCTTGCGGTGGCACTCTTCGTCCTTGGTTTGATCCTGAACAAGACCAGAGCTGGACTGGCGTTCCGCGCGGTTTCGTCGAATGTTGAGTCAGCTCGTCTGGTTGGCGTTCACACTGGAAGAACTTTGGGATTCGGCTGGGCCATTGCGTCTGCGTTCGGAACTCTCGGAGCTGTTCTGGTTGCACCGCAACTTGGTGGCGTGAACCCCAACATGATGGCGACCATCCTGATTTATGCTCTCGCTGGAGCTGCCTTAGGCGGTCTTGACAGCCTTGGTGGAGCGGTCCTTGGAGGAATCCTGGTTGGGCTGATCCAAGCTGTCCTCGTTACTTGGGGTGGCGTTGTCGTATTTGGCCAGCTCTACATGTCGATCCTGCAGCTCGCTGCAGCGTTCCTCATTATTCTTATCGTCCTACTGTTCCGACCATCGGGCCTATTCGGTACCCGAAGAGTCGAACGCGTCTAACCCAACAACAACAAGAGGAGTTTCAAAATGAGTGCACCACTGGTTGTCGTTGCAAAAGACAGCGCAGAACACAAAAGGTGGCAATACGTTCAGTGGCTATACCTAGCAGGCTTCCTGCTGCTCACGCCGCTGGTCCTAGAACCATTTGAAATAGGAAAAATGAACCGGGCCCTGATCATGAGCGTCGCGATTTTGGCGGTCAACTTGGTCGTCGGATTCAATGGCATGTTGGCCCTCGGCCATTCAGCTTTCATGGGAATCGGAGCATTCGTCACGGCCTCTATGGTTCAAGACGAAAACTGGGACTACTGGCAAGTGTTGCCCGTGGTTCTCATAGTTGGCTTCATCATGGGAGTGGTGATCGGCCTCCCCGCACTGAGAGTGAAAGGTCTATATCTAGCCCTAGTCACGATCGCTCAAGCAGCAGTGTTCCCGACTCTGGTGAACATTGATGAGCTAGGTATTGCCGCTCGAACTGGCGGTCCGAATGGAAAGGGAGTTTCCGAGGAAGTCATCGCACCGAGTTACCTTGAATGGTTGCCGGGCGTCGATGGCGCCCGAGGCGGCTCTGCTTACCGGTACTGGATCATCGTATTGATGCTCGGCATCACCCTGCTAGTGATTACCAACTACCTGCGGAGCCGGCCCGGCCGAGCGGTGCTTGCCATTAGAGATAACGAAGCAGGCGCAGCGGTTTATGGTGTCAACCTTCCAGTTGTAAAGACCATGAACTTCGCCATCAGTGCTTCCCTGGGGTCGCTTGCCGGCTTGATGTGGTGTCTTGATAAAGGTTTCGTAGCCGGTCAAGACTTCACTTTCCTTCTCGCCATTGACCTCATTATCGGGTTGGTCCTCGGAGGCGTTGGAACCATCCAAGGCTCCCTAGTTGGCGGTCTATTCGTTGTATGGGTAAATGACCTCACAAAGAGAATTTCGATCCCTCTTGGTCTCTACACCCTCAACGGAGATGGCCCGTTGGCTAAGGCAATCTTTGGTCTGATCCTTATTCTGTTCACATTCTTTGCTCCGGGCGGCATCGTTTCGTTAGCGCGACTGGTTTCGAGCAAGCTGATTAAAGTTGTTCCTTTGACTCCTGCGGGAGAACCAATCGAACCCTTGTCGAACTTTGATCCAGGCATGGAGTCAACGAGAGCTGACGCTGCCGTGAAGTTGGCGGTTGTTCCTCCCGTACTCTTAGCAATAGGTTGGCTTCTCATGTCAGTCAACAACTTGATTGTTGGCGTTCTTGCATTCGGATTGCGAATGACCATTCTGATGGCACCAGTTGCAATGCTTGTTGGTTCTAATGAACTGAAAGCACATGCTGCAGGAAACCGACCAGACTCGGTCCAAGGTCCGGCCAATATGGCTCGTCTCTTGGGTGCTGCTGGCACAGTATTCGTAATTGTTTATGCAGTTCAGCGATTCGTTCTGAACTACTAAGAGCGACTAAATAACAAGAATCGTTCTCGGGGGTGGCTGTAGCCACCCCCGAAACGCGACTCCAGTCGAGAGTTCTTGCTACGGTCACAGTGTCTTTTGCTATGGATTACGTTCTTTTACTTCAGCGAATTTTTGATGCGTTGTTTAACAGCGCTATCTATTCATCCTTGGCGTTAGCGCTTGTCATCATCTTTCGATCGACGGGCTTGCTGAATTTCGCTCAGGGTGAAATGGCGACTTTCACTGCTTATATCGCCTTTGTTCTTCTATCCGGCCCTCAACCCCGACTAACCGGGGGAGGGCTTGCAGGCCTTATTCCAGGAGTCCCCTTTTCCATTCCTTTGGCCATTATCGGTGCTGTTGTATGCGGAATGGCGGCGGGTGCAGCGACAGAACGTGCCCTCATTAGGCCGCTAGGCGGGGCCTCGGATTTAGCCCTAGTGAACATAACTATCGGGTTGTTGTTAGCGACCAATTCTTTGATGGCCCAATGGTGGGGAACCGGCCCGCGGTTCTTTCCGTCAATATTCCCTACAGGAGCGGGACAGCACTTCGTAATCCTTGGCGCCCGCCTTCGCTATTCAACTGTTGGGGTATGGGCGATACTTTTATCGGTGCTGGTGTTACTTGTTTTGTTGTTGCGTCATACCCGAGCTGGCCTTGCCTTCAGGGCGGTTTCGATTAGCCCTTCTAACGCTGAACTTGTTGGTGTTCGCGTAGGACCTACGTTGATGTATGGATGGGCACTAGCGTCAGGATTTGGAGCTTTGGCCGCATGTCTCAGCGCCAATTCTGTTTTGCTCGAACCAAGCATGATGCTGAGAGTTCTTGTTTATGCGTTTGCCGCAGCCACCCTCGGCGGACTTGATTCGCCGAAGGGAGCGTTAGTTGGTGGGCTCATCATCGGTTTGAGTCAAACCCTCATACCAGCTTATGTTCCGTTTATCGGCTTTGAGCTGAGTGTGTTGCCAGCTCTGTTAGCGATGGTCGTTATTTTGTTGATCCGACCAGCGGGACTATACGGAACGAAGCGGATAGAGCGCGTCTGATGATCACTTCGGAGCAACGCGTTAGTCGGTTAAGTGCTGTCGGAATAGCTCTACTTGGTGTGGCCTTGTTCGTAATCCCATTCCTCACTTCGACCACCAGTTTGAGGCAAGCCAGTCAAATTATTGTGAGTGTTCTAGCAGTGCTAGGGGTCAATATCGCCACAGGGTATGGAGGAATGATCAGTTTAGGACACGGAGTTTTCGTGGGCGTTGGGGCGTTCGCGACCGGCTATTACGTTTCTGATCTCTCACTTCCCTGGTTGGCAGCAATAGTTCTTGGCGCAGCTACAGCAGGTGTTTCTGGCGCTCTAGTCGGCCTTCCAGCACTGAGGATCAAGGGCATTCATTTAGCTTTAGTTACTTTGGGGCTAGCGATTGTATTTCGACCTCTAAGTAAAAGGTTCCCTTCAATAACCGGAGGTGTAAGCGGTCGATCGATCGAAGCGCGTTTTGATGCCCCAGGATGGTGGCCTGGCGATGGTCGGATGGCTTCTTCGGTCTACAGGTACGTATTTTGTGTATTAGTCGTCCTGGTGGCTTTGTGGGCCACATGGAACGTCGTCAATAGTCGTTTCGGGCGCTCAATGAGAGCGCTCAGAGACAATGACACAGCTGCCGCCGTATACGGCGTTGATCTTGTTGCAGCTCGTGTCACGACATTTGCTTTGAGTGCGGGTTTAGCAGGCCTTTGTGGTGCACTTCAGGTTGTCCTGGTCCCGTTCGTTTCGCAAGACAAATTCCCGGCGCAAGAATCCTTGATCATTTATGCCTCGGCCGTCGTGGGCGGGTTAGGGACCATATGGGGTTCTGTACTTGGAGTTCTTGCTCGCACCGTGGTTGGGAAAGTCGGCAGTTTGGCTGCTGGTTTTGACGGTCTGGGCCCTATAGGCGAATTTTTCAGCCTGTTGGATGAACCAGCCTTTGTCTTTGGTTTCGGCTTAATTCTTTTGACGTTTCTCTTCCCGCGTGGCCTTGCAGGCATTCGACGCAAAGACCGATCGACTCAGTGAACAGGGTCCAGGTCAGTGTCGTCACAAGCCGGGATCGCTATGCTGGCCCTTCGATCGGAGGTTAAGGCCCCCGACCCAGTCCCCATCGTCTAGCGGCCTAGGACACCACCCTCTCAAGGTGGCGGCACGGGTTCAAATCCCGTTGGGGATGCCACTTGCTCCTAAATATCTATCTGTCTTATAACTGATATTGAAACTTGGATAGGGCGCCCGTTGCCAAGAAAACGCTATGGTCACTGCCTAGTTGAGCAAAGAAGTTCAAAAATATGAGTTCATGGTATCGGCACCTTCCTAGCGAGTTCGAGCCTGCTGGAGTTGAACTGCTTGCAGGGGGCTCGCTTTCATCGACTTGGGTTGCTAGGTGGCGAGAACAACCGCAAGAAGCGGTTATCCACGACTCAGAACAAGGTTGGGTTAGCGGACAAGAGCTTTTAGATCGGTCAGAGGTCATCGCACGAAAGCTTGGACGCGCAGGAGTGGAGCCCGGTGATCGTGTGTTACTCAGCGCCGCGAGTTCTGCGGGACTTGTTGCGGCTCACGCAGCGGTCCTGAGGTTGGGTGCTGTAGTCATGCCCACGAATGGAGCGTATAGAGCGGAAGAAGTAGCGCATGTCGTAACCGATGCTCGACCGAAGGTTGCGATTGTTGAACAACCTGAATGGATCGAGTGGATTCATGCCGCTGATCCAAATGTCGTGGTTACATCGCCATCTGTTGACCTGGATATGGGACCCAGCGTTCAGTTGGATCAAGCCCAATCAGAAACTCCAGCATTAATTGGCTACACATCGGGAACAACTGGCCGACCCAAAGGTGCTGTGTTATCGCACGGGAACCTGCTTTCTTCTGTTCGCGGCCTGGAGATTGCTTGGCGTTGGACAGCCGATGACACGCTGATACTGGCACTTCCGCTGTTCCATATGCATGGCCTGGGAGTGGGTTTGCATGGCACCTTAACGGTCGGAGCTAAAGCAGTTTTATTGCCAGATTTTGAGGTCAGTCAGGTGCTGGATTCGCTGCAAGAATTTCATGCCACCATGTTTTTTGGAGTGCCTACCATGTACGGCAGGTTGCTTGAATCAACGAGAGCAGACGAATTGAAGAACCTTCGCTTGTGTGTCTCGGGATCAGCCCCTCTCGCTGCTGAGCTACATCACAAGATTTATCAAATAACAGGTCAGCGCGTTCTAGAACGATATGGCATGACGGAAACAGCGATGTTGGTTTCTAATCCCTATGAAGGGGAACGACGACCTGGGTCTGTGGGATTTCCGTTACCCGGAGTCGAGATCCGTCTTGAGGGAGAGCCTGCGGAAATCCAGGTCAAAGGACCTAATGTTTTCTCAGGATATTGGGAACGACCGAACGAGAATGTTGATGCGTTTGTCGATGGTTGGTTCCGTACCGGTGACCTTGGTGCCATCGACTCAGACGGCTACCTCTCGATCGTTGGTCGAGCAAAGGAACTCATTATTTCTGGCGGGTTCAATGTTTACCCAAGAGAAGTAGAGGATGTGATTTCGGAGTATGAACCGATCCAGGAATGTGCGGTAGTTGGAGTTCCCGACGACGAGTGGGGAGAAGTAGTTGTCGCCTTTGTAGTAGCGGAACGGGAAGTCGGGACCGATGAGATCAAGAGCTTTGTTGGTGAGCGACTAGCTCATTACAAGCGGCCTCGAAGAACCCACAGGGTGGAAGCGTTGCCTCGGAACGCGCTAGGAAAAGTCCAAAAACATCGTTTAATGGAAGAACGCGAAACCTAGGCGAAGCTTTCGCGTATGTCTCCCGCTGCAATGCGAGAGGCATCGGCTTCTTTGTCATCAGGCTGAGTATTGCTTGACCGTTCCGATTCGACACGATTGACGTAGTGTTCGACTTCTCTGCGAATCCGAGATTGGTCCCACCCCAATTCGCCAGCCATTAATTGGGCCACAAGAAGAGCGGACTCAGTGCCGCGGTCCCAACTTTCGATCGAAATCTTAGTTCTTCTCGTAAGCACATCTTCTAGATGTAAAGCGGCCTCGAATCGTACAGAGTGAATAACCTCAGCGCGAAGATAGGGGAGGTTTTTGTCTATCAACTCCTTCAGTGATTCATCGGCGGCGATCAAATCGAGCACCTCGTTGATTCGGTCACCGTGACGCGAAATCAAATGGTTGATGCTGACGAGTGGGACCCCGGAAGTCTCTGAAATATCCTCGGCGCTCCCCGAGATCTGCTTGTAATGCTGAGCTCCGATCAGGGAAATTTTCGACGTGGGTGATTTCGGAATTTGCCGGCCTTGATCAACTCCTACCGCATCTATGGTGTCGCTCGCCATGACTCTATAAGTGGTGTACTTGCCACCTGAAATAGAAACTAGGCCTTCTATCGAAGTCGTAACAGCGTGCTCGCGGCTGAGTTTCGTTGTTTTCTCTTCGTTACCTTTGAGGAGCGGCCGAAGACCAACATAAACGCCGACTACATCCTTGGTCGTTACCGGACTTCTCAGTATCTGATTCAAAGTGGTAAGCAAATACTCTATGTCTTTCTTGGTGGCAGCTGGATGTGCTCGATCGAGTTGCCAGTCAGAATCAGTAGTGCCTACTATCCAATGTTTTTCTGACGGAATAACGAACAGGACGCTGTCAGCGGTGCGAAGAATTAAACCGGTGTTGAGGTCAATTCGATCCTGTGGGATTACCAGATGAATTCCTTTCGAAGCTCGAACTCTAGATCTATCCGCACCCGCAAACTGTTCAATATCGTCGCTCCAAACTCCCGTAGCATTGACTACTGTTCCGCATGAGACGTCGAATTCACGGCCGGTTTCTAAACATTTCAGTTCGGCGCCGGTCACGCGGCCATTGCCTGTGATGAGGTTTGTGACCTTCATTGAGGTCAGAATCAATGCGCCCAAATGAACGGCGGTACGAGCGGCAGAAACCACGTAGCGAGCGTCGTCTACTGAAGCATCGGAAAACATGATGGCGCCTTTATTTACAGAAGGCGACAGCGAAGGGGCTTTGATCTGTACTTGTCTTCGACTTAAATGTTTGTGGCGAGGTAGACGGTTGCCTCCGCTAAAAGCCATGAGGTCGTACAGTCCAATACCTAAACCGGCATAAAATCGCTCTCCAGGTTTCCTTAAGGGGTAAAGAAAGTCGACTTGCTTGACTAGGTGAGGGGCGATTTTAGAGATTAAGAGGTTCCTTTCGGAGAGGGCTTCTCTCACAAGACCG
This sequence comes from Acidimicrobiaceae bacterium, assembly GCA_002722565.1. Classification (GTDB taxonomy): domain Bacteria; phylum Actinomycetota; class Acidimicrobiia; order Acidimicrobiales; family Poriferisodalaceae; genus MedAcidi-G3. The sequence goes on from PBMG01000007.1 coordinate 164,066, forward strand.
AACTTAAACTGTTGTAGATACCGCAATCCTCCGTGGATCAGCTTGCTTGAACGGCTTGAGGTCCCGGAAGCTAGATCTCGTTGTTCAACGACTGCGACACTTAGCCCTCGGCTAGCAGCGTCCAGTGCGCATCCGATTCCAGTTACTCCACCTCCGATTACTAGAACATCAAAATGTTGGGCCTCCAAGCGCTCCATGGCTTCGCGCCGGTGCAGAGGACTTAAGCCATCGTCAGCAGACTGCGCCTGGCTCGGAGAAATTAGGTCATCACCCACAACTGCAGGTTAGGGCTTCTATGGATCGAACAATCTCCTCTAGCTGGAATCTAGAGTCATGTGCAGTGGATAAGAACGAACGTATATGGAAGCTACTCATGTTTTTGAGGGCCTGCCCAGCTCCTGTGAGCTGGAGCGAAATTGTTCGCGACACGGATCTGTATCTTGATGATGGCCCAAGTTCGAAGAAGACCTTTGAGCGTGACAAGAAGGATCTGCGCGAATGCGGTATCTCCATACATACGGAAAACATCGGAGGTAACGATGAGTCATCTGGAGGGACTCGATATGCGATCCGCGACGCTGATGTTTTCTTGAATATCGACCTTTCTGATAGTGAAAGTGTGGCTATTGAGATGGCAGCGTCAATGGTGCAATTTGATGCAGCGTGGGAGATAGACGCTTTAGCCAAGCTGGGTTCGGGGACAATACCCACGGCACCGCCTTTAAGGGCTCAGCTAAGTGCCCCTGATGAGCTGGTAGCTCTTCATGATGCTGTCGATCGAAATTGCCTTACCAGCTTTGTGTACGCCGGACAGCCCCGCGAGATCGAACCGATTCTGGTGTTTTGGAGACAAGGAAGCTGGTACGTACATGGATATGAAGACGGGATTGCCAAGAACTTTAAAGTAGAACGATTCCAGAGTTCCGTGAACGTTGGTACGACCGGATCAGCGGGCAAGCACCCTGCTCCGACACCCGCTGAAGCAATGGCAGAGGATCCGCTGTTACACGGTTCGGAAAGTGTTCTCGTGGCTCAGGTGCTGATTGACCCGTTGCTGGCTAGGCAGGTGGAACGTGATCGGGGCGGAGTAATTGAGCGGCATGGAGATGGGTCGGTTGTAATTGAAGTTGACGTTCGTAGTCCGGGGGCCTTTCGATCATGGCTCTTTGGTATGGGGGACCACGCTGTTGTGTTGAGCCCCCCGGAGATGGTGGATGACATCATCACCTGGCTCAAAGCGGTGGTGAATTCCGAATGAGAAAAAGGCGCACGAATGACGCCCGATTGGCATTGCAATTGGCGATGATGCTTTGGGCTTATGAGCATCAACCCGTCAGCGTCTCGGAGGTTGCTGAGCACTTCGGAATTGATCCCGACGATGCATACAGTGAGTTGTATCCGCTTCAAGGGATAGAAGTTGCAGTAAACGAAGAATTCCACAACCTAGGCGTTGTAGTTGATGACGACGGTGAAATCTTTTTTGATCTGAACCCGTTGTTCGGTCGACCTCGCAGGCTCGAACGAAGCGAAGCTCTTGGCCTTCTCGCCGCAGCCCATGCTGCTCTTGGGCTCCCTGGAACCGATGTTGCTGCTCTTGAGACCGCAGTTCAGAAACTTGAACATGCTTTGGGCGTCGGATCTAATGTCGCAATAGATATGCAAGATCCCGAATTCTTGAAGGATATTGAACACGCCACAAGAAATCGAGAATGTATCCGGATCGAGTATTACGCCCGGTGGACAGATGAGACTTCGACCCGAACAGTGGAACCCTATGAAACCATCAACGTATCCGGAGACTGGTACTTGAGAGCTCACTGCCAACTTCGTGATGAGCATCGAACTTTTCGTATTGACCGCATTGAAGATGTTGAATTGACTGGAGAGACGCATGCACGGTCTGACCCAGGCAATGAAGCGTTCACGGGTGGAGAGAAAGCACCAATAGTCACCATCGAAATGCCAAATAGCTCACGATGGATGATTGAGCCTTTGCAAGCGTCAGTCAAAGACGACGGCAGTAACCTGATAGTTGAAATGCCGGTTTCGAGCACGATTTTCCTCGAAAGGTTGATGCTAAGACTCGGCCCAGATGCTCGTGTTGTGAGCCGAGGCTCATTCAGTAGTGTCGCCTCGCTTGCCGCTCAACGATTACTCAGCCGCTATGAGACGTCCTGACAAGAGGCTAAGGTCCGCTGATGCTCCGACTTCGTTCTCGATGCCGTTCTGTGGCAGGTGCAACGATCCGAAGTGTCTCTAGGTTCTTTAACCGGACCGCGTCGATCGGGCCAAACGACTATCCCGCTCGCCGGTACAAGCATTTCGGACGTGGTTCGATAATTAGCTGGCCCACCGGAAATATGTACGGAGAGCGTTGGATAAGTATTGGTGAAGACACGATGATTGCTGCTGATGTGACCTTGTCAGCCGGAATGGTGCCCAACCAAGAGATGCTGACTGACCCTGTAGTAGTGATTGGAGATAGGTGCTTGATAGGTCGTGGAAGCTCTATCGTCGGCCATTATCGAATCGACATTGGTAACGATGTGTTTACAGGTATGAATGTCTACATAACTGATCAAAACCATGGCTACGAAGACCCAGAGACCCCAATCGGAATCCAGGACCCGCAAGATGATCCTGTTGTGATAGGCGATGGAAGCTGGATTGGGTCCGGAGCTGTTGTGCTGCCCGGAGCTCGAATAGGAAGCAATTGTGTCATTGCAGCCAACTCGGTAGTGCGAGGAGAGTTCGCTTCGCACTCAGTTATAGCGGGCGTCCCAGGCAAGGTGGTACGGGCTTACGACGGAACAGAATGGAACCGACCACAAAGCTGACTAGTCCGAAGGACTATCGACTAAATCTACGACGACCGCCCAATGATCTGAGGCGGTCACCCCATTAATTGGCTCAACTCCTGCTAATTGTGCTGATTTGACATTCCCCAATGGAGCGGGGCGGGGCCAAGATACAAAGACATAGTCGAGCCTGCGTTGAGGCCAGGTTGCATCGGCTAGGTAGGGATTTTTCTTATCCCAAGTCCAACCCGGTGTGTCGTTGCATTGAGGCCAAGCATCAGTCATTGCTAAACCCTCGACAGGGGTAGGCCCCTCTCCAGTGATCATTTGAATTTCAACCGAATTCGGTGTCGCGTTGAAGTCGCCGGCCAGAATTACTGGATGGCCTTCGGCATCATGTTCAGACCGGACTAAGTCGAAGAGGGCTCTCACTTGCTCTTGTCTTCGTTGGCTTTGGTCGAACCGGTAATCCAAGTGTGTGCAGATAATTGGTATTCGAAGTTCGTCTCGATCAACGATTGCCGTCAAAGCCCAACGCGTCCCGGGGCCATCAATTGGGGGAAGCTGAACAGACTCGCTTGAACTGATTGGATCCTTGCTCAAAATTGCATTTCCGAAGGAGTGGCCCTTCCACCACCGTTCGGGCGTTCGCACGTAGTTCATCCCTAGTGCTTGTGCGAGTTGGTGCGCTTGGTCGGCTCCGTTTTCGGAACTCCAGACTTCCTGCAGGCATACGACATCGGGATTGAGTTTTTTTAACGTGTCTAAAATAGCGGGTTGTCGAGATTGCCAATCCCCGAATCGCCACCAAAGGTTCCATGTTATTAAACGCACTTTGTCACCGTATCCGGGTCTTCTAGTCTTGGACGGATGGATACTGAGAATCTCGACCGATTGAGCCTTCCCGATCTGTTTTCTCGGATTAGCCGAGTCATTGTGTGCCATGAAGATGAGGACAAAAAAACCTCTTCACAACAAATCCAAGGAGAGGTGGACCGGATTTGTGGTGGCCTCGAGAAATGGGGGATTAAGCCGGGAGACCGGGTTGCTGTATGGCTCCCGAACGGAGTTCCGTACGTAGAGCTCCTATGGGCGGCTGCTCGACTAGGAATTGTGGTTGTTTCCGTAAATACCAGATTCCGAAGTACCGAAGTAGAAGACATCATCGGAAGATCTGGTGCTCGGTTACTAGTCGTAGATCCGTCTTTCTTGGGAATAGATTTCTCAGGAATTCTGTCGCGTATCGATTCGACCAAACTAGGCGTAGAGGCTGTCGTAAGCCTCGGCGGAACTGTAGAGGGACCCTGGACGACGATCCATTGGGATGAACTGCTCAGAAGTAGTCCTTCGGGTGTTGACCGGTCTAGCCCGTCGATACCATGGATCGTTTTCACAACATCAGGCACGACTAGTGCTCCTAAACTCGTTCTGCACCACCAAGGGTCGCCGGCCGAGCATGCACTTGACTTAGAAAGATGGTTTGGTCAATCCGTCTTAGCCGCTGTACCTCTTTGCGGAGTTTTTGGTTACACAATGTTGTTAGGAGCTATGGGCGCTGGCTCAGAGCTCGTTACCATGCCCGTTTTCGATGCTTCGGTAGCTGCGTCAGCTATAGAACGTTATGGAGTAACAACCTTTCATGGCTCCGACGAAATGCTTTTGCGAATCGTCGAATCTGGTCGTGATCTGAGTTCGTTGAATGCTGTGGGTTACGCCCGGTTTGACAACGCGTTGGAAGGAGTGGTGGAAGCTGCGTCTCAGGTGGGCGTTGATGCGATTGGGTTATATGGCATGAGCGAGGTCCATGCCATTTATTCTCACCGCGATCGAGATAATAAAGAGCGGTCCTCAGTGCCTGGCGGTACGTTAGTTTCGAGTCGAGCGGAAGCTCGGGTTATTGATCCGAGTACCGGAAATGATGTTCCAGAAGGAACAGAAGGCGAACTTTTACTTAAGGGACCTTCACTCTTCGCGGGATATTTAGCTGACGGAGGAACCGAAATCGACATAGCGCTGACCGAGGCTCATTTTGTGGATGGGTGGTTCCGAACAGGAGATCTGGCGAGGCTCGAAAACAGCGAGACATTTGAGTACTTAGCCAGACTTGGAGATGTTCTTCGGTTGGGTGGTTTTCTAGTGAATCCGGCTGAGATAGAGGACTGCCTTTTACAAAACCCGAATGTAGAAGCGGTGCAGGTTGTAGGGATTGACTTACCTGGAGGGACTAAACCAGTGGCCTTCGTAATTAGCCAAAAACCTATAAATGAAGATGAGTTACGAATGAAATGCCGAAGTTCGCTAGCGGCTTACAAAGTGCCCGTCAGAATTCTTCAACTCGATGAATTCCCGGTAACTCCTAGCGCTAACGGGTCAAAGATCCAAAAAGTACGCCTGCGCGAGTTGGCTATGGAGGAAGTCGATTGACTCTGAGCGAATCGGCAGTGACTTCTCAGTGTCCCATCATCCCCGTACACTCGCCGACAAGGCTTAGAGGTGAGGTAGCTCACCGACGGTCATGAATGTAGTTAGGGAGCACTTGCGGTGACAGAGAGCAGACAACGCACTTCAACTTCATCGTTCGGGGTGTCTCGCCGCGAAGGGCATGACTCTTCCGCTTTTTATTCTCGTTTCAGCCCGCCAGACCTGTCTAGCGATGACACCGTTAATGCAATTCCAGATTTAGGAGATGGGTGCTTAGAAGGCGACTCTCGAGACATGCATCATATCCCGGACTCCAGTGTCGCCTTAGTAGTAACTTCGCCGCCGTACTTTGTTGGCAAGGAATACGAGGATTCCATTGCTGCTGATGCTGATGAACGAGTCCCTACTACGTACTTCGAGTATCTCCGAATGCTTGATTCAGTATTCGCTGAGTGTGTTCGAGTTATGGAACCGGGCGGACGTATAGCGGTCAACGTTGCGAATCTCGGACGCAAGCCCTATCGAAGTCTGTCAGCCGACGTCATCCGCATTCTCGAGGATTTAGGGCTGCTTCTCCGAGGTGAGATTATTTGGCAAAAGAGTCGTGGAAGTAGCGGCTCATGCGCATGGGGTTCTTTTAGGAGCGCCGCAAACCCTGCGTTGCGGGACACAACTGAACGGATAATAGTTGCTAGCAAGGGCCGCTTCGACAGAGCTAAGTCACCTGCAGCAAGAGCCGAACTAGGCCTTCCTCATAGAAGTACATTGCCCACTGACGAATTTATGGAGGCGACCCTTGATGTGTGGGATATGCATGCCGAGAGTGCTCGACGAGTGCGGCATCCCGCACCTTTCCCTGTAGAACTCCCGCGCCGTCTAATCGATCTTTACACCTTCGAAGGAGATGTGGTTCTGGACCCCTTTATGGGTTCGGGGTCGACGCTTGTAGCCGCTGCTCTCACAGATCGGCGAGGAATTGGGTACGACTTAGACTCGAACTATGTTGATGTCGCTCGCGAGCGAATTAATGCAGCGAAAGCAAGGGTTTGGGCGCATCGACAGCCCCCCGGGGAACAGCCCCCCTTGCCTGAGATTGCTGAAGCCTTAGCCGACGTGACAGACGCGGAAATAGCCTCTGAAGATTTCCAGCGACGAGCAACTCAGGAAGGGAAAAAAGCTCAAGATATAGCCATTGGCCTTTTGGAGAGAAGCGGCTTTACTTTGTTACAAAAGGACGTGAAGGTGCCTCGTGCTGGAGTTCAGTACAACTTCAAGGTCGAAGATGCTGCTGGTGATGAATGGTGGATAGACGTTTCTGGGGCCTTCACCACGGTGAGACCAGGGTTGTTGCGGATTGACACTGTTTGGAAGACTCTTGGAAGAGCTTCGGTTTTGAAAGCACATGATGCCGAAGCGAGAATCTTGGTCCTTACCGCTCACTTGCCTAGACCAGGAAGCGAAGGAGATAAAGCTCTGAGAGCGGTAGGTCCTTATACGGTGTTTGACGCTATAGCGATGTTCGACGAAGAGGCAGTGGAACGTCTAGTTAGATACGCCAGCGGTGGGATGAAAGACCCGTTACCTGGTTTTTGGAAAGCTAAAGAAATCACGTCTGGTTTGAGCTAATGCCCGGAGTTGCTTATGCGGTTGTGAGATCGGAGCCACCACAAGTTTTCCTTGCTGATGACGTGGACGTATTGCACAGGTTGCTAGCTGCCGAACTAGTTGCCCGCACCCCGACCGATGTTCTTAGCGCGGATGAAACTGAACAGATTAAAGAAGCTCTTCTTGACGAACGATGGGGTGACGCAGTGCTGGCCTGGATTGATCTGATGAAAATCGAAGTAGATGTATATACCCATCTGCATGTGTACACAGAGAACGACTTACCAGCTGATCTCATTGGGGCACAAATGCAATTCGCTCCTCTCTTTCGAGAAGCTTCTCAGCCGGGCGTTTAATCCAGCGCTGCTGAAATGATGACGCGCAACGAGATGATGGTCAGAGCGAAACGAAACAGGTGACCGAAAATAACTTCACTGAGCTTCTTCAGCAGGCGAGTCCCGAGCCAAGTACCTACAAGAACAGCGGTGATCCCAATACCCAATAGAGCTAGCTGATCCCAATAGGCGAACCCATCGCCGGCGAACAGAATGATCTTGGCCAAGTGCCCTAGGGTTTGAGCCATTGCGAAGGTCGCGACCATTGCAGTTCGGGTGGGTAGCTCAGCTCTAAATACAGGTGCAATTGCGGGGCCCGTAACACCGAAAGGTATGTTGAGAAATCCCGCGATCGCTCCAAGAGGGATGAAAGTCCGACGACCGGTACCCAAGAAGACGCTAAGCCCTTTGAGACCTTGGGGCCACCAAACGAGCAAAAGGGCAAATATGCCGATAAATATTCTGCCAACAGCGACCGGGAATGCTCCGGCAACAAGAAGTCCCGCGAGACCAGCAGGGAGCAACAACAAAGAGAAACGTTTAACGACTGCCCAGTCGACGTCATCACGCAAAATAACAGCTCGCGAAGAGTTGGAGGCAAGCTGAATTACGGCGTGAATTGGGATTGCCTCAAGAGGGTCGAGGAATTGAAGCAGAACCGACAGAAGCAAGATGCCGCCACCTAGACCGGCAACGGCTGTAATCGTCGAACCTAACAGAGCTGCTATGGCCACTAAACAAAGCTCTAATTCAGACACATAGTCCCCTGATGTAAAACCGTGTTTGGCCGAAATTCATGGTGATCTGAAGATAGTCGGGTAACCCTCTTGACCCTATGTTCTGACCTTAAAGGCTTAAAAGCCCGGAAATACTTGACCTGAGCGCCGAACAAGAGTCAAATAACACCGATGACATTCGCGTGTGGCGCGCGTATGTCCGTATGAGGAGACTCACATGGCCAATATGTCCAAATCCGACGTGCTTTCCGCAGTAGCTGGCAGTGCCGGCTGCACTAAAGCGGATGCTGAAGCGGTAATTGAAGCGTTCTTCGGATGCGTGGAGAGTGCTGCGAAGGCCGGCAATGCCGTTGCTTGGCCCGGCGTGGGTAAATTCTCACGCTCGGACCGTGCTGCTCGACAGGGTCGCAACCCGCAAACAGGTGCAACCATTCAAATAGCAGCTAGCAGCAGCGTGAAATTTACGGCCGCGAAAGCGCTTAAGGATCGAATGAACGGTTGAGGCATAGCCTCAGCTGAGATTTAAACGAAAGTGAGTCGGGTGACCCCCGGCTCACTTTTCGTGTATTTAAGCGTGTTCTAGACGAGGGCCTAGTACTTCAAAGGTCGGTAATTGCTTTAAACACCTCGGCAGAATCTAGACCGAAAGGCTCAGCGAGGCGTTCAAGTTCAGCCCGGATCCGACTCTCAAATGCCTTGATTTCAGCTGGATCGTTCGCGTCTCGAATTCTATGAGTTGTTTCAAACTGACTTCGGTGCTCCAACAGGGCAGAGGCTTTAGCAGATTCCCAACCTTTGACATCTTCAGCATGGTCAGGTTCTTCAGCTTCGAATAGCAACAATGCATCAGGTCGATGTGGTTCCAGGTCGTGTTCTGGGAAAAAGAATGGATCACGGGCTGCAACAATTGCTTCAACGGCGAGTAATCCAGCATGACGGTGATCTGGATGGAGTCGGTATCTTGTCCATGGGTCATGACCAATGATGATTTGTGGACGCAATTGCCGGATGACTCTTGCAACTTCTGATCGCATCGCAAGATCGCTTTGTAGCTCTCCGTCTACTTGATCCAAAAAAGTTACTGAGCCTTGGGAACTCAGTTTGTGAGCTGCAGCTTTTTGTTCAGCTTTCCGGGTAGCTATCAGAGCTACTTGATCGGCATGCGGATTCCACGTTCCCTTTGAGCCATCTGTGCAAACCAAGTGATGGACAACCGTTCCACCTGCAGCCCACTTAGCTAAGGTCGCTCCACACTGGAACTCGGCATCATCTGGATGGGCGACAATAACCAGGGCTGATTGTGGCTTTGGAAATGAGTTTTTCACTGTTATCAGTCCGTGTTGGGTGGTTCGGCAAGTCCATCAAGGTCCTCAGGGGTGTCTATGTCCCACTGCAGTTCAGGAATTTGCAGGACCTTTAGGTCCAATCCTTGGTTCACGGCCTCGTCCATGTGGCTGAAAAGGGAGTCTTCTCCGTAATGGAATCTAAATGAGGTACGGGTTGGCAAGCTGAGAACGTTAGTCCCTCGACCATGACGATCAGGAACTATAGAGACAGTGTTGGGCCTTGCTATTCCATCCAATGACTTGGCGTATGGAAGATCAGCGTGAACGATCGTTGCATGAGTGAATTCGTTTGCGACCTGGGACATACCCTCGGTTATCGCAGCGTTCAGACCGGGTTGCGTAACCAAAATGACCCCTGCACCCGATGATTTTGCCCAACTAGCAACCTCGTCGCTGTCACAGACAACGTATATAGAAAAATCTTCCGCAGCTTCTATAACCTGCCGAGCCATAGCCCGAGCCAAGGATTCTCGCTCCGATGCTTCAAGTCGATTACTGAGTCGGTTTTTGGCATGCCGGAAGTCCTTTATAGGCACGAGTACTGCAATTGCCTTCTTCTCGAGAGCGTTGAGCGTTGCCATCAAAGAGGATTCTATTGGTCTAACGCGACTGACTTATCGGTGGGTTGAGTTTCAGTGTCGGTCTCGACTGCTGAGCGCTCTACGCTGAGGTCAACCATGAAATTCTTTCGTCGCCTGTTAAGACCTAGCACTCCGCAGAAAAATCGCTTTTTGCCGCCAACACACTGGGTTCAACCTTGGTGGCTTCATCGTTGGAAAGAGCAAAATCAAACAGCGGACATTGATACACCGAAAACCAATAATGTTGCGCGGTCATGGACTTTGTTGGGAAACCTAGAAAGTTCCCAGCGGATAGCTTTGGACAGACGAGGTCTAATAGCAGCTGAATCGGGTTCTTGGTCGCTCGACTGGTGGCTTCGCGTAGATGATGACTGGATTTTCCCTTCAGAGCATGGCGCAGTTCGACAACGCCTGGTCCATGGCGCGCCAGTAGTTGAGACCGTGCTGCGAGCAGCGGGTGGTGATCTTGTTCATCGAGCTTATGCAGCTCGGAGCGATTCGGAATATTTGGTAGTTGAGGTTGAAAATCAGGCAACCCGACCGGTAGCTCTCGCCTGGGCGATCCGTCCATATGATCACCTTGGCGGCGGCCGAATCGAGAATATAGAACTTAATGAGAGGGCACTCTACGTAAATGGTCAAATAGGGCTCGTTTGCGGACGAACCCCCGGGCAGCTAGTTGTAGGCAGCTCTGGCACAGACCCAGCTCAGTTCTTAGACGAGGTAGGAGAAGGTTCTAACTCGGTAATCTGTGAACAAGGAATGGCCAGCGCTGCCTTAATCATGCCGCTAGTCCATGGGGCGACTATTAGTTGTGTGATTCCGTTAGGACTATCCGGCGGTGCCGACCCGAGTTCTAAATTACCGACCGCTGTGCAGGTCGCCCGTGGTTGGGGCCAGCATGCGGTTAGCGCGAGTCGTTATGTGCTGCCTCCTGGGCAACTGAATGATGTCTTTGACGCGTCACGACAATCTTTGTTGTTGGCGATAAAGGGTGAGGAGATAGTCCCTGCCTTAGGAGGCCCTCCACATGATGGGAGTGACGAAGCGGCTGTATTGATGGCGCTTGCTGAATGTGGTTATGAAGGTGCAGTCCGAGAAGTTCTTATATCTCGAGCAGGACGTCAGGACCGCATGGGTGCAGTTAATCATGGCAACCTCGATGTCACGGCTGCAACCCTTATTGGTGCCGGAAGGGCATTGGAGGTAGTTCCCGACGAGTCGTTATCGCTAGCACTCTCGGAATTCGCAGCTGACGGCGCCCGATGGATCCTCGCTAATCCTGACCCAAGTGCTCGAGAAGGCCTGCTAGCGGCTCATCAGATTCTTAAGGCTGTAGGAGCAGAAAAAGCATCTCGTGAACTAGAGGAATTAATTCCATCCGAGGGTCCAGCTGCTGGAGAAAAAAGTGGTGACGGCGAAACAATAAATGCCCTAGAAATGGCGCGGTCCACTTTTGATCACTTCAACGTTGATCCCGAAATGGCTCTGACTCAACTTCGCAGGCTAGCGTCACTCGCCTCATCGACTATGAACTGGCCGACTCAGCTTGACCCAATAACAAAAAACGGCATTGCTGGCGCCGGACACGACCTCCGTGTAAGCGCTTGGTTTGTTCGCAGTTTCATGCGTCTACTAGCGGACGACAGTCGTGACGAACTGCGCCTCGCTCTGGTGTGGCCGAAAGAATGGATTGGAATTGGAGTAGAAGTTCATGGTTTACCATCACGACATGGGCCCGTTTCGTGGGCCGTGCGATGGCATGGCAACCGACCTGCCTTGCTATGGGAGGTAGAGAACGGCCCTGAAGAGCTCAACGTGCAAGCTCCCGGTCTTGATATGGAATTCCGAGGCGAAGGGTGTGTTGGCGAGCAGCTCTTAAATCCGATTGATCACGAAATCGAAATACCGGTTCCTCGCGACCCTGATCGTGATGCGCCACCGTCCGGCAGTTTTAGTTGAGGCCGGTCACTGACGTGTAGACAAGCGCCGACTACCGTTCCCTCATGGCTGATCGCGACCCACCAAATTTGACTCAAGAACGTCATTACTGGGGATTAGGTGATTCGGTCGTAGTTGGGATCGACGAAGTAGGTAAGGGCGCTTGGGCTGGGCCCTTGACTATAGGTGCTGTTGTATTGCCGAAAACCGGAAGAGTTAACGGTGTTCGAGATTCAAAGATGCTGACGCACAAAGTCCGAGAACAACTTTTTGGTCGAATTGATGGTTGGGCACGATGTTGGTCGGTAGGTCACGCGAGTGCTCGCGAGTGTGACGAATTAGGAATGTCAGATGCGCAACGGCTGGCAACTCGAAGAGCCCTAGATTCTTTGCCGTTAACTCCTGATCGAGTGTTGCTCGATGGCAATTGGAACTACATCGACTGGGTGCCGAGCGCAACTATCGTCAAGGGTGACCAGACATGCCTTTCTATCGCTGCTGCTTCAGTTATGGCCAAAGTGGTCCGTGATCGGATCATGTCGACAGCTGCTAACCATTTCCCGGCCTACATGTTCGAAAACAACAAGGGCTACCCTGCGCCGCAGCATCAAATGGCTTTAGCTGGTTACGGACCGTGCCTAATACACCGAAAAAGCTGGGCTTTCATGGACGATCTGATGTGGACAAGTTATCAACGGTACGATCGTGGCCAGGTCGATCAAGGAACTCTGTTCGCGGCATGAATAAGCCAAATCAAGCACAGCGTGACTATTGGCAAACACGTCTGGCGTGGGTGGATCGGCAAGAACAGATGGATCTGCAACTGGGTGTCTTCGGGTTAGCTGCGATGGAAGCCTTAGGGGACATCTCGGGAATGAATGTTCTTGATGTTGGTTGTGGTTGTGGTCAGACGACCTTGCAGATAAAGGAACGAGTGGGTAACGGAAGTGTTGTCGGAGTCGATATAAGTGAGAAGCTTCTTGAGGTTGCACGACGCCGTGGGGAAGGAGCAATTGAATTCGTGGAGGCGGATGCGCAATTGCACGCTCCCCAAGGGCCGTATGATGTGATCTTTTCCCGCTTTGGTGTGATGTTCTTCGCGGACCCAGCAGTGGCCTTTCGGAACTTGAGGGCTTCGACTTCTGATTTAGCGAAGTTAAGTATGGTTTGCTGGCAAGGACCTGAGCAGAATCCTTGGATGACTGTCCCTAACCGCGCAGCGATGACATTGGTGGATCTACCTCCCCGTTCACCAGACGCTCCTGACCCGTTCTCTTTCGCCAATTCAGATTGGGTTGCAGAAATGCTGGAAGAGGCCGGGTGGACGAACGTTGATGTCAGAGACTTTAGAACTGAAGTAAAAATCGGAGGGGGAGTTAATTCTCGACTAGCGGCACTTCACGCATATGAGTTCAGTCCGGTTAAGGCGGTCGTTGACTCCGACCCGGACATAGGATCTGACTCTGTAGTTGATCTGATGGAAGCTGCTTTAATGCCGCACCAGGAAGATGGAATAGTTCAACTCCCCGGAGCGGCGTGGGTTTTCACGGCCGATAACTAGCGGCGTCTTTTCTCAAATATTTCACTGACGGTTAGTCGGCTCTTTGGGTTCCTACCCGGATCTCTCTAAATGGGCTTGTCGTATCAATGCCGGGTTCTTTGGGTAGCCCTAGTACTCGTTCGCCGACGATGTTTCGCATCACCTCGTCGGATCCTCCCGCAATACGCATAGCAGGGTGACCCAGTAGGTACCCTGCCCATGAGAATGTTCCCCATTCGCCAGTGTCGGCAATCAAGCGAGACTCCAACACGTCTGAGACGAAGTTGCAGGTTGCTTGCATCTGTCGTGTCAGTCCCATCTTTGACAACGACATTTCTGGCCCAGGGGTTTTCCCGGCCTTGAGGGCATCCATCGTTCGCTGGTTCGACCATCCGAGAACCTTGCCGTACGTGAAAATGTTCATCAGTTGCTGCCGAGATAGAGCGTCGTCGTTGAGTTCAAAGTGTTTCAACATGGCACTCAGTTTTGTGTAGCTCCCTCCGGTGCCTCCGCTGCCCGACCCGATTGACGCCCGCTCGTTCATAAGAGTCGTGAGTGCTACGCCCCATCCTTGGTTGACGTCACCTAATCGGTGGCTGTCGGGAATCCGAACATCGGTAAAGAAAACTTCATTGAAATTTGCTCCACCAGTCATCTGACGCAGGGCTTTAACTTCTACGCCCGGTGCGTGCATGTCAACCATAAAGCCGGTCAGTCCCTGATGTTTAGGTAGATCAAAATCCGAACGGGCAATTACTTCTCCTACATCGCTGTAGTGAGCTCCTGAAGTCCAAACTTTCTGACCGTTTAAAATCCACTCCTCACCATCTCGTTCAGCACGCATCTGCAGGCTGGCAAGATCAGAGCCAGCACCTGGCTCTGAGAACAATTGGCAAGAAACGAGATCAGCGCGATACATCTTGGGTAGGAGATCGGCCACTACTTCAGGATTTCCATGAGCAAGAATGGTTGGAGCGACCATGCCCAAGCCAATGCCGAAAAAGCCGCTGTCAGGAACTTCGTATTGGCTTTCTAGATTTGCCCAAATACGTTCGAACCTTCGAGGATGTCCACCTCCGCCAATTTCCGCTGGGCCCGAAATCCAACCGAAACCAGCGTCAAACTTCTTAGCTCGCCATTCTTTTGCAGCGGCAAGGTCTTGTTGCTCTTGTTCTCGGTCCACTTCTTCGAACATTGCTGCATTGTCTGGTCCCTCTCCCCAAACAAAAGCTTTCTGTTCAGCTTTTCGCGAAACGTTGGCCTCTAGAAAGGCAGAGGCCTCAGTAGTGAATTGTTCTTCGGTTATTTCAGACATTGAACATCTCCAAAGCGGTTCAGAAGTAGCAAATATATTCTCAACTTAGCCCGTAACACGACTAATCTTCCTACTCATGGGTCAACCGGTAAGAGTTGCTGAAAAAATTTCTCCTGCTAGTCCAGGAACAATTAGGTTCGAAACCAATCGTCCCTTAACGGGGATGGGTCATCGCTACTACCGCAGCGAGAGCGATGCCTTAAATGAAGAAGACCCTGCAGATGTCCTTGCCGCTCGGCTTTTTGCTCGAGGAGGGGTGGAATATCTGCATGTTCATGGAAATGTCGCAACGGTCGATCTTGCTAAGGGGTACACGTCGGAAGGAATCGTTGAGATAATCACGGGCTTATTCGCACATTACGAAATATAAGTAGACCATGTCCAAGCCTGAGTTTTAATCGAACATACGTTCGGTTAAAGTTGCAGGATGCAAAATGCACCTGTTGGGGTTCCTTCACTGAGTGATATGCCTCAGATATCGCCTCCTGCGATTCTGGCTCAGCACCGTACTTTGCCGGTAGTCGATGAACTAGCTGGTTTATTTACCGATGGAGGAATAAGGCAGGGCTCTACGATCGAAGTTACGGGAGTAGCGGCGACCAGTCTTGCTAGTGCTTTGACTATTGCCGTGTCTCGTTTCGGAGGGTGGGTAGCTGCTGTAGGTCTTCCGACGTTCGGTCCTTCAGCAGCTTCTGATCTAGGAATCAAACTTTCGAGATGGGCATTTGTAGATCACCCTGGAGATCAAGCAGGGGTTGTTATACATGCCTTAACGGCAGGAGTTGACCTTATTTTGGTTGGGCCGGATGTCAAGTTACGTTCCGACCATGGCCGCAAGATTGTTGCTCGGATGCGAGAAAGAGGAGCTTCGGTCATCACTGTCGGGAAAGCTGCTCTTTGTAATTTACGCCCGGACCTTCGTCTTCGAGTTACCCAAGCAATGTGGACAGGAATTGAGTTGGGTCATGGGCGTTTGACCTCTCGCAAGGTAGAGATCGAACGACTAGGCCGAGGTGCGGATTCCAATTTACGTCGAGAACTCGTATGGCTTCCTAATAAAGAAGGTCGTTTAAATGCTTTTGATCGAAAAAACAAACCTGTCAATCTTTCTCAATCTCCTCATCGAGTGTCGAAACGTTTGTTCGACATAGATGAATCGGTGTGTCGGGCCAGTTAGTTGAGTATTGCAAGTGACACTTATGGGTCTACTCGGACGTTGGTTCTGACTGTCCCTCATTGGCGTTTAATCGCTGCTGGAATGACTTGTGACCAACTCGCTGTCGTTGTAGATAACGATCGCATTGTCGATATAACACCTGCTGCTATTGAGTATGGAATCACTCTAGGAGTCCGTCGCCGGGAAGCTCAGAAATTGTGTGCGGACCTTCAAGTCGTTCTTAATGATGAAGAGCTTAGCGTTAGGAGATTTAGCTCTGTTATTGAGGCACTCGAATCGGTAACTCCCCGGATCGAAATTACGACTGGCGGTCGGTGCTCTTTCCCGACTCGAGGACCATCAAGGTACTTCGGGGGTGATCAAGCTCTCGCCCAGACTGTCGTTGAACGGACGGTAAGCGTGTTGTCTGCGATGTTCGAGACAGATGAAGTACCTAACCATATCTATCCGAAAGTTGGAGTAGCCGATAGTCGTTTTGTTGCAGCTTTGGCAGCCACATCAGAAACTTCTTCTCGGATTCAAGTTGTTGTATCAGGAGGAAGCGCAGCGTTCTTAGCTCCATTCCCGGTTGATGTTTTGGTTGCCAAAGAGTCACCGTTGTCTGAAGCTCATGACCTTGTCGATGTATTTCGCCGTCTGGGCCTAAAGACGCTTGGAGACATCAGCTCTCTCCCAAATCAAGAATTAGTTGCGCGATTTGGATCACCGGGCCTATTAGCGAAACAACTAGCTCAAGGAATAGACAGCAGGGCTTCTTTGCTGCACTCCATTTCAAACGTTGTGTCAGAGGAAAGCGAAATCGACCCTCCTACTGATCATGTTGAAACAGCTGTGTTTGTTGCTAAGGCATTTGCTGATCGTATTTGTCAACAACTAGCAGCTGAAGGATTAGCGTGTGTCAGAATTTTGGTCGAGGTAGAAACTGAACATGGCGAAATTTCCAGTCGGTTATGGCGTCATGAACGCCGCTTCACACCGATTGATATAACCGACAGAGTTCGCTGGCAGCTTGAGGGATGGTGGAAGTCAGAAATGGCTCCTACAGGGTCTTTGTCTTTGGTGCGTCTTGTAGTCAACGAAACTATTCCCGACAGTGGTTGCCAGTTGGGTTTTTGGGGAGAAAAGACGGCAAATGATGAACGTGCTATTCGATCATTTACGCGCATTCAAGGACTTTTGGGACCTGATTCCGTGACTCTTGTTCAACGAGGCGGAGGACGGCGGTTGGCAAATATCGAACAGAAAGTTCCGTTTGTTGCTGCGAACTTCGACCCCAACCGAGTAGTTAATTTGCCTGAGTCGACGGATGCGCCATGGCCAGGTCGATTACCTGTCCCATTGCCTATAGCTGTGTTAACTCAAGCTAAAAAATTAGAGGTAGTGGATGACGATGGGCGCCTTGTGCGAGTTAGCGGGCGCGGGCACATGGAAAGAAATCCGGCCTATTTCAAGAGTGAATGTTTAGGGGCACATTTGATTATTGGATGGGGAGGCCCCTGGTTCCTTGACGAGAGATGGTGGGACTCCGCTAAGAAGATACGTCAGGCAAGATTCCAGTTTTTGCTCGACAATGACACGTCTCATCTTTGTGTCATCGAAAATGGTCAATGGTGGCTGGAGGCATCCTATGAATAAGCGAAGTGTGATAGATCGCTCCCCAAACTATTCATCGACCATTTGTCGACCAGTGCCACGGTTCGCTTGGCAGATTGCGGAACCCATATTTCGAACCATTTTGTTTTAGCCACCTGTAACCGGACGTGTTGCTCCAAAGTGCTCGCCCGTTCTGGGTGAAGTCCACGGCCAGACCCCGTTCATGCATGGAAGCACCTGGACGAGCCGTTGGGGGACGGCATTGGTAGGAGGGCTTGCTGTAGATGGCCCAGTTGCTTGTGCCGCAATGTGCTCGTCGTAAATTGATTTGGGATTGTGAACTGCGGTAACCACCGCCACCGAGTCTGATGCCATCTCGAGAAGCAGCCTTCAATAAAGCAAGTAGTTTGTCTGCGATCGATTCGTGTACCTGAATTCCCCAAACTGTGGTCAATTCCGACTTGTCGAAGTTGGTAGAGGTTGGTGCATCAGCGATGCCTAGTAAACGCCGTTGGCGGGCTTCTTCTGCTTCCCTTCGTTTCCTTTCTGCTTCCCGACGTAAACGTTCTTCCTCAGCCCGTTTAGCTTTTTCTGCTTGGACTACTCTGGCTAAGTTGTTTTGCTCCGCTTCGATTTTCTCTGCCATCTCTGCATCAAGTTCTGCTAAAGCCGCAGCTTCGTAGAGACGGGCCTCAAGTCGATTCTCAGCTTCGAAGACAATTTGAGCCTGCAAGCCAACAGCCTCTAATAACTGGTCTAATTGAATCTCTGCTTCGCCTCGAAGTAACTCCCTTTGGGTCACAGCTTCCGTCAAGGCTTTAGTTGCAACTTGAGTGTCGACTTGAAGAGCTCGGAGTTGATCAGAGGTGTTATTGATGTCACCGAATGCTGCTCCGATAAGGGTTTGGACTCGAGCGGCCTTGTAGATGTCACCTGTTCTGGCTAAACCGAATGACCCTTCAACTGTTGAATCGCGACCAATGTACGTCTGTAAGGCCAGATCATTAACCTGACCATTCAAGGCAGTTTGCTGAGCATCTAGCTCGGCTGATTTTTGTTCTGCTGCAGACACGGATAGAACAGCTCCCTCTAGCGCTTGTTCAGCGCGGGTCAAATCATCTCGTTGCTCGGCAACAAGTAACTCAAGATCAGCTAACGCCTGTTCCACTTCGGAGACTTCGGCTGTAGCAGTGTCTACGATTCGAGCTTGGTCCAGCACTTCTTTCTGGAAGACATCACGTTCCTTGCGAAGCTGGCTGACCTGCTGTTGTAAAGCAGCTTTTTCTTTGCGCAGTTGAGCGCTGCTCTTTCCTGCGCTGCTCGCTGAAGGGATGGAAAGAAACGTCCCTATGAGTAACGCCAAGGTTGCTACCGCGATTAATCGGCGTGAACGAGACAGGTCGCTTTTCCTTTACTGGTGGTTGCAATCCAAGGTACCCATCACGATGACACTTTGGGTATCGCCCTAGCTAAATCGTTTCATTGACGACGGTGTTGGCGAGAATTCCAATTCCAGGAATCTCAAATTCGATAATGTCCCCGTCGGTTAACCAAACTTGAGGCTCCATGGATCCACCAGTTCCCTCAGGGGATCCCGTCGCAATTATGTCTCCGGGCTCTAACGGCATGATCTGGGACATATAAGAAATGAGTTCTTGAACGCTGAAGATCATTTCGTTCACTCCTGCGTGCTGTCGCTCTTCCCCGTTAACTCGAGTGATTACGGAAAGATCAGCAGGTTGAGGAATCTCATCGCTAGTCACGATCCAAGGGCCACAAGAGCCTGAGCGATAAAAGTTTTTTCCTGCTGCAACCCCGTGACGTTGCCAGTCCCTTACTGACCCGTCGTTGAGAATTGTGTATCCGGCGACATAGTCCAGAGCGTCTGATTCAGGGATATGTCTTCCAAAGCGACCGATTATCACTGCAAGTTCAACTTCGTAGTCGAGCTGAACTGACGCTATAGGGCGGACTAGCTGCCCATTGTGAGGGACTAGAGACCCTGGTGGTTTGTTGAAGTAAACGGGTTGCTTGGGCGGTTTTACTTCACCCCCCAGGGGATACTTCTTGTGGTAGTTCAATCCTGCGCATAACAAACGACGTTGATCCGGAATTGGAATGTCAAATGAAAGAGATTCCCAGGAATGATCTGGAGAGACATCCTCGAAAGCTTGTATTTCAGGTAGGTCGCCCAGCGCATGGCTCAAGCTGTTTAAATTCGTTCGCTGGTTTAAATCGATAACTCCGTCATCGGTAGCGATTCCGAAGCGAGATTCGTTATTCAGAGTAAAACTGACAAGCCGCACAAATAGGACCCTAGCCGGTTACAGCGTTCAGCCGATTTTGCTTACACCTCAACTAATGACTTTCGAGCCGGTGGCCGTAGGGTTGATCTCTTCCTTTTGGTGGGCAATATCGTTAGTCATGTGGCCTGTTTTGCTAGCGGCTCGGGTCGTTGCCACAGTTTCGTAGCTGCAGAGTGTCAAACTAGGTTGACGGCAGCGAATCCATATTTCTGCCCTTTGTTTGCCTTGCAGCTGGCGAACTAGTTGCCTCGATGCTTTTCGAAACATAGATGATTGATAGGTAAATGAATGCAACCTAAGGCGGTCGTCTTTGACGTAGGTGGAGTCCTTTTAGGATCTCCGTTCTTGGCGGCCTTGCGGTGGGCTGAGGATTGGGACATCCCAGTTACGGGATTGAAGAAAATCTTTGGAGACTACGCGCGAAAGCCTGAGCAAGGTGAAGACCCATCTTTATGGCACGAGGTTGAATGCGGAAGGGTTGAACTTTCTGAGTTCGTCGCTCAGATGAAAAGAGAGCTCTCGTCAGAGCTGTCCTCTGAACATAAGGCGGCCAACATTACTGCAAAAGATTTTGACCCCTTTTCTGATGCAACGCCTGTCGGTTTGATGATTGAACTCTCATCTGAGATCAGGGCGAAGGGAATACGGACTGCAATTCTGACGAACAACGTGAAAGAGTGGCGACAATGGAGAGACCGAATACCCATTGAACTTTTTGACCCAGTTGTGGATTCATGTGAGGTAGGTCTAAGAAAACCTGACCCAGAGATCTATCTGCTTACCTGTAGCCAATTAGGAGTAGCTCCTTGGGAGTGTCTTTTTCTCGATGACCACCCTGACAATATTGAGGGTGCCCGAGCAGTAGGGATGGAAGCCCTATTGGTGAGTGACGATTTCGAAGCAACAGTGATGGAAGTGCATTCTCGGCTTTAATCTTTCCGAATGATCCTTACCGGCTCACCGCCACCATCTCGAATCGACCTTTCGGCGCGTTCGATATCAGCGCCATGAATGACTCCGACCCAACCGGGAAGTTCAAGGGGAACTTCAGGATTATCTGGTCGTAAAATCAGGCGAGCTTCAACGTCGACTTTCCACTCACGTCTCAACGTGGTCTTCTGTCCACGAATTGTGACGAGATGGAGGCCGATTTCGCTAGCGGCGAGCACTGAACGTCGCCGCCGCGCAAAGTGGTCCCATCCAGCTAGTACTGAGAGTGCTAGTGGAAGCAGGGTTCCCCAAGACGCTGATAGAACGAAACCGAGAGCACAGACAGCGGATCTAACGATTAACTCTTTCCGCTGCAAAGGAAGCAGATCGGGGTCTCCGACAGCTACTCCTGACCGAACTTCAGTTCCGAGTAGTCGCCGCAGTAGAGCGCTATCGGGGATTCCTTGGCGGCTCAAAGGAAGACCCTTCGTCCACTTCTGAAACGACATATCGTTCTTAATTTACGAGGCATACAACAGTGGCTTCCGGTTGTGCCAAGAGGAGGACGATTCGAGTTGGTGGCCCAATTGCAGTAGAGAAGACTCATGGTGCATGGCCCCGACGAGCTGGATCCCGATAGGTAGCCCGCTGCTGCTGGTATGCATAGGTAACGAAATCGCAGGTTGCCCGGACACGTTGAATTGGACTGTGAAAAGAAGTAGCTCACGTATACGTTTGGTTCCAAGCTTTGGGTCGCGTAACTCTCCTAACTTTGGCGGCGGTTGAGCAATCACCGGCGTTAGGAGAACATCAAACTTTGACCACCAGTCGGCCATTCGTCTTGAGTAGGAGTGCAACCATTGGATGGAAGCTATGTACTCAGTGGCGGTGTATGTGAGACCGAGTTCTATTAGAGCTCGTGTGTCGCCTTCCATATCTTCGCTAGTGAAAGTCTTTCCGATTGCATCGCTTAGCTTCTGGGCAGACAAGGCTTCGTTTGACGCCATTGCGACCTTGAAGTGGTGAAATAACTCATCGTCAAATAGGGCACTAGGGCTGTTGTTCTCGACAACGTGGCCAAGATCTTGAAGCAGCAGCGCTGTCTTTTGGACAGCATCGATGCAGTCTTGATGGATTGGCCCCCACGATGAAGCGGTAACAACGCCAATTTTGAGTTGCCCTGGAGATATGGAAAGCTCCTTTTCGAAAGACATTCTTGGAGGCGGCGCCCAATACGGATCGCCGGGCCATGGGGAAGAAATCCCATCCAATACGCGAGCAGTGTCTCTGATAGTTCTGGTCAACACACCATCGATAGCGACACCAGCCCATGACTCGCCGAGCTTCGGGCCGAAGGAAACTCGCCCCCGACTTGGTTTGAGTCCAACTAAGCCACATTCTGAAGCTGGAACGCGAATAGACCCGCCCCCATCGTTGGCGTGGGCTATGGGAACAATGCCGGCAGCAACCGCCGCAGCGGAACCGCCACTCGAGCCACCAGTCGAATGGTCCAAATTCCAAGGGTTCCTTGTGGGTCCATGAGATACCGGCTCAGTCGTAACAGTTAGACCAAATTCCGGGGTGTTGGTGCGACCGAAATTTACTAAACCTAAGCGTTCAAACATGGTCGCCAGGTGAGTTGTGTGGTCTGCTCGGTAATCAGAATCACGAAGACCAACGTTGCCAGCGTGGTATGGGTCACCTTCAGTCATGACCGTTAGATCTTTCGTTAGAAAAGGAACTCCCCACAGGTTGGCATCTTCGGGAGCATCTTGTTCAGACATCTTTTTTGCTCTGGTATGAGCTTGTTCATCTAAACGGTGAATGATCGCGTTTAGAGAAGGATTGAGGTTGTTCGCCCGAGATATTGCATCTTCTAGGAGTTCAGTAGGAGAGGTCTTTCCCTCTTGCACTAAACGCGCGAGTTCTACTCCGTCGGGAAGTGCGTTATGCATAGGCAAAAGGTACTCCGATCCTGCTCATTTGTCTTGACTCGAACCGAACATATGTTCGATTATGTAGGTCATGGGCTTTAACAACCCGGCCATGCCGTGGAAGGAACTGGAGCGCCGGCTTTCAGACCGGCATTCTGAACGTACTGACAGATCTCATGGCGGACCTAAAAGAAACTACGTCTCGAATGATGTCCCGATAGAAAAGTTTTCTAGACCTCAAGAAACTCAACGAACCGAGAGAGTGGTTCCATATGCGGAATTGCACACTCATTCTCATTTTAGTTTTCTAGATGGTGCCTCAAGCCCTGAAGAACTTGTTTTGGAAGCAGTTCGACTTGACCTAGAGGCTTTAGCTTTAACCGACCATGGAGGGCTTTATGGGGTTGTGCGTTTTGCTGAATGTGCTCGAGAGGCAGGGCTTCCTACAGTTTTCGGTGCCGAAATCACGATAGATGCTCGACAGCCTAAAGAAAGTTCGACACGGGACACAAAGGACAGTGACTCTTCTCGAGTAGGTTCCGTCGACCCTGCCGGTAAGCGGCTTATCGTCCTAGCGCGTCACCCTGCAGGTTATGGGTCGTTGTCGGCGCTTCTTGCGCAAAGTCAAATGGCTGGAAAGAAGAATGCCCCGTACATGTCTACGTCCGAGTTGTTGAGCGCCCTGGACTCCCATCGGGGGGATTGGGCTTTACTCACAGCTGGGCGGAGAGGTGCTGTTCCATCTGCGCTTGAAACTGAAGGCCCGGCCGAAGCAAGGAAGGAACTTTGCCAAATCATTGAAGCCGCAGGAAGCGAAAATGTTTTTGTTGAACTTTGGAATCATGGAGACCCTTCTGATGATGCCCGCAATGACTGTTTGGCAGATTTAGCGATAGAACAGAAAGTTGGCTTGCTCTGCACTAACGGTGTTCACTACGCAGTCCCGTCTAAACGACATTTAGCGAGGGCGATGTCAGCCATTCGGAGTCGTCGATCACTTGATCAGATAGACGGGTGGCTTCCAGGTAATGGGTCTGCTCACCTGCGGTCAGGTATTGAGCAACGGCGGTGGTTTTCTCATTATTCCGGAGTGGTTGAGACGGCAGCTGAGTTGGGAAGAGAGTGTGCCTTCGACTTATCCCTAGTTGCACCAAAACTTCCGCCATACCCGTGCCCGGATGATTTAGATGAAATGTCGTACCTACGGAAAGTTGTTTCTGTCGGAGCGATAAATCGTTACGGTTCTAAAACCAATGAGAAAGTTGCTGGGGCTTGGCAACAGATAGCTCATGAACTTGGAGTAATCGAAGAACTCGGTTTTTCAGGTTATTTCCTTGTTGTTTGGGACATAGTTTCCTTTTGTCGGAGTCGTGACATTTTGTGTCAAGGTCGAGGTTCAGCAGCTAATTCTGCTGTTTGCTATGCCTTAGGTATCACCAATGTTGATGCTGTTTCACTCGGTTTGTTGTTTGAACGTTTTCTTTCATCGGAACGAGATGGACCTCCTGATATAGATCTCGATATAGAAAGTGGAAGGCGCGAGGAGGTCATTCAGTATGTATTTGATCGCTATGGTCGAGACCACACGGCACAGGTCGCCAATGTCATCACTTATCGAACACGATCAGCTGTTCGTGACGCTGCTCGCGCCTTGGGTTATGACTCTGGTCAACAAGATGCGTGGTCTAAGTCCCTTGAACGTCGTCAGCCACTTCATTCCCAACAGGAGATTGATGGCCAAGACCGAAAAGCAGTGCCATCAGATGTTCTCCAGTTAGCTTCAGAAATTGAAGGAACACCACGACATTTAGGGATTCATTCAGGCGGAATGGTGATCTGTGACCGCCCCATAGTTGAGGTATGTCCAGTTGAGTGGGCGACCATGGCTAACCGTTCTGTTCTGCAATGGGATAAGGACGATTGCGCTTCGGTCGGTTTGGTGAAGTTCGATCTGCTTGGTCTAGGAATGTTGTCCGCCTTGCATGTAGCCGTGGATCTGATTGCTGAAACTCATCAAGTGAAAGTGGATCTTGGCGGTTTGCCCCAAGAAGACGAGGTATACGAAATGTTGTGTCAGGCTGACTCGATTGGTGTATTTCAAGTCGAATCGCGGGCACAAATGGCGACTCTTCCCAGACTTCAGCCTCGTTGTTTCTACGACTTAGTTGTTGAGGTAGCCCTTATCCGACCTGGCCCTATCCAGGGCGGTTCAGTCCATCCATATATCCGACGACGTAATGGAGAGGAAGCAGTTACATATCTACACCCTCTCCTTGAACCGGCTCTTTCTAAAACCCTAGGTGTTCCGCTTTTTCAAGAACAGCTCATGCAGATGGCAATTGACGTTGGAGGTTTCTCATCTACCGAGGCTGACGAGTTACGCCAAGCAATGGGTTCTAAACGGTCGCAAGAACGTATGGAGCGCCTACGAGATCGACTATATGAGGGTATGTCGATGCGAGGTATAGATAGAAAAGTTTCTGACCAGATTTGGGAAAAAATGGTTGCTTTCGCTAATTACGGTTTCCCGGAGAGTCACTCTGTTTCATTTGCTCACCTTGTGTATGCCTCGTCGTGGATCAAGTATCACTACCCAGCAGCTTTCTGCGCTGCTTTACTCAATTCGCAACCTATGGGTTTTTATTCGTCGCATTCATTAGTTCAAGATGCGAGCCGTCATGGGGTGAAGGTTTTAACTCCGAACCTTAATGTTTCAGCGGATAAAGCCACCCTTGAAACTTCTGACGAGTCGGCAGGTGGCGTTGCTGTAAGGCTAGGTTTCTCGTCTGTTAGAGGCATTAGCGCAGGGCTAGCATTCGAAATTGCTGCTGCAGGGCCTTATGAAGATCTAGAACAACTGTCAAGGAATACAGCAGTGTCTCAAAAACAGTTGGAGGCATTGGCTACTTCAGGTGCTTTCGACTGTTTCGGTATTGGGCGTCGTGAAGCATTGTGGGCTGTGGGTGCAACTTCTCAGTCTCGTTCAGATCGACTTCGCGGAATTGTTACTGGAGTTTCTGCTCCCGCGCTACCGGGGATGTCGTTACAAGATGAGGCGGTCGCTGATTTGTGGGCCACTGGGATAGCTCCGGATGGTCATCCAACCAGATTTATAAGACAGGAGCTTGAAGAGGAGGGAGTAATCACTGCTGCTGATCTTCTGAATTGTGAACTCAACAAAGTCAAGGTCGCAGGTGTCGTGACCCATCGTCAACGCCCAGCAACAGCATCAGGCACGGTTTTCGTCAACCTCGAAGATGAGACTGGGCTGGTCAATGTCATAGTCTCAAGTGGATGTTGGCTGCGTTTTCGATCAGTCGTTCGCTCTGAATCAGCGCTTAAAGTGCACGGCAGGCTTGAACGACACGGACGTGTAAGCAATGTCATTGCTGAAAAAATCGAAAAACTTGAAATTGAATTGACCGTATCTAGTAGAGACTTTCGTTAGGCCTGCCTAGAGCTAGCCAAGAGGGCGACCAAATGGCCGTCGCTCTTGCCAGCTATCTATGAATGCCTCGGCCTTGTAGCAGGCTGCCATAAAGGGCCCATCGCTGTGGTTGCTAGTTTCTTGGAGTATCTCCGAAACGACGTTGCTAGTTGACGAACGCAATTCATCTTGACTTGTTTCTTCTAGCGTCCACCACGCCAATGCGGGGCCGACTCCAGTGAGAAAATCAGCTGCAACCGGTGTGTTGTTTTTGCGCAAAATGGCTAGTGCTTTCGACGAGACCGCTGCTGCTGAGGTAGCGATAACTGGGGTGCCTTGAACACCTTGGGCTCCCTCTCCTGACATGGCGCCTGGTTTTGAACCGACGAAGATGGCATCTACATCTGATTTCCATATCTCCCAAGCTTTTCCGACATCTCCCAAATGTTCGACGCAGCTTGCCCCAGCTTCTAACCAGGCGTCAGCCAAGGTACTGCTGTCAAAATTGCCGGTTACGCAGCCTTTCGAAGTGGAGATCCTTGTCACACTTCCGCCTTGATTCTCTATTTCTCGGGCGATGGCGATGCTTGTTTGGTTGAACCCCTCAATGGAAACACTCCAATTTTCGCTGGGCTTGGCGAAGAACGATGCGCAGGTCACTGCCCCTATGGCCAATAACTCATCTTCGAATGTGACACCGTCGTTGTTCTCTTTCACTATGGGGTTTCGTTTGTCGTAGCGGAGCACTGGATCCAACGATTCTTTGTTAAGTCGCAGTCCAGGGCTTGTAAGTAGTGTCTGTGATTCGAATTCGCTTGCTAGCTCTTCGGACAACGCATTAACTGCCGCGTCTGTGTCGTCGGGGTCTACTTTGAGGCCGATAGTGGCCCCACTCTTTCGTTGCTCTGCCAGAGCGAAGATATAAGTTTGGTGACGGACCAGCATTTCTGCGTTGCCTGGCGCGAGCTTGGCACCGAGGCGACTTGGCCCCACATAGGTTTCCGCTTCAGGCAGGTCGTAAATAACGAAACCTTTTGTCGATTCGAGTTGCTTAATTTCCACAACTAAATTGTGCCACTTACGGCATCGAATAAACATCGACTCCGCCTAAAGTCTGGCCGGTCAATGCTGCTTTTAGTGAAAGCTGTCCGTGAAAGAGGAAGTTGATGCGATTCGGTGAAGCTATGGCAATGGAAGAACTGGATGATGGTCGGCTAGTGGCCAATTTTGATCGTTCTTGGTGGGTCGTTAACGGCCCAAATGGTGGGGTCATTGCAGCGCTGTTGATTCGGGCAGCGCAGCATTGTTTAGGTGGTGACCGATGCGTTCGAACAGCAACTACACACTTTTTAGCTGCTCCAAAGGAGGGCCCAGTTCATTTAGAAGTAAGTGTTGAACGTGAGGGAAGAATCGCAGCCTTCGCCTCGGTGCGAATGACACAAGAGGATCGCCACATAGCGACAGCTTTAGTTGCATGTGCGGAGATGGAGATAGTTTCGCATGAGTGGGAGCAACGCGATTTCCCAGACCTGCCTGCTATCGATGAGACCTGGGTTATGGCGAGCAGTTCGCATGATGTCCCGTTAAGGAGTCGTTGGGATCAACGGTGGGGGCTAGGAGTACCAGGGGTTGCCGAGACCTCAACGATTCCGGGCGGTTACGAAGCTGGGGGGTGGGTTCGCCTAGCTGAGTCAGAGCCGTATGATGAATCCCTTCTAGCAGCGATGGCTGACTGTTGGGTTCCGGCGGTCATGGTCCACTCTGATGTGGCAGTTCATACTCCGACCTTGGAACTAACAGTCCAATTTCGGACTGATCCAAGGAATATCGACCTGAGGGGCGAAGATTATTGTGCGGCTGTCTTTAGACAATTGTCTGGTCGTGAGGGTTTCATAGACGAGACAGGAGAGATTTGGTCGCCGGACGGACACCTTTTGGCTCTTTCTCGTCAAATTGGAGTTGTTCTGCCGCGACCGGACGAGACGGTTGGGCAGTGGGAATTTGTTCGTTCTTAGTTTTGTGACGATTCCTGCGTTAGCGTTCACACCGTGATGCGTTGGTTGATACCGGCACTGCTGGTGCCCATGGTGATTGCGGGAGCTTGTCGCGGTGGGCAGAGTGAATCGCTACTTGAGGACGCGGATGAACCAACTATCGAAGTGGTTGTGTCTGGTAAGGGGTTGGATCAATTCGAGTCAGCGGAGTCGGATATTGCGGTCGGTCAAATAGCTCCCATAGTGACCGGGCTCGATCTTTTGACAGGCGAAACTGTGCAGATAGAGCCTGCGGGAAAACCTTTGGTTGTTGCTTTTTTTGCCCACTGGTGCCCTCATTGTCAACGGGAAGTTGCCACGCTTACCGAATGGCTGATGGCCAATAAGTTGCCAACTAATGTCGATTTGATTGCAGTGTCGACCTTTGAAGCTCCTGAACGTGGAAATCACCCTCCTAAAAAGTGGTTAGAAGATGAAGGTTGGAAGTACCCGGTTATTGCTGACACACCGTCTCAGATTGTCGCAGATGCTTTCGGTGCTACATCTGTGCCCTATTTTGTGTTTGTAGAAGCAGACGGGACAGTTGCATTTCGAATGAGCGGAAACCTAGGCCCCGAACAGCTTTCCATCGCTATGAAACGTTTAGCGGGAACCTCGATTTAATTAATTCCGAATCTAAATGAAAAGGAGGCCCTTCTTAGGGTCGATCAAGTGCCACCCTAGGTCTATGCGTCTCCTCCCTAGATCCGAGCGGCCCACAGGCCGCGGGTATAGGGAGCGCTCACGTTTTCGAGTCCGGCGCCAGGCTCGCGTTCGCGACTTACTCGGCCCTGACAGCACCGGCATACGCCAGAGTCTCGTCGCGTTGAGCTTTAGCAGTCTTACTGCAGTTGTTGCCGGGGGACTGTTAGCAGCAATGACAGGAACGTTAGAGCGCTATCCGGGTCTGCTGGTGCTAGTTCCTGCAGCCATAGGGATGCGTGGCAATATCTTTGGCGCTTTGGGAAGTCGATTAGCGACGTCAATTCATGCTGGAACCTTTCGGATGTCTCGACGACCTGAAGCTTTGGTCATGCAAAACGTCATCGCTTCTGGAGTGCTATCGCTCGTAACTGCAGTGGCGCTGGCGGTTCTGACGAAAATTTTGTCACCAATCTTCGGACTTGATTCGGTTATAGCGCTTAGCGACTTGTTGGTCCTATCTGCAGTGGGGGCTTTACTGTCGTTTCTGGTTCTCATCGCTGTAACGCTTGCGATGGCATCAAGATCCGCGCAACGGGGATGGGATTTAGATGACGTGAACGCTCCGCTGGTATCAGCGGTGGGTGACGTGGTGACCCTTCCAGCGCTGCTTGTAGCGAGTTTGCTATTGGAAACAGATGTTCTGACACAGACTCTTGCTGTTGTGCTAGTTGTGGCGGCCGGTACAAGCCTCTGGTGGTGCCGGCGCACGCTGCTTTCAGTAA
Organism: Acidimicrobiaceae bacterium; assembly: GCA_002722565.1. Taxonomy (GTDB): domain Bacteria; phylum Actinomycetota; class Acidimicrobiia; order Acidimicrobiales; family Poriferisodalaceae; genus MedAcidi-G3. The sequence continues at coordinate 193,512 of PBMG01000007.1, forward strand.
TGCGACAGGTCTTGATTGAGTCGCTGCCTATTCTCTTTGCGACAGGAATATTACTGGTGATAGCTGGTGTAGTTATCGAACATGAATTCGCTGCTTTTGCTGCCAATAGAGCCATGCTGGTGTTGGTGCCGGCGTGCCTTGCGACGGCTGGGGCAATTGGCGGCATTCTTTCGGGCAGACTTTCTTCAAAGTTTCATCTCGGAGTAATTGAGCCAACTGCGATTCCGGGAAGACCAGCTCGCCGGGACCTGATAGCTAGCTTGGCATTTGCATTGCCCGTTCTTCTCCTCAATGGTTTTCTCGCTCACCTAACGAGTTCAATATTTGGCTTTGAGTCACCGGGAATGACTTCTTTAGTCTGGATTTCAACTATTGGTGGATTGATTGCGACCGTGCTTGCGGGTGCGATCGGCTATTACGGAACGGCCCTAGCTGTTCGAGCTGGAGTAGATCCAGATACTTACGGTATGCCGCTTGTAACAAGTTCTGTAGATCTCGGAGGTGCGGCCGCACTAGTTCTAACGATCGGATGGATGGGCTTGTCATGAGTCGCTCAAACCGTCCATTAGCTAGAGGCTTTACAGCTCGCGATCTCAATTTTGTTACTGCACCTTGTTCTTATTGCCTAGCCTGTGAGATACGTCATGGATGACAAACCAAGGAATCTCAAAACACTGTTAGCCGAGTCGAAAGATGCCTCGGAGCTAATGGTCGACCTCGCCTACGCGGCGCTGTATTTCGACGACGAGGGAATGGCTGAAGCTGTTCTTGGTCTCGAAGAAGAGATGTCTGATCTTGTGCATGAGATGCGATCTTTAGCGATGCTTGCTGTGCGCCACCCGCGTGAGGTTGACGGTATGAGTTCAGTCTTACAGGTCGTTTCATCCATCGAACAGATCGCAAATGCTGCAGTCGATATTGCCAAGATCGTTCTGCGGAATATCGGTATCCCGCGTGCTCTTGTGGTCGACCTAGCCCAAGCAGCCGAAGTTTCGCACCGACTGGTGGTGGCTGATGGGAGTCATTTAGCTAATCGACCTCTGTCGGACATGGAATTACCTGTTGTAGTTGGAATGAGGGTGGTCGCCATACAAAGAGGTAGACGTTGGCTCACAGATGTGGGTGGAGACGAAGTCGTTGAGGCTGGTGACGCTCTATTCATGCGGGGTGAACCCGCCGGGATAATTCGGCTGCGGGAATTAGCAGCGGCGGTGCCATGGGTTCCTCCAGTTGCAGATACTTCAACTCTTCTGACTGACCTTGATCGAGCAGTAGACACCCTTGTCGAGATGAAGAATATTTCCGAAACCGCTATTGGGTTGGCTTATTCGGCGTTGGTGCTTCAAGACCTGTCGTTGGCCAGGGAAGTTCGTGCCTTAGAAGAGCGCTTAGATGGAATGAAGGTTTCTTTGCAAACCTGGGTTCTTCGAGCAGCTGCAGATGACGTTGATCCTTCAGAACTTCGCGGTTTACTTCACCTAGCTGAAGCAGCAGAAGATATAGGCGACCAAGCACTTCAAATAGTTTCTCTAGTCCTTGACCAAGAGGACGTGCATCCGGTGTTAGCTCTGGCCTTAGGTGATACCGACGATGTGGTTGTGCAAGTGCCTATTGCACCAGGCTCCAGCGCTGATGATGCGACATTGGGGTCGCTTGGGCTAGCGGTCGACCCTGGATATCACGTACTTGCTGTGCGCCGAGCGTCTGGCTACATATATAACCCAAGAAAAACCGTGACTTTAAAAGCAGGTGATGAGCTGCTTGCTTCTGGGCCAGAAGAAGGCAGAGAGCGTTTGGCCGCCTTATGCGGATATGCGATGGCCGTGGACGAAGAAACGGGAATGGTAGCCCTCACTCCTGCAAGCTAAATCGGGCCTTGAATACTCACGTCTGAAGTAAACGGATTGGTAGGTTGGCATTGATGTCGCTGTCAATACTTACTGTCCACGCGCACCCCGACGATGAGTCGTCCAAAGGCCCTGGAACTATCAATCTCTATGCTTCTCAGGGTATTCGAACAACTTTGGTCTGTTGCACCGGTGGCGAAGCGGGAGACATACTCAATCCGGCGATGGAGCGACAGGAAGTCAAAGAAAATTTGGCATCGGTTCGGCGGTCTGAATTGGATTTAGCCGCAGCCATTATTGGTTATGACGAAGTTGTCATGCTTGGCTACCGCGATTCGGGTATGCCGGACAGCGAAGCGAATGAACATCCCGACGCTTTCGCAAATGCTGACTTAGATGATGCCGTAGGAAAACTTGTAGCGGTGATCCGTCGGGTGCGCCCCCAGGTTGTTATGACTTACCCGGAAGTGCAGAATCGATATCCGCACCCAGATCATCTGCAGGTAACAGCGATCAGCATCCCCGCTTTCGAACGAGCAGGTGACCCTAATTGGTACCCAGAAGCGGGAGAACCTTTCGAACCCTCAAAGCTGTATGCCCCGATCTGGTCAAGACAAAGATTGCTACTCACCCACGAGGCTTTTCTTGAGCGTGGACTTGAATCGCCTTACGACGAAAAGTGGCTGTCTGGCAGAGATAGAGATGATCGGATTACTGCAATGATTCCAGTTAATAACGCAGTCAGAAGAAAGGCTTTGTTGGCCCATGCCACTCAAGTTGATCCCGAGTCTCCTTTTTGGTTTGGTTTGCCTGAAGATGTCCAAGACGCCATCCACCCCTTTGAGGAATACATGTTGCTACGTTCACGTGTTCCCACTGATGACCTTGAAGAAGATCTGTTCGCCGGATTACGCGGCGCCGCCGGAGGTGCAGGTTGATGCAGTTCTTGAGCGAGGAATTTGTTTCTGAGTGGTCGGCTGTCGAACGGCCATTGGTCGATGATCTATCGGCACTTCTCGTTGCCAAAATTGACGGCACTCCCGAAGGCAAGGTCGCGGTTTCGGTGGAGTTCAGTGGCGGAGCCATTGAAAATGCGTATCTCGGTTCAGGACGCGGTCGCGACCTTGAACTTGCAATGTCGTACCAGTTGGCTGTTCAGCTATTCCGTCATGAGGCTGACCCAGCATCTGAGTACATGAAAGGGCAACTCAAGATGAGTGGGGATATGAGGCTCTGGCTGAAATTACTGCCGGCGTGGCAAGCTCGGATTAATGATGCGGAAGTATCTGACCTAGTGGCGCAGACCATTATTTGAGTTTGATTTGCCTGGACCACTGTTGATGGCTCACACCCGTTGGATGATTGTCCCTGTTCCTAGCCCACCACCACAGCACATCGTCACTAAACCAAATTCTTTGTCAGCGCGATGTAATTCGTGAAGCGCTTTGGTCATAAGAATTGAGCCTGTTCCTCCAAGTGGGTGACCTAAAGCGATAGCGCCACCATTGGGGTTAACTGAATCCATGTCTGGGTTCATTTCGCGAGCCCAGGCTAAAACCACCGAAGCGAAAGCCTCGTTTATTTCGACGACATCGATATCACCCATGTTCATCTGGTTGCGTTCTAAGAGATGGTGGGTTGCTTCTATCGGCCCCGTAAGCATCAACACGGGGTCACTTCCGACTAGGCAAGTGTCCACGATCCGACCCAATGGTTTAAGACCCTGTTCGGCGGCTTTCTCGGCAGTCATCATTAGCACCGCGCCGCTTCCATCACTTATCTGCGACGAGGCGCCAGCTGTATGGACGCCATCGTCCATTACCGGGCTTAGTTGGGACAAAGCCTCGAGCGTGGTTGGTCGAATCCCGCCGTCTTTTGATACTCGCTGCGTTTGGCCTGTTGCAGTTCCGTCTTCGTCAACTACAGGAACATCGACCTCTACTATTTGGGTGGCGAACCTATCTTCCTCCCATGCCCTTGCAGCGTTTGTTTGGCTTCGTAGGCCGAATTCGTCGCATTCTTCGCGGGTTATGTTCCACTTTTTAGCTAATAATTCAGCGCCTTGGAACTGGCTTGTGTATTCGTAGTGATCTTTGTACCTAGGTGTGGCTGTCAATTGACCTTTTTTGTATGACGATCCCATCGGGTTTCTTGTCATGGATTCGACGCCGCACCCAACGGCACTATCAACTACTCCGGAGGCCACTAACCCGTAGGCGAGAGAAATTGCTTGTTGGCTTGAGCCGCATTGAGCATCGACAGTTGTTGCCGCGACGGTTAAGGGCATTCCGGCAGCGAGCCAGGCGGTGCGGGCAATATTCGCGGTTTGCTCACCTGCTTGGCTAACACACCCTCCAACTACTTGTCCGATAGTGGAAGGATCGACCCCGCTTCGCTCTATAAGAGCCGTTTGTACCTCGCTCAGAAGGTCAGATGGATGAATATTGCTTAACTCTCCGCCTCGACGGCCAACAGGCGAACGAACGGCTTCAACGATCACGATTTCAGACATGTCCCAACCTTAGCCAGGGAAGTCGTTCAAAACCTTTGCTTTGGCGGATTGCCCAAATCTTGGTGATCAAGGTTTGTTCGGAAGCTGAGTAGAAATTGAGGTCTATGCGGCATCGAGATCGATGTCCGGCAGTAGGTGAGCACTGGCTAACGCAGCCCTCGCTTCGGCAACTCCCTTCCTTCCCAGATCACGAGTCTTGAAATTCAATTTCTGACTGTTCCGTTGAGATGTTCTAGGAGCTATTTCAATAAGGCGTAACTGTCCTGTCATGGCTCCATTGTTGTGGTGGGGTGGGACAGCGAGGCGCGAAAATTGTCCAGCTAAGTGCGAGGAGATAGGTAACTAGGGAGGCGATCTGGCTAATGTCGGAGACAGAGTGCTACCCGATTAAGGAATCTTGAAACTATGAGCTACCGCCACGGCATAACAGTTCCCTTCGATGCACCGCTGATTGAGCAGCGTGCGTTGTACAAGGAATTTGCTGACTTGGGATACACGGACTTATGGAGTTCGGAAGCCGATGGAGCCGATGGTTTTACGCCACTTATTCTGGCCTCCCAGTGGGCGCCGCAACTTCGTTTGGGGGTAGCCATCATTCCGGCGTTCACTCGTGGTCCGGCGTTAATGGCGCAACACATTGCGTCAATGTGTGAGGCTGCTCCGGGGCGTTTTGTGATGGGCATCGGTTCGTCTTCGAATGTGATTGTTGAAAACTGGAATGGAATCCCGTTCGAAGAGCCCTATAAGAGAACTCGCGACATGGTCCGATTCCTCCGTTCAGCGCTTACAGGTGAGAAGGTAAGTCAAGAATTTGATGGATTTGAAGTCAAAGGATTCACATTGAGGAGAGTCCCATCAGAGCAGCCCCCGATACTGATTGCAGCTTTGCGGGCTGGCATGCTTCGTCTCGCTGGTCGAGAAGGAGACGGGGCTATCATCAACTGGCTTTCAGCCTCTGATGTCGCCACTGTGAAGCCATATGTAGATGAAGGGGGTTCGGACAAAGAGATAGTTGCTCGAATTTTCTGTTGCCCTAACCCGGATGCAGAAGTTGTTCGAGCCGGAGCGAAACGAGCGATTGCGGCCTACCTAAACGTTCCTGTTTATGCAGATTTCCATCGTTGGCTGGGTCGATCCGAAGATCTTGAAGGTATGTGGAGTGCATGGTCAGCCGGAGATCGAAAAGCTGCGCTCGACGCGATTCCCGATCATGTGGTTGATGAACTAATAGTTCATGGACACCCTGAAGAATGCCGGGAACACATTGATCGCTATCACGAGATGGGGGTTACGACTTCCGCTGTTTCGGTAATGCCATTTGGAGATATTGATCCTGTGCAGGCGGCGCGCGACCTTGCGCCCGCTGCGCGATGAGACCCAAAAGAGATGTTGAAAGGATGAGAAAATGAATTTAGAAACTATTGAATATGAAACACGAGACGGAGTAGCGCACGTCCGGTTTGCTCGCCAGGGTGGGGCTAATACAGTCAACCCTCAGTTTTCTCGTGACCTTCGGGACGTCATGTTGGAAATTGAATGGGATGAACAGGTCAAAGCTGTCTCTGTAACTGCTGAAGGCAAAGTGTTCCATGCGGGTGGAGATTTGAAAGAGTTCCACGAGGCAGGGGCAGGCCTACCGAAACTAGCTAGTGGAATGCTTACGGATTTCCATGGTGGCATTTACAAAATGAATCGCATGCCCAAGCCCTTTGTAGCTGGCGTTAACGGTGCAGCAGGTGGAGCGGGTCTCTCAATAGTCAGCGCTTTCGACTTGGTTGTGGCTGGAGAGTCGGCACAGTTCACCATGGCTTACACAAGAGCTGGAGTTACTCCCGATGGGACGTCTACCTACTTTGTAGCTCGTCACATCGGTGTGCGCAGGATGCTTGACCTCACCCTGACAAACAGAGTCCTGTCAGCACATGAAGCTGAGGAATGGGGATTAGTAAATCGCGTGGTCCCTGATGATGAAGTTGATGCTGCTACAGCTGAGTTAGCTCAGTCACTTGCTAATGGGCCAGCATGGGCGTTGGGTCATGCCAAGCAAATCGTCTATGCCGGTTTTAATAGTTCCTTGGAACAGGCTGGCGAAGTAGAAGGCGTGATGATTGCAGAGGCTATGGCTACACACGATGGGCAAGAAGGAATAGCCGCGTTTGTGGAGAAACGAACCCCCAATTTTATTGGTGAATAGCTACTAGTCAATTTCCGTAATCGGCTGAAGTGCTGATCCAACGGTCAACTAGAAAACCTCCGAGAGGTAAAGAGCCCAAAACCATCGCTGCGACGGCTTTTTTGACGGACCATTTTAGATGTAAGAACCATCGGGCTATAACGATCACAAAGATTAGGTACAGAACACCGTGTATCGGTCCGACAATCGTCACACCCTTCTCATATCCGGTCGCGTATTTGACTGCGGTAGCCGCGAGGAGAATTAGATAGCTCACGGCTTCCAAACGAGATGTCAGATGCAAAATTCGATACATGGGCACAGTTTTGCGTACCTTCGTGTCTGTGGCACCACTTATAGGCATTACTGGTCGAACCTCTGTGGGCTCAGTCTTGGCTCCCGGAGCTGCTCATCTAACTGACAGTCCGGTGGATTGGTTCTTTGGAGAGTATGCAATTCAGGTTCGTGAAGCAGGCGGCTTACCGGTTGAACTTCCGACGATTGACAGTCCGAATGATTACGTTGAACGACTCGACGCCATTGTGCTGACTGGCGGTGGGGATATTGCTCCGGAACGATGGAATGGGCCGGTTGATAGTTCTTTCATGATTTCACGAGAGCGCGATGCCTTTGAACTTGCTCTGCTGAAAGCTGCGGTGGATTCGGGAATACCGGTTCTGGGGATCTGTCGTGGTCTCCAACTGATCAATGTCTTTTTTGGAGGGACTTTGGTCCCTCACTTAGATGCGTCGGAAGGGGACAGGCATTCGAAGTCAGCAGCTAATCGAGCTGAAGAGCGACACTCAGTTGAATGCATGCCGGAAACCATTTTGTTTGAACTTTACGGACCGACAGTGATGGTCAATTCGTTCCACCATCAAGCCGTTGACCGGTTAGGAGATGGATTAAGGGCTACTGCACGCTCACCTGATGGGACGGTTGAGGGAATCGAAGATATGAGCGGTCGTCTTCTCGGAGTTCAGTGGCATCCTGAAATGTTGAAAGGTTCACAGCCAGCATTCGCTTGGCTAGTTGAATTGGCAAATGCACGCTAGGAGATTGATCTTTCTAGATCACCCCGCGCATACGGCGATCTTTTACCTCATCGGGGTCCAACCCTAAAAACTCCCCATAAATTGCTTCGTTGTCTGCTCCTACAGGATGAAAGATCTCAAGGTCTCGAAGTTGCGAACCATGGAACCTTAAAGGGCTGTGTGGTAGAGGAATTTTTCCTAGAGTCTCATGGTCGACCCATTGCAGAAATTGACGTTCAATGAGGTGGGAGTCGTTCACAACTTCTTCAACGCCCCTAACGATGGCTACTGGCACGCCTGCTTCAGATAGGTGAGATGCAGCCTCATGACGTTGCCGGCTTTCGGTCCACTGCTCAACTAATTGATCAACTTCTTCCATGTGTTCGGCTCGATCAGTATTGTGGCGGAACTTTGGCTCCTCGAGAAGATCGGGCCGCCCGATGACCTCAAGTACTGCACGCCAGTGCCTATTCGTGACTGATATCAGAGCGATGTGTCCATCGGAGCATTTGTACACGTCGTAGGGGGCTACACCCATCGCAGCGTGTTTGTTGCCGGTTCTAGGAGCGGTCCCTGTTTGGTGCCACGACAGCATGTTTGAGCAAAGCGTGTGATAGGCAGCTTCAGCCATTGATGTTTCGACCAACCGCCCTTTACCTGTTCTTTGTGCCTCGAAGAGCGCGGTAACGATAGCGCCGTAGAGGTGGGCACCTCCTAGGAAGTCGATGAAAGCTACGCCTGCTTTCACCGGTGGTTGGTCGGGATGTCCAGTTACGCTCATCGGGCCCATGTGAGCTTGGACAGTGATGTCCATAGCCGTTTGAGCGGCATCGGGACCGCTCAAACCGAAACCTGAAGCATGGGCAAAGACAAGTGCAGGGTTGACTTCCCATAGCGATTCGGCATCTATACCGAGCTTTTCGGGCACGCCAGGCGCGTAATTGACCAATACGACGTCGGACTTTTCGGCGAGCCCCAAAAACATGTCGCGGCCATCATCAGATTTCAGGTCCAAAGTGATCGCTTCTTTGGAGGAGTTCAGGGCTGCGTAGGAGATGGAATCGCCTCTTGCTCGCAGTGGTTCTCCTTGAGTTTGTTCAATTTTTATGACGCGAGCTCCAGCCATCGAGAGTAGAAAGCCGGCGTAGGGCCCTTGATAGATCTGACCTAAGTCGAGCACGGTTATGCCGGTTAATGGAAGAGAGCGATCATCAGCGATCACTTGAAGCTTCCTCCCAGTATGTCGCGAGCCATTATTAGCCTTTGAACCTCACTCGGCCCTTCTCCGACTCGACGAATTCGCAGTTCCCGGTACCATCTTTCGAGCGGTAGGTCTTTGGTAACTCCGACACCACCGTGAATCTGGATGCAGCGGTCGATAACTCGGCTGCTGGCCTCAGTCGCCACTAATTTCGCCATGGCGGCTTCAGTTCTGAATCTTTCGCCACTGTCGGCCTTTTGGGCCGCTTCCAAGACACAGTAACGAGCATGACGAATGTCGATTTCGTTATCCACGACCATCCACTGAATTGCTTGTTTCTCTGCCAGAGGAGAACCGAAAGTCTCTCGGCTTTTGGCCCAATCGATGGACATCTCCTGAGCCCTTATAGCCGGACCAATGCAGCCGGCGGCGTAAGGGATGCGTTGCCGACTAAGCCGATCATTAGCTATAGCGAAGCCACCGTTTACTTCCCCGAGAATGTTCTCCTCGGGGACTCTCATCTCATCGAACTGCAACTCTGTGGCGTAATGTGTCGCACGTAAGGTGTGCACTACCCGCCGCACATGAAAACCGGGTGTATCTGTGTCGACAATGAAAGCTGTTACTCCGTTGCGACCAGGGTCATCAGAAGTGCGAGCGAAGATTAGGGCGTAATCCGCTTTATCTGCCCCTGAAATGTAGAGTTTCGATCCGCTTAATATCCATTCGCTTCCGTCTTTGATTCCGCGAGTTTGGATAGCGCGAGCGGGGTCGGAGCCTCCGGACGGTTCAGTCAGAGCGAAGCAACCCTTTTTCTCACCTTTAAGGGTTGGGTAAAGCCAACGTTCTTTTTGGTCGTCGGTCGCTTCGTAAAGTTGAGCTAAGCCGGCGCCGCCAAATACGCCGTAGCAAGGGTTATATAGTCCAGCCCGATGTTGGGACATCTCAATAGCCATCAGGGCACGAGTCGTAGTGTCGAGTCCGGGCCCGCCATATTGTTCGGGGATGTCCAGACCGTAAAAGCCCATGGATTTGGTTGTATCAACCAGTCGATCGTGATCCGCGGGTTCTAACGACCCGGCATCAGGGTCTAAATGATCTTCCAAAGGGATAATTTCACTTTGGACAAAGCGCCGGGTGGTATCGACAATTAGTTGTTGTTCTTCGGTAAGGCTGAAGTCCATATTGCTCTCTCAATCCGGGGATAGTCTGCCAACTCGGCTTTGTTCAGCCTGTTGGTGGCTTGGAAGTTGTCCAAAATCATGCAAATGAAGCATTAAAAGTTCATCCCATCGGCTCCTGTAGTTTGCAGTGAATTCGAAACGAAACTTTGTTGCTTGGCTACCGTGTAGGTCAAGCTCTTCTTCGAGCGCGGTCCGCATTCCGAAAAGATGTCCAGCTCCCGCGTAACCTATAGATAGAACCGTCTCGTCTGAATTGGCTACGTGGTAGACCCCAAGCTGAGCCGGCAGCGAATCGATTATCTCACTGTTCAGGTCCATCCAAGCCTTTTCAAGTCGGATTCCCATGTCAGCGAGACGAGCCGACGAGATCGGACATAGCGGAGCCCATAAGATCTTCGAAATTCTGACGGAAGAATTTGTCTTTGACGTCATCGGACAGCCCTTCGACTTCGTTATCGAAACGCCGAAGGGGGTTTCTGCCGCCCTCAACGTGGGGGAAGTCAGAGCTAAACATGCAGATTCCGTCTCCAGTGTTTTCAATGATCCATCCGGTTGGCTCAGTCGGGAATGGGGTTACCCGAATTTGTCGATGTACGTATTCCGACGGGCGCAGTTCCAAATTCTGAAGCCGGTTTTCATGGAGGGCGAAAGCATCGAAGGCTGCTTCTAGCTGTCGCATGAAAGATGGCAGCCATGCAGCTCCGAGTTCTATCACTCCCATTTTCAGGCCAGGGAATCTATCGAAGACACCGTCGAATATAAGTGTCGAAAGAGCTTGGATAGGTGGTGACGAGATACTCATGTAGGAGACAGACCTGAAGTTTTCGCTGCCACCATGAAAGTCGGGCTCAGGCGGCAAGCCATTGTTTCTGTGCTGCGGTGGCATTACCAGGTCCGGAGTTGCGACGTGCATGACGATAGGGATGCCTGCCTCTTCAGCTCGAGCCCAAAGGCCATCGAAAGCTATATGACTATGAGCATGGTTTTTGGGCATCCGGTTGGGAATGAGCAATGAAGCAGCTCCGGCATTGATTGCTTCGGTGGCGCACGGTTCAGCTAATTCCAAGTCTTGAAGCGGAATATAGGCCACGGGTAGGAGGCGAGGATCTCCATCACAAAATGCTATTTGAGCGCGGTTCGCAGCAGATGCCACCTCGTAGGTAAGGCTTGGTGCAGCATCATGCTCCATCACTTCTAGAAGGGTGTTCGGCATTGTCGGAAAGATGAGCTGGCTTGCGAAGCCCATATGATTCAAAGCTTCGCTTCGGTCGATCGAATTCCAGGCTCCATGAGCACGGTAATTCTTGCGAAGCATGACCTCTTGCTCGGCTTTTGCTCGAAAATCGGGGTCAAGATGGAGAGTGCGGCAGTGATCTATTTCACTAAAAATTGGACTTTCCTCGTTAGCAAAAAACTGCTTTCGTGCGTATTCTCGGACCTTCTTTGATCCGAATTCGTCTAGCCACTCTGGAGGTTCCATTGTGTGAGCATCGGCATCGTGGATTATCCGATCTGTCACGTACGTCATTCCCCGCCTCTTTCTTCGTCTGTCCGAATCGTAGTAGCGCTGTCACTAGGGATGCTTTTAGCTAGTTATCGTGGAGCGCTTTGTTAATCCCCTCCCATCGCTCAGGGTCGAGCACGCGCATTTCAATAGCGCCTGACGAGCTGTTCCGGATTAAGAGCATCCCAGACCGGCCAGATAATTCTTTGCCCTTCACGACGGATCCATCAGGGAGAGTTATTTGGCTTCCGGCGGTCACATAACAGCCAGCCTCAACAGTGCAGTAATCGCCCAGGGATATGCCGATCCCAGAGTTTGCACCTAAAAGGCAATGTTCGCCCACGACGATGGTTTCTTTACCACCGCCAGAGAGCGTCCCCATAATCGAGGCACTGCCGCCGATATCGGAATTGGCACCGATAACGACGCCAGCACTAATCCTTCCTTCAATCATTGAAGGTCCCAAAGTGCCTGCGTTGAAATTACAGAACCCTTCGTGCATGACTGTTGTCCCCTCAGCTAAATGTGCCCCGAGTCGGACTCTGTCTGCATCAGCAATTCGCACGCCTGATGGAATTACGTAGTCTGTCATTCGAGGGAATTTGTCAACTGAAGTCACCGAAATGCTCTGGTTCGTCACCGCCGCACGGGCCTGAAGCTCGCCTACTCGGTCTGGTAAGACGGGCCCGGCATTGGTCCAAGCGCAGTTGGTTAGCAATCCGAAAACGCCGTCAAGATTGGCGCCATGCGGCTGAATCTCCCTACGACTTAGAAGATGGAGTCTTAGATAGGCATCAGAAAGATTGGAAGCGGGCGCATCGAGATCCTCGATGGTTACTTCAACTATCCGACCTTGAATCAGGCCCAGCTTTTCGGCCAAACATGACCTACTGGGATCAACTCCAGGATTCGGATACCAGACGTCAAGCTGGGTATCTGTTTCGACATCGAAATAGCTGTGGCCGACTGCTGTGATGCTCATGACGTTATTTTCGCAGCCTTGAAGCTCGATACCGACCCCTCGTTCGATATATCTCGAAAATCGGGAGAATTTGCTGTTGATAACACTGAAAATAAGCTGTTTCGCGTTGAATAGGCCTTTCCGGTGGGCAGAAAGCTCTTCTGCCGCCTAGTTTCGAGTCTATGAAGACACCTGTCTGCGAAATGCTCGGCGTGGATGTGCCCATCCTCGCGTTTACCCACTGTCGAGACGTGGTTGCTGCCGTCACCAAAGCTGGAGGCTTCGGTGTACTTGGTGCCGCTGCTCACACACCCGAACAACTCGATATCGACTTGCAGTGGATTCGAGACGAAGTTGGCGACAAACCCTTTGGTGTCGACATCATTGTTCCCGCTAAATATGAAGGTTCTTCGGAAGGCGGAAAATCTTTAGGCGACCTCAGCGAAATGATTCCGCAAGGCCACCGTGATTTTCTAGAAGACATGATGGAACGGTATGCAGTTCCTCCATTGCCCAAGGAGGATTCAGAACGCAGCGGTGTGCCAGTTGATTCGGAACCACCGATGACCTACGCCCAAGCGGTACCTCTAATGGATGTCGCGTTTTCTCACCCAATCAAACTGATTGTTAACGCTCTCGGTCCCCCTCCTCCTGACATGATCGAGCGGGCGCACGCAAATGGAGTGCTAGTTGGCGCGCTTGCAGGTAAAAAGTCCCACGCGGTGCGTCACGTAGCGGCGGGTGTAGACATCATCATTGCCCAAGGGCACGAAGCCGGTGGTCATACCGGTGATATCGGAACCATGGTCCTTGTTCCAGAAATAGTTGATGCGGTAGCGCCAACTCCTGTGCTAGCGGCCGGAGGGATAGGAAGTGGACGTCAGGTAGCTGCCTCGATCGCGCTGGGAGCCCAGGGGGTATGGTGCGGGTCCGTATGGTTAACGACGTTAGAAGCCGAGACTCACCCAGTGGTCAAGGACAAGTTTCTTGCGGCAACTTCCTCTGACACGCTGAGATCACGCTCTCGAACGGGTAAGCCGGCCCGCCAGCTTCGTTCTGCGTGGACTGATGAATGGGAGGGAGAGGATTCGCCGGGGACGTTGCCGATGCCTCTCCAACCGATGTTGATTGCGCACGCGAGCCGCCAAGTCGATAGGGCAGCAATGAATCCTGAGAATAAAGGCGCAGTTGAATTGTCCAACTATTTCGTCGGCCAAATTGTGGGATCTATGAACGAATCAATCTCTGCGACCCGAGTGGTGGAAGACATGATCACCGAATATCTAGATGTTGTTGAACGGTTCGAGGAGTTAAGCAAGTGAAGTAAGCGCAGACGGTGCACAGGTGTTCGGAGAGTTAAAGAAACGAGGAAGTAATGGAGACGATGAATGAACGCGTTGCTGTCGTTACAGGGGCAGCGTCAGGCATCGGAAAAGCTTTGTCGGTTGCTTTTGCTGCCGAGGGAGCAAAGGTTGTCCTCGCAGACGTCGAAGACGATGCTCTCGCGACAACGAGAGCTGAAATTGAGGCTTTAGGCGCCGCAGTTCTTGCGGTAAAGACTGATGTGACAGATGAGAATTCTGTTGCCGAATTGTGCGCTGCAACGCTTGAAACCTTTGGAGGCGTCAACATCCTTTGCAACAATGCAGGAGTTGGCGGCGGTGGACTCGTCAAAAACCAACAACTAGTTGATTGGAAGTGGGTCATCGACGTTTCCTTATGGGGCGTGATTCACGGACTACACCATTTCTTGCCGCACTTAATTGAGGCTGAAGAAAGCCATGTGATGAGCACAGCTTCAGTAGCGGGTCTGATGGCTGTACCTGGTCTTGCTCCCTACAACGCAGCAAAGTTCGGAGTTGTGGCGATTATGGAGACACTGCACCACGAGATGAATCGCGACTCGGAAGCAAATGTCGGTGTATCTGTGCTCTGTCCGGGCGTGGTGAAGACAAATATTGCTACGGCCCAAAGAAATCGTCCCGACCATCTTCGTCGAAGACGAGATGAATCCATTGATCAAATAGCTAAGGCACCGGATGAAGCGCGTGCTCGAAATGCGGCGATAGCGGCGGCACTAGAGAATGGCATGGACCCAGGACAAGTTGCTTCTCAGGTTTTGAACGCAATGTATGAACGTAGGTTTTGGGTGTTAAGTCACCCCGAGCTTCTAGTCGAAGTGAATCACCGCAACCAACAACTGGCAGATCTCGAGAATCCCACGTTGATCTCAAGTTTTACCGACTAACCAAATTCACCAATTACATCGTGAAGCGAAGGTTTCGTGCAGCGTGAGCACCGAGTTCGCTGTCGCCAGACCAACTAATAGCGCCCTCGCTGATGGCAACTTCGGGGTCGATGCGTCCACAGGCCTGGTTCATAAACGCCATTGAGTCGCAGTGAAGGGTGGTTGTAGGCGTATCTATAGGTTCACACTCAACAGCACGTTCGTCGACGCGTACATAAATGTCGCGTTCTACCGAACCTGTAATGTCGAAGTGAATTGATTGGCCTTCAATCAGTCCGATCTTCTTACCCGCGATATAGCCGATGGAAAGGTGAACTTCATTCAAAGCCATTTCTGCTGCTGGCCCACCATTATCGGTGGCGATACCCAAAGGGGTTCGACAATCTCGCTCATGCATCCAGAAGTCAAACTCGCGCACGGCCATGAACCGTCCGTAAGTGGCAGGACCTATAGGAGTGACGCTCGGGTTAGCGAAGTCCTCCTGGGTGGTCTCTGAAAGATTTTGTCGGCGAGTGTCAAACGTCTGCTGCATATGTTCAACCAACTCCACCTCCGGCATTTGCATAGCGGCTTCAAAGTAGCCCCCAACTTTTTCGAAAGGTGGTGGTGTATCTAAGCCGGATGGTAACCAATTTGACAAGGCCTGCTCTACCGACACCATGTGAGCGGCGACACCCTTAATGGTCCACTCGGGGCATAGCGATGGGGTCTCCCATTGGCTGCCGTCGAGTGTGCTCAGGAAATCGACAACGCTCTTCCAACAAACATCCAGATTGCTAACAATTAGATCTCGTTCGCTCATGTCACAAACGTAGCTTTGATTGAATGACTGCTGTTGAGTGTTACGTGTAATGATTCGGCGACAGAACATGCGGGCAATAAAGAATGACCTTGGTGAAGAACTTGGTCCGATAGGGGCAACGAATGAACTCTCGACATGTCACTTTGGTCGGGGCTTACGGGTCACCGTATTCCGTCAAAATGCGGGCCGTACTTCGATATCGCAGGATTTCACATAGGTGGGTTGTTCGAGGGTCTAGAGAAGACGAAGGTTTTCCGGAGCCCCCGATAGCGATCATTCCGATGCTTGCCTTTAGTGACGGAGACGGTGGTTATTCGGAGGTGATGGTGGATTCATCTCCCCAAATCTTGCGCTTAGAAGAGGATTATTCTGAGAGAAGCCTGCTCCCAGCCGATCCCGTAGTGGGGTTTCTTGATCACCTAATTGAAGATTATGGCGACGAATGGGTGACAAAGATGATGTACCACTACCGATGGCATCACCTTTATGGTGACGCCATAGCGAAGGCAGGCAACATGCTGCCATTGATGTCGGACAACCAAATGAGTCCCGAGCAGCATGGTGAAATCAAGGATTTCATTACTAGCCGCCAGATGAATAGAACTGCTTTAGTCGGCTCTACAGATAATAATCGCGACGTAATAGAGACCAGTTTTGTTCGGCTTCTTACGACGCTAGAAACTCATTTAACCGAGAACCAATTTCTTTTGGGTAATCGTCCGGGGCGAGGCGACTTTGGCTTATTTGGTCAGTTCAGTCAGTTATTTTTCTGGGAACCTGACTCTTCACTGATAGCAGCACGCCGAAGCCCGAGAAGCGTCATTTGGGCCTACCAGCTCGATGACTTGTCGTCACTGGAGGTCAGCGAAAACGAGGGGTGGTTCACGCGTAACAACTTGCCGGAATCGTCACTTAACTTGCTTACCGAAATAGGTCGCACCTACGCACCGTTCTTAATGGCGAATGAACAGGCCATAGCCGCCGGTGACCCTGAGTTGTCGTGTCTAATCGAGGGTCACGAGTACAAACAAGCGACGTTCGCATACCAAAACAAATGTTTGAGTTGGATACGCGAGGCTTTCCGAGAATTGTCCACCGATAACCAACAGGCAGTGAAACAAATTTTGAGCGGCACGGGATGCGAAGTGTTGATCGCCGATGCCTGATAGCAAAGCTGTCATATTTGACAAAGACGGTACTTTGCTTGACTTTCATTCAACATGGAATGAAGCCATCGGGTCCGCTTTCGATCTAGTAGTAGACCAGAACGCCAAGGAACTTGCAGCTGAGCTTTTCGGATACGACTTAGCTGAACGACGTGTGTTGCCTCACTCAGCGTTCATCAGTGAGACCAGTGAGACAACTGACAACCTGGTCGCCGATTTAATTGACGTCGTTACCTTTAAGCAAACGATCAATGAAGCAGCCCAGCAAAACATTGTCCCCAACAAGGGAGCGACTAGTGCGTTGAACGCGTTGACCGATCGAGGCTGGAAGTTAGCAATCGCTACGAATGATTCGGAATTGTGTGCGATGAATCATGTCGAGGCTCTTAAGTGGAGCCACTTTTTCACTTCGGTGAAAGGGTTCGATTCGGGTCACGGATCGAAACCAGGTCCAGGAATGGTCCTAGCGGCTGCTGAGGAATGTAACGCGATCCGAGGTGTGTATGTGATGGTCGGGGATTCAGTGCACGACATTCTCGCGGGCCAGGCTGCAGGAGCCATCACCGTAGCGATAGGCCAGCAACCAGCAGCTTTGCAGCTCGCGGACATGCAGATAGAGGAGCTGGGTGAGCTCATCGACATAGTTGACGGTCTCTAGCGGAATGAAAGATTCGGCTTAATCAACTTCGGTTCTAATTCGGGTATGAATTAGATCCAACTGTTCGATCATCGCGTCAACTGAACGTGCCCCAGCTTGAAATACTGCGGTTGCGTTGACTGACGTCCACTCGAAGCCCATCGCTTTAACGACCGCTGCGCGCTCGGCTATAGCATCCAGATTTGTGTAGAACAGCTTGTCTTCATCGCTTCGAGGTGGCGGTTGCAACATAAGTTGAAACCCAATTTCCGCCGTATCGCGCCCGAATTCCTCAGCCATGCGCTGGATATCGGTGACACAGGAAAGAGCTTGCTCGTCGGTAACTCCTGACGCCATCCACCCGTCTGCTTTTTCTGCTGTTCTCCTAAGAGCAGCAGGGCTTTCGCCGCCCACCCATATAGGGATCTCGGCGCCTTGAGGCGAGACTGGCTCCATGCCCATATCGTGCGAGTCGTAGTAACTGCCTCGAAATTCGATTCGGCCGCCTTGCCAATAACTTCTTAGTAGGTCAATCGCTTCGTCCATGCGTTTTCCGCGAGTCGAAAAATCTTCCTCAAGAGCATCGTATTCGCTGTCTTGCCACCCAACACCGATACCCAACCGAACCCGCCCTTGGGACAAGGTGTCCAGTGTGCTGATTTGTTTGGCAACTAACACCGGCTGACGTTGGGGCAATACCAGAACCTCAGTCGAAAGTGACACTTTCGAGGTGACCGCGGCTATGTTCGCTAGAAGCATCAGCGCTTCAAGGATGGGCATCTCGGCCGGATAAATAGTACGACGGTCCTGAGACGGGTAACCCATGACAACATGATCAAAGGCTGCGATCTCGTCGTAACCGATTTCTTCGATGGCCGAGGCCAGAGCGAGCACTTGTTGCGGTCCCTCTCTATAAGCAACTGATGGGAAGTCCACGGCGATTTTCATCTAACTCGGCCCCAACTTCACGGTCGCTTTTGCTGGCATCAGAACGCTACCGTCTTGTTTTCGCTCATAAATCTCAAGTTCTACTGAGCCATTCACTTTGTCAACCGATATGACAGAGCCGGAAAAGCTGAGTTCTTCATCGACGAAGGCGCTTGCTCGGTTCTGCCACTCAACTGACAGCAAACGCGCACGAGGCCCAGCCCAATCGGTAATAAACTGGGTGAGCCAAGAGCCTTGGAGAGGCCCATGCACGACGATGTCCTGGTGGCCTTCGTAGTTGGCGTATGCCCTATCGTAATGAATGCGGTGCGGATTGAAGCTAGCAGCGCTATAGAGGAACAATTCTGCTTCTCCAGCTCGTTTGCGCATGACGGGCAACTCATCGCCGGCTTCGATTGTGGCAATGTCGGGGTATTCGCTCATCGCGCAATTCCTATCTGACGGGATCGTGCTACTACCTGTTCATCTTGATTAGTAAAAGTGGTTTCCCTCACCAATCGAACGAAAGGTCCTTTCTTGCCTTCTTTCTGGTCAAGATCTAACAGTCGTGTGGTGCCAGTGATCTCATCTCCGACACAGACGGGTTCCAGAAAATCCCATTCTTCGCCTCCGAACATCATTCGAGCAACTTCCAAGACGACACTTGTCGAATCTTCATAGAGACCGTCGGCCCTAAGGGTGGATGCCGGTTTAGGAGTCACGAGTGCATGAGTGATGAACAGCGGTGGAGTGGTTAGGGTCCGATAACCGGCTTCTTTAGCGGACTCGTCATCGAAGTAAATGGGATTTAGATCTCCAACTGCATACGCATAACGCTGCGATTCTCGACGATCAATTCGCACAGTGACGGGGCCGGCCAAAATTTCTCCGACACGAGCTAACGATTCTGGTGGGATCAAAGAACTAGACATACCGTAAGGCTAGGTGAGAGCGGTGCTTGTCTGCCTGAGCTGGTCTAATCTGAACCCGAGGTGCGATATGTCTTTGTGGAGTAACAAGTTAGAGATGCCAACCGTCGAGACGGCGTTACCTGGGCGCGATGTGGCCGTACAGGTTCCCCCTGTCCATGAGGTACTTGGCAACCCTATGACCCCGCCTTTCCCTGATTCAAGTGAGAGCGCCGTGTTCGGTATGGGTTGTTTCTGGGGGGCAGAACGAGTTTTTTGGAATGCGACCGGTGTCTTGTCTACAGCAGTTGGTTATGTAGGAGGCTTTACTGAAAACCCCACGTATGAAGAAGTCTGCAGTGGGCTTACGGGACACAATGAAGTTGTCTTGGTTGTCTATGACCCGCGGATCACCAGTTATCTGAAAATGCTTGAGTTGTTTTGGGAGAACCATGACCCAACACAGGGCATGCGGCAAGGAAATGATATGGGTACCCAGTATCGATCAGGTATCTACGTCTCTAACGAAGAGCAGCAACAACTCGCTGAATCGACCCGCATTGAGTTCCAGGCAGCGCTCAGTAATGCTGGCTATGGGCCAATTACGACTGAGATTTTGGATCAAGGTGCCTTTTATTATGCCGAGCACTACCACCAGCAGTACCTGCAGAAGGTGCCCAATGGTTATTGCGGTTTAGGCGGCACTGGAGTCAGCTGCCCCACGGGGATTTCTGTAGTCGACTAGTCCAGGTAGTTCACTGATTAATGGCAGCCATTGCCTCAAGGGTGAGCTGCGTCACCAGCTTGCGGTTTTCGCCCCAGGGCATAGGCATAAGAATTGGATACTCAACCCCGGCCTCTAAATAGCTGTTGGTAAACGCAGTTACTTCTTCTTTATTCCCTATGAAATTTATGGCTTGGATCATTTGTTCGGTTATTGCCGCCAAAGCCCCTTCTCGGTCCTTTTCTTTCTGACGTAAGCGCAACTCCTGGACTTCATCCTCGAAACCGGCTGCGCGGAACATATTGGCGTAGCCGTCTGCCATTGCATAATTAAAAAGATCCTTGCGAGCTGGACGGGATGCTTCGTCAAAGTCTGCAACTGCGGCATGAACGTTGCTCATAATGATGGCCTGTCCGCCTGATCGAATATGTTTCACCGCTTCTGGGACGTGGCTGGCTGGTATGTAGTTCAAGAGAACTGCGTCTGCGACCTCGCCAGCTAACTTGAGCATTTGGGGGTTAAGGGCGGCAAGCACAATCTTTGGGGTATTTTCCGGGGCTCGCATAGCTAAACGGAAACGCTTAACTTGCCAGAAATCCCCTTCGAAAGTTACTGATTCCCCTGACAAACATTCCCGCGTCAGCGCTACGTATTCGCGCATCATCGCAATGGGACGATCAGATGATTCGATGCCGTGTTGTCGAAGAACCCCTGGGGCTGACACACCGAGACCCATCCAAACATTGCACTGCGGATTTAGAGACTGAAGCGTTGCAGCGGTCATCGCTGTGAGAGATGGGCTGCGCAGCTGAATGGGCATAACCCCAGTTGCTAGATCAAGTTCTGGAGCTGCTTGAGAAACTGCGCCGAGGAGACTGATGGCGTCTGTGCCCGTGGCTTCAACCGTCCAAAATGATTGATACCCCGAAGTAACAGCTGTTTGAGCTATTTCCGGAACAGATGAAGCCCCTAGAACTCCGAGGCTTCCGTAGGTAATGCCCAAAGGCGTGTGCGATTCGCTAGTCATTGACATCAAGATAGTCCTCAAATGAAAGTTATTTCTTCTAGTAAATATGATCGGTATCAAGCCGCTAGCAGCGCTAGGGTGAGGGTTAGAGCTGGTTATGGCAATCAGCGGATTGGAGCATCTGGTGACTGAACCTCAGGACATGAAGATAGTTGTCCCGGAAAATGTCGTAGAGGCCCTTTCTGTAGTCGACCGTGCTCTGAGCAGTTATATGCACCGGGAACTGGTTTCATCAACCGAAGTTACTGATGTTCTTCTAGATGTTCGGACAGCTTTGAATCGGACTGCGCAGCCGGCAAAAGATGTCAGTATCGATCTCTCTGATGTCGAGAGCGGCATGGAAGTTCCGGCTCAGGCCTAGCTGCCAAGATCCATACTATTTATCGGCTGACTGTCAGTCTTTTGGTAGGAGCTTTGATACGGCTTTGCCCAGCAGCAGACCGATTGATGCCCCCGCCGCCACGTCAGAAGCGTGATGCAGTCGGACGTGTATTCGCGAACATGACACAATCCCGGCGGCTAGATACCAGAGTTTCCCCAACTTAGATCGACGTGCTAGAACCGCCGACGCACAAAATGCAGCTGACGCATGACCCGAAGGAAAACTAGAGGTAAGGGGTTCCCGCAACTGATGCGCCGTAGGGTTGTCCGAGGCTGCACCTGGGCGACTTCGGTGAAAAAATCGTTTGATTCCCTGGTTAACTAGCAGCGATTCGAAGCCCATGAGAGCGCTGAATCCAACTGCTGCACGGGGGCGTCGACCAGGAGGGAGCGCCCGAATGCCGCCGACAATGTGCCAAATAAGACTGAAATCTCCGAGATTGGACGCGGCATAAAACAGACGGTCAACTGACGAGACCCCGCGCCAACGCTCCCACCACCGATCTACTTGATCATCTATTTCGTTAATTCTCAGACTGATCGAACTTGTTTGGTTCACACATGCCGTCCCGGTAGAACGCACTTACAGTTACACGTCAATCACAACAAATCCAGGCACCCAAGCACAAGTCTGATTAATTGGGTATTGAGCTAGTTGGCTCAAGGGTTGGTAGTAAAGGGTCTGTGGGGGGTGGGATGGTGAGAAGTGGGCCGTCGTCTTCACTAGGAGGTGGCGGAATTAGAAGAACTTGGCCTACGTAGATCATGGTCGGGTCAGCAATGTTGTTCTCGCGCACTAGATCGTTTAGGTGAATACCGAATTGATCAGCGATAGCGATCAGCGTGTCTCCGCGAACGACAATGTACGTTTCTCGGAACTCTTCGACGTCTGGGATTGTCTCTTCTGTTTCTGGTGCGGGTGAAGTATTGGGAATAGATTCAGGGGTTCGGTCGGGATTGCACCCCACCATGAAAACTGTGAGCAAGGAAAGCGACGCCAAGTACAGCAACTTCGCCACGTGTCCTAACCAGAACTTTCATCGGATGGGGGAGGGATAAATAGTGTTTCCCCGATCCCCAAGACCGTGTCTTCCTTGCCGTTTTCGAGCATGAGTTCACCCACGGAGACCCCAAAACCTTTCGCGATTTTGCTAAGAGTGTCACCTGGCTGAACTACATAGGCCATTCGTTGCACGATTTTCTCTGTTGTCGTTGTCGTGAGTTCGGGGCGAAGTGTTGTTAAGACCGGTGTTGTCGTTGGGATTGGGCGATTCTTAGGTTCGGTCGCGCACCCGGTTATGAATAGAAAGGAAATAGCGACGAGTGTCACTAGCTTTCGACTTGACATAGTCGCCTTAGTCATTCGTGCTCGCCGGGCCGACTAACAGCGTCTGGGGCCATTCGCTGGAGTTTGCACCTTCAATGAAAGGTTGACTTTCGTTTTCTTCGACAGTCAATATTTCCACTCCGTTATCTTCAACCAAAATGGTGTGTTCGAACTGGGCTGTGCGGCCTAGGTCTTTGGTAGCAGCGGTCCAGCCGTCGTCCCACAGGTTTGCACTCGGAGAGCCAATGGTGATCATTGGTTCGATTGTGAATGTCATTCCAGGTTCGAATTCAAATTGCGCCGAAGGCTCGTAGTAATGAGGAATGTTCGGGAGATGATGAAAGATCTCACCTACCCCGTGGCCGATGAATTCTCGGACCACTCCGAAGCCCGCTGATTCGGCATGGTTCTGAATTGCCATTCCAATATCTCTCACCATGCCGCCTGGGCGAACGGCAGCTATGCCCAGATAGAGACATTCTCTCGTCACCCGGATTAGTTCTCGTGATTGGTTGTCGACGTCTCCGACAGTAAAAGTCTCGCTATGGTCGCCGTGCACCCCATCGAGAAAAATCGTTACATCACAGTTGATTATGTCCCCGTCTTTGAGTGCCCGACTGTCTGGAATTCCGTGACAAATGATTTCGTTTATTGAAGTGCAAAGCGATTTTGGGTAGCCGTTGTAATTAAGAGGACTGGGGTACCCGCCCTCTTCGATGCATGCTTCATGGCAAATCTGGTCGAGTTCTTCTGTGGTGATGTCGGGAGCTATGTGCGACGCGACCCTTCGCAGGACGCGCCTTGCGGCTGATCCGGCCTGGCGCATTCGTTCTACCGTCGCCTGGTCCTTTCTGAGGTCATCTGGGGTTGTCTGAATCGGGACACCCCGTTCGGCATAATCAGGACGCGGTATCTCAATGGGCACGGAACGCATCGGGGAGACGTGGCCGGGCAGCACAGGGTCCGAAGTGTGGGTAGGTCGTCGCATTGCAGGACGTCTCTTTTTGCGCTTCGCCATTACGGTGAAACTACCGGAGGACGCCGCGAATAGGGAGACATAATGATGCTAGACGTGACAATCTTGCACCTATGAGTGTCGAAATCAATGGAACCGTCAGCGATGGCTGGGAACCCTTAGTGGAAAAGTTTGCTTCTAATTTTGATCGCTTCAGCGAGTTAGGAGCATCAGTTTGCGTTACGTATGAAGGAGAGACGGTCGTTGACGTGTGGGCTGGGGATAGAGACGCCGAGGGCAACCCGTGGCTCGAAGACACCATCGCAGTAGTTAATTCCTGCACAAAGGGTGCGGTCGCCCTCGCCTGTCATCTGCTGGCTGACAGGGGGTTACTTGACCTTGATGCACCGGTTGCTGAGGTGTGGCCTGAGTTTGCTCATGGCGCTAAGGCAACAGTAACGACTCGAATGATGCTCAATCACACAACTGGTGTCGCTGCTTTTCGAGACGAACTGCCAGAAGGTTCTGCATTCGATTGGGATTACATGTGTGACCGAGTGGCGGCCGAAGAGCCTTGGTGGCCGCCAGGTACTCGAAATGGGTACCACTTGATGTCGTTTGGTTGGGTAGCTGGAGAGCTTGTTCGGCGTGCTTCTGGGCTTAGTCTCGGCACCTTCTTTCGAGAAGAACTAGCGGAGCCAGCGGGAGCAGACTTCTGGATTGGGTTGCCTGCCACGGAGCACCATCGCGTTTCACCCTTAAAGCCGTTCAGACCAGGTGAGAAGGAAGAATTTTCTGCGTTCACTAGGGCTTTCATCGCTGATGCGGATGGTTTACAAGCTAGGGCTTGGCGAAATCGAGGGGGTGCGAAGGGAGATTCTCCTGAAGTTTGGTCAGCTGAGTTAGGCGGTGGCGGAGGAATCACAAACGCCCGAGGTCTTGCCAGGATTTACCAATCGTGTGCGGTGGGCGACTTTGTTGGCCCGCAGCAGGTTGAGCGAATGAAACGTGTCTCGGTCGCTACTGAGCGAGACGCAATGCTCTTGTTGCCGACACGATTTTCGGAAGGGTTTATGTTGAGGATGGACAATAGAAAATCCTTTGGTGGAGACACTGACTCTGTGAATATCCGAGAAGGAGCTTTCGGTCACGTAGGCGCAGGTGGGTCAATAGGGTTCGCCGATCCGAATATCGGTTTGTCTATGGGATACGTAATGAACCAAATGGGTAAGTCCGTTTTGCTCGATGCTAGGGGCGAGGGGTTGGTGGACGCGGCCTATCTATGTGCAGATCAACAGCTTTAGTTCATAAGTATTGAACTTGACTGCTGAGCTTTCAGCGTTTGAACCGGTCGCGTAAGTCGTTTATTTCGGATAGGACTTCATCGGTATGTTCTCCAAGCCGAGGGGCTCTGCGGTGAATGCCGGTTGGGGTACGGGTCATCTTTATTGGTGAAGCGACTTGCACAACGGGTCTTCCGCTTGGCTGGTCAACAGCAACCAACATCTGTCTTGCTTGAACGTGTTCGTCAGAAAATAAATCCCCCGGAAGATTCACAGGTCCACACGGAACTTTGCCTCCGATTAGATCCAAGATTTCTTGGTTTGTTCTTTCCTGAGCCCATTCAGTCATAGCTTTGTCTAGGGGTTCTCGGTTTAGTACCCGAGCTCGAATTGTTGCTTTGTCCTCATCTAGAGCCCATTCAGGATGTCCCATAGCTTCTGCCAGCTCCTTCCAATGATGGTCAGTGGGAGCCGCTATCGCCATGGATCCATCTTTCGTTTCGAACACATCGAAAGGAACTGCGAAGTCATTTCGATTGCCGCTGGGTGGGGTATCGGGCCGCCCTAAATACGAGTAGCGCATGACTCCCATTTCGGCGAGTGCCATTATCGAATCGACCATAGCTACGTCGACGAACTGTCCTTCACCGGTTCTTTGAGCGTGGAAGAGGGCCGCTAATACGCCCATAGCTCCAATGGTTCCTGGGTATATGTCACCGATGAAAGGACCAACTTGGATCCGATTTTCAGGCCCGTTTCCGTTCTGGGATACCAATCCGCCCATGGCTTGAGCTATCACGTCGTAGGCGGGCCACTCTGCATAGGGGCTTTCTCCGGTTCTAGGGTCTCCGAATCCCCTAATTGCGCCATAAACAAGGCGAGGGTTTCGTTCCCTGAGAGTTTCCCAACCTATCCCTAGGCCATCCATTACACCTGCTCGCATGTTCTCCACCACGGCGTCAGCGCTATCTACAAGTTCAAGAAACTTGGCTCTATCGACCTCATTTGTGAAATCAAGAACGACGCCCCTCTTGTTTCGGTTGTAGGTGGAAAATGAACCGCCGTAGGATCGCTCCTGATCTTCGCGGGTATATGGCGCCATAGGCCGCTGTAGGTCTCCTCGAGGTGCCTCTATCTTGATTACATCAGCGCCGAGATCACCGAGCATCATGGTCGACCAGGGACCTGCTATTGCCTGGGTGCAGTCCAGAACGCGAATTCCCTGAAGGGGTCCTGTCGGACTTGGTGACATTGGTGTTGCTTGTTCGTGTGCCGTTAGATGATCATCCATTAAGCCGCAGATTATCTGCACCTTTGCTGCTACGTGCTACCAAGATGGATAACACTTATTCAGAATTCGAGGAGACTGCTTTCATGACGAATCAGAACGATGTAGTTCTTGAGGCTTTGTCTCTGGCAGTAGCGGCCCGCGTTCCTGTCCTTTTGTGGGGGCCACCCGGCGCTGGAAAGAGCTCGGCGGTCGAAGATATGTGTCGATCCATCGATACAACGTATGAAGTTGTAATTGCGAGTATCCGAGAGCCAAGCGATTTCAGCGGACTTCCAGTGATAACTGATAACGGGGTTGAGTTCGCACCACCTCGCTGGGCAAAACGACTATCTGACGCTGGAAGTGGCGTGCTTTTTCTCGATGAAATTTCAACAGCTCCCCCTGCCGTGCAGGCGGCATTGTTGCGCGTGGTACTGGAGCGAGTAGTCGGCGACCTGACTTTGCCGGACGAGTTAGCGATAGTTGCCGCCGCTAACCCACCTGACCAAGCTGCTGATGGTTGGGATTTATCGGCACCACTCGCCAACCGCTTTTGTCATTTCGATTGGCACGTAGATTCGATGGCTGTTGCTACAGGTTTAGTTGCAGGCTTTCCAACACCAACCATCCCGGTGCTTCCGAAGGATTGGCAGAACCATATTCCGACGACAGCAGGACTGGTTGGTGGTTTTCTCTCTGTTCGGCAATCTTTGGTGATACAGCCACCGAGCGAACGCGCCCTTGCTGGGCGAGCTTGGCCAAGTCCGAGGACTTGGGAAATGCTTGCGCGCCTTTTGGCTGCAGCCTCTGCGATTGAGGCCTCTATAGAAACCAGAAGAAATTTAGTCATTGGTTGTGTAGGAGACGGAGCTGGTCTCGAATTTCTCACCTGGGTTCAAGAGCTTGACCTTCCTGACCCGGAGGTAGCGTTGATGGACCCTGACTCTGTTGACTTTCCTGAACGCGGCGATCGGCTTTATGCAGCGTTGTCGGCGGTAGCCGGTGCTGTTGCATCAGATCCGACGCCCGACCGTTGGTTGGCCGGGTGGCGAGTGTTAGAGAAGGCAGCGCACCAATCTCCGGACATCGGCGCGATAGCCGCGAGAGTATTGGCGCAGATTCGGCCTGATGGGGTTAGCGCACCACCCGAAGCATCAATATTTTTACCAGTGCTAGAGGCAGCAGGTCTTCTTGAATGAAGCCAGAAGAGCGGATTTCCGCAGCGCGACTTTGGGCCGCCTACAACTACCCGTACTTGGCTTCAGCCTTGTTCGCATTGCGCTTCGTTGCAGACGAAAGGGTTAGTCACATAGCTGGTGATGAATATTTCCGGGTCTATATAAGCGACGAAGCTTCGAGTGCTTGGTCGGTAGATCTCCTTGGGGTAGAAATGATTCACCAAGTAGGACACCTTCTTCGAGGGCATGCGTCGAGGGCTCGAGAAATTGACCTTCAAGAAACAGATCTCTTTCGTTGGGTCGACGCCATGGACGCGGAACTTAATGATGACCTGCAAGAGGGCGACCCTCTTCCCAAAGATTCGGCTTCGCATGAGGAGCTATCTCTCCCAGACTCACTATTTGGAGAAGAGTATTTTTTTATGGGTTCGACCCGCACCGGGAAGCGTCGTGATTGCGGGAGTTCAGCACATGGGAATCCTCGACTCTGGGATGAGCCTTCACCGCAGCAAAGCACAGACGGAGTTACAGCAGAAGAAAAGGAACTAATTAAACGGCAGGTGGCTTCGGATGCGTTAGCGCATCAGCGAAACCATGGTTCTATCCCATTGGGCATGTTGAGGTGGGCTAATTCTTTGCTTGAGCCGCAGGTCGACTGGCGGTCCGAACTAGGGGCCAAACTTCGTCAGGGTATTTCGGAGATAGCTGGTGCTGTCGATTACAGCTACGGGCGACCGAATCGAAGGTATGCATTTGTCCCTGATGTCATTCTTCCTAGTTTGAGCTCCCGGACACCGGAAGTATCGGTTGTGTTAGATACGAGTGCATCGATGAGCGAAGAACTGTTGGGCCAGGCTCTGAGCGAGATTGACGGGTTGCTTTCAACTGGAGGAATCCGCTTCGAATCAGTGCGGGTCTTTAATTGTGACTCTGAGGCAGGCTCTGCGCAGAGAGTTCGTGCTGCTTCTGACTTGCAGCTGGTAGGCGGTGGGGGGACAGACCTTGTCCAAGGCATTTCGGCTGCCGTACAAACTCGCCCAAGTCCCGACTTGCTTGTGGTTGTGACTGATGGATGGACCACTTGGCCAGAGGCGCCGCCCAATAGAACTAGGACCGTCGCGGTCTTGGTTGGAGAAGACCCTCCCAGCACTCCGGAGTGGGTGCAGCGCGTAGTTGTCAACGAAAGCCTTGATGGTAAAGGAAGCTGGAACACTAAATAGTCACGCATTAAGCCTCTCTCGCAAGAGAAGCGACCTATTGTGCAGATCTTGAATGAGATGGAGGTGCCGGTGGAAGCGAAGAGCGAACCGGGTCTACCCAAGATCAAAGCAGTGGTGTTTGACTGGGGCGGCGTGATCACTATTCCTCCGGGGCCAGTGATAGAGAAGCTCTATCGGCGTATCAATGTTGATCAAAAACAGTTGCGGGCTAGACGTGCTGAATATCGGGATGATGACCCCAATTCGCAATTTGCCAAGCTTGAACGTGGAGAGATGAGTCTTGAGTCATATCTAGCTTGGTCTAGATCTGACTTACCAGGTGCTGAGGTCATATGGGACCCTCAAAGTCCCCATTTCCTCTTCGCTCATCTTGCGGTGGTGCCTCAGGTCGTAGATGGAATCTCTCGACTTCGAGAACGAGGTTTTGTGACTGGGCTTCTCACTAACAACATTGTGGAAGCTTGGCCCACCGTGGTTGATGGTCTGGAAGTCGCAAAGCTTTTCGACGTAGTTATCAATTCTGCTTTTGTGGGGATGCGCAAACCAGAAGAGCGGATATATGCGTATCTAGTTGAGCAATTGGAAACCGAGCCAGAGAATGTCCTTTTTCTGGACGACAACCGAGTGAACATAGACGCTGCCCGAGCTTTCGGGTTGCAGGCAATTGAAGTGAAACAACCGGTTGAGATCTGGTCTGAAATTGAACAGGTTCTTGAAGAGACCTAGAGGGTTCAAGCGTCAGTCGAAGTTTGGTTTCCTCTTTTCCATTATCGCAGCGTGGCCTTCTCGAACGTCAGGCCCAGTGAAACCGAGCATCTCTAGTGCTACAGATGTATCAAACGCGGGCCCTGCTGATCGAAGCCAGTTATTTAGGCTGTATTTAGTCCACCGAATTGCTGTCTGGCTGCCGGTTGCTAGCTTTCGTGCGACTTTGTATGCCTCTTCAACGACTTGGTCGTCTTCTACGCACAGGCTGGCGAGACCCATCGCCTCTGCTTCTTCTCCTGACATTGAGTCGCAGGTCAACAAGTAATATTTCGCTTTTGCCATGCCGCATAAAAGGGGCCATATGATCGCAGCGTGGTCCCCAGCAGCAACTCCAAGTTTTGTGTGGCCATCCAGAATTCGAGCATTTCTTCCGACCACGGAGATATCAGCCATAAAAGCAGCTGCAAGGCCGGCACCTACAGCAACTCCTTCAACCGCTGAAATAATGACTTTTGAGCAGTTGATCATGTTGTAAACGATGTCTCTTGCTTCACGGAGAGAGTTAGAACGGTATTCAAAGTCGTCCATGATCTTTTCGATCATGCCCATGTCGCCGCCAGCTGAAAAAGTGCCGTTTGCGCCTCGGATGACGACCACTCGGGTTTCGGGGTCACTGTCAACGGCCTTCCAAACGTCTGCAAGTGCTAGATGTTTTGCCTCATCGACTGCATTTAGCTTGCCTGGTGTATCAATGCAGATATCGAGGATGCCGTCCTCGTCGGGTCCTGTGATATTTAGGGCGGAAAAGTCTGCATAGCGATTCGTCATGTTCTTGAAACTAGTGCCAAGAGGTTGAGTATTTCCTATTCAGATCGCGGGATTTCCCTTTCTCCGCGCAAAATTTCTGCGATCGAGCGAATCTGATCCGGATTCCCATAGGACCGTTCCCAGGGATGGAGGAGTCGGTCACGGCCGTACCTCGGGATCAGATGCATGTGGAAATGGAACTGAGATTGATCCGCAGCCGCACCATTGTTGTTGACGAGGTTGATTCCGAGTGGTTCTAGTCTTTTTCGGATGATATTTGCTACCGAGTGACAAGTCTGCATGACGTGAGCTGCAGTGTCGTCGTCTAGTTCAAAAATATCTTGAACGTGAATTTTGGGTATTACTAAGCAGTGTCCTGGCGTCATCGGGAGAATATCCATAAAGGCCAAGCAGTGATCGTTTTCGTAGACGATGTTCGAGGCAGAGCTACCGTCGACTATTGAGCAGAAGAGACAGTGCACGACCGGCGAGAGTAGTGGAGCTTTGAAGAACGCGAGGAGCTTTGGGCCATTAACTCTTTTCAGGTGCGTCGAAGTTGGACAGATTCGACTTCATGATTCGCGTCTTTTCTAAGCACCAAATCAGCTCGAGTTCGAGTTGGCAAGATGTTTTCTTGGAGGTTAACGAGGTTGATGGAGCGCCAGATTGTCCGAGCAACCGCCTCTGCTGCGTCAACTGGTAAGTGCGCGAATTGGCTGAAGTAGGCACTTTGCTCTCGAAAAGCAGTTGATCGGAGTTGTTGAAAACGTTCTACATACCAAGACTCCAGGTCTTCGGTGTCGGCATCTACGTAGATGGTGAAATCGAAATAATCTGAGACAAACGGAGTGTTGGAAGGCGCACCCGTTTGAAGAACGTTTAAGCCTTCAACGATCAGAATGTCTGGCTGCTCAATCACCTGAACTTCGTCTGTTATGTCGTAAGTGACATGTGAGTAGATAGGGGCAGAGACTTTCGGAGTTCCATCAATAACCTGTCGGAGAAATTCTAGAAGTGCCCCTTGGCGGTAAGACTCAGGGAAACCTTTTCGGCCTAACAACCCCTTTTCCTCTAGTTCTGAATTTGGTTGGAGGAAACCGTCGGTGGTGATGAGGTCCACTCTTGGGTGTTGCGGCCAAGCTGCAAGCATGGCCTGAAGAATTCGAGCCGTGGTGCTCTTTCCGACCGAAACGCTTCCAGCGACTCCGATTAAGAACGGTCGTGGAGCAGCGTCTCTTGCGAAAAAGTCCGATGTCGTGGTTTGCAGTTTGGCCTGAGCTTCGACGCGAAGGTTGAGAAGGCGAGATAGAGGCAAGTAGATGTCTCGAACTCCAGCGAGGGTTATTGGTTCCACGCGTCCAGCGAGTTCAGTTAATTCTTCTTCGGTAACTGTCAGGGGAGTAGCGTCCCTGAGCGCTGCCCATTCGGCGCGGGTGAAATTCAGGTGCTCACTAGATTGGTTAGAGTCGGACACCCTCAAAGATTGTCTTGTCAGGTCACTGTTGTGCAACTAGAAGCGGGTTTAGTTTTGAACGGCCCATGCGCCACGTGTGTCGAAAAGATCCTTACGCCAACGTCTGGGGTTAATGAGTGATGCGCGCGGGTAGTCCTCAAACATCCAGCGAGCGAAGTTTCGCCTGCTCCAGTCGTTGGCATTAACGGCCCGTAGAGCTACTTCCGCCAGCATGGGTTTGGCTAGGACGTTGCTCAAGGTCTTCGAAAATTGGTGGTCAACTTGAAAAGCGGTCCGAGCGGACCGTTCGTAAATAGCGGCTGCACTCTCATTTGGGCCTTCGGCAGCTATTGCTTGAGCTGCTAGACGACCACTTTCCAGTGCTTGACCGATGCCTTCGCCGGTCATTGGGTCAGTCGCGGTCGCAGCATCTCCTACGAACAAGACGGGCCCAGTTGCTAGTTGAGCCTTGGGAAGGCGAGCAGGGATAGGCCATGCGGTGCGCGAATCCTCTGGCTCTACGTTGCCCAGGACCTCGCGGATTGGGGTTCGCCCCAACAGTCCGTTCCAAATGGTCGACAGTTGTTTGCCGTTTACATCCTTGGACCGGGGCACACCAAACCCAAGGTTTACTCGGCCGTCTGCTAAAGGAAAGGACCATGCGTATCCGGGGAGCAAATCTTTTTCGAACCAAACCCACAAATCTCTGCTTCGGCGGCCGTCTGCCTTTACGTACTGCCTAAAAGCATGCCAGTCGCCTCGGTAGCCCTTGGGAGTGCAACCCAAAGCCTTTCTTACTGGCGACCACATGCCGTCAGCGGCCACGACATGCTTAGCTAAGACAATATTTCCGTCTTGAAGTGAGACTTGAACGCCTCGTGAAGTGAGCTCGATGTTGTCGAAGGCAACCCCTTGATGAACCTGTACGCCATTGTTGGCTGTTAACCGCACTAACTCGGCATCCAATTCAATGCGCTTTACCACAGCAGCATATTGACCTCGCCCGGACGGAAGGCTTAAGCGCACCTCTCTGCCGGCTGGAGAGCGCAGGAATACGTCCTCAACCCTGACCCAACTGCTAATAGTGGGTTCAACTCCGAGTTTTTCTAATTCGCGCAGAGCTAAAGTCGTGAGCCCGTCACCGCAGCATTTGTCTCTAGGGAAAGTTGCTTTGTCAATTACGATGACGTTCAGACCTAGCTTTTGGCCTGTGAGCGCGGCGGCACACCCGGCTGGCCCGGCCCCTACGATAAGAACATCACACTGCAGCACATGGAAGAGGCTATCTATTGGCCGGCTGCAGGCTTCAGTTTTGATTTACTAAGGCAGTAGTAGTGGTGGTCGAGGATGGATTTTCCTGTGGGATCTGACCCTCGTCCTGTTCAGCTTCTTCGGTGGGAAGAGTCGTTGTGGTCTGGTCAGGGTCGGAGGGAGTTCCATCGCAGTTAAGGCCCTCTTCTGGGCGATATGTTGCAAAGAAGTAATCTGACTCCACATTTTGATCTTGCCAAGTTCGGATACGTTCTGTTTTTACTCGGGTGCACAGATCCACTAGTTGTTCCGTGGGTTCTTCTAGTTTCACATCGACGTTTGAAGTTGAGTACAAATCGACCGTGATGGACTCGTCTGTCCAGCTATTCCAAATCAGCACTCCAAATGGAGTTGGGTTGGTTATTACTAGATCGGGCCGAGGGAATGAGATTGTTGCTTCGAGACCGTAGGGGTATCGATCGAAATAGATCGAGTGTGCTTGGTAGTACTCAAAGTCGAGCCCGGCGCGAACAGCAGCGTTGAAGATAGTCGTGGCGAATTGAGAAACGCCTCCACCGATGTCTTCGACAAGGTGGCCTTTAGAGATAAATCCTCCGGGGACAAATCCTTTTTCTTCTGTGCGCCGACCGACAGTTTCGTTGAGAGACAGCCTTCCTCCTGGTTTAATCCAGGTGCCGTGGACTATCTCGGCGAACTTTTGGATGTTGGTGACTCGTCCAACACAACAAGAATATTGAGTCGTGAAAGACGAAACTTTCTCGACTATTCCCAGAGCCTCTAGGCGATCGACGGCTTCTCTTGGTGCAGCTGGTCGGTTGGGTAGTACCTGAACTTGATCCCCGTTCCCTGTTTCGAGCGCCGTTCGTACGAGGTCTGCGGCCTGCTGGTGACAACAAGCGGTACCCCCGTCCGAAGAGATGACCGTTACGTTTCCGTCTCGGATTTCGAATTGAGCTTGACCGGCACCGGTATTCCCAGGCATCAACAGTTCTTCGAGAGAACTCAGAACTAAGGATGGATCGAGACTCAAAGATGGGTTGGTTCCTTCAAGGTCTAGGACGAACCAACTCGCGACAATCTGAGGGTTCAATACCGTTTCGTAGTCGTTAAGCCGGACCGTTAGAGGGGTCTGTATGGATCGATTGGCGTTAGCGACAAGTTCCTTCACCGTTTCGTCACTGACTTTCGTCGGAACTTCAATCGTGGCTACTTGGATAGTCGGGCTAGTTCCTTCTCGAAGGACTTTGGTTATAGCTGAAGCAGCGTCTTTAACATCGATTAATCGACCTTTGACTCCGGGCACGATTTCTAACCGGTTATTGCTGATGCGGGTAGAGGGCTCAACTCCTGGTCTCTCAAGTCGCGCACCTGAGTACAACGACTCCTCAAGGGTTGATAGGTCAATATTGATCGCTATTTCAGCCGTTGTGCTCGAGGCAAGAGCCGAGAGCCAGTCAATTGGACGGTTCAGTAATCGTGCTCGTCTGGTTGCCATGACTGACTCGTAGGTAGCAATCACATCGAGGGAAACCCCTAGGTCGCTCGCGACCCAAGCGGCTTCACCGATTTCGGTTTGAATGACGATCTGAGTGTCGGCTAAGCGATCAGCGATGGCGTCAACTCGAGCTCGAAGAGCAATGTCGCTTAGTCCCCCTACTGTTTCTCCAGCAATCTTTACGTTTCGGACGACCCGATCTCTATGAATAGCGGCGTCAACTGCCCAAATGCTTAAAAATAGAAAAGCGATAATCGCAGGTAAGCCAAGCATGAAAGCCCAGCGCGGAAGGCGAATTAGCCCGTGCACACCACTGGATGGTAGGGCCATGTCATCCACTATTGTGCGCGGACCAAGCAGGCTGATTGTTTCGATTAGTTGTGCTGGACGAAAAGCCCGAGCAGGTCACCTCAGAAAATGCGAGAATCACCCAGATATCCATAACTGAGATTGACTATCTGCTGAAAGTTGATGAAGGGATCCAAAATGAGCAAGCTTTGTGAAGGACGCGTCGTAATCGTTACAGGTGGCGCACGCGGAATAGGTAGAGAGCATTGTTTGATGCTCGCCGAACACGGAGCGAAAGTCATCGTTAATGATTTGGGCGGTGCGCGTGACGGAACAGGATCAGATCTAGGTCCAGCAGATGAAGTTGTCGCTGAAATTGAGAATATGGGAGGTGAAGCGGTCGCGAACGGTGACGATGTCTCTGACTGGGAAGGTGCTCAACGGATGGTCAACCAAGCGGTGGAGACGTTCGGCGACCTCACCGGGATTGTTAACAACGCTGGCATCTTGCGTGACCGGATGTTGGTGAATATGACTGAGGCAGAGTGGGACGCTGTGATCCAGGTCCACCTTAAAGGCACGTTTGCCCCTGCTCGTTGGGCTGCTGCCTATTGGCGGGATAAAGCTAAGGCGGGCGAGACAGTAGACGCCTCAATCGTAAATACGACTTCCGTATCAGGTATTTACGGTAACCCGGGCCAAACGAACTATGGAGCGGCGAAAATGGGCATTGCGGCGTTCACAGTGATAGCGGCCCGTGAATTGCAGAGATACGGGGTGCGAGTGAATGCAATAGCTCCTGGTGCTCTGACTCGAATGACTGAAGATCTAGGTATGGGGCAGGCTTCCGAGGAAGAGAAGGCCTCAATGCATCCCAGATACATAGCTCCGATAGTGACTTGGCTTCAAAGTTCTGAGTCCGCTGATGTGACTGGTCGAGTGTTTGAGGCGTCGGGCCGATTGCTGGGAGTAGCAAATGGTTGGCATCGTGGACCCACTTCAGAAGCTATAGATGATCCGACAGAAATTGGTGACATAGCGCGTCGTCTCGTATCTGAGGCGCAACTTAATTCGGGAATGGACGGCCAGCCCTTCGATGGTGGGCTGATTAGTTAAGACAGGCAGATCTGTCTATTGAACAAAAGGACAACACAATGGCTATTGATCCGAACGCGGTAGGTGCGACAGGCGATCCCGTCGAACGTTCCTGGGGTTATCGCGACTCTCTGCTGTATGCGGTTGGAATTGGAGCGGGTGCCGAAGACCCGGTCGGCACAGAACTCGAATTCACGACCAACAACTCCAAGGGCATCGAACAACAAACCTTTCCGACCCAGGGTGTGGTCATCGGTTTTGGGGCGGGTGGCGCCTTAGGAAAAGTTGGCGAGATTGACTGGGGTCGAGTGCTGCACGGCTCTCAGGGCGTCAGTTTGCACCAGCCAATCCCAGTTGGCGGCACCGTGGTAGTAGAAGAAAAAGTCAGTGGCATTTGGGATAAAGGCGAAGGGAAGAACGCAATTATTGAAACTGAGGCCAAAGCCACTTTGAAGGAAACTGGTGAACCTCTTTTCGACTTACGAGGATCACTCGTTGTTCGCGGTTCGGGCGGATTTGGCGGTCAAGAAGGCAACACTGCGCCTCAGGTTCATGCACCGGAAGTGGCTCCAGATAATGAAGTTACGTATCAAACAAGACCCGACCAGGCATTGACGTACAGATTGTCCGGCGATTACAACCCGCTGCACAGTGACCCTTGGTTTGCCACTGAGTTGGGCGGATTCCCAAAGCCCATATTGCATGGTCTATGTACATATGGGTTTACTGGTCGCGCATTGCTCCACGAACTGTGTGGAAGTGATCCAAACCGGTTTAAGAGCATGGACTCGAGGTTCTCGTCACCTGTCTTCCCAGGC
Organism: Acidimicrobiaceae bacterium; assembly: GCA_002722565.1. Lineage (GTDB taxonomy): Bacteria > Actinomycetota > Acidimicrobiia > Acidimicrobiales > Poriferisodalaceae > MedAcidi-G3. The sequence continues at coordinate 229,917 of PBMG01000007.1, forward strand.
GATGCTCTGACGGTTCAAATGTGGGTAGAGGAAGGCCAAGCGACATATCGCACCATCGCCCAAAAAGGCACTCCCGAAGAACGAGTGGTTATTGACAACGGCCTTTGCGTCTTCTCTTAAAATAGATTGAGCTTTAGATTGCCTTTGCGGTGCTCAGAAAAGTTTAAGTTCATCACTCTCGATGCCCCGCAACTCGTCGTAGTCCAGTACTAAGCATTTGATACCGCGGTCTTCGGCAAGGACGCGGGCTTGCGGCTTTATTTCTTGGGCTGCAAAGATTCCGCTGACCGGCCTGAGATTCCCGTCTCGGTTCAGATAATCGAGGTACCTGGTCAACTGTTCGACTCCGTCAATCTCGCCCCTTCGTTTTATTTCGATAGCGACAGCCTCGCCCTGATGATCTCGGCAAAGAAGATCAACTGGTCCGATGTCGGTCGGGTACTCCCTTCTTACGAGCACCATGCCATCAGCAATCTTGTCGACGTTTGCAGCAAGTAATTCTTGAAGGTGAGCCTCGACTCCATCTTTTTGGAGGCCAGGGTCGATTCCCATCTCTTCAGAAAAATCTGAAATTACTCGGTGGAGTTGAATCGTCAATTTCTCTTTTTTTTCGTTGGTGACCAGCCAAGTTAATTCGTCGTCAGCTGTTGACTCGTGGACAGTATTTGGAGCGTTCATCCAGTTAAGGGGTTTATAAGCCCCGCCATCGGCGTGAATAGAGATAGAGCCATCGGCCTTAATCATGATGAGGCGAATCGCCTCTGCAAGGTGTGCGTCTAGTCGCCCTGAGTAATCAACTGTGCAGTTCGCAATAACTAGACGCATGGAAAGCCGAAGTTAGTCACGGCTGGCGCTGGGTACGCGGATTATTGCTCAATACTTCAAAGGAGTTGATAGGTGGAAGTCAACTTGGGTTGACCGTGTTCGTCGAGCACTTCAGCTCTTCCTGTCTCGACCATGTGTAATAAGTGAGCATGGACTGACCCAGCCGCCGGGTACCAAAGCCGCTTGTCGTACTTCTCGTACATCACGGGGACGAAGTCGGCGATTTTTTGTGGACCGCTTTGCAAAAAGCCAATTATCTGATCTTCACGTTCTTCTCGGTGATTGATGAAGCTTTGAACGTATTCAACTGGCTTAGGAATTGCTGGGCCGTGTGTTGGCCAGTAGCGCTGATGGTCGAGCGGGAGCAACTTCCTTAGAGACTGCATGTAGTCCTTCATCGATCCATCTGGAGGCCCAACGACACTGGTAGCCCACCCCATAACGTGATCGCCCGAAAAAAGGCTTTTCTCTTCCTCTAATTCGAAACAAAGATGATTTGAGCAGTGACCAGGGGTGTGAATAGACCTGATCGTCCAGTTAGGTCCATGCACGATGTCGCCGTCCCTGAGAAATACGTCAGGCGAAAATTCTGTATCAGCGCCTTCGCGTTTGAGCTCTTCGGGAAGTTCTTCGAATTCTTTTCGGTATTGTTTTTGCTCTTTTTCCGAGATGAACTCTGAGAAGTCCACGCGGTCTTCGGGGTCGTCCTCTTTGACGCTTCCATGGGGACCGAAGCCATATGAAATAGCTCCAGTCCGTTCCTTGAGTTGTTTGGTTAAAGGAGAGTGGTCGCTATGTGTATGGGTTATAAAAGCATGGGTGATTTTTTCGTCGGGGCCAAGAGCGGCGAGGATGTCGTCCAAGTGGCTTTCTAGAGGCGGTCCGGGGTCTATGACAGCAATTTCCCCTTGGCCAACCAGGTATGTTCCTGTCCCTTTGTAGGTGAAAGGCGTCGGGTTCTTACAAATGACTCGTCTGATCAATGGCGTTACTTGATCACTGGCGCCATAGTTGAAGTCCCCTAAATCCTGATGGTGTTCGATTTTTGTTGCCATGACGCCCTACCTACAGGTCTTTTAGTGCTGGTCCTCAATTATGACGCGCACTGTAGCCGTGTTAATCAAGCTAGTTTGAACTAAGTGGTCACGTAGATCCTGAGTTGTTGCTTCGGAGTCCCTAAACTCCAAATTGGAGGAACCCATTGTGTTGATTGTCTTATCACCTGCAAAGAGGCTCGACTTTGAATCGGAATTGCTGACGAGCAAGCACTCAGTGCCTGCGTTGATCGGTGACTCAGCTGAATTAGTGAAAGAGCTGGTCAAAAAATCACCAGCGGACCTAGGTCAACTCATGAATCTTTCGCCTTCCTTGGCGGATCTGAACGCTGAACGTTTCCAAGATTGGGAAGAGGATTTCACTACGCATAATTCCCGAGCAGCGCTCTTGGCTTTTCAAGGCGATGTGTATGTGGGAATGGATGTGTCCCGATATACAGAACGTGATTTCACTCGAGCGCAAAAGACAATTCGAATTCTGTCGGGCTTGCATGGAGTGCTTAGACCTTTGGATCTGATCCAGCCGTATCGCCTTGAAATGGGGACAAGCCTGGTGACCTCGCGTGGTCAGGGACTTTACGAGTTCTGGGGTGACCGTATTAGCAAATTTCTGGCAGCGGATCTCGAAGGGCATCGCCCTCGGGTTTTAATTAATCTTGCTTCGAAGGAGTACTTCTCAGCTGTGGACGAAAGCCTTTTGGATGCTCGCGTCATAAGTCCACGATTCCTAGACGAGAAGAATGGCAAATTCAAGATCATCAGCCTCTACGCGAAGCAAGCTCGAGGGGCAATGGCCTCCTGGTTAGTGCTGAACAGAATAAACAGCCCTAGCGCGATCAGCGAGTTCTCTGAATTGGGCTATGAACACTCACCCGAAAAGAGCAGTCCAGAGGAACCAACTTTTGTTAGGAAGCAGGGTTCGCGCCCGTAACGTTCAGACGATGCCCATTTTTTCGGCGGACTCCTTTAGCTCTTCGCGATGGTCTGGATGGGCGATTGAGATGAGTCGTTCGGCTTTTTGGCGGACAGATGCATCCTGTAGGCGAGCAACCCCGAATTCCGTCACCACGACATCAACGTCGTAACGGGTTGCGGTTACCGCATTGATATTTATTTGAGGAACAATCCGAGAAGCGACGCCACCTTTAGCAGTGGCTGGCATCAGGTGAATTGACATCGCTGATTCCGACATTTGGCAGCCTCTTAAAAAATCTAGAGCGCCGCCGACCCCGCTATGTTGAACTCCGTTAATCATTTCAGAGTTGGCTTGACCCCACAGGTCGATTTCTAGTGCGCCATTTACGCAACGCATATCTCGGTTGGCAGAAATTTGTTGATGATTTAGAGCGACGTGAGCCGGCACGATGTGACAGTCCCGGTTGTCATTCAAAAACTCGAAGGTTTCAGGTAATGCAATGGTAAAGACAGTCTTGTTTGGGAAGACCGTCTTGAGACGATTATTAGCGGCACCAGACTTCATTAGATCCATTAGACCCTGACACATGACTTCGGTATGAATGCCTAAATCGGTTTTATGAGTTAGTCGCGCCAGCGCCACTTCGGTCAGACCCCCAACTCCGGATTGGACTGTGGCTCCGTTCGGAATTAGTTCGTCAAGTGCTCCCACGAAAGGGTCGAGATTGGAGGGAGGCTTCCGCTCATCAAATATTGGCATGGACCCTTTAAGCGGAATGTGAATTAGCCCGTCAAAGTCTTCAACTCGGAAAGAATCTCCATGGATGTGCGGCACGACTGGATTGACTAAACCGAACACCAAATCACCGTCTCGTCGCGCTCGACGAACCAGAGCGTCGTTGCCTGCCATCGCCGACCCTGGAGGGACCGTGCCATCAGATAAAGGTGTTCCAACCTGGACGCACGCGACTCTTGGCGGGTTGCGAATAGCGAATCTTCCCCAGTCTTCTAATCGGACGGGAACGAGTTCTGCCTTTGCGCCGGCCTCGCGCAATATTTGGGTCAGGAAAGGTGCTCGTAACTCAAGGTTTGGGGTCGTTCCAATCGCTGCGCCACCCTTTCTAGGGGCAGGAACGAAAACGGCTACACCATTTAGATCACTTCGTTCTGCCAATGCGAAAAGGAAGGCTGTGGGTTCCGGCAGGCTAGTTCCGACGAGATCACCGTCCTGCACCTGAGCTGCAGCGGCCTCTGCTGAGACCACTAGATGCGGCCACTCTTTAGTCCATTCAAAGTTCACGTTCTCGTCAGAAGCCACGGTTAGAACGTATCTCACGCTGGTGTTGCCGGTCGTTTAAAGCCAAGCCGTTGAGATTTTCCTTAATGAACGTTTGCGCAAATAGGTGTAACGATGCCTATAGTGCCGACGAGTCGTGAGTCGCGATCTGACCGGATGACTGCAACGAGGGGGAAGCAGTCATCCGGTCTACCGGTCTTCACTTTTGGATCGCATGATGGGGAGGAACAGGAAATGTCCGAGGAATACTTCGTGAGTACTAAGACATCAGACCGTTATCCAGTCTGGACCCGAGCGAATGTGGGCGAGGTGTTTCCTGATCCTGTCGCCTTGTCAACCTTTGATTTCGCGTTTCAGAACGATGATGGCATTCAGATAAGTGAACTTGGCTTTCGAGACGCTTACATCAAGATAGGTGCTTTCGAAGAAAGCGAATTTGATCCCGAAAATCCCGTATTTCTTGGAGTTTTTGGAGGGTACGCCTACCTCAACGCGTCTCTCATGCGCATCTTCGGCGAGAGAGCACCTGGCCTATCGGCGCAGGACATTGATGAAGCTTTTTTTGGAGTTCAGCCTGGCATCCCAGCCTATGAACAGCACCCGGACGACCCCAGTGCAGAAGCGGAAGCGCGGATAGGCGAGGTATTTCTTTGGGCTCTGACAACTCCCGATCTACCAGATGTTCTCGAACAAGAGCAACGAGTGAACGCACTTCGCGCCGAACGTCCTGAATTTAGTTCAATGGGTGACCATGAAATTGTTGATTGGATCGAAGGTTTCTTAAATGGAGGTTTCCGAGAGCTTTTTGCTCAGCATATTTTCATTAGTTTCTTGACGACTGTTCCGATGGGTATCGTGTCGGCCGTCTGTGAAGCTATCGGTCGACCAACTGACACCATGAAAATCATGGCTGGACTTGGCGACGTTGAATCTGCTGCTCCTTCTATGGCGATGTGGGAGCTAGGGCGCATAGCCACTGCTTCGGAAATACTTAAGACAGCATTCGAAAATGGCATCGAGGGATTGAACGGACGCCTTCGAGACAGCAACGAACCCGAAGTCGAACACTTTGTTTCCGCCTTTGACGAATTTCTCTGGTCCTATGGGTCTAGAGGACCAAATGAGTGGGAAATTTCCTGCCCAACATGGGAAACGACCCCCGACTTGGCTTTGGCTGCGATAGATCGGATGCGAGTCTCTCCTGCTTCTGCAGCGCCGCAAGACCACCAAGCGCAGCTAGCCAATGATAGGCAGCGGATTGTCGCTGAGATTAGCGAAATGCTGGAAGGTGACCCAGCAGCACAGGGACAGTTCCTGGCAGGCGCTCACGGTGCTTCGGTCTTGATGCCCGGTCGTGAACGAACCAAAACCAATTGCGTCAAATTCATTCAAGAAGCTCGGATGGCTGCTCGCGAACTTGGACAACGCATGGTCGATAGAGGCGTTTACCCAGACGTAACCAGCTTCGCAATGCTCCGATTCTCAGAACAACATCAAGCAATTGATAATCCCGATGGATGGCGCGAGATCATTGAACAGCGGCAAGCAGTCTTTGATCTTGCTGCAGCCAAACAAGAGCCTTTTGTCATTGTTGGAGAAAGTGAACCGCTTTCGGCTTGGCCTGACCGCGACTCGGTCTCAGTTGAACCCCTGCAGACCGGCGATTCGATTCAAGGCTTGCCGGGCTGTCCGGGCGTGTCAGAAGGTCGAGCCCGAGTGATTCTCGACAGTCATGATCCGACAGCATTAGAGCCCGGAGACGTTCTTGTAGCTCCGCTGACGGATCCCTCTTGGACGCCGCTGTTCGTGCCAGCCGCCGGAGTGGTCGTTGATGTTGGAGCGGCGCTAAGTCACGCCATCATCGTGAGCAGGGAACTTGGTATTCCTTGTGTGGTCTCTGCCACTGAGGCAACTAAACGTATTCCTGACGGGGCTAGGGTGCGAGTAGACGGAGATACTGGAGTGGTGACTGTCCTCGACGGCTAACAAAATAGTTGTTCGTTGGGTCGTGGAGTCAATAAGAACATTTAGTCTTGCTTCCATCTTGGTGCCCGGCGTTCTGTAAAGGCCTGAACGCCTTCTTGGTAGTCGGGGTCCAACATGGCGGCTCTGAGTAGATCTTCGGAATCTGCTACAGATGAACCGACGTCTCGGTGCTGATCTAAATAAACCTGAAGCTTTGTCATTCTTTGAGCTGATGGAGATACCCGTGAGGCCAATTCAGAGGCGTATGACCTGACCCGCGGAAGTAATTCTGGTCCATCTAAAATTTCGTTGAAGAGGCCCCACCCGGTGGTTTCTTCAGCAGTGATAATTCTGCTGGAAATTAAGAGGTCGTTAGCTCTAGTCAGGCCGACCAACCTTGGCAGAAGCCATGAAAGACCGAATTCGGCTGGCAGACCCAGTGGTCCATGAGCTGTGGTGAGCTTTGCATGTCTCGAGGCGAACCGAAGATCGCAATAGCAAGCAAGAACTAATCCAGCGCCGGCTGCCGCACCATTGACAGCAGCGATCGTGGTGACGTTTAAACCGAACATGAAGGCGAAGTTCTGATCAAACTCTGGGGCAACCCCGTAGCCCGGATTAGCAAGATCAGACCCAGTTCCAGAGTCATAGCCGCCTTTTTCTAGGTGGCCCTCGAGTGCTTGGCTGTCAGCACCGACACAAAAATCATCGTTTTCTCCAGTGATAATCACTGTCCTAATTTCGGGTTCAGAGTCGGCCCGTTGGAGAAGGTGGCGGAGCTCGGTATGCATCCGACCCGTCCAAGCATTGCGACGTTTCGGTCGCGAGAGGGTGATAGTTGCTGTTGGTCCATCGACCTCGAAGATTGTGGTCTTTAGTTCCATTTTGCTTCAGCCTTCAATTGCTCGTTGTAATGCAGCGAGAGCTTCATCTTTGAATTCTGGTCGACAGATCAACAAATCAGGTAGCCAAGGATCCTCATAGTTGTAATCGAGAGGAGATCCGTCGCATCGGCTTGCATGCAGTCCTGCGGCCATAGCGACTGCAGCCGGAGCGCAATTGTCCCACTCGTACTGACCGCCACTATGAGCGTAAATATCTGCATGGCCGAGAACTACTGCCATAGCTTTAGCGCCCGCTGATCCCAGAGCTAATAGTTCTGCATCTAGTGCTTCTGCGACGATCATCGCGGCAGCTGGAGCTCTCGAACGACTCACAACCATCCTGGGTCTCCCTTCATGAGCTGGAGATAGTTTGGATGCAGGATCTGTTGTCAAGGTCTTACCGATTGCCGGTAAAGCGACGGCCCCGGCAGTCGGAACTCCGTTCTCAGTAAGGGCTATGTGCACTGCCCAATCGGAACGACCTGGTTCGCCAAATTCTCGGGTTCCGTCAAGAGGATCAACAATCCAAACTCTTTCCTTCTCTAAGCGGGATAGGTCATCGCGGCCTTCCTCAGACAAGATCCCGTCGCTAGGAAACTGTTCTTGAAGAGCTTTCATGATGAATCGATGAGCCTCAAGATCGCCGGTGTCTTTAACTGTCCAACTGTCAGCTCCTTGGCCAAAAAGTCGTTCACGTATGTCCAAAAGAAGTTTTCCGGCGTCGGTCGCGATGCGAGCGCTAACCACGTGATCTTGGAGATCGGCCATAAGTAATTGGACTCCTAATTGACGAAGTTGGATGAAGCTTTGTTAAACGATCGTTTAGCAGATAGTGTTTCTGCACTGTAAAGAGATTGTGACGAAAAGATCACAAGGTGTTTGTTTGCCTTGTTGACCGTATACCGTGCACGCACTCTTAACCGAGCAGAAAGCCGGTCGCGGGCCGGCAACCGCAACAGAGAGGGACTCAAACAGATGCGGAAAAACATTATGTGGCGACTGCTTGCCACACTATTCGCTCTAGCACTTGCCGCTTCGGCTTGTGGTGGTAGCGATTCTTCCGACGACAGCAGCGCAAGCAGCTCGTCATCGGACGCAGAAGAAACTGAAGTAACGCTCGCAGCCAGCGGCGAAAGCCTGCTGGACACGATCAAGAGCCGTGGCACCCTTAACTGTGGTGTTTCAGGTTCTGCCGTGGCGTTCTCAGAACTCCAAGCTGATGGCAGCATGGCCGGCTTCGATGCCGACTATTGCCGCGTTGTTGCAGCAGCCATCCTTGGCGATGCAAACAAGGTGAACTTCGTTTCATTGACAGCCGCTGAACGCTTCACTGCAGTTCAGACCGGTGACGTTGATCTTCTGATGCGAAACACAACTTGGACACAAAGTCGTGACTCTGAGGTGGGAATGGACTTCGGACCAACCACTTACTATGACGGCCAGCAACTCATGGGTCGCGAAAGTGACGGCTTCTCCGGATCTTCACAGGTATCGGATATTGGCGGTTCAGTGATCTGCACCAGTGCAGGTACCACGACCGAAAAGAACATCGCAGACGCAGCAGCTGAAGCTGGTGTAGTTATCGAACTTCAAACTTTCGAAGACTTCGATACTGTTACCAACAACTTCATCTCCGGCGCATGTGACATCATCACCACTGACGGTTCAGCTCTCGTTGGCCGAAAGGCACAGCAACAGCCAGACACTGAGAACTGGGTGATCTTCCCAGCGACACCAATCTCAAAAGAGCCGCTTGGTCCTACATACGGACAGAACGACTCGGCATTTGCTGACGCAGTTAACTGGGCGGTTTACGCAACCATCATCGCCGACGAAAAAGGCTTGGATTCAAGCAACGTCGACATGATGCTTACTAGTGGTGACACCGAAACGATTCGTCTCCTTGGAGGCGAAGGTGAACTGCAGAGCGGTATGGGCCTTCCAGCCGATGCCTTCTACCAGGTCATCAGCCAGGTCGGAAACTACGACGAGATTTACAGCCGTAACCTCAACCCAGTGGGTCTGAGCCGCGAAGGGTCAGCTAATGCTGCCTGGACAGCGGGTGGTCTTGTTTACGCTCCACCAGCACGTTGATATAACAGTTTGATTCAAGAAGCGGTCCAGTACCGCTGAAAAGAATTTTGAAGGGGCTGGAGGTCAAATGGACCTCCAGCCCCTTCACTACCTCTAGGCTGAACGATCGATCACCTAGAGCTGTCGTGTTTACCTGAGAGGGAATCATTTAGTGGCAAGCAGCGCTCCACAGTCCATTCATCATGAACGCCCGCCGTTGTACAGAGACGTCACGGTGGTTAAGTGGGTTGTACAAGTCGTCGCGTTGTTGCTGACTATTGGAGCACTTTGGTTTCTCGCCAAACAAGCTGGCGACAACCTCAGGGCCTCCAACGTTCCCACCGACTACGATTTTCTTTCAGTGAACCCGGGTATCGATCTGTCGTCGGGCATCGATACTGACCCCGACACCGGAGGTAGAGCGCTCTGGGTGGGAATGGTCAACACCTTGCGGATGGCGATCGCAGGAATATTTGTCGCCACAATCATCGGTGTATTGGTAGGGCTGGCCAGGCTCTCAAACAACTGGTTGCTGCGAAAATTGGGAACGGTATTCGTTGAGACCCTCCGTAATGTTCCTTTGTTGGTGCAGATTCTTTTTTACGGAGCAATTTTCGCCAGTCTCGACCGAGTTTCCATGGACGTTGGGCCGATCAATGGTTGGCTCCACATATCCAATAAGGGACTTTCTATGCCGAGAGTCCACATCGCAGATGGTTTTTATCAGTGGATGATTGTTATCGGCATTGGACTCTTCGCCGCGAACTTCCTCCGAAAACGCCGGATTGCCCAACAAGATCTTTCGGGTGAAGAGACCTACCCAATTCTCAGTGCCTTTGGCCTGATTGTCGTAATCGGCATTTTGGGTTGGTTTGTTCACCCAATTTTCGGCTTTGTAGGCAATATTTTCAACTCGTTGTCTTCTGTGGTTTCCGCAATTCCGGAAGGCGTTCTCCAGATAGTGCTAGCGCTGTTGTCTGTGGCTCTGAGCGGCTACTGGATTCGCGGCTTTCTCAACAGTCGACGAACACCAGCTGGATTGGCGAAATTAACCGACGATGACTATTTCCGGATGATCTTTGCCGGGACTGGCGGAGTGGTAGGCGCTGTTTTCTTTCTGTTCCTATGGCCAGGTCTATCTAGCTGGATGATCAATTCAGGGACTGACTTGTTTGAAGTTCTAAGCAATAAGTTTGGAAATGGTCGAAGTGGTCGACCAATCGATGTTGCCCTGCCCGACGTCGTTCAAGTTGGGAAATTTCCCAACTACGGACCATCAGGTCTGAACTTCTCGATTGGATTTGCTGCCGTCTTCTTTGGAGTTGTGTTTTATACAGCGGCCTTTATCGCCGAAATAGTTCGAGGAGGAATACTGGCTGTTCCCAAGGGACAGACTGAGGCTGCATCTGCGCTTGGTCTTCGTCGCTCGACTGCGCTGCGTCGAGTGGTCATTCCTCAAGCGGCGAGGGTTATGCTCCCGCCGTTAGGGAATCAGTACTTAAACTTGACGAAGAACACCTCGCTCGCTATCGCAGTTGGGTACAGCGACATCGTTCAAGTAGGCCAAACGGTCTACAACCAAACAGGCAAGACATTGCCTGTCGTTTCCATATGGATGTTCTTCTATCTCTCATGTTCGCTATCGATATCCGTGATCGTCAATTTCTTTAACGTTCGCATGAGAATCGTGGAGCGCTGAGATGCAAGACGCAAACCAACTATCAGGAGATCTCGAATTTCAACGGGGAATAGGACAGCAAGGGTCTTCTCCACATGAAGTTCCAAGCTTGCCTGTTGGCCAATGGCTAAGAAAAAACCTGTTTTCGAATTGGGGAAATAGCCTTCTCACACTGCTAGGCAGCTTCCTAGCTCTGCTGGCTCTTCGCGGAGTACTTAATTTCGTTTTTAGTGAAAATCGCGAGTGGGATGCGGTCCGCACTAACTTGCGTGCATTGATGACTCTTTCTTATCCCGAGTCTCAGTACATCAGAGTTTGGGTCTCCCTTGGGTTTGTGGCTGGTTTAGCTGGGCTTAGCGCAGGTCTTTGGGCGAACTGGGGTGGTGTCTCCGTTAAGCGCCTTTCGACCTGGCTAATGGGTTCTGGAGGTTTGCTAGCAGTTTGTGTGATCGTGCGTGAGCCGAGCGTTATCTTGGGCAGCGACGGGAAAGTGGTGCGCACAGTTGACGGTTCACCGCAACGTGAATCTTTTCTAGATGCCATGGTGGACAGGTCGAGTTGGTGGATAGCGGCAGCTGTTCTTCTGGCGTTGGGCACTTTGCTATGGGGCAGATTCACTAGCCCTGACCGGCGTGGCGTTGAGGTCTCGGTCACCTCAGTCGTTTTTGTAAGTCTCGGTTTAGCGCTGTTGAGTCTTTGGGTTGCGCCCTACGGTCACTACGCTTTTATTTCAGAGACAAAGTCGTATGTTGCCGAATCGGGTAGAACGGTCGCGTTCTCGACAAAGTTGCCTTGGACTGTGATGTTGGCGCTGTTGTGTGGCTTCTTCTATTTGGGTCGAATACTGCGACGAAGTGACTATGCCGGAATTATTAAAGGCGCAAGCAATTTGTTGTGGTTGATCAGCCCGCTGACACTTTTCTGGGTGGTGCTTAGAGACCCTGCTCTTGACTATGGGCACGTAATGTCAACGGATCTTCCCATGGGGTTGGCATTCGGGTTTCTGGGCGGAGCGGTTTTGTGGAGTTTGACTCGTCCGGGTGTCGGAGAAGCCGGCCGCCTGGTAGCGACCATGCTTTTGGGTTTCGCCATCTTTAATTGGGTGGCTGCGTTCTTTGGGTGGTATCCGATGCTTCAAAAAGCTCGGATTAGCTTTCTGCTCTTGGCGATTGCTGCATTATTGGCGCCGAACTTCATAGGAGAAATAGCGAAGCGCCGGCAGTTGGTTTTGAGTTGGTTGGGAGTTACGGCGCTAGTTCATTATTTGGCGACCATGATTAACACTCCATCAACGGTTGAACTTCAGTCCTCTGAGTTCCTAGGTGGTTTGGGTTTGACGCTGTTCGTAGCCCTAATAGTCGTTCTCCTTTCGTTCCCTTTGGGAGTGCTTCTTGCTTTGGGGCGCACCTCGAAGTTCCCTATTTTTAGGATGTTGTCGACTAGCTATATAGAGGTAATCCGTGGGGTGCCTCTAATCAGTGTCCTGATCTTCTTCTCCGTCATGGTTCCTTTGTTCCTTCCGGATGGGATGGAACTGGCGGAATTAGCTGCGGTCTTAACTGGGTACACCTTGTTCTCAGCTGCTTACCTAGCTGAAAATGTTAGAGGGGGGTTGCAGTCGATTACGAAAGGCCAGTACGAAGCGGCAGATGCTATTGGTCTAACTGCTGCTCAAAGGACAGGTTTTATCGTCCTGCCTCAGGCTCTTACGGTTTCAATTCCTCAACTCGTCGGCCAAGTTATTTCTACGTTCAAGGAAACCTCGCTCTTAGCGATCATTGGACTCTTCGACTTTCTCCGGGTGGCGAATTCAGTAATCCCAGCGCAGAGTGAATTCTTGGGCGTTAAGCGAGAGGGCATTCTTCTCGTGGCGATGATCTATTTCTTCTTTAATTTCACTATTTCTAAATACAGCCAGCGCTTAGAGCGGCGTGTAGGGCTTGGAGAACGATGATGATAAGTCCCCGTACCCCTCAGACCGGGAGTAAAGATATATGAGCATCGATGATGCGACGACAGTGGCTAACGACAGGTTGGCCGACCGCGAAGACATGATCGTTTGTGTAGATGTAGATAAGTTCTACGGTGATTTCCAGGCGTTAAAGGGAGTCACAGCGACGATCAAAGAAGGAGAGGTTGCCGTAGTCTGCGGACCTTCTGGTTCAGGTAAGAGTACGTGGATCCGATGTATCAATCGCTTAGAGGTCCACCAAGGGGGAGATATCGTTGTTGATGGTATTGAACTCACCAATGACCTTCGCAATATCGAAAAGATCCGATCCGAAGTGGGCATGGTCTTTCAGCAGTTCAACCTTTTCCCACACTTGACCGTTTTGGACAACATTACCTTGGCTCCAATATGGGTAAGGAAAAAGCCTCGAGCAGAGGCCGAAGCCATGGCCCGGTCCCTACTGGACCGTGTGGGTATTCCCGAACAAGCTGAGAAATTTCCAGGGCAGCTGTCGGGCGGTCAGCAGCAACGTGTTGCGATAGCAAGGTCTCTTGCAATGGAGCCGCGTGTCATGTTGTTCGACGAACCGACTTCAGCCCTAGATCCTGAAATGATCAAAGAAGTTCTTGACGTAATGAAAGAACTTGCCAGGTCTGGAATCACCATGATGGTCGTGACCCATGAAATGGGATTTGCACGCGAAGTAGCTGACCGCATTATGTTCATGGAGGGTGGCGAAATAGTGGAGGTCGGAACTCCAGAACATTTCTTTACCAATCCGACTGAAGATCGGACCAAGCTTTTCCTCAGTCAGATTTTGTAGCCGTAGATCTCTTTATGAGTTCAGTCTGCTGGGCTGCCGTAGGGAGCTTTTGCCTTCTTGTAGCATTCCGGGTGATAGTGCTCCACGCGGTCCCATTTATTGCCCACGTATACGTTGCAAATAATTTGGTCTGCTCTAATTCGTGCCCGAAATTTGATTAGCTCGTCACAGACTGCGCAATAGGCCGAATTGCCTGCGTCGACGGTCCTCGTCACCGCTCGACTCTGCCACTTCTTCGTTTTGGTTGCTGACTTGGTGGCCACGGTATATCTCCTGTTGCCTGATCACTATGAGTGTGAACGGCAATCTAGTTACTCTTCGCGCGAATATGGTGGATATTCGCGCGAATCGCGCGAATTTCTCGCGCGCAACGCGCGAAAACACTGTAAATTCGCGCTTTTGGCACAACGGAAGTATCAAAACTTGGGATTCGTGGCATCCAGATTTCGCGCGGATCGCGCGATTATCGAGCTAGCGGTTTGTATTTTATTGGCTTGGGGCCGGACTCGTCACCCAATTCACGAAGACGAAAGGCTTCGTACTCTGAGAAATTGCCTTCGAACCAGCGAACCTGACTATCTCCTTCGAATGCCAAAACATGTGTCGCGACACGGTCGAGGAACCAGCGATCGTGACTGATCACGACAGCGCACCCCGGAAAGGCTTCTAAGCCACCCTCAAGAGCTCGTAGCGTGTCTACATCTAAGTCATTAGTGGGTTCATCAAGAAGTAATACGTTGCCGCCCGTCTTTAGGACCTTTGCAAGTTGCACCCGGTTCCTTTCGCCCCCGGATAGATCTCCAACCTTCTTTTGTTGATCGGCACCCTTGAAATTAAAAGAGGCGACGTAGCTTCGCCCGTTTACCTCTCGATTCCCAACTTGGACGATGTCTAGGCCATCGGTTATCTCCTCATAGACGGTATGACCATCGCGTAACTCATCTCTCGACTGATCGACATAGGCCAGGTCCACGGTGGTGCCTATAGCGATCTCACCAATGTCTGCTGTTTCTTCACCTGTGATCATGCGGAATAGAGTTGTTTTGCCTGCCCCATTCGCGCCAACCACCCCTACGATTCCAGCTGGTGGCAGGATGAATGAAAGATTCTCAATCAGTAACCGGTCCCCGAAACCCTTACTCACATTCTTAAGCTCGATCACTTGATCGCCAAGTCGGCGGTTCATCGGGATGCTCAGTTCGAGTTTGTCATCCCGGTTCTCTCCAGCTTCGTGTTCAGCAAGGAGTTCGTCGTAAGCGGAGAGTCGAGCTTTGCTTTTCGCTTGCCGAGCACGGGGTGAAAGTCGCACCCATTCAAGTTCTTGGGCCAATGTTCGCTGCCGTGCATTGGACTGACGCTCTTCGGAAGCCAGCCTCGCCTGTTTCTGTTCTAGCCAACCGCTGTAGTTGCCTTCATACGGATACGCGTTGCCGTGATCTAGTTCAAGAATCCAGCCAGCAACATTGTCTAGAAAGTATCGATCATGGGTCACCGAGACCACAGTGCCCTCATATTCCTTTAGGAAGCGTTCGAGCCAAGCGACTGACTCTGCATCAAGGTGGTTAGTGGGCTCATCCAAGAGCAGGAGATCTGGGCGTGCAAGCAACAACCGACATAAAGCGACCCTGCGTCTTTCACCACCAGAAAGTGTCGAAACAGAGGCGTCAGCTGCTGGAACACGCAGAGCATCCATTGCTATTTCCACTTGACGTTCCAAGTCCCAAGCGTTCGAGGACTGAATTCGATCTTCTAACTCAGCCTGCATTGATCCGACCTGATCAAGATCTGCATCGGGGTCGCCCCACATTGCTAGCACCTCGTTATATCGATCGATTAGAGACTGTGTCTCGGCCACGCCTTCCATTACGTTGTCGTAGACATTCTTACTCTCGTTTAGTTTCGGCTCTTGATTAAGGAGACCAACAGAGAAGCCCGGTGACAGTCGGGCTTCGCCTGTAAATCCGTCGTCGTCGCCCGACATAATTCTCAAAATTGAGGACTTGCCAGCACCGTTGTGTCCAAGCACTCCAATCTTTGCGCCCGGATAAAAAGCCAGGGTGACATCTTTCAGTACGTCCCTATCAGGAGGATAGAAACGTCCGAGATCCCGCATTGTGAAAATGAACTCAGAGGGCATGTGGTTGTTCTTCTGTTAGACGAGACGTTTCGATCATAAAGGTCACTAGAAATAAGCCCAATTCTGTTAGCGCAATGAAAATCCGACTGCTCGCTCGAGATCATCGAGCGCTTCATCAGGATCGATTACCTTTATAGCTGTCATTCCCAGGTTGGCAGCGGGCTTGCAGTTAATACCAAGGTCATCGAGGTAGGCACAGTTTCTTGGGTCGACCTTCAACTCTGTACATGCCATTTCGTAAATACGGGGGTCGGGTTTTCTGATGCCTACCTTGGCAGACTCGATCACTACTTCGAACATGGTCATTATCTCTGCGATGGCCGCCGCCTGATCCTCAGTCCTCGACATGCCCGACCCATGTCCTGATTTCATATTGTTCGTAATGCAGCCGATTGGTAACTGCCTCTTAAGTATTTCAAGCGCTCGAACCATTTGAGGTCTCACATCACCACTTAGGCACCCCAATACCTTTTCACCTGAGAGTTCCAGTCCCATGGACTGCGCCTCGGCCTCGAAGAGCTCACAGAACTCGGGCAAAGTCACCTCGCTGCGTTCCATCTTGGCCCAAGCATTGTCATCGGGATTAGTTGAATTTATTTTCCGAATTGAATCGGGAGGCACACCGAGTTCGAGTTCGTACCGGGCGAATGCTTCGAAAGGGCTGGTGGTGATGACGCCACCAAAATCGAATAGGACAGCAGTAATTAATGAATCGTTCCTCACGAGCGAGGAGGCTAGCTGCCACTAGATTCGTGATGTGCGCATAGCTACATGGAATGTGAATAGTTTGAATGCCCGGATGGAACGAGTAGATGAGTGGCTCGACTATGCATCTCCGGATGTACTTCTGCTGCAGGAAACCAAAATGGGTCAGGACCAGTTCCCGTACGACCACTATTTAGAACAGGGCTATGAGAGTGTTCACGCTGGCGAAGGTCAATGGAACGGTGTGGCAATTTTATCGAAAGTCGGGATAGAAGACTGTCAGGTAGGTTTCGCAGACGGAGCAGAACACGACCCAGAAGCGAGAATCATTTCAGCTGTTTGTTCAGGAGTTCAAGTTTGTTCGGTTTACGTGCCAAATGGTAGGGAAGTCGACCATGACCACTACCAATACAAGCTGTCGTGGATGTCTCGCCTGAAGAGTCACCTCACTGCAATTTGTCATCCTGACGACCCCGTATTAGTGGGCGGTGATTACAACATTTGCCCTGACGATCGAGACGTGTGGGATCCCGATAACCCACATCCAAGGACCCATGTCACTCAGAAGGAACGAGAGACTCTGGCTGCACTAGAAGAGTGGGGGTTGGTGGACCTTTTTCGTCAGTTTTATAAGGCCGAAGGGCTGTTTTCTTGGTGGGATTACCGTGATGGCGCCTTCCACAAGAAAATGGGTCTAAGGATAGACTTGTTGATGGCAAGTCAAGCGGTTGTTGATAGAGCCACATTTTGCCTCATCGACAGGACTGCTAGAAAAGGTAAGAAACCATCGGACCATGCACCGGTGTTCGTCGACATCGATTGAAATTGAGTCGAAGAAGTTTGATGTTCGTCAGTTAGCTTTTGGTTCGTCGGAAGCGATGACCTTCAATATTTCAGGACCAACGCGGCTAAGTCGTGCTTCGCCGAGCCCCGTTATATCGGCTAACTCAGACAGATTTGTCGGAAATTGTTCTGCCACCTCGGAAATGAGATGTTTGGGCAGGAGAGCTGACGGTTCAATGCGGCGAGCACGAGCAGTTCTGTCTATCCAACTTGTCAGACGCTGATTACGGCTAGCAGCGTCACCTTGAATGCCAAGATCTAAGTTGCGCCTAGCTTCAGCCAAATATTGGGTAGTCAAGTCTCTGGACATCTCTGCAGGGTTTCGGACGGAGGCTGCTATCAGAGAGAGCCATGGAGAAGGTTCGCGAGTTCGCGTCACGCCTCCGTGTTCTCGCGATTTTGACCAAGTCAGGTGGAGTCTTTGCTGGGCACGAGATACAGCCACGTATAGGAGTCGGCGTTCTTCCGGATCATCAGCTCGGATTGGAACAAATCCCTCTTCAAGGCCTGCGATTATCACGCTAGGCCATTCCAAGCCTTTAGCTGAGTGAAATGTTGCAAGGTCAACTCCGTCAATAGGGTGTTCGAAGTCTCCTGGTCTGAGTGTTCGAAGCCAGTCCCGAAAAGCAGATCCTGAAGCGTTGAAATTCTCCCGAGCGTATTGAACCGCTAGTTCCGCTATCCGCTTTTGTGGCCCGCGATCAAGTTCTTCGAAGAGATCATTAGCCAAGGCGGAAAAATTAGAGTCGCTGAGACATAGCTGATCGACTAAGTCTTTGACTTCTGGACGCTTAAGAATGCCTCCTTGACCCCGAAAACGGTAGGGAAGTTTGAGTTGGTCGAAAATCTGAGCGATTAATGCGAGCTGTCCATTGGTGCGAGCAAGCACCGCGTGACTCGACCAGTGGGTTTCAGGTGCCCGAACCTCGCGCAGATATTGAGCAATTCCAATCGCCTCCGCTGTTTCTGTAGGGAAGCTGCTAGTAGTTGGGGGCTTACCGACGACTATCTCATCACTAGTCTCTTCTGATGTTCGACCAAGAACCGCGTTTGCCGCCCGAATTATTTGTGGCTGGCTCCGATGATTATCTAGTAACGAGACTGTCTTGGCAGACGGAAAATAGTCGTTAAAGTCCGATAGGAGGGACGAGTCAGCCCCGTTCCAGCCATAAATTGACTGATCAGGGTCACCGACGATACATAGGTCTGTTCGATCGCCTAGCCAGCTTCTAAGAAGATCGAACTGCACAGGGTTCAGGTCTTGAAATTCGTCAACAAAGAAATGTCTGAATACCCAGTGCTGGGCGTCTCGAAAAGCCTTATCTGATTTCAGCAAACTTGTGCATTCAACCAATATGTCGTCAAAGTCGAGCAAACCTCGCCTTTTCTTGTAGGCAACAAAGGTGGTCTGCAATGAAGCTATTTGGCTTGCGAGCTTTTCTCCCACCCGCATTACCCCGGGGCGATGGCGGTATTCATCAGCGGTCAAATTCTGAGAATTCAACCAATCGATTTCTATAGTGGCCATGGGCAACTGAAGGTTGGGGAAATCTCCTATCAGCTCGCTGAGAATCGGACGACGACTTGCAAGAACAGTGGGTGGTCGTTTTCCGTGATCCGCTCGGTACTGTCGAATCTGCGATAAGGCGGTGGAATGAAACGTACCTACGCCCCCCAGATCTCGTATGCCCATTTTGTTGAGTCTGGTGCGAAGCTCGTTAGCAGCTCGTCGAGTGAAAGTTAGGGCAAGAATGCGACGGGCATCAGCGCTTCCCTCATTTACTCGGCGGGCTATTCGGTTCGTCAGAACTCGAGTTTTTCCTGCTCCTGGACCCGCGAGAATTCTTAAAGGGTGATCATCGCAATTAACAGCAAGCTGTTGTTCCCTGCTTAATACGTCAAGACTAAGGGTCGGCACTCCGTTACGCGGATCGGTAGAACCAAATTCGACGGCATCGCTCGACTCAGTCACCCAAGAGACGCTACTGCCTGGATGGGACCACGGCTCTGTTGCGTCTACCCTCAGATCATGGTGTCAACGATTCGGGTGATCAGCCTAGTTCCTAGTGTCACTGAAACACTTGTCGAATGGGGCATAGAACCGATCGCATGCACGAGGTTCTGTGAACAACCGGAGATCGAACACGTCGGAGGGACCAAGGACCCCGATATAGAAGCTATTGAAGCGCTGGCTCCCGATCTCGTTGTCCTTGACAGGGAAGAGAATCGTCTAGAGGACTATCAGGCGTTAGCAAGCTGCGGTCTCAAACTCGAAGCCTTGCACGTCACCTCGGTAATGAATGTCGATAATGAGATTGGAAGACTCGCTTCAATCGTTGGAACTCAATGGTCGCATTCGCTGGATGCACCGCGGTTGGGTCGAAGCCTTAAAGCGTTTGTTCCTATCTGGCGACGTCCTTGGATGACTATCAGTTCGCGTACCTATGGTGCTTCTTTATTGAATCATCTCGGTATCGAAGTCCTGTTTTCTGACATGGAAGACGTATACCCAACAATTACTGATGACATGTTGAAGGTAACCAAACCAGACGTGGTTCTGGCGCCGAGTGAGCCGTACCCATTTGGGAAACGCCACCTCCATGATTTGGAATCGATAGCGCCCACTCTTCTCATCGATGGCCAAGATCTCTTTTGGTGGGGATCGCGAACGCCGGGTGCTATCAGGCGATTAGACCAGGAACTAGAGAAAATTAGAGAGTAGGAAAGGCTATGGCCGCAGAACAGTCGGGGAAAGCCCGCAACGGTGACACGGATCTTCATTTTGTAACTTCTGGAGACAGTTCAAATCCCGCGCTCCTATTCATCAACGGCCTAGGAAGTCAATTAATTAATTTTCTGCCAGGGTGGGTCTCGAAGTTCCGAGAAGCTGGTTTCTACGTGATTCGAATGGACAACAGGGATGTCGGGATGTCCACGAAAACATCTGGGGATGTTCCAGATTTGCAGATGTTGATAGATAGGTGGTTCGAAGACCGTTCAATTAGCGACCTTGCAGCGTCCTATGACCTAAGTGATATGGCTCGGGACTGTGTCGCCGTTCTAGACGCGCTCGACATAAGTCGAGCTCATGTGTGGGGTATGTCGATGGGAGGCATGATTGCGCAGACGTTGGCAATCAGTCACGCGGATAGGTTGCTTTCTATGACCAGCGTCATGTCGACGACAGGAGAGCGTGGTGTTGGTCGATCAACATCGGATTCAGCAGCGCGGCTCCTCACTACTGGAAATGACCGAGCGAGCGTAATCGAAAACGCTGTTGCGGCTCGGCGACTTCATAGCGGATCTCTATATCAAGAAAGTTGGGCGCGCTCTCTTGAAGAAGCTGCCTATGACCGCTGTCACCACCCTGAGGGCAGAACATGGCAACTCTTAGCGATCTTGGCATCGGGTTCTCGCGCGGAACAACTGCCTAAGGTCACGGTCCCATCCATGGTTATTCATGGTCGCCTCGACTCTCTAGTCGGACTAGACGGAGGACAAGCCACAGCGACTCTAATCCCAGACGCTGAACTGGTGATTCATGATCAAATGGGTCACGACATTCCGGAGCCATTATGGGATGAGTATCTAGCGGATTTCCAGAGATTGGTGGAGCGAGCAAAATGACACTTCGGAACACGATTACGGACATAGACCAGCTCGAAGACCTCTACGGGCCAGCGACGCCGAGAGCAATTACCAAGGAGATTGGTCATCTCAATCATGAATACAGAACTTTCATTGAAGCGGCCCCGTTTATGGCGGTAGCGACTGTTGGGCCGGAAGGGCTCGACTGTTCACCTCGAGGCGAAGATGGCAGTGTGGTGAAAATTATCGACGAAAAGACGATTCTGTTCGCGGATAGAAAAGGGAATAATCGTCTAGATACTTTGAGAAACATTGTTGCTGACAGCCGCATAGCGCTTTTATTTATGGTCCCAGGCATAGGCGAAACAATGCGCATTAACGGGCGAGCTTCTATCTCGCTTTCACCCGACCTTTTGGAAATGTTCGCCGTCGATGGGAAATTGCCGAAGACGGTAATTGAGGTAAAAGTCGATCGAGCTTATTTCCAATGTTCGAAAGCTTTAGCTCGCTCAGGGATATGGGAAATGGATAAGCAAGTGGACTCAAACGGCGTGCCATCTGCTGGTCAGATGTTGGAGGCGACGGCTGTCGATGATTTTGATGGAGCGAAATACGACGAAGAATTAGGGCGCAACAACTTTGACCAGCTTTGGTAAGAGTGTTTGATCTGAGGCATTCTGTCGTCAAGTACTAGATTGTTGCTCACTCACAGAGGGAGATTGGCATGGGCCCGCTTCAAGGAATCCGCGTAATAGAACTTCAGGGCATTGGCCCAGGACCGTTTTGCGGGATGATGCTTAGCGACATGGGCGCTGAGGTGATCAGAATCGATCGTGCTGGCAACGTCTCAGGCGTTGACAGTGACAGCCCACCGATTGACGTGCTTGCTCGGGGTAGGTCTTCCATAGGTGTCGATCTTAAAAACCCTGAAGGGGTTGAGGTCGTGCTGCGGCTAATAGAGACAGCGGACGCGCTTATAGAGGGGTTTCGCCCTGGTGTTATGGAGCGACTTGGTTTGGGGCCAGACGAATGTCTCGCCAGAAATCCCCGACTTGTTTTTGGGCGCATGACTGGATGGGGTCAAGAGGGCCCGTACGCCATGGCTGCAGGGCATGACATCAATTACATAGCTTTAGCAGGGGCTCTTGAACCAATTGGTCGTCGGGGAGAGGCGCCGGTGCCTCCTCTCAACCTAGTTGGTGACTTCGGAGGGGGCGGCATGCTCCTAGCCTTCGGAGTCGTGTGCGCTGTAGTCGAAGCTCAACGCTCAGGGGAAGGCCAAGTAGTTGACGCTGCAATGGTGGATGGAGCTGCAAGCCTGATGGCTATGTTCCACTCAATGCGAGCGTTAGGGGTTTGGAATGATGAACGTGGTACAAACCTCTTGGATACCGGCAGCCATTTTTATGATGTTTATGAATGTGCCGATGGTAGGTATATATCTATAGGTTCTATCGAGCCGCAGTTTTATTCAGAGCTCTTAGATCTAACGGGACTGAAGCAAGAGGAAGACTTTTCCGCCCAGATGGACAGAACTTCATGGCCCGACCTGAAGGAACGGATCGGTGCGGTTTTTTTAAGTAAGACGCGAGATGAATGGTGTGAAATCATGGATGCCACTGACGTCTGTTTCGCCCCTGTCTTAACATTGGCAGAAGCACCGGAGCATCCCCATAACCGACATCGTGAGGTATTTACGGAGATAGCGGGTGTAACCCAACCAAATCCCTCCCCTCGTTTCAGTCGAACCAAAGAGACGATTCAAGGACCACCGGCCCACCCGGGAGAACACACTGACGAGGTCCTCAGTTCAGCAGGTTACGACCCCGACGACATTATTAAGCTGCGTGATGTAGGAGCGGTGGCCTGATATCAGAACATGACGCCGAATCGGGTGCAGCCCCTTCGGGCTTGCCCGCCAACCTTGTTCCTTTATACAACGAAGCGCAGTCGATAATTGAGCTATCGCCATCTTCAGCGTGTGCGCTTCTCCGGGTAATTATCCGTTCTGTTATCCAAGACAGGGGACTAAGGGGTCGCCATATCAGTCGAGATGTGTCGACCTTGGTTGATCAAGGTGCACCCGTAGGACTTTTGAGAGCCCTTGATGTGGTCTCCATGACTGATGATTCGGCGAAGAACCCAGCCGAGTTGAAGCTCATTGACGGACATATAGATGCCCAGAATTTGACAATGTTTCTTCACCTATTGGCAGATCAAACGAATTGAGGCCATGATGCTTGGCAAGCTTCACCTGCTTGCATGCTGGGTGCTTGTGGTGGGCAACGGCGCTGCTGGTGCCTGGTCATTGACAGCTATTCGCTTTCCGAAACTCCAAAATAGTTGGTTGTGGAGGTTCACGGCCTGCGTGCAAATTTGGGTATTAGTTCAGGTGACACTCGCGGCAACGTATCTCAATGCTGGAGAAGGCGAGGCTGAATCGTTTCACGTGTTCTACGGTGTTCTCTCGGCGGTGACTGTGGCTGTCTTGTATAGCTATAGAAGCCAACTGAGTCGGTATCTGCACGCTTTGTATGGCTGGGGAGGGCTCTTCATCATGGGGCTTGGAATTCGCGCCCTAGTGCTTTTGTAAGAAGGTTGCTCTAAGTGTCGGCGGAGTCTTAGCTCGCTAGACGGTCAGATAACTGCTCTAGTTGAAGCCTCATTTCACTGGGCAACCTTTCCCCGATTGAAGCGTAATGTTCTTCTATTAGAGACAACTCGTCTCGCCACTCGTTGTGATCAACAGCCAACAAAGTCTCAAGTTCTTGAGATGTGAGGTCCAATCCTGAGATGTCTAGGTCTTGTGACTTAGGAATCATCCCAATTGGGGTTTCAATAGCATCAGCAGACCCTGCGATCCGTTCCAAAACCCATTTTAAGACTCTTGCGTTTTCCCCAAAACCGGGCCAGATAAAGCGACCGTCGTCATCTTTGCGAAACCAATTGACGTAAAATAGTTTGGGAAGGTTTGCTCCAGGCTCATTGCCGATGTCTAACCAATGTTGAAAATAGTCCCCAAAGTTGTAGCCACAAAATGGAAGCATTGCGAAGGGGTCTCGACGAACTTGACCGATAGCTCCCGCAGCAGCTGCAGTCTTTTCTGAGGACATAACCGATCCAAGGAAAACGCCGTGCTCCCAGCTGAGAGCTTCTGACACTAGGGGCACCGTCGTCGCTCGTCTTCCTCCGAAAAGTATGGCCGAGATTGGTACTCCTGCTGGGTCTTCCCACGAGGGGGCGATTGACGGGCATTGATCTGCCGGAACCGTAAAGCGGGCGTTTGGATGAGCTGCCGGGTGTTCTGATTCAGGAGTCCAGGTTTGGCCTTTCCAGTCAATCAACCGAGCTGGGGCTTCGTCGCTCAGTCCCTCCCACCAAACATCTCCATCGTCGGTTTCGGCGACGTTGGTAAATACACAGTTTCCGGAGAGAGTAGCTAAGGCATTGGGGTTGGTTTCTTGCCCGGTGCCTGGCGCTACTCCGAAGAAGCCGGCTTCGGGATTGATCGCATACAGCTGACCGTCTGACCCGAATTTCATCCACGCGATGTCGTCTCCGATTGTCTCGACTTTCCACCCAGGAAGAGATGGAATCATCATCGCCATGTTGGTCTTGCCGCAAGCCGATGGAAACGCGGCTGCGACATATTTGGTTTCGCCGCCGGGGGGAGTCACTCCAACAATCAACATGTGTTCTGCAAGCCAGCCTTCGTCGCGCGCCATTGTCGAAGCTATGCGTAGTGCAAAACATTTTTTACCTAGAAGGGCGTTACCCCCGTAACCCGATCCGTAGGACCAAATCTCTCGGGTAGCTGGGAAGTGAACTATGTACTTATTTTCGGAATCGCAGGGCCACGCTGCGTCCTGTTCACCAGCGAGTAGAGGCGCACCGAGGGAGTGGATGCACGGTACCCAGTCGTCACTGCCTAAAGCATCGAGCGCGCCCTGCCCCATCCGAGTCATGATTCGCATCGACGCAGCTACGTAAGGCGAGTCGGTGAGCTGAACACCGATATGAGCGATTGGAGAGCCCAGTGGCCCCATAGAGAATGGGACTACAAACATTGTTCGGCCCCGCATCGATCCTTTAAACAGGTCCAGCATTTCTGTGCGCATGAGCTCTGGTTCGCGCCAATTGTTGTTAGTTCCGGCGTCTTCTGGGTCATCAGTACAAATAAATGTTCTGTCTTCCACTCGAGCTACATCTCCGGGATCAGAGCGAGCTAAGAAACTGTTTGGTCGTTTCGCGTCGTTGAGCGGGATCAGCGTTCCTTGCTCCACCATGGAGTGAGTGAATTGCTCGTATTCCGCTTGAGTACCATCGCACCAATAGATCGAATCGGGTGTGAGTACTTCGGCCCACTTATCAACCCATTCGAGAAGATTTTGGTTGGTGGTCGTTCCAGGCATTCTGACCTCCGTTGCGTATCAGACGTCGACTGGGGTGGATCCCCAGTTCTCGGTCACGCGTCGCCCCCCGCGGCGGTGATCCAATCGGGTGTACCAAGGTCAACTTCACTACCCAGCCGAAATCGGGTAGCTAGTCCTTGTTCATCAAGGTCGAAGACGACCCTTTGCCCCTGTCGTACCATTCGAAAAATCGAACCCTCAAGTGCATCTAGAGCCAAATCGTACTCAGCGCGATCGAGATCGTTGACCACTACGCCCGTCTTGGACTGTGGGTCATATGACTTTACGACGCCTTGCATCGTTGGCCTCCGGTGCTACTCCTGAACTCGAAGTTCGCTGTTTGGTTCAAGCTTCAATGGCGACCCTATGTCGCTTAGTGAAGCGGGCACAACTTAGCAAGTGAATAACTTGATCGGGGGGAACGTCGGCATAGAGTTTGGTCACCTGATGGTGGGGGCTGTCAGGGGTAGCATCAGCTTTTGTGGAAACAGTCTCTTTCTTAACGACGGCCCAGATTGTCGAAGTCATCTCTGCATTTCACGATGCGTTAGAAGCTCACAAAGAATCAATCAACCGACTCAACGTATATCCGGTTCCTGATGGGGATACAGGTACCAACATGTTCCTGACTGTGGCGTCAGTCTTGGAGGAGATGCGACCGGCTGATCTTAATGACCGAGAAGCTGTCTGTGCGGCGATGTCGCACGGCTCGTTGATGGGAGCTCGCGGTAATTCGGGTGTGATCTTGTCTCAGGTGCTCCGAGGCATGAGTAGCGGTTTTGTCAAAGCGAAAGATATTGACGCTGAGGTTCTGGCGAGCGCTCTAACTGAGGCGAGTGTCGCTGCTGACAGCGCTGTTATGAAACCGGTCGAGGGAACGATCCTGACCGTGGTGCGAGAGGTGGCTAGGGCGGCTCAAGAAGCCGCAGAAACTGATTCCATAGTGCCGACGATAGAAGCTGCTCTCAGAGAAGGTGAAGCAGCGCTGGAGCGTACGCCGGAGCAACTAAGCGTTTTGAAAGAAGCAGGTGTGGTAGATGCTGGAGGAGCTGGTTTTCTGTTATTGCTGCATGGAATCTTGCGAGTCTTAGACGGGCGCGAGCTCCCGAAACCCGAGGATGCAGAAGGAGCCCCAAGCGTCGCCGCTGATACAACCGAGGAAGTTGGAGTTTCGGAAAATCGGTATGAAGTTATGTACCTGTTGAACGCGCCAGATGAAGATATCGATGGGTTCAAAAATGTTTGGTCAGGCATTGGTGATTCGATTGTGGTCGTTGGCGGCGACGGACTTTGGAATTGCCACATTCATACGGATGCGATTGGTGAAGCGATAGAGGCGGGGATCGATATCGGCCGGCCGCAAAGAATCAGAGTGACCGACTTAGCTGAAGAAGTGATCGAAGAACGTTGGGTTCGCGAAGCCGCTGAGAGCGCTAAAGCCGAAGCTATTCAAAAACAAAAAGAGGTGCCCTGTGCCGTAGTGGCTGTTTCTCCGGCCGCAGGTATTGGTGAGATATTCCACAGTTTGGGAGTCCAAGAATTGGTTTTGGGCGGGCAAAGCATGAATCCTTCAACAGCGGAGCTCTTGGACGCCGTTGAGCGCGCTCCAGCTGAGCAGATCCTGATCCTGCCAAATAACTCGAACATCGTTGCTGTCGCTCGAGCTGTTGATGACCAGACACCTAAAAGCGTTGTGGTGGTGCCCACGACCTCTGTGCCCGAGGGGTTTGCTTCGCTGTTGGGGTATGACCCAGAAGTAAACGCAGCAGATAATGCGGAAACGATGTTGGAGATTGCCGCGGGGGTTGAGGTAGGCGAAGTCACTCAAGCAGTTCGCTCGACTAGCACTTCTGTAGGAGATGTCGTCGAAGGTGACTGGATAGGACTAGATCGCAATGGGGTGTGTGCGATCGGTGACACCCTGGTTGAGGCAGCCATCAATTTATTAAATGAGATCGTTGGTGATCAGAGCGAAATTCTGTCGATAATTGTCGGTGAAGACGCAACCGATGTCGATACCGAAGCAATTTCAGAGTGGCTGCGACACAACAAGGCGTCCGTTGAGACTGAAATTCATGATGGTGGACAAAGTCATTACCCATTCTTCTTTGGAGTCGAATGACGAAACCAATTTCTCTGCGTGAACTCGATGGTATAAGCGTTGACCGTTTACAAGGAGTTGGTGAACAACGACGATCGTCTTTGGAACAGGTTGAGATTTATTCAGTGTTCGATCTATTGACGCATTACCCGCGCCGCTACATCGACCGGAGTCATGAGTCCAAACTTGTGGATGTCGATCCCGGTCAGCAAGTCATGATTGTTGGCGAGATCGAGAAGGTGACCTCTCGAAGGACTCGAAATAGAAAGTCGATTGTTGAAGCGTCCTTATCTGACGAGACGGGCAGCCTAAAGTTGGTTTTCTTTAATCAAGCATGGCGCTCGAAGCAGCTTGACGAAGGTTTAACGGTTGCCTTATTCGGTAAGGTTGACCTGTACCGGGACCAACTTCAGATGACCAATCCCGTAGTCGATTTGGTGGGAGACCGCACCGGAAGAATCGTCTCTATCTATCCTCAGTCAGGCAAGGCCGGACTTACTACTTGGGATATAGGGCGCTGGTCCACAGAAGCTCTCCGTCGATGTCAGAGCAGAAGAATCGTCGACCCTTTACCCGAAAAATACGCTCAGGAATTGGATCTACCTGGCCGAATGGATGCCTTTGAAGCGATTCATCAGCCGAACTCGATGTCGGACGTGCTTAAAGCTAGAGACCGCCTGGTCCTAGATGAGTTATTAAGAGTGCAACTAGTTCTTCGTATGCGAAAAGTGCGACGGCTCCATCGAGCAACGGGTGTGAAACACAAGGTTGATGGCGCGCTATTAACCAAATTTGTGGATGGTCTTCCATTTGCCTTAACCGTTGCGCAAGAACAGACGATGTTGGAGATAAGCGCGGACTTGAAATCGGAGCAACCTATGCACCGGTTACTCCAAGGCGATGTTGGAGCTGGGAAGACTTTGGTGGCGATGTATGCGTTGTTAATCGCCGTCGCTGAAGGGCACCAAGGGGCTCTGATGGCTCCAACAGAAGTGTTAGCGGAGCAGCACTACATAAATCTGGCTGAACTTGCCAAGGGTCTAGAGGTGGAGGATGCTTCGACGTTGACGGGTGCAAGGCCTGTTTCGATCAAGTTGCTCACGAATGGCGTAACAGGAAGTGATCGACAACGTGTTGTCCAAGGCATGAAGGACGGGTCGGTCGATCTCGTTATCGGCACGCATGCTTTGATTCAAGAAGGAATTAGCTTTTCTTCGCTAAGTGTCGTTGTGGTCGATGAACAGCACCGTTTTGGGGTGGAACAGAGGTCGGTCCTTAGGGAGCAAGGGCGTGACGACGGTAAGTGGCCGCACCTGCTGGTTATGACGGCGACCCCTATACCGCGTACGGCGGCGATGACTGTCTACGGTGACTTAGATGTATCTACTCTGAATGAACTGCCGCCAGGTAGGACTCCCGTCTTGACGAATTGGATATCTGAAGATGTGCAGAGTGTGTGGAGCCATGTCCACTCTGAAGTAACCCAAGGCCGTCAGGCTTATGTCGTGTGCCCGCTGATCGAAGAGAGCGACAAGTTGGATGCAAGTTCGGCGGAGAACACCTATCTGGAACTTGTTGGTGGAGTCTTATCGAATTTGAGGGTCGGGCTGCTGCATGGGCGTCTGAACGCATCTGAAAAACAAGAAACCATGGAGGCTTTTCGGGAAGGCCAACTAGATGTGTTGGTGGCTACAACGGTTATAGAGGTCGGAGTTGATGTCCCTAATGCAACGACCATGGTGATCTTGTCTGCTGATCGGTTTGGCATTGCTCAGCTGCACCAGCTTCGAGGGCGAGTTGGTCGAGGCACCCATCAGTCGACATGCTTCCTTATCGCTGCTGACCATATTTCTGAAGACGCAAAAGCGCGTTTGTCTGCTCTCGAAGATTCGAATGATGGCTTTGCTCTTGCTGAGCGTGACTTGGAACTTAGAGGTGAAGGGACCATATTTGAGCAGCGACAATCTGGTAGAAACGATCTCAAGTTGGCATCGCTGGCACGGGATCGGATCTGGGTTGAACGAGCTCGTGACCTAGCAGAAGAACTTGTAGATGATCGAGGCTCACTAGAAGGCCATCAGCTTTATGAAGACGAGGTCCTCTGGTTTGTTGAACGTCGTGATGATGACGCGGAGAACCTTTTGAGGAGTTAGGCCACCCTCTATTCGTCTTCTATGACTATGTCCCAACGGTCAAGACAGTCCCTGCAACGGTAAGCAACTACATCGCCAGGTTGAAATCCTTCGTCGGGCTCTTCGTAGCTGATGCGGCGGCACAGGCCGCCACAATCAACACAGATAATTGATTCGGGAACCTCCATCTCAACAGTCTGCCGTTATTGTCATCGCATGCGCATTGTCGGAGGCGAATTGAGTGGTCGACGAATTTTAGCGCCACAAAATGGAAAGGCCCGTCCCACGTCTGACCGCGCGCGTGAGGCAATTTTCAACATGTTGTTCAGTCTTGGCTTTCCCTCGGGGTGTCGAGTTGTCGATTTGTTTGCTGGCTCAGGAGCGCTTGGTTTGGAGGCTTTGTCAAGGGGCGCTGACGAGACGATCTTCGTGGATAGCGACGCTGTGGCGTGTAGGACCATTAGCCAGAATCTGGAAACTTTGGGGTTACAAGGTCAGGTAATTCACGGGGATGCCCTCCAGCGGCTTGCGTCACTCAATGTTGATTTGGTGTTGGCGGACCCTCCCTACGGATATGAAGGCTGGAACGAGTTGCTGGAACTAGCAGGTCAAGCTTTAGTAGTTGCCGAAAGTGATGTGCCGCTCGGTTCTTTTCCGGGTTGGGAACTGTTGCGGAGTCGAACTTATGGAAAGTCTGTTGTGACGATTTTGAGCTGTAACGGCACAAATATGTCCTGAATTGTGTGAATTTGAAGGATTGACAGTGGAGGATTCCCTCCAGGGTCGGTACCGTTTCATATAGCCCGAAGCGCTAGGCGAGGAGACTCTCGTGGTCAAGGTTCTGTACCCAGGCTCTTTTGATCCTGTCCATAACGGCCACATGGAGATCTGTGCGACGGCGAGTCGCCTTTTTGATCACGTAGTAGTTGCTGCTATGAGGAATCCCCAGAAGTCATCTCCTTTCTTCACTGACGAAGAGCGCGCGGAGATGCTTACTGAAGCTTGCGAACATCTAAGTAACGTTGAAGTTGTTCAGTTCGGCGAGCTAGTAGTCGACTTAGCAAGTCGGTTAGAGGTTGATTTCATACTTAAAGGGCTGAGAGGTTCAGCAGACTTTGAGTCAGAACTCCAGATGGCCCAAATGAACAAATCCGTGAGCGGAGTTGAAACACTGTTTCTGCCGTCTACTAGTGATAATGCGTTTGTAGCATCGAAGTACATTCGGGACATCACCCGTTTTGGGACAGACTGTTCGCATCTCGTGCCGGGATCGGTTGCGAAGCGCCTCCGAGAAAAGATGCCCAAGTGACGGAAACTGCTCCATTGAGCGGCCCTGGCGTTGAGGCCCTTGTGCAGCGGGTTATTGATGTGATTAATGCCGCTCGGCCGATGCCACTCTCCACATCTGTCATGGTTAGTCGTGATGAGATCACTGAATTGTTAGAAGCCGCATTGTTGGAATTGCCAGAGGAAGTCCGAGAAGCCCGATGGCTATTAAAGGAACGCGAGGAGCTTCTTTCCAAAGCGCGGGTTGACGCCGGATTAGTAATTGAGGAGGCGCGAACTCGAGTAGCGCAGATGGTCCAGAGGACAGAAGTCGTTCGGTCTGCCGAACGAAAGGCACGACAAATGGTTGAGCAAGCCGAATCTCAAGCTCGTAGAAGACAACATGAAGTAGACGATTATTGCGAGCAACGACTCGAGCAGTTTGCTAGTGCTTTAGAGAAAGTCCAAGGCGCTGTAGTCAACGCGAGGACGAAATTGCAGCCAAGCATGCCAGTGGTAGAGGCGGTTGAACCGGATCCGGAACCAAGTTCAGGTCCTGAAGTTTTTGACCAGGACGAGATTTGAGAGATTTAGGCTCACATTCTGAGCTGAGATTTCCGCTGGAGAGGTTGCAACGATCTGAGCCTGCCAGAACCTGGAATGTCGAAGTGCCAATAGCGTTATTGGAAGATCTTGGTGCCCCTTTGCAGGTTGGTGATGTCGCCCTAGTTCCTGAAGAGGCTGCTGTGGTCGAGCTCGTGTTCGATCAAGTACATGGGGGAGTTACCGTAAATGGCAAGATTTCAGTTGTTTGGCACGCTGAGTGTTCACGTTGCTTGAGTGAAGTTGATGGGTTAGCGGTAGCCGAGATCGAAGAGCTATTTGAGGAGAATCCTCAAGAAGGTGAGTCCTACCAACTGGGAGAGGAATTCATTGATCTGGAGCCGATGGTTAGAGACGCTGTCTTGCTCGAGTTACCCGTTGGCGTTATTCGCTGTTCCGCTATCGAAGAATGTTTGGAGTCAGCACCTACCTACTTGGGCTCAGAAGATGACCTTGGTGGAAGTCAGGAGAGTAACGAAATGAAGGATCCGCGTTGGGCGGTCCTTGATGAGCTCAAATTTGAAGGCGAGTAGAGAAGCTGCGAGCGCAATTCCAGAGATGATGCATGGAACGACAGTAGGAGGTCGATTTCTCTTCAGGTAGCCTCTTGTATCTGCGTCGCTAGTTCTGACGCACCTGAAACCGACAATATGTGCTGCAAGTAGGCCCCGGTCTTTGGCACTAGATCGGCTTATATCCGTAAGCTTGGCAAATAGAGCTGAGCCCATTCCCTGAGGTTGACGATGGCTGTCCCAAAGAAAAAGACTTCCAAGTCAAAAACACGTAGCCGTCGAGCCGCAGCATGGAAGCTTCGACCCTCCTCGCGTAGTTCCTGCCCACGTTGTGGCACGGCAAAATTACCGCATCGAGTTTGTGGTAATTGCGGATGGTACGCCGGCCGTCAAGCTGTCGAAGTCAACTAACGGAACAGCGAGATCTCGGTGAAACCGATTGTTCTCGATGCGATGGGGGGCGATAATGCGCCATCGGTCGTTGTCGAAGGCGCTCGCGAGGCACTGAGCTGTGGCATCCCAGTTGAATTAGTTGGTGATCCCGATCGTCTTCCAAACACTGATGACATAAGGGTGCATCCGGCTCTGCAAGTAATAGAGATGGACGACGAGCCTGGCCGAGCAATAAGAACTAAAAAAGATTCGTCCATAGTGCGAGCTGCCGAATGTGTCCGGGATGGGCAAGCGTCGGCCATGGTAAGTGCAGGAAATACCGGAGCTGTAGCTGCCGCAGCGTTATTGCGAATGAAACGACTTAGAGGGGTTAACCGCCCGGCTATCGCCACCACAATTCCAGTTCCAGGGCGCGCCCCAAAAATTCTGCTTGACTCAGGTGCGATGGCCGATTGTCAACCTGATTGGTTGCATCAGTTCGCGCGTATGGGTTCAGCTTTTGCGCAGGTTCGCTACGAGGTAAGTTCGCCTCGTATCGGGTTGGTCTCGATCGGTGAGGAACCCGAAAAAGGAAATCAGCTGGTTAAAGAGACCCACCACCTACTGGCAGATGATTCAACAATCAATTTCATCGGAAATGTTGAAGGTCGTGATGTGCTTGGTGACGATGTCGATGTTCTCGTGGCTGATGGTTTCACTGGAAATGTCATCCTTAAAACCCTGGAAGGAACAGTCCAGTTTCTCGTCAACCAAATTATTTCAGCGCTGACTGCCGATGAAGCAGCTGGGGTAGGAGCTGAAGCTTTGGGTCATCTGGCGCCGATCGCCAGCGAACTTAACCCTGATGCGGTCGGGGGAGCAATGTTGCTAGGGGTAAATGGGGTAACGATAATCAGTCACGGGTCAGCTAGCCCGACTGCAATTCTCAACGCCTGCAAAGTCGCTCAGGACATGGTTGAGCGTGACCTGGTAGGTGAACTGGCCGCAGCAGTCAGCCTGTAGACCGTCCCGATAAATCACTTAAAGTGATTCTCAACTTCTAAATATCACTTAAAGTAGTAAATTACGGCATCTGCTATGGTGGTCTGACGTAAACCAGTTGCGTAGGAGTGCCCTTGCCCGCCGAAACACATGTCGAACAGAGTCCACCCAATCGCGATGGGGTTTTTAGCATTATCCGCGATCAGCTATCAGACATCCTTGAGATTGACCCTTCTCGAGTTGCGGAATCGTCGTCTTTCGTGGAAGACCTTGAAGCCGACTCGCTTGCCCTCATCGAATTAGTCGAGGGGCTAGAGGAAGAGCTTTCGGAACGAACCGTAGGATTTCGCATTGAAGACGAAGATCTAGAAGATCTGAAAACCGTGCGCGACGCTATCGACTACGTGATGGCGCGAATTGGCTGAGACGTTGAGGTCAGAAGACCAGTTCCGCGCATTAGCTGACCGAATCGAATATTCCTTCAGTGACGACAGCCTTCTATTGCTAGCGATGTCGCACCGAAGTTGGTGCGCTGAACGTAACAATTCTCCCTCAAACGAGCGTTTAGAACTCCTAGGGGACGCTGTGTTAGGGCACTGCGTAACCGATCATCTATATCGAACACATCCCGAATGGACCGAGGGAGAACTTGCTCAAGCAAGATCGGCAGTTGTAAATGCTGCAAGCCTGGCTGTGGTGGCTAAACATTACCGATTAGGTCACGCTCTGCTACTGGGGATTGGAGAAGATCGTTCTGGAGGTCGAGAAAAAGCTTCGCTTTTATGTGATGCCTTCGAAGCTCTTCTAGGAGCTATGTATCTCGATGGTGGACTGGAAATAGCCCAACGTTTCATTCTCGAGGCATTGGGGGAACGCATAGAGGCCGTTTCAGCCGACCCTGGTGTCGGAGATGCGAAAACTCGTTTACAAGAATTTGTGGTCCGGGCCTACGGAGACTCCCCAAATTACGCCCTATTGGAGAGCGGACCTGATCACGACAAACGCTTCCACGCCACAGTGGCGTATGGAGGTTCAATCCATGGTGAAGGCCAAGGAACTTCTAAAAAGCAGGCCGAACAGGCTGCTGCCGAGGCCGCATGGACTGAAGTTCAATTAGCTGAAGAGATCGACCAACCAATCAACCAACCAAGGGAAATCTAAACATGTTGGAACTGCCTGAGCTGGAAACTGTTCGCCGCGACTTAGATCGGGAAGTCGGTGGCTTGAAAATCAAAGAAGTAGATGTGATTGGAGCCAAGCGCCTGATCCCGGGTCAAGCCAACAAGACCGGTCTGACCAAAGCGCTATCAGGTCGCAAGATTTCCTCGGTGACGCGTGTAGGTACTTTGCTTTGCCTGCAAGTTGGTAATGGTCAATCGTTGGTTCTCAACCTTGGCCCTGGCGGGTCTTTGCAAAGAGCAGCCAATAAAGATGACCGGGAATCTGACACTCAGCTAATAATCGGATTTACCCAGAAGGGGCAGTTGCGCCTTGTTGACAGCGAGAAAAGTGCGACGGTGACGTTGGTTGACAATGAGGAGATGAGCCAAATCTTTCCTGAAGTTGATGAGCTTGGTTTCGACCCAGTGGATGAGCCGATTTCGTGGACTGACTTTGGAGGTCGATTGTTGGAACGCGACACCAAACTACGTCCGCTTTTAATGGATCAAACTTTCATCGTTGGGTTAGGCCCTATCTATAGCGACGAAATTCTGCATGCAGCGCTGCTTCGTCACGACAGAATCGCGAATCAACTGATTACCCAAGAAATTCGGAGGTTGTACAGAGCGATAGTGGAGACAATTCATAACGCCGTGAAACATCGTGGTGTGAGTCTTGATGGAGGTCGCGACGTCTTTGGCGAACCGGGAGGGTATGACGAGTATCTAGAGGTATATGGCAGAGGCGGAGAGCGAAGCAGAAATGGGCGTGGAGATGTTCTCACGGCAAGAGTTGGCGGAACCACCCACTACTACTGTGACTACCAGGTATAGAAGCTAAATTTTGGGTTCAAATCAAATACCTGCCTAGGGGTCAACCAATCATCGCCAACGAGAGGGCATGATGTCGGAGTACCACTGATGTTGGTGGTGCCATATCGTTCTCCGGGCAGGTCAATACTAGTGTTCCTAAAGTCACTCACTATGAAGGGCTTCAAGTCCTTCGCTGATTCAACAGTGCTGGAATTCGAGCCGGGAGTGACGGTCGTCGTTGGTCCAAACGGCAGTGGTAAATCCAATGTTGTCGATGCGGTGGCATGGGTTCTTGGCGCACAAGGGCCGAGCACCGTGCGTTCTGGAAAAATGGAAGATGTCGTCTTCGCCGGTACCCCAGATCGCCCTGCATTGGGACGCGCCGAAGTCAGTCTGGTGATAGATAACAGTTCCGGCTCGTTGCCCATTGAGTTCACGGAGGTCACCGTCACTAGGACTCTCTATCGTTCTGGCGACTCTGAGTACTCGCTAAACGGTGTACCGTGCCGCCTGCTCGATATCCAAGAATTACTAAGCGATGCGGGAGTTGGCCGACAGCAACACGTGATCGTTGCTCAAGGGCAGATAGACCAAGTTCTTAATTCACGACCGGAAGACCGGCGGACGATAGTCGAGGAAGCCGCAGGAATCCTCAAATACCGTCGACGAAAAGAGCGAGCAGAGCGACGTTTAGCTGCCACGGAAGCCAATATGACGAGGCTTCAAGATCTCCAAAGAGAAGTACGACGCCAGTTGCGCCCGCTTGAAAAACAAGCTGACGCGGCAAAGAGGCATGGGACAGTAGCTGAAGAGCTCAGAGCAATTCGGCTGTACCTAACGGGTAAAGAAATTGAAAGTCTCGAGGCAGCCCAATCAGCTGCCAAAGAAAAGACACAAGAAACAAATGCAGAACAAGTCAATTTGCGTGGGGAGATAGGTCGACTTGATATTGAAATAAACGCGTCAGAAGCGCAGCTAACATCGGCAGGCAACCATGGCATGGACTTGTTGCCGAGAGTGGAGTCCTTGCGCGAAAGGTGCCGAGGGCTGATAGCCCTGGTAGATGAACGCTCTAGAACGACCGAAGGAGATAAGGGCTCTCTTTTAGCGACCGATGTGGCGCTAACCCTCGAAGCCGAGTCATCAAGATTGTCCGAAGAACTTCTCGATATCGCAAACCGGGGAGAGATTATTAAACGACAACTATTTGAGCTAGCGGAGGTTGAAGCACAGCTGACAAGCGAAGCCGACTCCTTGGCTATAGACGCTCCGCTTGTCGGGTTTGATGCAGCGAAAAGAGCGGCCGAAGTTAAAGGTGAATTAGGTCCCTTGCGGCGCGGTTTGGAAAGGCTCACCACAGAACACGACGGCCTAGCAAGCCGTGTTGCACAGCTGACGTCAGAGATCATCGGTGCGGAACAACACCTTGATGAGTTACAGGGAAGTTTGGCCTCAGCTTCAAGCGTCGAAGCAGTACTAGTTCAAGAAGTGGATCAAGCCCAACAGGAAGACGACAACTCGTCGGAAAGTCTGGCCGAAGCCGTTGAGAAGCAACAGTCTGCGACGAAAGATGAACAGAAGTGGTCTGCTCGTATCGAGGCCCTTGAATTAGCGGTGGCTACGGTTCGTGAAAGTTCAGGCTTTGAGCGGGTGCAAGAAATCCATGGGGTCTTGGGTGTTCTAGGTGAGTTAATTGAGATAGAGCCGGGATGGGAGACTGCAGTCGAAGTTGCCTTAGGGGCGGTTCTCGCATCTGTCGTGGTCGCAGATGTAAAGACAGCGCGACTAGCGGTAGAACGCCTCGGCGCTTCGGAAGCCAGCGGATCCGTTCTGGCTGTCAACAATTCGTACGTAGTCTCTGAAACTCCACAATCTGAAGATCTTCTGCGGCAACATGTGACGGGCAAAAAAGCAGAACTTGAACCGCTTCTCGATGTATTACTTGCTGATGCAGTATGTGTTCAGGGCGGATGGGCGGAGGCAGTTAGTTTCGCTGAGCAACACCCGGAACTAATAGTTGTAACTGCGAACGGTGACTGTTTCGGTCCTAATGGTTGGAGCATTGGGATAGGAAGTAATGCCTCAACCCTTAGCGCCCTAGAAGATGCGCGAGGTGAAGTTCAGCTAGCTGCGGCCCGAAAAGGGGCTGCTGAGATAGAACGAGAGGTGGCAGAGGCTCGACGAGCAGACACGCGAGCTCGCTTGCTGGAAGCCGTAGCTAAGCTCGAAGCTAACGATGATTTGTTGACGCGTTCGGCTGATGGCATCGACAAGGCTCAGAGACAGCGAAGAGACTTGGATTCGGAACGAAAAATACTTGAGACCCGAATAGCTGAGCTAAGCCAGGTTTTACAGCGAGATCAACCCAGAGTTATTGAACTTGAAGAACGTTTGGTTGAATTAGAGGAAGCCGAGACCATAGAGCGTTCAGCGGCGACTGATGCGCACACTCGCAGGCGAGATTTAGAAGGCCGGATTAGAGCGGCCGCTCAATCGCGTGCAGAGTTAGAAGCCAATGAAAATGCTCTCGAAGAACAAAAGAAACGAAGCGAAGATCGACGAAATGAGATCAGCGGCCAACTCGAAGCCAACGAAGAGGAGGCAACTGGTAAGACAGATCGCCTTAAGCGAGTCGATGAAACTTTGGCGGTCCTCAAGGGTATACGAACGCTACTAGCGCAGCGACTTGTGGCACTAGAGCAAGAGGTTGGGGTACTGCGCGACAGGCGCACCGAATTGTCGGCAGAAGTCAAGATGATTGCTGACCGACTCGAAGTTCTGCGTCGCGAGAGATCAGCTCTCGAGAAGAGACTGAGTGAGTTACAAGAAGTTCTAGCCTCCAGCGAGATAGCTGAAACTGAGCGGAGATTTAAGGTTGACAACTTGCGAGAGATGCTCCGCAATGAACTAAATGCCGATTCGGACGAGGCTCTCGCTGCTCCAGAACCTCAGCTAAGCGATTCAGTTACACCGGCGGCCCGTGTTCGAGAACTCGAGAGTGACCTTCGCCGAATGGGCCCTATAAATCCACTGGCTCTTCAGGAGTATGACGCACTCAAGGAGCGGCACGATTTCGTTGCAGAACAGTTGGATGATGTCCGCAGCACGCGACGAGAATTGAACAAAGTGATCGCTGCTGTTGATGCCGAAATAGTGGATGTGTTCGAGGCCGCTTATAGGGATGTAGCAGAGAATTTCAAACAAATCTTTTCAACACTCTTTCCCGGCGGGGAGGGAAAACTAGCTCTTTCTGAGCCTGATCGGATGCTTGAAACCGGAATCGAACTTGAAGCTAAGCCGTCCGGAAAGAACGTGCGAAAATTATCGCTGCTCTCTGGAGGGGAACGTTCGTTGACTGCTTTGGCGTTTCTCTTTGCCATCTTTCGCAGTCGCCCCTCTCCGTTCTACGTCATGGACGAAGTGGAAGCAGCCCTTGACGACATCAATCTGCACCGGTTTCTTGACTTAGTCTCAGAATTCCGCCAAGAGGCGCAACTGTTGATCGTTAGTCACCAGAAACGCACTATGGAAGCAGCTGATGTTTTGTATGGAGTGTCTATGGCACCGGGAGGTTCCTCCCGAGTGTTAAGCGAAAAGGTGGCTTCCTAGCTACGAAGTCAACGAAGACGAAAATTGTTTTGTAGTTTTCATTAACCGTGAATACGTCTCTACTAATAGTTGCCTTTCTGGTGCTAATGCTGTCACTAGCTGTTTTGCCGTGGGTCCACCGCGCTTGGACAAAGCGACGAACTGATAAGAAAGCCACTGAGGTTGGACGTGAGATAGAAGAAGATTCTATTTCGACTGACACGAGCGACGATGCTCAACTCTCTGGCTCAGAAGAAATACGAGATCGGGAGGAAGCACCGCCCGTTGCCTCAATGCGAGACAAGCTGTCGAAAGCACGAGCAGCTATCTCAGACCGCTTAAAGGGGATAGAAGGCGGCTCAATTAGTTCTTCAATGTGGGAAGAACTTGAAGAGTTGTTGATATTGGCTGACGTCGGAGTGGAAACCACTCTTGACGCGGTGAACAGACTTCGCGAGACGGCGCGGCTAGAGAAACTGGAAACGGGAATTGAGTTGCTTGGCGCGTTGAAGAGGCAAATGGAAGAGGACCTTTCGTGTGAAAGAGAATTGTCAGTAAGCGTCTCGGAAGGGTCTGTGCCGGTATGGCTGTTCGTCGGGGTTAATGGTGTGGGTAAGACGACATCGATTGGCAAAGTTGCCCGGAGATTAACTGACGAAGGTTTAGATGTTCTTCTGGCAGCTGGCGACACGTTCCGAGCTGCAGCAGCTGAACAACTTGAAAAATGGGCACGGCTTTGCGACGCAGATTTTGTGCGCGGCAGCGAAGGAGCGGACCCGAGCTCGGTGATTTTTGACTCAGTCGAGGCTGCAAAAGCTCGAGAGATCGACGTTGTCCTTGCGGATACGGCTGGCCGGCTCCACAACAAAGTGAATTTGATGGAGGAACTAGCCAAAGTGCGAAGGGTCGCAGATCGTGCGTCAGGGCAAGTTTGCGAAGTCTTGTTAGTGATCGACGCCACGACTGGTCAGAACGGCCTGAGCCAAGCCCAAGAATTTGCTGAGACCGCAGGTGTCACTGGAATCGTACTAACCAAACTTGACGGCTCGGCGAAGGGCGGCATTGTCTTTGCCGTTGAAAAGGAACTCGGCTTGCCAGTCAAGTTGGTGGGCTTAGGAGAAGGGGATCGTGATCTAGTTGATTTCGATCCCCAGCAATTTGTAGAAGCAATGTTTGGTGATGATTAGAAACTCCTCTCTGCCCAACAAAATAGGTCAGGTAACCTAACCACCTCTATGTTTGACTCACTGACGGACCGTTTCGACGGAATTCTCGGCCGACTGAAAGGTAAGGGCCGGCTTAGCAATGACGACGTTGCCGAAGCCATGCGCGAAATCCGTTTGGCTTTGTTAGAGGCTGACGTGCACTTCAATGTCGTAAAACAGTTTGTGGAGCGCACCCAAAAGCGTTGTCTCGAAGCT
Source organism: Acidimicrobiaceae bacterium (assembly GCA_002722565.1). Taxonomy (GTDB): domain Bacteria; phylum Actinomycetota; class Acidimicrobiia; order Acidimicrobiales; family Poriferisodalaceae; genus MedAcidi-G3. The sequence goes on from PBMG01000007.1 coordinate 270,038, forward strand.
GAGGTAGCCCAGAGCCTGACTCCAGGCCAACAGGTCGTAAAGATTGTAAACGAAGAACTGACGACGATTTTGGGTGGCGAGTCATTCCAACTTACTTATTCACAGAAGCCGCCGACTGTTGTTCTCATGGCAGGGTTGCAGGGTTCAGGAAAGACCACCTCATCAGCGAAGTTGGCTCGATGGCTAAAATCTCAGGGCAGAAACCCGCTGTTAGTTGGAGCAGATCTGCAGCGCCCGGCTGCTGTGGAACAGTTGCAAACGTTGGCGCGACAAATTGATGTTCCTGTTTTCAGCTCCCCTACAGACCCGGTTGACACGGCAACACAAGCACTACAAGAGGCCCAAGCGACAGGGCGCGATGTTTTAATCGTCGATACAGCGGGCCGGGTAACGGTCGATAGTTCCCTAATGGATGAGATCGCGCAGATTTCTGATGCGGTTGAACCCGATCACACCTTCCTCGTTGTAGACGCCATGACAGGGCAAGACGCGGTGAATACAGCCGAAGCGTTTCACGCGACGTTGGAGTTGGATGGAGTCATCCTCACGAAGCTAGATGGTGATGCGCGTGGCGGAGCTGCTCTTTCGGTCAAGCAAGTAGTCGGTCGACCCATAGCTTTCGCTTCAACCGGCGAGAGGCTTGAAGATTTTGATCAATTCCATCCTGATCGGATGGCCGAACGCATACTCGGAATGGGTGATGTTCTAACCCTCATTGAAAAGGCTGAAGAAGTATTTGAACAAGAAGCCGCGGAAGAAGCAGCCCAGAGGCTTTTAGAAGGAACATTTACGCTCGATGATTTTGTCGATCAACTGCGTCAAGTGCGTCAGATGGGAAATCTCTCAAGCATTATGTCGATGATGCCTGGGGTTCCTAAAGAGATGAAGGACGCGAACATCGATGAGCGGGAAATTGACCGGGTCGAAGCAATCGTTCTTTCGATGACTCCAGATGAGCGTAATAATCCAGATGTCGTGGATGGATCCCGCCGAGCGAGAATAGCTAGTGGTAGCGGTACCACCACGACTCAAGTAAGCAACTTGCTCAAACAGTTCAAAGAGATGCGAAAAGCGATGAAAGGTATGGCTGGCCTGGGTCCAAAGGCTAAATCGCGCAAATCGAAGAACAAAAAAACCAAGAAAGGGAAAAATAGACCTTCAAAAGGCGGAAATAGCAGAGTTCAACCTAAAGGTGAACCCGACATCCCGAAGCTTGATATAGGCGATTTGGACCTTACTTTACCAGGCCAGTGAAATGTCCTTGTCTGTGAGCGTGTCCGTTCGGTCTGCAGACAGGTAGGCTTTCCTACTGGCTTAAAGCAATGCCTTTTCTTGCCGCTCCACCGACCTTCGGGCCGGCGACGCCGAGTGGTGAATAAGTTCGACAAGATGACCCCGGAGAGACCTGAATAACTATGGCCGTACGACTGCGCCTGATGCGCATGGGCAAAAAAAAGCAACCGACGTATCGAGTTGTGGCAGCTGATAGTAGATCGCCACGAAACGGACGTTTCATAGAAATTATTGGCACCTATCAGCCCCGCTTGGAGCCATCTGTGGTCCAGATTGATAATGAACGGGCTGTTCATTGGCTTCAAAACGGTGCACAGCCGAGTGACACTGTTGAAAAGCTCCTGAAAATTTCGGGTGCGTGGGCTGACTTCAAAGGCGAGCAATTCACTCCTCCGACACCACCTGCTCCGAAGCAGAAGTCTTCCTTGAAGAAGTCAGAACCTAGTGGCCCAGCTGACGAGTCTAATGATGCCGATGAGGCTGAGGCCCAGGACACTAGCGCAGATGAAAATGCGCAAGACGAGGTCGCTGTCGTCGAAGATGACCAACCTGCAGAAGCTGAAGATGAAGCAACATCTGAGGGCGACGATGAGGAGCAGTCATGAGTGAACAAGAAGGGACCACCGCTGAAGAGGTGCTTCTCTATCTGATTGCCCAACTGGTTGAACACCCTGACCAGGTTGAGCTAGAGATCGAAGAGAGTGACACGAAGATTAGCCTCATGGCCAAAGTTAGTTCTGAGGATATTGGCCGAGTCATTGGCAAACGTGGTCGTGTCGCTAACTCAATTCGCACCTTGGTTCGAGCAGCAGCGGTCAAGGATGGGGTTGATGTTGAGGTTGACTTCAGCGACTGAGGCTGGATTCGGCTAGCTAGCGAACCAAGCAATGTTTGACGCTGAACAACTACTTGAGATCGGAAATATAGGTCGGGCCCACGGAACGAGGGGCGAGGTGGTTGTCCGGCTTGTTACCAATCGGCTTGAGCGACTTGATCCAGGGAGCAGATTGAGTACCGGTTCAGGGGAGTTGGTGGTGGAAGCGACGCGCCCGCACCAAGATCGCTGGTTAGTGCGGTTCGAAGGCATCAAGAACAGAACCGAAGCAGAGAAGTTACGTGGTTTGGTTCTGAGCGCCGCCCCTCTGGAAGCACCCGATGTCCTATGGGTTCACGAACTTATTGGATCGACTGTTCGGGAAGTCGATGGAACCAATCGGGGAAGAGTGGAAGCAGTTATCGCCAACCCTGCTTCCGACCTTCTTGAACTTGATACGGGCCACCTGATACCGCTTACTTTCGTGACTAAATTTGAAGCATCAGTCGTTACGGTGGATGGGCCTGATGGTCTGTTTGATTTGGGTTGATGAGATGCGCATAGATGTTTTTACAATCTTTCCCGAGGCTGTCGGTGAAATGACGACGCTTAGTGTCTTGGGGAGAGGCCAACAAAATGGCCTGCTTGACTTGCGCGTACATGATCTAAGAATGACGGCGACGGACGCCCACAAGACCGTTGATGACAAACCGTTCGGCGGAGGAGCTGGAATGGTGTTGAAACCTGAACCGGTTTTTGGTGCTGTGGAAGCAAGCAACCCTCCTAAACCTTTGATATTGCTCGACCCGGGAGGTGAACGATTCGATCAGAAAAAGGCTGCTGAGTTGGCAGACTTAGATGGTTTTTCGCTCTTATGCGGACGATATGAAGGAGTTGACGAACGAATCAGAAACAGCCTTGTTGATGAACAACTGTCCATAGGCGATTTCATTCTTGCTGGAGGTGAATTCGCGGCGATGGTGGTGATTGAAACGGTGGCCAGGCTTGTGCCAGGAGTTCTCGGTAATCAGTCTTCAAGCACTGAAGAGAGTTTTGATGACGACTTGCTTGAATACCCGCAATGGACCCGACCTTCTGATTTTCGTGGCTTGAAAGTTCCTGAAATCCTGGTTAGCGGTGATCATGTTCGTGTCGAAAAATGGCGACTAGCTATGGCGATAGTGCGAACCTCAGAGCTCCGACCTGACCTCTTGGAACGTCGTGGAGTCTCTAAAGAAGAGTTGGCGGTGCTTGACGAGTTCGAGATAAGCATCCACGACCGCTTCGTTTCGGAGTAACAGACCGCTAGCATGATGGTTCGTTCTCATTGAGATAGCTGGAGTTATTGCCTGAGGGTGAATCGCAGTACCACCCCTTCGTCGTTCCTACATTAGGGAACCCCACACTAGGAGCAAGTGCGCTATGCACAGCACCGATATCGTTGATCAAGTACAACTAAGAACTGACCATCCTGAATTCGGTCCGGGCGACACGGTGAAAGTCCATGTTCGAGTAGTCGAAGGCAACCGTGAAAGAACACAGCTGTTTGAGGGCTATGTAATAGCTCGCAAGGGATCTGGAATTAGAGAATCTTTCACTGTTCGCAAACTGAGCTTTGGTGTTGGAGTCGAACGAACATTCCCTCTGCACGCGCCAACGGTTGCCAAGATAGAACGTGTTGCAGTCGGTGACGTTCGTCGGTCGAAGCTGTATTACTTGCGCGATCGCATTGGCAAAGCAGCTCGAGTCAAGGAAAAGCGTTACTAATTTCTGGTCTGTTTCTCTAAAAAGTTTAGCCCCGAGGCATCCGTCGATGGCGTGCCTGCCAGCAGCCGTAATGCCAGTGGCGTCTTAGATCTGGTGCGTCTGACGGGACTGCAACCATATGGCCTAAACCAGGAGGAATGTCGCGGTTGCAACCTGGGCATAGATAAGTTTTCGTCGCCTGATAAGGCTGAATTCGTCGAACCTCATAACCATCCTCAGGCACTAAATCAAACACTCAGACTCCTATCCCCAAAGGCCCCAAATAACAAGACCGACAGCAATGAGAGATGCGCTCACTACCAGTAGATAGTCCAGAGGCGTGGCGTTGTGTTTGCGGTAAGGGTTGTAACCCATATTGGCAGTATGCACCTATAAATCGCCCAATTCGGTGAAATCACTAGCTACCGCGAAGCAAGTTTCTGTTTCTGGCCCCAAACGAAGTTGTGGGGAGTGTGGTCTATGTCACGAGATAAACCGTTGAACGTCGCGTCTGTCGGTACCGTTCATTGTGTGCGTCCCGACCCTTGGAATGTTGATGAGTTTCTTCGTTTCTTGGTCGCTGTGTCACCGGCAACGCTTAAAGCCTATAAACAGGACTTAAATGAGTTCATTCGCTGGAGCGAAGAAAACGGCTTTAGCGCCCCCGAGGCTATTACCCGAAATGACGTTGATAGCTGGATAGCCAATATGCAGAAGAATGGCCGCGCACAGAAAACAATGGCTCGGAGAATCTCAGCTCTTCGGAGGTATTACCAGTGGCTAATGACGAAGAAAGTGATTCATAAGGACCCAACAGCAAAGGTGCGGACCCCTAAAGGACCTCAGCGTCTTCCGCGCCCTTTGCAGCGTTCGGAAATTGATCAGCTATTCGATGAAGCGACACCACAGAATGCTCTTGAACTTCGCGACCGGCTAGTCGTTGAACTCCTTTACGGCTCAGGTCTTCGCGTAGCAGAACTTTGTGGCCTCCAAGAAGAGAGTGTGGACCTGACAAAGCAGTCGATCGAAGTTATCGGTAAAGGCTCCAAGCTCAGGACAGTCCCAATTACCGCGTACACGTCTGATCTTCTTAGGTTGTGGATTCCGAAAGGAAGTCAGGCTTTTGATGATGTGTATACGTCTAGCGGGCGAAGCTCGAGCGCGCTTTTGGTCAATAGGCGAGGAAACGGAATCGGACGGAGCGATGTAAGGCGGATCTTGCACCGTTTGCTGCGGTCAAAAGGTATGACGGAAAGGTCACCTCATGCTCTTCGTCACACCTATGCCACTCACTTACTCGACGGAGGAGCTGACCTAAGGGCGGTTCAGGAGCTGCTTGGTCACGCTGACTTGACGACAACTCAGATTTATACGCATGTGAGCCGAGAACAGTTAAGAGAGACACATCGGAAACACCACCCTCGCGGCTAGTGCTTAATCTGTGCTGATCTCGACGACCGGTTTAGTGGCAGCCTCGCTAGACTTCACAGTCGGGCTCACCTTGGGTCCGATATCACTCACAGCTGAGACGACCTCACGGTCACCGTGTCATCACGGTGTCGATTTCAGTGCAGCAATCTAACCGTGGGGGGAGAAACCATGGCTGCAGTCGTAACCATGTCAGATTTGCTCAAAGCGGGCGTTCACTTCGGCCATCAGACTCGTCGCTGGAACCCCAAGATGGATCGCTACCTTTGGGGCGAACGCAACGGGATTTACATCATTGATCTTGAACAAACCATTGGTTTGTTGGACAGTGCCTATACATACGTTCGCGACACCGTCGCAAAGGGTGGAACGATTCTGTTTGTTGGCACAAAGAAACAGGCTCAAGATCCAATAGAGACCTACGCAAAAACCTCAGGTATGCCATACGTGAACCAAAGATGGCTTGGAGGCATGCTTACGAATTTCAGAACTATTCGAGGTCGTGTCGACAAAATGTTGGAATACGAGCGGATGCAAGCTGCTGGCGACTTCGAAAATATGCCGAAGAAAGAAGCGTTGCTTCTCACTCGAGAGCTAACCAAACTGCAACGTAATCTCGATGGATTACGGCACATGGATAAGTTGCCTCAAGCAGTCTTCGTGCTGGATACACCTAAAGAACACATAGCTGTTGCTGAAGCGAACCGGCTCAAACTCCCCGTTGTGGCGGTGGCCGATTCCAATAGTGACCCCGACTTAATTGATTATGTGATTCCAGGAAACGATGATGCGATCCGAAGTACGGACTTGCTGACCCGAGTTATATCCGATGCAGTTCGTGAGGGTCGCTACATAGCTGAAAACAAAGGCGTCGTTGCGAGTGCGTCGGGGGAACGCTCTCCTGAACAAGAAGCTCGAGTTTCGGTTGAGCAAGCTGAAGCTGCACAAAAAGCGCTTGCCGAGGCTGCTGCGCGAGAGGCACGAAGTGCAGCTGAGCAGGCAGCTCAAGCCACCCCGGTTGTAGACCCCCCAGCGGAGATGGCTTCCGAACCAGAGGCACAGGTTGCCGAAGAAACAACAACTGAAGTCTCGTCCGAAACGACCGAGGAACAGTAGTCCCCTAATACCGATTAAAGAGGTGCACAAGAGCTAATGGCAGATTTCACCGCCAAAGACGTTCAAGCTCTCCGTCAATCAACCGGCGCTGGCATGATGGATGCCAAGAAAGCATTGGTTGAAAATGATGGAGATCCCGAAGCCGCAGCCCAATGGTTGAGAGAAAAAGGGATAGCGAAGAGTGCTAGCCGTTCTGATAGAGAAAATAGTGAGGGAATTGTTGTAGCAAGAGTTGAAGGTTCCACCGCTGCCATTATCGAGTTGAAGTGCGAGACAGATTTTGTAGCCAAATCAGAGCAATTCGGAGAAATGGCAGAGAACATTCTGGCAGCGGTTCTAGCTCAGGGAGAAGACGCCGTATCCGAGAGTGCGACTGACCTAGAGAACATGAAAATAACTCTGAAAGAGAACATCGATTTAGGTCGGGTAATCAGATACGAAGCAAGCCCCGGTGCCGTACTTGATGCATACGTTCACCAGCAAAACGGACGTGGTGTCAATGCCGTGCTGATTGAAATTGATAATGGGGACCCGGAAATAGCGCATGATGTCGCGTTGCACATTGCGAGTAGCCGACCAAAGTATTTGACGAGAGACGATGTTCCATCAGAGGCAGTTGCTGCCGAGCGTGAAACTCTTGAGAACATAACCCGCAATGAAGGCAAACCAGAGCAGGCGATAGAAAAGATTGTGGATGGTCGGATGGACGGGTTCTTCCGGGATTCAGCGCTTTTAGAACAAAAATTTGTGAAGGACGAGAAGATGGCCATTTCGGATCTTCTGGCGGGATCAACGATCACCCGGTTCGTTCAGGTGGAGATAGGTAACTGACGTGACGGATCAGGCTCGCCGGTGGGATGGTGATTGTCCTTGGAAACGGGTCATTCTAAAACTTTCCGGTGAAGCGTTAGCCGATCCGACGGGCGAAAATATCAGTGGTGAGGTGCTTCAGAATTTAGCGTCGGAGATTGCTTCAGTTCGCGAAGCCCATGCAGTAGATATCGCTATCGTCGTGGGTGGTGGAAATATTTGGAGAGGCATGTCTGGCTCCGATGGAGGGATGGACAGAGCCCAATCTGACCACATGGGCATGTTGGCGACGGTCATTAATGCCATAGCTCTCCAGGATGCGCTTGAAAGAGCTGAGGTGCCTACCCGAGTCATGACTGCGATTGGTATGGCGCAGGTTGCTGAGCCTTATATCCGACGTCGGGCAGTGCGTCACCTAGAAAAGGGTCGGGTCGTCATTTTCGCTGCCGGAACAGGAAATCCATTTTTTACGACGGACACTGCAGCTGCCCTTAGAGCAGCTGAAATAGACGCGGACGCGGTTCTCAAGGGAACCCACTCCGGAGTCGATGGTGTTTATACTGCTGATCCAAATAGCGACCCAGATGCAGAACTGCTCGATAACGTTTCTTTCCTTGATGTCCTTTCTAAAGAGTTGGCTGTGATGGATAGCGCAGCGATCGCAGTATGTAAGGACAATAAGACTCCGATAGTGGTTTTCGATTTGATGACGCGTGGAAATTTCGAGTCCATACTCGGTGGGGCTGCGATCGGTACGCTAGTCAAGTGAACGAGTTTGCAGAAGAAGTATGTGTTGATGCAAGAGATCGTATGGAGCGAGCTGTTGAGCACGCCCAAAATGAATACGCAACTGTTCGAACAGGTCGTGCAACACCAGCACTCGTCGAAAAACTAAAGGTCGTTTACTACGGCGCAGATGTCCCTCTGCAACAACTAGCGAGTTTCTCGGTTCCTGAAGCACGTGTTTTGGTCGTGCAACCTTTTGATCGGGGCTCGATCGAAGGCATATCCAAAGCCTTGATGGAGTCCGATTTAGGCATTAACCCCAGTAGCGATGGAGAAGTTGTTCGCCTGGTTTTTCCTCCTTTGACCGAAGAAAGGCGACAAGATCTGGTACGAGTGGTCAAACAGATGGCTGAAGATGGCCGCATAGCGGTCCGAAACCTTCGGCGCTCAGCCCGCCAGGATTTAGATGCACTCGAGAAAGACAAAGAAATTTCTTCAGATGATAAAGAACGGTTCACCAAGGACCTTGACAGCTATACCCAAAAAGCAGTTGATGAAATCGATCGGGCCCTCGCTGCTAAAGAGCAGGAGTTGCTTGAAGTCTGAAGCAAAGGTTGGGGATAGGTATGCCTGATACCGATGATGACGAAAATGAACCTAGGCGTCGCAAAGAAATTGAAGACGGAGACGACACAGGCCCTTTGCTCTCCTTTGATTTTGATGAGTCGCCCATGCCTCACTGGTCAGAACCAGGTTCGGGTGAGCGACCGGACGGGGGTGAACGGCCTGATCCACCCGAGCGTGAAGACTCACCGCTGAGTGGATCGCGTCTGTTCCCTCAGCTACCAGATGATCCGCACCTAGTTGATACCTCTGATACGGGGCTGATGGATGCTGTCAGATCGGACACCATCCCTACAGTCTCGCCAGCAATGCAAGATAGTGAGATTAGTTCTGAATATGGCGAAATCGAGGATCAGAATACCGAGGCTGACGAAGAGCGAATTGCTAGTCAAGCCTCTGATGATGGTGATTTTTCTCAGCCCCAAGTCCCGACTGACGAGTTATTTGGCGAGACGCTTTTCGATGACAGCGACAGTTTTGATGAAGCGATCTTTGATGATTCACCGATTATCGGTCGAGCAGGAGGCGGGGAAGGCGGGTCGCCAACATATGACACTGGGCCAATCGGCGAAATTGTTGATGAGGCAAGCAGGGGAGACGATGAAGCGGTTGAGGCCGATTTCGAGCAAGCTCTGAGCGAAGTTGTGGATGATGAGCGAACTCACACCGCAGTTGATCCAACTGACGATGAGCGAATCTCTGATGAAAGAACCGTCGTAGATGAGCCGGACGTCAAGGTTGAATCTAGCTTCGAAGAGGAGCCTACGGCAGAGTTGGTCTTGGACGAAGAAGAGGTAGCTGTCGCTGGAGTGGCTGGGGATGAAGAGAGTTCTCCACGTGAGGATGACGACGGTCTCGAGTCTGATGCTGACGGCGAACTACATTCTGAGTCTGAACGGCCGGCACGACGAGTCATTAAGCTTTTTGACACGCCACCAAGTCAGCGAATAATGCAGGCTCCTGAGCAGGTTGAACCTACTGCTAATGAACAAGAGAGTGGCCAGCATGAGGATTCTGACTGGAATGAATTCGGCGGACCAGCCCCCCATTGGCGCGAAGGTCGCCGAGATTATGAGGAGTCATCCAAAGTGAATGAAGAAGACCGAACTGTGACGCACGGTTCTGCGAGTGGCCAAGATTCGACTGGATCCTCTCAACCTACGGGACGCAATCTTCCAGCGGCGATTGGAGTGGGTTTGGCGTTGGCGGCAGCGTTCTTTGGGCTACTAAAAGTGGGCCCATGGGCCATCCTCATCATGGTCTTGGCGGCGCTGGGATTTGCCGCTCTTGAGTTCTTTACCTCAGCGCAGAACTTGGGGTACAGGCCAGCAACCCTTCTCGGTCTCGCTGCCGTCGTCGGATTATCGTTGGGGGCTTATCACAGAGGCTTCGAGGCGTATCCAGTGGTGTTCGCTTTGTTGGTTATCACCGGGATGTGTTGGTTTTTGTTCGATGTTGAGTCTCAGCATGTGACTGCAAACTTTGCAGTTACTTTGCTGGGGTTTGCTTGGGTCGGTGGTTTGGGTTCCTTCGCAGCGCTGATTCTGGCTCGGCCGAATGGTGACGCTATTTTGATTGGAGCAGTCATAGGTACCATTGCATATGACGTAGGTGGTTATGCGATAGGAAGCACTACAGGTCAGTCAAAGATCGCTCCTCGGGTTAGTCCAAACAAAACCTATGAGGGTTTGCTGGGAGGGATGATGTTATCGGTGGTCATAACAACGCTTGTCCTCAACAGATTCCCCGGAATACATCCTTGGTCTATCTCAATGATGGACTGCTTCTGGCTTGGGTTAGCCATTGCTTTGGTGGCCCCAGTTGGAGATTTAGCTCAGTCGATGATTAAGCGCGATATGGGTGTCAAAGACATGGGAAGCCTGCTGCCGGGACATGGAGGAGTGTTCGACCGGTTTGATGCGCTGTTGTTTGTGCTGCCTACTGCTTATTTCGTCGCCGACCTCGTGCTTACTTGAGGGGTACCTAAGTGACTACGGTTGCGATCCTTGGAGCCACCGGATCTATTGGTTCTCAAACGATTCAGGTAGTGAGAGCTGAACCCGAACGTTTCCGCATAACAGCGTTAGCTGCCTGGTCTTCCATTGATTCACTTGCTTCCCTTGCCAGAGAGTTCAAGCCGGAGGTGGTAGCCATTGGAAACCCTGGCTTAGCTGATCAGCTAAGAGGGGAAGTCCCGGAAGGTACGGAAGTCCTTGTAGGAGCGGAGGGCTATGACGAGTTGGCGACGCGAGCAGAGGTAGTTGTCAACGGCATCGTGGGATTCGCTGGATTGGGAGTGACTCTGGCGGCTTTAAGTTCCGGTAGGCGCCTGGCTCTAGCCAATAAGGAGAGTTTGATCGCAGCGGGGCCTTTAGTCCAGCCGCTTCGCTCGACTCCAGGAGCCGAATTGATTCCGGTGGACAGTGAGCACTGCGCTATTCACCAGTGCCTTCGGTCTAGCGATCACGAAGGGCAAGCACGTTACCTCCATCAACTAGTTCTTACCGCAAGTGGAGGCCCATTTAGAGGCTGGGGTTCGGATGAACTGCAAGAGGTAACGATTGAGGAGGCTCTTGCTCACCCGACATGGGCCATGGGTCCTAAAATCACTGTCGATTCCTCAACCTTGATGAACAAAGGCCTTGAGGTTATAGAAGCCCACGAACTTTTTGGAGTTGACTATAAAAAGATTGAAGTTGTTGTTCATCCAGAGTCCATTGTTCATTCGATGGCTACCTTCACCGATGGCGCGACTATTGCTCAATTGTCAGAACCGGATATGAGATTGCCTATTGCATATGCGCTTGCATACCCTGAAAGGATTGATACCTCGTTTGGAGGTATCAACTGGGGGACTAGTAAATCGCTTCACTTTGAGCCGCCAGACAGAAACAATTTTCCTTGCCTTGACTTGGCGTACGCAGCTGGCGAAACAGGCGATACCGCACCTGCGTGGATGAATGGCGCTAACGAAGCCGCTGTAGATGCATTCCTGAAGGGACGTATTTCCTGGCCTGAAATCGCAAGTTCGATCGAAAGTGCTTTAAACCAGTATGACGGAGCGCTGGCTGAGTCGGTTGAAGCGGTAGTAAGGGCGGACCTTCGAGGGCGGGAGTGCGTGGAGACGTACCTTTCTGTTGGTGGGCGCTAATGAGTGACTCTTCGGAAACACAGGTGAATACCCGAGTTCGGGGAATACTAGGGTTCGGATTGGTAGCCGTTTCGCTGGTGTTGTTGGGCCTCGTGTCGCAATCCATGTTGGTAGTGACCCTGGTGATTGTGTTCGTGGTTTTTGTGCATGAGCTCGGCCACTTCGTGGCAGCGCGTTTAACGGGTATGAAAGCTACGGAATTTTTTCTTGGGTTTGGGCCGAGGCTGTTCAGCTTTCGAAGGGGTGAAACAGAGTTCGGTGTCAAGCCGATACTTGCTGGGGCTTATGTCAAATTGGTTGGGATGACAAACCTTGATGAAGTGGGCGTCGAGGATGAAGCACGAACCTATAGGCAGCAGAGCTACCCGAAACGTCTGTTAGTGGCGTCGGCTGGTTCTTTGATGCATTTTTTGATGGCGCTTATAGGGCTCCTAGTTCTTTTTTCTTTTCTAGGTGACCCTGTAGCCGAGGAGGGATCTTGGGAGGTAGCAAGTGTTCTTGAACAAGAGAATTTGGCTGAACAAAGCGCCGCAGCGCGTGCTGGAATCCAAATGGGAGATCGGATTCTCTTCGTTGAAGGCCAATCCACTGCTGCTTGGGAGGATCTAGTAGAAAATATTCGAAACCGGCCGAACGAAACGGTCCAGTTGGAGATTATGCGCGGCGACACGAAATTATCCTTAGTGACGACCTTGGGAGTTGATCCGGACGGATATGGACTGTTAGGCGTTAGAGGTCAGCAGGCGACGAAGCTAGTGAAACATGGCCCGCTACAGGCTATGGGCCAAAGTGGAACAGAGTTCGTCGAGATGGTCGGACAATCCATCCGTGGTATTTGGACGATTGTTGCAAATCTTGGTGAGGTTGCAGACCGAATCATTTCAGCCCCCAATGACCCGAGCGCTAATGACAACCTCGAGACTCGACCAGTTTCGCTTGTTGGGGCGGTTCAGATTGGAGCTAGTGATCGGCTTAGTGGCTCGGAACGGATGCAGCTATTTGTTGCATTCAATGTGTTTATTGGGGTGTTTAATTTGCTGCCGTTCTTGCCACTGGACGGCGGTCACATAGCAATAGCGACATATGAGCGGATTCGAGAAGGTAGAACAGGCCGGCGACACATAATTGATACGGCCCGTTTGCTGCCGGTCACTTATGCCGTTGTGGCCTTCCTCGCCTTCTTTGGATTGGGAGCTATTTATTTAGATATAGCGAACCCTCTTGGATTTTGAGTGAGTGTCTTAGCAGGGAATCTACGTTCGAACTGACAGACTGTTAATGATGTTTGAACGTCGAGTGACCCGAAGCGTGAATGTCGGAGGAGTGCAAGTAGGAGCTGGCGCTCCAATAAGCGTTCAATCGATGACTACGACGAAGACGGCTGATGTCGAAGGTACCCTCGAACAGATTTATGCTTTAGCCAGTTCAGGTGCTGAAATTGTTCGCTGTACATGTAATGAAGTAGAAGCCGCTGAAGGTTTAGCTCGAATTGTGCCCCGTTCGCCGGTCCCGATCGTGGCTGATGTCCACTTTCAGTATCGTTTGGCGTTGGCAGCTTTGGACGCAGGAGTTGCATGTTTACGTCTTAACCCTGGAAACATCCGCAAAGAGCAACATATAAAGGCTGTTGCATCTGAAGCTCGCGATCGTAGCGTGCCGATTCGAATCGGTGTGAATGCTGGATCCCTCGACCCCGATATTGAAGAAAAGTATGGAATGACTGCTGCGGCACTGGTTGAGTCGGCGAAACGAGAATTGAATTACTTTGAAGACGTCGGATTTGAAGATGTAAAGATCTCTGTTAAGGCCAGCGACGTCCGGCTCATGGTTGATGCCTATCGGTTGTTAGCTGATGCGGTTGACTTTCCGTTGCACCTCGGAGTGACTGAAGCTGGTCCGCCACCTGGCGGGATCTTGAAAGCCACAGCGGGTATAGCGACGCTACTGAATGAGGGTATTGGCGACACAATTCGGTACAGCCTGACCGCTGACCCTGTCGAGGAAGCCAAAGCAGGACGTCAGTTGTTGGAAGCGCTTGGCCTACGTGAACGGAGTTCATTGGATTTGATCGCTTGCCCTTCATGCGGCAGGGCAGAAGTTGATGTCATCTCAATAGCGGCCATGGCGCAAGAAGCGCTCTCTGAGCTTGACTTACCAATTCAGGTTGCAGTCATGGGCTGTGTTGTCAACGGTCCAGGCGAGGCCAAAGGGGCAGATCTTGGCATAGCGGCGGGTCGCCAAAGAGGACATCTTTTCGTTCGCGGTCAAGTTGTCAAGGTTGTTCCAGAAACTCAGATGGTTGATTCATTAGTCGAATGGGCCCAGAAGATCGTCTCTGACGGAGTTGAGGGAGCGCTGGCTGCAGCAGATAAGTCGGCGGAAGCGGAAGCGGAAGCAGATCGCGCAGCCTTATTGGAAGAGCAAGGTGAGGACGCGAACCGGTCGGATGCCATCGTTGAGATGATCCGTAAGCGTTAGGACAGTTACGTGGGCTGGCAAGCCCAAGTTGGTTAGTGCTCTCAGACTGGTACCATAATGGTGACAGGTCAGCTTTTTTTGCTGGACGTGGGCTTAGCCCACGTCCTTTTTCTTGGTCTAAAAGAATCTCAAACTCTCGGATAAGGCGAAGTGGAGGGGTGATGAATACAGAGTCACAAAGTCACCTCGAACTAATATTTTCTTTGGTCGAACCGCTAGTCGAAGCTGCCGGACACACGCTTTACGACATTCAACAGAATGGCGGAACATTGGCCGTGCTGGTGGATAGCGATGATGGCCTGGGTGTCGATGAGCTGTCAGGTTTGAGTCATTCGGTATCTGCGGTCTTAGATGAGCATGACCCAATACCGGGTAGGTATACCTTGGAGATTTCGACTCCTGGCGTCGAACGTCGTCTACGGCAAGAAAAGCATTTCTCAGGAGCCGTGGGCGAGACGGTCAATATAAGGACTAACCCAGGGCCAGAAGGTCGACGCCGGATCGTGGGTACCTTGCTAGATATTGATGGCGGAGTATTGACGATTGATAGCTCTGACTTGGGTGCCACCACAGTCCACCTCACGGAAGTCGAAAAGGCACGGACAGTCTTCGAATGGGGGCCTGCTCCGAAGCCGGGCTCTCCTGGCAAGAAAAATGGATCTAACAATAACCACAAGGGAGGAAGTCAACGATGACTACCCCGGACATGATGGAAGCTCTTCAGGCTCTTGCGGCTGAGAAAGGAATGACGACTGAGTTGCTCCTAGAGGCGGTAGCGAATGGCCTTGAATCCGCATATAAACGAATGCCTGAAGCTGCCGACGATGCGTACGTGGTCATAGACGAGACGTTCAATATCTCTGTGATTGCGCAAGAAATCGATGAAGAAGGCAACGTTGTCCAAGAATGGGATGATACGCCTGAAAACTTCGGCAGGATTGCGGCTCAGACTGCGAGACAGGTCTTGACCCAGCGAATTCGCGAAGTCGAACGTGACATGAAATACGACGAGTATGCAGGTCGTGAAGGTGACATCGTCACTGGAATCATTCAGCAGACAGATTCGCGCTACACGCTTCTTGATCTAGGCCGAGTTGAAGCATTGTTGCCACAATCGGAACAGGTTCCTTATGAAAGGCCTGAACCTAATAGTCGACTAAAGGCATACATCGTCGAAGTTCGAAAGACTGCCAAAGGTCCCCAAATCGTCGTGTCGCGAACTCATCCGGGGCTGATTCGAGAACTGTTTAAGCTTGAAGTTCCGGAAATTAGCGACGGAATCGTGGAGATGAAGGCCTGTGCTAGGGAACCTGGGCACAGGACAAAAATTGCTGTTTGGTCAAATGACACCAATATCGACCCAGTAGGGGCTTGCGTTGGGGCAAGAGGGGCTCGTGTCCGACAAGTAGTTAACGAGCTGCGCGGTGAAAAAATTGACATCGTGCCCTTTTCTGAAGATCAGCATGACTTTGTTGCGAAAGCCTTGTCGCCTGCGAAAGTTAAGGAAGTGCGATTTCATGAAGTTGAGGGTGTCGCTGAAGTTGTCGTGCCAGATCATCAGCTTTCGTTAGCCATTGGTCGCGAAGGGCAGAACGCTCGACTAGCAGCCCGTCTAACAGGTTGGAGAATCGACATTAAAAGCGAAACGCAGATTCTCGATGAAGAGAATGCTTACGCGGACGGGGACTGGGCTGAGGGTGAGTGGGTTACCGACGCCGAGACAGGTGAGCAAACATGGGTTCCAGCTGACGGAAGTGAAGCTATGACTGCTGATGATTGGGCGACTGCAGCAGAAGAAGCTGTAGAAGAAGAGAACCCTGAAGAAGATTTAGCTGCTGATGAAAGTGAGAGTGACGCAACGGCGGAAGACAGTTCCTCAGTAGAAGAAGCCTCCGAAGAGGGTGTTGTCGAAGAAACTGAGGGCAATGAGTCCCCAATCGACACGGATGAAGACCAAGAAACTGTTGAAGAGGAAGAAGAACAGTCGAATAACTGACCACTAGCGGTCGAGATACCCGGTAGCGTAACTGTTCGGTCTACGCATGATTATCTACCGGAACCTCGTCACTGTCTGCGAAGATAGATGACATTGGGAACTATCCACCGCTAGTCATTGACCTAAACGACAAGTAAGGAACGCGTTTGCCCAAGAATCCACGGGTATATGAACTCGCAAGAGAGTTAGGTTTGACCAACGACGAGACGCTCGCGCTCTGCGACGCGCTTGGTATTGATGTCAAAAGCCACTCCTCAAGCGTCCAAATTGCTCAAGCTGATCGGGTTCGACGCAAAGCTGAACGAGAAGGTTTAGTAAGAGAAGAACAACCGCCAGACCCAGAAGACGAGAAGAAGGCTCCCGCGAAGAAGAAGGCGCCCGCGAAGAAGAAGGCGCCAGCGAAGAAGAAGGCGCCAGCGAAGAAGAAGGCGCCCGCGAAGAAGAAGGCGCCAGCGAAGAAGAAGGCGCCAGCGAAGAAGGCTCCAGCAACGCAAGCTCCAACTCCGCCCAAAGAAGAGGTTTCAGCCCCAGAGGAAAATGAAACCCCTGTTGTCGAGGCAACTCCACCAGCATCGAGCCCGCCAGCCCGACCGCTGGTCACCTCAAGCGGCCAAGAACCTGCCCGTCGGTCCCCTGAAGAGCCTCCGAGTCGGCCAGTCCCGAAAACCGAGGAGACGCCGGTCGCTCGAGAAGAGCAGACCAGTCGAGATGAAGAGCAAGACAGTTCAGATATTGGGTCTGCGCCGCCGGCGCCACCGCCTAGGATGCCGGCTCCGCCGCGTTCTGGAAGCGGTAAGCCCATTCCCCCTCCTCCTGGAGCTCCACCGAAATCAGGTTCAGGACGTGCAATACCACCTCCACCGGGGCCGCCACGGGCGCGACGAGCAGACAACGTAGGTTCTCCTACCAGTGCGCGACCCGGCGGTCGTTCAACCGGCGGTCCACGTGGACCTAGTCGCCCAGGTGGTCCGGGTGGTCCGGGTGGTCCGGGTGGTCCACCTGTTGGTCCCGACGGCCCAGGTGGCCGACCTGGTGGCCGACCTGGAGGCCCTCGAGGCGGTCCTCAACAGCAGCGACGGGGAAGAAAACAGAAGCGGCGGAGACGTCAGCAAGAAGAACTGCAGCCACAAGAGATGGCGGCCTATACCCCAGTTGACGCCCCGATCCCTGAGGGCGAGATTGTTGTCGAAAGAGGCTCAACGGCTCAAGAAGTAGCTGGCAAAATGAACCGATCTGCAGCGGATGTTGTGAAATTTTTGTTGCAACAGGGAGAGATGGTTACCGCTACCCAATCCCTCAGTGATGACATGGTTGAACTCTTTGCTGCCGAGTTAGGGGCGGAGATTCGGATTGTCGACCCGGGAGCTGAGCAAGAGGAAGAGATTCTCAAAGTCTTAGATATTGACCTTGACGCGTCCGGGACGGCGCCACGTCCCCCTGTAGTTACGGTTATGGGACACGTGGACCATGGAAAAACCTTGTTGTTGGACCGTATTCGTTCTTCAAATGTTGTTGACGGCGAGGCTGGAGGCATCACGCAACACATCGGCGCATACCAGGTCGAACGGAACGGTCAAGCCCTGACGTTTATCGACACCCCGGGCCACGCTGCGTTTACGAGTATGCGTGCTAGGGGGGCCCAAGCTACTGACATCGTCATTTTGGTTGTAGCTGCAGATGATGGAGTTATGCCTCAAACTTTAGAAGCGATGGATCACGCTCGAGCTGCTGAGGTTCCGATTGTTGTAGCTATCAACAAGATGGACCGTGAAGGGGCTGACGCCAACCGGGTCCTGGCGCAGCTGGCCGAGAGAGATTTGATTCCTGAGTCATACGGAGGTGACGTCATAACCGTTCCTGTGTCAGCGATGACTGAGGAAGGGATCGACGAACTTTTGGATCAGATCGTTCTTGTCGCAGAACTAGAAGAACTTCAAGCAAGCCCAGACGGGCGTGCCATAGGAACTGTCCTTGAGGCCAATCTTGATAAGGGAAGAGGACCCGTGGCCACCGTCCTAGTGCAACAAGGCACTCTTTCTGTAGGTGATCCTATGGTTGCCGGAGCGGCTTGGGGACGAGTCAGAGCAATGGTTGACGACCGAGGCAACACCGTTACTGAAGCTGGGCCTTCGTCCCCGGTTGAAGTGTTAGGTCTCTCAGAAGTTCCCAGGTCTGGAGATATGTTTACGGTCGCACCGGATGAAAAGACAGCTAGCCGTGTTGCCGATACTCGCGAGCATTGGCAACGTCAGGCAAATATGGCCACAGCGTCAAGCTCTGGGGGTGGAGGGGCCAAACTTGAGGACATCTTTAAGCAGATCCAAGCGGGTGAAGCAACCACGTTGAATCTTGTTTTGAAGGCAGATGTTCATGGCTCCTTAGAAGCCGTCACGGAGAGCTTGCG
The DNA here is from genome assembly GCA_002722565.1 of Acidimicrobiaceae bacterium. Taxonomy (GTDB): domain Bacteria; phylum Actinomycetota; class Acidimicrobiia; order Acidimicrobiales; family Poriferisodalaceae; genus MedAcidi-G3. The sequence continues at coordinate 288,624 of PBMG01000007.1, forward strand.
TAAACTCGAACGCGATGACGTCAAACTTGCTTTTGTGAGTCGAGGGGTAGGGGGTGTCAACGAAAATGACATCCAGCTAGCCGTTGCTTCTAACGCAACAATTCTTGGCTTTAACGTTCGGCCCGATAGAAAAGCTCGAGAAGCCGCAGAGGCAGAAAATGTCGAAATTCGGCTATACGAAATCATTTACCAACTCCTCGAAGATATCGAGAACGCCATGTTGGGGATGCTCGAACCTGAATTCGAAGAGATCGTTACGGGTGAGGCTCAGGTGCGTCAAGTGTTCCGGATATCGGGTGTCGGTCCTATTGCGGGCTGTTTCGTCGAAAATGGAACTATTGCTGATGGAGCAAAGGTCAGGTTCTTGCGTGAAGGTGCCATCATCTGGAAGGGCGAAGTAGCTTCGTTGCGCCACTTCCAGGACCCCGCAAAGCAGGTGACAGCTGGCATGGAATGTGGCATAGGGCTGTCCGATTTCACTGACCTCAAAGAAGGCGACGTGATCGAAACATACGATGAGCGGGAGATCCCAATCGCCTAGCGAAAACAGATTTACTCGAGAGGCTGACTAATGAATAAAAAACGGGGTCGCCAGGGAAGAAGCGGACAGAGCTATGACCGCACCGATCGCGTCTCTGGGTTAATTCGTGAAATCGTAGCGAGTGAGTTAGAACGCATCGACGATCCCCGGTTGTTTCTGGTATCTCTAACCGGTGTAGACGTGGATCGAGAATTGGCTCATGCCACTGTTTGGTTCCATTCTTCTGAAGACGATGCTCTTGAGGAAGTGTCTGAAGCACTTGAAAGTCACCGGCAAAGGATGCAACAAGCCCTAGCTCGTCAATCCAGAATGCGTCGTACGCCCGCCATTCACTTTCAACCGGATAGGTCTATTCAAGAAGCTGGACGGATCGAGTCCATTCTGGAAGAACTCAATATGGATGGATCTGATAGGCAGACCGAAACTGACTAATGGGACGCAAGCCAGCAACCGTTCATGGAATGGCACTCATCGACAAACCAGCAGGCATGACGTCCCACGACGTTGTTGCTCAATTGCGAAAACGTTTTGGGGAACGTCGAATTGGCCATGCTGGAACTCTGGACCCTGATGCCACGGGCCTGCTTGTAATAGGAGTAGGCAAGGCCACGAGGTTGCTGCGTTTTGCGACAGCTTCATTCAAGACTTACGAAGTTGAGATAGTTCTGGGCGTTGAAACTGACACGCTTGACTCCTCAGGCCAGATCGTGGCTGAACATCGCATGTCGTTAGATCCAACTGAAGTTGTAGAAGCAGCTAGCGCGCTCACCGGAGAAATCGAACAAATCCCACCGATGGTGTCGGCACGACGCATTGGAGGTCGGAGATTGCATGAACTTGCTCGCGAAGGGATTGAGGTGGATCGCGAAGCTCGTACTGTTCAAATACGAAAATTCGATATTCGGCCTACTGACGATCCGATGATCTGGCGCGCTGTTGTGGACTGCTCTGCAGGTACGTACATAAGGACTTTGGGGGCTGATCTTGGAATTGCACTTCAAGGTGGAGCCCACATACGGAATCTGCGTAGAACGCAAAGCGGGGTTTTCGATATTGGAGAAGGCGACAAAATCGCTGAAGCCACTCTGCGACCGGTTTTAGAACTTGTACGAGGTCTTGATCGGGTTGTTTTGACTAATGAGGAGATGCTGCTAGTTCGCAATGGTGGCCGATTGGCAAATGAACGTGTAGCTGGCGTAGGGCCTTGGGCGCTGACTGATTCGTCTTCGAACTTGATCGCCGTACATGAAAAAATAGATAACCAAGTGGTTGCGGGAGTTGTTTTACCGGAGTAGCTAGTTTCAAAAACAACGCTAGGTCTATTAGTGCTTTCGAGTCGCACTCAGAGGGCCGTCCGGGTAAGTTGAGCTTGTGGAGATCATTCGCGACCTCGCTTGGTCGCCAACCCTGGAGCAAGGCAGCGTAGTAACCGTCGGAGAATACGATGGAGTTCACCGGGGGCATCGAACCATCGTTTCTGAAATGCATCGGTTGGCAGCAGAACGTGGTTGTGCCACGGCTGTTGTCACATTCGACCGACATCCCGCCACTATTGTTCGGCCGGAATCTGCGCCGTTGCTGTTGTGTGATCTAGACCACAAGCTGGAGCTCTTGGCTGAGACTGGAGTTGATTACACGCTGGTTGTTGAATTCACCCCCGAACAAGCGGAGGTCCCTGCAGAAGTTTTTGCGCGGCAAGTACTTGTTGACTGTCTCCAGGCTCGAGCCGTCGTCGTCGGCGCAGATTTTCATTTTGGGAAGGGTCGTCGCGGAAATGTTGAAACCCTCGGTGTAGTCGGCGAAGAATTCGGATACGAGGTAATCGGACTTCCCCTGGTCAAACACCTAACCGGCGAAGGCGAAGTAATTTCATCGACTTCGATAAGGGCCGCCTTATCTGATGGGGACGTTGAGAAAGCTCACCGACTGTTAGGAAGGCCATTCGAAGTTAGAGGAGTGGTGACTCCAGGTGATCGAAGAGGGCGAACAATTGGGTTTCCCACAGCGAATATTCCTACAACCACTGATTTGCAAGTGCCTGCCGACGGGGTATACGCGGCTTGGTATATCAAGGAGGATGGGAAGCAATATCCCGCAGCAGTCAACATTGGGAACCGACCTACTTTTTATGATGATGCAGATAGATCATTGATTGAGGCACATTTGATCGGGTTTCGTGGTGACTTGTATGGAGAATCAGCGAAAATCCGTTTTGTGCGCCGTTTACGTGGAGAAAGAAAATTTGCGGGCATTGAGGCCTTAAAAGAACAACTTGTGAAAGACGTGGCGGATGCTTCCAAGTGCTTGTCCGACTGAGAGCATGCCTGCATTAAGTTGGAACTTGGCTGTTAGAATGCCATTTGGCGCGTAATTAGCGTGCCGGCCAAAAGCCGCAACACCAACCACGAAGCGGCCTGAAGTTATACCTGAGGAAATGAAAATATGGCCGAAAAATCCGACACCATGATGGCGCACCGGCAACACGAGACTGATACAGGATCACCAGAGGTACAGGTAGCGCTCCTCACCGACCGGATAAACGATCTCACTGAACACTTGAAGGACCACCAAAAGGACCACCACAGCAGGCGCGGATTGCTAAAACTTGTAGGACGCCGTCGCCGACTATTGAACTATCTCGACAAAAATGACGTTGAGCGTTACCGAGCGCTGATTGCCAAACTCGGTTTACGTCGCTGATCGACAACAGTGGCCCCGGCTACTGATGTCACTATCGACCGAAGCTCGCAAAGACCCCCAATCCAGCACCAATTGGTTGTCGTCGCTCCCTCACCTAACCCGGAGTGGTCGACGTCTACCAACTGAATGCAAATTATGGCGAGAAGGCCTCGCCGAAGGAGTAGAAGAAAACTATGGCTGATGCCATTTCCGTATCGGGACCGATTTCTGGTACCGACAAAACCCTTTCATTTGAGACTGGCAAATTAGCTGGACTTTCAAATGGAGCTGTTACAGCAAGAATAGGTTCCACGCAGGTTTTAGTAACTGCGACAGCATCGAGTAAACCTCGTGACGGCGCCGATTTCTTTCCACTTACAGTAGATATTGAAGAACGAATGTATGCAGCGGGACGGATTCCCGGGTCCTTCTTTCGTCGAGAGGGGCGTGCTTCAGATGATGCCATTCTCGCTTGTCGACTGATTGACCGACCACTGCGACCCAATTTTCCAGCTGAATATCGCCATGAGACACATGTCGTTGGAACGATTCTCGGTATAGACGGCGAAAACCAGTACGACGTAATTGCGCTCAACGGCGCATCGGCGGCGCTCTGGGTAAGCGGAATACCATTCGAGAGTCCTGTAGCCGCTGTTCGTATTGCTTACAGCACGGAAGGCTCCTGGATTCCATTCCCGACATACCAAGAAGGTGAAGATTCGACATTTGAAATGGTCGTTGCCGGTCGTCAGCTGGACAATGGCGACATCGCCATCATGATGGTTGAAGCTGGCGGGACTGAGCGTGCTTTCGAATACTACGACGACGGGGCCCCTAAGGTCACAGAAGAAGTACTGGCCGATGGGTTAGAAACTTCGAAGCAGTGGATTGACGATGTCATCGAACTTCAAAAAGCATTGCGAAACCAGGTCGGCGACATTGAAGAACTGCAATGGATCAAGAGCGTTGACTACAGCGACGAAATCATAGAGAGAGTTCGTTCTGTCGCAACTCCGCAATTAACCGAGGTAATGGCAATTAGCGACAAAGCAGAACGCGAGTCTCGACAAGATGAAGTTACTGCTGAGATACGGGCTCAACTTGAAGAAGAGTTCTCTGAAACCGCTGACGCGGCCAAACAAATTGGTGCAGCTGTTCGTTCAGTTTCGAAAGAAATTGTGCGTAGACGCATAGCGGAAGATGGTTTTCGCATTGATGGTCGAGCGACTGATGAGGTCCGACCTCTTTCAGCCGAAGTTGCTTATGTAGGCGAAACAGCGCACGGTTCGGGTTTGTTCCAACGTGGTGAGACACAAGTGTTAAACGTCACGACTTTGGGTATGAGTCGAATGGAACAGCTAATCGACACTCTCAACCCAAATGACCGCAAGAGATATATGCATCATTACAACTTTCCGCCGTTCTCCACTGGAGAAGCTGGGTTTATGCGAGGCCCCAAGCGGAGAGAGATTGGTCATGGTGCTTTAGCTGAAAGGGCCTTGCTGCCCGCTGTTCCGTCCAAGGAGAAATTTCCTTACACCCTGAGACTGGTTTCAGATGTTTTGTCATCGAATGGTTCGACTTCAATGGGCTCAGTCTGCGCATCTTCGCTTTCGCTGATGGATGCTGGGGTGCCGATTCGGAGTCATGTTTCGGGTATAGCCATGGGCTTGGTGTACGCCGAAGGCAAGTACGTAACACTTACAGATATCTTGGGAGCGGAAGACGCTTTCGGTGACATGGACTTTAAAGTTGCCGGAACTGAAGACGCGATAACAGCGCTTCAGCTGGATACCAAAATTGATGGCATACCAGCAGAGGTATTGGCTCAAGCCCTTTCGCAAGCGCGAGAAGCTCGAATGCAAATACTTGCAGTCATGAACGAAGCAATCTCAGAACCACGATCCGATGTCGGAGGCAATGCTCCGAAAATCGTTAGTTTCGAAATCCCAATTGACAAAATTGGCGAAGTGATAGGGCCGAGAGGCAAAGTAATTAACACTATCCAAGAAGAAACAGGTGCAGATATCTCCGTTGATGATGATGGAACTGTTGGAGTTGTCAGCATTGGCTCACCAGACCGAGACAAAGTTGTGGAGGCTGAGCGCCAAATTCGTTTGATCGTGAATCCACCTACGGCTGACGTTGGAGCTGAGTATGAGGGTCGCGTTGTCAACATCACTAAATTTGGAGCCTTTGTAAATATTTTGCCAGGTACCGATGGTCTGCTTCATATCAGCAAGCTTGGTGGCGATCGACGACTCGATAAGGTCGAAGAGGTACTGAACGTAGGGGATTCAGTGCAGGTCCTCGTTGATGACATCGATCCAAATGGAAAACTTTCACTATCAATGGTTGGAGAGCCTGCGCCCCAATCGGACGACAAAGCTTCTGATTCAACAGCTGAAGCAGCTGTTGAATCAGATACCGAAACTGTTTCGTCTCCGAACAAAGAGACGACAGAAGCATCTTCGGACGATGAAGACGATTCATCCAACGCTCGAGAATATGTCTCATTTGAAGAACATTTCTCTGAAACGGCGAAAGACCTATACGGAGATATGGGTCCCGAGCCTAAGGATGATGGCCGCGGCCGCCGCCGGCGACGTAATCGCCGGTAATTCGTCGTAACCGCCGAAATCTGTCATATTTGAAAATTGACATCTCAACTGTGAGCCCTGTCCTCCACAATGGAGGCAGGGCCCACAATTTTTTGGGACCTTTAGAAGGGACCGAATTTATGCGGGTAGCAGTTACAGGCTCGGCAGGCCGTATGGGGTCAGCTGTTTGTGAAGCAGTTGTTGCCGACCAAGAATTGGATCTAGTCGCTGCGGTCGACCCCTCCGCTCAGGGTCAGACAGACCCGACCGGATCGGTTGGCATGGTGACTTCCTTAGAAGACGTCAGTCCAACCGACGTCGATGTATTAGTTGACTTCACTGTGGCTGATGCCGCAAGAGAAAATATTTCGTGGTGTGCTGAGAATGGAATTCACGCTGTAATTGGGACAAGTGGTCTAACTGAAGAGGATTTCTCCCTCTATCGAGAAATATTCACTTCTAGCAACTGCCTCGTTGCACCGAATTTCGCGATAGGCGCTGTTCTTCTCATGAGATTTGCGGAAATGGCGGCGCCGTTTTTCCCGACTGCCGAAATTATTGAACTGCATCATGATAAGAAAATTGATGCTCCATCTGGAACGGCTATGGGGACACTCAAACGTATGGCTGAAGCTTCGGGAGATTGGGGATCCGACCCTACCGAACATGAAAATCTTCCCGGATCCAGAGGCGGACTCGGGGATGGAGGAATAACGGTCCATTCTGTTCGGTTAAGGGGCCTCGTTGCTCATCAAGAAGTTCTGTTAGGCGGAGATGGAGAAACCCTAACTTTGCGTCATGACAGTTTGGACAGGTCATCTTTTATGGGTGGAATAACATTTGCCTGCCGGGTTATTGGAGAACATCGAGGAGTCACTGTTGGCCTCGATGCATATTTAGGGATCTGAACTTTGGTGGTCCGAGCAATAGTCGTCGGCAGTCTTAACTACGACATCACTGTCTGGATTCCAAGGCGGCCTGAGGTTGATGAAACCCTCCATGGTGACAGGTGCGAAGAAAACGCTGGAGGTAAGGGCGCAAATCAAGCTGTCGCGGCGGCTCGCTTAGGGGCTGAAGTGGCGATGGTCGGATGTGTGGGTTCTGATAGTCGAGGCGACTACCTTGTTGCCCAGTTAGACGCTGCAGATGTAAATCGTGAGCATGTTTACCGGGGATCTGACTCAACTGGAACAGCTCTGATCACTATTGATCCCGAAGACGTCTCAATAGTTGTAATAGCCGGAGCCAATGGTGAACTTGATTCTGCCAAAGTGGAGCTCGCCTCGGCTGAAATCTCCGCAGCAGATGTGTTGCTTTTACAAGGTGAGGTGGGCGTCAACGCGGCTAGAACGGCTGCGTTGCTTGCTGCAGCGGCAGCAACCAAGGTGGTCTTTAATCCGGCGCCCTTTAACGAAGTGGTACCAGCGGTTCTGCCGCTAGCGGACGTAGTGATAGTGAATCGTCATGAAGCTGAACAGTTAGGAGATGTTCAGGTTCCGGTGGTTATTACCACCCTGGGAGCGCAGGGATGCGAGGTCAAAGTGGGGTCGGACGTCACCATCGTCGACGCCCCTGCAGTTGAGGTAGTAGACCCAACCGGTGCTGGCGATGCCTTTGTGGGTGCCTTTGCCGTTGCCTACGTCGACACCGAAGACGCTGTTGCCGCCGCATTGATAGCCGTCCGTGCCGGAGCTGCTGCAGTGAGCTCTGTAGGAGCGCAGCCGAGTATGCCTACCTGGGAGCAGATCGATTCTGTCTAGTTGGTCTTACGATTCGGTGGTGTTGTTCATACGCCTTCGGGTTTGAAGCGCTACCAGAAGAATCATCGCGAACGTAAACGGCAGTGAAAATCTGCTGATAAACCTGACGACCGTCCCGACCGGTCCGGTGAACACCGAACTCACCCAATAAATGAGCAACAGTCGACAGAAAGTCCCAGCCAAGTTGACGAGCACAAACGGCAATCGTTTCATCCTGGTAATACCCGCTAATAAACACATCGGATAGCCAGGGATAAGAAACAGCATTATCCATCCGACTCGGGGAAACCATCGCTCCAAGGCAGCGATACTGCGGAGTATCCCACTTTGTGGCCCTAATTCATTGCTGAGGTAACTCTTTGTTGCTGGTCCAAATTCCCATCCAAGCTGGTGGAGGAACAAATCGGGCGCAAACAATCGGATGGAACCTACGATTAAGAAAGCTGCAGCCGTTGACTGGTTCGCCGCTAATAGCAACATTGGATCCGTAGCGTTGAGTGAGATCAAAACCAGAGGCTGGGAAGTAAGCAAAGAGCTTGTGAGTATCTGTCCGACATACGCGGCAAGGGCCAGAACGACAGGGATAGCTGCAAGTTGCTTAGCTCTTCGTCGATCTTTATGACTCAACTGGCCGTCGGGGAGTTCAGGTTCAATCATTTCTGACTTTCACCCTAGGTGGATGTGGCTCTAAGCGAACTCTTCTCCTACGATTTGAGTTATGCAGTCGACAATGATGGATACCCCTTTAACTCTTGATTTCTTCTTCCGGCGAGCGGAAAGCCTGTTCCCTCATAAAGAACTGGTGACCGCCACAGCCACAGGAATCGAGAGAAGCACTTATGGACAATGGGCTGATCGCGCTCGTCGTCTGGGAGGTGCGCTTGATGACCTTGGCGTAGATGACTATGGAAGGGTGGGAACTTTCGCTTGGAACACCGCTCGGCATCTTGAACTTTATTTCGCTGTGCCGTGCACCAATAGAGTTCTTCACACCCTCAACATCAGACTGTTCGCAGATCAGATGGTCTATATAGCGAATCATGCAGAAGATGAAATTATCTTTGTGGACCGATCACTCATGGCCCTTTTGTGGCCCTTGGTCGACCAGCTTGAGACTGTTCGGCACCTAGTCGTCATGGACGATGGCGAGGGCGAGATTCCCGATGACCCGCGAGTACTTGACTATGAAGAACTAATTTCATCCGCCTCGCCGGTCAAGTTCGAAGTGAAAGACGAAAGACAGGCTGCATCAATGTGTTACACGAGCGGCACTACGGGGAACCCAAAAGGAGTGGTATACAGCCACCGTTCTACTTATATGCACACGATTACCACCATGACCGCTGATGGTTTGGGGGTATGTGAATCCGACGTGATCTTGCCAGTCGTTCCGATGTTCCATGTGAATTCTTGGGGGCTCCAACATGCAGCAGTTGCGGCAGGAGCGACCCTGGTAAACCCGGGCCCCAAATTGCAGCCGGAACCAATAGCGGAATTAATGGAATCTGAAAAGGTAACTATCGCTGCAGGAGTGCCGACTATATGGATGGGGGTTCTAGAAGAATTAGATGGTCGAGATGTCTCTAGTTTGAGAGCCATTCCATGTGGCGGATCAGCTGTGCCGAAATCCCTTTCGGAGGGATACCGGGAAAAAATCGGATTACCAATACTTCAGGCTTGGGGCATGACAGAGACGAGTCCGTTAGCGGCGATAGCTCACGTCAAATCAGCTGAAGCGAATTTGGATGAAGAAACCAAGGCTGACATTAGAGCTTCTGTAGGAACGATTGTTCCTACAGTTGAATTTCGAATCTGTGAACCTGGTTCTGTAGATCAGCTTCCTTGGGACGGTGAATCGAGTGGAGAATTACAAGTTCGGGGCCCCTTTATAACTGCCGAGTACTACAAAAGACCCGATGCGTCAGATTCGTTTACAGCGGATGGGTGGTTACGAACGGGAGATGTCGCGACCTGTGATGAACGTGGCTATATACGCCTCGTGGATCGCACGAAAGACCTCATCAAGTCTGGAGGGGAGTGGGTTAGTTCCGTAGAAGTAGAAAATGAGATTATGAGTCACCCCAAAGTCTCCGAGGCAGCAGTAATAGCGGTTGCTTCTGAGAAGTGGATGGAAAGGCCCATGGCATGCGTGGTCCTAAAGGACGGAGAGTCATTAACTCATGAGGAGTTGATCGAATATCTAACGCCACGAATGGCGAAGTGGTGGCTTCCCAGTGCGACTCAAATAATTGACGAAGTGCCCAAGACCTCTACGGGCAAGTTTTCGAAACGGACTCTCCGTGATGCATTCGCTGACCTTGTTGTTGAGTAAGTAGAAGACTTCTACGAGATGGACGGGCGGGCTGCGGTAGTTACCGGAGCGAGTACTGGAATTGGATACGCCGTGGCGAAGCGGCTTGCTAGCAGCGGTTGGCAAGTTTGGGGAGGTACCCGTTCTGATAGCGACGCGTCCAAAATAGAGAGCCTCGAAGGTGCGTCATCTCTGCGAATTGAAGTGACCGACGAGGGGTCAGTTAAAACAGCTTTCGACGAAGTTTTAGCTAGACGTGGATCGTCAGGTCTAGACCTGTTGGTTGTTAATGCCGGAATCGTCGTTGGTGGCCCATTGGAATATGTGTCCCAGAGTGCTTGGAAGCAACAACTAGACGTCAACGTTGTTGGTGCAGCGCTTTCCATTCGACATGCGTTACCTCTTCTGGAAATTTGTTACCCGTCAAGAATCATCGTGGTGGGCTCAATTAACTCGCGAATTGGCCTGCCCTTGCTGAGCCCGTATGCGGCTAGCAAACACGCTCTTGTTGGGCTGTTGTCTTCTTTGCGACGAGAATTAGGACCCCAAGGGCCACGGATCACGTTGATAGAACCCGGTGCAATACGCACTCCTTTGTGGGAGAAGGTTGAGCAGATGTCTCAACAGATGTATGAAGACCTCTGTCCTGCAGCGTTTCGGAAGTATGGCCCCTATGTCGAGAGGGCAATAAAGAACACGACTCAAACCAAGCGGAGTGGGCTTGATCCGACTCGCGTAGCGAATCTCATCGAGAAATGTGCAAATCGGCGATATCCACCGCGCCGTCGCCTCGTCGGACGTGACGCGCGAATCGGCGCAGCGTTAAATGCTCTTTTGCCAGAGAGGTTGTTCGACTTTCTTGTTCGTAGATCTCGGTCTGTTAGAATCTCATCACAAGTTACTAACGGGTAACCACTGGGAATTCTTGAGGGTAGGAGCTTCTTATGTCAACGGTGGAAGAAATAATCGGTCGTACCGACCCGAATGACTTTGAGGCGGTCCTGGCGATGACCAATACCGACCCGAACGAAGTTATCCACGCAGTAGAGGACAACGCTGACGCTATATATTCCTGGGACTACGAAAAAGGTGCGCGACCTCAACTGTCAAAGCTTTACGAAAAAGCGAAGGTCGGGCAATGGAACGGGGAAACTGACCTGCCCTGGGACACAGACGTTGACCAAGAAGCACTGGCTGTCCAAGAGTATGAGACGACTGGTGGGGCTGGAGAGATTATGGATCTTTCCGGAACTGGTGTTGAGTTATGGGGTCGCGACGAATGGGTTCGATTCAACATGGAGTCGCAGAACTGGGCACTGAGTCAATTCATGCATGGCGAACAAGGTGCCTTAGTTTGTACCGCGAAAATTGTTGAGACTGTGCCATGGATGGACGCAAAATATTACGCATCGACCCAGGTGGTAGATGAAGCACGACATGTCGAAGTCTTTGCAAAGTATCTCGATACGAAGTTGTCGGATACGTATCCCATAAACGTCCATTTACGGATGCTGTTAGATGAGATCATCGAAGATTCTCGTTGGGACATGACGTACCTCGGAATGCAGATCATGGTTGAAGGCCTAGCCCTTGCTGCCTTCGGATTCATGTATCAGCAGAGCGAAGAGCCACTTCTCAAGCAGTTGCTGCGTTACGTAATGAGCGACGAGGCTCGCCATGTGGCGTTCGGGGTTCTTTCTCTCAAAGAGGTCTACCAAGATATGACGCAAGCGGAGCTGCTTGAACGCCAAGAATTTGCGTTTGAAGCAGCCGTGCGAATGCGTGACAGGTTCCTGCAACAAGAAGTGTGGGAACGCATGGGTGCTGATGTTAAAAAAGTAATCCCGTTGGCATACCAAGATCCGCTCCGACAAGAGTTTCAACAACTTCTGTTTACCAAGATCGTTCCAAACTGCAGAAAACTCGGACTCCTCGATGCTGGTGATGGGTGGCTTCGAAAGAAATTCGGAGAGATTGGTGTGATCCAGTACGAAAATTGGGTCGACACATCAGAAGAAATAGATGCCTTTGCTATTACGCAAGAGCTTGAAGAAGAACAGGCGAGTTAAGCCGCATTTAGAAGCTAGATATGTCATATCTCTCAGACACAGAAGTTCTTGTGACCCTCGCCCTTCGTTTGAAAGGCTTTGGTGAGATTGAGACGATCTCCTCAGTTCATGAACTTTCCCTGAGCACGACTGAGGCAGTGCTTGCTGAGATGGTTACTGCAAATAAATGTGTGATGAGAGAAGTCCAAGGTGTAGAGAAATTCGTTTTGACTCCAACTGGGCGGGAACAAGGAGAAGAATTTCTAGCCCGAGAGCTTGAAGAGGCTGGAGTTCGAGATGTTGTGCAATTTGGGTATGAGAGATTTCTTTCCCTCAATCCAACCATGTTGCAGCTGTGCACTGATTGGCAAGTACTTGATGATGGGGCAGGGGAACAGAAACTTAACGATCACAACGATGCTGATTACGACAAGAGAATTTTGGATCGATTGATCGAATTGGATGCCGAAGTCAGGGAAATTCTTCAAAGTTTGGAAGAGGGGCTGCAAAGGTTCCGTAACTACTCGTCGAGGTTCACTTTCGCTTTAGAAAAACTGCAGTCTGGCGAGTTGGAATGGTTGACCAAGCCCATTATGCCGAGCTACCACACAGTGTGGTTCGAGCTCCATGAGGACTTACTCGCGACCCTCGGAATTGATAGAGCGAGTGAGTTAGGCGAATAAAGGACTACCCTCGGCTCTATGACTGCGAGATTTGGCCGAGTTATTCCGGCGATGGTGACCCCGTTTTCCGATGATGGTGCTTTGAACATTGATGCATCGGTTGCCCTTGCTAAGTGGCTCGTGGAACAAGGAAGTGAAGGTCTGGTCATCACTGGCACCACCGGTGAGGGACCTGCCGTAACGGACGAAGAGGACTGGGAGCTATGGCGAGCAATAGCTGAAAGCGTCACTGTGCCTGTAATCGCAGGAACTACAACCAACGACACAGCGCACTCAGTTCAACAGACCCGAAAGGCAGAAGAACTTGGATGCGATGGAATACTTGCTGTTACCCCGTATTACAACCGTCCGTCGCAAGCAGGAATTTTTGCCCACTTCGAAGCAGTTGCTTCATCAACCAAATTGCCAGTTGTTCTGTATGACATCCCGGTCAGGACGGGCCGGAAGATAGAAACTGCGACACTGTTGCGCTTAGCTCACGAAATTTCAAACGTCGTAGCCGTAAAGGACGCAGCTGGGAATCCAGGCGAGACAGCAAAAGTCATTCGAGATGCCCCGCAGGATTTTGAGGTGTATAGCGGCGACGACGCGTTGACATTGCCACTCTTGGCGGTGGGCGCAGTGGGTGTTATCAGTGTCGCCGCCCATTGGTCAGCGCCGGAACATGTAGCGATGATCGATGCTTGGGAATCAGGCGATGCTCAGGAAGCGCAACGGATCAACAAACGTTTGCTTGAAAGTTTTGACTACGAAACTGGTGACGAAGCCCCAAACCCCGTTCCGACCAAAGCGATGATGAGGACACTTGGGTTAAATGTGGGCGAACCTCGGCTACCAATGGGACCTACACCGAAGGGCTTAGAAGACAAAGCTCGAGAGGTGTACTCACGGTTGAAGGCTTGATTTGGAAACATCCAATGTAGGCATAACGTTTCTCGGTGGCTTAGGGGAAGTAGGTCGCAACTGCACGTGTATTGAGATCGACGGAAAGCTGCTCCTTATTGATTTTGGGGTCATGTTTCCCGATGTAACGATGCCCGGAGTTGATGTGATTCTTCCGGATAACGTTTGGCTCAAGGAACGTGGCGCAGACATTGTTGGGTTGATCGTGACTCACGGCCACGAAGACCATCTCGGTGGTGTGACACATCTGTTGCGAGAATTCGAAGTTCCCTTGTATGGCTCTGAGCTGACGATGGGGCTAGCTCGACACAAAGTAAAAGAAGCGAGACTAGAGAGCCGGACCTCCTTTCGAGTGCTATCTGATGGAGATCGAATAGATATAGGACCTTTTGATGTGGAAGTCCTGCCGATTACCCATTCGGTTCCCCAGAGCCTGTGCGTTGTCTTACACACCGATCACGGAGTGATTGTCCACACGGGGGATTTCAAGCTTGACCCGGACCCAATTGATGGACGGTTAACCGCTATGGACCGACTGGCAGAAATTCAACAAGAAACAGGTGTTCGGTTGTTGATGGCTGATTCGACCAATGCCGATAAGCCTGGATGGAGTCCTTCAGAATCAACAATTGGTGAAACCTTCAAACGGTTGTTTCCAGGGTGGCGAGGGCGACGGCTAATAGTGAGTTGTTTTGCCAGCCACTTACACCGAGTGCAGCAAATCTGCGATGTGGCGATAAACGAGGGTAGAACCGTGTTCCCACTCGGCAGATCAATGGTGAACAATGTGCGCATCGCCAAAGAATTAGGGGTCTTGGACTTGCCCGATCGCTCGGTTGATTCGATAGACAGGCTTAACGACTACGCCCCTGAAGACGTTTGCGTAATTTGTACCGGTTCTCAGGGGGAGACCAACGCTGCCTTATCTCTTTTGGCACGAGGTGATCATCCAGATTTTTCTTTAACGAGTAGTGACGTGGTTTTGTTATCAAGCCATCCCATTCCAGGTAATGAGCTTCCCGTCTACCGAGTGATCAACCGGCTTACGCGGATCGGATGCGAAGTGGTGCACGATGGGTATGAACATGTGCACACGACAGGGCACGCGCAACGAGAAGAATTGGACCATCTGTACCAAACACTTCTGCCGGAGTGGTATGTGCCAATTGAAGGTGAACACCGCATGTTGCGTCGCAACGCAGATGTGGCTATTGAAGCTGGACATGTTGCTGGTCGAACTGTTGTTGCAAGTGACGGAGACCAACTTGTCCTTGGCAGTGAAGGACTGAAGATTAGTGGACGTATTCCTGCGCCCTACCGCTATATCGATGGTCTGCTAGATGATCTATCTCCAGAGTTACTAGAGGACCGACGAAAGTTGGGTGAGGGCGGTTTTGTTCATGTCACCGTCGTGTTGAATTTGGAAGATGGGTTATTGGCTCACCCGGAAATATCCACTCTGGGTTGGATAGATGCTGAGAGGAGTGTTCAAGTTCTCGCCGAACTAGAGGTTCAAGTAGCTGAAGCTGTCGCTGCTGCTCTCGATGAACAAAAAGACCCCGAAGGTATTGAGCGGGCGATTCGTCGAGCTACCGGTCGATTTGTAGGAAACCGCACACGGAGACGGCCGCCCATCTCAGCGACCGTGATTCTGACTGACTGAACCTGAATTTCTCCAGTGTTTCGGTACTCTCGCAAGTGTGAGATTAGAGCGCTCTCTAAACCCCCAAATCGAGACTCTTGGAGCGCGCCTTGAACGGTCGAGCAGAAAAACTGTAATCAATGAAGTCAGCTAAATCATCGATATTTCGACGGATGAGCGAAGCGGGTCTGCGCGGCCGGGGGACCGATGTTGCAGGGCTTTTGTTGCTAGTAGTGGCTCTTATCTCACTGCTTGCACTTTTCGGTGATAAAGCAGGAATTGCCGGACGCCTACTAGAAAGTGTCATGAGCGTTCTCGTTGGAATATTTCGCTATGTCGTTCCATTCGCTCTTTTGTTGTGCGCCTATGCGATATTGAGAGACAAAGGTAGCGAGAGGACCTGGCGTATTGCGTTCGGAGGGGCTCTGACGAGTCTTGCCCTGTCGGGAATGGCGCACTTACTAGGCGACGCATCAGGTATTAGAACAACGCTCGAAGACCTGCGATCCTCGGGGGGAATTTTAGGGGCTTTGGTGGCGGAACCGCTTCGTGGGGTTGTGGACGAACCGGGAGCTTGGGTCGTACTGCTGTTAGGTGCGATGTTCGGGGTGCTCGTTGTTACGGACACGGGCTTGCGTCAGGTGTTAGGTGCAGCGGCATGGACTGGCCGTCTCGGGGGTAGGCAGATTCGACGTGGATTTACCAGCTTGCAAAGTCTTGGCTCCGATCGAGAAGTATCAGAAAACCCGAAGAGGCACCAACCTCCTTTACCGACGATTTCAGCTCCGGGTAGTGGGATTCCTGCCCTCGAAGCAGAAGTTACCTCGGCGTATGAAGAGTCTGAAGCGCTCGATGTTTCAGACTTAACTCCGGAGCTAAATGAAGTATCTGAGGAGGAACCTGGTCTTCGTCCACCTGTAGAAGATTTAGTTGAAGAAGTCGATAATTCATCGATAGATGATTTGCCACCCGAACAGATGGAGATTGATTTAACGACGCGGCCGACTGGAGAGTGGGAACTACCAGGGCTCGAAAGCCTAGAAAGATCTGGTTCTCAAGATGTTGACGAACGCCTTCTTCAGAATGGTGCCCGCAACCTTGAAGCTGCGCTTGCCAGTCATGGCGTTGAGACAAGAGTCACCGGGATGGAAGTAGGCCCGACAGTCACTCGATACGAATTGTCGCTTGGGAAAGGGGTCAAAGTATCTCGAGTTACAAGCTTGCATAAAGATATTGCCTACGCGATGGCTTCAGCCGACGTCCGAATCCTTGCACCAATCCCAGGTCGCTCGGCCATTGGTGTAGAAGTTCCTAATGCTGACCGACACCTTGTCGCTTTGGGGGACATCCTTTCTACTAAGACAGCATCCGAAGCAAAGCACCCGTTGGAGGTAGCTCTCGGTCAGGACATATCCGGAAATGCTGTCATGGCCAATCTCGCATCGATGCCGCATGTATTGATTGCAGGCGCAACCGGAGCGGGTAAATCTTCTTGTATTAACTCGGTTATTACATCGCTGTTGATGCGAACCACCCCAGATGAGGTTCGCATGATTCTGATCGACCCCAAGCGAGTCGAACTGGGGCAGTATGACCGGCTTCCTCATCTGCTGACTCAAGTTGTGACGAATCCTAAAAAGGCTGCTAATGCGTTGTCATGGGCGGTCAAAGAGATGGAGCGAAGATATGACGTTCTTTCTGAAATAGGTTTTCGTGACATAACTGGATACAACGCTGCATACGACGAAGGTCGCCTTGCTTCCGACCTCAATGAAGAGCGTGAATTTGAACGAATGCCCTTTGTTGTGGTCGTCGTGGATGAATTGAATGACCTCATGATGGTCGCCGCCCGAGACGTAGAAGATTCGATTACTCGATTAGCTCAAATGGCCAGAGCTGTTGGAATTCATTTGGTTATCGCCACCCAACGCCCATCAGTAAATGTAATAACTGGAGTCATTAAAGCGAACATTCCATCGCGGATGGCTTTTGCTGTTTCAAGCCTCGCTGACAGCCGCGTCATCCTTGATCAACCGGGTGCTGAGCGGTTAATTGGGAAAGGCGACATGTTAGTGCTCGGATCCAATAGCAGCGTGGCTCAACGGGTCCAGGGATGTTGGGTAGGGGAGGCAGAGATCCACCAAGTAGTGGCTCATTGGCGGAGGCAGGCGCCCAATACCAACTACATCGAAGGGGTCGAAGGAGCCGATCAGCCTGGATCAGCAGTAATACCGGGTGGCTCATCCGGAGACGAAGGCGATGATGAACTGATGATGCAGGCGATGACCATAATCGTAGATACTCAACTTGGATCGACTTCGATGCTGCAACGCAAACTCAAGGTTGGGTTCGCGCGAGCTGGTCGACTCATGGATTTGTTAGAGCAGCGAGGAGTGGTAGGGCCTTCGATTGGTTCAAAAGCGCGTGATGTGTTGATGACGCAAGAAGAATTAGACGCACTGCTTGCTGACCGTTGACGCATCCCGACTCCATTTCGAGAGCTAATCTCATTCGATGAGTGATTATGAGGTTGTAGCAACCGGACTGCAGTTCCCAGAGGGCCCAGTTTGTATGGCTGACGGGTCAGTTTTGTTGGTCGAAATTAAACGTGGAACCATATCTCGCGTAGACCCTGATAATGGATCCGTTGAAGTGGTGGCACAACCTGGAGGTGGACCAAATGGTGCTGCTGTGGGACCGGACGGTGCTCTCTACGTATGCAATAACGGGGGATTTGTATGGGGTGAGGCCCGGGGACTGACCATCCCTGGTTTGGTTCCAGATGATTATTCGTCAGGACGTATCGAGCGCATCGATATCGACACCGGACAAGTTGAAGTTCTTTATACAGAAGTAGATGGTGTCCCGCTAAAAGGACCCAATGATCTTATGTTTGATTCAAGCGGAGGATTCTGGTTCACCGATCATGGGAAAACTCGGGCCCGTACTAGAGATCGGGGCGGCCTTTACTATGGCCGGCCGGATGGGTCTCTCGTCAAAGAAGTTTCGTTCCCCCTCGATGGGCCTAATGGCGTTGGCTTATCGCCGGAGGAGGACAGGGTTTACGTAGCGGAGACACATCAAGGATCAATCCTCTACTGGGAACTAGCGGATCATGGAGAGCTAGCGGGCTCAGCTCATGGACGCTTTTTAGCTCGCCCAGCAGGCCGAAAATTTTTCGATTCCCTAGCCATGGATGCCAATGGGAATGTGAGCGTTGCCACTATCCAGACTGGTGGCATTAGCACCTTCACTCCAGATGGAGAAGAACTCGAATTTTTCTCAGTTGATGACCCGCTATGCACCAACATTTGTTTCGGGGGGCCAGATATGCGCACGGCGTTTATAACTCTGTCGGGAACGGGACAGTTGATACGCACCGAGTGGCCTCGACCTGGGTTGGCCTTACCATTCTCGAGTTAAGTCTTTAGCTAGGCAACACAATGAGGGAGTTGACCCCCATTGAGAATGATCATGTCAGCGATAGCGGTCTCGAAGCCGACCCAATCGTAGCCAGCTTCCGGATTTTCCCTATACGCGACATGTAGGTTCCCGGCTAAGCGCTCACTGTCGGTCAGATTCTGGAATTCACCAAGGTCTGTGGCCAATGCTTGGTCAACTGGGCTTCGCCCAGAACGGACTCCTTGTGCGGCGGTCTCTTGGACGAATTCGAGATAAATCTGTTGACTCGCCAACACTTCTTTGATGTCGCGTCCAGAAAATGCTGGGCCGTGACCGGGAACGATCACATCAGCACCCTTGGCTTCTATGACGTTGAGAGCTTCGATCGTTCCCTGTACCGATCCGAACAGAGCGAACGGGGTGCCACCATGGAAGATTAGATCGCCTGTAAAGAGCACTCCTTGATCTGGCAACCAAGCCAAAATGTCACCTTCTGTATGAGCGACGAAACCCAAATCAAATAATTCGATTCCTATTCCGTCTAGGTGAAGCTTGGTACTTCCTTCAAAAGTGATGTCCGGGGCGCGAAATTGAAGATTCCCCCAGTCCACAGATGGAAAAGCTGACCGGTAGTCGGGTATACCAGTGGCCATCATGACGTCTCGGCAAGAAGTGTGACTGATGATGGTTGCATCTGGAAATAAATAGTTGCCGTGAGTGTGATCTGCGTGGTGATGGGTGTTGACCAGTAACGTGACTGGGTTCGGTGTGACCGAAGCTATTGCATCGATATAGGCGCGGTTGCGAAGTTCAGTTGAAGTGGTGTCAATGCTGACCACTCCACTTTCGCCCACGATGAATCCGGTGTTGTTAATAAACCAAGTTCCATCCGGTTGCACATAGCTAAATACCCCAGGAGCTACTTCCTCCAGTAAGCCTGGGCCAAGGTTGTCGTGTAAGTCATTCGTGCTCATAAATAGAGCCTACGTGCACGACCACCCTTGTTGGATCTACGCTTATGGAATGACCACCGCTTCAGACCACGAACGAGATGTAGATGTATTCGGTTCGGAATACGTCCAAGAAGCCCCGGAAGTCTGGAAACGACTGCGTTCTGAGTGTCCGGTAGCCCATACCTCGCTTAATGGAGGTGGCTGGCTTCCTACTAACTATGAGAATATTTCCTCGGTCGCTTACGATACTGAAAAGTTCTCGTCCCGAGACATAGGCGTAGCGCGCACTCCTGAAGGGGTGAGCTTGCTTGTCGCCCCCCCAATTACTTCTGATCCGCCATTCCACACTGAGGCAAGACAAATGCTGTTGCCTTACTTCTCACCCAAATCGGTAGAAGCAATGCGGGAAATAACTCGGGGTATTGCTACAGAACTACTTGATGCGATCGACCCGTCAGACGTTGTCGACGCGGCTGAGCAATATGCCAGATACATACCGGTTCGAGTTATTGGAGCGATGATCGGTCTACCCGAAGAAGATTGCGAGATGTTCACGCGGTGGGCGACAGATATTTTGCAAAGCCACCCCGAAACAGAATGGGAGCGCTTAAGCACAGCAACCAAGGAAATTCTTGAGTACTTCGAAACGACGATTGCGGACCGTCGAGCAAACCCTCGTGATGACTTGATAAGCAAACTCCAAGCAGAGACACTTCCCAATGGCGACCCACTCACTGACAAACATATTTTGGGGACATGCTTTCTACTTTTAGTCGCAGGTATCGACACGACGTGGAGCTCTATAGCGTCGAACCTTCTTCACCTAGCAACACATGAACATGATCGACGACGTTTGGTTGAAGAGCCAGAATTGATTCCTACCGCGGTGGAAGAGTTCTTAAGGGCCTATTCGCCAGTAACCATGGCGCGTGTGGCTGCTGAAGACACTGAAATTGCGGGTTGTCCGGTTATGGCTGGCGACAAAGTGTTTTTACCGTTTGGGGCTAGTAACCGTGATCCGGAAATGTTTGACGACCCGGACGAGGTGGTCATTGACCGGCAAGAAAATCGGCACTTTGCCTTTGGTATTGGTATTCATCGGTGCTTGGGATCGAACCTAGCCCGAATGGAACTTGTGGTGGCAATGGAAGAGTGGTTGAAGCGTTTTCCAGAGTTCACACTGGCTGAGGACTCTGAGGTCCAGTGGGGTGGAACTCAGGTTCGGGGCCCACGCTCTGTCCCGCTTCGGATGGGTTAGGTCACGACAGGTTCGTATGGCTGGAGTTGTTCTTGCGAACCATCGTGAGCACAACCACGACTGCAAGTGATGTGTATAGGGCGTAACCGACGGCAAGCGGTGTAACGGTCGAAGTGATTTGGCGATCAATAATCGCTCCGAGTAACGCGCCGATCGCGAGGGTGATAAATCCAATTGTTGAGGCTGCGGTGCCTGCTAAGGCTTCCATAGGCTCTAGAGCCATGGTTGTCATAGTGGGCATCATGATGACCATGGCAGCTATTTGAGCGGTCATGAGAACCATCCAAAGGCCGACTGGCGGAACACCATCAGTTGAAAGAGCCAAGGTGAGCATCAGCAAGCTGACTCCCATTTGAAAAGCCAGTGCACTGTGGCCCAGACGCCGTGCGCCGAGCCGTCCTACAACCCGAGATCCTGCAAGGGCTACAGCAGCCATAACACCCATAGTGATGCTGAAATAAGGAACGAACCATGTTGGCTTTTGGAAGATCTCGCTGATTATTAGCTCGGAACTGCTCAGGAAACTATAGAAAGCTCCACCTGAGAAAAGAAGGGTTATTGCATAACCAATAGTTACTCGGGTTTTGAAAACTACTCTGAGGCCTTGTTTTGTTCCTGAGAAGCTAAGGTCGCGTCGGTTTGCTGCATCGAGTGACTCAGCGATTCTGAATGACCACCCCCAGATGATGATGGCGATCAGCAAACCGAACAGCATTGTTAGTCGCCAAGATCCTCCTCCTCGGACAAGCAGGTCACCGATGACTGGAGCCAGGACGGGTCCAGCAAAAAAAATTGTTTGAACTATCGCCATGACACGCGCCATGTCGTCGCCTTCGAATCTGTCGCGAATCATGGCTTGGCTGATAGTTCGAGGTGCTGCGCAGCCAATTCCCCACAGCACTCTGGAAATTAGAAGGAAGCCAAGGTTCGGTGCGAGCGTAGACCCAAGCGCCCCCAAAGCGAATAAGGCAATCCCCGACCGTAATACGGGTATTCGTCCGTAGGTATCTGCCAAGGGTCCGTATACAGGCATGCCAATAGCCATGCCGACGAAAATGCAGGTGATCGTAAGCCCTGGCAGGTTTGAGGTTGGTTCCATCCCGAATGAGGAACGTAAGTCAGCGAATGCCGGCAAGAGCATGTCAATAGAGAGGGCGATAGCGCTCGTCAGAAGGGCAGTGAACGCTATGAATTCACGGTCGCCTTGTACGCGAATTGAAGGGGTCACCTTAGGAAGTCGCGGTTTCGTAGATAGCGCGTTCGAATTCTTCTAAAAGATCGGCTACTTGAGGAATCATGAAAGGAAGTGTTTGAGTCATTAAGAGCGCTCCGAATCCGGCCTTCGGATCGATCCAGAAGTGGGTGTTACATAACCCTGCCCAGCTAAGTGAACCTTCGTGGCGCCCTCGATCAACTGGATTTTCATTGATTTGAAATGTGAGACCCCAGGATTTAGGGACTCCTGCCATGAACTCAAAATCGGCGCTTATCTTTTGGCTGTGAGATGTGACGGCCGATACTCGTAAATCGTTCATATTGTTGCTCGACATCATCGAAATAGTCTCGGGTGCAAGGAGGCGCTGGCCAGCTAGTTCTCCGTTCCGTAAGAGCATTTGGATAAATTTTGCGTAGTCGGGTGCTGTGGAAAATAACCCTCCGCCACCGCTGTCGAACTCAGGGAGCCGTTTTTGTTTGCTTGACTCTAGAGCCGTCCAGTTTCCTTCCTTCAGTATGTGAGTAGCCGCTCGACGCTCGTCCATGTCCAGGTGACATGTGTAGGCAGTGTCTTTGAGTTCCAAGGGATCGAAGATCTCCGTCCGCATCCATACTGCAAGTGGCGTATCAGTGGCTGCTTCCAATAGCTGACCTGCCCAATCGATCCCAATTCCATACTCCCAACGCGTTCCTGGTTCGAATGAAAGCGGCTGGTGCAAAGAAGCAAGTTTGCCGCTGCCGGTTAGCGGGTTTCCGCTGTGTTCTTTCCAAGCCGCCATGTCAGAGTTCCAAACCTCGTAAGTGAATCCAGAGGTGTGGGTCAGAAGATTTCGCAGAGTTACTGGCTGGTTTGGTTTCCGTAATATTGGCCCGGTTTCGCTGAAGCCCTCGAGGACCTGAACCTCTCCAAGCCATGGAATTATCTCCGAAGCAGGCTGATCGAGTTTCAGTAGACCGCGCTCGACGGCTTGCATACATGCTGTGCCGGTTATTGGCTTCGTCATTGAAGCAATTTGGAAGACAGTGTCATCGGTCATAGGGCTTCGGGTTGCTTCTGATCTGACCCCGTGAGAACGAAGGCTCACCAGTCCATCTCGATTTACCACGGCGGACACGGCTCCGGGGATGATCTTGTTCTCGATTGCTTTAGTGATGCAAGTGTCAATTGCCTGATCTAGGGACATTATTTCAGAGCCTCTCGCCAAGGCGTCACGTCGATTCCTTGGTAGCGATCTTGCAAGGCGTCCACGAGTTCGGCTGTCCAAAATGGATGCCCGGGTTTCGGGGCGCCGAACAGAGCGAGTTCTTCTGGGGTGCAACTTGCTGCAAACTTTGACCATGGACCGCGGTTCGCATTTTGTTGAAAACTGTCAAATCCAATCCACTCATGATGGGCATGTTTAAAGGCGATGTTCATCAAAAACCTAGATCCGCCATCTCGAGTTAAGTTCACTCCTCGATGCCATACATCGGTTCTGTAGGCAAGGTATGACCCTCGACGACCGGCTGCAGAGTGAGGTTGAGCGCCCGGCGGAGAGTCACCAAGGCTAAGTACCTCAGTCGGCCCTACTCCGTCCTCGACATCGGAGAGATACAAAAATCCAAGCATGTTCCACCAACCTGGTTCGATGCGATCGGGAACGATCGTGTGATTGCGGTCTTGATGAAAAGGCTGCTCGTAGTCGGTGACGCCGGTGTATTTGCCCCATATCCGTGCTTGGTAGAGACGGAGGTCCTCTGAACCCATCGCTTGTTGGGCGAAATCAACCACGCGGGGATGGATCTGAAGCCGATTTAGGAGGTGAGAGTCGTATGGGAAGAGAACATGTCCTAAGAATTGACGTAAACGAAATTCCTTACCTGTCGTCTCTTCGTCGTTAAGTCCGTGTGCTGAACCCTGACGGGCAGGTTTATAACGCTCGTCGGTACTTTCAGTCTCGAGATGGGCTATGGCTTCGGGGTTGCCAGAGTGATAGTCAGCTGGATGGGGGAAGTGACCCCAGAGTTCCTCTACGGCTGCATCTATTTCTTCTGCAGGTACCAAGTCGTGAACAACAGTCCAACCTTGGGTTCGCCACTCTTCGACAGATGCTTCGATATTGGTACTCACTGTTCGGACACTAGTTGGATTCAAGTGCCTCGAGGTTAACGAGCACCTTGCGCATCGTGAACTCGAATGGTTGCCCCCGTGACGAAATCGGACGATGGGGACACCAGATAGAGCAAAGTCCCGTCTAATTGTGAGGGTTTGCCGAGTCTTTTACGCGGGAAGCCTTGAGTTATGTCACCCATTCTTTCGAGCATCCCATCCATCATTTCGCTTTCGAATGCCCCTGGAGCGATGCAATTGACGTTGACGTCGTATTTCGCGAACTCCAGGGCCAACATTTCGGTCATGCGAACGACGGCGCTCTTGGTGATTGCATACCAGGACGTTCCTACCCCCGCGCTAAAAGCTGCGCCGGAAGATATGTTGACGATCCGACCGGGGAGCTTTGCTTCTTTCAGGCGTCGTGTTACTTCACTTGCGAGGTGAAATAAAGAGGTGAGGTTCGTAGCAACCATTTCATCTACAAATGACGGATCCATATTCAGTGCGAGTTGAGCGTCCGGTTTACCGGCGTTGTTTACCAGTATTTGGATTGGTCCGAGTTCTTTTTCTACATGATCCACTGCGCCGAAGAGAGCATCTGTGTCTGTGACGTCGAGAGGGACGGGCAGCACATTGGCACCAGTACTTTTCAGTTCCGTGGCCAGCGCCTCGAGTCGTTCGGCGCGTCGTCCGGCTATTGCAACGTTGGCTCCGCATGCGGCTAATACTTGGGCAAATCTGTAGCCCAACCCAGAAGTCGTACCAGTTACAAAAGCAGTCTGTCCGCTTAGGTCTGTCGAAAAGTTTGGGATATCTGACATGTGGTTCCTCCAAAAGAGTAAGGATTGCTCTGCTTCTGTCTAGGCGTAGAAGGAATGATCGTCTAATCGAGTCGAGAGGAATTAGGGTGCGCGATGGTGAATGACCCATTAATTCTCGAAGCAGGGAGAGTGCCTGAGGGCACTCGAGCCCTAGTCACGGGCGGGGGATCGGGTATAGGGCGATCAATAGCGGCGGCTTTAGATTCGGCAGGGGCCACGGTTGTCGTGTGCGACGCGGACTCCTCGACTAATCCTGATTTTGTTGTGGATATAGCGGAAGAATTAGATGTTCAGGAAATGTTCCGGGGTATAGAACGAGACTTGGGCGGCTTAGATGTTCTAGTCAACAATGTAGGAATCGCAGGTCCAGCGGGATTAGTGGATGAAATTGCCACCGATGCTTTCGACCACGTCTTGGAAGTGAATGTCGGCGGGACTTTTCGGGTGACAAGGCAAGCAGTGCCGCTGTTAAGAGCATCGGGAGGTGGGCTGATAGTCAACATAGCTTCAACGGCGGGAATCTTTGCTTACCCGTATCGATCACCCTATGTCGCTTCGAAATGGGCGATGGTTGGCCTTGGGCAAAGTTGGGCAATGGAATTAGGAGCGGACGATATTCGAGTCAATGTCATATGCCCTGGATCGGTCGGTGGACCCCGGATGGACCAAGTGATTGAGCGAGAAGCCGAGGCAACAGGGATAGACGAAGCAGTTCTACGTAGCGGTTACGAAAGCCAAGTTTCAATGCGTCGGTTTATGGACCCAGCTGACATTGCAGGTGCTGTTGTCTATATGGCATCACCAGCGGGCCGGCATGTTTCAGGTCAAGTGCTCTCGGTAGATGGAGCGACTGAGACTTTGCGAAGTTCTTGAGCAGCGAGCGTTGCCATAGGGCACACTCTTGGGGTCCTTATCTATCAGGAGCAACCAACGTGAATGTCACCGAAGCGACCAACCGACGAGCATCAATTAGGTCTTTTCTTCCCGACCCTGTAAGTGATGAGCAGATCAGAGAACTTCTAGAGGTGGCCTCACGTGCGCCATCAGGAGGAAATGTTCAGCCGTGGCGGATCTACGTGGTGAACGGAGATTCAATGGAACGCTTCAGATCTTTCATATCGAGCAGGAGCCCTGGGGAATCAGAATATCCGGTATATCCGCCGAGCCTTCAAGATCCGTACCGAACTAATCGGTATGAATTAGGTGAGGCGATGTACGAGACGCTTGGGATTCCCCGCGAGGACAAACCAGCTCGACTGGCGCACCTTGCCCGAAATTTTGACTTCTTTGGGGCACCAGCAGCCTTTTTTTGCTTTATCGAAAGAAACATGGGTTCGGCTCAGTGGTCGGATCTTGGCATGTTTTTGCAGACCTTTATGCTGTTAGCTATTGAGGCCGGGTTAGATACATGTCCTCAGGAGGCTTGGGCTAACCATTGGTCAGCGGTTCAAGAGTTCTGTGGCGCCCCAGAACAAGAAATGCTTTTTTGTGGAATGGCTATAGGTAAACGCGATGAAGAGAAACCTGTTAATGCCCTCAGAAGTGACCGTATGGTGGTTGATGAGTGGGCAACTTGGGTATGAGGATTAGAGCATGAACGATATCTACGAGATGATGAGTACCTTGCGGGCGGTGCGACGCCTTCGTCCGGATCCCATACCCGATGACGTGCTAAATCGGGTCTTACAGGCAGCTGCGTGGGCCCCGACTGGTGGGAATATGCAACCTTGGCGTGTCATCGTTGTGAGTAGTCCGGAACGCAAAAAGGCACTGGCGGATATATATGGACCGGCCTGGTACCGATACGCCAAGGGCTATGACGAACGACTTAAACAACTTCCGCCCGACGAAGCGGAAAAAGCTAGGAAAAACAGGGTGGCGGGTGACTATCTGGCTGATCACCTAGCTGATTCTCCAACGATCTTGATGTTTGTAGCTGATCCCAAAATGATGGCGATAACTGACGCGAAATTGGATCGAATTTCGATGGTCGGTGGCGGCTCGGTTTATACAGCGGTGCAAAACGCGATGTTGGCTGCGCGGACTGAGGGACTTGGCTGTGTCCTGACCACCTTGCATTGCTTAGCAGAAGAAGAAGTTAAGGCGGCTTTAGAAATCCCGGATGACTGGGCGACTCTGGCGATGGTTCCTCTGGGGTATCCCGTTGGAACGGGTCATGGCAGCATCACTCGACAACCCCCTGCGGTGCTTGCTTATGATGATGCTTTCGGGATTGCTTGGAGTTGAACTCGGTAGCTACTCGGACGCCGACTGTCTTTGCAGTTAGCGAAATCAAGGACGACGGGTCGACTTCACCTATACGGGGGGCCTCCCCTGTGCTGCCGTTACTTGTAATGGCAGTCGTGGTGGTGGTTTGGGGCTTAGGCCCGCCTACCACGAAGCTGGTGACAGCACCTCCGCTTATCGGGACGTTCGTGCGTTTCGGTATCTCGTCACCGCTTCTCATCGTTGTCTTGGCAGCAAGGCGAAGGGTCTTGTCGCGGAAGGTTTTCATAGCAACCGCTTTGCCTGGGCTTTCTTTCGGCATCAATTTGATATTTGTTTTCGCGACTTTGCAAGAAGCAACGGTTTCGGTGTTGTCGACAGTGGTGGCGATGCAGCCCGCGCTCTTATTGGTGCTTGCAGGGCCATTATTTCGTGAATATCCAACTAGTCGACAACTTGCGTTCACCTTGGCTGGGGTTGTAGGCGCCGTTGGTGTAATTCTCGGTGCAGGTTCGGAGATTCGATCTTCTTGGCTGGGTGTGGGCTTAGCAGCGCTCTCATTGGTTACGTTCACTCTCTATTTCGTTTTAACTCGACTAGCTAGGTCCGAGGACGAGGTAGACCCAATCGAATGGATGGCCGGCATCAATATTTGGGCTTTTCTCTCCACCATCGTCCCGATATTGCTACTAGCGGATCGGTCCGACTGGGCCCAATTCGGAGGGAAGGATTGGCTCTGGATAGCCGTCGTTGCCTTTGTGACAGGTGTTTTTGGGCATGTCCTAATGACTTGGTTGCACGGGCACCTAGAAGCTGCACGGTCATCTCTGTACATACTGACGATGCATTTGGTTGCCGTGGGGCTCGCGTGGTGGATACACGATGAATCGGTGACCTGGTTGCAGATGGTTTCAGGAGGAGTGGTCCTGCTGTGCGTGGCCCTAGTGGTTACAGCTCCTGATCGCCGTGAGGTTCGATGATGGGGAATAGAAGGAACTCCGTCAATAGGTCGAACAGCTCTAATACGATTGATTCGTCTCCTTCGATTGTGATGTCGCCCTGAGCGAATGCATCAGAAAATGAGACGATGCCTCCCAAAGTGTCAGCCAAAACATGGCGAGTGAGGACAACGGAAGCTGCTGCGTTACTTGTATGGCGGTCAGGTAAATGATGTATCGCACAATTAGAGATGCCGAGAACGTGATGTTCTCCTAGGTCAGAAAAAGTCCAGTTAATTTCTATATCCAACTCACGAAGGGCTGTTGTGCTCAGGCGGACACCGATCGAGTCAAATAGTTGTTCAGCAGTCATAGCGTGCGCGAGCTGTCGACCCCGACCGACAGTGATGTTGGGGGACCCGTTGCGGAGCTCATGAGCTCCGTAAAGGTAAGCATTCCGCCAGGTTCCGGATTCGGCCTGGTAACCGAGTTGTTCAAAAGCGTCTGCTTGGAGTTCTCTAGCCGCTTGATGCGAAGGGTCAGCAAAAACTAGATGATTCACTACTTGCGCCACCCAACGGTAGTCACCAGCGTCAAAGCTCTTTTTTGCCTGGCTTAGCACTGCGTCAGGGCCACCCATGAATTCGACGTATTTGGTGCTGGTCTCTACGGGAGGGTGAGGATTTAGGTGTGCCGGATTTGCGTCGTACCAGCCGAGGTACTTGTTGTAGACGGATTTGACGTTGTGGCTAACGGTTCCGTAATACCCCTGGACATGAGAGTCTGAAGCAAAGCATTCAGGTAGTTTCAGTTCTTCAGCGATTTCGTTTGGTGTCCATCCCCGGTTAGCGAGGCGCATCGTTTGGTCGTGCATCCATCGGTAAACATCGCGTTGTTTAACTAGAAAATGTTTCAAATCCTCGGTTCCAAAACGAGGCCAATGGTGAGTGGCAATCATGACATCGGAATTATCTCCCCACAGATCCAATGCTTCGTTGATGTACTTGGACCAAGCAAGAGCATCGCGAGTTTGGGCGCCTCTTATTGGGTAGAGGTTGTGCATATTGTGGGTGCAGTTTTCAGCCATGCAAAGCATCCGGTAATCGGGAAACCAAAAGTTCATTTCGGCTGGCGCTTCGGCGTCCGGCGTATTTTGAAAGATAACGCGTACCCCATCTATCTCGAGTTCAATGCCAGTGCTATGGATGATCTCGGTAGGAGCGATTAGTCCTGAAGGGCTGAAAGGCAAAGCCTTACCGAGCCCATTGTCAATATGCCCTTTAGGTCCAGGAGGTAGAAATAAGCCGAATTGGTACATGGCTCTTCGCGCCATAGCAGCTCCGGCAATAACGTTTTCGTTAACAACTTCTTCGAGGAATCCTTCTGGTGCAATAATCCGAACATCGCCCCGCTCTACTTCTTCAGGGGTAGTGACGCCCAAAATGCCACCAAAGTGATCTGCGTGGGAATGGGTGTAAATAACCGCTTTAACCGGCCGTTCTCCAAGTTGGTCGTTAGCGAGCTTGAGGCATGCCTCGGCTGTAGCAGCGGTCGTCAACACGTCAACCAAAATCCAGCCAGAATTTCCAGCTATGAGTGTCAGATTTGAAATGTCGTATCCGCGAACTTGCCAGACCCCATCCATTACCTCGAATAGGCCGTGTATTGCGTTTAAGCGACCTTGGCGCCAGAGCCCCGGATGGACTGTTTCGGGTGCTTCATCGGTGTCGCGAAGGAAGTCGTAGCGAGCGCAGTCCCACACCACATGCTCATCAATCTTGACCATACCATCGGGTAGCGTCGCAATAAGTCCCCGTTGAGCCCTCTCAAAATCTGTCTGATCATCGAAGGACATGAGGGTCGCAGCGGCGGTGTTTGCCTGAATTGTGGGTGCGGCCGCGTCTTTCGCGACGTTAGCTGGGTCTGACATAGTGTTCCCCTGGTTAGATCTGGAGAATCTATCTCGCTTATTGGTCGAACTTGACCGGACCGTACGTAGCGGGTAGCGATTTGGCGATACGGTCCGTCATGATCTCCGTTGAACCGTCTACGTAGTTGGCAATCCTGCCGGCTGTGAGTCTGTGTCCGGTCAGATGTTCTTCCCGTAAACCATTAGCACCCATCGCCTGGGCGCAAGCTGAAAGTGCCGGCTCCACGACTTCGGTTGCGAACTTCTTTGCATGAGCTGCGGGCAAAATTGCTGATTCGCTATCGCCATGCTCTATTGCTGCAACCGCTTTGTCGGTCAAGGCGCGCGCTGCCTCCACTTGATTGGCCACTCGCGCTAATTGCCATGAGAGTCCTTGGTGTTCGATTATCGGCTTTCCAAAGCTCTCTCTTTCGGTCGCGTATCCGACCGATAAACGCAAAGAAGCTTCGATCATGGAGCAACACATTGATGCTACGTAGGTCCGTGCTTCGTTGATGGTGGATAACGCTGCTGAGAAACCTTCACCTGCTGGCGCTAATAAATCGCTTTCTTGCGCCAAGTAGTTGTTAAGTCGAAATCCAGCGGTTCCGATCGCATGACTTCCAATCAGATCGTAAGGCGCTACTCGCTCGAAACCCTGATTTGTGCCGTCAATGAGAAATGAGGCGATGCCGCGAGCTCGAGATCCGGGACTTGTCTGTACGTAAGCGACTATCACCGAAGACGCGGCAGCGTTAGTAATCCAGGCTTTCTCCCCATTTAGACGCCAGCCGTTGCCATCAGAAGTTGCCTCAGTTGTAATCGATGAGAAATCACTCCCGGCAGCAGGCTCAGTTAAAGCAGTTGAGCCAAGCTTCTTGCCACTAAGTAGGTCTGGAAGAAAGCGACTTCGTTGCTCTTCAGTTCCGTGACGAGCCAATCTCGCTGCAACATTGTGAGAATTGACCAAGCTAAAAGCGAAGGGCATCGAAACTTCTGAAAGGAGATCTAGGATCTGTAGCTTTTGTCCGAAGCTCACTCCCAGACCACCCATTTCAGGTTCTATTTCCATTCCTAAAAGGCCGAGTTGATGTGCCGCAGCGATGTTTTCTGCGGGAAACGTCCGGTTTCTTTCCCACTCGAGAACATGAGGGGTAATTAGCTGATCCCGGAAGTCTTGGACTTGCAGAAGCAAGTTACGGAAATCGTCTTCGGGCATTCCATTAGGTTGGCTCATGCTTTGACCCTAGATGCCTGCGTAAAGTCATTCACCGTGGAAGATCTTTTCTCTCCTGACTACCTGGAAAAAGTTTTGTTGTCTGGCGTGGCGCAGTCCACACAAGGGCCTTCTGCCGCGGTGGCAGCAGTTGTGCGTAATGGCCAGTTGGGCACAGAAATCTTGTTTATAGAACGTTCGACTAAAGAAGGCGATCCATGGTCGGGTCAAATGGCGTTTCCCGGCGGAAGAGCGTCTGATGAAGATGAAAACAGTCTTGCCACAGCTATTCGTGAAACTATGGAAGAAGTTGCAGTAGACCTGACAGGTTCACGGTTGGTTGGTCGGTTGTCAGACTTGGAGGGAGGGCCACGCGGTACGCGCCAGCGTCTTACCGTAACTCCGTATGTTTTCTGGATATCAGGGCCACGTCCGAAGGTTCACCTGAATCATGAAGTCGCTGAAGTCGTATGGGTCCCAATTAGTGACCTAGTCGAATCCAGTCGTTACATTGAATATCCGTACCCTCCGCTAGGACGGGATTCTTGGCCCGGAATCACAGTTGAGGGGGAGAGGGTGATTTGGGGCTTAACACTGCGAATGCTCGTCGATTTGTTTCGGAGAGTAGGCCAACCCCTGACGATCAGGTCCTAAGGCTCTGCTCTGAATAGGCTGTCCGTATGAGTAATTCCTCGTCACAAAGTTCAGAAGGCTTTTCGAATATTTGGCGTTCTTCTGATGTAGATGTAGATGTAGTTGTCGTAGGTGCCGGCTTTGCCGGCATGTACATGCTGCATCGGCTTCGGATGTCTGGATATTCGGTTCGAGTTTTTGAAGCGGGAACAGATGTAGGAGGCACCTGGTACTGGAATAGGTATCCAGGCGCTCGATGTGACGTAGAGAGCTTGGAGTACAGCTACAGCTTCGACACAGACCTGGAACAGGAATGGGAATGGACTGAGCGCTATTCCAGCCAACCAGAAATCCTTGCATACGCCAAACATGTGGCGGATCGTTTTGATCTGCGTTCGGACATAAGGTTTGAGACGCGCGTAGAAACAGCGGATTTCGACGAGACCAGCGACTCTTGGCGCATCGAGACCAGCGATGGCGGGAGCACTGTTAGCCGGTTTTTTGTAATGGCAACAGGCTGCCTATCTTCAACGACATTGCCCGATATACCTGGCATAGAGCGCTTTGAGGGGACGACCGTTCATACGGGTCAGTGGCCGAAGGAAGGTGTCCAGCTAAAAGGCAAGCGCGTAGCCATCATTGGGACCGGCTCCTCAGGAGTGCAAGCGATCCCCGTTATTGCCGAAGAGTGTGAAGAGCTAACTGTCTTTCAACGGACACCGCAGTACACGATTCCGGCAAGAAATGAGCCGTTAGAAGCTGACCGACAGGCTGACGTGAAGAATCGGTATCGGGAATTTCGAAAAGCGAACTTTGCTATGCCTCAAGCCCTTGGCTCCGAGACTCCTAAATTCAATGATTCGATTCACGATGTATCAGAAGAGGAAAGACTAAAAAGATTTGAGAATGCATGGGAGCGCGGAGGCACTCTGTTTATGTCGTCTTTTAACGACGTACTTGTAGACGAATCAGCCAATGTCTATGCACAAGATTTTGTCCGGGAGAAAATTTCGGAAATTGTTGAGGACCCAGAAGTCGCCGCCAAGCTCACTCCCGAGCACATAATCGGTTGCAAGCGCCTAGTCATTGATACGGACTATTTCGCGACTTTCAATCGGCCCAACGTTCAGCTAGTCGACGTCAGCCGAGACCCGATTCAGGAGATAACTAGTTCGGGTCTAGCAACTCAAGAAAATCAATTTGATTTCGATGTTTTGATTTTTGCTACCGGCTTTGACGCGATGACTGGCTCGATTTTACGCATAGCAATTACTGGGCGAGACGGATTGACCATACAAGAAAAATGGTCTGCTGGGCCTCGGACTTATCTAGGTCTTACAGTCCCTGGTTTTCCGAACATGTTCACGATCTCTGGTCCAGGTAGTCCTTCGGTGCTAACCAACATGATTATCTCGATCGAACAACACGTCGAGTGGATTAGCGATTGTATTAACTGGTTAGACGCAAAGGGAGCTTCAACTATTGAAGCGTTAGCTGCAGCTGAGGATGAATGGGTCGAACACGTCAACGCGAAGGCGGAAAGAACTCTATTCCCGGGATGCAATTCCTGGTATCTGGGCGCAAATGTCCCAGGCAAGACCCGTGTGTTTATGCCCCTACTGGGCTTTCCTGGGTATGTCCGTCGTTGTGAACAAGTGGCTGAAAACGAATACGAAGGATTTGTGATCCGATGAGCGAACTTGAGTTATTGACCGAGGGCTGGGGGCTTATAGAAGCACCGAGAGTTGACGAGAACGATCGGCTTTACTTTTCTGATGTCCCGAACGGTGGTGTTTATAGACGGCTACCAAGCGGTGAAATAGAGACGGTGGTCCCAAAGCGCCGAGGAGTTGGTGGAATGGTTTTTCATCGCGACGGGGGATTGGTCATCGGTGGAAGAAATATTCAACATGTGAATGATGGCGAAATACGTGTGTTGTTTGACCCGGGCTTTCCGGGTTTCAATGATCTTCATACCGATTCGTTAGGTCGTGTGTATGTCGGTTCGCTAAAGGTGGATCCCTTTGAGGAGGGGGCCGAAAATCCAGGCGGTGAGTTATGGCGGCTAGATGCTGAAGGCCAAGCGACCGAAATGTACGACGGGGTTTTGTTGACTAACGGAATCGGCTTTTCGCCCGACGGTTCCTTGCTATACCACGCAGACAGTGTTCCCGGAAGGGTCTGGGTCTCGGACGTAGAAGGTGACTCCTTGACCAATAAACGAGTTTTTGTTGAGGACCGCGTTAATGCGACAGATGGTCTCGCTGTCGATGTTGAAGGGGGCGTATGGGTAGCGCAGCCGAGCGGAGGGAAGGCTCAAAGGTATACGCCTGATGGCGTTGCAGATTGGTCCGTCGCCGTTCCAGACCCGATGGTCACCAGTTTGTGTTTCGGTGGAGCGGATCTTAAGGATCTGTACTTGGTTACTGGGGGCCAGAGTTCGTTGGGAGGCTGTATCTATCGAACAAGAGTTGATGTTGCAGGAGTCCCAGTGCCGAAAGCAACTATTTGAGTTTCGTCAATCGACAATTATTAGGGTGCTAACAATGCAGGAAATGCCGTTCTACTGGTCACATGGGGGCGAAAGGAACGACTTAATTTTTTGTATGCATGGGATTGGCTCGTGCGCAGATGCCTTCCTTGCTCAACGGGGGGTTGCAGACCTGCTCAAGTGCCGGCTAGTTGCTTGGGATGCCCCTGGGTATCGGTACTCAGCTGACCCCAAAAATGAACCAGGCATAGACGGGTGGGCAGATGCAGCTGCAGACTTGATTCGTTCGCTAGGTTGCGAGCGCTCAATAGTGCTTGGAGTCTCATGGGGTGGTGTTACTGCAACTCGCTTAGCTCTGCGCCACCCTGATCTAGTGGATGCACTCATACTGGCTGATTCGAGCGTAGGGTCGGGCACGAGTTCAAAAAACGCGGAAGCTATGCGCGGCAGGGCGTCAAGTCTGAGCGATTTAGGGGCCACGGAATTTGCCAAACAGCGAGCCCCGCTGTTGGTGGGAGAGAAAACAGACCCCGAGGTATTGGAAGATGTTCGGCGATTGTTCGCAGACTCGATCCGCATGCCTGCTTATCAGTGGGCATGCAATTCGATGGCTGACACTGATCATCGGGACTCATTGTCAGCGATAGAAGCGCCGACGCTTGTTATTTGCGGAGAGGAAGATCGCGTTACTCCACCAAAGTTGTCGGCGCAGCTTGCCGAAGGTATTCCAAACTCACGGCTTGTTCACATCAAGGACGCGGGGCATTTAGCTAATCAGGAAAAATCTGAGAAGTTCAACTCAGAAGTTTTTGAATTCATTCAATCGATTAGCTAAGTGACGATCCCTAACGAGGCGGCATTCGGATGCCACCGTCGCAGCGAATGGTTTCACCGTTCATGTATGGGTTGGTAATACATTCCATGACCATAAAGGCTAATTCTTCGCCGTAGCCGAGACGTTTTGGGAAAAGCACGCTTTGACCTAAATGAGCCTTGAACTGGTCGGATTGTTCACCTTCGCCGTAAATCGGAGTGTCGATCAGGCCAGGAGCGATGGTGTTTATCCGTATGCCGGTCGCAGACAAGTCACGCGCTATAGGCAATGTCATACCGACGACGCCACCTTTTGAGGCTGAGTAGGCGGCTTGACCGATTTGACCATCAAAAGCGGCGGCGGAGGCCATATTAACTATTGCGCCCCTCGAACCGTCTTCATCAACAGGATCAGTTTGAGCCATAACAGCGGCGGATTGAGCCAACATGTTGTACGTACCTATGAGATTTACCTTAATTACGAACTCGAATTGACCTAAGTCGGCTGGTTCGTTGTTGCGGTCAATGGTCCTAGCTGCTCTTCCGAGTCCAGCGGAATTGACGAGAGCACGCAACGGACCCATTTCTGAAGCAGCGCCGACAGCAGCTTGAGCATCTTCGATATTCGAAACGTCGCACTTTACGAATAGTCCACCTAACTCTGAAGCAACTTCTTGACCTTTATCTTCTTGGAGGTCTGCAATAACAACTCGAGAACCAGCATCTGCTAGTTGTCGAGCCGCTGCTTCGCCGATGCCGGATGCTCCTCCTGTAACGATGGACGAGCTTGCCTGAAGGTTCATTCTTGGCATTACGCATCCAATCTTTCGATAATCGTCGCATTTGCCATGCCGCCACCTTCGCACATGGTTTGGAGGCCGTACCTGCCCTCAGTTCGCTCTAGTTCGTTTAAAAGGGTTGCCATTAGCTTGGTGCCGGAGCATCCGAGAGGATGCCCAAGGGCTATTGCGCCGCCATTGACATTGGTTCTGTCTAGGTCCGTTCCGTGTTCTTTTTGCCAAGCTAGGACGACAGAAGCGAAAGCCTCGTTAACTTCAAATAAGTCAATGTCATCGAGTGTTAGGCCCGACCGAGCCATGACTTTTTCCGTAGCGGGAATCGGTCCTTTCAACATTGTTACTGGGTCGGCGCCTGCGAGGGCAAAAGTATGGAACTTTGCTCTAGGGCGCAGACCTAGCTCAGCCGCTTTCTCTGCGCTCATGACCAGAACAGCTGAGGCCCCATCGCT
This sequence comes from Acidimicrobiaceae bacterium, assembly GCA_002722565.1. GTDB lineage: Bacteria > Actinomycetota > Acidimicrobiia > Acidimicrobiales > Poriferisodalaceae > MedAcidi-G3. The sequence continues at coordinate 325,007 of PBMG01000007.1, forward strand.
GATTTGGCTTGAGTTGCCAGCGGTAACTTTGCCATCTTCACGAAAGGCTGGGTTGAGCTTTGAAAGCGATTCAGATGTGGTTTCGTGACGAATACCCTCGTCTTTCGTCATCATTTCGGTATTGCCGTCTACTTCGATCGGCACTGGAACTATCTCGTTGTCGAAGCGCCCTTCGGCTGTCGCTACGGCGGCTCGCCTCTGACTTTCGGCGCCAAAAGCATCAAGATCTTCACGGCTGAAGCCGTATTCATCGGCGATCATTTCAGCTCCGATACCTTGGGGTGGTAAACCGGTTTCTTCGTATCGGTTTTGCATGGTTTCGCTAAATGGAAATCCCATCCCTTTGACGACGCTTGCGCCCATCGGAGTTCGCGTCATTACCTCGACGCCAGCGGCGATAACTACGTCGTAGGCGCCTGCGATTACACCTTGAGCGGCAAAGTGGAGTGCCTGTTGGCTTGAGCCACATTGCCGGTCGACTGTCGTTGCTGGCACTGATTCAGGCCAGCCGGCAGCGAGAACAGCGTTTCGGCCGATATTCAGGGACTGTTCGCCGACTTGCATAACGCATCCCATAATTACGTCGTCGATCACTGAAGGGTCGATACCCGTTCGTTCCTCGAGGGCTTTCAGAACATGGGCTGCGAGGTCGACTGCGTGCCAGTCCTGCAGCTTGCCATTCCGCTTTCCGCCTGGCGTTCTTACCGCGTCAACGATGACTGCTTCTCTCATGGGTTTACTCCTAATCGGGACCGTTCAGAATGGTAGTCCGAATCTCAATAGCGAATCGTAGATCGTGTTAGGGCGCACGGGCCAACTCTGAGCGCTACTTTGCACATGTGACTACCACGAGGCCTAAGAAAAACGGTTCAGCTACTTTCTCGTCTCTGCGGGTTCCAACCTTCCGATTGTTCTGGTGGAGTGGTGTCTACTCATACCTCGGTGTTCAAATGCAGTTTCTCCTTCGCGGATTGTTGGCCTGGGATTTGACTGAACGTGAGAGCGGCTTGGGGATCGTGTACCTAGCGTTTGGAATGGGTCTCTTGATCTTTACTCCCATCGGTGGGGTGTTAGCTGACCGTTGGCCCAAACGTTCCCTTCTTGTTTTTGGACAAGGCATGATTGCCGTAGCGGCGGCTGGTATGGGCTTGGCCGCCGTTTCCGGTAATGCTCGTTTTTGGATGCTGATGGTGGCAAGCCTTGTGCAGGGAGCAATGTTTGGGCTTATTGGACCAGCCAGAGTTTCGACGTCGGCTGAGTTAGTTGGGCGAGACCAATTGGGTAACGCGATCAGCTTGACCTCTATGTCGATGAGTTTGACTCGCCTGTTTGCCCCAGCAGCGGCAGGTGTTCTTGCTGGTGTGGCGACTGTGGGTATCGGGGGCGCTTATCTGGTTGCTTCGCTTTTTTCGGTTGTGTCGACTCTGCTGACTGCTCGTTTGCCCCGCCTAGAACCAGCGGATCCTTCTGAGCGAAAGCCACTAGACGAAATTTGGGACGGTCTTCGGTATGTGAGAAGCAAACCTGAATTGCGTCGGCTGATCTTGACAACGATTGTTGCCATAATGATCGGGTTCAATTATGTAGCTTTCTTGCCCGCCTTAGTTGAAGGGCAGTTAGGTCTTTCCGAAGGCCACGTTGGGTTTCTCACTACAGCTTCGGCGTTAGGTGCTGTTTTAATTACGGCATTCGTGGCCTCGCGTGCCGACGGGCCTAATGCTGAACGTTTATTGGTTTGGTGCGGCATCGCATTTGGGGTTGGAGTAGTTCTGTTCGGGTTAGCTCCGAACTACCTATTAGCTTTATTGGTAGTGGTGGTCCTTGGCTTCGCCACTAATGGATTCATGGTGCTAACGAGTAGTCGCTCAATGGTGATATCTGAGGATTCCCATCATGGTCGAGTGCAGTCGTTGATGCAGCTTGCATGGGCTGGATTCGGAATAGCAGCAGCCCCTTTAGGGGCGATTGCTGAGGTTGTCGGACTGCGTCCAACCATCGTCTTAATGGGAGCAATAACGTTCTTAGTGGTGGCGTTATACGGAATTTCGTTACCCGGTGTTTTTGTTCGAATAACCAAATAGGTATCTGAGTTGTGGCGAATCTGGTAACGGTTTAGGACAGTATTTTTATTGGGATAGCGCGGGGACCTCTTACATGACCGGCACTGTAAGTAACGGCTCCGGCATCAGTTAATTCGAAGTCTGGGAATTGTTGCACCCACATTTCTAGGGCGATTTGCATCTCTAATCGAGCGAGATTTGAACCGAGACACCGATGAGCCCCGAGACCAAAAGCCGAATGACGATTTTCTTCCCTGTCAATCAGTACTTCATCGGGCCGGTCAAACAATTCAGGGTCTCGATTTGCCGAAGGAAAAGCCAATACAGTCCATTCACCAGCGCTCACTGGACAACCTGATACCTCTGTGTCCTCTTCAGTTACTCTCGCGATGAATACAGGTGAGTACGCTCGCAGAAACTCTTCTACAGCTGTCGGAATGAGTTCTTTATTTTTCGCTATGCGACGGCGATCTTCAGGATGGGTTGCTAGGTGAAGTAGTGAGGAACCAATAGCAGACCACGTGGTGTCGACTCCAGCGATGAGCAGGAGGAATAAAGTTCTCGCAATCTCGTCGTCGTTGAGTCCTTGGCCGTCCATGTTTTGGTCTAAGAGGTACTGAACTACGTCACCTTCTTTATTGTCTGAGCGACGCTCACAAGTCAGCTCGAGAAGATAATTCATCATTTCAGCGGTGGTTTCGCGAGCCACTGCTGGATTTGTAGGACCAACTTCTAAGAGGTTATGAAGCCATGTCCGGAACTGGGGGGTGTCATTTAAAGGTACTCCCAGCATTCGCGCTGTTACGTCCCCTGGAATTTCTTGGGCGTATTCGGCTGCGGCATCGAATTGTGTTTTTCCCTGCAACTTCTTTAGCAAGCCCGAGCAAATTTCTCTGATCGTAGGTTCCCATTCGGCTGTTGCTTTTGGTGTGAAAAACGGCAACAAAAGGCGGCGATGATCTGTGTGCTCTGGCGGATCGATGTTGATTGGAGGCAACACCAATCCGAGCCGGTCTGTAGGAACTTCGCTAATGATCGTGCGTCGACTGCTAAAGATTTCTGTCGCGCTTGCAGCGGCTGCCACATCGCTTGCTTTAGTCAGCCACGTCATGCCGCCGTAGCGATCGCTATGGGCGACTGGGCATTGTCCTCGGAGATTTTCGTATATCGGGTATGGGTTAGCGACGAACTCGGGATCGAAGTGATCCAGGTCCGAATGCCAGTCGTTAACAGGTTCTCTGTCGCTTAGTTCAGCCATATCCGTGCCGCCAGGTAAAGAAATTCAGCTACTGCTAGATCGTAGCGAAATATTACTGATGTGATCTCAGAGCCAGCTACTCTTCGCCGATGGAGTTCGCGCCATTTGTCGATCTATTAGGCGGTGAAGGTGCAGAGGCTTGGGAAATTCTGACGGAATCGCGCAGTGCCTTGGACCGAGGCGAAGACGTCATTGTTTTGAGTATCGGAGACCCGGACTTAGAGACTCCTACTTTTGTCGTTGATGCCGCTGTCGATGCGTTGCGCAACGGTGACACGCACTACACGGAACTAGAAGGTCGCGGTTCGCTTCGGAGTGCAATAGCCAGCAAGCTTTCTAGCTCGGCAGGTCTACAGATAGAGCCTGATCGTGTGACGGTGTTAGCAGGCACCCAAAATGCTTTCTATTCAGCTTGCCGATGCCTCTTCGGGGTTGGGGACGAAGTTATCGTGCTAGACCCCGCCTACGTCACCTATGAAGCTTCTATTGCCAGTACCGGAGCTAAGCAAGTTCGTGTCGAACAACCTGCGTCAAACGGTTTTCGGCCTCAAATAGATGCGATTCAGCGAGCAGTTACACCGGCGACGAAGGGCATCGTTTTTTCCAACCCTTCGAATCCCACTGGAGTAGCGCTCCGTAAGAAGGAGTTGGAGGCCATCGCGCGACTAGCGGTCGAAAATGACTTGTGGGTTGTGGTGGATGAGGTCTACGGCGACCTTGTATTCGAGGGAGCACACCATTCGATTGTTGGTATGCCGGGGATGCTTGAGCGCACGGTCACTGTAAGCAGTGTGTCTAAGTCCTATGCGATGACTGGGTGGAGATGTGGCTGGGCTGTAGGCCCAATTGAATTGGGGTTGCATCTGAGAAAAATGTCGCTGATTACCCTGTATGGATTACCCGGTTTTGTTATGGAAGCAGCGAATGTGGCTTTGCGTGAAGGGGTGGAAGAAATAGAAACCGCACGAGCTATTTATAAGGCTCGAAGAGATTCGGTCGTAGAAGAGTTAGCGAAGGCCACTGAAATGCCACTTCTAATCCCCGAGGCTGGGATGTTTTTGATGGCTGATGTCCGAGCCCATGATGCAAATGCGAATAACTTTGCTTGGGATTTGTATAGGGCTACTGGCGTTTCGGTCCTAGATGCTGGCGCATTCGGTTCGACATCAAAAGGCTGGGTACGAATTTCCTATGGCCTTGATGAAGCCAGCTTGAAAGAAGCGTGCCTTCGAATCGTCAATTTCACTAAGTCATGAGCCATGTAACGCGTGTCAAGAAGGTGTCCTTCTAGTTGTTGAGGTCGCAAGGCGCGTCGAGTTTGTCGCGACGATGAATCATGCATTCCCGATGTTTGACGCGCCAGCCATCATCAGTTCTTACGACTTGATCGTAGTAAGAAGCCGTTCCTACTAAGCCTTTCCCCAAAAGAGCCACTATGCGAAAGTTCATTGTTACTTTCTCTTCAACGACATCAACGTAGATGTTGGTCATCATGTGTGTTTTGGGGTGCTCGGCATCCACGTTCATAAAGTCAACTATGTCGTCGATGCCTTCAAGCCGGCGCGAACCTACACCTGTCAAGTCGAAAATGGCGTCTTCGGTAAATATCTGTCGCAGCCGATCCCAATTACGATCGTCGATGGCGTCGCCGTAACGTCCCGGTAGTTCGTGAAGTTCCAATCGGTCTGCAAGGTCAATGTTCATGGTCAGATGCTAGACCGACTCAACGTGTGCGGGTTTACTTGCCGTCAACCATTGTGAAGTAAGGGGAAAACGTTTTCGTCTGTTATGGGGTCACCAGGCTTCAATAGGGTGTCTTGATCGCGAATAATTGGGTCTGCGCCGATCTTGGGATCCCAAAAAGCATCATCCCCGAGCCACCGCCATGAAATCGCTGCACGACGGTTGTTGCCGTCATTTGGACCGCTTCGGTGAACGGTTCTGAAGTCGAAGAGCAGAGCGTCTCCGGCCGCAACTTCGAAGGACAGGATTTCGTACTGGTCTGGATATTCTTCAAAGGCGGGACATTCGTCTTCGAAGGAGTCAATGTGTTCGGCAACTCCCTTCCAAAGAGCCTGCTCGACCTGCTTTGGAGACAGACCTTCTAAAGCTGGGTACTCAGGCTTGAAGGTGCGATCCCAGAGGTGGGAACCTTTCACAAATTGAAGAGCGCTTGATTTTGCGTTGGCGTCGGTAAGAGCTAGCCAGCTCGAGCAAATTTGAGATCCGTCAACTGCCCAATATGGACGGTCTTGGTGCCACACGAAACTTTCTTGGGTTCCAGGCTCTTTGACGAAGACATGGTCGTAATAGAGATGAATCTTTTTTGATCCGGTCGCGGTGGCTGCTGAAATTGCAAGACCACAATCGTTTGCGTAACGGAGAAAGTCGCTATGTGTGGGATGTAGGTAACGGTCTTGGAAGAACATGCCTTTCGCCGTTCGGGGTGTCATGGACCCCCCGAACCGACCTGGGAACTCAATGAGTTGATCAACTGATTCGAGAATTTCAGCTACTAATGCTTTGTCTACTGCCCCAGGTAGATGGACGACGCCGTCAGAACGAAATGTTGTAACTTCAGCATCGTTTAGAGCTCGCATTCAACTGCCCCGTTGTTGATGTTAGATGGTTTCAACAATGTCATGGTCGGAAAGACTGTTGCGGATATCGGTATCTGCTTGGGCGGGGATGTCTGGGCACCAAATCTGCATTGCTTCCTCCATGGTATTTTTCACAGTAGAAGCAACGAGCCGAGCATCTTTCCGATTGCATTCAACGACGACGCTGTCGTGAACAGTTTGCACGCCCAAAGCGCGATCGAAGTGAGCGAGGCGGTTATGTAACAGACCGTAGGCTTCCAACATGATGTCGGCTACACCGCCCTGTATTGGAGCGTTGCGGTATGCGTTGGCCATCTGTGAAATCCGAGTCTCCAAGGACCGATTGAGTAAGAGATTCATCGCTTCTTGACCCATTGTTTGCTCGACTTGTTCGATGACTGCTCGACGAACCTTTCGGTCTTCCAAGATTTTTGTAATTTCGGCTGAAGAAAGTGACTGGTCTGCATTGCGGAGTTCGAGATTGTAGCGGTCGCTTATTTGTTCTCGAACGAGTCGGGGGCCGTCTTTGGAGGAGCCAATGATTATTTGGGCTGCCTGTTCCAGTACTCCTTCGGTATGGAAGGTGAACTGTTGACGCCTTCCTGACTGAGTAAGCGAGTCAAATCCGAAAACTTCGCCTTCGCTGTCGATCACGACTGATGCTTCGAACGAAAGTGACCATGCAACTTCTTCGATGGTCCAAGGCGAACCCAAACGGGCCAGTACTTCTTCCGCCCTGGGCCAGTTTCGGTGTTCGTCTCGGTGTTGACGGACTGCTTGGCGGACTAACGGCCACGTTCTATGTAAGAGGAGTGTTAGCGGCCAGTCGACCTGGTCGTGTGACTTTGCTAGTCGGTCCACGAATTCGTCCCGTTCGTTAACCCATGAGGCAATCTGCGGATAGGCGCTTAAATATTGTTCAAGTAGGACACGACCCTCTTCGTCGTTCGTTTCTACACCGGCTTGAGAAAGACTTCGAGCTAGTCCGCCACCACGTTGGCCATAGACGATTCCGAAATTGATGCGTTTCGCTTTGTCGCGGTATTCACTGAAGATCTTAGGTTCGGATTCGCTTAGTAAGGTCATGTTCACTCCGAACATTCGTTCAGCTGTTGCTGAATGGATGTCTTCTCCGGCGATGAACGCTTTTCGAAGATTGTCGTCTCCGGCCACCTGAGTAGCGAATCTTAATTCGGCTTGACTGAGGTCCGAATAGACGAACACTCGGTCAGGGTCCGATGGTTTAATGTGCTCTTTCATTTTGGGCGAAAAATTTTGTGCGTTAGGGCGCCGGCTCGCTAAACGTCCAGTGTTAGTGCCGACCACTTGGAGATATTCAGAGTGCATCCTGCCGAAGTCGTCGATGTGTTCTTTGATTGACTCTCCATAAGTTGAGAGGACTTTGGTCAGGTCTCGGTATTCGAGTAAGGATGAACAGATGGAGCCTCCAATATCTGAAAGTACCGTGGCCGTCAAAGGGTCGGTAGGCAGTAGTGGTCGTGCTTCACCGAATTTTGTTGTCGACCAGGCGTGGACCTCTTCGGCACTCCATTTGTTGAGAGCGTCTTTTGCTTGGCGTTCGCTTCCTGGGTTCCAAGAAGGTTCGAGCGTCTCGCCAAATAAGGTTGCTTGCCCGCCTCCAGTTAAGCCGGCGAGATCGCTTGAGACCTGAGTCCGACGCTCTTCCATTCGTTCGAGGCGCTGTTCCCAACCTGGCCAGTCGAATGGCAATCCAACCCTTTGCATGTGATCCAAGAACGGACGCGCTTTCTGTTCGAGGCGACATACTTCAGAAAGACCTGCCTGTTCTACACGGCTCCTAATTTCGTCAGCTACCCAGAGAGTTTCGACAGCATCAGCCGCAGCGTAAAGGACCTGCTCGTCAGACAGCGGGTCCACCTCGTTGTAGGAAAGTTGAGTCGTTCCTTTACCTTCTGCTCTCAACCCGAGATACCACTCAACCGCCCACGCCAGCCCGTGATAGAAGCTGAATCCAGTTCGACCTTGGTGCAGCAATGCATCGGCTAGTTGAGCATCCCACCAGGAGATGGAATTGATAACGTCACCAGCTTGACTGGCGGGCTCGAACAGATCACGGTCCAGGACTCGGGCGTCGAAGTCAGCATTCCACGCATCTGCGCTTGTTCCGCTCAGGATAGAAGCAACTGCGGAACGATCTAAGGTCGTAACGTCAAGCACCCAAGCGTGCTCTGCTCCGGCAGAATTTCTAGTAGCTGCGGAAATGACCCGTAAAGCACCTGGTGCGGCGTTGGGTCCTACAAACGCTTGGGGTGTGTAGGCAGTTTCGGTATCTATCGCGGTTGATGTTGAGTTGTTGATAGCAACTTCGAATGCATTCAGTGAGGTGGGATCCACCAGAGTTACCGGTACGTCGTCGACCTTCCTCGTAGATCGAGGGCGAGGGTCGACAGGAGTAGCCACACCACGACATTAGATGTGGTGTTAGCCGAATTCATTCAACCTTGAAGGTAACTCGTCTACTTGGGTGGGTTCGAGGTTCGCAAAGCTCATCCGAATCATTGCCTGATCTGTATTTGTAAAGGCAGTCCCAGGGATAGTTAGTACGTCGTGTTCGAGCACCAATTTTCGCACGACCTCTTGAGTTGTTAGGTCGGGTCTGGGGTGTTGAACCCATCCGAAATATGCGCCGGAGGATATGACCTTAAATCCGCCTGGTCGTCCTTCCATGGACTTAAGAAACCGAAGCTCTAAATCTTTGATTCTGGAAGCCTGCTCTAGCCGCCACTGTTGAGCATGTAGGAGGCCAGCTATGGCGGCCTCTTGGCCTATGCGAGGGGCGCTAATTGCTAAGCAATCCAGAACCTTTAGGGCTTCGGTTATGGTGGCGTTTCCGCCAACCGCTGCACCGCATCTGTAGCCGGGGATGGCGAAATCTTTAGAGAAGCTGTGAAGGCTAATTATGTTATCTCTCCAACTGGGATCGCTGAATAGTTCGTGAGCGGGGCTCTGTTCGTCGCGAAAGGAGCGATATGTCTCGTCAACTATAAGAGCGATGTTGTTGCTGTGAGCTAACTCGGCGAATTCGTGAATTGTCTCCTTTGGAATGGTTACACCGGTTGGGTTGCCCGGAGAAACCAGAGTTATGAGTCTCGTTTTGTCTGTTATCAGGGCTTGGGCTTGTTTGGGGTCTGGCTGCAGGTCAGGTCCAGGTTCGAGGTATTGGACTTCCACACCCTCGATTTTTAACCACATGTCGTGGTTGAAATAGAAAGGAGCAACCAAAATTGCTTCGTCCCCGGGGCTAGTCAACGCGCTTGCCACGCAACAAAAGGCTTGGTTGCAACCGGCAGTAATCAACACATCATCAGGTTTTATGTTGGCCGCGTATCCGCCGTTTAAGTCATTCGCGAATGCTTCTCTTAGCTGTGGAAGACCAGGTTGAGGTGGATAGCGACCTGCGTCAGCTTCGTGAGCGACTTCAGCGATTCGTTCGATTACTGGATCGGCTGGTGGGAAAGAGGGAGCAGCTTGAGATAGATCCAACAATGGGCGCTCGTTGGTCCTGAGTCCCACGAGGGCGTGTGCCGCCCCTATCGGTGAATGAACAAGTTGTTCCACTCTTCGACTGAAACGCATCAGATTGGTGTCACTTTCTCAGTCGGGGTAATTCACTTTTATAAAGTCAGAGGACTCTCCAGTCTTGGTCCCGAAAGCCTCTTCTTCAAGTAAGCCAATCAGGCGTTTTGCGACAGACCCAACTTGTCCGTCTCCGACGGGTACTTGATCCCAGGAGGTCACTGGGTAGAGGTGTGTATCGCCACCGCATAAGAACATTTCTGAGATCGCATCTCCTCGGACTTCTGAGGCAAGGATGGGAGATTGGTCTACCGAAGACAGGAGGTCTTCTTCGACCAAGGTCGTTTCTGCAAGGTTCATTATTCGGCGAACCGTTGTGCCTAAGAGAATGCCGTCAAATGGGGGAGTTCGAAGGACTCCTTCTTTGGTAACGAACACCACGTTTAGTACGCAAGATTCGGCAACGTATCCTTCTTCGTCAACAAGCACACCGAATGTTCCGCCTCGGTCGACCGCTTCCATGTGGGTTAGGACGTTGAGGAGGTAGTTATTTGACTTAATGGTCGCTAGCAGCGGCGGCTTCATAGGGGTATCGAGCACAGTGGCTTCGGGTATGCCCGACACCATTGGATCAGATTGGATACTGCCCAAGGGCACTGGATCGATAATGACGCAATAGAAGCAAGCTTCTTCACACTCTTGAGGACTTGGAGAGAAGCCACCTGGACCCGCTGTCAACCAATAGCGAACAGCGCCTTCCTTGACGCGTGCCTGGCTAGCGGTATCTATGACCATTTGAATTAGGTCTTCTTTAGTCCAAGAATGTTCGATACGCGCCAAGGCCGCACTAGTTAAGAGTCGGTCTATGTGGATGCCGAGCCGATAAAGATTCCCTCCGCTGAGGGTGCAGGTGTCGAAAACCCCATGGCCTCGATGTACTAAATGGTCATCGAGGGGAATCTGCATCAGCGCTGGGTCGGTGATGACTCCACCGAGCCAAGAACTGAACATTGCCAAGTAGCCGGGTTGCCCTCTCCGACTCTTCAATCGGGAAATCACTTCGCTCTCAGAGAGAATTGGATGGGTTGGGCTGGTCATTGAACCGAGACTATGCGCGTTGAAGCCATCAGTTCGGCACTCCTGTGGTGAGCGTGTCGGAACTGGTTAATGAACGAGATCAACTTCGATGCCCTGGGCTAGTGATGTTGTGGTTCTGAGGCTCTTGAAATAACGAAGTCTCAGACTGTTTGCAACTACTAGAAATGATGAGCAAGCCATCGCAATTGCAGCGTAAGTGGGTGAGAGGTAGCCCGTTATTGCAAGCGGTAAAGCAATCGCGTTATACGAAAAAGCCCATGAGATATTTCCCTTGACTGTTCTTAAGGTGTTACGAGACAAGGAGATCCCGTCCGCAACAGCTCGAGGATCGTTGGTCATGATGGTTAGATCAGCAGCATTTCGTGCGGCATCGGTGCCTGCTTGCAACGCTATTCCTAAGTCAGCTGTGGCTAATGCTGGTGCATCATTGATCCCATCGCCGACCATAGCTACGCATTTCCCGGCAGATTGGAGCGCCGCTATGTGATCACGTTTCTCCTCAGGTAGGACTTCAGCTATAACTGTTTCTATGTTGAGTTGATCAGCAACGCGTTCGGTGACTTTGCGGCTATCGCCAGAAAGCAAAATAACTTCAAGATCCATTTGGGTCAGCAGAGATACGGCTTCACGACTTGTGGGGCGAATTTCATCTTGAATTGCTATTGAGGCTTCGGCAACTGGCCCTCGACCTATGAATAATGTCGATCCTAGGGAGTCTGGGTTTGTTAGCTCGGGTGGAACCTCGGTGAATAGATGTGCTTTGCCCACCCGTATCTCAATGTCGTTTACGCTGCCCGAAATCCCTTGACCTGGATGGTTGGTGAACCCAACAACCTCTGCTTGCTCTTCGATAAAAGGTTCAAAAGCCCGAGCGATGGGATGTCCGGATCTTGACTCGAGAGCAGCAGCAAGCGAGAGAAGTAGGGCTTCGTCCTGTGATGTTGATGAGATGCTAGTGATTGATGGGTGGCCTGTAGTGAGGGTGCCAGTTTTGTCAAATATGACCGTGTCAATAACGCGTGTTGAATCCAGGACATGGGAGCCAGCGACTATTACGCCTAATTGAGCGGCTCGCCCGGTGCCCACTAGGACCGCTAAAGGCGTTGCTAATCCAAATGAACAAGGGCAGGACACAACTAGTACAGATACTGCTGCGATTAATGCGTCACTGACTTGGTGGCCGATACTCCATCGGACAGCTATGGACCCCAAAGCCAAGAGAATGACAAATGGAACGAATCTTGCGGCAACTGAATCGGCGAGACGCTGCATGTGTACTCGAGTTGTCTCGGCGTCTTCTACCAGTCTCATGATTCTCGAAAGTTCGGTATCTTCACCAACCGCCGTGGCCTCAATAATTAAAGATCCTGGACCATTAAGTACTCCACCGCTTACGGTCGAACCAGGCGACACTTCAATTGACGCGGACTCTCCAGTGGCCTGGGAAGCATCTACTTCTGATATTCCTTCGGTTATTTGGCCATCAGTTGCGACTCTTTCTCCAGGGGCCGTAATGAATTCCATTCCGACCATTAATTCTGCGATGGGTAATTCCCTTCCATCTCTTAGCAATACTTGTGTTGGCGTTAAGTTAGCTAGCGCCCGTAAAGCGTCTCCTGAGGTACGCATTGCTCGCGCTTCCCACCATTTACCAACAAGGACGAGGGCGACTATTGCGTTAGCCCCACCGAAATGAAGGCTCTGGTCAGCGTCTAGTAGTAGTACAGCGATCGACCAAGACCAGGCAGCGAGGGTTCCCAACGAAATAAGAGCGTCCATGGCAAGAGATCTTTGGAGTATCTGTAGGCGCGCAGCTCGATGGAAAATCCACCCGGACCACCAGACGCATACTGTGGAGAGAGATGCGACTACCCAGTCGCTGCCTGGAAATTGAACGAACATCGTGATCATCGCGAATAGGGCGATAAGCAAAGCCGGGATCATCTTCTTCTTTAAAGCGGATTCGTTCGAAGATTGAATTTTTTGCCTATCTCCATCTTCAACCGCCTGAAATCCGAGTCCAGCTACTGTTGCGACCATCGTTGCAGTATCGATTTCTTGGCGGTGCCAGACCAGAGATGTCGCTGTAGCGAAATTGACGTTTGCCGCCTCGACCCCGTCGAGATCTAAGAAAGCGTTCTGAACGCGAGTTGCGCACGCTGTGCAAGTCATTCCTTGAATAAGAAATCGAGTTCGCTTCTTGTCGGTCAGGGGAGGAACCGGAGCCATGTGTGAACACTATCGTCCGGTTTCGGATCGGTAGCTACCTCTGACACCCGTACCCTAGAGGTGCGATGGTCCAGTCTCAGCAGAGTTTTCACCTACACACGTTGGGGTGCCCGAAGAATCAGGTCGATTCAGACAAGATTGCGGGCACCTTGATTGATGATGGTTTGGTTCCGACTCAAGATGTTTCGTCAGCTGATTTAGTCGTGATCAACACTTGTGCGTTCGTGGAAGAAGCTCGTGAGGAATCGATCAATGCGGTTTTGCAGTTGGAACAAGATCGAATGCCTGGATCTCGTATTGTCGTTACCGGTTGTCTGGCTGAGCGCTACGGAGACGAGCTAGCTGAGGCATTACCGGAAGTAGATCAGGTGGCGGGCTTTGGTGTTCCGGTCAACCTCACTCGAAAACCGAGTGGTTTGTCACTAAAGGCAGAGCCTCAAGCCCCTGCACTGGATCTGCTTAATTTGCGTAGACCGGCGGCCAGCCTGCCATGGGCGTATGTCAAAATTGCCGAAGGTTGTGACCGAGCTTGCGGTTTTTGTGCGATTCCCTCGTTTCGCGGTCCTCAAAATAGCCGTGAGGTTGACTCGATACTACGGGAGGTTGATGACCTCTCTGTCCGTGAGGTCGTGTTGGTGGCTCAAGATTTGGCGAGCTACGGATCAGATCTTGGTAAACGAGGATCGATTGTTTCGCTTGTTCATGCGGTCAGGGAAAGGGTTGAGCGCGTTCGACTCCTCTACCTCTACCCTTCCGATCTATCTGACCAATTGATTGACGCGATGCTGGACAGCGGACTTCCATATTTTGACCTATCGCTGCAACACGTAACGCGTAATCACTTGCGGCGAATGCGCCGCTGGGGTGACGGCGAAAGGTTTCTTAAACGAATTAACAGAATTCGTGACTTGTGCCCAGAAGCGGTTTTTAGGTCCAATTTTATTGTTGGTTATCCAGGAGAAACGGAAGATGACCAGGCTGAGCTTGCATCTTGGCTCGAAGAGGCTCAGTTGGACTGGTGTGGACTGTTTACCTACTCGCGCGAGGAGGGTACCTACGCTGCGACGCTAGATGGGCAGGTCCCTGAAGGGCTCATGCGGGAACGTCATGCTGAGCTGAGTGAAATTCAAGATGGGATAACAGCTCACCGCCGTGACCAACTTGTCGGGCGTAAGATTGACGTTTTGGTTGATACCCCGGGTATTGGACGTTCCCATCGAGAAGCCCCGGAGATCGATGGGGTGGTGAAGGTTCCGTTAACTCTTGAGGCGGGGGAGGGTTACGAGGGGCTGGTTACTCGATCAGAGGGCCCCGACGTCGAAGCTATTTTAGAAGAAGTGTCTTGATGGCAGAGGCTGACGAAAAGGGTAGTCCGACCTACGGACCCACAGCACTTGCTACGCCTGCAAACTTTGTGACAGTAGCGCGCATCCTCGCGACTCCAGTATTTGTTCTGCTTATCGCTCGGCGAGAGCCTTCGTGGGTCACATTTGCAGTCGGCTTTGCTATTGGCATGTCCGATTTTGTTGATGGCTGGTTGGCTCGTCGTCAGGGAGCTACAAGTTCTGGGGCTTTCCTAGACCCGCTTGCTGACAAGGTGTTGGTTTTGGGTGGAATGTTTGCCTTAGTAGCTAACGGCCAGTTTCATTGGTTCCCGGTAGGGGTGATTGCCCTTAGGGAGTTAGTAATTAGCGGCTATAGATCGCGAGTAGGCCGTCGAGGTATCTCCGTGCCTGCTACCAAGATGGCCAAATGGAAGACTTTCGTTCAACTTTGGTCTATTGGTTTCGCTGTGATACCGCCGATAGCGAGTTCGGCTCATTGGATTGCTACTTCGGCATTGTGGCTTGCGCTGGTACTCACTGTTCAGACGGGCTTTTCCTACATGGTTGGAGCACGAAAAATTTCCCAAAGCCAGTCAAAAGATGACCTATAAGCTTTTGTTATTCCTTCTCAGAAGAACCCAATTGGTGGCAGCGCACGCGCGGGATGATATGAGCAATAGGGTCGTGGCATGAATTGTGAAGTTATAGCGGTTGGAACTGAATTGTTGCTTGGGCAGATCGTCGACACGAATTCTTCGTGGATCGGTGAGCAGTTGGCTTTATCGGGTATAGATAGTCACTATCAGACCAAAGTTGGTGATAACTGGACGCGAATAGAGGAGGCGGTTCGGCTAGGACTTGAGCGCAGTGATGCCGTCATAATGTGTGGCGGTTTAGGCCCGACACAAGATGACATCACTCGCGAGGTTATAGCGAGCGTCGTTGAATCTGATTTAGTGCTTGACCAAGCAATAGCGGACCGGATTAGCGAGATGTTTAGGAGCCGCGGTCGCGAGATGCCCGAGAATAATCTTCGCCAGGCCATGGTGCCGGAAGGCGCCCAAACTATGGAGCAGCAGCCAGGAACCGCTCCTGGTTTAGTTGTGCCGGTGCAGAGCCCTGATGGTTCACCCAAGGTGATCTATGCCGTCCCGGGAGTTCCTTATGAGATGAAAGAAATGGTTCTCGGAACCGTCTTGCCTGACTTACAGGAGCGCTCTGGGATCACTTCAGTGATTGAAAGCCGAGTCTTGCGGACATGGGGTCAAAGCGAGTCTGGCTTGGCAGAGATACTAGGAGGGCGAATAAGTGAACTTGAGGCATCGGGTAACCCGACTTTGGCTTTCTTAGCCAGTGGTGTAGAAGGCATAAAAGTCCGAATTACAGCTAAGGCGTCGAGTTCTGAAGAGGTTGAAGGAATACTGCAGGAGGAAGAGGGATTTTTAAGGGAGTTGCTCGGTGATCTGGTGTTTGCCGTTGACCACGACAACATGGAGTCAACGGTTTTGACTCTGCTTGCCGATCGGGGCTTGAGCCTTGGAGTCGTAGAAACCACAACTGCGGGCTATATGGCCCATCGTTTGGCAACAGCTCGAAGTGGTACTGAGGCGTTTTCGGGAGCTGTCGCTGCACGAGGTCCAGGCATTTTGTCCTATCTACTTAAAGGTGATCCAGGTGTATGGCAGCCAGACGAAGCAGCCATGCAACTAGCCCGAGTAGCTCGAGGAGTTTTGGTGTCAGATGTTGGCATCGCTACCACGTCCATAGAGGACCAATCCCGAGCCACTGAGTCACACCCCTTTGGGACAGCCTGGCTAGCAGTTTCGATGGAGGGTTTTGAAACCGTTGAACGGGTGAGTCTTCCAGGTGACCTCGAGAGGATCCGTCAATTCAGCACTATTTCTTTGTTGAACCTTCTCAGGCTGCACCTCCAAGGTTCTCGCGGGTAAACGTGACCAGGGCCTTCATATCGGTGCCTCTTCCTGAGGTGGTCCGAGGGAGTTTGCTGGATCTGGATCGCACTCAACAGGGGATCAGCTGGAGTAACCCGGAGCAATGGCACATAACGATCCAATTTTTTGAAGACGTTGATATTGAAAAAGTAAAGAGTTTGTTTTCCGGCATGAGTGCCCACAAGGCGTTCGCGGTTATTGGTCCCGAGGTAGCACGTCTGGGTAAAGAGGTTCTGGTGGTACCGGTAGATGGGCTGTCAGACCTAGTGGAAGAAGTTCGGGCCACGATGTCTACCGAAAGTTTGGTTGAAGCATTGCCATATGTTGGCCACATCACCTTGGGTCGGATAAAGAAACCTTTGGATGCAGAGTTGGAAGGCAGGTCAGTTGAAGGAAGCTTTCAGGTCAATCGGTTGCTTTTGGTCGAGAGTCAGCCAACCCCTAGTGGTCACACCCATTGCGTTATTGGTTCTCAGTCGCTGAGGTAATGGCGTCGTTTCGCACAAGGCGGCAACTTCTGAAATGCTGTGGTCATGCGCTTTAGCTTTTGGACTGGTAATGGCCAATCATGGGAGGACACTCTTGAAGGGTGTCGTTATGCGGAGAAAACCGGCTGGGACGGAATTTGGTACGCAGACCATTTCATGCCGAATGAAGAAAATGTCGATCAGCCAATTCATGAGGCATGGTCAGTTTTGGCCGCCATCGCGGCTTGCGTTCCTCGAGTGCGCATCGGACCGTTGGTTGCAGGGAACACATACAGAAACCCAGCGCTGACAGCGAAGATAGCTGCGACCATCGACCATATATCTGGCGGTCGGCTGGTTCTCGGTCTCGGGGCAGGCTGGCAAGAGAATGAACACGAGAAGTACGGGTTCGACTTTTCGACCGTTAAAGGTCGTCTCGACAGGCTTGATGAAGCAGTCGAAATCGTAACTTCGCTTCTGGCGAATCCCCGGACTGACTTTGACGGTAACCATTACACCGTTGTTGATGCGCCCCTAGATCCAAAGCCCATACAAAAGAAGATCCCCCTCATGATCGGAGGCGGAGGGCGCAAACGAACGTTACGTACAGCAGCACTTCATGCTGATGAATGGAACTACTGGGGAATGCCTGCCGACATAGAAGAACTTTGTCAGGTGTTGAACGCTCATTGCGAAGACGTCGGCCGTGACCCCGCAGAGATACAACGATCAGCTTGCGCGCTGATGTTTATCGCTGAAGATGAAGAGAAACTCGCTCGTTTCCGCGGTCAGGATTTTGGCCGCGCCACGATTGTCGGAACTCCTTCGGAGGTCATAGAGATAGTTGGGTCTTATGTCGAAGTTGGGCTCGACGAGCTGATCGTTCCCGACTTTACTTTTGGGCCGATGGAACGCAAGAAAGAGTCAATGGATCTTTTTATTGAGCAAGTAGCGCCTGAATTTCTTTAATTAATCGGGGTTTGTCGTTATCTCTAAGACCAATCAACCTCGGTGACCAATTCGCCCATGCGTTTTTCTGCATCTCGAGTTTGACCACCGGCGTCTAAGAAACTCCGCATTGCCGGGTTGGCTTCTTCGGTTCGAAGCAGTTTCTGAAATAGATAGCGCTCTTCCATTAGCCCTTCGCTCAAAGGCAAGGTGTCAGCATTGTTGACGGCTTCTTTTGCTAGAGCTACTGCATGTGGAGGAAATGAAGCGATGCGGAGGGCTAAATCGGTTACGAATGGGCGTAGCTCATTAGAAGGGAGTGCTCGATTTAGATAACCCCAAGCAGCTGCGGTCTCGGCGTCAATATCGACACCTCCAAGGATTATTTCCATCGCTCTACCCCGGCCCACCAGGCGAGGTAGACGTTGAGTGCCAGTGCCCCCTGGAAGGATGCCAATGGGAACTTCCATTTGATTAATCACAGTCTTATCTGATGCGCCGAATCGCATGTCGCATGACATTGATAGTTCGCTTCCACCGCCACCTACTCTGCCTCCGATCTCGACAATCGTGACCTTGGACATGGTTCGATAGGTTTCGCACATCAAATGAAAGCCAGCTAGTTCTTCTGGTTTTTCGGCAGGCCCCTCCACTGGGAATTCTAAAATTGCCGAAACATCAAAGTGGGCAATGAAAAAGTCGGGGTCATCACTCCTTAGGACAACAACTACCACTGAATCATCAGTTGAAACTTGGGCTCCAAATTTCGCTAATTCTCGAAATAAGGAAGGGGTCATAACATTCATTGGGGGAGCGTCGATGGTGACGAAAGCCACGCCGTTAGTGCGTTCAATCTTCAAAAATTCGAAATCTTCATCAGCTAGGTAAGTACTCATATGAAGAGTCTTGCGGTTATGGGGAATAAATGCTGAAGATTTCCCGCGATAGAACATTCGTTCGATACTTGCCCGAACAGGTGTTCGGATGTACCTTAATTCTGTCCGCATGATTTCGGGGTCTGACCCTGAACGTACGGTTTCCACAGACAGGGTTAAGTATCTGCCCGTCAAACACACTTGGCTTCGAGCGAAGCCGAATATACGTCCGAGGAGGACCAGCAGCGTGGAACGAGAAAAAGCACTCGATATGGCACTGTCGCAGATTGAGCGTCAATTTGGCGAGGGCGCTGTCATGAAGATGGGCGAACGAGGCCAAATGAAAGTTGAAGCTGTCTCGACAGGCAGTTTGGCGATCGATATGGCTCTTGGCATTGGGGGGCTTCCCAGAGGTCGTGTCGTTGAGGTCTATGGTCCTGAGGCATCAGGAAAATCTACGTTAGCGATGCATGTCGTAGCGGAAGCTCAACGTACCGGTGGTATCTGCGCTTATGTCGACGCCGAACATGCGATGGACCCTGATTATGCTCAAAATATTGGTGTTGATGTTGATGAACTCCTTATTTCTCAGCCCGATACTGGTGAGCAAGCCCTTGAGATTACCGACATGCTTATCCGTTCAGGAGCAGTTGATGTGGTGGTCATCGACTCGGTCGCTGCTTTAACGCCAAGGGCTGAAATTGAAGGGGAGATGGGCGACACTCATGTTGGTTTGCAAGCCCGCCTCATGTCGCAAGCGTTACGCAAACTGACCGCGAATCTAAATAAAACTAAAACCATTGTTATCTTCATCAACCAGCTCAGAGAGAAAATTGGTGTCATGTTTGGTAGTCCTGAGACGACACCAGGTGGGCGAGCGTTGAAGTTCTATTCGTCGGTTCGGATAGATATTCGCCGGATCGAAGCCATCAAGTCTGACGGCGAAATCACTGGCGGGCGAACTCGCATCAAAGTTGTGAAAAACAAAGTCGCGCCTCCATTTCGGCAAGCTGAATTCGACATTATGTACGGGAAAGGCATTAGCCGTGAGGGCTCACTCGTAGATGTTGGCGTGGAGCAAGGAATCGTCAAGAAGTCCGGTGCTTGGTACACCTATGAGGGAGAGCAGCTCGGACAGGGTCGAGAAAACGCCAAACAGTTCCTCATCGATAACCCGGAAGTCATGGTGGAAATCGATGGCCGCATTAGATCCCAATTAGGAATCGGCGATTTAGGCACCGAAGCTGAAGCCCCAGACACAGAGTCGGAAGCTGAAGAAACTGTTGACGTCGCGGACGAATAACCATCGCAGAAGCGTTGACTAGGGATTAGCCACCGATTTCATTAGCAAAAGACGTGGTAATTAACTGAAGCAAAATCTGCTACCAAGCGATCACGCGAGGTCCTGGCGCTATAGCTTTGAGCGCAATCAAACGTTCTCCAGGAAAGAGTCTGATGGCGAAGAAGCAAGACAAGCCGCAAAACATTTTCAACTTTGATTACAGCCGCGACAGTCAAGATCGGCCGCCTCAGGAGTACTACGACCAGATCAAGGAAAAGTTCGCGGAGGAACGCGACCTACGCCTGGATTACCGACCTCCCGGAACCGATAGCTATACCTCAGATCTCACAGGTGAACTAGCGAAATATGCGACCGATCCTTACGGTCATCAAGTAGAAGAGCGCGAGAGGCTTAACGATTCGGTTGAGGTGCTCTTTATAGGGGGCGGATTTTCGGCGCTACTTACATCCGCGCGACTCAGAGAAAAGGGCGTGGAGAGCATACGAATTGTCGAACGCGGCGCTGACGTAGGAGGGACCTGGTATTGGAATAGATACCCCGGGGTCGCCTGTGACGTGGTCGCATATGACTACTTGCCGTTGTTGGACGAGACTGGCTACGTACCCAGCCGCCATTATGCAGGTGGACAAGAGATCTACCAGTACTGCAAAACCATCGCTGAACGATTTGACCTTTACGAGCTAGCGGTGTTCGGGACCACGGTTACGTCCACGGTCTGGGACGAAGACGAGGAAGTCTGGCTGGTCGGAACTGACCGAGGGGACAGCATTCGCGCGCGCTTCGTCGTCTGCGCCAACGGCACACTGTCGAAACCGAAACTTGCAAAGATTGATGGCATCGAGACATTTGGCGGTCACTCGTTTCACACATCTCGCTGGGATTACGAATACACCGGTGACAATCTCCAGAGCCTTGCCGATAAACGAGTCGGCATCATCGGGACAGGTGCAAGCGCTGTGCAAGCTATCCCTGAATTAGCGAAAGCATCGAAAGAGTTGTACATCTTTCAACGCACCCCCTCCTCAATAGACGTAAGAGATGATTGGGAAACCGACCCCGAATGGGCCGCAGGTTTGGAATCTGGATGGCAGGCGCAACGAAGAGCACGAGCGATTGAAGGACCTCAAGTACCCGACGCGGTCAAAGCAAAACGAGCTGCCATGTCGCGTGAGGAAAAGATTCAACGCCAAGAAAACGCCAATATTGACGCGATGATGCGGATCCACAAACGCATTGACGAGGTCGTAGAAGACCCCCAAACAGCTGAATCCCTAAAACCTTGGTACATGCTGATGTGTAAACGCCCCTGTTTCCATAACGAATATTTGCCGTCGTTCAACCGACCCAATGTCACTCTGGTCGACACCAAGGGCGAAGGCATCAGTCAAATTAATGCGACCGGACCCGAGTTTGACGGTACGCAATACGAGTTGGATGTACTGATATATGCGACTGGATTCGAAGTGCAACAAACCGGGATATACAACCAGATCATTGGCGAAGGTGGCCAAGACTTAAACATTAAGTACTCGGACGGAATTCGTACCTTGCTCGGAATACATTCCCATGGGTATCCCAACCTCTTCATAATGGGCGGCTATCAGGCGTTCTTCGCTTTCAATCTGACGGACGTGCTTAACAGCCAAGGCGAACATATAGCCGAATGCATCGACTTTGTTCGACAAAATCAGATCCATAGTTTGGACTGCACTTATGACGCTGAAGAGCGTTGGGTACAAGAAGTAATCGCCCACCGGGGGAAAACAAGTAGAAATCGCGACTGCACACCGGGTTATTACAACTTTGAGGGTGCAGAAAATCGACGCCAAGACGGCAATTACAACGGCACGATGAAGCAATAC